>NZ_JARVSZ010000008.1:0-61398 GCF_030208955.1 Rhodococcus sp. MEB041
GCCGGTGTGCCGGTGTGCCGGTGTGCCGGTGTGCCGGTGTGCCGGTGTGCCGGTGTGCCGGTGCACTATCTAAGGCATCTCGCCGGCCCGTGGCGAATCGACTACGACTGGCGGGCCCGCGAAGCGCGCCTGAACGCGTTCCCGCAGTTCACCACCAGCATCGACGGCACACGCATCCACTTCGTCCACGTCCGATCCCCGCACCCCGGTGCCCTGCCGCTGATCCTCACGCACGGGTGGCCCGGGTCGGTGTTCGAGTTCCTCGACATCATCGACACGCTCACCGATCCGGCCGACCCTGCCGACACTTTCGACGCTTTCGACGTCGTCGTTCCCTCACTGCCCGGGTTCACCCTCTCGGCCCCACACGCGAACCGTGGGACACCGACCGCATCGCAGCAGCGTGGGTGAGCTTGATGACCGAGCTGGGGTACGAGAAGTTCGCGGTGCAGGGCGGCGACATCGGCGCCGCCGTCTTCCCCGCGGTCGCACGGCACACACCCGACCGGGTGGTGGGCGTGCACATCAACGGCTCGCAGACCTTCAGGGCTCCGGAGTCCGTCGACGACGACACACTGAGCGCACTGACGGATCTCGAACGGAATCGGCTGGCCCGGGTCGGGGAGTTCATGCGCACCGAGTACGGCTACATCGCGATGCAGTCGACGCGCCCGCAGACCCTCGCGTACGGGTTGACCGACTCCCCTGTGGGGCAGCTGGCGTGGATGGTGGACAAGTTCGCGGCGTGGACCTGGCCGATCGACGCACTGCCGGAGGACGTGCTGGGTGCCGATCGGGTGCTCGATCACGTGTCGCTGTACTGGTTCACCGGCACCGCCGGCACCAGCGCCTACACCGGGTACGCCACCTCGGCGTGGGGACCGGCCCCGGAGCCGTCCGGTGTCCCCACCGGATTCCTGCAACTCGCACACGACATCGGCATCCGGCGGTTCTCGGAACACGAGCACGACGTGCAGCGGTGGACAGACGTCGACCACGGTGGACATTTCGCCGCAATGGAGGAACCGGAGATCCTCGTCCGGGAGCTCCGCACCTTCTTCCGCGGTCGCCGACGGACGTAGCGAAAGGCTATCGTCCGGCTGCGGTGGTTCCGGGCTTCCACTCGGTGATGCGCCAGGCGGTTGTGCAGGGCGCAGGGGGTCTTGCCGAAAGACCCCGACCCGGCGATACCGTGCAGGGGGACAAGCGGTTCGCCATTGACCGGGTGGTCGATCACCCGAGGATGCGAACACCTCTCGATCTGTTGTTGCCGTGTGTAGCATCCGTGGCCATGCGGATCGTCCGCCAGGTCGTCGTGTTCGACGCAGCCAACCTCCACGCCGAAAGCGCGTTCTGGGCGGGGGTGCTCGACGGACGTGTTCTCGAGAACGAACGGTGGCACACCGTGATCGATTCTGCCGGGCAGTGGCGCATCGGAGTGCAACTGGCACCGGGCCACGTTCCACCGGGCTGGCCGAACGGTTCGCCGCAGCAGGTCCACCTCGACCTCCACGTCGAGGACCCGCGGGTTGCCCACCGGCACGTGTGTCGGTCCTCGGCGCACGGTTACTGCGGGCCGCTCCCGACCTGGAAGCAGGCGAAGGGTTCCTGCTGATACATCCACCGCCGTCCGCCTGAGCCCACCTCCGTCTGTCGCAACGTGTGACTCTCTCGTGCCACCGGAAATCCCATGCGTCGCTCTCACTGCATCTGTATCACGCTGCCTGACAGTCCATCTCGTTGAGCGATGGTTCACCGGGTGGGGCCCTTGCCTCGCTCGTAGACGCAATTAGGATTCAGGCACGCGACGCAAGCCGTGGTACAGCGGTTCGGAAGCCCGTCGCAACAAGGCCGACAATGCGGCTCCATCGTCGGCAAGCCACTGTTCTTACGCGGAAATCGCCACGCCGAGCGCTAGCCAGCCGGCGGTCCGTGGATAGAGGTCGTTCGGACCGAGACCCTCACGAGTGGCCACGAAACCCGCGATGACGGCCCGCCATCCCTGGTACATGACCATCGAGTACGCCTGCAGGGCGGGCACCTCGAAGATCAGTCGCATTCTGACCCGGTGCACGTCGCGTTCCTCGTCAGGAAACGAGTTGAACTGCAACAGCGCAGCCATCACCGCATCGGGCACTGACATGGAGTCAGGCATCTCGTCGAGCAGACGCTGCAGAACGTGAAGCCCGGCGTCGAAGTCTCCCCAGGGCACGGCGTTCTTGGAGGCGAAGTAGCGGAAGAAGGTGCGGCGAGCGATGTCTGCTGCCTCCGCGATGTCGTCGATGCTGGTCGCGTCTCCACCGAGCAGTGCAAATCCATCATCGACGAACTGCAGAAGATGCAGGTCTTCTACGTCAACATCGGCGGCGGCGAACCCACCGTCAGATCCGACTTCTGGGAACTCGTCGACTACGCCACCGCCCACCAGGTGGGCGTCAAGTTCTCCACCAACGGCGTCAAGATCGACGAGAAGGTCGCCGCCCGACTCGCCGCCTCCGACTACGTCGACGTGCAGATCTCCATCGACGGCGCCACCGCCGAGGTCAACGACGCCGTCCGCGGCCCCGGCTCGTTCGACATGGCCGTCCGCGCCCTGAAGAACCTGAAGGACGCCGGGTTCCGCGACGCGAAGATCTCCGTCGTCGTCACCCGCCACAACGTCTCCCAGCTCGACGAGTTCAAGGCCCTTGCCGACGCCTACGACGCCACCTTGCGCATCACCCGCCTGCGTCCGTCCGGTCGCGGCGCGGACGTGTGGGACGACCTGCACCCCACCGCCGGACAGCAGCGCGAACTCTACGACTGGCTCGTCGCCAACGGCGACGGAGTGCTCACCGGCGATTCGTTCTTTCACCTCTCCGCCTTCGGCGACGCCCTGCCGGGGCTCAACCTTTGCGGCGCAGGACGAGTGGTGTGCCTGATCGACCCGATCGGCGATGTCTACGCCTGCCCCTTCGCCATCCACGAACAGTTCCTCGCCGGCAACATCGTCCGCGGCGCCACCTCCGATATGGGCGGCTTCCAAGCCGTTTGGCAGACCTCGGAACTGTTCCAGGAACTACGGTCCCCGCAGACGTCGGGCGCGTGCACCAAGTGCGCGCACTTCGACGCCTGCCGCGGCGGATGCATGGCCGCGAAGTTCTTCACCGGGCTCCCCATGGACGGCCCCGACCCCGAATGTGTGCAGGGCTACGGCGAATCCGCCCTCGCCGCCGACCGCGGCGCCGTCCCGAAGTCGAGCGTCGACCACTCCCGCACCGGGAAGCGGTCCATCCCGAAGGCGTCGGTGCCGTTGACGCTGCTCACCCGCCGGGACGGCGCGCCTGCCACCCTCTGTGACGAGAATCCTCTCGCGGGTATGACATTCGGTGGGGGTGTCCAGTGAAACTCCGCGACATCCAAGCCCACAACCCGTGGGCGAGAAACCCGTGGATGGAGACCGTCGCCGAGATGCAGCGACGAGCGAAGAAGCGTCTCCCCCCGTCGGTGTACTCGGCGCTGATAGCCGGCTCCGAACGCGGCAGCACCTACGACGACAACATGGCAGCGTTCGGCGAACTCGGTTTCGCACCCCGGGTCGCCGGTCACGCGCATGTGCGTGACCAGTCGACGACGGTGATGGGACAACACATCTCGATGCCGGTGATCATTTCCCCCACCGGCGTGCAGGCGGTGGATCCCGAAGGTGAAATCGCCGTCGCCCGCGCCGCCGCCGCCCGCGGCACCATCATGGGGCTGTCCTCATTCGCCTCCAAGTCGGTCGAGGACGTCGCCGCCGTCAACTCGCAGACGTTGTTCCAGGTCTACTGGCTCGGTACCCGCGAGGAGATGGTCGCCCGCATGGAACGGGCGAAAGCCGCAGGCGCAGTGGGAATCATCCTCACGCTCGACTGGTCGTTCTCCTACGGCCGCGACTGGGGTAGCCCCGCCATCCCGGAGACGATGAACCTCACCGCCATGGCCAAGTTCGCCCCCGAGGGCCTCATTCGCCCGGTGTGGCTCTACAAGTTCGCCAAGTCGGGCCGCATTCCGGACCTGACGACGCCGAACATCCTGCCCGCCGGCGCACCGCAGCCGCCGACGTTCTTCGGTGCCTACGGCATGTGGCAGCGCACCCCGCCGCCGTCCTGGGAGGACATCGCCTGGCTCCGTGCGCAGTGGGCCGGCCCGTTCATGCTCAAGGGCATCTCCCGCGTCGACGACGCCCGCCGCGCCGTCGACGCCGGCTTTTCCGCCATCTCCGTCTCCAACCACGGCGGCAACAACCTCGATGGCACCCCCGCCACGATCCGCATGCTGCCTGCCGTCGCCGAGGCTGTCGGCGATCAGATCGAAGTGCTCCTCGACGGCGGGATCCGCCGCGGCAGCGACGTCGTCAAAGCTGTAGCCCTCGGCGCCCGTTCGGTCATGATCGGCCGCGCTTACCTGTGGGGTCTCGCCGCGAACGGTCAGGCCGGCGTGGAGAACGTCTTCGACATCCTGCGGATGGGAATCGACAGCGCGCTGCTCGGCATGGGCAAGAGTTCGATCACCGAACTGCGCCCCGATGACATCGTTGTGCCCGACGGCTTCGTCAGAGCGTTGGGAGCTACCGGCGATCAGGCTGTGCGCGCCCGCTGACATGGCTGATCTCGGGTCCGTGCCGTGGCCGAACGTCGACGGCGGGTTGGTGGTCGTGCCGGTGGGGTCGGTGGAGCAACACGGACCCCACCTACCGTTGACCACGGACACCATGATCGCTGAGGAGGTGGCTTCCGCTATGTCCGATGCGTGGATCGCCCCCGCACTTGCCTACGGGGCGAGCGGAGAACACGAGGGCTTCCCCGGCACCGTCTCGCTCGGCCGCACAGCTCTGAGCACGGTCATCGTCGAGTACGGCCGCTCGATCTGCCGGTGGGCCGACCGGGTGATCTTCGTGAACGGCCACGGTGGTAACGGATCCGCCTTGGCCGACGCGGTTACGCTCCTGCGCTACGAGGGCCGTGACGTGGCCTGGTTTCCGTGCTGGGTCCCCGGCGGTGATGCCCACGCCGGACGTACCGAAACGTCGTTGATGCTGCACATCGCACCCGATCAGGTCGACATCGAGGCTGCGGTCGTCGGCAACACTGATCCCATCTCCACACTCATGGAGCGACTGTCGACCTCCGGCGTCGCGAGCGTGTCCCCGTCCGGCGTACTCGGAGACCCCAGCGGCGCGACACCGGCCGAGGGCGCCGACCTGCTCGCAGGACTCGGACAACGCCTCGTCTCGGCTGTCCGACGATGGACACCCGACGACCGCGGAATCCTCCGGTGACGGCGAGACCACCCCGTGGTTGACGTGATCATCGTCGGCGGCGGCAGCGCAGGCTGCGTCGCCGCGGCGACGTTCGCGCGGGCGGGGGCCTCGGTGATGGTCATCGAGGTCGGCCCCGTCTTCCTGCCTGCAGCCGGCCACGACTCGCGGCCACCCGACCTGACGGACGTTCGGCGCATGCCTATCGGCCCCGAGTCGCCGTACACCGATCCGATCTCGGCGCGGACGACGGGAGATCGACATGTCGTCGCAACGCGTGGACGTGTGCTCGGTGGATCCGGTGCCGTCAACGGGGCCTACTTCGTGCGCGCACCCCTCTCCGACTTCGATACCTGGCCGCAAGACCTGTGGGATCGAAAGACCGTCGCCCGGTACTACAACCGCATCGAGGCCGACCACGACTTCGGAGACGCCGATCATCACGGCTCGACCGGTCCGGTACCGGTGACACGTTCGATCAGTGCGCCCATCGCACAGGCATTCCTCCATTCAGGTGTGGCATCAGGGCACCGACACCTCGGCGACCTCAACGCACCCACGGTGGGCGACGGTATAGGCGCGGTCCCGTCGAACGTGCGTGATGGGCAGAGGATCTCGATGGCCGAGGCCTACCTCTCGCCCGTTGCCGACAGGATCACCGTTCGGGGACGCTCGCAGGTGGCGCGCCTCCTGTTCGACGGCGACAGGGTCATCGGGGTCACCGGCCGCGACGACGACGGCCCCTTCGTCGTCCACGCCGACCGGGTGGTGCTCGCTGCCGGAGCAGTCCGCACGCCGAACCTCCTGATGCACTCCGGGATCGGTCATGCCGACACCCTTCGACGAGTGGGTATACCGGTCGTGCAGCATCTCCCGGGAGTCGGGGCCGGCATGGCAGACCACCCCGAGATCACGATCACCTACCTGCCGAGAACCGCACCCGACGGCTCCGACCGCGGGACACCTCTGCAGGTCGTACTGCACTCCGGTCCGATCGAGATCCGCCCGTACACATCGTCGTTCGACCATCTGATTCCCGGGCTACCGCCGATGTTGCCGGCCATCGGCGTCGCGCACATGACACCCGACGCGCGAGGGACAGTCGACGTGACGTCCGACGATCCGTTCTCGGTGCCGAATGTCGATCACCGCTATCTGGATACTGCTGCGGACCGCGAAGCTCTGCGAGGTGGAATCGCCCTGGCGACCGACATTCTGGCAGCGTCGACAGTGGCGTCGGACATCACGGATCCCATGGTCGGCCCGAAGGTGTCCCCGGGCGGATCACTGCACACGATGTGCAGTGCGCGTATGGGTGCGGACGACGATGTGCTCGCGGTCGTCGGTTCGACAGGGCGGGTGAGAGGCACTCGCGGGCTGTCCGTCGTCGATGCCTCGATGTTCCCGGCGCCGGTCTCGCGCGGACCCCACGCCACCGTGGTGATGGCAGCACAACGTGCGGCGGATCTGCAGATCAACGGTGACTGAGCACCACGCCTACCAGGCCGGGAACGAGACGATCAGTCGACGGTTGCACCGACCGTATCGTGAACGTGCTTCAGGGTCGCCACCGCTTCCGCTCGCCATGCCCGCGCCGACTCCATCACCTTCGTGAATGCCGACGAAATGTGGATGTGCCCCGCCTGCAGGGAGAATGACGCATCCACCCCGTCCTCGACCAGCCGTCGGGCGTACCGCTCACCGTCATCACGCACCGGGTCGTATTCCGAGGACATGATGTGCACCGGCGGTAGACCGGCAAGGCTGGCCGCTTTCAGCGGGGACACGTATGGGTCGGATGCGACGCTGGGATCGGGCAGGTAATAGGACGCGATCCGGCGGAAAGCGTCCTCTGTGAGCCCGTAACCCTGTCCGTACTCGGTGACGGACGCGGATCCGAAGGTGAGGTCCAGCGCCGGCACCTCGAGCAACTGGAACGCGATGGAAGGCCCGTTCTCGTCCCGTGCGCGCAGGGCGACGGCCGCAGCGAGATTTGCCCCGGCCGATCCACCGCCGATGGTCACTGCGTCCGGTCGGACACCGAGGTCGCCGCTGTGTTCTGCGATCCACGTGAGTGTCGCGTACGCATCGTCGAAACCGGTGGGATACGGGTGCTCGGGTGCCTTGCGGTACTCGGCGGTGACAACCACGCATGCCGCTCCGACGCACCGTTCTCTCGCAACGATGTCCACGGCCGCCGAGTCGATGGTGCCGCCGATCCACCCGCCTCCGTGCAGATACAGGTGAACCGGATGCGGCCCGTCGCCGAAGGGCTCGTAGATGCGGACTTTGATGCTACCGCCGTCGACAGGGACGAAGTCTTCACGTACGTCCGCGACCTCGGGGCCGGGTTCCGCGACCTGCTGGGCGAGGACGTCACCGGCCGCCTTCTCCGTTGCGCGCAACTCCTCGAAGTCGTCGATATGGTCGGGGAACGGCGGCAGCTGGGAGAGCAGCGGAGCAAGGAAGGGATCGACGGGCATGGAGGTCCTCCTCGGTCGGAACGGGCGCCCGGTCGGCGGCCGTCATCGCGTGATGCAAGTACGAAGCTGATCGACGATTCGATCGGCGCGAGTGTCGGGCCCCGCCCCCATCACACTGGGGAGGAAGGCGAAACCCACACGATGATCGTCGTCGGCGAAACACAGTCCGCCCGCGGCGCCATCGTGCCCGAAGCTTTTCTCGGACAGCATGGGCCGTGCGTCGCTGGACAGCATGAAACCTGTTCCCCATCGATGGAACGGACCGGAATCCGGCCCGATGACGGGCGCGCCGTCACTGGCGCACTCGCGGGAGTCGCGCAGCGTCGACGGGCTCAGGATCGGAGGGATCGGGGTGCCCGACAGAGCAGCCGTCTCGGACACCAAGGCGGCATGGAGTTTCGCCAGGCTTCGTGCGGTCGCCATCGCGTTGCCGGCCGGCAATTCCGCCGCCCACAATTGCGGGTCGTTCCAGTCGGTTTCCGTGATCAGCCCGACGACCGGGATACGAACGGCGCCGCCGAGAGTGAGGGCTTGCAGAACTCGGTCGTCCGCCCGCAGGTAGTCGAGAACCGGATCATGCAGCGCCGGGATGTAATCCGCGGGAGACGGCGGCAGAACCGTAGCCACTCGGCTGTGGTGGACAGGGGGGAGGCCGATCCACAAGTCGAGATCGAGCAGTGCGCAGAGGTGCTCACGCAAGATCGTGCCGAGGGTCTCCCCCGTCGCACGCCTGACGACTTCACCGATCAATGCGCCGACAGTGAGTGCGTGGTAGCCGTGACCGGTGCCGGGCTCCCACAACGGCTTCTGCCTCTCGAGCGCAACGGCCAGCGGACCACCATCGCACACGTCGGCGAACGACAGGGCCGCGTCGACCAAGGGGAGGCCGGCACGGTGCGACAACACCTCTCGAATGGTGATGTTCAGTTTCCCGCTGTCGGCGAACTCCGGCCAGTAGTGCGCGAGCGGGGTATCGAGCTCGAGAATCCCTTGTTCGACGAGCGTGAGCACGACAATTGTGGTGACGCTCTTGGAGCAGGAGAACGGTACGGCGAGCGTGTCCCGGCGCCACGGTCGTCCTGTCATCGCGTCGGCCATGCCACCCCAGACATCGACGACCGGTGCACCATCGACAAATATCGCCAACGATGCGCCACCGTACGGGAACGAGGTCAACTGTTCCTCGAATTCCGCGACGACCGGTGCGAACCGTTCGTCATGCGTACCGGAGGCGGTCGGCGGGAACACGGTGCCTGTGCGCCGACGCATCGATCCGCCTTTCCATGAGTCGAGGTGATGTCGCTGTCACCGGAACTGAACGTTTTCTTCAAGTTACACGTGTAACTACTCCGTGTGAAGCTTTCGGACAAAATCCTCCGCCCGCGTACGGTGTCGCTGAGGAGAAACGAGGATCATCGATGTCCGAAAGAACCACGAGCGCAGACGTGGCGACGGCAGCAGGTGTGTCACGCGCGACGGTCAGCTACGTGCTGAACAATCGGGTGGACAAGCAGATCTCGGAAAGCACGCGCCGCAAGGTGCTGGACGCAGCACTGCAACTCGACTACAACCCCTCCCCCGCTGCCCGCGCACTGAGAAGAGGAACCGGCGATATCGTGGTCGCTCTGGTTCCGCACACGTGGGACACCAGTGAGCCCATCGCACGGCTGCTCGCCGGCGTCGGTACCGCATTGTCTGCAGAAGGCCTGGCGTTCCTGCGTCATCCGGTCGGTGACCACCCGGGTCATGTCCGCGATCTCCTGCGGTCGGTCACCGCAGCGTGCGTCGTCACCTTCCAGCGACTCTCCACTGTCGATCAGGCGTCGTTGGAGACGCTGGGCGTGCGGGAGATCAGAGCATGGGTTCTGCAGTCCGCCTCGACCCGCGACGCACTCGGCATCGGCCAGCTCGACATGGTGCGCACCCAGGTGCAGCACGTGATCGACATCGGCTGCGAGAAACTCGTCTACGTCGCCGACCGGGCATCGGAGGACGACGACTTCGTTCGCGCGCGCCGACACGCTTTCGACTCACTGACCCGGGAATCGGACCACGCGACAACGTCGTATCTCACCGACGATGCGGAGGCTGACCTCCGCATCGTCGAGTCGTGGACCGATTCCGGTCGGACTGTTGGTGTGTGCGCCTTCTCGGACGTGGTAGCAGGTCGGGTGCTTCATCTTGCTCGCAACGCGAATGTTTCCGTTCCGCGCCAGCTTGCGGTGATCGGGGTCGACGATGCACCGTTCTCCCCGTACCTGGTCCCTCCACTGTCCACCGTCGGATACGACCTGACCCGCGAGGCCCGCCGTATCGCTACCGACGTACTCCACTCATTGGGGCGCGAGGTGGAGGGACAGTCCGAGGGCGACCGCGAGACGGTCTCACTGATACGCCGAGCGAGCACGACACTGTGACCGACCGGGCGAACACGCGGTCAGGACGCGGCGTGCGCACTCTGCACTGCAGGGGTGGGAGCCATGCCGCGCTTCTCGTCGCTGTAGACCATCAACGTCGACCCGATCAGCGCCAGGGCGATACCCAGTGCGCCGTACAGCGTGGGCACGGTCTGGTAGACCACGAGCGACACCACGATGGTCAGAGCGGGCGCCAGCGCATTGGTGGTGGGCGCGACCACGGTGGCCTTGCCGCGAGTGAACGCCATCACGAGGAACAACGCGCCGACAGCATTCAAGATCTGGGTCCCTGCGGTCAACACTGGTGCCTGCCAGGGGAACTCGGTCGGTATACCGCCCATGGAGTAGACGGCGAAGGGAATGAGAACGAGGGCACTGATCGCCATCCACCCGAAGGTGGTGGCCGCGCCGACCCCGATCGTCGCGGTCTTGCGCATGAAGTAGGCCTGCACTCCCCACGCCACACAGATCAGGACTGCCAGCAGCAACCACGGCCCGGTCGAATCGTCCGCAGCCGCACCGGTGACGCTGAACAGGACGATCGCGGCGAGAGCAGCGATCAGACCGACCACGGCGAGACGTGAGATCCGCTCTCGCAGAAGCACCATGGCCATGATGACCGTGATCGCAGGCGAGATCGACACGATCGGGAAGATCAGGTAGGCCGGCCCCATGGTGAGGGCTTGGAAGAGAAGCAGCTGGCCACCGGCGCCGGTGAGCCCGATGAGCAGACCGTAACCGGTCGCTGCGCGTCGCCGGTCGAATGTCGCTCCACGCAGCGCGAATACAGCGGGAATGATCATGGTGAGTGCCCAGATGCAGTAGATCATGCGATCGGGATAGCCGTACCTGGTGGCGGGTAGCGCCGAGAACGCCCCCCATACGCCCCAGAAGAGAATCAGCAGAGCTGCATAGAAGATCCAGCTGCGGGTGCGGGGGGCTACGAGTGTGTCACTCATGGGTCTCTACCTCATCTGTCGATGTGTGGGTACTGCGGAGGCGCTGGAGCGCCGTGGTGCTGAACGGGGTGCCGGCGTCCTTGGCGGCATAGACGGCTGCCCCGAGTGCGGGGTCCAGCAGGGGAACTCGAAGGTCGTACTCGGCCGGCAGTTCTCCCAATGCCGCGCGAAAAGACGTCAGGTAACCGACGTCGGTGAACATTCCACCCGAATAGGACACGGGAACGACCTCGTCGTCGCTGAAGCCGAGGAGAGAGCGGGTGGTCTCGATCAAGGTCGCGAGCTCGCGGACCGCACTGGACACGACACCCAGCGCTTCCGAATCACCCTGCCGCGCAGCTTCACACACAGTTGTCGCCAGTGCGGCAATTCGACTGCGGTCGCCACCCCACGTACCGATGACGAGGCCCACCGCGTCGAGATCCGACGAGAGACCCAGCCTCTCCACGAGCAGACCGTGCAGCGGACCGCGTGGGGTGCGACCGTCACTCATTCTGCTGAAGACGTTCAGACCGCGGGTGGCGATCCAGTACGCCGATCCCTCGTCGCCGAACAGTTCACCCCAGCCGCCGACACGGTGCCCGGCCCCGAGGCGTTCGCCGTAGGTCATGGACCCGGTGCCGCTGATGACGTTGATGCCGTCTTCGCCTGCCAGCGAACCCGCCCACCCGCACACCATGTCGTTGTCGCATCGGTAGCGGTCATGTCCCAGAATGCGTGCCGGCATCGCGTCGAGTTCGGCGACGTCCCCGCTCGCCTCCCCGTAGCCGGGGAGCCCGAAGAAGGCCGCGTCGATCTGCTCCGGTGTGATTCCGGCCGCAACGCAGACCTGTGAGACACCCTCTGCCAAAACACGTTTCATCACATCGGAACTGGAATTGAAATAGTAGGAACTACCGGATGTGATGCGCGCGGACACCACGCCGTGAGAGTCGACCAACGCGAAGGCCGTCTTCGAACCGCCGCCGTCGACACCGAGAAAGTGAGCCGTAGTCGACATCATCGCCGCACCGTGTCGTACATCGGGTGGATGGTGACGCCCTCGACCACTCGGTTGACCTCACCGGAGGGGAACGGGTTGTCCGGCGTCTTACCCCTGTCGATGGAGGTGAAGAGCGCCAGGTACTGCGCATAGACGAGGTAGGCCAGGGCCACCGAGGAGTCGTTCAGATCCGCCAGACCGGGAAGCACGACGGCGTCGTCGAGAGGCTCGGCACTGATCACCGTGACACTCTCCGACCCGAGCTGGGCGCGGAGCTCGGCGATGATATCGAGATCGTATCGACGAGTGTGCGCATCGGTGGAGACGAAGACCAGGACGAGAGTCTCGGAGTCGAGCACGGCTTTCGGGCCGTGACGGAAGCCCAGTGGTGAGTCGAAGTATGTGGATACCTCGCCCGCGGTCAGTTCCAGCAACTTGAGCGCCGATTCTCGAGCGAGGCCCTCCAGTCCACCGGCACCGAGGTACACGAACGTGCTGTTCCTGGTTCGTGCACGATCGCGGATGTCCGACTGCATCTCGATGATGTGCTCGACGGCTCGAGAGAGAGCCTCGACGTCCTGACGCGACATGCCACCCAGCAGCAGCAGGCACGACAGCATCATCGACGTGAGGCTGGACGTCATCGCGAATCCGGTGTCGTTGGTGCGCTCCGGCATCAGCAGAACCACGGAGTCGGTTCGATCCGCGTGCGTCCGAGCCAGCTGCCCGTCGCGGTCGCAGGTCAGGACGAGATGCCATACCTCCCTGACGATCTCATCGGCCAGCTCGGTCGTCGCCACGCTCTCGGGACTGTTGCCCGACCGCGCGAACGACACCAGGAGCGTCGGAGTGTCGGGCTCCAGGTGATCGAGCGGGCTTGCGACGATGCTGGTCGTGGGAATTGCCTCGACGCGTCGGCCGAGATGGCGTCGAAGAGCAGGAGCGACGACCTCGCCGGCGAAGGCGCTGCTGCCGGCGCCGGTCAGGATGACGCGCAGATCCGAGCGCGCGGTCAGGTCGCGAAGGAACTCGTCGGCGCGCGCATCCCAGCCTCCGGCGACTTCACGCCACACCTCGGGCTGCTGACCGATCTCGAGAATTGTTGCGCCGCCGTCCTCCTGAGCGGGTACAGCGATCGAGGCGGGTCGGGTTCTGTCGGTCATGTCTGGGCTCCGTCGGAGTAGTGGACGGCACTGGTGCCGCAAGCTCGGGCATAAGGGCGCATGGCGTCGCGAACGCGGTCCGCGACGAGGGCATCAGGGCGAGGGTCCAGCAGGCCCGCACGCACCCGCGCGTACTGGTCCGGCATGAAGGCACTGATGAGCGGCAACGGAATTCCGATGCGATCGAGGTTGTCGAGCAACGTCTTTCGAGCTGCGTCGATCTCGGGATCGGGCCAGTAGTACCGCAGACGGTCGCTGTAACTGTAGCGTCGCGCAGTGCGCTGGGCCGTCGAATCGCCGTGATAGTAGGACTGCCAGTGACCGGGTTCGGCCAGCATCCGGCGTTCGACGACCTCGATGAGAGCGGACTGGGACGGAACCGCCACCAGTTCCTTCTCGATCCGGGCCAGAGCGAAGAGCGCCTCCCGCATCGCGAACGTCAGACCGGGGCCGACCTTCAGGATCGCCCAGTGATCCTCCACGAGTTCGCGGAGCCGATCGGGTCTCTGGTAATCGGTGGAGTGCGCCTCGAAGACCAGATGTTGCTCGTCGTCGAGAACGGCGCGTAAGTCGACAGTGGCGGTGCGGTCGTAGTCGAAGACGTTGACGTGGTCGAACTCGACGCCGGGCTGCACCACGAGCGCGATGACTCTGAGCCACACGGCATCCAGTCCCGCTGCCGCGAACGCGGCCCTGTGAGCGGCGATCGTGGCTCCGGCTCGGTCAGCGGGGGTCGGCGTCAGCGCGTCGAGAGTCTCGTGGGCACCCCCGGGTACCGGAACCTCGGTGCCGATCACGTATGCGGGCCGGACACCGCCCGCACGCTCCGCCGCATCTTCGGCGATACGCAGCAGCCGAGCAGTTCGGCCGGCGACGACATCGTCGCTCAGGGTGGGTGGGTCGTCGGCGCAGGACATGCTGCAGTCCAGATGGATCTTCGTGTACCCCGCCTCGACGTACGCCGCGATCAGCACGTCGGCTTCGGCCATCGCCACCTCGGCCGGTCGGTCCTGCCACCTGTTGGGCCCGAGGTGGTCGCCACCGAGAATGACGCGGTCGCGGGGGAACGCCTCGTCGTCGGCGATGCCGAGTACGAGTGACCGGAAATCGGCGGGTCGCATACCGGTGTAGCCGCCGTACTGGTCCACCTGGTTGGACGTGGCTTCGATCAGCACGTGGCTGCCGTCCTCCGCGGCCTGCTCGATCGCCGCTCGCACGATGGTGGGGTGCGCTGAGCACACCGAGTAGATGCCGACTGCTTCCCCGGCCTTGTGCCGGGCGATCAGGTCGGCCAGTGGGCTGTCTGCGAGAGTGCCGGTGGTCATCGGCCGCTCACCGCCCGAACAAAGTCGATCGATAGGCAGAAATGAGCGACCGTGTCGCTCACCGCTGCTCGTCCGGCCGAGAGATACGTTCGCGGATCGAGTGCAGACGGTTCCGCTCGCATCGCACCCCGAACTGCGGCGGTGAACGATAGATTCAGTGCCGTTCCGACGTTGACCTTACGAATGCCCGCGTCGACCGCCGACCGGATCATGTCGTCGGGGACGCCCGACGATCCGTGCAACACGAGCGGCACCGATACCCGGCCGGAGATTCGGGAAAGAAGGTCGATGTCGAGTCGGGCTGTGCGACTAGACATCGCGTGAGAACTGCCGACCGCCACCGCGAGAGCATCGACACCGGTTGCGGCGACGAAGGCCGCGGCGTCGTCCGGGTCGGTCCGCGCACCTGGTGCATGTGCGTCCAGCACGGTGCCGTCCTTTCCGCCGATCTCGCCGAGTTCGGCTTCGACCCACAGGCCGGCAGCATGTGCGTCACGTGTGAGCGATGTGGTGCGCGAGATGTTGTCGCCGTAGTCCAGGTGCGCAGCGTCCACCATGATCGATGTGGCGCCGAGGCCGGCCGCAGTTGCGATCGCCTCCTCGATCAGGTCGATGCTTCGGAAGTGATCGAGGTGAATCGCGATGGCGGCCGTCGAGTGAGAGGCGATCTGCGCGCACGCGGCGACGAGCGGGGCGAAGCGACCGCCGTGGAACAGCGCCGTGTTCTCGCTGATCTGCAGCAAGGCCGACGATCCGGCACTCTCGATGCCGTCGACCACGCCTTCCGCGTGTTCGAGGGAGATCACGTTGAACGCCGGGACCGCCGTCCCGTGGGACGCCGCCGAGTCGACGAGCGCTCTCGTCGTCGTGAGCGTCACGACGTCGTCTGTCGTGTCGGGTGTGATGTGGATTGCATTCGACGAGTATGGAAACGTCAGGTGGAGCGCGCAATATGGATCGGCGAAACGATCAATAAAACTGAGCGAATCGAGAGAGAGTGGAAGCGACGACGATGTCGACGAATAGAACGGACCGGATGCGGACGATGCTTTCGACGCTCCGAGACCAGGGCGAGGTCACGTCCCAGCAGTTGTGCGAACAGCTGGGAGTGTCACCCGCAACGCTGCGCAGAGACCTGAGCGAACTCGAAGGACAGGGTCTGTTGCAGCGCACTCACGGCGGTGCTCGCGCGCTCGATCCGAGTGGGAGCGACATTCCGGTGCGGCTGCGCGACCACCGGACTATCGCTGCGAAGCGGCGGATCGCGCAGCGCGCAGCGGCCCTGATTCCGGCGGGTCCGCAGTCGGTGGCACTGACCGGCGGAATCACCACTCAGGAGGTCGCTCGCTCACTCAAGGGCAGACCGAACATGACCATCGTGACCAACTCGCTCACCATTGCGGCCGACTGCGTCGTCGACACGCACATGAAGGTCTTCATGACTGGTGGACTGGTACGCGCGAACTCCCTCGAAGCAGTAGGGCCCATGTCCGAGTACGCCTTTCAGGTCATCACGGTCGGCACCGCTGTCCTCGGCGCCGACGGTATGTCTGCCGACGTCGGTGCCACGACGTACGACGAGGCCGAGGCACGTACCGCGATTGCCATGGCCGCCAACGCGCAGCGCGTGATCGTGGCGGTCGACGGCTCCAAGATCGGCAAGGTCACGCTCGCGAGGATGACGGCGTTGGATCGGCTCGACCACCTCGTCACCGACTCGACCGCTGACCCGTCACAGCTCGAACGGATCGCCGAGCAGGGTGTTCACGTGCATGTCGTCGAGGTCACCTCCGGCGGCGCCCGGTGAATGTCAAGAGCAGATGGACGGCGCGCGATACTTCTTCGTCGAACCCACTGCCATCGGAGTGATTCAACAGACGGTCGGAGATCAACCCTTCGATCAATGCAACCACCGTCGAAGCGAGCAGACGAATGTCCGTCGGTGGTAGCGCCGGTTGCTCCGTTGCAATGAGCTCTTCGACCGATCGGAGGAACGACGTGCGTTGCCTGGCAAACGTTTCGGCCAGCTCCGGTAGGCCTCGTGCCTCGAGTTGTAGTTCCATGCGGGCGAGTTGCCGCATTCGCCCTCGCCCCGAAGTCCAGTCCTTCACCACCTCCGCGATGACGGTGTGCAGCTGTACGGCAACCGCTTCGCCGCCCGCGCGTTGTCCGAGTTCCGCGAGCGCTGCGTGATCCAACTCGGCCAATCTCCGTGCGGCGGCCGCAAGAAGAGCCGCACGTGTCCGGAAGTACGCGCTCGTGGAGCCTTCGGGCATCGTCAGCCTGCGGTCCACGGCCCGGTGCGTCACCCGCCGCGACGCCGGTTCCGCCAAGAGTTCGATGACCGCGTCGGCGATCGCAACGCGGCGAGTGGACGGCGTCGACGAGTTCTGGGTCGTCATGGCTGAACCCTAGGCCATGGCGGTCGTCCATTCTCCGGGCTCCGAGAACACTTACCAGGGAGCGACAGGCGGGTGGTCGTCGCGGTGCTCGGCGGCATGCAGCCCCGGCAGGATGCGGGAGAGGAACGTGAATTCGTTGTACGCGTGTTGCAGCAGCGCTACGGCCGTGTCCGTGGGAACTTCTCGCTCGACCTCGACGGGTGTCAGCCCTGTTGCGGGGAGGTCGGTGCCGAGATAGAAGTGGCTGCGCAGCGCAAGCCCCCAGGGGGTGTCTCGTCCCATGTGCATCAGGCGGCCCCCGAGCACCTCGCCGTCCGCTGTGCGCGGCGGGGTGTGCCCGTTGCCGATTCGGCCGGTGACAGCGCAGCTGATGTCCGAGTTCTCGCGGGCATGTCGATACAGGTGCGGTGCGAAGAACTCGGTGGGATCGCGAAACTGAATGGTCAATTCGGTTGCTGCTATCCCGGTCAGCTTCTCGACGACGATATGCTCACTGCCGACGTGGGTGTCGGCTGCCAGGTTTCCCGCCCACGTACTCGAGATGTGGTCGATCGGGTGCCACCAGATGTACTTCTGGGTATCGCAGCGCCACCGGAACCACCATTCGAGCATCTCACCGGTACACCCGTGCATGTCGGTTCGAGTAGCGATGTGCAGCGACCCGTCGTCGAGCCGCTCGTATCCCATTTCCAGGGGCAACGGGGTGGGGGCCAGCAACTGGTCTGCGTCAGCAAGATTCATGATTCCTTCGTTCTTACGTAGGCGGAGCTGGTCGACTCGTTCTGCTGAACAGCGCTGGCAGATCGGCCACCGACCTTGGACAGGAATTCAGTGATCAGGTGGCTGGTCTCCTCGGCCGCGCTCGATCCGTACAGATGGAAGTCGGGGCGGACGAGAACGGTGTCCGCGCCTAGTTCGTCGAGCCATCGACGGTAGGTGCCATCGACGTCATCGATGACCGAGCCGGCGACGGCGGAACCCGACAACGCCACCGACGTGATTCCCAGATCCAGTAGCGACGCACGCGCATCAGCCGTGATGGTCGCAAGTGTGTCGGCGGTGCGTGTGATCACCGCGCCTGGCCCGTCGAAAGCATCGTCGAAGAGCACGATGTCGCGGCCGTCGGTCACCCGCACCCGGCCCTGGCGGGCGAGTGCGCCGCCGAATGGACCGGTGTGCACACCGTCACCGAGACCCGGACGCGGAGGAGCCGGTGGCTTCATGCCGGCTTTCCATTCGGACAGCATCCGCTGGTCACGGGCATGGGCCTCGGCGGGGTCGGTGATACAGATGACCTGTCCGAGTGACGTGGAGAACTTCACGAAGGCCACTGCGTGGTGGATGCGTTCGGCCCCGTAGGTGTCGATCAAACTGTCGTCGGCGTGCCCACGCATGACCGCACCGAGTTTCCAGGACAGGTTCATCACGTCCCTGGCCCCTGCCCCGAGGCCTTGACCGGCGAAGGGAGGCATCAGATGTGCGGCGTCACCGGCGAGGACGACACGGCCGCGCCGCCATTCGGTAGCCCAACACGACTGGAAGGTGTACACCGAATGGCGTTCCAGTTCCGCGTTGTCGGGAGAAAGGCCGTAGGGCGCGAGCAGTTCCCATGCCTTCTCCGTGCGGTCGAGGTCCGTCGTGGACTCGTGGGGCAGTCGCATGAACTCCCAGCGTCGGCGGCCGGGGCCGCCGGGGACCATGGTCGAGGGGCGCCGGCTGTCGCAACTCTGCGCAGCGATGTGCGGAAACTTCAGTCCTGGACGTAATTTCACGTCGACGACGAGCCAGTCGAAGAAGTAGCCGTCGTCGTGCCATTCGATGTCGGCCAGGTTCCGGATCGTGCTGTTGGCCCCGTCGGCTCCGATGACCCACTCGGCAGTTACCGACATCTCCTCCCCGACCGAGGTGTGCATACCGACCGTCGCGTCTTCGGCGCCGTGCGACAGCGAGACTGCTTCCCAGCCTCGCATCACACGGACGTTCTCCAACCCGTCGACGATCTCGTCCAGGGCGTCCTCGAGTGCCGGCTGGTGGAAGAAATACGTGTTGTACCAGTCGGATTCACCCCTTCCACTCCAGTCGACCTCCACCAGCGTCCGACCGTCGCGGTCACGCCAGGAGTACATGTCGTCATAGGGCTCGGTGATGTGCGGGATGGTGTCGGGGGCGAGGCCGACCGACTGCAGGATGCGAGCGAAGTCGGAACAGTGCGTGACTGCTCGTGGCAGCGGGTAGGCGGCCGCGTTGCGGTCGACGACCACCACGTCGAGTCCTTGCTGTCCCAGCTTGATGGCGAGCAACTTCCCCACCGGCCCGAAACCGACTATCAGCACGTCGGATGTCGTCCCGGGCAACGATGCGTGACTGGTGTTCATGGCAGATCCGTTCTGGCCGAGGCTTTCTGATCAGGACGTGCAGCGCTCGTACGACGATGCGGGGTGATGTGGGCCGAGTCACCTCCCGCGTCCCGCTTTCAGGGACAGCAAACGGTCGGATCGCGTGATCGCAACCCCACCCGACGACCTCGATGGTGGTGCCGGTCACACCGGTGTCCCGGATTCTGCGACGTGAGGGTTATCCACATCACATTCGCACTGCACGATGGCCGGCACCAGCCCGAAACCACCTGGAGGAACTCTCATGCCAGTGACCACTTCGCCGCAGGCCGCGGAAACCCGATCCCACCCCGCGGTCATAGCCCTGTGCATGTTCATCACCGTCATCGAAGGCTTCAACCTGATCATGTACGGGTCGGTGGTCCCGCTGCTGCTCGACGACACCTCGCTGGGTCTGTCCGATCGAGAAGCCGGCCTCGTCGGCGGCCTGGTGTACGTCGGCGCGATCTTGGGGTCGGTGGCCGCACCGTGGCTGGCCGACCGCGTCGGCCGCAAGAAGGTTCTGCTCTTCGCCATCGGGTTGTTCGCTCTGGGCGGGATCCTGACCGGTTCGGCGGTCAGCGCACCGATGCTGGCACTCGCCCGGTTCATCACCGGATTCGGAATCGGCGGATCGCTGACTACCGCCATGACCACGGCACGCAACAGCTCGGCATCGAAGCACGCATCTCGTGTGGTGACCATCACCATGGCCGGTATCCCGCTCGGGGGCGTCGTGGCCGCGCTATTGGCCATTCCCGTCCTGCCGGCACTGGGTTGGCGACCCATGTTCTTCATCGGAACGGCGACGGCGCTGACCATCATGGCCGTCGTGGCGTGCATGACTCTGCCCACCGACACTCCCCAGGAACTGGCCGGTCGACTGTGGTCTACGCGCCGCAAGCTCGGTGTCATGTTCGCCGGTCGCGGCCTGGCTGCCACGCTCGTCATCGCGGGTTGCGCCATCGCGAACATGATTGCCTGGCAGGGACTCAACGTATGGAGCACCCAGGCGATGGTCGATCTCGGGTACTCCCTCGACGTGGCACTGTCGATCGCTTTCTCCCTCACCGGCGCTGCAGTCCTCGGATCGTTCGTCACCGCGTGGGCCGCCGACCGTCGCAGCTCCGCGCTGATCGCCATCGCCACCAGTTCCTGCACGTTGGTGGGGCTGGTCGGCATGGTCGTGGTGCCGCTGTCTCTCCCCACCACCGTCGCGTGTGCGGCGTTGATGGGTATCGGTGGCCACTCGACGATGAACCTGGTCCACACCACCACCGCTGACATCTTCCCGCTTCCGGCACGAGCCACCGCACTCGGATGGTCCAACGGCACGTCCTTCGTCGGCGCGTTCCTCGGGCCGGTGCTCGGAGGTGGCGCGATCGCCGCCGGTGGTGCGCGAGGCTTGTTCTCGACGTTCGCCGCGGCGGCCGGTATCTGCCTCGTCGCAGTGATCGGCCTGTACGTCACCGACCGCGCCCTGCGCGTGAGTGCCGATACCCTCCCCGATCAGGCGACGCCCGCATTGGCTGCGTGAATCTCAGCGGCGAGTCGAGAGGCTCGACGGGTCGATGCTCGGGTTCATCCGCTGCAGACCTTCGATCGCGCGCTCGCGCTTACTCGCGAAACGTGCGGTCGGCATGACCACGCTCACTGCCTGTAGCGCACCGGTCGGACCCACGAATCCGGTTGCGACGGCACAGATTCCGACGTCGTGTTCCTCGAGGTCGATGGCAACGTGCGACCTGCGGATCTCCTCGAGACGATCTCTGACGTCGACGATGTCGGTGAGGGTGTTGATGGTGAACCGTGCCAGAGGGCTCTTCAGAAGTTCGGTGACCTGAGAATCGGGTAGTTGCGCCAACAAGGCCATCCCGATGCAGCTGGCGTGCAACGAGAACGACTTGCCGACTTTGGTGACCCCTCGCACCCGGTCCGGGGAAGCCAGTTGGTCGACGACGACGAGTTCGCGGCCGTTGAACACCGCGAGCTCGACGTTCTCGTTGACCTCCCGGGCCAGGGCAGCCAGCTGAGGTCGGTTGCCACCCAGCAGTCGCATGTGCGCGTTCATGCCGAACTTCAGCAGTCCCGGGCCCAGCGCATAACCGTGCCTCTCCGGCACCCGGACGATGAACAACTCGATCTCGAGTACCCTGACGATGCGATGCACGGTCGACCTCGGCAGCCCTGTTCGGGCGGCCAGTTCCGTCAGCGTCAGCGGCCTGCGTCCTTCGGCGATCGCGTCGAGGATTACCGACGCACGACCGATGTTGGCCAACGGTTCACCCTTTCGTCCACACCCGGTCGACGACCAATTCTGTGATCGCCCACTCCGCGGAATCCACGACCAGTGTGTATGTTCCGAGTGTGTGTAGGACCGGATCTCCCGAGATGATCCAACGAGTGTAGTGAGCCCGTGCATGCCAGAATCCACCGTGACCCCGGTCGACCCGGAGATTGGTCACGTCGTGGCGGTGGGGAGTCGGTGCCGCCCACAGGTCGGCGAAGAACGACCGCGCGGCCTCGGACGCGTCGTACCCGCCCGAGGGAAACTGCACACGAGCATCCCCCAACAAGTCCACCGCGGAATCGACGTCCTTACCGTCGGCGATCTCGACGTAGGTGTGGAGCAGGTTGGCGATGTGATGGCGAGCAACAGCGCCCGCCACGATATCCGGATCACTGCTCATCACTGGGCGTTCCGCCATTGCGACAGGTAGGAGCGCCCGTAGTCGTTGCCGTGTGGCGTCCGCAGAACGGTGTGGATGTGGAACGGCTTGGGGCTGTCGTAGTCGAGAAAGACTCCGCAGTGGTGATCGAGCTCGGCGATGACGACCGGTGATTGGATCCGATAGTAGAAGACATCACCCGGGTGGTGTCCCCCGATCCAGGAGAACCAGGTTTCAGCGAGACACTCCCGGACCTCGCGCATCCGCGCTGTGCGCGGCCCATCGGGCAGCAGTGCCACGAACTGTTCGACGAGCGCCAGCACGAGTCGCTGAGCCTCCTCCGAGAGTTCGCTGACCCGAACGCCTTCGAAGAGTATTTCTCTATTGTCCTGGAACGCACCGGCGAGGTGCCGTTCGTCGCCCGGATGGACTCGCCCATGGGGCGTCGACGGATCGACCATTCGCTCGTACGTCGTTGCGGACGAACGCTGCTCGGGGGACAGTGCGGCAATCAGCTCGATGGCCGTGTCGATTCGGGGCGTGAACGCTGTCACCCCGGCTCGAGCGCCCTCGTCGATCTCGTTCGGTTCGGCGCCGAAGAACGCGGGGCTGACAACCATGCGACCCGCGACCACGAAACAGTTCACGGCCATGTGGTGGCCGAAGATTTGCCATCCCCATGGCGAGGTCACGTCAGGTGTGCCGTATATGGCCATGTTGTAGCTGAACTCGTTGAGAATGCTCTGCAGGCCCACCAACTCGCCGAGGAACCCGTTGATGAGCATCATGTCGTGGGCGAGTTCGTAGCCTTCCGGGCTCAGCGAGGCCGCCAGTAGAGCCAACGCCCGACGCTGGACGTCCGCGGGTTGGAACTCCAGGCGTACACCGGTATCGAATTGCAGAAACTCGGGGTTGGCCCACGTCTGCCATTCCGGCGCATCCATGGCGTAGGTGGCGGCAGTACGGTCGTCGGGGCCGAGCGCGGCGAGGAAGTCCTCGGCCGCCGAGACCATCGCCGCTACCGGCGCCTCCTCCCCCGGCCGGGCGGGCTCTAGGGGATGGACGTCATCGCGCAACGTACCGTCTTCGGTGATACCTCGGAAATCATCGAGGTACAGCGGTGTCCACCCTGCTACCAGATCACCTGTGAACGTCCCTTCTCCGCGAGAAGCGGCCCGGTAGGTGTAGGGGTCCATCCCTCGGACATCAGCCAGGCGAGGATGATCGTGCGCGAAGAGGTACTGCCGAAATTCTCCACTCATAGATGCGTGGTCATCCACTCGGTGACCGATCGGCGCACGGCGTCGGCGTGCTCGTCGAGCACTTCGAAGTGCGTGTCGGGGTAGGTGATGATGTCGACGTCCGGAATCGCTCGGACAGCCTTTCTGACCATCGACGCCGGTGTGATCGAGTCGGCCTCGGCAACGATCACACGGAGGGGAACACGGATGCCGCGCACCTTCTTCGCCACCGACCACCTCGCCATGTTCCACAACGAACCGACTGTGACTTCGTTCCGGAACAACGGAGCCTCGCTCGCCAGGTTCTCGACCCACTCCTGTGCGCCGTCGGTGGTCATGGCCGCGAGGACGCCGGGTTCTCCGGCGGCCGGAATCATCTGTTGTGGACGACCGAAGGGACGCGTGAGCAGATGGCGAACGACGGCCAGGATGATGCGGGGTTCGATCGACGGCCGAAGGCGGATGAAGGGAATGATGGCCACGACTGCCCGGACACGTGGATCGTCGGCAGCCGTGGCGAGGGCATGACTGCCGGCGAGGCTGGGGCCCCACACACCCATCCGATCGCCATCGACGGCGGGGTGGTTCTCCATCGCTGTCAACGCTGCTCGATAGCTTCGGGCTTGTTGCGGCGGGTCCACGTGCTGCCGTGGTTCTCCCTGACTGGCACCGAAGTTGGGGAAATCCCAGATGAACCCGGCGATGCCCTCGGAGGCCAGGGCGCGGGAGAAGCTGGGTAACAACATCTCTTTGACGCCGCCGAAGCCGGATGCCCCGACAGCCACCGGAAATGGGCCGCCGGTGTTGTCGGGCAAGGTCAGGATGCCCTCGCACGAGAGTCCGTCCACCTCGAAGTCGATCCGCAGTTCGATGGGTGTGGTCATCCGCACGTTCCTTCGTCGGTGGTTCCGCTCAAGCGGTCCACGAGCCAATTCTGGACTTGTCCGATCTGAAAGTTCTGAGGCAGCAGGTGGCCTATGCCGAGACCGGGAAGAACCTCCGGGAGCTGTTGTGGAGCGAATCTGATGTTGCCGCCTGCTGCACACCAGGACGTGTCGAGTTCCGCTGCCTGGTCGAACGGGACGATGTCGTCCGACGTCGCCGAATCGAGCCATACGCTCCCCGAGGGAGCGACCAGACCGAGTCGGTTGTCGCTGAGCACCTCCTCCGCCGCCGGAATGCGGCGGAGGATTGTGAGCAACGGTTCGCCGGTGGTGGTGTATTCGCTGGACCGGTGCAGGGCGTACCGAGCGGATGTCTGAAAGAGGCACTGGCCGGCGACAGTGGCCAACCACTCCTTGCCTGCCTCGTTGGTGTACTGGTCGATGATCGGCCCCAGTTCGGGGTAGACGGCCCGGAATCCGTTCAGCGCGTAGCCGATCGCGCCGCTGAGCACGGAACCGTCGATCCTGCCGAGCGTGTCGGCGAGGTCGGCCGGCACCGACCCGGCGTAGGTGCCTTCGAACGACAGCTCAGGTGCGTACTCTGCCGCCATCTCGGCTGCCGCGGCCGCGGCACCACCGCCCTGGGAGTAGCCCCAGGCGCCGACCGCGCTCTGAGGCGAGGATCCCGTGCCGGGGATCTGCTGAGCAGCGCGGATGGAATCGAGCACCGCAGCCCCCTGTGCGCGCCTGTTGACGTACGGGTGCACGGTTCCAGTCTTGACGCCCAGCCCTTGATAGTCCGTCATGACGGTGTTGATGCCGCGCCGGCCCAACTCGTACGCCAGGCGCAGTTCGTACTGGGCGACGATCGCGCCGGGGGTGGCGGGATCTGCCACGTTCTCGATGAAGCTCGACGGTGCGCACTGGGTTCCCTGGCCCACTGTTCCGGGGGCGAGAGCGACGACAGGACGGTCGCCTCCTCCCGTCCAGGGTGCATCGCTCTCGAAGAACGCTCCACTGGTAGCAATCCGGTCACCACCCGGTGTCGTGCTCCAGTACATGATCCGCGTTGCGTCCAACGGCAGAGCTGTTGCACCGGAACCGATCTGCGCTCCGACGCGCATGGGCTCGGATTTGATCAAATCGCCCGGTGACGCATCCGGGCTGGGCGGCGGCGCATCGTAGAAGTCCACCGGCCCGGGTTGGGCGGTCGCCGTCACCGGCGACAAGAGCGCCCCGGCGGCCACAGCGACGAGCAGACTTGCCGACCACCTGCCGGATCGTCGCCGCAACGTGTGTCGGCGCGCCACCGTTGTGTCACTCGACGCACTCGTTTTCGAAGTCATTGCCCCCCCAGATCGTTCTTCTACATATGTAGAACACCGACAAGTTAGCGGCAACCGACCGAGCGTGTCAATGACGTGAGCCGGTCTCCAAGGGGTCTACGAGTGTTCGTCGGTGCTCACGTCGACAACGAGGATTCGCGCGTGCGTGCGACGACCGCCTCACTGATGGGCGCGACGCCCAGCGGGTGGGACGACGGCCGCAGGCCCGCCAGCAAGATCGCGGCCTGGCGGCGCCAGGCGACCGGCGCCGAGTCGCCGGTGGTTTCGATGATGCCCCGGAGGGACCAGAACACGAGATCGAGATCAGTCGCCACGGCGTCGGAACGAATGGTGCCGTGCAGTCGCGCATCGGCGAGAAGGGCCGCGCTCAGCCTTCGATATTCGTCACGCAGCGCCGAGCTCGCCTCGTCGGTCCAGATCCGGGCGAGGCATCCGCGGTTCTCCGCCTGCACCTCACCCAGTGCGAAGACGAGTTGTTCCAATCCGCCGCCGCCCGAAACCGATCCAGCGTCACGAGCGAGTGACACTGCATTCTCCATGAACTCGTGCACGAGCTCGGCCACGAGTGCGTCCTTGGTGGGAAACCTCCGGTACAGAGTGCCGACTCCGACCCCTGCGGTCCGGGCGACATCCTCCACCCCGGCATCCATGCCACGCTCCGCGAAGACGGTCCGCGCGGCATCGAGAAGACGCCGCCGATTCTCAGCGGCATCTCGACGGAGTGGACGGGGCGCCGACGACGCGGCGTGGCCGTCCGGAAGGGAACCCTCGGTCATACGGTGATCCTCGGTTGTGTGCGCGGATGGGCTGGGCACTGTGACCGACCTACTCGGATTCGTCACCGACCACAGTTCCTCCGGCGACCATAGCCAACTCTCCGTGCCGCAATTGCACCTCGGGCTCTTCCCTGTGCGAACCCACCGTGTGCCGTGCGATACGCGGGATCACGAGTCCGAGAGCGCCGGCGAGCAACATGGCACCGGCCAGCACGAGGAAACCGTTGGTGTAACCCGATTCCGCGGGAGTTCCCGATTCTCCGGCGCCGGCCGCCACGACACTCGCCATGACCGCAGCTCCGATGGAGCCGCCGATGGTGCGAATATTGGCGTTCATACCGCTCGCGACTCCGGTCTGGTCACGCCGAACGGAATTGACGATGATGTTCGACATCGAGGAGAACGCAAGTCCGAATCCGATGCCCGTCAAGGCTGTCGCGCTGTAGATCTCCCATGCATGGTCATGGGCGAGCGCCAGCAGAAGCAGGCCTACGAAGGAGATCCCCGTCCCGACGACGAGTACATTCCTGGAGCCGAATCGTTGCGCCAGACGCCCGGCAACGAGTCCGACGAGGAACATGAGTACGGCGTTCGGCAACAGCATGACGCCTGATTCCGTGACCGACGCGCCGAATCCGTAACCGGCGGACACGGGTGTCTGAAGGAACGCCGGCAGAAATCCCAACATGGCGTACATCGCCACACCGAAAAGCAGAGCGACCATGTTGGTCGCCCACACGGACCTGGACGCCATCATTTTCATGTCGACCAGAGGGTGCGCGCTGCGACGCTCGACGAGGACCCACACGCTACCGAGCACGATCGCCAGACCCAGGAGGCTCAGAATCGGGACGGAACCCCACCCCCGTGACGACGCCTGGCTGACGGCGATCAGCAAAGCGACCAGCCAGCCGGACAACAACGCGGCAGCTCCCCAATTGATGCGGCCGGGCGCCAACTCGTCGCTCTCCGGCACGAGCACCTGCGCTGCGGCGGCGGCGAGGATGACCATGATCATCGGGAACCAGAACAGCCACTCGTAGCCGAAAGTAGAGACGATCGGACCCGCGAGAACGATTCCGAAGCCCGCCCCCATCGCGGACAGCGCTGCGATGAGCCCTACGGCACCGCCAACTTCGGCCGCCGGGTATTCGTCCCTGATGATCCCGAAGGCCAGGGGGAGCACCCCACCGCCGATGCCCTGAACAACCCGACCGATGATCATGACCGCCAGCGACGGCGCCACGGCCGCGAGCAGGGACCCGACCGCCAGTGCGACCAACGCGACGACGAACATCCGCTTCTTGCCCTTCACGTCGCCCAAGCGACCCATGATCGGCGTGAAGATCGACGCGGAGAGCAGATACGCGGTCAACACCCAGGTCACGTTCGACTGCGAGGTGTCGAGAGCTTCGCGAATCGTCGGTAGCGCGGGCATTACCAATGACTGCAGGAGGGCGAACGCCGCAACCCCCACAGCCAGCACGGCGAACGTCGCCCGATAGTGGGTACGCGTCGAACTCGGCATCATCGTCTCCTCGTTGGCTAAGCGGAGTAGCATCTCCGCTTGAACCGTAGCACGAAAGCGGAGTGTTCACTCCGCTACCAGACGAGGTCGACGCTGTCAGGTGATGTGCGCGAACGACGCCGAGGGGTCACCCGGGCCGGCCGACATCATCCCGCCACGTCGATGACGACCTTCCCCACATGCTTTCCGCTCTCGAGGCGGCGGTAGGCCTCCCGGTAGTCGTCGAACGGGTAGATCCGATCGATGACGGGTCTGGTCTCCTCGGTAGCCATCGCGGCGAGAACCGCCTCGAAGTTCAGCCTGGGACCGACCCCGATTCCTGCGATGGTGATCCCGCGTCGCAGGATGTCGATAGGTGGAAGCCCACCACCGAATCCACTCGCGAATCCCACGAGTCCGATCTCCCCACCGACACGAGTGGACGCTGCCGACTTGACTATCGTCGCCTCGCCGGCAATGTCGATGACCTTGTCCACACCCTTCCCATCGGTCAGTTCGAGGATCTCGCGATCCCACTCGGGAGTGGTGCTGTAGTTCACGACCGACTCCGCTCCCAGGCCCCTCAGGATGTCGGCTTTCTCGTCCGACGACGTGATGGCCAGTACTCGCGAACCGAAGATTCGTGCGAGTTGCAGACCGAACAGTGCGACACCACCGGTCCCCTGCACGAGGACGGTATGACCCGGCTGGAGCGGGGTTACCACGTTCATCGCCGACCACGCGGACACCGCGGCGCAGGGCAGTGACGCAGCCTCGACGAAGGACAGGTAATCCGGTAGATGGACGATCGCATTCTCGTGCACCAGGACATGATCGGCCAACATGCCGTCGACAGTCATACCCATGGCACTGGCACGGTGCTCCGGGAGTCTCGGTCCACCGACCCAGTGCACCGCGCAGTTCACCGACACACGATCCCCGACCTTCGCCCGCGTGACGGTGGAACCGACAGCCACCACCTCGCCCGCACCGTCCGAGAGTGGGACGCCGTCGACCTTCAGCGGGCCCGGGTACGTCCCGTCCAGAACCGTCTGGTCGCGGAAATTCAGGGATGCGGCGAACACCCGGATCAGGACGTCCTCGCGTCCGGGAGTCGGTGTGTCTTCCTCGTGCACGACCGGATCTCTACGATCGCCGAGCCGTGCGAGCCTGACTGCTTTCATCTATCGCTTCCTCGTTCTCGGGCGACCACAGGAGGTGCCGACTACGCCGTGTCCACTCGGACAGGTCGAATACCGTCCGTGCCCGAGTTCTCCGGCGCACGGTGAACCAGGTCGGCCATGACATCGTCCAGTTCCGCTGGGTCCCAACGTCGTCCCGCATCGACCGTCGGGCCGGCCTCCCAACCGTTTGCGAGGACGATACGACCGCCGCGAAGCCCGAAGACACGTCCTGTCACTCCCGCCGACCGTGTGCTACCCAACCACACGACGGCAGGGGCGATGTTCGCGGGATCGAAGGGGTCGAAGCCGTCCTCGGACTCGCCCGTCCACCCGGCCGCCTTGAAGACATCCTCGGTCAGCCTGCTCAACGCGGTCGGGTACACCGCATTGGCGGTGACGCCGTACCGGGCCAGTTCCTGACTCGCCACCACGGTCAGCGAGGCGATTCCCGCTTTCGCGGCTGCGTAGTTGGCCTGTCCCACATTCGAATACAGACCGGAGGACGACGCTGTGTTGATGAGTCGGGCGTCGACGGCTTCGCCTGCCTTGCTGCGCTCACGCCAGTGGGCCGCTGCCCACCTAGTCGGTCCGAACGTTCCGCGCAGATGTACGCGTATCACCGAATCCCACTCGTCGATGGACATATTGGCGATCATTCGATCCCTGAGGATCCCCGCGTTGTTGACCAGAACGTCGAGTCGCCCGAATGTGGAGACGGCATCGTCGATCACGTTCTTGGCGCCGTCGAAATCGGCGACGTCGTTTCCGTTGACGATCGCTTCGCCGCCCATCTCGCGAATTTCCGCGACAACTTGCGCAGCCGGTGTGACCGACCCCGAACCCGCGCCGTCACCCCCGGCGCCGAGGTCGTTCACGACCACCTTCGCGCCTTGCCTCGCGAACTCGAGTGCGTACTCCCGGCCGATACCACGGCCCGCGCCCGTGATGACGACTACGCGATCTCGGCAAATTCCATTCATAACCCGCTCCGCTCCAGAATATGAATCGAGCAGGCAGAACCGAGCCCGATCACGTGGGTAAGTCCGATCTTCGCGCCCTCGATCTGTCGATCGCCCGCTTCTCCACGAAGATGCGTTGCCACTTCGAACAGATTGGCAACTCCTGTCGCGCCCAGGGGATGACCTTTCGAGAGCAACCCGCCGGATACGTTGACGGGAATCTCACCGTCTCGCCAGGGCGCCCGACGATCGATGAAATCGCCTGCTCCCCCTCGCTCGCACAGCTCGAGGTTGTCGTAATGAATCAATTCCGCGGTGGCGAAGCAATCGTGCAACTCCACCAGATCGAGATCGCTCGGACCGACGCCTGCGATCTCGTACGCCTGTCTCGCGGCGTTCCGGGTGAGGGTCGAGATATCCGGTTGCACGAGGCCGTCCGGCGACCACGGGTCCGACGTCAGTACAGACGCCGACATCTTGACAGCGCGCTTCTTCGTCTCCATGGGCATGGTCGCCAAGCGCTCCCCCGAGACGATCACCGCCGCCGCCGCGCCATCGCCCGTCGGGCAGCACATCAGCGTCGTGTTCGGGTATCCGATCATTTCCGCATTGACGATCTGCTCGAACGAGAATGCCTTCCGATACTGCGCGAGTGGATTCAGCGTCGAGTGCTGATGATTCTTCTCGGCTACCCGGGCGAACTGCTCGAAACCCACACCGTCGTTCTCGGATGCGTACCGCATTCCTGCCTGAGCGAAGATGCCCGGCATCATGGACGTGCCGAGGATCCCTTCGGTCGGCACCACGTGACCGTCGTGCCCGGTGGGAGTGAAGCGCTCCGGCACCTCCGGTGCGCCGGCGGCGCCCAGCAGACCCATCTTTCCCATCTGCTCGCATCCGACGGCGAGGCCCATGGTGGCTTCGCCGGCTTTGATCGCCTGCACCACGACACGAACCGCGGTGGCTCCCGTGGCGCACGCATTGAGAACGTTGAACGCCGGAATTCCGGTCTGGCCGATCAACTTCTGAATGCGCTGTGCTGGATACAGCCTCGCTTGATTCACGCTGCCCGCCGCGAGGACGTCCATGTCCGCGATGGTGACACCGGCGTCGTCGAGCGCATCGAGGGCCGCTTCGGCGCCCAGATCGAAGGCGTCGCGATCCGGATAGCGACCGAAACGGGTCATCGAAACACCGATCAACCACAGGGAGTCCGGGGCAATAGCAGTCATCGTGATTCCTTCGTCGCTGATGGTGCGGTGTCGGTCTTGTTCGGCGCGAACCCGAACGCCATTGCGACGGTTCCCTCGCTGTCTCGGCCCACTTCGTAGATCCGCAGGGTCGTCGACATACCGAGGCGAACGTGATCCGCGTCGGGTGGGCAGTCGATGATGTTCGCCTTCACGGTAGTTCCGTCGCTGAGGTCGACCAACGCGGACACGAAGGGAGTCACGACAGGCGCCGACGCCCTGTGAACGATGGAGAACGATCCGACGGTCCCGTCCTGCGGGAGCCGGCGTTCGACGAACGTGCGAGAACTGCACCGTGAACAAGCGATACGAGTACCCAGGTAACTGGCGCCGCACGACGAACAATCGGTCGCGAGCAGATATGCCTCGTCACCGTCCAACTTCAGATAATTCACGATCGGAACCGCGGCATGCACGTGCATCTCCTTCTGCTCGGGCGGCGACGTCAGGCGCCGTGAAAATCGGGATCACGGCGCTCCGACATCGCGGTCACGCCTTCGGTGAAATCGGCTGTTGCCATCAAGCGCTCCTGCTCGCTGCGCTCCCGCGAGACGGCTGCACGGACATCGTCGACCAGAGTCCTGCGCATGGTTGCCCTGATCGACCGAACCGCCAACGGCGCGGACTGCGCAATCGTGAGTGCTCGGGCGCGAGCGCGTGCCCGGAGCTCATCGGCGGGGACGACGTCGTCGCACAGGCCGATGCTCTTCGCCTCGGCGGCGCCGACCCTGCGGCCCGTGAACAACAAGTCCAGGGCCGTCTGCGAGCCGACGACAGCGGGGAGCGTCGCCGTCATACCGAAGCCGTGGTGGAATCCCAGTCGAGCGAACGAGGCCGTGAATCTCGCATTATCGGCCACAACGCGAAAATCTGCGGCCAGAGCCAATCCGAGCCCTCCCCCGACGGCTGCACCCTGGACGGCTGCGACGATCGGCAACGGCTGCTCGAACAGCGTGATCGCGACGTCGTAGAGATGTGGGCCCTCCGCGGCGCCGGAGCTCGACATCGGCTCCAAACGCGCTCCTGCACAGAAGTTCCGGCCTTCACTGCACAGTACGACCGCCCGACACCCGTCCTCGGCCAACTCGTTCAGTGCCTCGCCGAGCCTCTGGATCAACGCTGTGTCGAAGTAGTTGTCAGGGCCGCGGCGCATCTCGATCGTGGCGACGTGATCCGCTGCCGACTCGACTTCGATATCGCCGTTACCCATGGACCGAACATAGTCGACATGTAAGTCGAATACAATAGCGTCGTGACGCCGACTCACGCCCCGGCTGCATCCGACGTCGCTAGAATCCGAGGTCGCGGCCGATGATCTCCTTCATGATCTCGTTCGACCCTGCCCAGATCTTCGTGACACGGGCGTCCCGCCACGCCCGGGCGACCCGGTACTCGTTCATGTATCCGTAACCACCGTGCAGCTGCAGGCACCGATCTATCACGTCGTTCTGGATTTCTGCCGACCACCATTTCACCTTCGCCGCGTCGACCGCCGACAGTGTCCCCTCGACGTGGGCCATGATGGCCTGGTCCAGAAATGCTTGTGCAGCGTCGATCTTCGTGACCATCTCCGCGAACGTGAACTTGTTGTACTGGAACGATCCGATTGCCTGCCCGAAGGCCTTCCTGATCTTCGCGTACTCGATCGTCTCCTCGAGAATTCGGGATGCGTGCGCGACGTTGGAGACGGCACATCCGAGACGCTCCTGAGGCAAGCGCTCCATCATGTGGATGAACCCCCGATCGACCTCGCCGATCACCGCAGACTGATCCACGAACACGTCGTCGAAGAACAGTTCGGCCGTGTCGGATTCGACCTGTCCCACCTTGTCGAGTTTGCGTCCGCGACTGAAACCGGGCATCGCCGCTTCCACCCCGAACAGCGAAATTCCGCGTGCGCCGCCACCGGGGGAGGTACGTGCCGCGACCACGACGAGATCAGCCGAGTAACCATTGGTGATGAAGGTCTTCGACCCGTTGAGAACCCAACCGTCACCGTCTCGCACGGCGGTGGTCTTCAGCGCTGCAAGATCCGAACCTCCACCGGGCTCGGTCATCCCGATCGCCGTCAACGTCTCCCCCGAGCAGAACCCCGGTAACCACTTGTCCCGCTGCGACGGCGAGGCGAGCTCCGTCAGATACGGAGCGACAACGTCGATGTGAATGCCGAGGCACGACGACAGAGAGGCCGAGACCCGAGCGAACTCCTCGGTGATGACGGCCGTGTACCGGTAATCCTGTGCATCGGATCCGCCGTACTCTTCGGGTACCTGAAGGCCGAGGAAGCCGTGCTTGCCGGCCTCGATCCAGACATCACGCGGAACCGTTCGCTTCTCGACGAGTTCATCGGCACGAGGCACGACGTTCCGCTCGAGGAACGTACGGACCGATTCGCGAAATGCCTCGTGGTCGAGGTCGAAGATGGTGCGACGCATGATTTCTTACTCTCTCGACGATGTGGATTCCGAACATTGCGGTAGTCGGTCGGGTATCGAGTCGAGAACCAGATCGGCCGACCCCTTGTACACGGCGCGGCCGTGCTGGTTACTGGTCACGAGGTCGAGGGTGACGACGTCTCGGTCGCCACGATCCTGCGTTCCCGCCACGGTCGCGGTCATGGTCAGCGAATCTCCCGGCCATACCTTGTCGAGGAATCGGCCTCCGAAACGAAGCACCGGCGCAGTACCGAACAGGGTTCGGAGACCGTGCGCCGTCATGCCCGCCGTCAGCATTCCGTGCGCGAAGACCGACGGGCTCTTGGCGACCTCGACGGCGTACCTCTCGTCCGTGTGCAACGGGTTGTAATCGCCCGAAGCGCCTGCGTACTGGACGATCTGAGTTCTCGTGAGATCGTCGACCAACACGCACCGGTACTGACGGCCGATGATTGCAGCGTCGATCATCGGAGTTCTCCCTTCTCCTTCACGATGACGCTGACACTGCGCATCGTGAGCACGGGCTCTCCGGAGGAATCCACGACATGCGTCAGCGTCTCGAAGAATTCGAGTTCTCCCCCCTTCGAGCTGGTCTTCGTCCACCTCGCCCCGGGAGACCGGGTAGACGTCAGCTCGTCCCCGACACGTATCGGTCGGTGGTACTCGAAGTGCTGCTCGGCGTGCAATCGCGTTCCCTCCACTGCGGTGGGTCGCGGCGTCCCGGCCTCGCGGCCCGAGCCGAACCACGGACGGGCGCTGGTGGGCCGTAACTCGTTATCCGGGTCGAACTGCGCCGCCGCGACCGGGAACGTCACCGGCACGGATTCGTCGCCAGGCTCGGGCAACGACGCGTCCAGCTCCCCCAGCGCTCGCGCGAACATCATCACGTGAGACGGATCGACGCGCATCGTCACGACATGTTCTTCACCGATCTGCGACATGAGTGCCGACTGTACAGTCGGAATCCACACTCGACAAGAGTGTCGAATAGCCTTAAAGTGCCCCTATGACCATTACTTCTGCGATCGACGCGCCGCCGGCAACCGCCGTGGAGTTGCGCGAGCAAGTTCAGCGATGGGTCGCCGAGAACTGGGATCCGGACCGAAGCCTCGTGCAGTGGAGGACCCTGCTTCTCGACGCGGGCTGGGCCGTACCCGCCTGGCCGCGGAACTGGCATGGACGCGGGTGGCCGGAGTGGACGGACCCTGCCGTCGCGGAGGCGATTCTTGCCGCCGGCGCCGTGGGGACTCCGGTCGGAAACGGCACCATTCTCGCCGGACCCACAATCCTGACCCACGGGAGCGACGTCGTCCGCGAGCGCTTCCTGCGTCCGATCCTCACCGGACAGGAGTCCTGGTGCCAACTGTTCAGTGAGCCCGGTGCCGGCTCCGACCTGGCCGGTCTCACCACGCGAGCGGTTCTCGACGGCGACGAGTGGGTTGTCAACGGTCAGAAGCTGTGGAATACGAGTGCGCACCACGCCGACTTCGGCATTCTGGTGGCGCGGACCAACTGGGACGCGCCGAAGCACCGTGGACTCACCTACTTCGCAATTCCCATGAATCAGCCCGGTGTCGAGGTTCGTCCACTTCGGCAGATGAACGATTACAGCTCGTTCAACGAGGTCTTCTTCACCGACGCCCGGATTCCCAAGGAATATGTGATCGGCGAGGTGGACGACGGCTGGTCCGTCGCCCTGACCACGCTTGCGTTCGAGCGACGCGCGGGGACTCTGGTTCGACCGGACTACTCCACCGCGCCCGGCCGAGCACTCGACGAGGCGAGGCACGAGGCCGAGCACTACTTCGAGACATACCGGTGGTATCCCCAGCGCCTCGGTCGAGTCGACCTGGTCGTCGAGCGGGCCATCGCAACGGGTCGAGCCCAGGATCCTGTCGTTCGGCAGGAGATTGCACGGCTGCTCACCACACAGCGAACAACCAGATGGACCGCTGACCGGGCACGCGCCGCTCAGCAACTCGGCCGGCCCCCGGGCGCCGAGGGCTCACTCGGCAAACTGGCGCTCAGCAAGCTGGCCAAGCAAGCAAGCAAGGTTCACACCCTCATCGAGCAGGCCGACGGCATGCTCGCCGGTTCCGACGCACCGCTCGACGGCATCATCGCCGAGGTGCTACTGTCCGTTCCTGCACAATCCATCGCCGGCGGCACCGACGAGATCCAGAAGAACATCATCGGCGAGAAGGTTCTCGGACTTCCACGTGAACCGGTCGTGGGCAAGAATCTGCCGTTCCGCGAGGTACCGCGAAGCAGCTGAAGGTCTCTATACATGGCTCTGGCCCCGTCATCGACGGGGCCAGAGTTGCCTGCGTTCAGTGCAACGCAGGCTCGAACAGCTAGGCCGATACCGGCGTCGGTGACTCCTCGAGTACCCCTGCGTCGATTGCGGATTCGATCTGATCGTCGGTCATGCCGAGCAACTCGGCGGCGATGTCGCGCGTGTGCTCACCGTGCAAGGGAGCAGGATCCAGGACAGGGTCTGCCATCCGCGTTGAAGGACACAAGCCGTTCTCCATGAGGATCGGACGTCGGACCAAGGGGTGCGTCACGGTTCTGAAGAAACCGCGCGCCTGCAGATGCTGGTCCGATCCGAACTCGCCGACGTGCCTCATAGCGCCTGCTGGAACGCCCACTCCCTGCAGCGCTCGGGCGACCTCGGCGGGATCGCGAGTACTGGTCCACGAAGTCACAGCCCTGTCGATCTCGCCACGATCGGCGATCCGCCCCGCGACAGTGGCGAACGCCGAATTCGACAGGGTCGGGACGTCGACAACCTCGAGCATTCTCGACCAGTCGTCGTCGTCGCGGACGTTGATCACGCACCATGCGTCGTCGCCGGCGCACCGGTACACACCGGACGGCGCTTGACTGGGGATCGAGTTTCCCTGTGGAACAGCTGTTCCGGGCTCGATCGACTCTCCGAGGAAGAGATCGGACATCGCCACGAGGATTGCTTCCGCTTGAGACGCCTCGACGAGTGCGCCGACTCCGTGGTGCCTACGCGAGATGAGACACGCCAGTACGGCGATGTCGACCACCCTTGCTTCCAGATGGTCCGGGTAGACGGTGGCCGAATCCCCGAACCGGCCATCGTCGCCCGCATCGCGCCACAGACTTGTCAGGCCCGACACCCCGCGAACCAGCGGGCCGTACCCCATCCAGTTGCTCCACGGCCCGGTTGCTCCCATCGCACTACTCGTAGCAACCACAACTCTCGGATTCATCTCACGAAGGGCACTCGGACCGATCCCCAGCTTGTCGAGAGTTCCGGGCTTGAAGTTCGACAGCACGACATCGGCCTGCTCGACCAACTGCCGAAAGATTGTTCTGCCGTTGTCACTTCGCAAATCGACGCCGAAACTGCGTTTGCCCCGTTGCGCGATGGCGAAGCGTCGAGTCATCGGACGTTGCAGCACGGCTCGTGAACCATCCGGGTACGCCCGATTCTCGACCTTGATCACGTCGGCACCCTGATCGGCGAACAGTCGACCCGATTCCGCACCCATGACGATGACGCCGAGATCGAGCACACGAATTCCCTGCAGGGGAAGTCTGCGTTCCGCGGGTACGGGTGACGGAGACGGAGTACCCGTGGGATACGGAACGATGGTGTCGAGCAGATGTTGATGCTCACCCAACTCGGGTGCTCTCCGCCGAATTCCGGCCCGCTCTCCGTCCAGTTCGACGAGACCGGACGGAATCTTGCCCACGACTCCGGGTGCGACTTCGAGGTCGACGAATGCACCTCGCTCGACGAAGTGTTCGCTGTCGAGTACCGCGTCGGGGGTCAGGACGGGCGCGATCGGCACGCCTCGTCGCTGGCCCTCCACTACGAGTTCCATGGACGTGCGCTCGGCGAACAGTTCTGCGATGTACGGATTGACCAGATCGGCCTCGGCGTATCGCCTGTGCGCCAGCTCGAGCTCCGGATCGGCCAGGGCCTCCGGCTCACCCAACCACTGTCGAATGGCGCGCCATTGGCGGGCGGCCAGCACGACGATGCGCACGTGCCCGTCACGACAGGGAAAAATCGGGTACGGCTGGAATGCGGAACGATCCTGACTGGTCTCTCCGTCACCCGTCGCAGCCGCCGCAGTCCCGATCGAACCGAACGGGGGGTCGAGCACCTGCGCAACGGCATCGGAGATCGAGAAGTCCAGGTAGTCCCCCGCGCCCGACTCGAGGCGGTTCCAGTACGCCATTAGCGTGGCCCATGCGGCTTGGATCGACGCCGACTCGTAGGCCAGAGCGCCGGGGGGCATCATGGGCGCCGCGTCGGGCGATCCGGAACGACTCAATATTCCCGCTACGGCCATCTGCACCCAATCGGTGGCCACCTCGTCCCTGCGTGGGCCGGTCTGCCCGAAGTCGGTGATCGACACCACCACGAGCTGGGGGAAACGACGCTGTACGTCGATCGGATCGAGGCCGATCACGGATAGAGTTCCTGGAGCCGAGGTTTCGATCCAGATGTCGGCGGTGGCCAGCAACCCCAGGAAAGTGGCGCGCCCGTTCTCGTCGTCCAGGTCGATGACGACGCTCGACTTGTTCGCGTTGTGCGTGGCGAAGTATGTGCTGACGCCTCTGCAAATCGGTTCGCAGGTGCGGCTCGACGCACCCCCGGGGGGTTCGACAAGGATCACCTCGGCGCCGAGGTCGGCCAGGTAGCGACCACACATTTCGCCCTTGCCATCGGACGTGTCCACTACTAGAAGTCCCGCCAGCGGCTTGTTCCCGGTCATTTCCCAGTCCAGTTCGGTTGGCGCTTCTCCGCGAAAGCGCGTGGTCCTTCGGTTGCGTCCTGGCTCCGGAACACCTCTCGGCGAAGGGAGTCGAACTCCTCGAGCGCATCGGACTCGCCGATCGAACTCGACCGACGCGCAACGGCCTTGGAGTAACGGACAGCCAACGGCGCGCCCTTGCATATGACGTCCGCGAGCTCGAGTGCACCACCGAGAGCCCCGCCGTCGGGAGTGACGCGATTGACGAGCCCCAGATCGAAGGCTCGCCGCGCGGTGATGGGCTCCCCGGTCAGGATCATCTCCAGGGCAACTGCCGGAGGAATTCTGTGCGAGAGCTTCTCCACACCGCCCGCGGCGGCCACGATCCCCCGTCTGACCTCCGGCAACCCGAACGATGCACGTTCGTCCGCCACGACCAGGTCGCATGCCAAGCAGATTTCGGTGCCACCACCGAGCGCGAATCCGTTCACGGCTGCAATCACCGGTTTGTGGAACGTCCGCGACGTGAAACCGGCCAACCCGCCGAGCTCGGGAACGACGGGTCGACCCTCCTTCATGGACTTCAGGTCGGCGCCCGCGCAGAATGCCTTGTCACCAGCACCTGTCACCACCAACACGCGAACACGATCGTCTTCTTCGAATGTGTCTATCGCGCCGGCCATCTCGACGGTGACTGCTCGACTGATCGCATTTCTCGCTGCAGGTCGGTTGATCGTGAGTAGCCCTACCGAGCCGCGCCGCTCGGCCAGAACCAGCTGGTCCGCGTGGTCGACTGTCATCGTGGTTGCTCGCTTTCGGGGTGCTTGACGGTCGGTGCGAAGACAGGCACCGGTTCACCGGTGCCCAGCGTCAGGAATTCGACGTGCATGTCCATGCCATCGCTCAGCGATGCGGGGTGAACGCCGGGCAACGCGGTATACATCCAGGGACCTTCGGACAGTTCCACGATGCCGATCACCGGCGGTCCCCCGTCACTACTGGACAATTCGGTGCTGATCGCCGGCGAATGATCCACTGCCCACGTCACGAGCGTGGCTGTACCCCGCGCGGCATGCCACTCCAGTTCGCTGCCGTCACGGCAACGTCTGACGTGCGGGGCGTAGAAGTGGTCGCACGTCGGGCACACCCGAATCAGGAGCGTTCCGCTCCGTGCGGCATCGAAGAAGGGCGCTGACGCGGCGTTGCGTTCGATGGTGTACTGCTGCGCCGCCGTCATTTTCGAGATCGACCTCTCGCTCATCGTGACTGCGCTCCCAGGACAAGGGTGCTGTGGTGATCGAGGATCCCGCCGTTGCCACTCACGATGGCGGTCTCGTGCCGTGGGACCTGACGGGCACCGCCCTGGCCGCGGATCTGGATGATCGCTTCGGACAGCGGAGTCATCCCCCACAGGTAGAAGCTGGACAACTGTCCGCCTCCCGTGTTGGTCGGCAACGCGCCTCCCGGTGCCAGAGCACCGCTGGCCGCGAGCGCGCCGCCCTCGCCCTTGTCGCAGAATCCGTAATCTTCCAAGGTGACCAGGACCGTGTACGTGTAGCAGTCGTAGATCTGCCGGACGTCGATATCGGCAGGGGTCATGCCGGCCATCTTCAGAGCTGTGGGCCCCGCTGCGGCGGCGCCCGTCGTCAAACCCCAGTCCGATCCGCGTTCCATCAGGTAACCCGGGTGGCTCTGTGCCCAGCCTCGTACATGAACCGGAGGTTGGGCCAGATCCCGTGCGCGTTCTTCCGTGGTCACGACGACGGCCACACCGCCGTTGGACACCATGCAGCAATCGAGTAGATGTAGCGGCTCCACGACCCACCGTGATGCTTGGTGGTCGGCCATAGTGATGGGCGCCTGGAACCTGGCGCGTGGATTCGACGCTGCCCACGCGCGTTGCCCGACGGCGATCGCGCCCAACTGCTCGCTCGTCGTGCCGTACCGGTTCATGTGCCTGCGCGCGGCAAGCGCGTAGCCGCCGTTCGGATTCCGGGGTCCTGCCACGGTGGACAACCCGCGGAAACCGGTACCGACCGCGCCGGCCGACGGGCGGTACGCATCACGCGCGCGCTTCGATGCGGTCAAGGGAGCATCGGCGTGGACACACACCACGGTGGTGGCAAGGCCACCGGCAATTGCCAAGGCCGCCAACTGGATCTGCGCGTTCGCGGTCGACCCTGCCTGCGAGATCTGGGTGAGCAGTCCGAGGTCGCGAAGGCCCAGTCTGCTTGCCAGCTTCACGTCGACTCCACCGGACTTGCCACTCGAGGTCACGAGTCCGTCGACGTCGTCGAGGGTGAGTCCGGCGTCGCCCAGAGCGAGATGAACTGCCTCCGTGGCGAAATCTGCGGCCGATCGGCCGTCGACCGCATTGTCGGTCATCCCGAGCCCGACGATCGTACCGAGAGACCCTCCACCGGCAGTCCAGCTCATGTCGCCCTCACCTTTCTCCTCGCGCGAATCCTCATGTCAGAGTCCGATGCGGTCGGCGAAGATCTCACGCCAATGTGTGGGATCGCCGAACAGGAGCTCCGAGGACTTCGCACGTCTGAAATACAGGTGGGCCGGGTGTTCCCACGTGAATCCGATACCTCCGTGAATCTGGATGTTGTCGGTCGCCGCGTCGAGATACGTCTCCGAGCAGTACGCCTTGGAGAGCGCTGCAACCTCGGCGAACTCGTCGCCACCCTCGACGCTGCACCACGCACCCTGGTAGGCAGCGGATCTCGCCGATTCGACTTCCAACAACATGTCCGCGCACCTGTGTTTGATCGCCTGGAAACTTCCGATCGGCCTGCCGTACTGAATGCGCTCCTTCGCGTACCGAACTGCCATCTCCAGAACGTGCTGAGCTCCGCCCACCTGTTCGGCCGCCAGTCCGACGACCGCCAGGTCGAGCACCTTGTCCAGAACGGGCTGACCTTGCCCCTCGGTGCCGATCAATGTCGCGGGCGTCTCGCAGAACTCGAGGCGCGCCTGCTTGCGGGTGGGGTCCAGCGTGGTCAGCAACGTTCTGGTCGTTCCGGGCGCATCCCCCGGCACAGCGAAGAGCGACACGCCCGACGTGGACCGAGCGGCAACGAGTATCAGGTCGGCCGTGTGACCGTCTGTCACGAAGGAGCTGATTCCTGTGATGGACCAGCCGGTCTCCGACTCACAGGCAGTTGCCGAAATTCCGTTCGCGTCCCACCGCCCGCGATCGTCTGTGAATGCGAGTGTCGCGATCGTCTCACCGGACGCGATGCCGGGAAGGTAGGAGCCCTTTGCATCCTCGTCGCCACTGAGCATCACCGCGTTCGCCGCAAGGACGACGGTCGAGAAGTAGGGGGCACAGACCAACGCCTTGCCCATTTCCTCGAGCACGAGAGATATCTCGAGGTGAGAGAATCCTGAACCTCCGTACTGCTCGGGGATTCCGAGACCTTGGAGGCCGAGGCCTTCCCCCATCTCGCGCCACAACGCCGCGTCGTAGCCGTCGGATGTCTCCATGAGTCGCCGCACCTCGGATTCCGGTGACCTGCTCCCGAAGAAGTCCGCGAGCACGGATCTGAACTCTTCTTGCTCTGCGGTGAAGATCAAGTTCGGCACCGGCCCACATCCCTTCGTCGAAAGCCGATCGAGATGACCGGCGTGCATTCTCGGCGGACCCGTGGGCAACGGCGCCGAGGCGATGATCACAGATTAGCCTCATTCGACATCATTGTCGATACTCCACGAGGCTTTGCGCGACGACACCGATGTGCCGTCATCGACGAGGACATGACGTGCGGGTCCACTAAGCTCTCGAGGTGTAGCGGGACCTCTGCTCGACAAGAGTGACAGCCGCACACCGCTCGTCTCGCTCGACGAAGGAGGAAATGGTGCCTCGTTCCACGACGCCCTCGGCCGGCCGCGGAAAGAAATCCGGTCCGCTGACACGCGGTGGATGGACACCCGTCGGTACAGCCGCGGAACGCCGCGCCAACCACGCATCCAAGGGAACAGCTCGGGGAGAACGCACGAGGCGTGGCCTACTCGATGCCGCTCGACGAGTCTTCGAGAACATCGGGTACATCGATGCCGGGGTCGAAGACATCGTGAAGGAAGCAGGAGTTGCGCGGGGAAGCTTCTACACATACTTCGAGGACAAACTGGAAGTGTTTCGCATCCTGTCCGCCGAGGTGAACCAAGCAGTCCTGGAAGCCGCGACTGCGGAGCCGACCAAGTCTCTCGGTCCGATCGCCCGTCTGCACGAATCGAACCTCAGATACATCGCGACCTACGAGCAGCACGCCGCCATGTACGGACTGGTCGAGCAGGTCGCGACCATCGACCCCGAGGTGCACACGGACCGAACGAGGAGGAGACGCGACCACGTGGCGCGCGTGGCGGACACGATCCGGCGATGGCAACATCGCGGGATAGCCGATACCACGATCGACGCGGAGACGACTGCCGGTCTGCTCGTCTCGATGACCTCGAATTTCAACTACTGGTGGTTCGTCGGCAATGAGTCACACGATCATGACGAAGCAGCGACAGCGCTCACAGATGCGTGGGTTCGCACCATCGGCCTGAGCAGGGACAAGGGCTGAGTCGTCCCACTCAGTGCTACGACGTCGACTGCGGGACAACGAGTTTCGTTCTCGTTGTCCCGCAGTCGCAACGCACCCGTCCGTCAGTGAATCACGTCGGACTTGTCCCGCGGAGCACTCGACGTCGACACCGGGGTCCGGCGGCCGGCAGCTGTATGGCCGTTGGTGCGCAACAGTACTGCCACCGACAGCAGTGACACCAGACTCATGGCGACCAGGTACCACCCGACCGCGTATGCACCGAATTCGGACGTCAGAGTGGTCGCGATCAGGGGCGCCAGACCACTGCCGACGATGAGCCCGATCGTGTAGCCGATCGAGATGCCGGCGTACCGGACCTCCGGGGGGAAGCACTCGGCGAGAAAGACACCCATGACACCCATGTTCATCGCCAACGGGATACACAGGACGACGCAGCCCACCAACGCGAGCCAGGCGTTGCCACTACCCACCAGCCACAGCCAGGGGAAAGCCCATAGGGCGAGTCCGGCCATCCCGGCAACGATGCACTTCGGCCTCCCGATGCGATCGGAGAGCCTGCCGGCGGCGACCATGAATGCGAAGCAGAAAATCATCGTCACCATGACGATCTCGAGCATCGTCTGCCGACTGAACCCGACTGTGCCCGTGCCGTACGACAGACCGAACACGGCCAACACGTAGAACGAGACACCCGCACTCAGGCTGATGCCGGCAATGAGCAGACTCCGCAGCGGGTACTGACGAACGATGGTCAGCGCCGGTGACCGATCCTGTCGGCCGGCCGACTTCACCTCGGCGAACGCGGGGCTCTCCTCGATGGTTCGCCGGAGATAGAAGCCGAGGAAGATCAGAACGGCGCTCAGGATGAACGGGATACGCCATCCCCAGGAAAGCAGAGCCTCTTCCGGCAACGCGGTGATCGGAAGGAACACGAGGGTTGCGAGCACGAGTGCCAACGGACCACCAGCAGTGGTGAAACTGCCGAAGAACCCACGTCGTTCGACCGGGCTGTGTTCCATCGTCAGGACGACGGCGCCTCCGTACTCGCCGCCGAGGGCGAAACCCTGCACTGCGCGCAGGAGGACCAGAAGGATCGGTGCGGCGACGCCGATGGTTGCGAATGTCGGCAGCACTCCGATGAGGACCGTGGCCACACCCATCATGGTCAGCGTCAGAATCAGCATGGGACGGCGACCCACCTTGTCACCGAAGTGCCCGATCACGATGCCGCCCAACGGCCGGAAGAAGAATGCCACCGCGAAGGTGGACAGCGATGCCAACGTGCCACCGAATTCTCCGAGACCGGGGAAGAACACCTTGTTGAAGACAAGAGCTGCTGCTGTCGCGTACACGAAGAAGTCGTAGTACTCGATTGTCGTGCCGATGAGGCTGGCCCCCGCCGCAAGCCGAGGTTGCATTTTTGGCATGCGAACATCCTTCCGTGGAATGGACCGACCTCGGGCTCGAGGAACGTCCGACGATGTGATGTGTTTCACTTACCGGAGGAACGTACCCGACATGCATGTCGATTGCAATGCTTGATTCCGAGCGCTCGCGGCAGCCGATACGCCGGCAAAGAAATTCGAAATTACTGTCCGACACGAAACTTCGGGCGACCTCGCGAACGGGCACTTACGTGATCGCCCGAGGCCCCCTCGGGATCGCCAATGCCGCGAACACACTGAGCAACATGGCGCCTGCGAGGACCAGAAAGCCGACCGTGTAACCGGATTCGGCGGGTACGCCCGACGGATCGACGTCAGCCGCGACGACGCTGGCCACGATCGACGCACCGAGGGATCCACCGATCGTTCGAATGTTGGCATTCACCCCGCCGGCCATCCCGGTTCGATGTCGGGGTACGGAGCGGACGACGATGCTCGACATCGACGCGAAAGCCAGACCGAATCCCACTCCGGTCGAACAGGTCACGAGAAAGATATGCCACTGATGCGTGTGCGCGAGGGCCAAGGTCACCAATGCTGAGAACGAGATGACCGTTCCAGCAACGAGAATCGCACGGTATCCGAACGTGCGGGCGAGTCTGCCGACAGAGGATCCGGCGAGAAAGACGAACACCGACTGGGGCAGAAGCATCACCCCCGAGTGAGTGACCGACGCACCGAATCCGTATCCGTGGTCCCTAGCGGTCTGGAGAAACGCAGGAAGAGTGCTCATCAGGGCGTACAGAGCGACACCGAAGAGCAGTGCAACGAGGTTCGTCGCCCACACCTGACGAGCGGCCATGATGCGGATGTCGATGAGCGGCGAGTCACTACGAGTCTCGATGAGGATCCACAGAGTGCACAGAACGAGGGCGACGAGGAGGAGACCGATGACCGAGACGGAGGTCCAGCCCCGCTGCGGTGCCACATCGATGGCTACCAGAAGTGCCACCAGCCAACCCGACATGGCCAGTGCCGCCCCTACACTGATCGAATCGCTTGCGCGTTCCGCACTCTCGGGGATGAACACCTGCGCTGCAACTGCCGCGGCGACGACGACGACCATCGGTATCACGAAGAGCCATCGGTAACTCAACGTCGAGAATATCGGCCCGGCGAGCACCAACCCGAGGCCGGCACCGGACGCGGTCAGCGCGGCAATGAACCCGACCGCGCCGCCGACCTCGTCCGGTGGAAATTCATCACGGATGATTCCGAACGCCAATGGCAGTACGCCGCCGCCGATTCCCTGGATCACCCGAGCGAGAATCATGAACGGCAGAGTGGTTGCCAACGCCGCGGCCAGCGACCCGAGCGCCAGCGCGACGAGGACGATGACCAGGAACCGCTTCTTGCCGTACCTGTCACCCAGGCGACCGACGATCGGTGTGAAGATGGACGCAGACAGCAGATATGCCGTCAGTACTCGCGTGACGCCGGCGTGAGAGGTTCCCAGCTCGTCTCGGATCGTCGGGAGAGCCGGCGTCACCAGCGACAGCATCAGCGCGAAGGACACCACACCGGCAGCGAGCACCGTGAACGTCCTACGGTGGTGAGATCCATCGGCGCCGTCATGCATCGGTCTCGCGAACCCTCAGTCGAGTGACGGCGTCGCGGGACTCCTCCCCCGGTTAGGCACGCGGGGGAGAATGGATTCGACTGCGAGACCGTAACTCTCGCCTGCCTTACCGTCCAGGTCTGCCGTCCAGAAATTGAACCGTTCGATCCCGATGTCGACGAGGCGCTCTATCCGCTCGACGCAACGATCGGGGTCTCCGACCAACGCGAACTGATCGATGTAGTCGTCATCGAGCACCTTCGAGTGCGCACCTGCAGCATCTCCGTGCTTCGTCATGTCGTACGTGGACTTGACCCGTTCGAGATTGGTGCGCTGAGACTCGCTGACGGGTCCGGTGATCGAGTTGCTCATCACCGCGAACCGACTGTGTGACGTGACGATTCCCCGACTCAATTCGCGAGCGAACTCGACGTCCACGTGCGGGTAGAGCGGAAGGTAAGCTCCGAAGCGCACGGATCCGGGTTCCCTTCCTGCCCGATCCATCTCCTCACGTGCCACGTCGATCGCCCACTGGAGTCTGTGCTCATCTGCACCCAGTGAGAACGAGATCCAATCTGCGTGGCGAGCTGCGGCGGCGATGACCTTGGGTCCACTGGCCGCGACCTCGATCTCCACCGGCGGCAGGTCGGCGGGAAGCCAGTGCAGCCGACTGGTTTCCGGCGCGTTGGCGATGGCGATGCCGTCGAGCCCGGGACGTCCGACGGCAAGCATGCTCGCCGAATCGGACATCGGAACGCCGTCGTTTCGCAGATACGACTTGAGCATCGACAACACCTTGTCGAACGTCGCCACGGTCGCAGGTCGGGCTCCGATGTGAGCCAACGCGGAGTCACCACGTCCGATACCCAAGGACATCCGGCCCCCCGAGATGACCTGGACGGTCGCCGCGAGATTAGCCAGGACGGATGGATGACGTGTCACGGGATTGCTGGTGCCCGTCCCCAGTTTCAGCGTGCTCGTGGACACCGCGGCGAGAGTGAGCACCGCGAACGCGTCCCCCATGAGGCACTGGGAGTCGACCAGCGAAGCACCGTCCCACCCGTCGGATTCCAGGCGTTGCGCACGTTCGGCCAACTTCCGCGGGTCACGACTGCTCGACGGTGACACCAGGGTCGTCCACGCTTCGACGTCTTTCATGCAGTCACCCAACTCGTGGGCATGTACTCGAAGGAGATCCCTTCGCCCACCGGCACGACCTCCACGTGGAGGAAGTGCCCGGTGACCGGGTCGAGGTATGCCCGCCGTTCGGAGGCACCCCCGATCTCCTCGACCAGAACAGGGGCGCCGTCCGTCCACGGACGAGGCGCCTGCGCCAGTACCGCCCCGGACGCACTCGCCACGGCGAGGTCTCCTCGCTGATCGACATTCGGACCGATGGGCAGACCTGCCTCGTTCGACACCACCGTCTGCTCCATCGGGACAGCCGCAGCCCGGGCCGCTGCCAGGCGCCTCGAACCGATTTCGGCCCGACGGCGACTCGTTGCATCCTCGTCCCCCGGCACGACGCCGTAGATCTCGGCAGCGTCCTCGACGGAGACATACCCGGCATCGATGTCGGCTTCCACTAGAGCGGGCGCACGATCGATCGGATCGCCCCACGCCGCTCCGCTTCCCGCCCAGCACAGGAACTGATCGCCCGGCTTCAGTTCGAATCCCTGATCGGTCAAGGCCAGCGGTTTCCGCGTGCCGTCAGCGAGCTGGATCGCCATCCGAGATGTCGTTCCGTCGAGTCCCCCGGCAGTTCCTGCCGTCGACAGGAGATCGTGCTGCCCGATACTGGTGCCGAACAGCGACGTGTCGCTCGTCGACCGGAAACCCAGTTCCACGCCGGCGCCGCCGCGGTGCGCACCGTGTGCCATGCGCGTTCCCCGTCGGCGGAAGTCGATGCGTAACGGATACCACGACTCGGTCGTCTCGACGTCGGCAGGTTCGATCGTGTTCTGCTTCCCGACGATTTCGCAGTAGAAATCGGTTCCGTCGCGGTCGGCGCCCGCCGACGAGCCCGCTGCCGAGGAGTCCTGCATGAGCCATGCCAGCGGCTCTCCCGCGTGGCCGGGGCCGGACCAGGTCAACAGGAATTTGCCCGAGTGCGGCGGGATGGCGGACAGGAATCGGCTGACGTACGAACCCGGTGCCGACGACGCTGCTGCGACCAGGCAGCGCAGGGCCGCGCTGACAGCATCCATCGACGCGAGCAGATGCGCGGCACCGACCGGCGCCGGCGGGAGGGCATTGAGGATCGAACCCTCCGTGCACTTGACCTCGAAGGCATCCAGGTAGCCCTGATTGTGGGGTAGATCGCCCACCAGGTAGAGCGCGAGGTACATGCTCAACATGCTCTTGACGACATGGTCCTTGGAGTTGAGGAAGCTGGCAACCTGCGGTGCCGCGCCGTCGAAGTCGAAGACGAGGGACGACCCGTCGACGGTCATCGCACACGGAATCTTGTGGAACGCACCTCGCCATTCCGCATACGTCGTGTAGCGGTACGTACCGTCCGCCAATTCGGCGATCCGACCTCGGATCGCCGCCAGCGCACGTCGATTCAGGTCGGCGATCGCGAAGCGGAATCGTTCGATCCCGGTTTCCTCGACCAGGGTGGAGAGCCTGTCGTGGCCGACGTTGATGCCGGCTACCAGTGCGCGCAGGTCCATCTCGACGAGGTGTGCGACGCGGACATTGTTGAGGAAGATCGCCCACACGTCTCGTTGCTCCACGCCGCCGCGGACCAGACGTACGGGCGGGAAGCGCAGCGCCTCCTGGTAGCACTCGGTGGCGTTGGGGGCGAACGATCCCGGCACCATGCCGCCGAGATCCATGAGGTGGGCCGAGTTCACCACCCATGCGACGAGCTCGCCGTGCACGAAGACGGGCCTCAGTACGAAGACGTCCTGCGGGTGCAGTCCGCCGCCACCGTGCGGGTCGTTCGAGAGGAAGACGTCGCCCGCGGCGATGTCGTCGTGCACTGCCAACACCGTCTTGACGGCATTGGTGGATTCGTTGAACTGCATCGTGATCTTGCCGCCGCCGATGACAAGATCGCCCGCCCCGTCGAGGATCGCGGTGCAGTAGTCACCGTTCTCGACGACGATCGGACTGATCGCGGTCCGCTCGATCACCCTCGATGCCTCGGCGACGAGCGCTTCCAGCCGGTGCCGTAGAACCTCGACCGCGATCACGTTCATGGTGACGGTCGGGTTCTCCTGCAGAGCGGTCATCAGATTGCCTCCATCTTCAAGGTGTGGCGGGAGTCGCGCGTCGCGCGGTAGCCGTCGGGAACCACGATGGTCGTGTCTCCCTGGTCCACGATCGCCGGCCCGGTGAACGTGTGTCCTGGACGCAGATTGGCTGCGACGTAGACGTCGACGGATCGACGGCCGTTCTCGTCGAGAAGGATCTGCCGGGTTCCGTCGGGCTTCGCTGTCGTGTCGACGCCGTCGGGATCGATCTGTATGGCCGCGCGCGGGAGTTTCCCGATGCCGATGGCGCGCACGGCGGCCACTTCGACGGGAGTTCCCAGGGTGATGGCACTCGTGCCGTAGCGCTGGGAGTACTGCGCGAGAAAGTGTTCCTTGATCTGGGCGGCGTCGAACGCTCCGTCACCGAGGGGAATCGTCAGCTCGAACGACTGCTGGTGGAAGCGAATGTCCGCTTCGAATTCGACGCGACGTCCGGACTCGGGCACTCCGTTGCGTTCGACGTCGTCGTAGACGTCCTGGCCGAGGCTCTTCATCTTGGCCGAGAGAGATTCGGTGTCCACGGAATCGATCAGCTGGTCGACAGAGGTAAGGCGTTCTCGTCTGACCTCGGCGCACGCGGCACCGAAGGCGGACAACACCGATGCCGGGAGCGGAACCAGCACGGTCGGCACCCCGGCGATCCGAGCCAGATCCCCGGAGAAGAGTGGACCGGATCCGCCGTAGCCGAGAAAGGCGAGCGATCGGGGTTCGAGACCACTGGACGTCGCCAGGAGCCGGGCGGCTTTGCCCATCTGCTCGACCGCGATCGCATGGATGCCCAGCGCGACCTCCTCACCGCTCAGACCGAGTTCGGCACCGACGGTGGCACACGCCTCCAGCGCCGCCGCAGCGTCCAGCGGCATCGTGCCACGCAGGAACGATGCGGGATCGATGTAACCCAGTACGACCATGGCATCGGTCAACGTAGGTTGGGTACCGCCGCGCCCGTAACAGGCCGGACCGGGCATGGCGCGCGCGGATTCCGGCCCCACCCGCAGGAGCCCCCGGTCGTCGACCCAGGCTATGGACCCTCCCGCCGCTCCGATCGACTCGACGTCGACCGTCGACTGAGCAGTGATGACACCGTGCAGAGTTCCGCGCTGTGTGCGCTGCGGAAGTCCTTCCCGAACCAGTGCCACATCGAAGCTCGTGCCGCCGGCGTCGCCGCACAGCGCGTTCGAGAATCCGGCTGCGGCCGCGAACTCGGCGGCCGCGACGACACCCGCGGACGGCCCCGAAGAGTTGAGGCTGAACGGTGATCGCCGGGCCTCGTCGAGTGTGGTCGTACCCCCGTTCGCCTGGAGCAGGAGCATGGGTGAACGCAGACCCATGTCGACGAGAGTCTTTGCGAGATCATCGATTCCGTCCAGCGCATTACCACTGAACGCATTGAGTACCGCAACCATCGTCCGCTCGTACTCGCGGATGGACGGGTGCAGTTCCGCGCCCGAGAACACCGGAATCTCCGGGTACCTTTCCCGCGCGATGGCCGTCACACGATCCTCGTGTACCGAGTTCGCGAAGGACCACAACAGCGATACGGCGATCGACTCGACACCCTGATCCCGCACGAGCTCGTCCAGCGCCGCGATCGCCGCGGCCTCGTCCAGCTCGTCGACGACGACGCCACCCCGACCGATCCGTTCGGGCACTCCCCTGACGCACGAGCGTTCGACCGGTTGCCAGGGCACCTCCAGCCACCCGTCGACGGAGACGCGGCGGCTACGGGCAGAGGAGATGACGTCCTCGAATCCCGCGGTCGTCAGCAGGCCCACGCGCATTCCCTTGCGCACCGTCAGGACGTTGGTGACAGCGGTGGTGCCCAGACCGAAGCGCTCGACCTTCGGCATCAGGTCCGCGCTGGTCGTTCCGGCTCGGGCGGCGACGTTGTCACATGCTTGGAGCACGCCGCGGCCGAACTCCTGTGGATCCGTCGGCGCTTTGTCGCGCCAGGTTCGCTCACCGTCGCTCAAGACGATGTCGGTGAAGGTTCCACCGACGTCGACTCCGATTGTGAAACCCATCTGAAACTCCTCGTGTCGGGTGCAGCCGAGCTCCGGCAGCTATCACTCATGCGGTCGATCGAGCCCGGCGACAGCCGATGCAGATCTCATCTCCGCTTAATCGACATAGTAGTCGAATGTGAGCTACGACGCTAGATGCAGATCACACTTCATCTATCCGGTGATCTGCTGCACTGCGGCGGTTGACCTCTTCTCATCCGGTGGGATATACCTGTAAATCAAACACTGTTTGGATACAGTGTGTCGGCAAACAAGGTTTCCGACCTGCAACGATTCACGTTCGGCACTCGCGGCCGGCGCACTCGGTCACGGGACGATGCGCCCATCTGCCTCGACCAGGAAAAGGTGATCACATGGAACAGGCGACTGCGCTCGTCCAACACGGCGCCGGCAAGTTCGAGTTCGAGAACTTCGACCTGCCGGTACTCGGCGAGGGCGACGTACTGGTGCGTGTCGAGGCGAACGGACTGTGCGCGTCCGATGTCGAAGCGTACGAAGGGCTCGACCGGGACTGGGACGAACGTCCTCGCATTCTCGGCCACGAGATAGCCGGCACCATCCAGGACATGGGGCCGGCGACGGTCAATCGCCGCGGCCTCGCCGTGGGCGACCGGGTGTGCGTCAATCCGTTCGTCTCGTGCGGCATCTGTCGTTCGTGCCTGATCGGCGATCTCTCCGGCTGCACAGGCCATGTCGAGAGATTGCGGTACGGAATGGTGCCCACATCGGTGTCGCCCAGCTTGTGGGGTGGGTACTCGACACACGCATTCGTTCCGCGCAACGGCATCCTCTACAAGGTGCCGCCGGAAGTCGATGCCCTCGATGCCACTCTGTGGCAGCCCATAGCCGGCGGATACGAGTGGGCGATCGCCCAGGGCGGTTTGCGCGTCGGCGATCGGCTTCTCGTTCTGGGACCGGGTCAACGCGGCCTCGGAGCAGTGCTGGCCGCCCGTCATGCCGGTGCGGGCAAGATCGTGGTCACCGGTCTCACCAAGGACAGATTCAAACTGGATGTGGCTCTTCGACTGGGCGCCGACGCGGTCATCGACGTGGAATCGGAAGACTTCGTCGCTCGGTGCATGGAGCTTTCGGACGGCGAGGGTTTCGACGTGGTGCTGGACACCACACCTCACGCGGTCACCCCGATCAACGAGTCGGTCGCTGCTCTCCGGCGCGGCGGCACGATCATGGTCATCGGGGTGAAACTCCGTACTCTCGACGACTTTCCGATCGACCAGTTCCTGTACAAGCGGGGCACCCTCAAGGCGGTGCCGGGCAGCACCGACCGTTCCTACCGCCTGGCGCTGGACCTCGTGGCGAACAATCCGAAGGCCTTGTCCGAATTGCGCACACACGTCTTCGGCTTCGATCGGCTCGGGACAGCACTGGACGTGCTCAAGGGTCAGGTCGCCGGGGAGAACGCCATCAACGTCGTCGTCACGCCGAACTTCACGCCCTGACGAGCGGGATCTCCACCAGGCATCCATCCCGGAGACGAAGGTAGGCTCGGCACGGTGCAGAAGAAGACGGAGAACGGTCAGCGCGGGCTCGGTCGCCCGAAGACGGCTCTGATCACCCGCGAATCGATCGTCGAAGCTGCACTCGTCATCGTCGATCGCGATGGCCCCGAGGGACTCAACCTCCGGAAGATTGCCACGGCGCTGGACGTCACCGCCGCCTCGCTGTACCACCACTTCGCGAACAAGGAGGAGATCCTCGCGGAGTTGACGATGCACCTGCTGCGCAAACAACGAATACCGAAGCACCAGGACAGCTGGCAGAACACGTTCGTCAACGGCACTCACCAGTATCGTCGTACGTTGCTCGAACATCCCCGCGCAGCACCGATTCTCGCCGCACGCCTGTGGCAGGGCTACTCGTATGCGAAGTTCGAGCACTCCCTGTCGTCGATGGCGGCCGGAGGAGTTCCCGAGAACCTCCAGCTCGCGATCATGCGAGCCGGCGAGATGTTGGGGCTCGCCTCGGCGCTCATCGGCCCGGACTGGGACAACAGCAAGTACGGAGACGTACCCGAGCAGTACCCCACATTGCGGCGCGCCATCGAAGCCGACACCTGGACGGCCGAGGAGTCACTGGACATCACCGTGCGAGCACTCATCCGAGGTTTCGAGGCGCTCGCCGAGGAAGCGACGGTCTCCGGAGAGCCGACAGACGAGACGGACGCACACTAGTCCGAGTCGGCTCGAGACCCGATCACTCCGTCGATCTCCCACTGGCGCACGCTCTCCGGGGCGAAGCCGAGTTCCGTCAGAAGGTCGATCGTGTGCTCTCCGATCTTCGGAGGTCTCGCTCCGACACGAGCGGGAGTGCGGCTGAGCCGAGGCGCCGGTGCCGGCTGCAGCACACCCTCCCTGGACACGAAGCTCTGTCGCTCCAGGCTCTGTGGGTGTTCCGCCGCCTCGTGCATGTCGAGTACCGGCGAGAAGCAGACTGCACGTCCCTCCAACCGCTCGCACCATTGTTCACGAGTAGCACTCCCGAAAAGGTTGTCGAGCTGCACTTTTCGCCATGCCCACAGCGCTCGGTCGTGCTGGTCGTTCCACTCCTTTCCGTCGAGGCCGAGTGCGTCGCGCAGTTCGGCGTAGAACTGCGGCTCGTTTGCCGCGATGGAGATCCAGTGTCCGTCCGAGCATCGGTAGGCGTCGTAGTGCGGCGCTGCACCGGACAGGAAATGCTCGCCTCGCTCCGTCGTCCCGGCACCTGCAGCGCTCATGCTGTAGTTCATCGTGTTCAGCAGTGCAGCACCTTCGATCATGGCGGCATCGACGACCTGTCCCCTCCCGGACGACTTCACCTCGTGGAGAGCTGCCATGACGCCGAACAATAGGAACATCGCACCGCCCCCGAAGTCTCCTACCAACGCCAACGGCGGAGTCGGAGGTGAGTCCGGCCGCCCGATGCCCTCGAGCACGCCCGCCAACGCCAGGTAATTGATGTCATGGCCGGGAACTTGCGCGTAGGGACCGGTCTGTCCCCACCCCGTCATCCGTCCATAGATCAGGTCGGGACGCCGTGCCATACAGTCGTCGGGACCGAGCCCCAACCGTTCCGCGACTCCCGGCCGCATTCCCTCGAGTACGACGTCGCACGTCTCGATCACGCGTAGAACAACGTCGCGGCCATGCGGTGTCGTGACGTCGACGCTGAGTGAACGTTTGCCGCGGAGATTGATGCTGGTGTGCCGAAGCTCGTCGACGTCCGCGGCATGCGCGCCCCGACCCACCCGGTCCAGGCGGATGACATCTGCGCCCATGTCGGCGAGCATCATTCCCGCGAAGGGGACAGGTCCGATTCCCGCCAGTTCCAACACCCGTAGCCCTTGCAGTGGTCCCGGAGCACCGCCCGTCGAATTCATGATCACTCCTTGATCTTTCGCCCCTCTCGGGGCGCCGGCCGACGCAGTGGAACAGCCCGTGAGATCTCCCGGTGCCGCCTCGCCGCAACGGTGGAGCTGTTCCCTGTAATGGGGGTTGACGGGCCTGTCCGATGGACGTACCGTTCGAGAGAAGTCAACTAAACATTGTTTAGTTAGTCAAGACCTACTCGACTTCGACCGCCCCCGCTGTGCGCGGAGTCGAAGCACGACAACTGCTTCCGTAGCGCGCCCCGATCACCGATGGGCGAATCGACACAAGACAGGGACAGCGAAACATGACGAGCACGCACTCGACACCCACACACCCAACGACATCGGACTTCGAACAGATTCGAGCGTCGCTCGTCGCCGGGCTCCACAAGTCCCCCGAGGAGTACCGGGAAATCTACCGCCGCGAGCGAGACAAGAGGATCAGGGTCGACGGGGTCGCCCAGTACCAGGGCGCGGTCGACACGTACGAAGGATTCGCCGACGACCCCTTCATGGATGTCGTACCTCGGGCCGCCATCGACGAGGACGTCGAGGTCGTGATCATCGGTGGCGGGTTCGGCGGCCTGCTGGCAGGTGCGCGGTTGCGGCAACAAGGATGTACCGATATCCGAATCCTCGACGAGGGCGGAGATTTCGGTGGGGCCTGGTACTGGAACCGGTACCCCGGAGCGATGTGCGACATCGAGTCGTACATCTACCTCCCGCTTCTCGACGAGGTCGGTTACGTCCCGACGATGAAATACGCGAAGGGGCCCGAGATCCGTGCCCATGCCGCGCGGATCGGACGTCACTTCGGCCTGTACGAGAAGGCCACATTCCACACACGTGTCGAGAGCGTCGAATGGGATGACGACCGAGCCGTGTGGCAGATCCGGACGAACCGCGGCGACGTTCTCCGCGCATCGAGCATCGTCATCGCCAGCGGTCCGCTGAGCAAGCCGAAGTTCCCACGCATCCCCGGCATCGAAGATTTCGGCGGCCACGTCTTCCACACCAGCCGCTGGGACTTCGACTACACCGGCGGCGACGAGACGGGCGGAATGAGCGGGCTCGCCGACAAGCGGGTCGGAATCGTGGGTACGGGCGCGACATCCCTGCAAGCGGTTCCCCAATTGGCCGAATCTGCAGGCGAACTGGTAGTCATCCAGCGGACACCCTCCACGGTCGACGTTCGCGCGAATCGTCCGACCGATCCGGAGTGGGCGGAATCGTTGCAGCCGGGTTGGCAGCAGGATCGGATGACGAATTTCATCACCATCGTCAGCGGAAACGCGGTGTCGACGGATCTCGTGGCGGACGGGTGGACATCGATCTACGAGCGACTGACGGGGCGAGCAGTTCGCCCGGTCGCAGAGCAGCTGGGTAGGCGACTCTCGCCGGCAGAGAAGGACGAGATTCTCGAACTGCTCGACTTCAAGAAGATGGACGAGATCAGGGATCGCATCGAAGCGACCGTCGCGGATCCCGAGACCGCCGAGGCGCTCAAACCCTGGTATCGCCTGCTGTGCAAGCGCCCGGGATTCCACGACGAGTACCTCGACACCTTCAATCGTCCCAACGTCACTCTTCTCGACACCATGGGACAGGGGATCGAACGAATCGAGAAGGGTGCTGTGGTGGCCGGCGGCCGGACCGTCGAACTGGACTGCCTCATCTTCGCCACCGGTTTCGAGGTCGGAACTCAGTACACCAGCAGAAACGGTTACGACGTGGTCGGGCGCAACGGGATACGCCTGAGCGAGAAATGGCAGGACGGGTTCAGCACCTTCCACGGTCTGCATTCCGCAGGCTTCCCCAACTGCTACTTCATGGGCCGGATACAGACCGGGACATCGGTGAACTACATGCACACCGTCAACGAACAGTCCAAGCACATCGCCTACATCTATTCCGCCCAGAAAGCATCCGGCCTCGGCCCGCTCGAAGCATCGCCGCTCGCGGAGAAGGAATGGCGTGACGAGATCATCCGATCATCGAAGTCGAGCCAGGCATTCTACGAAGAGTGCACTCCGGGCTACTTCAACAACGAGGGCAAGCCGGGCGATGCCAACGGACTGTTCTCCGGCGGCTACGGAGACGGACCCCTCAAGTTCTTCGACCTCTTGAAGAATTGGCGCGAGGAAGGATCGCTCCGTGGCCTCGACCCGATCGCATGAGCGCAATCCCGACCACGTCCGCAGTGAGGATCCCATGACCGACCCCGATCTCGCGGCCCGTACCGGAAACAAATCATCGAGCCCCGCAAAGCCGTTCATCAACATCGCGAACGCACTGCACACGTGGGGACGCACGAGACCGGGACGCACGGCCGTACGCATAGACGACAGCGTGCTGACGTACGACAGCCTCGACACGGCGACCGCGACGCTGGCAGGAGGGCTGCTACAGCTCGGCGTGGCCAAAGGCGAGCGCATCGTGTATCTCAGTGCCTACAGACGCGAGGTGTTGCTCACCGTTCTCGCCGCATACCGGCTCGGCGCGGTGAACGTCGTGTTGAACGAGTACTTGAAAGGTGACTCGCTCCGTCATCAACTCGTCGATGCCGCGCCCAGCGTGATCGTGGTGGATTCCGATGGTCTGAGCATGCTCGCCACTCTCGCGCTCGACGTCCCGGAGCTGAGAACGGTTGTCGTACTGGACGACGGAACGTCGCACCCGCTTCCGGGGGTGCCGTTCGACCTGGTCGCGTGGAGCACCGTGGCCTCCGGACCTCTTCTGCACGAACTGGAACTCGCCGGGCCCGACGACCCGGCCCAGATCGTCTACACGTCGGGCACCACCGGACTGCCCAAGGGCTGCGTCCTCAGCCAGCGGTACCTCCTGCATCAAGGTGAGGTCTTCGGGCCGTGGTCGGGGCTGCGTGACGACGACGTGTACATGTCGTCCGCGCCGCTCTACCACGTCAGTGGCATACACGTGCTGACCACCGGACTCATCGCGGGAGCGGAGGTGGTCGTCGTGCCCCGTTTCAGCGCGTCGGCATTCTGGGACCGCGTGCGACGGTACGGAGTGACCGCGTTCCACGGCCTCGGATTCACCACCCTCGCGCTTCTCGGACAGCCCCCACGCGACGACGACAGAGAACATCCCCTGCGATTCTTCTGGAGCGGCGCGGCGCCGCACGAAGCCAAGGAGGAATTCGAGAATCGGTTCGGCGTCCGAGTGATCGGTGGCGGATACGGGCAGACCGAATTCAATCCGGTAGCCATGGTGCAGTCGGACCATCCACCCGGAGACCGCAACTCCATGGGGCGGCCGCTCGATCACGTCGAACTTCGGCTGACGGACGAGTCCGGCAACGACGTGCCGGACGGTGAGGTCGGTGAGATCGTGCTGCGACCTACCCGACCCGGGGTGATGTTCACCGGATACTGGCGACAGCCGGAAGCGACGCTGAAGACCTGGCGCGACCTGTGGCACAGAACGGGCGACCTGGCTCGATACGACGTCACCGGCAACCTCCAGTTCGCCGGCCGCGCGAACGATTCCATGCGACGACGCGGTGAGAACGTCTCGGCATTCCAGGTCGAGCACGCGATCTCCAAATTCCCTGCTGTGCGCGAAGTAGCGGTGTTCGGCGTACGCATAGACACCGAAGTCGACGACTGCATCAAGGCCGACATCGTCGTCCACGACCGATCTTCCTTCACGATCGAAGAGTTCGCGGAATTCGTCAATGTCGAACTTCCCTACTACGCCACCCCACGATTCGTCGAGATCGTCGATGCCCTACCGCGGAATGCGAGTGGGAGGATCACCAAACACACGTTGAATCGCAGTGTGACCGCCTCGGCGGTGGTCGATCTCCACGAATCCGGACTCGCCGTCAGCCGGCACGCTCGACGCTCGGCCCCTGCAGTCCGGCCGGATCGCGACGAGCAGACGACATGATTTCGAGTGATCACACCGACACCGACGTTCTCGCTCGCCTACTGCGCGAGCGAAGCAGCTGTCGCGGCTATGTGGACGAGCAGGTGCCGCGGCATGTCATCGAGCACGTACTCGATCTGGCGCGGTTGACTCCGTCCTGGTGCAACACGCAGCCGTGGCACTTGTTGGTGACCGAGGGTGCGGGCACAGCGCGGTTTCGAGATGCTCTCGTCGAGTACTCGTCCGGCGCGGAGGCCGAGCCCGATCTTCCTTTCCCGCTTACCTATTCGGGGATACATCGGGATCGGCGACGAGAATGTGGTTGGCAACTGTACGAGAGCGTGGGGGTGGAGAGGGGCGATCGAGCAGCCTCGTCCCGGCAGGCAGCACGAAATTTCGAACTCTTCGGTGCACCCCATACGGCGATCGTGACCACGGAAGCGGAGCTCGGCGTCTACGGCGCCGTGGATTGCGGGCTCTATGTGCAGACCTTCCTGCTGGCCGCTCACAGCGTGGGACTCGCAGCGGTGCCCCAGGCGGCGCTGGCGGCGCACTCCCCCTTCATCAGGAAGTACTTCGACCTACCGGAGAACCGTGTCGTGCTGTGTGGCATCTCATTCGGCTATTCCGATGCAGGGCATCCCGCCAACGGGTTCCGAACGCAGAGGGCGCCCGTGGAGGACACCGTCGACTGGGTCACCGATTGAGCAGTCCGTAGACGATGTCCGCCCATGGGAAGAAACTCCGACCGAGGGACGTTGTTGCTTCAACGCCACAAGCAACGAGGAGTGTCATGACCGACCGCCAGATGATCCTGGGAATGCAACTTGGAAACGGGTACGGAACTCAACCGACGGCGTGGCGAGCGCCGGGCGTCGATCCGTCGAACTACACGAGTTTCGACGCCCTCGTCCGATACGCCCGAGCCGCCGAGCGTGGGAAGGTCGCGTTCCTGTTCTTCCCGGACTTCCTCGCGCAGATCGGGGAGGGCCATGATCACGAGGCGCCCATGCTGACGCTCGAACCCATGGTCACGCTGGCGGCCATCGCCCGTGAGACGGAGCGCATCGGCCTCATCGCGACCGGATCGACGACATTCAACGAGCCGTACAACATCGCGCGCAGTTTCAAAGCCCTCGACGTCATGAGCCATGGGCGTGTCGGATGGAACGCCGTGACGACGAGCGATCCCGCGGCGGCGGCCAACTTCGGCAGACAGATCGCCCCGCGACCCGAGCGGTACCAACGAGCTCACGAGGTGATCCAGATGACCCAGGCACTCTGGGGCAGCTGGGAGCGTGACGCATGGTTGAAGGACACTGAAACCCCTCGATTCGTCGACTCGAGCAAGATCCGACCGATCAACCTCAGCGGGAAGTACGTGGCGTCCACAGGACCACTGGCGATACCACCGTCTGAACAGGGCCAGCCCGTCATCGTCTCCGCGGGCGGCGGCGAGTACGGCCTCGAGATCGCGGGGCGGTATGCGAGTGCGGTCATCGGCGCCGTCTTCACGATCGAGGACGCGAAAGCGCAGCGAGCTGCAGTCCGCGCCGCTGCGGAACGCGCGGGCCGAGATCCGGACGAGGTGAAATTCTTCGCGGGCGTGATGCCTGCTATCGCCCGAACGAAACGGGAGGCACTCGATCGCCGCCTCGCGCTGGGTGAGCAGTCCTTCCCGAGCCGCGTGCCGTACCTCGGTGCCATGCTGGGACTTCCCTTGACCGCAGAGCAGATCGACCGTCCGCTCACGTCCGATGAGCTGGCCACCGCACGGGCGCATCCCGGCGATCCACGGTCCGCTCGCGCCCTCGAGGTCGCACGAGAAGGCTGGACGATCCGCGAGACGCTGGCCCACGGCGTCATCGACTACCACCCCACCCCCATCGGTCCTGCGTCCACGACAGCGGACCACCTGCAGACTTGGTTCGAGGCCGGCGCGGCGGACGGGTTCTGGGTCGCGATCGACATCTACGAGGACGGAATCGACACCTTCGTCGACGAGGTCGTACCGATTCTTCAAGAGCGTGGTCTGTACCACCGGGACTACGAGGGACCGACCCTGCGCGACAACCTCGGCGTGCCGGATCAGTACGGACTCGACCCGCGAGTGTGAGAAGCCGACGGCTCGGCGCCCAGCACGACAGGGGTGCCGGGCCTCTACGCTCTTACCTCATGACAGAGGACGGTTCCTGGCGGGAGTACGAGTCCGATCCGCTTCCCCCTATTCTCGCCGCCGCGCTCGCCGCCTTCGTGGACCAGGGCTACCACGGCACGTCGGTGCGCGAGATCGCCTCACGCGCAGGCCTTTCGGTGCCCGGTCTCTACCACCACCATCCGTCGAAGCAGGCGATGCTGGTGGCCATCACCTCTGCGGCGATGACCGAACTGCTCGATAGATCGATCCGTGCGGAAGAACACGCCGGCACGGACCCCGTGGACCGTTTCGACGCGGTCGTGGAGTCACTGCTTCTCTTCCACGTCCACCGACAGGACGTCGCCTTCCTCTGCTCCACCGAGATTCGCAGTCTCGATCCCGGCAACCGTGAGGCCTACCTCGCGCAACGGGACGCCCAGCAACGCATGCTGGACCGGATCGTGCTGGACGGCGTCGAGTCGGGGGCGTTCGCGACGTCGCACCCCCTCGACGCGAGCCGTGCCGTCACGACCATGTGCGTCGGAGTGGCCACGTGGTACCGATCCGGCGGGCGCCTGGACCCGCGCGCACTGGTCGAGGTGTACTCCGAACTCGCACGGGGCACCGTGGGAGCCGATCCGCGCGGCTGATCACCCTTGACCGATCGCTCCGCCGTCTGACACCATCAGATTGACCGAGCGATCGCTCGGTCGGTACCTGGAGGTAAGCATGGCGATCGATCTGACCTACGACCCGAGCGTCCGCGAGTGGATCGAGCGCACT
>NZ_JARVSZ010000012.1:0-40915 GCF_030208955.1 Rhodococcus sp. MEB041
GGGTTCAAATCCCCTATCCTCCGCCAGGGAAGGCCCTCGATCTCGCACACAGTGCGCAGGTCGGGGGCCTTTCTGCTGTCTGCGTCAGGCCGTCGCCGCGTCATCTGCCCACATGGTGCCCACACCCGCAGAATCCATCGCGATCTCGAGCCGCGAGGCCACTGCCTGCAGGTCGTCGTCGAACAGGTCCGCGTACACGTCGAGCGTCATGGCCGCCGAGGCATGCCCGAACATCTTCTGCAGCGCCTTCACGTTCGCGCCGGCCGACACCGCCAGCGACGCCGCCGTGCTCCGCAGGCCCTTCGGCGTGATCCGCGGGATGCCCGACTCGGCCACCGCCCGGTCGAACCATCCCGAGCCCTTGTGCGTGCGCTCGAGGAATCCGCCGTCGGCACCCGGGAAGAACAGTGCCGTCGGAGCACACCGCGGGTTGTGACGCCGCAGCTCCATCGCGACCTTGGCCGGCACCACGACGCTGCGCGGCTTCCAGCTCTTCGGCGTGCCCTCGACGTCGCGGCCGTCCACGTTCACGACGTTGCGCCGGATCTGGATCCGCCGAGACACGAGGTCGACGTCGCAACCCTGCAGCGCTCGCATCTCGCCCCAGCGCATCCCGGAGTACGCGAGCACCAGCACGATCGCCCGGTACTCCCCCGCCGCCTCGGCAAGGGCCCACACCTGCTGGTGCGTCAGGTACGTCTTCGGCGAGCGCGTCTTGCGCGGCAGCTTCACCCCGCGCGCCGGGGACACGTTGATCAGCCGATCCCGAGCGGCGTCGTCGAGCACGGCCGCCAGGACTCCGAAGGTGCGGATCACGACGGACGCGCCCGCAGGCTTGACCCCTCGGACAGGGTCACCCTCGCTCATGTCCGAAACCCAGGACTGCACGTCGCTCGTTCGTATCTGCCCGATCTGCTTGCTGCCCCACCGTGGCTCGACGCGCAGCCGCCATGCCACTTCGAGCGGCGACCAGGACGACGGCTTAAGGTGCCCGCGCTGCCGTTCGAGCCATAGCGGTCCCAGCTCGCTCACGGTGGTGCGCGAGTCGGTCGGGTCGACGTACGTGCCCGTCAGCTTCGACACCTCGACTGTCGCGGCGAACGCCTCGGCCGCCTTCTTCGTCGGGAAGCCGCGCTTGTCGGTCTGTCGGCCATCAGGCTTGCGGTAGCGCACTCGGTACCGGCGCCCGGCCGCCGTCGCGTACGAAGTGATGGACGCCATCAGCCAGCCCGCCTCGCGTTGCGCGCAGCGACCCTCGACGTCCGCAGGCGACGCAGGCGGTTCACAAGCAACGGATCCACCGCCAGAGCCTCGCGGTCATCGAGGAGCTGCGCGAGCAGCTGGTAGTAGCGCGTCGGGCTGATGCCCAGCTCGTCCCTGATCGCCGCTTCCTTGTTCCCGGCGTGAGTGAAGCGCTGTCGCTCGAACGCGAGCACGCGCGCCTGGTCGTCGGTCATGGCTCTCGCCTCTCCAGCTCGGCATCGATGTAGCGGCGCTCGGCCACTGTGAGGTTCTGCACGCGGGTCACGAGAGTAGGGAGATCCACCCACAGCTCGTCGGCCGTCTCGTCGTCAACCCGATGACGGTTCCAGACCAGGACGTCGATCAGGTGGTCGATCTCGATGAGGCGGCACGCCGCGATGGCATGGACCGCCTTCTCCTCGCGCTCGACAGCGCGCGCGTCCCGCGGCACCGGGCCTCGCTCGAGGTGAACCAGCTCGTGAGTGAGGGTGCAGCGGCGCTCGCGCTGGGTGGACGTCCGGTTGATCTCGATCCCATTGAGCGTGATCCGACCGGCGCATCCGCGGCCGCCATCGACGAACGCGATCGGCGTCCGAGGGTGGTGCTCACGGGCGTGACGCCATGGGTGCCATCTGGACATGCGAGGGACCGTACGGTCTGCATCCGACACGAAACTGCCCTGAACAGGACTTACATCGCTGTCATTCCGCGTCATGCTGGCTCGATGCCGCCTGTGTCCTGGTTCTCGTCCTCGGGCTGCGGTTCCGTGCGCTGGCGGATCTCGTACTCCGTCTCCCCCGCTCGCTGCGCCAGCTCGAAATCGGACTGCGTGATCCTGCGGCCGGCGTGCGCCGCGGCGTTCCGCACCCGCGAGAGGTAGTTCGACTTGAGGAGTTGCAGCTGATCGGGACCACCGACGCCAGTCTCGACAACGAGCCGGGCCGCGGTGATCGTCTGGTCCGCCGCGTCCGTCACCCGGTCGATGATCTCGCCCAGCGCGTCCTCGTTCATCTGCTCAGCCGGACGCTCGTAGAACTTGCTGACGGCGAGCAGGAGCGCATCGGTCGCGAACGACAGCTTCATGAGGGCGTCCGTCTCGACCGCCTGACCGCTGCGCACGAGAGGCCTCGGCACCGCCGATCCCTCCACCGCGTCACCGCCGTCGAGGACCGTCTTCGCGCTCCCCTCACTCCACTCGAGCGCGCGGTCGAGCTTGCGCAGAGTGGCCAGCGACACCGCCGATGCCGTGCCGCTCTCGAGGCCGCCCAGTGTCGTGTCCGACGGGCCGCCGCGGTCCGCGACTTCGGCCTGCGTGAGCCCCAGGCTCTCGCGCCGCTTCTTCACCGTTTGGCCCAGTCTGGCCAAGTTCCGCTCCATGTCGACCACTGTCCTCGAAAACTTCGGCAAACAAAACCCCAGTTTGGCAAACGACACGCATGTCGTTTGCGCAGGGACTTCACTTACACGCTTGTCGTTTCGCAGGTAGAGCAAGTTTGCCACCGTTTTTGCTTGAGTCAGTGCCAAGTTTGCCGTAGGTTTGGCCTATGCCTTCCAAGCCGTCAGCAAAGCAGCGGTACGACCGCCAGCGGGCAGCAAAAACCCCGCCGCACGTCTCGCTGAAGTTCATCCGCTTCGTCGCCGGCATCAAGATCGACGAACTGATCTCGCGGATGGAAGAGGCCACCGGGAAGCGCTACACCGTCGGCGCCATCAGCGCCGTCGAGAACGGCCACCGCGGCGCCAGTGTCGAGCTGCTCCGCGCACTCGAAGGCGCCTACGGGCTGCCCGAGGGATCGATCACGACGCAGTACGAACCGCGCCGGGCTTCGGACTCCGAGGCGGTTCCGGCATGACCGCGGCCGTGTCCTTCACGAGCCCTTGGCTCACGGTCCCCGAGGCCGCGGCCTACAGCCGGGTCGGCCGCTCGAAGATCTACGACGCCTGCCGCGGAGGCGGGCTCACCGCGACCCAGACGCACGCCCCGAAGGGCACCTGGATCGTCCACCGCGACCGCATCGACGAGTGGATCTCGGACGGCATGCCCATGGCTGCCCGCCCTGTCCGTCGCCTGCGGTCCGCTCCCTGACTCCCGCTCCCAGCGGGCTGATCGACCCATCGCGCAATTCCGCACACCGAGGAGGACACGAATGACTGCACCCACGCGGGCCGCCTACCGGGACCCCAGCTCGTACGAGCTGGCGATCCTCTCGGGCCTACAGAGGCAGCCCCACGTCTACGGCGGCACCGTCCCGCCCGGCGTCGTCGCAGATCGCCGCGCTCGCAACAAGCGAGCCCGTGCGGCTCGTCGCACTGCTCGCAAGGCCTGACAACACAAAGCGGGCCGCACCGGCACAGTGCGACCCGCTCTCGACTCCACAGGAGAGCCTGACATGCACAGAGTAACCGACTCCACCCTCACCGTCGGCGGTGTCGCCGTCGACGAGTTCCACCCTCTCGAGAAGACCCCGCCCCGACGCCAGCTCGTCGTCCTCGCCGACGGCACGATCGCCGTCACGGCGCTCGACCAGCTGCAGGCCCGGCGCGCCGAGTGGCCGACCGAGGCCGACACCGACGTCTACGAGGCGGAGGACGAGCGCGAGGGTGAACCCCTGCTCGGCCTGATCGTCGGCCTCACCCTCTCCGCGTGCGCCGCGGCTCTGTCGCTCGCATTCGTGTGGGCCATCCGGGCGGGTGTCATCTGATGAGCGCGGCTTCCGACGTCTCGTCCGACCTTCGCGTCCTCGCAGATCTGGTCGATGCCAATCCAGCTCTCGCCGAACTTCTCTCGACGAGCCTGCAGGAGTTGCGAGTCTTTCCGCACGCACACGGCGTGGATGCGCAGGAGATCGACGACGCGCTGGCCTCACAGGCGTTCCTGGTCTCCGAGGGCGTCAAGTTCGTGCAGGCGTTTGGCTTGCTCGCAGTCCGCGCAGCTGTTCTGCCGGCCGGGCGTGTGCACGTACGCGTGTATCACCAGGCGCAGACAGTATCAGCGGAGGCGAAGCGATGACCGCGGCCGCCGCCATCCTCCCGCGGTGCGCCCAGTGCGCCAGCGAGATTCACGTCGGTGACCCCGTGGCTTACACGAACGTCGGCGACGTGGTCCATGCCGACTGCCACCCCAACTTCGACGTCGCGGACACCTGCCCCGACTGCTCGCTCGTCCTCGAGTGGTCGAAGTTCGGCTACTGGATCCATCACGACACCGGCACCGTCGCGTGCCCCGGGGAGCAGCCCAAGCCCGAGCGGCACCTGCACCTCGTCCGACAGCCCGAACCGCTGACACCGCAGACCCACTGCGGCTGCGGCAATCCGACCAACGGCACCAGCTCGTGCCGCGACTGCGTGAGAGGTTACGAATGAGCACCACGACCGAGCCTCGGCTCATCGTCCACCCGGACATTCTGCAGGGCTCCGACGAGTGGCACGCCCAGCGTCGCGGCATCGTCACGGCGTCCATGGTCGGCAAGCTGGTCACCGCCAAGACGCTGCAGGTGGCGAGCAACCAGGAGTCCCGCGGCCTCACCGCTCAGCTTGTCGCAGAGCGGATCACGGGCTGGACCGACCCGACCTTCATGAACGACGACATGATGCGCGGTATCGAGGACGAGCCCCGCGCTCGCGACAAGTACTCGAAGCACTACGCCCCGGTCGTCGAGACGGGCTTCATGGTCCGCGAGTTCGACGGCATGAAGCTCGGCTACTCACCGGACGGCCTGGTCGGCGACGACGGACTGATCGAGGCGAAGTCGCGCCGGCCGAAGATTCACCTCGAGACGATCCTGTCCGGTCACCCGCCGATCGAGAACATGGCGCAGCTGCAGTGCGGCCTCCTGGTCTCGGGCCGCGAGTGGATCGACTACCTGTCCTACTGCGGCGGCATGCCGATGTGGGTCCACCGCGTGAAGCCCGACCAGCGCTGGTTCGACGCCATCACCGCGGCAGTCGTTGCGTTCGAGCGCAACGCGGCCGAGATGATCCGCCTGTATCGCGAGTCGGTCGAGGGCTTCCCCACGACCGAGCGCGAGATCACCGAGATGAGCTTCTGACATGGACATTTCAGAGGCAGCAGCGCCGAAGTCGGACCAGATCAACGCCGACGACCTCATGTCCGGCCCGCGCGTCGTGACCATCACCGAGGTCCGCAAGGGCAGTAGCGAGCAGCCCGTGGAGATCGTCACGGCCGAGTTCGGACCGGGGCGGCCGTACCGACCGGGCAAGTCGATGATCCGCGTGCTCATCAACGGCTGGGGCGCCGACAGCGGCGTCTACAACGGTCGGCGCCTGACGATCTACCGCGACCCGCAGATCGTGTTCGGTGGGCAGAACGTCGGCGGCATTCGCATCTCGCACATGTCGCACATCGAGAAGCGAATGACGCTCGCTCTCACTGTCACCCGCGGCCGACGCGCACCGTTCATCGTCGAACCGATGCCTGACGCGCCTCCGCTCATCACGCCCGAGCAGGCCAACGAGATCGCACAGCAGATCGCCGAGGCTGCCGACCGTGCGGCGTTGAACGAGATCGCCGCTCAGCTCAAGTCGTTCGACCTCGGCGAGCACCGCGGCCACCTGCAGGGACTCTGGAAGGAGCGCCTCGCAGCAGTCGCCACGGAGGCAGCGAAGTCCGAGCCCGAGCAGGGCGAGCTGCCCACGGACGAGGCGGCCGCGTCATGACCGACCACCTCGACGCCGCATCGAAGGCCGCAGACCGCGGCGGGTCCTACGACCTGGCGCTGGCCCAGGCGCACGCATCGGTTGCCATCGCCGACTCGCTGGAGAAGATCGGCTCGGCGCTGGCATCCCTCGTCCCGTCCGCTCCTCGCGTGAGCCCCGAGCGGCGCGACGAGCTGGTCCTGCGCATGGGCGAGTGGTGGAACTCCTCGCCCACCGTGCTCACCGGAGGCCGCCTCGAGTTCCTGCTCGACTGCCTCCTCGACGAGCTGGGGATCACGAAGTGATCGCCACCCTCGCCGCTGTCGCCCTCACCGTCGCAGGCGCATTCGCCGTCGGCGTCCTCGTATTCGAAGCACTCTCCCGCGCAATCCCCGAACCCGCATGGAAGGCATGACCATGGCACTCGTCACCGATCGTGAAGCACCCAAGGGCACCGCACTGGCGACACCCGAGCCCCTGTTCGAGGCCGCGAAGGTCAAGATCGTCGGAGGCATGAGCGAGTACGCCCTCGACAACCCGCCGGCCATCGGCGAGGAGCGGACCTACATCGTCAAGGCGCGCTGCAAGAAGCACGAGACGGATCGGGTCGACGGCGAGGATCGCCTCATCGTGCAGATGGAACACCTGTCGATCTACGAGCGTGGCAACGTGCCGATCGTCGACGAGCAGCCCGCCCTCTTCGGCGAGTCGGACACCGAGCGCGAGGCCGAGTCCCCGAGCGACGACGGCGATCATGCCGACCACGTCCACGCTGGCCCGGAGTCGACCGAGCCCGAGCAGAACGACGAGGACGCGGACCAGCGTGCCTCGATGTTCTCCAACGCCGAGGACTGAGTCGTGGGTGACTTCCAGGGCGCCCCGTGCATCGGCGCCGACCCGACGACGTTCTTCCCGGGCAAGGGCAGCCCTCGCGAGTACATCGCGAGAGTGGAAGCCATTTGCCAGGACTGCCCCATGTCGGCCTTCGTTGCCTGCGCGACACGTGCGGTGGAGAACGCCGAGCAGTCCGGCGTCTGGGCGGGAACCAACATTCCCCAGGCGGGTCCGTACCGCGATGCGGCCCGCCGCAAGCTCGAGGAGATCTCGGGACTGACGTGGCCGAAGGTGCGCGTCAACCAGGCCATCAAGTCCCGCAACGCGGCGATCGGTCGCATGCTCGCCGATGGTCGGGCCCCGCGCGATATCTCACGGTGCGTCGGCGTGGACGAGCGGACGGTGTTGCGACACAAGGCTGCGTCGTGATGACCGAGCCCGTGCGCATCGAGGACGAGATCGCAGCGCTCGACTTCGAACCTCATTGCGAGATCAAGCTGTGGAACACGAAGAAGCGCTGCACTCGTGGCGCGTCTGCACTCGTGGATATCCACGGTCACTGCTACAGCATCAGTTACGAGCTCCCTTGGCGACGGATGCTGATGTGCGCCGATTGCCTGGAGGTTGCGAAGCGCGTCTTCGAGCGCGACCGTGCGGAGGGCGTGCTGACCTGCAACATCTGCGGCGAGCGCTTCTCGGTGTTGACGGACATCATCCCTGTGGTGCGCCCACTGTGACCTACGTGGCGGGCATCGATCCCTCGTTGACGTCGGCCGGCCTCGCCGCACTGCGTCCCGGTGAGTTACCTCGCCTGGGCACGGTCGGCGCGGCCGGTCTGCGAACAGACACCTACGAGGACCGTCGCGACCGAATCGAGCTGCAGGCGTTCTCGATCGGCAAGCGCATCGGCAACCCGGACCTCATTGTCATCGAGGGCCCGTACTACCACGGCAAGCTGATGCCTTCGTACTTCGACCGGGCGGGCCTGTTCTGGGGACTCATGTCGTCGCTGTCCCGTCGCGCACCGATCGCCGTCGTCTCGCCGACGACGCGCGCAAAGTTCGCGACGGGCAGCGGCAACGCCAAGAAGGACGAGGTGTTGGCCGCCGTCCGCTCGATGTGGCCCGACGCCGCGATCCGCAATCACGACCAGGCCGACGCTCTGATCCTCGCGTCGATCGGCTTCCAGAAGCTCGGCCTCGCACTCCCTTTCCCGATCCGCCCCCGCCACACGCTCGCACTCGATGCTGTGGCGTGGCCTGCGGATCTCCCTATCTCACAGGAGGTTTCAGCATGAGAGAGACAGGCTTCGCCGCAACATATCCCGGCGACCGAGTCGAGGCTATCGGTCAGCTCATGGGACCGAACCTGCTCGGCGAGTACTTCCGCGTGTTCGACGCCGAGCACGACCAGAGCGCCGACAAGACGCGCCTGGTGTTCAAGATCCTGCCGCCCGACGAGGTCAAGGCGCTCGCTCAGGCCGGGGTGATCCGATGAGCGACAAGGTTCTGACGGTCGGCCGCCTGGTGCTCGAGTCGGAGAAGCTCGAAGACTCCCGCGATATCGGCGTCTCGCTGTATCGCAATCTGCCGCAGTCCGAGTCCATTCTTTCGCCCGATCCGTGGTTGTTCCTTCACGAAGAGCCGCACCCGCCCGCAATCGGGCTCGAGGTCACCGCGTGGCGCTGGGTCCTATCGATCGAGTGGAGGACTGCATGAGCACCGACACCGAAGCGCAGGCGTACAGCCGCTTCCTCGACATTCTGGGCGCGGCCCGGTTCGACTACCCCCGGAACGGCAACTTGCTCGGCCACTACGCGCAGGCATTCGTGAACGCGGGCGCGCGGCCCCCGGCCCGTGTCATCGAAATCGGCCTCGAGTCCGTCACGGCCGCTCTGGACGCCCTGCCTGTCGGCTCGATCATCACCTGCGACGAGCAGGACGAAGACCTCGTCTACGTCAAGCGCGCATCAGGGATGGGCTTCGACGTGTGGCGCGAGGACGGGCGCTCCAACCCCGTCACCTCCGAGCACATCGCCCGCCACCAGGTGCCCATCACGGTCATACGAGAAGGGAACGGCGCATGACTATCCCCGTCTCAGTCGTCTGCATCGGCGGCACGTTCGAGACCCGCCCGGACGACACCGCCATGACACCCGTGCGCGGCATGCTCCACGAGGTCACCAAGCACCTCCCGTCCACCTGGCGCATGCGCTGGGTGCCGTACCCGGGCACGTACGGCAACGGGCTCGACTACAGCGCGAGCGTCCGCGAGGGAGTGGCCCGCGCTGCCGATATCGCTCGCGAAGAGTCGCGCTGGAACCCGGTCATGGTGCTCGGCTACTCGCAGGGTGGCGATATCGCAGCTCGACTCGCCAACGGCATCACCTCGGGCCTGTTCGACGAGATCGACTGCGCAGGTGCCGGGCTGCTCGCTGATCCCGGCCGTGCGCAGGGGCAGCTCGCGCACTTCGGCGACGACGGCACCACGGGCATCATCGGCGCACGCCCGGTGTCCACCGCCTTGTTCCCGGTTTGGTCGATGGCCGCCCCGCGCGATCCGATCTCACGTCTGCCCATCGGCTCGCCGCTCAGGTCGATCGCCGACATGACTGCGCTGATGAGCACCCGCCCCGGCTCGACGGGCCCCTGGCTCGACGACCTCGGCCGCAAGATCCGCGAGGGCCGCATGCAGCAGTGGTGGAATCCAGCGAACTGGCGCAGCTGGAACGGTGCGCTCGACCAGCTGGCGAACTACACGCTGCGTGGCCGGCACACCGTGTATGGATCGGAGATCTGCCCGGGCACGGACGTCACCTACACGAAGCGGCTCGCGCAGCTGATGATCGGGGCGCGGCGATGACCGCGGCTAAGCGCATCGCTGAGGCGCTGCGCGAGCACAACAACGCCTGGAACTGGGGAAGTGGTTGGCAGTGTGACTGCGGCGCTGCGGTGTCCGTGACAAGCGGCGGCATTTCGAAGCATCAGGCCGAGGTGATCGTGGGGCTGCCGGGGATGGCTGTCGTCGAATTGCCCGAGGTCTTGCACACGTCGTACCGGCGCGACTCCGATGGGCCGCTGCTCGATTCGGCCGCCTGTGTCGAGATGGCCGGCGAACTACTCCTGCAGGCTCGCGCCGTTGGCGGTGCGTCATGACCGGCATCGATCTGAGCCGCATCGAGCAGCGCGCCCGCAACGTCGCCGAGTGGTTCCGCGAGAAAGACGAAATGGACCGCATCAGGGGCATGAGCAACCTGCTCGACACCGACGTTCCCGCGCTCGTCGAGCGTGTCCGCGAACTGGAAGCCACGGTCTTCCGCCTGCGCCGCTACGTGGCGCGCGAGGCTTTCACCCAGGGTGGCCTACCCGCCGCCGTCGTGGACGCCCATTCGGTCGTCGAGATTCTGGACGCAGGAGAGCCGACATGACGATCACCCCGACCAAGTTCGGCTCTGTGACCGCTCAGGATCGGGCCGCGAACCTTCAGTGGTGGGACGGGCAGCCCGCACGTCTCGCTGCCCGCACAGCGCAATTCCCGTCGCCCAAGCCCGAGCGCAACCTCGGCGTCGAGGCGTTCACCGCGTTCTGCGAGTGCCCCGCTTGCGAGCTGTGGGCCTACCACTGGATCCGGACGCCCATCGTTCCCTCGTCGTGGGACCACGGGCACTACGCGACCCAGTACGCCACCTGGGAGCGCAAGCGTGCCCTGTGGCTCGAAGCGGGCAACGAGGAGCACGTGATCCAGGCGTTCGCAGGCCACACCATCCGCGTGTACCGGCCCGGCCTCGGCGCACCTCCAATGCCGCCCAGAGACGAGAGCGGGGCGGCCGTCATGCGCGAGTGCCGACACTGCGGTGTGGAATGGGGGCAGTCGTGACCGACGAACCCTGCGACGGCCGGCGCACCCCGATCGCCATCCACTGTTACGCCTGCCACGAGACCGTCTCGATGCTGCGCTGCGGCGATCAGGAGCGCGGCCACCGTGGGCACGCCCAGGCCGACGAAGAGCGTGGCTGGGCCGAGCACAGCACGACGTGCGAGCCGAACCTGCTGGCGCCGGACGGGAGCATCCCGCTCACCGCTCACCCGTGCGGCTGCGTCACGCGCGACCCGCAATGCAGGCACCACGCATCGGCGGTCGCATCGTGAACGTCTTCGGCTGGATCGCCGTCACGGTGCTCGTTCTGGGCGTCGTCGGAGTGGTGATCTCGTGCTGGCCCACTCGCGCAGAACGGGCCTTCGGCTACCCGCACGACTCCGCAGAAGCGCGAATGTTGAGAGGAGAGCGGTAGTGGGATTGCCATGGATCAGGCTCGATACGAGCACTTTTGACCACCCGAAGTTCCTCGAACTGTCCGAATCCAAGAACCATCGGGCCATCGTTGTGCACCTCGCAGGCATGACGTACAGCGGAAAACACGGCCTCGACGGCTTCATTCCTGCCACCGCATTACGCGTCATCGGTGGCACCACGACGGACGCCAAGAAGCTCGTCGAGGCGGGCCTGTGGATCGCAGCAGAGAGCGGATGGGACATCAACGGATGGAAGGAGTACCAGTTCAGCAGTGAGGAGAACGAGGCCCGACGCAAGAAGCTGAGCGAGCGCGGACGTAAAGGGGCCGAAGCGAGATGGGGTGCGGAGTGATGCAACAAGCAGATGCCCGAAGCAATGCAACAAGCATGATGCTTGAGCAATGCAAAAGTGCCCGATGCCTAAATGGCACGGACGGACGGACGGACTTACGTAAGACTTCCAACACCGGAAAAAGCATCTCGTCTCACCTAAGAAACGCGTGCGAGACGAACCCCGATTCTGACTCGGTGGTGGCCTGATGCCGATGCGAAATCTCACGATGGATCAGCTCATCGATCGCGCCAAGGCCCAGACAGTCGCCTGCCAGCACTGCGGCGCCAAGGTCGGCGAGCCCTGCGTCCGGACCGACTACCGCACCAGCGAACGGACACCCGTCGAGAACTTTCCGGCCCACCATTCGCGTCTCAAGCGGGCCGACCGGATCGAGACACTCACGGCGCAGGCCGAGTGTGAACACCTCTCGTGGTCCGGCGACGAAGGCCCTATCGCCGAGCTGGGCCGCATGCCGCTCCGGTGGAAGTGCGACGAGTGCGGACTCGTCGAGTGGAGGAACGCATGACCACCCCCTGCCACAACTGCGACCGACCCACCCCCGACGATTCACCGATCTGCGCCACCTGCATCGGCTCACTGCGAAACGACCTGCTCGGAGTGCCCGGCCTCATCGCCGACATGACCGTCACCCGAGGACGACTCGACCGAGTCAGCCGCAACACCAACGGCGGTGGCCGCAGCAGCGAGACCATGCTCCCGATCCGTGAACGCATCGACAAGAGCGCCCCCGCAGGGCAGCCCAACGGCGAGGTCCAGCCCGTCACACGCCCACTCGACGCACTGGTCACACAGCTCGGGCTCACGGCCAGGCTCATCGCAGACCACGCGAAGATCGACCTCGAGGAGATCCTGGGAAGCGCCGGCCTGCACCAGCTCGCGGTCAACCTGCGAGGCGGACGCATCGATCCCGAGCTGCCACCACGCACCGATCCCACACTGCTCACCACCGAGGCCGTGCTCGACGTCGAGGAAGCCGCAGTGTGGCTCGCACACAACCCGCGCCTGCTCACCGCCTACCCCGACGCAGCGGCCCTGTTCGACGAGGTCACCGACGTCATCGCCATGGCACGAATCGCCATCGACCGACTGCCCGAGCTGAGCTACAAGGGCACCTGCGACTACACCGCATGGACAGGCGGAACCGAGACCACCTGCGGCGCAGACCTGTACGTCGAACGAGGGGATGACTTCGCACGGTGCGGTAAGTGCGGCGCACACTACGACGTGCGAGAACTGAACCGTCAGATCCAAGCGCGGATGCACGACATGAACTACACCGCAACGGAACTGGCATCGCTGCTCACCGAGCTGGGTCACCGACTGCCGAGCAACACCCTGCGGTCCTGGGCCCATCGTCGAGAGCTGACACCGCGAGGATGGAAACACCGGGGACGCATTACGAGCACCTGGATCCACCGCAACGATCCGCCTGTCTATCGCCTCGGTGACGTGCTCGATCTGGTCGAGACACGCCGTCAATCGAACCTGACTGGACAAGGCCTGTGACCTGCTGCAACACTCTGATGCCAACGGAGAAGGTCTGTCACGAGGACGACCGTGCCGAGCCGTAACGTCCACCTCGACCGCATCGCATCCGAGCTGAGATCCCAGCGCGCAGCGTGCTTCATCTGCGGCCAGCCGATCGACTACTCGCTCCCGCACGACGACCTCGAAGCGTTCACCGTCGAGCACGTGCTGCCGCGCTCCACCCATCCGCACCTCGAGAACGACCCGGCCAACTGTCGAGCCGCTCACGCCAGCTGCAACAAGCGCCGAGGCAACCGGAACTACAAGCCCGGCCTGGGCATCCGCACGAGGGAGTGGTGACCATGGCACTCTTCGACCCCACGACACCCGCGACGTGGCCCTACGAGGTCCGCGACGCCGTGCTGACCGCCACCTACGTCACCGCGCTGCTCGTCGCTGACCTCGTCACCGACCTCCTCGTCGCCGCACCCGATCGAGCCCTGGACCTGGCCGAGGCCGCGGTGCTCGACCTGGCCGCCAGCCTCGACGCCATACCCGCAGGTCAGAGCCTTGCAGCCCTGGCCGACGCTGACTCCACCGCATAACCGCAGGTCAGAGGGGTAGGGGCGTCGCCACCGCTGCAGCCCCCACCGCCGGAGACCTTCCCCGGCAGGCTTCCCTCTCCCTCCCAGGGCCCCGCGTGACATGTCACAGGAGGTGTAACTCGTGGCCGACGTACACAATCGGACGCGCTACCTGCAGGGATGCCGCTGCGAGATGTGCAAGGACGCCAACCGGACCTATGCCCGCGAGCGCCGAGCAGCCAAGGCGGCGGCAGGCGTCACGCCAGCACCGCAGCCAACCACCGCCAAGGGTGGCGCGAAGCTCAAGACCACCGAGACCGAGTCGAAGATCCCGTACAAGGAGTCCGTGACGGCGGCCGTGAAGGCGGAGCTGGAAACGTACGTCGGTGCAGACACGCGGCCGGCGCTCGCGGCCATGGCGCTGACGCTGGCCCGCGTGCTCGACACACCGTCCGCCCTGCCGCAGCACGCCGCCGCGGTGGGGAAGCTCGAAGCCCTCCTGACGACCATCGCGAAGTACGGCGTGAAGAAGGTCAGCAAGCTCGACGAGATGCGCGCCGATCTCCGGGCAGTGAAGTAGTCCAGTGACAAGGAGCTGCTGAACAGTGCACTCGCTACTCGGTGGACTATTCCGGAGGCGCAATCGGGAAACTAGCCCGGCTCCGACTTACGCCTGTGGTTGCGTCATTGATGGTCCTTCGCGCTGCCCAGACGCGACGGGCAACCTACCGACGCGCGGCAGCGTCACCGTTCATGGCACCCCGCGCGCTGTGGCCGTCGATCCGGCATGAGGCGCTCGTCGCTCGCGAACCACCAGACGATCCGGCTCGGTTGCGAGACACCGCGGATCTACACGCAGCCACTCCGGCCGCTGACGCCCCAGACGTCACACGGGTTCGCCTGCATCCGGTTCGCCGAGAACATGCTCGGCCTGCGCCTGATGCCCTGGCAGAAGTGGCTCCTGATCCACGCGCTCGAACTGCTCGAGAACGGGCTCTACCGCTTCCGCACCGTGCTCGTGCTCGTCGCTCGCCAGAACGGCAAGACGCTGGTGATGAAGATCCTCGCTCTGTGGAACCTCTACGTGCGCGGCGCGAAGATGGTCATCGCCAGCGCGCAGAACCTCGGCAAGGCCGAGGAGGCGTGGCGCGAAGCGGTCGAGATGGCCGAGTCCGTCCCCGAGCTGCTGGTCGAGATCGACGACGTCGTGCAGCGCATGAACCACAAGGCGCTCGTGCTCGTGTCGAAGGAACGCTACGAGCCGGTCGCGTCGAACCGCCGCGGTGCCCGTGGCAAGTCCGGCGACCTGGTCCTGCTCGACGAGCTGCGCGAGCATCACAACTGGGAGTCGTGGGCGGCCGCGACGAAGTCCACGCTGGCCCGTCCCAAGTCGCAGGTCTGGTGCTTCTCGAACGCTGGCGACGCCATGGCGATCGTGCTGCGCTACCTGCGCGCCCTCGCTCACCAGGCGCTCGGCTGGCCTGACGGAGACGCTGACGCCACTGCGCTCGAGGTCGGCGACGACGAGGACGACGAGAACGTGTTCGGTGATGACGAGGCCGATTCGCTCGGCATCTTCGAGTGGTCGATGGAACCAGGGAAGCCGCGTGGAGATCGAGACGGATGGGCTCAGGCCAACCCCTCGATGAACCACACGGACATCGTCGAGGACGTCATCACCGAACGCGCCATCTCGGCGGCCATGCGCACCGACCCGAGGCATGTCTTCGAGGTCGAGGTGCTGTGCCGCTGGCTCTCGACCATCGACGGCGGGCCCTACCCGCCGAACGCGTGGGCCGCCGGCACCGACAACACCTCCTCGATCGCCGAGGGCTCACCGATCGCAGCGTGTGTCGACGTCTCGTGGGACCGCTCGATGGCGTACGTCGCGTTCTGTGGTCAGCGGCCGGACGGACTGCGGCACGTCGAGATCGTCGCCATGCGCGCCGGAACCGACTGGGTCATCCCGTGGCTGCGCGAGCGCGCCGACGTCTTCGACGTGCTGACACTGCAGGCGACGGGCGCTCCGGTGTCGTCGCTCCTCGAAGCGCTCATGGCCGAGACGGACGACGACGGCAGCCCGCTCTTCCCGATCGTGAAGTGGGAAGGCACCGAGCTCGGCCGGGCGTCGGGTGCGTTCTACGACAAGGTGTCGCACCGCGCCGTCGGTGACGACGAGACGTCGTCGTTCGCACCGCTGCTCTTCCACACCGCGCAGCCGGTACTCGACGTCGCTGCCACCTCGGCGGCGATCAAGCAGGCCGGTGACGCGTGGATGATCGACCGCCGCAAGTCCTCGATGGATGCCGCCCCGCTGGTCGCCGCGAACGGCGCCGACTGGGCGCTCGACCAGATACCTGAGCCCGAGCCCGAGTCTGCGTACGCGGACCCCGACTGGGAGCTCACAGTGCTGTGAAGGAGGTGCAACCGTGGGACTAGCGTCCTGGTTCGGCTTCGGCAATGCGAGCGAGACGGAGACCGTCACGTACGCCTCTCAGCCCCCACTCTCGATCTTCGACCTCAACGTCCTGGGGAAGTCTCCCGAGCAGCTGTGGCGCGAGCAACCGCACCTTCGCACGGTCGTGACGTTCGTGGCGCGCAACATCGCCCAGCTCGGACTACACACGTTCGCGCGGACCGAGGACGGCGACCGGATCCGACTCCGCGATGACCCGATGCCCTTGCTGCTGAAGCAGCCGAATGCGCAGACGACGGGATACGAGCTGATCTTCGGGCTCGTCGCCGATCTCGCCCTCTTCGACGTCGCGTATTGGTACATCAGCGAATCCGAGGACTCTCCGTCCGGCTGGGTCATTCACCCGATCCCGCCGACATGGGTGCAGGGCACGTTCGGCCAGAGCGCGTTCGCGGTCGATGGCTACAAGGTCGCCATCCCCAACTCGGGGAAGCCGGCACAGAACGTCCCGGCCGAGAACATGCTGGCGTTCCACGGCTGGAATCCGACGGACCCCCGCAAGGGCTCGTCGCCGGTCGACGCCCTCAAGTCGATCCTGTCCGAGCAAATGCACGCCCAGGAGTACCGCGAACAGGTCTGGAAGAAGGGCGGTCGCGTCGGCGCCGTCATGACCCGGCCCGCGGAGGCTCCGAAGTGGACGCGCGAGCAGAAGGACCGCTTCTCCGAGGCCTGGGCAGCGAAGTACGCGGGTGACAACGCTCCCGCGGCGGGCGGCGTGCCGATCCTCGAGGATGGCATGAGCCTGACTCGGGTCGGCTTCTCGGCCAAGGAGGACGAGTACGTCGAGGGCAACAAGCTCGCGCTCTCAACCGTCGCGCAGGTGTACCACGTCAACCCGACCATGATCGGTCTGCTCGACAACGCGAACTACTCGAACGTCAAGGAGTTCCGGCGCGCGCTGCTCGGCGACACGCTCGGGCCCACCATGGCGCAGCTCGAGGACCGCATCAACACGTTCCTCGTCCCGCGCGTGACGGCAGCCACCGAGGCCTACGTCGAGTTCAACGTCGCAGAGAAGCTGCAGGGCTCGTTCGAGGAGCAGGCTGCCGCTCGATCCACCGCGGTGGGCCGCCCGTGGCTCACCGTCAACGAGGTTCGCGCGCAGGACAATCTCGCCGCGCTCGAGGATGGTGGCGGCCTCGTCACCCCGCTCAACGTCCTCGTCGGCGGCCAGGCGTCACCGCGCGACTCCGCACCACCGAAGCAGCGCTCCATTCGCCGCAAGGAGCGCGCACCCGAGACCTTCGAGGAGAAGGCGGCCGAGGTTCTGGTGTCGTTCTTCCGTCGCCAGGAGGCGAAGGTGGTCGGAATCCTCGGCGCAAAGGCCAACGAGGAGTGGTGGGACGAGGAGCGCTGGAACAGCGAGCTCTCCGACGACCTCCTCAAGATCGGCGTGCTCACGGCGGGCGAGGTCGGACCCGCGCAGGCCGAGAAGCTCGGCTTCGATCCTGACGAGTACGACCCGGATTCCACCGTCGAGTTCCTTCGCGCAGTGGCCGCCTCGCGCGCTTCGGCGATCAACGCCACCACGCGCGACCAGATCGCGGAGGCACTCGCATCCAACGACGAGAGCCACACTCCGTCCTCCGTGTTCGAGAAGGCGAAGACGTCGCGCGCGCTGCAGTCCGCAACCGCGCTCGTCACGACATTCTCGGCGTTCGGCGCGGCCGAGGCGGGCAAGCAACTCGCGCCGTCTCAGTCGCAGAAGACCTGGATCGTCAACTCCCGCAACCCACGCAGCTCGCACGCCTACATGGACGGCGAGACGGTGGGGATCGATGACGTCTTCAGCAACGGGATGACCTGGCCGGGTGACCCGGTCGGCGGCGCCGACGAAGTGGCCGGCTGCCAGTGCTCGATCGAGATCACCCTCACCTAGTCGCCCACAGGAGGCACCGTGAAGATCAAGAACGTCCCCCTGCGGGTCAAGGCAGGTCCCGACGACGGACTCGGCGACGGCGAGTTTCTCGTCTACCCGTCCACATTCACCAAGACGCCCGACTCGTACGGCGATGTGGTCGCACCCGGGGCGTTCCTCGACACCATCGAGGAGTGGAAGGCGTCGGGCAACACGATGCCCGGTCTCTACGGCCACCGACTCGACGACCCCGATTACTTCGTCGCGGGCGCCATCGACATGGGCGAAGACGAGCACGGCTGGTGGGTCAAGGGCGTGTTCGACATGGACTCGCCGAAGGGCGCTCACGTCTACCGGCTCGTCAAAGGCAAGCGGCTCAGTCAGCTGTCGTTCGCCTTCGACACCCTCGACGAGGGCAATGTCGAGCTCGAGGACGGAACGAAGGCCAACGAGCTGCGCAAGCTGAAGGTCTACGAGTTCTCGTTCGTCCCGATCGGCGCGAACCAGGACACCTCAGTGGTCGCCATCAAGGCTCTCGCCGCGTCGATCTCGGAGAACGCGAAGGCCGGCCGAGTGTTCTCGGCCAAGAACGAGCAGGCGTTGCGCGAGGCCGCGGAGACGGTCATCGGCGCTGCCCGCGATATCCAGAGTGTCCTCGCCGCTGCCCTCGGCAGCGATGACGAGGAGCAAGACGACCAGGAGCAGGCCAGCGGTAGCGGTCCGGCCAAGCGTGAGGAGCCCCAGCGGGCCAAGCGTGAGGAGCCCAGCCGAGATCCGTCCGTCGACACCTGGGCGGCAGAAATCGACATCATCCAACTGGAAGGAAATTCGCTGTGAATCTCAAGCAGCAGCGTGATGCCGCCGTCAAGGCCGCCCGCGCGATCGTGGACGGCGTGAAGGCCGCGAACCGCGACCTGACCGACGACGAGCAGGCCAAGCTCACCGAGTACAAGTCGACGATCTCCGATCTCGACGAGAAGATCGAACGGGCCCGCAAGGGCGCCGACCTGCTCGACAGCTTCTCGACGCTGTCCCCCGAGCAGGAGAAGGACGGCATCGGCGGCAACGACGACGCCCCCAGCTCCCTCGGCGAGCACTTCGTCAAGCATGCGGGAGAGCGACTCCGCTCGAACCGCGGCATCAAGGGAGCTTCGGCCGCCGCGCCGGAGTTCCAGTTCAAGGCCGCGACCACCACGCAGGCCAGCACGGCCGGCGTCTACGGTCCCGTCCTCACCGAGGTCGACCGAACGATCATCCAGGGGTTTCGCCCCCGGCCAGTCGTAGCCGACCTGCTGGGCTCGGGCACCATCTCGGGCAACGCGATCAGCTACTTCGTCGAGGGTGTCCGTGAGGGCAACTTCGCCACCGTGGCCGAGGGTGGTGCGAAGCCGCAGATCCACTACGTGGATCCGACGGTGGTGACCGACGCTCTCAAGAAGATCGCCGGCTTCATCAAGTTCACCGACGAGATGATCGAGGATCTGGACTTCGTCGTCTCCGAGATCAACCAGCGCCTGCTCTACGACCTGGCGATGGTCGAGGAGTCGCAGATCCTCAACGGCAACGGATCCGGCTCCAACCTTCTCGGCCTGCTCAACCGGTCGGGAATCCAGTCGGTCCTGCGCGGCAACGTCGCGTCGGGCGAGTCGGTCGCCGACGTCCTGTTCCGTGCGGCCACCGCGATCGAGACCGCCAGCGGCTTCCCCGCGGACGGCATCGTGATCAACCCGGCCGACTACCAGGCACTCCGCCTGGCGAAGGACGCGAACAACCAGTACTTCGGCGGTGGCTTCTTCACCGGCCAGTACGGCCAGGGCGGCATTCTCGAGAAGCCGCCCGTGTGGGGTCTGCGCACCGTCGTCACCCCGGCGGTCGCCGCCGGCACGGCGCTGGTCGCGAACTTCTCGCAGGCTGCCACCTTCTACAAGAAGGGCGGTGTCCGCGTCGAGTCGACCAACTCGCACTCGGACGACTTCACCAACAACCTGGTGACCACTCGGGCGGAGGAGCGTGCCGCGCTCGCCGTTCGCCGGCCTCTCGCGTTCGCGAAGGTCACGCTCACGCCTGCTGCCTGATGACTCCTCGGCGGGGCCGTGCACAGCGGCCCCGCCGGGTGTCCTCCGGTCGTGGACAGGAAGGAAGAACTCATGCGCGAGTACACCGTCGATATCGGCGGCATCGAGCACAACGTCCAGCTCTCCGATGAGGAAGCGGAGCGCCGGGGACTCAAGAGCGAGCCGAAGGCGGCCGCGACGAAGGTCGCGAAGGCTCCCGCCAACAAGGCCGCACCCGCGCCGTCCGACAAGGGCGCGTAGATGACCGGCCCCGTTGCCGCGCCCGAGGATCACCTCGGTGATCTCGCTGAACTCGCCCGCTTCGCCGAGGGAACCGACCTCGAGGAGACGGACCCGCTCACGAAGCTCTTCCTCGGCGCGGCAACGGAGGCCGTGCGCAACTACTGCGAGTGGCACATCTTCCCGGTCCGTCGCGAGGTGCTCGTGCTCGATGGATCCGGCGGCACACTCCTCGAACTCCCTACTGGCCGACTGGTGGCTATCGAGTCGCTGACCGAGAACGGCGTGATCCTCACGCCCGACGTCGACTTCGAGTGGTCGCAGACTGGTCGACTCCGCAAGCGGCGCTGCTGGACCGATCGATACCGCTCGATCGTGGCGACTGTCGAGCACGGTCACTCGTCCGCTCAGGACCTTCTCTCGACCATCTACTCGGTGGCCGCACGCGCGGCGTCGTCGCCGCAAGGTGCCGTTGTCGACAACGCGGGCCCGTTCACGTTCTCCGCTGCGCAGCTGTCCTCTGGATCTGGCGGGGGCCTCGGCCTCTTCGCCCACGAGAAGGAGATCCTCGACCGCTACGCACTGGCGCGCCCGTGAAGCGCGGCGTCGAGGTCAAGGTGTTCCGACCGACCCTGGGGCCGCTGAACAACCGGAACACACGCACTCGCGATTACCCAACGACGCCGACGCACATCGTCCGCGCGCGGAACTTCGCACCTGTCGGCCAGGTCGAGCCGTCCGAGCCCGGCCGCAACGCCATCATTACCGCCCCGATGCTCTACTGCGGCGCCAGCGTCGACCTCAACGAGTACGACCGGGTCGAGGTGCTCAGCCAGAAGTACGACGTGGACGGTCGGCCGGATCCCTGGGTCAACGCCACCACGCGCCACCGTCACGGCGTTGTCGTCCGACTGAAAGGCGTCAACGGATGAGCAAGCCGCTCGCAGACAGCATCTCGATCGACACGTCGGACGGCGTCGAGCTCCGCATCGATGGTGCCGAGTTCCCCGTGTTCTTCACCGAGGCCGAGCCCGTGCTCCACAGCCTCGGCAAGGGTGCCGGCGTCGTCCCGGCGGTGCGCATCACCATCCCGGCCGCGACCATCATCACCACGAGCAAGCACACGACGGGCGGCGAGTGATGGCTACTCGCTTCGTCTGGAACATCGCCGAGTTCCAGCGCATCCGTAAGGCACCCGAGACCGAGGCGCTGATCCGCGGCATGACGGAGGCGGTCGCCAGCGCGTGTGGTGAGGGGTTCGAGGCTCAGGTCACCCAGGGCCGCAGTCGCGTCCGCGGCGTCGTGATCACCACGACGCCGAAGGCGATGGTGCGCAACGCTCGCGACAACACACTCGTCAACAACCTCGACGCCGGGCGTCCGTCGTGATTCCCACTGCCGAAGTGATCGTCTTCCCGGCCGTCGAGCCGGTCGCCATCGCGGCGTTGTTCGACGGCCTGGCCGCGCGTAACGATCCTGCGCACGTCTCCGACACCGTCCCCTCACCGGATCGACCGGGACGCATGGTCAAGGTCACCGCGGGCGGGCCCACCTCACGGCCCAACCTCACCACCGCACTGCGCTCGGCGATCTTCGAGTGCTGGGACGACGACCGCGGCCGGGCGGCCGACCTCGCGGAGATGGCCTATGCCATCGCCTGCGCCACCCGGGGGGCTGTCGGTGATGCGTTCGTGCGCTACGTGACGACCGTCGGCGAGCCCACCTTCTTCCCCGACCCGCGTACCGACCTGCCTCGGTACCAGTTCACGGTCTCGTTCGCCCTCGCGGGCCGAGCCGTCTGACACGTCCCCGCCGAGCCAGGCGGGGCTGCTTCACCTCCCCATCAGGGCCGCTGCATACGTGCCTGAAAGGGGCCGATCATGGCGCAGACTGCCGCCAACGTATTCAACGCACTGCCGCCCGTCTCCGGCCCCATCTTCTGGGGACCACTCGGAACCGTCGGCCCGACCAACGAGACCACCGCGGTTCCCGTCGCGGCCAAGTCGCTCGGCTACATCGGCGAGGACGGCGTGACCCTCACCGAGGGTCGCGACACCACGAAGATCAAGGCCTTCGGCGGTGACACGGTGCTCGTCGTCCAGACGGATCACACCGTCACCCTGCAGTTCACCGTGCTCGAGTTCCTCAACGAGGAAGTCGCGAAGGCGGTCAACGGCGACACGAACGTGACCGTCACCCCGGCGACCTCCACGCTCGGCACCCGCATCGCGACCGTGAAGAACGCCAAGAAGCTCCCGCACAAGGTGTGGCTCATCGACGTCATCGACGACGCCAAGAAGCTGCGCCTGTGGGTGCCGGACGGTCAGATCACGACCGTCGGTGACGCGCAGCTCGTGCACACCAACGTGCTGAGCCGTCAGCTCACCGTCGAGTGCTTCGCGGACTCGCTCGGCAACAAGCTCTACGAGTACGCGAACAACGGCATCACGACCGGCGCCTGAGCGCCCTGATCCCCGCCTGGTGCAGGTAACCAATGCAGCGGCCCGCCTTCACCAGGCGGGGCCTTCGGGCCGCTGCGGAATCCGAAGGGTCGCTGCATGACTGACTCCGCCGTCGACACCGTCGACATACCCGTCCACCGGGTGCCACGCTCGATCAACTACTTCGCCGCCATGCCCGAGAACCGCGTGTTCTTCGAGGTCGAGACGAAGCCCGGCGACGAGAAGTCGCTGACGAAGTTCTCGCTCCCCAAGCTCGGCTACGTCGATCCCACGAGCAAGGCCGCACGCAAGCTCGCCGAGGCGCGCAACTTCGACCCGAACGCGGTTGAGTCCGAGTTCGGTGCGCTCATCCGCGAGGTGATCGCACTGCTCGACACGCCCGCCGGCAAGATCGTCGCGAAGCTCGACGACGACCAGATCGCCTGGATCGAGAACTACTGGATCACCGAATCCGGTGCGAAGCAGTCGCTCCCGGAATCATCGGCCTCTTCGAGTTCGTCCACGAACACGAAGGGGCCATCGAAGCGGACCTCATCGCGCACCCGCAAGGGCTCCGCCTCCGCTACATCGGTCAGATCGACTTCTCGCTAGACGACCTGGCAGTCATCATTCGGCACTCGCCGAGAACGTCGGAGCTGTTCAAGAAGCTGCACCCCGCCGAGGCGATCTGGTCGCACACCGACCACCTGCTCGCCCTGGTCTACGACAAGCTCGCCGAGCACAACTGGATGATCTCGGCCGACGGCGCCAAGCGCATCCGTCGACCGAAACCGTTGCCTCGCCCCGGTGTCGTGTCCGACGACGAGACGAAGCACTACCGCGGCAAGGCGATCCCGATGGACCAGATGGCCGCCAAGGTCGCCCGCGAGTACGGACACCTGCACGCGGTCCCCGACGAGCCGCAGGAGCGTCGAGGGAAGCTCACGGCCGATCAGGTCGTTGCGATCCGGTCGCTCTCTGCGGCCGGCCAATTCACGCGCGAGGAAATCGCGCTGTCGTACGAGGTCTCTCCGTCCACCATCGGCCGCATCGTGCGGCGCGAGACGTGGTCGGACATTCCCGATTCTGCATAGGAGGTTCGCGTGGCGTCAGAGCTCGCAGTCGCGTACGTGTCGATCCTCCCCGAGACCTCTCGTCTCGTGCCCGAGTTCAACCGTCAGGTCGGACCGGGTATCGAGCGCAGTGGCCGCGAGCAGGGTCAGCGCTACGGCAACGCGTTCTCGGGCTCCGCGGGCAAGCTGATCGGCGCCGCGTCCGGCCTCGTGGCGGGCGCGGCGATCGTCGGCTTCGTCAACGAGTCGATCAAGTCGCTGCAGCGCATCGAGCGCATCAATACCCAGACCGAGACTGTCATCGCCTCTACGGGCAACGCAGCGAAGGTCTCGGCTGGCCACGTCGAGGATCTCGCGGGCGAGCTCGAGAACCTGACGGCCACCGAGGCCGAGACGATCCAGCAGGGCGCCAACTTCCTGCTGACCTTCAAGAACATTCGCAACGAGGTCGGCGCCGGCAACGACATCTTCGATCAGACCGTCGGCGTCATGACCGATCTGTCGAGGGCCACCGGCACCGACATGAAGGCCGCCTCGCTGCAGCTGGGCAAGGCGCTGAACGATCCCATCAAGGGCATCTCCGCGCTGGCCCGCGTCGGCATCACGTTCTCTGCAGACCAGAAGAAGCAGATCGAGGGCTTCGTCGAGGTCAATGACATTCTGTCGGCGCAGAAGATCGTGCTCGGCGAGCTCGAGTCACAGTTCGGCGGCTCGGCCGAGGCATACGCGAACACCACCGAGGGCAAGATCGAGCTGGCCAAACACGCCCTCGGCACCTTCGGAGAGGCCGTCACCGCCCAGGTGCTGCCTCCGCTCGCTGCCGTCGGCACCGCCACGGCCGCGGCCTTCAACGGCCTTGCCGAGCACTCGGACGAGGTGCTCGCCGTCGCGGGCGCGTTCGTCGCGTGGAAGTTCATCCCTCCTCTGCTCGCGCAGACCAGCGCGGCCCTGACAGGAGCAGCGGCACGAGTCGGTGCGTTCGCCACCGCCACCGCGTACGCACAGACCGCGGCCGGTCGCACTCAGGCCAGCGTCGGGCGACTCTCGGCGGCCATGTTCGTGCTGAGCCAGCAGGGCGGAAACGTCGGCCGCATAGGCACCGCCTTCACGACGGCCTCGGCGGGCGCCACTCGCTTCGCCACGACGGCGGGCGCGGCTGCCGCTGCAGGCAAGGCGCTGCAGATCGCTGGCGGTGGCATCGTCTCCGCTCTCGGAGGCCCGTTCGGTATCGCGGTGCTCGCGGCCGGCGCGGCGCTGTTCTTCTGGGTGAAGAAGAACCAGGAGGCCAAGGCGGCGGCCGAGGCGAATGAGGCTGCCATCAAGGCGATCTCAGACACGCTCGACGCTCAGACGGGCGCGGTCACCGACGCGACGATCGCGGCCCAGGCCAAGATCCTCGCCGACAACGGCATGACCGAGTCGGCGCGCAACTACGGCATCAAGGCCGGGGATATCGTCGCGGCGCACCTGAACCAGGAGGGCGCACTCGAGCGCGTGAACGGCGTGCTCGACGACAACGTGCGCAAGTCGGTCGAAGCGTCGAACGCGTACCAGGGCTACGGCAAGACGCTCGGCCTGTCCTCGCAGCAGATCGCTGGTGCGCTGCGCGGCAACCAGGCGGATATCGACGCCTACTACTCGGCGATCAGTCGACTCACAGTCACCGGCGACGAGGGCTTCCCCACGCTCGACGAGTTCCGCAAGCAGCTCGATCAGGCGGGCCAGGGTGCTCTCGATCTCGGTACGTCGATCGGCACGACGAACGACCAGCTGACCGAGGCCGAGGCGATCCAGCGCGACACCGCGCTCGCGATGGATCAGGGCGGTGAGTCCGCGTCCGCCTTCGCCGAGCAGATCGACGTGCTCTCCGACTCCGCATCGAGTGCTGAGGACCGGACGAACGCCCTCAAGCAGGCTCTCGACGCGCTGAACGGCAACCCGCTCGACCTCGAGCAGGCCAACTCGCAGCTGCAGGACGCGTTCCAGACGACCGGCGAGGCCGTGAAGCCGAAGGAGGGCGAGGCCGCCCCATCGGTGAACCTCGATACGAACACGATCGACGTCGCCACCGAGGCCGGCCGCCGCTTCCTCGACGTCACGGTTGCGCAGCGAGACGCCACCCTCGATGCCGCGCGCGCAGCTCGGGACGCGGCGATCGCGAACGGTGACCTGTCGGGCGCTCAGCAGGCCGCCACGGCCGTCGTGGAGCAGTCACGGCAGAAGTTCATCGAGCAGGTCGGTCAGCTCGGCATCACGGGCGACGCGGCGCAGAAGCTTGCAGACAAGTACATCGGCATCCCCTCGGTCGTGTCGACGCTGATCGATCAGCCGAACATGGCGGAGAAGCAGCTCGCGCTCGACATTCTCAAGAGCAAGGTCGACCTGGTCCCGAACGACAAGGCGATCACCGTCGAGACGCTGGACGCCGATGCGAAGGCCCGTCTCGAGGCGCTGGGCTTCACGGTGACGACGCTGCCCGACGGCAAGGTCGAGATCACCGCGAACACAGCGATCGCGCAGGATGCCATCAACGAGATCATCAAGCCGAAGACGGTTCCGGTCTCGCTGCAGGTGCTCAATCCCCGCGAGGTGTCGGAGCAGATCGACGCGGCGACTGCGGCGACCGGACGACGTGTCAACCGCGGCGAGTTCGCAGCGAACGGTGCGGTCTTCGACTTCTACGCGAACGGTGGCACTCGCGAGGACCACGTCGCACAGATCGCCCCGGCTGGTTCGTGGCGCGTGTGGGGTGAGCCCGAGACTGGCGGCGAGGGCTACATCCCGCTCGCGCCGGCCAAGCGCGCGCGATCGGTCACGATCCTGTCCGAGATCGCCCAGCGGTTCGGTATGCGGCTCGAGAAGTTCGCCGACGGCGGTGTGGTCGAGGCTATGCGCGGCATCATCGCCAAGCGCTTCCCTGCGCTGCAGCTGACGTCCGGTTACCGCGACGAGCCCGGCAGCTACCACGGCACCGGCCAGGCTGCGGACTTCTCCAACGGGTCGGGGAACACGGCCGAGCAGTTGGCAGGCGCCAACTTCGTCGCCGACAACTTCCCGGACAGCGCGGAGCTGATCTACGACGATCCCGGCTTCGACCGTCAGATCAAGGACGGCTCGATCGTCGACCGCGGCTTCTACGCGGGCGCCGGCAACCACACGAACCACTTCCACTGGGCGATGCTGAACGCGCCCACCGATCCCGATTCGGCCGCTGCGCAGAACGCCGCCGGCACCCAGCTCTCCGAGCGCGACCGCATCGTCGACACGATCCTCTCGACCGGCCGCGCGCGCGGATTCACCGATCGTGAGATCAAGTCGGCAGTGATGGCCGGCCTCGCCGAGTCGGACCTGCAGAACCTCGACTACGGCGACCGCGACAGCCAGGGATACCTGCAGCAGCGCCCGTCGCAGGGCTGGGGCACTGTCGAGCAGGTCCGCGATATCGACTACGCGACCGGGAAGTACTACGACGCCCTCGGCAAGGTGGCCGACCGCGACAAGATGACCGAGGCGCAGATGGCCCAGGCCGTCCAGCGTTCCGCATTCTCGGACGGGTCGAACTATCAGGCGAAGGCCGATGAGGCCCAGGCGCTCATCGACGCTGCGAATGCCCGCACCACGACGTCACCCGTCAGCACCCCCGAGTCGGCGGCCGACCCGGCATCGCCCGCGGCCGACAGCACGAGCGTCGCGGCATCGTCGACCGGACCGACGCCCGAGACGTTCTCGATCAAGGGCCGCGTGCAGCAGCTCGGCTCCGACCTGGCGGGCGTGGCATTCGACGCGCTCACCGAGCAGATCCCGTTCGGGCTCGGCCAGTCTCGCTGGCTCACCACGGACTACCCCACGTTTGCCCGCAAGGACATTCGCATCGAGGAGTTCGACCCCGAGCCGCCCAAGGGCACGCCCGAGCACGACGAGTGGATGCGCCGCCGAGAGGGCGGCAAGGTGCCCGTCTTCGACTCCGGCGGCATCGTCCGGCCGGGCATCAACATCATCGACAACCAGACGGGAGCGAACGAGGCCTTGGCGAACGTGACCGGACTTCTCACTGCTGACCCCGCACCCGCAGGGGGCGTGGACAACTCGCTGAACATCGCGAAGATCGAGGGCGCGAACGCCGACGAGATCATTCGTCGGATCACGCAGCTGCAGACTCGCCAGCACATGCGCAGCTCGAACAGGCCGTTCTGATGTACTCCTCACCGCTGTTCGAGTCGGCGAAGATCGAGATCCAGGGCTGCGACGGCTCCGGTACGTGGCACGTCCACGGCATCGGGCAGGGCTCGCGCGGCGTCTATCTCGGCGAGGGTCAGGTCAAGGGCATCTACGACGCGCCCACCTTGACGACCTGGGTCTCCTCGGCGCATCAGTCGGGCGGGGCGATGAAGCGCCGCAAGCGTCTCGTGCGTGACGTCTCGCTCGGCTTCCACATCTCCGACGACCGCACGTCGGCGAAGTGGGGAGCGATCGAGTCGGCGTTCCGTCAGTGCTTCGACTACCGCGAGGACGACTGGGATCCCGACTCGACGCTAGCGCGCATCGACTACATCAGCGAGCAGTCCGGTCTCCGCATGCTCGACGTGCAGCTGTGGGAGCAGCCCGACTTCAATCCAGACGTCGACCCGAACGTCCAGGGCTACTCGAATCCGATCATCCCGCTCCGTGCCGGCCAACCGTTCTGGTACGAGGAGCCGAAGACGAGCACCTGGTCGACGACCGGCTCATCCGGGTCGGGCTTCGTCGAGGTCGAGAACCGAACTGACGTGCCGATGGCGATCAAGTGGATTGGCACACGCGGGAACTGGGTACTGCCCGACTTCTCGTGGACCGGCCGCAAGGGCCACCGTGTTCCCGGCACCGACAAGCTCCGTGGCCGCGACGACTCGGCGCGCAAGATCATCATGCCGCCGATCGGCACGACGCAGGGCGGCTTCACCGTCGACCTGGACCCGAAGCAGCTCATGGTCCGCGACGCCCATGACACGAACCTGCTCGGCCAGATGCCGGTGCCCGGCCGCTACTTCCAGTACGTCATCCCGCCGTACACCCCGCGCACTCAGCTGCCCGTCTCCGTGACGAACGCACCCGCGGGCGGCGCCATGGTCAAGCTCGTCATGCCGCAGCTGTGGACGCGATGCCAGGGCATGGAGCTGGCGGCATGAGCGCCACCATCGACTTCGGGCTGAGCCTCGAGGAGCAGTGCGAGGCGATCTGGGCCGCCACCGAGGCGCAGAAGGAGCGCGAGACCAACCTCCGCGAGGTGCCGCCGACCGTCCGTCTGTGGGACGGCGACATGAAGCTGCAGCACCTCGTGCAGATGGAGTACTCGGCCAGCTTCGAGGTCATCGACGGCGACACGGGCCCGATGCAGATCGAGCACCCGTACGACCACCCGGTCGGCCAGTGGCTCGTCGACACCTGGGGCCGCATGCAGCGCGGCGAGAAGCGCAACGTCGTCATCACCGCGGACTACACGGGCGCACGCCTCGGCGGCATGATGTCCGACGTCACGCTCGAACTGCGCGACAACGGGGACCAGGTGGTCGTCGCGACCTTCACGTCCGACGCGGAGCAGACCAAGTGGTACCACGTCTGGTCAAATCCGTTCCTGCCAGCAGCATTTCAGGCACCTCGTGTCTTCATGCTTCCTGGCCCATCGCCCTGGGTGCTCAACGTCAGCCTGTTCCTGCAGGTGCTCCGCGAGCAGTCTTCACTGTGGGCGATCCCTGACGACCCGACGAAGCTGAGCAACTGGTTCAACCTCGACCAGTCGACTTGGTCCGTCGTCGTCAAGCCCATGAGTTTCACCGAGGGCCTGCAGATGGGCTCTGTGTGGGGCATGGCGATCTCGCGCTGGAAGAACTTCCACGAGATGGCGAAGTCCATGATGGAGGACGGCGAGATCTCGCTTGTCACCCGTCGCTACCTCGCGGGCGATCCGCCGCCGTGGCCTGGTGCGAATATCCGTCACGGCGCCCTGGTCATCAGCTTCGAGGACAAGTCCGGCACGTACAGCGGAACCGCGCACGGCGGCACCCTGTTCGACGGTCTGATCCGTACCTTCGAGCAGTTCGCGTCCGACTTCATCGACACGACGCTGCAGCTCGCGACGGACACCGCGATCCCGGCCGAGTACTACGTGCCCGGGAACAAGCGCACCAGCAAGAGGCTGCCCTACTGCGTGTGGCGCGACGCCGAAGAGACCGGCATCGAGACCTACGCGTTCAAGCAGGTGCCGTCCAAGGGGATTCAGATCCTCACGGGCGGTCACTCGATGCCGGGCGTCAACGAGGCGATCTCGGCCGGCATCCAGGCAATCGGCGACATTCTCGGGAACCTCGCGCAAATCGGGTCCATCGGCGGCACGGTCGACACCCTCCTGCGGCCGTTCTACGAGGACACGATTCTGGCGTGGATCTCGATCAAAAGCCTGGCGCGAGCGCAGAACTCGGGCTTTGTTCGGTTCTTCGAGTTCTTCCAGGACGGCTCGGGCAAGGCGTACACGCTCGCATCGCTGATGGTGCTTCGCGCGGGCTTCTGGGCCACGCGCTCGTACGAGTCGGTCGAGATCAACGTCGGCGACGCGTCACCGTTCCTCATCGGCGACCAGGGCGAGGGCCACATCTTCCTCGGCGACCGGGGCGGGACGACGATCCGCAACGACCCGACCGGCCGTATCTACATGAACCGCATGTCGAAGCTGACGCTCGCGTGGGATGACGAGTCCCCGGTCGAGTGGAAGCCCACATTCGGTGACAACCGCGCCCTCGAGGATCCCGTGCAGCGCGCATGGGAGCGCATCGAGGCATTCGTGTCGGCCTTCCAGCAGGTCGGCGCATTCTGATCCGAAAGGGCTGCTGCACATGAAGTTCAGAGATCCATTCGCAGGCGTCGACCTCGGCACACCCGAGGAGTGGGAACCGTTCGACCAGTCGCTCGGCATCCCGACTCGCGACAACTGCGACCTCGAGAACCCGCGCCAGACGTTCCTCTGGCAGTACGTGGGTCTGCCCGGCGTCGTCGGCGCACCGCTCGTCTTCCCGATCGAGTACTGGGAGCTGGTGAGCTTCCATCAGGTGCTCGGCGGTGCCCGATTGGCCGCCGTGCCGCAGATCAAGTACCGGCCGTCGACCGACTCGATGCTGAACAAGACGACGGCCGCGGGCGAGTGGGTCGATCCATCCGAGCCCGACCCCGCGCCGACCACGCTCGCCGACGTCACCGCGGCGCAGATCCCCGAGTCGCAGCGCGCCGAACTGCGCGAGCACACGCTGTCGAAGCTGGGCTTCCCGTCGGGTCAGGAGTCCATCAACATGCCCGTCGCCGAGCTGGCGACGCGCCTCAAGGTCAACGTCGACCGCCTGGTGATGGTGCTGGCCGAGTTCGGCATCGAGAACCTCACCGTCGATTCCGTCATCGATCGCGTCGTGGCCGAACGCATCGTGGAGCACATGGGCCTGGGAGCGAAGCGATGAGCTACACCGAGAAGCAGCTGGGCTACGCGCGCGCCATCGTGGCGGAGGGGCGTCGGCTGGGCATCAGTGTCCGCGGTCTGACCATCGGCCTTGCGACGGCACTCGTCGAGTGCGACCTGGTCATGTACGCCAACCGCGCCGACCCGGAGACGCTGAAGTACCCGCACGAGCGGATCGGCTCGGACTCGAAGTCGTCCGGCCTGTTTCAGCAGCAGCCGCCATGGTGGGGCACGGCGGCCGAACGGATGGACCCCACTGCGTCGGCGCGCATGTTCTTCCAGGCACTCGCGAAGCTGGACTACAACAACGCCTCCCGCTCCCCGGGCAGCTACGCCCAGGCGGTCCAGCGGTCCTCGTTCCCCACTCGCTACGACGAGCGCATGGGTCACGCCACCGCGCTTTACGCCCTCGTCAGTGCCGACGATCCGCAGCCCGCAGCACCCGCCCAGGAAGGCCACGCCGTGGAAGAGTTCGACCGATCGAACGAGGGCAACAGCAGCTCTCGGTTCGGCGCCAAGGTGCGCCTGTTCGTGCTCCACACCGAGGAGGGCAACCAGGGTGCCTGGCAGCTCCACGAGTGGATGAAGCGCAACAACGTCTCGTACCACTACGTGCTCGCTGGCGGCATATGCGTCGCCGCCGTGAACACCGACCGCGCCTCGTGGTCCGTGCTCGATGCGAACCCGTACTGCATCAACCTCGTCTTCGCCGGGTCGAAGGCCGCCCAGTCGCGGCAGGTGTGGCTCGATCGGTACGGCGCCGAGATCGACTACGCGGCGAAGCTGTTCGTCCAGGACGCCGCGAAGTACGACCCGCTCGTCCCGCTCGTCATCGGGCACGACGAGATCCGCGCCGGCAAGGCGGGCGGCACCGACCACTTCGGCATCACGAAGGGCATCGGCATCGGATCGCACACCGACTGCGGCCCGAACTTCCCGTGGGACGTCTACGCGGCCGCCGTCCAGAAGTACGCCACGGGCGCAGGAGTGCCCGTCGTGGTCGCACCTCCCGTCGCGAACGAGATCGACCTCATGGCCATCGCGGCGCCGTGGCTCGGCGAGCGCCTCACCGTCGGCGAGATCGACCCCGGCGACGGTCGCGGCCGTCTCGCGCACTTCGCGAACGGCTCGATCTACTGGACGCCCACCACGGGCGCGCGCCCGATCCCGGCATCGCTGTTCGAGAAGTTCGCCGAGCTGAACTACGAACACACGCTGGGCTACCCGGTGAACTATCACTCGGTGCTGCCCGAGGGCGATGTGCAGGCGTTCGAGAACGGCGCGCTGTACCGCAAGCGCGGCGAACCGGGCCACTGGGTCCACGGCGCAATCGGCGCCCGCTGGTTCCGCTCCGGCTTCGAGACAAGCCCGCTCGGCTGGCCCACGTCCGACGAGCAGCCGCAGCCCGACGGCTCGATCCTGCAGACCTTCGAGCACGGCCAGATCTTCTGGTCGCCCGACGGCGTCACTGTCCTGCAGTCCGCAGGCGAACCCGACGTCTCCGTCCCCGACTCCACCCACTGATCGAGAAGGAGAACTCTCATGGCACGACACGCGAAGCCCGAAGACTCCACCCAGTCGAAGTACCCCTGGCGAGCCACCATTCGGACGCTGTTCGCCTTTCTCGTCGGCGTGGGGCCTCTGCTCCCCGCCATCGTTGCCGCGGCTGACAGTGCCGGAATCCCCGGTGCCGCTGGTGCGTCTGCCGGCGCGCTGGCCGTGACCGGCGTCGTGACCCGCGTGCTCGCGATCCCCGGCGTGAACGATCTGCTGCAGCGTTCCGGCGCACTCGCGTGGCTGGCAGCGGAGCCGAAGTCCGCATGATCCACAAGAGGTCGATCGACGTCGGCCTCGTGGCGTCCGCAGTCATCCAGGTGACGGTCCTGTTCGGCGCGTTCTTCCGCGGGCTGGACTACGCGATCGGTACTGAGACTGGCTCGGCCATCCTCGGTGACGTCGAGAAGGCAGCACCGCTTCCTGTGTGGGGATGGGCGCTCATCATCGGGACCGTGCTCGCCGTCGGCGGGTGGGCGACGACGGTGCGCAAGGCGGTGGCCGCTGGCTACTTCGTGATCGCTCTTTCTCTCGTCGCCATCGGCGTGGGGCAGATGGTCGCAGTGCTGTCGAAGGACGAACTCGATGGCTACAGAACACCGATTTCCGTGATGGCTGGGGGCGTCGTCGCGGCCGCGTTGTGCGGGTCTGCCTGGGTGCAGTCGCTGGCAGAGAGAGGAAGTGCCGATGCCCCCCTTGAGTGATGTGCCGGAGCGGGTGCAGAACCACCCGATCTACCTGTATCTCCTCCTCCTGGTCGCGATCGCCACGGCGCTCGTGTTCGTGGTGAAGAAGGTCCGCGAGGCGCTCGGCCCGGTCGGCGAGTGGATCTCCGCGCGCCAGGAGCGCGCCGCCGAACGCAAGCGCAAGCAACTGATCGCGCAGGGTCAGCTCGACGACGTCCGGCTGCGCTCGGCCGAGGAGCGGATCAAGTTCCTCGAGGAGGAGCTGCAGGAAGAGCGCGCCGAGAAGCAGCAGTACTCCGACGAGGCGCGTGCACTGTCCCGCCAGCTCGCCGAGGTGCAGCGTCAGCTCGACAACCTGACCGACGAGGTGAAGGCATTGCGTCAGCGCCTCGAGCCCGGTCGAGCATCGGAGGGAATGTGACACTCCCATCCGGCGGGTATCCGCCCGGCTCGATCACGAACCCCAGCGGCACGGGGCTCTCGGCGCACTCGCAGAAGACGCAGGCGCAGTGGAAGGCCGAGCAGACCGGTGGCGTGAAGAACAGCTTCGAGGGTAACTACTGGGCGAACATGATCTCGAACATGTTCGGCGGCTTCCTGAATGGGATCCTCGGCTTCATCTCGCAGTTCTTCGGCGCGGTGTTCGGTGGAGGCGGAGGGGGCGGGGGCGGGTTCCTCGATCTCGTAGGCGGCTTTCTCGGTATCAAGAACGACGTCCAGCAGGTGCGCGAGGTCGAGGTGCCGCGCCTCGACAACCGGATCGACGAGCTGGCCGGCGGCGTGCAGCAGTACACGTTCGGCACCACCGGCACGTTCACGAAACCCGCGGGTGCCACTCGCATCGTCGTGACGCTCGTCGGCGGCGGCGCAGGTGGGTCGCGCTATACGCGCCAGGCGCAGCCCGGTGGCGGCTGCGGCGGCTGGACGAAGTGGTACGAGTTCCTCGCGTCCGAGGTGCCCGCGTCGCTCACGGTGACTGTCGGCGCCGGGTCCGGTGGCGGCACCTCTGACGGGCAACTCGGCTACCCGGGCGGCGACACGAAGTTCGGCGACCTGCTGACCGCGGGCGGCGGGCGATGCCTGGCGTCGGGACCGCAGCCGGGCTACGGGACCGAGCTGTACTACGACGGTTCCGGCGGCAACGGCGCGCTGAATGCGACCACACCCGGCCAGGCGGGCGGCAACGGACCGTTCTCCGCGGGTGGTGCGCCAGGCTCGAGCAACAGCAAGGACGGCCAGAACGGCGTCTCTCCCGGTGCCGATCTCGTCGGGCCCGGATCGGGCGGCGGCGGCGGCGCCTTCGTCGGCGGCGCGTCCGGCAACGGCGGCAGTGGCGGATACCCGGGCGGCGGCGGCGGCGCGGGAGCGAACTACAACCTCGCGGGGACGATCGGCAACGGCGGCAACGGGGCGCCCGGCGCCGCGTGGGTCCGCGTCTACTTCAACTAAGGAGCACGCATGGCTACCGCTGCACTCGTCCAGGAATCCATGTCCTGGTGGGCACCAGGCACGAACCTCTACGCACTGTCCGAGCCGTTCAACGGCCATGACCACATCGCGATCACGAAGGTGCCCACGGGCACCTCGGTCATCCCGGCCACCGAGACGGGCGCGAGCGTCGCCGACCCGAACGGCTTCGGCCTCATGGCGCACCGAACCTGGTATCCGCCCATCGAGCACTCGCAGGCTCTCGCCGAGCTGGGCTACGAGGTGCAGGGTGTCTGACTACCACCTCACCGTCGCGCAGCTGCAGGAGATCCTCGCGCACGACGGACCGACCGATATCTGGGTGCTCGAGCAGGACGGGTCGATCACTGTCGTACCGGACCAGCCCATCGAGGAGTTCCAGAATCCAGCGACATGGCCGAAATATCTCGCCCGGTCCGGCTCCATCGACAACATCGTCCTCGGCCAGGGCTACGTGCCCGCCCTGACGTTCGTCAACCAGATCATCGACTCGCTGATCGTCGGCGGCTCGACCCAGAACCTCGCGGCCTACCTCAGCCAGCGTGTGGCCGCTGCACTCCCAGGACGTCGCCGCCTCAGGACAGGAGCTACGAAGTGACGGTCATATCCGACAACATCAAGAACATCGCGCAGGTGCCATCGGGCTCGTCCGTGTGGTTCTCGACCGACCTCCGCACGACTGCCACAGGCATCGTCGAGTCGAAGCAGTTCGAGGCTCGCCCAGACGCGCAGGGCAACATCACCGCCGACCTGACCCCCGGCCCCGCCAAGGTGCGCTTCGCCGGCTCGCTGGCTGGCGATCTTCGCATCACCGTCCCGGCGAGCGGGCCCGTTACGCTGCGGTCGCTCATCACCGCGGCGCTGCTGATCCCGCCCGACTCGCCCGTCGAGCTGCTGCAGACGGCCGTCGAGCTGTACCTGCAGGAGAACCCGATCGAGGGTGGCGGCGATCTGACGAAAGCGGTCGCTGACCAGACATATGCCCCGCAGGTGAAGGACGCCGTGCTCACCCGTGACGGCGCGGGTCGCATCACCTCGGCCGTCGAGAACGGCGTCACGGTGACCTACACCCGTGACGCGCAGGGGCGCATCGAGTCCGAGACGAAGAACGGGCTCAAGACCACGTACGCACGCGACGCCGCCGGCCGGGTCGCGTCCTGGGGAACGGCGGCAGTCTGATGGACATTCTCGCGATCGACGAAGCGGCGGCCGACGCTGCTGCGAAGTTCACGCTCGGCAAAAAGGCGCACGCGGTGCGCCTCGACGTCCCGCCGACACTGGTGTCCGGGCAGACCCGGTACAACGCCACCTCGTACGGCCAGCCCGTCGCATCGGACGGTAACGACCTGTACTTCGCGATCTACTCCACGACCGGCGCTCTGATCATCCACAAGCGAACCCTCCCGCTCGGGTCGTGGTCGACGTTCGACCTCGGCACGATCTCCGGGAACCCACTGGTGCTGCCGGTCGACACCGACTCCCACAACACGGTGTCGATCTTCGTCGACGCGCAGGGCTACATCCACGTCGCGGCGAACATGCACGGCGACGTCATGCGCTACGTCCGCTCGACCAACCCCCGCGACATCACCGCGTGGACGGCACCCGGCGTCACCGGCAGCGTCGAAACGCAGGTCACCTACCCGCGCTTCGCGATGCACCCGGACGGCACCCTGTTCCTGCTCTACCGCGACGGCGCGTCCGGAATGGGCGACCTGTACCTGAACCGGAAGAACGTCGGCGGGGCGTGGACTCAGCTCGGGAAGATCGCGGACGGCAAGACCACGAGCGAGAACCCGTACGAGACCCGGTTCGTCGTCGACCGTTTCGGCCGGCTGAACATCGGCATCACCTGGCGGCCGAACGGCGGCGACCACAACACCAACGCCGACGTCCACTTCATCCGCTCGGACGACAAGGGCGCGACGTGGAAGTCGGTCAACGGCACAGCGGTCGCACTGCCCCTGCTGCACGCCAACAGCAGCGCCCGCGCCCTGGCCACGGCGGCCACGAACTCGGGCATCATCAACCAGTTCGGACTCGACGTCGACACCCAGGGCCGCCCGCACATGGCACTCACCCTCGCGGACGGTACGACACCGGACCGCAACGTCCACCACCTCTGGTGGAACGGCGCGGCGTGGGTCAACGACCAGGTCACGAACCTCGGCAATGGGATGGGCTACAACGAGATCCCCACGCGTCCGGTGATGATCTGCTCGGACAACGGGCGCGCGCTCATCGCGTACTCGTCGCCGCGCTGGGGCTCGACCATCGGCACGTTCCGGATGATCGACGTCACCGAGTCGGTACCGGTCGACTTCCCGATCGCTCTGCTCGACGGCCGTGATGCCGAGCTGTCCATCGACGAACGGGCCCTGCGGGAGAAGAACATCTACCGCACGATCGTCACCGCGGCGAACGGTGAGGTGACGGCGGTCGGTCCCGAGTACAACGACATCAACAACTGGAACACGCAGTTCGCTGCGGTCCTGTCCGTCGACCTCGACCTGGTCAGCGAACTGGCCCAGCGCAAGGTTCGGCTGCCGGCGTTGGAGATCATCGGCACGGTGTCGCTCCCGGAGAACCTTTCGGTTCCGTCGACGCAGACCGCCGACGCGCTCATCTCGACGTCCGCGCCGGCATTCGTGACAGCACGGGATGCGCGCGGCAGGCGGCTGTTCGCCCAGGTGTCGATGCGCGCTCGCATCGACACCGCCGGTTCCGGTCGCGCATTGGTGGTGATGGTCCGCGAGGTCAAGCAGGGTGGGTCGTCTCGGAACTTCGGGACGCTCACCTTCACGGGCGCGTCGACGTCCATCGCGCAGACGCCGTGGATGCCGATCAGTCAGCTCGCGACGGGAGCGAATGCCGACATCTTCGTCGACCAGCTCGCGAAAATCACCGGTGGTGCGGTGGGGACAGTGTCAGCGTCGTCGCTGCGCATAGGGGCGCTCGACGGGCCGGTCTTCTACTGACTCGGGCACGGCGGTCGGCGCGGTGTACGCGCCGATGCCGACCGCCAGCCAGAGCAGCATCGCGGCACTCGGCCACGCCAGCACGTCGAAGACGAAGAACTGCACCAGCCACACCGCCATCACCAGACGGAGCCCTCGGTCCTTGGATCGGAACCCGAGGAGGATAAGCGCGGCGACCAGGCCGAGCCCGAGCAGTCCGTACTGGATGAACAGCAGGATGAATTGATTGTCGATGGCGACGAAGGTCGCGGACTGCAAGACCCCCTGCCGCTGTAGTCGCGGGGTCGAGGCGCTGCCGTCACCGACCATGAGGGGCACGAGGTCGCGTCGCTCGAACAGTTTCGTGACGACGTCGAAGGCGCCCGCCCGGTGGTAGAACGACCCGGTCCCGATGAACTCCTGGATGCGGTCCCACAGCAGGATCACGGCGATGAAGGCCAGCGGTGTTCCGAAGAACAGCGCTCGTGCGGCCGTGACCCGCCAGTTGCGGGCGCCCCACACGAACAGCAGGACCCCGGCCAGGATGATGACGGCATTCCGACTTCCCGAGGCGACGATCCCGGCGCTGAGCACTCCCACCAGAAGGAACCGGTGCGAGTTCTTCAAGACGGCGTCGGTGGTGACGACGAGAACGACCGCCATCAGGCACGCCGACGCCAGCACCAGAGGGTGCCCGTAGGTGGCCTGGGCGCGGAAGTACCCCTCGATCAACTCGGAGCGCAGCGGTGTCGATCTGCCGGTGGCCGAGTCGACGGTCGCGCCGCGCCACAGAGGGTCGATACCCTCGCGAGCTTCGTACACCGCGTAGGCCGCCTGCGCGGTGACAATGGCAATCAGCCACCGGAACACCGGACGGACGACGTCGTGGCGCGCCATCGACGACCCGACGACGAACCCGGCCCCCGCGATACCGACCAGTGCTCCGAACGCCAACCACTGATAGGCGTCGTTGGCGCGGAGATTCGCCGCGGTTCCGACGGCGACCAGCGAGACCCCGAGGGGGAGGATGCGCGGCTGCAGCGCAAGGCCCCCGTCCTTCAGAAACACTGCGAGCGTGGTGACGGCGACGACGGCGAGCACGGCCAGGCGGTACCGCGCATCCGCCGGTTCGAGTCGAAGAACCGGTACGCAGGTGAGGATCAGGACCAGCAGGATTCCTGCGCGGCGAGTGAGCGGCGCGCTACCGCGTGGGTTCATGGAAGTGCATCTTGCCGTACCGGTCGGTCTCGGCGCGTGTCGAGAAGGTCAGTAGAGGTTCGATTCGATGTGCTCGTCGTGGCACTCGGGTGAGCAGAAGCCGTGCTGTGCGGTCTCGCCAAGCGGGGTATTGCAGAGATGACAGCGGTTCAGCGACGTCAGGTGCTCGTGGAGTGAGATCGCCACCATGGCGGCAAGGGTGATGCACACAACGATGAACAACAGAGTCGCGTCGGTCATCCCGACATCTTGCCGTACCGAGCAGTCTCGGCGCGTGTCGAGCAGCCGCGCATAACGCGAGGAATGCACGGATTCGCTACCGTCGTCACCATGGCAAACATCAACGCGAAAGAACTCGGCCACGAGCACATAGGGAAGCTCCTGCATGTCGAGGGACTGCAGGGTGCGAGCTTCACCGCTCCGATCACGACCGTTCAGCACGGCCTCGTCAGCAGCGAAGTCGAGACCGCCGTGTGGGTGCTCATCAACGGTCAGGAACTCCGCATCGAGATTCCGGTCTACGCGACTGTCGACGTGCGTAATCGAACCTGAGCTAGACGTGCGGGGCTGAGAGCTTCCCGCGCCTCCGGGGAACCGTGACGCCAATCAGCCCCGCACCGCGCAGACGATAGATCGACCCACCGACACGAACGCCCCCACCCTCCGCGGGTGGGGGCGCTTTCGTGCGTTCAGGCCTCGGCGGTCGCCCGCGTGCTGGGCGCCCACTGGTCGATGGTCTCGGGCAGCCACCCGTTCCACACGCGGCCCTCGAGCCCGATCTGCGCGTCCGGCTCGGGCAACTGTCCGCGCCGGGCGTACCCCTTCACCGTGTTGATGTTGTAGCCGGTGCGGTCGGCTATGTCGCTGATCGAGAGGTAGGTGATCACGTGGGCTCCTGTGAGAAGTTCGGGTCCGGTTACCTATAGACGATACCCGATAGGGTGCAAACGTGCAAGCGGTAGGGCAGAAAAAAAATATAGATTATGGCTTGCATTGCACCCAACTGGGTGCTACACTTTAGATATGAACAGAGCAGAGATCATCAGCCACCTGATCGAGACGATCACCGAGGCCGGCTACGACTACCACGACTACAGCCTGGCAGCCACCGCGAGCCGGATCACCACCAGCCACCAGGACAGTATCGAGATGGGAGAGGCTCAGGAGGGCGCTCCGGTCAGCCTCCCGGACGCCGGGACGGTCTGGGAGTGGCTGAACGAGGCAGCCCACCGGGAGGGCGCCCCCGACCTCCTCCACCTGGCAGCCTGAGGGGATGGGGAGTTCCCCTTCTGGGCTTGCGGTATTGCACCCAATAGGGTATCGTCTATAGGTAACCAGGCTTCGTGTTTCTCACCGAACCCACTAATTCATTCATTTATCAGCCAAGTGTCAGCGTCAACGGCTGCCGCGCCTCTTCCTCCGAGTAGGTCAGCCCGCCTCGGCGAGACACCTCGACCTCGTAGAACTTATTGCCGGCCGGGACACTCTCGACTGTGAACGGGAACGCGCACACTCTGCTCGTCGATGAGGCCCGCTTCCCTTCGCCGAGACGGCCCGTCCCGACGGTCGTGCCGTCCTGGTTCTTCACGGTCACGGCGGCGCCCTCTTGTATGTCGTCGTACCCTCGGCGCCCCTCGCACTTCGTCTGCGATGTGGTCACCGACGACTCGTCGATCGAGAACGTGCCAGCGATCGTGAACACCTCCGGCTCGTCGCTGCCACCACACCCAACGAGCATGGCCGACACCGCAATGACCGTCATGACTGTCCGTTTCATGCCTCGATGTGTAGCACGTCAGTGGGCTGCTCAGCAGGCGTAACGGTTGGGCGCGAGCCACTACGCCCGGCGTGCCCACATTCTGCCCACACCCACCCACCGATACCCATCAATACTCGGCAACAGTCAGCGGTATATGACCAGCTCAACCCCGGAATATCACAAGGACCAGCGCCCGCACTCGGGTTCAAATCCCCTATCCTCCGC
>NZ_JARVSZ010000014.1:0-5415 GCF_030208955.1 Rhodococcus sp. MEB041
GTTCGAGCGATGCGGTCACTTTCCGCAATGGGACGCACCGAAAGAAGCCACTCGATTGATTCTCGACTGCACCGAAAGAGGCATGATCTTCGAACACTTCGGACAGGTTCAGGTCGATTGCCGGTCGCTGATTAGCCGGGGACCTCGACCAGGCCCCGGCGAACTCACCGCGAGGTGACGATTGTCCCGGTGTGTCCGCGATTCGCGGCACGTCGCACCGGGGGATCCGCACAGGCCTGCATCTGTACTGTCCTCACCCCTCGGTGCGTCACGTCCTTCGCCGTCCGCATCTCACGCGTATCCGGCAGGAGTACGCGGCGGTCGGGCGCCCAGCACCCACCACAGTGGCACTGGTCGCGCTCTGCAGGACGGCCTGATCGATCTCGACGACCTCTGAGCCGGACGGTGTCACACGGCCGGCTGACGCATCGCTGGTGCTGCATGCGGCTGGACCGAAAGCGACTGCTGGGTGCGATCTTTCATCCGCCGTCACGGATCGTCTCGATCAGCTCCAGCAAGGGCATGGGGTGACCGTGGTAGTACCCCTGCGCCAACTCCGCACCGGTCGCGGCGGCGACGGCGGACAGCCTCGCATCACCAACGCCCTCGATGACCGCGGTGGCCTCGAGTGCATGGGCGAGCCGCACGGCTGCGTCGAGGATCCGCTCGCCGCGAACGTCTTCGGCGGCACGTTCGGTGAGGGTGCGGTCGATCTTGATGATTCCTGGTCTCAGTCGCCCGAGCAGCTCCAGGTTCGAGTACCCGGTACCGAAGTCGTCGATGCTGATCGTCGCTCCGAGTCTCTGCAGCAACGTCAGCGCACCGAAGGCGCGATCACCGGGTATCAGGGTCACGTGCTCGGTGACCTCGATGACGATCCTGTCGAAGCCGGCGTCCGGGTGCCAGGACAGCAGCCTGTCCATCAGCTCGCGTTCTCGGAGCTCGGTGACGGAGAGATTGAACGCGACTCGCGGGTGGTCGACACCGAATTGCCGGTACAGGGCCGCGACGTCGTCGATGAGACAGTCCAGCGCGAGGTGCCCGAGGGCGCGCAGTTGACCGGTCTCGGTCGCAAGGGTGATGAACTCGCTCGCGGTGACCAGTTCACCGTCTCGCCGCCACCGCATGAGGGCCTCGACCATCACTGTCGCACCCGTGGAGATGGACCGGATGGGTTGATAGTGCAGTTCGAATTCGTGCGCTCTGACCGCGGATGCGAGCTGGTGGCGGATGGTCGCCCTGACATCGGCGTCGTGGTCCATCTCGGCCGTGAAGTAGACCGCCCGATCTCGACCGTTCTGTTTCGCCGAGTACATCGCGACGTCGGCGTTGTGGAGCAGGTCGTCGACGGTGGTCCCGTCGACCGGCTGCACGGCGACTCCGATCGAGGCGGAGACGAATGCGGTGACGTCGTCGATGACGACAGGTTCACGAACGGCAGCGAGCACTCGATGGACGAGACCGTCCAGCGTGTCGAGGTCGTCGGCCCCGGTCACGAGCATCGCGAACTCGTCGCCACCGAATCTGCCGACGAGCTGATCGGTGCGCGCGGCGCGTTGGAGTCTGGTCGCGATGACACCGAGAACGAGGTCACCGTTCCGGTGGCCGAGTCGGTCGTTGACCTCCTTGAATCCGTCGAGGTCGATCCACAGCACAGCGGACGCGGCACCCTCCGCCGTGACCATCTCCATGGCCTGGGCCCGGAAGAACGCTCGGTTGAGCAGCCCGGTCTGGTGGTCGAACTGCTCGCGTGCGGCCAACTCTGCACTCAGATGGCGCAGCCGGGAACTGTCGTGAACGACCACCACGGTGCGGCCGTTGCCGGCCCTCCGGAGGATCTCGATCGTCGCCGGTGTGCTGTGCCCGTCCGCGTGCAGTACCCGGCGGCTCTGTGTGTCGTCGTCGTCGAGGGCACGGTCGTCCGGCGGAAGGACGCTGAGTACCGTGCGGCCGGTCAGCGCGTCTGCTGAATGTCCGGTCATCGCCTCGATCGCGTGGCTGCTCCGCTCGATTCGCCCGTCGCTGTCGACGAGGAGTAGTCCGAGCGAGCTCGAGTCGAACATGGCGGACACGAGTTCGGTGCGGCGCTCGAGTTGTTCGGTGAGTTCGTGCTGTTCGGTGACGTCGAGTGCGGTCCCCACGCGCAGCGGAGGCGATCCGTCCGGTGGTTGTATTCGAGCGGCCGATTCGTCGATCCATCGGACGGTGCCGTCCGGGCGAACGATGCGGTACCGAAGCTGCCAGTCAGGGGCCGTGGACGCGGACACGGCGGCCACGCGGTCGCGATCGGCGGGGTGCACGGCGATCAGCAACAGCGACGGGTCGGCGAGGACCCTGGCCCGATCGAGCCCGTACATCTCCTCGACCCGGCGGGTGAGCAACGTCAACGCCCCGGACGAGTCCCGTTGCCACACCGTCTCGCGGACCGAGTCGGTGACGACTTCGAGGTTGGCCAGCGCGCGTTCGCGGGCACGGCGCTCGGCGGTGATGTCGGTGACGTCGATGACCACGACGATCACCCCGAGAATCTCCTCGTGGTCCCCACGGTACGGCTGGGTCTGGACCAGTAGATCCCGTCCGTCGCCGCCCGACTCGAGAATCCTCGAGTCCCCCGCCAGAGTCTGCAGGAGCAGGTCGGTCAGACCGGGCATCGCGATGGTGGTCGGTATCGCGGACAGCTCGCGCCCCACGTCCGAGGGGATCAGGGAGAACAAGCGCACCGCCAGGGCGGTGTACCGGGTGACGCGGAGATCCCGGTCGAGCAGCACGAGCCCGTTCGTCAGAGAGCTCTGAATATTCTCCAGGTCGGTGTTCGCGCGGGTCAGTTCCGCGCCGCGGACAGCGAGTTCCTGATTGAGGGTGACGAGTTCCTCGTTGGTCGCCTCGAGTTCCTCGTTCGAGGCCTGAACCTCCTCCGACGATGCCTGCAGTTCCTCGGAGGAGGCTTGCAACTCCTCGTTGAGGGCCTGCAGTTCCTCGTTGGATGCGCTGAGGTCCTCTACAGTCGCCTGCAGCGCGTCGTACACGGTGTCGAGTTCGACGCGCACCTCCACCGGTGGCGCATCGACGTCGGCGCCGGGTGTGTTCTCGGGCCGCGAATCGGCCTCGGCCTCGGTCTGGAAGGCGATGATGGCGCCCGCACCGGACCTCCCTTCAGCGGTGTCGATGCGAGTGACCGAGATCCGAACGGACTCCCGGTCGCTGCGTATCGACCGAGTCACCGTGCGCGGCGCACTGAAACGGAGCTGACTGAGCATCGCGCGCACCGCCGCGCGGTAGTCGTCCTTCACCAGATCGACGACGTGCCCGCTGTGGACCCCCTCGCTCACGGCGACCCACGGTGTGACGTCGCCGATGACCTCCACGAGTACCGCTCGGTCGTCGACGATCAGCGCCGACGGCGCCACCGCCTTGACGATGTCGCTGTAGAAGTGGTCGCCGACGGCTGTCGAGCGCGGTGAGACGTCTCCACGATCGACGACCTTCGCCCCGCGGGCCGGGTGCCCGATGCCGCTCAGCGGCAGGCCGAGGGCACGTGGACTCTGCCGTCGCCGATACAGTCTGCGCTCGGCGTCGACGGAGACGAAGGCGTCGTCGGTGCGCGGTACGCGTTCACTCTGCCCGAGCAGCAGCAGTCCCCCGGGATTGAGAGCGAACTGACACAGCTGCAGAGCCCGCTCCTGCAACCGGGGTTGAAAGTAGATCAACGTGTTGCGCAACGAGATCATGTTCAGATCGGGAAACGGGGGATCGAAAGCCACGTTGTGTCGAGCGAAGACAATGCACTCCCGTAAGACTGGGGAGATCTCGAACTCCCCCTCGAGATCACGGGTCCATCGCACTCGTGCGTACTCCGGCAACGCATTCCGCTCGCCGATCGGGTATCGCCCGACCCGAGCGATCGTCAGTGCGCGCTCGTCCAGATCGGTGGCGAAGATCTTCAACCGTTGCGGCAGTTCGACATCCGGTACGGCCAGGGCTTCCGCGACGAGTACGGCGAGGGTGTACGCCTCTTGTCCGGTGGCGCATCCAGGCACCCACATCCGGACCTGACCACCCTCCGACGCGGAGACGACCGCGTCCAGATGCTCGCGCAGCCCGTTCCACACGCCCTGGTCGCGGAAGAATGCAGTGACCGTGACCAGCAGGGCGCGGGCCAGCGCCGAGGCCTCGGTCGGCGACTGCCGGAGATGCTGTAGGTAGAGCGCAGTCTCGGCGATGGCCGACAGACGCTGGCGGCGGATGATCTGCCGCTGCAGCGTCGAGGTCTTGTAACCCGAGAAATCGAGCCCACTCTGCTCGTACAACGCGGCCACGACGTCGTCGACCACGCCCGTGCCGATGACCTCGGACGGCGGCGAGTCGGGCGGAGTGCCACGGAGAAAACGTTCGAGCGCGCCGGGAATGTCCGCAGCTGCTTCCTCGATGTCCACCGACCCGGTGGCGAACGACGCCGACGGCATCGAGTCGAACGCGGCGGTCGCCCGCTCCTGCACCGCCACGACGCCACCCGCCGACTCGACGGCCTCGACCCCCGACGCTCCATCGCTCCCCGTGCCGGACAACACGACCGCCACCGATCGATCCCCGAACGCCTGCGCCGCGGACACGAACAGGCGGTCGATGCTCGGCCAGGGACGCGTGGTCAGATCGGGGACGTCGATCGAGATGCTTCGTTCGCGGACCGCGATGTCATGACCCGGTGGGGCGACGAACACGGTGTCCGGGCGCAGGTCGTCACCGTCGGCCGCCTCGACCACGTGCAGTGCACTCGCGCGGTCCAGAAGGTGAGCGAGCTCGCTCGTCCCTGTCGGTGCCGTGTGTTGCGCGATGACGACACACCACCCCAGGCCCACCTCTACCGCGCCGAGCATCGCAGTGAGCGCGTCCAGTCCGCCTGCCGAGCCGCCGACCACGATGACGTACGACGGTTTCGCCTCGTCGTGCGAATCCCAGGGCACAGAAATCTCCTCCCCGGACTTGCGAACCTGCCGCGCGGTTTTCGCGCCTCGATCCGACACAGTGTCACACGTCCGTGCGCAGTATCGACGATCAGCCGGAAGACGGCAGTGACACAGACCGGATGCGCCACGGGATTCACCACACGTGAATGAGGACCTCACTCCGGCGACGACGTGCGCGCTGCGGCGCCGATTCGACCCGCACCCGCCCGCCGTGGCGGCATCCAGGGCGAGTACGGGAGTACTGCACGACCGATCGACCGTCGCCCTCTCGATAGAGGTGCGGCGGTCCCATGAATTGTGCAGAGATGTCCTCGGAGTTGCTCGCGGACCAGTACGAGCGACTGCAGCGAGACAGGCGATCAGCGGTGGCGCGCAATGCCCCGTCGGACGAGGTCCCCGGTGTGCCGGTGTGCCGGTGTGCCGGTGTGCCGGTGTGCCGGTGTGCCGGTGT
>NZ_JARVSZ010000013.1:0-4428 GCF_030208955.1 Rhodococcus sp. MEB041
CGGTGTCGCCGCCGACTCCCCGCCGCGCGAGTTCGAGGACGATTCGACCGCCCATAGATTGACCGTTCCCGTCGGGTTACTCGTCTCCGTTTCTAGGCCGTCATCATTCGGGTTCGCGTCGCGCGATCTTCGTCGCCAGATCCGTCACCGGTGTGTGCCAGTCCTGGGACAGTCGAACGAGCATCGCGAACGCAGCGTCGGCGCGCAGGTCATAGCGCTCCATGATGATGCCTTTGGCCTGTCCGATGACATCGCGGGTCGCGAGCGCGGACTCGAAATTGTGCTCCTGCTCGGCGGCGACGAGAGCGAGGGCGGCGTGCGTGGCGAGCAGGACGCCGACGTCGTCGTCGGCGTCGTCGAAGCCGTGAACGGCGTCGGAGTACAGGTTCAGCGCCCCGAGGTGATCGTGGTGGGTGTACAACCGGAACGTCAGCATCGAGCGCACTCCGGCCTCTGAGGCCGCGGGAGCGAACTGTGGCCACCGATCCTCACGGGCCATATCGGGGACGAACACACTGTGGTGTTTCCACACCGTGTCCAAGCACGGCCCTTGCCCGGTCTCCTCCTGCAGGGCGTCGACACGGCGAGGGAGTTCGTCGGTGGCACCGCGGGATTCGATTCTGCGATTGCGGACGACGAGGGTGATGCCGGCGTGATCAGCGCCCGGTATCAGCCGGACCGCCTCCGCCGTGATCGAGAGCAGAGTGCCCTCGACGCTCCCGTGTTCTTGTTGGATCACCCTGGCCATCTCGGCCATGGCGGCGCCCAAAGACATTGTCTCGGAATCACTGTCGGCGCGCGCCGGGTCGAGCGGCGGGTCGGAAGTAGCGGTCACGGACGTACCTTCTTCCAGATCCTCGGTGCTGGGTACGTACGCCGAGGTCGAGCACACCATGTCACACGTATGCTGGGCGCCCGCAACGGAGTGCACCGCTGCTGTCGAACGGCAGTCCTCGATAGTTCGTCGTCGCCCGGTGTAGGGCGACGCGGCGTACAGTTACCGTCAGTTCGGTACAACCCTTGCCGTTCGGACCGATCATCCGAACCAGTCGTCTCGCCGCTGCGGCGCGAAGACGACCTCGAGGAGTGTGCGCGAAACATGTCTCAGCATTTACCCGACCGTCGCGATATCGTCGCGGCGGTCGGTCACGTGTCGCCCGCCCTACCTGTCCTGCAGCTGACTCCGCACCTGCGGGCGAGAGCGGGCGCTCGGATCCAGATTCTCGAACAACGTTGTGCGTCAACGTCGCCGCGTGCCCCCGTCGTGCACACCGGGGTCGTGCCGGTCTGCGAGTCCCGGTGACCGGTGACGCCGACGACCGTCAGCCGAGGGATCATCCACTGTCCGGCCTGGAGTCATTGTCGCAGTGGGTGGAGGTGTGCGTCGACCTGTCGTCCGCGGACGGCGCAGCTGTCGTCGCATCCACCGAGCGCCACGATGACAGACACCGGATCCTCTATGCCACCGACCCGACCGCCGAGCGCGTGGCGGACCTGCTCTTCGTCCTCGGCTACGGACCCCACACGACGGCGACGCCCGCACATCCGGTGCAGACCGTGACGACCACCGATCCCGACGACCGCCGCACCTGGCCGCTGCTGATCGACGAACTCGTCGCGGTGGGCGTTCACTGGCTACAGGTCCATGCGTTCGGGGCACTCGGGTCGGCGTTGGGAACCCTGCAGCTCTACCGGCGGCGTCGACCGCCCGCGCGGTCGCTCGATGCGGACACCACGGTCAGCGCGCTGGCGCGAGCGCTCGGTAGCGAACCGGTCGCCGACCGGGTCCTCGGTGCATCATCGGAGCCGGTTGCGGGCTCCGACGTCGTCAGCGTCGCGATCGGCGTTCTCGCTGCCCGGCAACGTCTTTCGGTGCCGGCGGCATCGGCGCTGCTCCGAGCCGGCGCCTATGCGCGCGAACATTCGTCGCTGGACGAGGCGCAACGCGTTGTCGAGTCTCTCGGCGACCATGAATCGTGACAGCAGGGAACATCGCGCCGTGGTGAACGGCACGTCGGGTATCACTACACGTGAGAGCGAAGCCCGTCGATGACCGACCGTGTGAATCCGACACCGCGCTCGTGCGACTTCCTCGACCTCGTCGGCCCCACCGCCGAGACGCCCGCACCCCACGCGACCGCACCCCATGTCACCGACGAGCGAAGGTTCCTGGTGTGGATGGTCGACGACCGGGACACAGTCATCCTGCGCACCGCGAGCTCGCTGACCGATGCCGTCGACGTGGCTCGCGCGTATTGCGCAGCGTGGGGTGCGCAGGTGCGTCACATCGAGGATCCGCGGGGCGAGGTGGTGCCACGTGCAACGTGGGAGACGCTGTGTTCGGTCACTTCGCCCCTGCCCTACGTCTACACCGTCGAGCTCCGTTCTCCCCGCTCCACCGGGCGTGAGGAACTGGTGACAGCGCTCTGGACCAGTACTCATCTCGACGAGGCGCTGCGCTGGCGGCAGCTGCTGCCGCCCGACCTCCGCAGTCGCGCCCTCGTGGTCAGCAATGCCCCCGACGGGCACTTCCCGCGTTCGGCACCATCACCGGCAGGAACTTCTTCCAGATGACGTCGACGGACGGTATGGCCGGCAATTCGGATGACGCCGTCGCCGCAGCACCTTCGAGTCCGACCACCGACGGCCCGGAACATGCAGCCCATCGGGCCACCGGAAACGCCGGCGTGCCCGATGCCGCCGCGACTGCGACGGGAACGTGCGCACGCTGCGCGACCACGACGCGTCAGTTGACGTCCACCACGAGAGTGCCGGGCATGTCCGCCGCCGCATCAGCGCTGTGGGTGCGCCCACGCGGGAAGGGACTGTGCCCACCATGTGCGTGGATGTACCGGTCCGCGGACACCCGCCGTACCCCGCACCTCGTCACTCGCTGGCCCGACAGTGTCACCGCGATCGACCCCACCGACCTGTTCCACGTGTTGTCCTCACCCGTGTCGTATTCGACCGCGGTGTTACTGCCCGACGACGACGGGCACGATGTACTCCCGTACGCGCGGTGGGGCCACGTCAGTGCGCCCGGAGTCGCCGTCGCATGGAACGGCCGCGACGCAGAGATGTTCGCAGCGGTGGGACGGCTCCGTCGGCGTGGGTTCTCCGGCTCTTTTCTCGGCGACCCGACGCCACCACTGGCCGTTTTCGACACCTTGCCCATGCGCGAGTGGGAACGTACCTACGCCGATTGGGCGTGGGTCGAGCGCTGGCGACTCGGATTGCCGCAGTGGAAGATCGCGCTGCGTGCGACCACTCACGTGACAACTCGGGTACCAGGAACGTCCAGTCGCGAGTTGTAGTCGTAATCCTTCTGCGAACCATCGGGTGCCGTCAACAGCGCACCTGGACGTCGACTGTGGACCGTTGGAGTTGTTTCAGGGTCGCCACGGGCAAGGGTCGTTAGCTGACTCGGCGAATGATGCCGATCGGGACTCGATGTCACGAGGAAAGTCGAAACGCCCGCACATGATGACGTGTTGTCGTCGAACCACGCGACCGAGCGGACGCCGTCTCGGTCAGCCGATGCCGACCGAGCACCCGCGGATGAGCCTGAGCGGACACCGACGGACGTCGTTACGGCGCCCCGGGAGCCGGACCAGGCCCTGACGATTCTCCGGGCATCACTGGTGGGGTGCATGAAGTCGGCGAACTGGTTGCTGACCGGTTACGTGTCATCCGCAGTGGCGTCACCGCGCGATGGTGCGAAAGGCCCCTGGGCGTTGGTGGAGATGTACGACGAACGCCTGCACCGTTATCCGGGCAGGCGTTCGTCGACCGACTCTATTGTTCAGGTGCGCGACGTGAAGTCAGCCGGCCCGTCGAGCACAGGCCGGGAGCCGGTGGTCCACTACTTGCCGAGTTCGCCGAATGTGGCGTCGATGTCGGCCATCTCCATCTCGGCGGTCTGCTGGATCAGTTCCATGAGCTCCGGATCCAGTCCGGGTGCGAACTCCTCCGGCCGCTCGGGAGCGATGTCGAGGGGCGCGCCGGCAGGTGCCTGTTCGCTCGCATCGAGGTCGGTTCCGTCTTTCGACGGCGACATTCCCTGGTAAATACGTCCCGCTTCGGAGGCGCCGGTGAGGTCGAACGTGTACTGCTTGCTCTGGAGGCCCATCTCCACGAGTTTCTTGACCTCGGGGAATTGTTCGGCGTTCGTCTTGGGGATCGGCAGCGTCTTCTTCCAGTCGACACCGAGGGTTTCGAGCGCCTTGGCGTAGCCGTTCTCGTGCGCCTGGTCCCGAACGATCAGGTAGGAGATGGTCGAGCGGGCGGTCTTGTTGTCGGTCATCTCGTACATGCGGCATTTCTGCAAGCGGCCCGTCGATTCGAGCATCAGGTTGTACAGCAGATCGAGCACCAGGTTGCCCGAGTTGTAGACGTAACTGCCGCTCCACGGGTTGCCCACCGAGTCGA
>NZ_JARVSZ010000009.1:0-2117 GCF_030208955.1 Rhodococcus sp. MEB041
CCTTCGGCGATGACGGCGATCTTGAAGTCGGCGAGGGCGCGGTAGAAGTTCCAGTGGGCGAGGTCGCGTCCGGATACGGCGGCGTAGTGCTGGGCGAGGTCGTCGGCGTCGGGGTAGCGGGGGGAGGTCCAGGCGGCGTCGACGCCGAGGACGGTGTCGAACATGGGTTGCCGGTAGGCGCACATGAGGGCGATGTCGGTGAGGGGGTCGCCGAGGGTGGACATCTCCCAGTCGACGAGTGCGGCAACGGTTCCGGGTTCACCGTGGGTGAGGATGGTGTTGTCGACGCGGTAGTCGCCGTGCACGACGGCGGCCGTCGAGTGCGTCGGGACGGCGTCGGTGAGGGCCTGGTGTAGTCGGTCGATGTCGTCGAGGTCGCGGGTCTTGACGCGGTGCCATTGCCGTCCCCAGGTGGCGACCTGTCGGGCGGTGAATCCGTCGGGCCGACCGAAGTCGGCGAGTCCGACCTCGTGGTGGTCGACGGCGTGCAGCGCGGCGAGGACACGGACGAGTTCGCTGGTGTTGGCGGCGATGTCGTCGTCGGTGAGGGCGTCGAGGTCGGTGCGGGTGCGCACCACCTGTCCGGGGACGAACTCGACGACGGTCATCGGCGCTCCGAGGGCGGCGCCGTCGGCGTCGAAGGCGACGGCGGTGGCGACGGGGACGTCGGTGCCGGCCAGGGCGCGGGTGACGGTCCACTCCCGAGCCATGTCGTGGGCGGACGGGGTCAGTCCGCTGACCGGGGGGCGCCGCACGATCCACGACGTGATGTCGTCGTGGGCGCGGTAGGTGAGGTTGGACCGGCCTCCCGCGATGCGATCGACGCGCAGTCCGCCCGTGATGTCGATGCCGTTGTCGCGCATGAACTTTTCGAGGGCGGCGGTGTTCATGCCGGGGAGGGTGGCGGTCACGGCTGTTCCTTCGCGGCGCGGCGGGCGGCGCCGACGGCGCGTTTGGCGATGGCCCAACGGTGCACTTCGGAGGGGCCGTCGTAGACGCGGAAAGGACGGACCTCGCGGGAGAGTCGGGCGAGGGGCAGGTCGTCGGAGACGCCGAGTCCGCCGCACATCTGCACGCCGCGGTCGACGATGCGGAAGATGGCTTCGGCGGCGAAGGTCTTCGCGATGGAGGTCTCGTTGCTCGCGGGGTCGCCGCGATCGAGGCTGTGGCAGGCGGTGACGAGCAGGGCTCGGGTGGCGGCGATGTCGATCTCGTTGTCGGCGATCATCTTCTGCACCATGCCGAGGTCGCCGAGGCGGCTGCCGAAGCCTTCCCGGTGGGCGACATGCGAGACAGCAACGTCGTGTCCGCGTCGGGCGGCGCCGAGCCAGCGCATGACGTGGGTCATGCGGGCGGGTCCGAGGCGCACCTGTGCGTAGGTGAATCCTTCATCGACGGCGCCGAGGACGTTGTCCTCGGGCACGAGGACGCGGTCGAAGGTGACTTCGCAGTGCCCACCGATCATGGCGCGGTCGAGGGTGCTGATGTGCCGGCCGACGATGATGCCGGCGGTGTCGGCGGGGACGAGGAACATCGTGGCGCCGCCCCGGTCGCCGGGGGAGCCGGAGGTGCGGGCCATGACGATGAAGAATCCGGCGCCGTCCGCGCCGGTGATGAACCATTTGTGGCCGTCGATGCGCCAACCGCCGTCGGTGCGGGTGGCGGTGGTGGTGAGGGCGGAGGGGTCCGAGCCGGCGCCGGGAGCGGGTTCGGTCATCGCGAACGCGGACCGCACGTCGCCGCGGGCGAGGGGGCCGAGGAACTGCTCCTTCTGGGCAGGGGAGGCGACGTGGGCGAGCAGGTGCACGTTGCCCTCGTCGGGGGCACCGATGTTCGTCGCGATCGGCCCGAAGAGGGAGTAGCCGGCTTCCTCGAACACGGGGGCGCGGTCGCTCATGGACAAACCGCCCCCGCCGAACTCGCGGGGCGCGTGGGGAGCGAACACCGCCGCGTCCTTCGCCGCGGCCTGTAGTTCCCGGCGAAGGTCGTCGCCGCCCGCAGCGGTCACGTCGCCGAGGAACTTGTCCTCGATGGGCAGGACGTGCTCGCGGGTGAACGTGCGAGTGCGCTCGATCCACTCGCGGACGCTCGGGTCGTAGGTCAGATCGATCGCCATG
>NZ_JARVSZ010000015.1:0-1707 GCF_030208955.1 Rhodococcus sp. MEB041
CGGCGGGATCGGGCTCGTCGGGAACGATGTCGTGGATCAGCTTCTGTACGTGCAGGTACATGGGGCCTCCTCAGGCGCAGAAGCGGTTCGGTCCCCGCTCGCTGTTCTCGGGGTGTCCCGGTTGCCCCCGGGCTCAATCAATACGCTGCGCTGACGCGGGCGCTTCGTTGATGAACTGATATGAATCAGATTGCTCGACAGCGGTACTCGTAGCCCGGCCGTCAGTCGCGGGTCGACCCGTGCGTGCGGACGAGTCGCCTTGGGCAGCTCATCCGCGATCACGTTCGGCCTCCGCGAGCTGGTCTCGGGTGGTGTCGAATAGTTCGCCCCACGATGCTTCGAACTTCCGGACGCCCTTATTTTCGAGGACGAGGAAGACGTCGGTCAGGTAGCTGCCCAGTGCCATGATGGCGCCGAAGGTCGCCTGCGATGCCTTGCCTTTGCCTGGGATCGTGTTCCCGGTGACCTCACCGTGGTCTCCGAGAGCATCCGTCGTCTCGACGATCGGGGACCCGAGCGCTCCCTCGGTTTGCAAGACGATGTCGTGGGTACCGTAGCTGTGTTCGTATGCTGCCGTGGCCGATGCAGGGAGGACCCCAGTGTGGGGTGACGACGACGCACATTCGATGCGTGATGCGCGCGGGGCGTTCGACGGTGTCACCGCGATCGACTGGGTCGATGTGTGCGTCGATCTGGCCGCCGCGGACGGGGCCGCGCTCGTCGTCGCTGCGGAGGACCACCCCGATACCCATCAGGTGGTGCACGCCACCGACGGTGTCGCTGTGCAGGCCGCCGACCTCGGTTACATCCTCGGATGTGGCCCCCACACAGAGGCCATGTCGACAAGTAATGCGTGCGCTGTGGACGTCGACGACGCTGCCGACCGGGGCCGCTGGCCGCTACTGGTGGACGAACTGGCCGTCAGCGGGATCGGATGGGTGCAAGCGCACCCGCTCGGCGACCATCGTGCCCCGTTGGGCACGCTGCAGCTCTACCGCCGGACGAGGTCACCACACAGACTCGCGGGGGACGACCGCGCTACCCACACCATGATCGCCCAACTCGCTCGCATGCTCGGCACGGACATCGTCGCCGCCGGCGTGGCCGCCGACATGCTCATCCGTCGTCACCAGGACAGCGAGGCGGTGAACATCGCCATCGGGATTTTGACCGCCCGGCACGGCTGCACCGTTGCGGTGGCCTCTGCGCTGCTGAGAGCGGGCGCCTACTCCCGCGGGCACGGCTCCGCGAACGAAGCACATCGCGTCATCGACTCGATCAACTCTGTCGACCCCTGAGGACCAGCCGCTCCCATCATGTACGAGTCGCCGGCCATAGATGGCGACACGGAGTTCGGCTAGTCGGCTCATGGGCAGATTTGACTTCTATGTCGGCGCGGAGGGGGACACGTCAGGTCATCGCCGAGGGTGGCTGAGCAACCTCCAGCGCTGCCCGCACGCCGCCTCGGAGCTGATGTGCAGGTCTACGCGAATCCCCCGGTAGGCACGCCGCGAACCTCGCGACGGTCGTTCCTACGCGGCGAGTTCGCCGAGGGCCCGGGCGAGTTCACCGGCAAATCAGCGACCGGCAATCGACCTGAACCTGTCCGAAGTGTTCGAAGATCATCCTCTTTAGGTGCGGTCGAGAATCAGTCGAGTGGCTTCTTTCGGTGCGTCCCATTGCGGAAAGTGACCGCATCGCTCGAAC
>NZ_JARVSZ010000002.1:0-1226636 GCF_030208955.1 Rhodococcus sp. MEB041
GCGCCGATGGTACTGCACCCGACAGGGTGTGGGAGAGTAGGACACCGCCGAACAATCCGTTCCGAAAGGGGACCCATTCACATGGGTCCCCTTTCGTGTTTCTGCACTCCGATCGTGAGTGCGGCATGATGACACCACCGGTGACGAGCGGGAGAGCTCGGTCGCCGATCGATCGAAAGGAACCACCGTGCCGGAAGAGCCGTCATCGGAAGGTCGTACGTCCGATTCGGACCGCCGGCCGCCCGCGCGCGACAACCGGGCACCTCGCCGCGACAGCGCGGGGGAACGCGGGTCGTTCCGATCATCGGCCCCTCGCTCCGGTGACCGTTCCGGGAGCCAGGACGAACGTCGCCACACCGGCGACCGTGGGCGCTCCGGGGATCGATCGACGTCCGGCGACCGTCGGCAGGGTTCCGGCAGGGGCCAGGCACCCGACCGCACTCGAGGACAGGGTGCACCTCCCCGTCGTCGCGGCGGTGAAGGGAGCGCAGGTCCGCGCGCCGGCGGTGGGCGAGGCCCTGATTCTCGCGCTCCTCGTCCGGTCGAGCCCGATCTGCCGGACGACGTCGACGCGAAAGATCTCGAACCCGGGGTCCGTCGAGACCTGTTGAGCCTCGACAAGAGCAACGCGGAAGCTGTTGCACGACACATGGTCATGGTCAGTCAGCTGATCGGAGACGATCCCGCCGCAGCACTGCTGCACGCGCGAGCGGCGCGGCAGCGTGCCGGCCGCATCGCCGTGGTCCGAGAGACGGCCGGCATCGCCGCGTATCACGCAGGAGAGTGGGCGGAGGCTCTGTCCGAGCTCCGCGCCGCCCGCCGTATGGCCGGTGGGCCAGGCCTGCTGTCCGTCATGGCTGATTGTGAGCGGGGCCTCGGTCGGCCGGAGCGCGCCATCGAGCTCGGACGCAGCGACGAGGCTCGCCAGCTGACGGGTGACGATGCGTCCGAACTGCGCATCGTCGTCGCGGGTGCCCGCATGGACATGGGGCAGTACGACCAGGCGGTGGTGACGCTGCAGACTCCGGATCTCGAGGGAGATCGCACGGGGTCGGCTGCAGCGCGGCTGTACTACGCCTACGCCGACGCTCTCGTGGCCGCCGGTCGAGCGGACGACGGGGTGCAGTGGTTCCTCCGTGCCGCCGCCGCCGACGTCGAGGGTGAGACGGACGCCGAGGACCGAGTCGACGAACTGACCGGTCAGTGACCCGTCTGACCGACGCTCACGACGCCCTGCTGCTCGATCTCGACGGGACTCTGTACCGGGGTCCCGATCCGATCGACGGTGCCGTCGACATTCTCCGCGAGTGCTCCTCTCAGCTCTGCTACGTCACCAACAACGCCAGTCGGTCTCCCGCTCAGGTGGCCGAGCACCTACGCGATCTCGGTTTCCGTGCGCCCGACGAGTCGGTGGTGACGAGTTCCCAGGCGGCGGGGCGGCTTCTCGCTGGTCTCCTGCCCGCAGGTGCGTCCGTGCTGGTCGTCGGAACCGAGGCCCTCGAGGCAGAGGTGTCCGCCGCCGGCCTGGTGCCGGTTCGTACAGCGGACCCCACTCCGGCCGCGGTCGTCCAGGGACATTCCCCCGAGACGGGGTGGGCGAACATCGCCGAGGCGACCTACGCGGTCCGTGCCGGCGCACGCTGGGTGGCCACGAATGCCGACACCAGCCTGCCGACGCCTCGCGGTCTCGGGCCGGGAAACGGTGCCATGGTCGCGGCGGTCGCCGCAGCGACGGGGGCCACCCCGATCGTGGCGGGCAAGCCCGAGGCACCTCTCATGAAGGACGCGCTCGAGCGCAGCGGGTCGACCACGCCGCTGGTGGTGGGTGACCGTCTGGACACGGACATCGCGGGAGCCAACGAGGTGGGTGTGCCGTCACTCCTCGTGCTCACCGGAGTGAGCACCGTGCACGACGTGCTCACTGCCGTCCCGCACGAGCGCCCCACGTACCTCGCGTCGTCCCTGTCGGCTCTGCTCGAGGAGCCGGCCGCGTCTCTCGTTCCCTCCGAGCCTTCCGACACCTGGTCGGTGTCGCTGTCCGGTTCCGTGCTGCGAGTCGAGACCACGGGCGACGTCGACGCCGACGGCGACCTCTGGATCGAGGCACTGCGCGACGTTCTCCCCGCGGTCTGGGCGCTCGGCGGCTTCGACACCGTCGAGGGCGCGTCCGGTGCGGCTGCGGATGTCGTCGCGCGGTGGACCGCCTGACACTGACGGTCACCACCGCCGACCGACGTCGTCGGGGGTATCGGCTAGCGTTGTCCGCGATGAGCACGCCCGTTCCCCGCCCCGGTCAGCACTTGCCGTCGCACTCCGATGTCGAGGGCACGTCCGTCGATCCCGACGCCGTCGTCTCGGCTGTCGACGCACTGGTCGCCGAGGCGGACGTGGCGGCGTCGGCGCCGTTCGGCGAGGGTACGGACGACCCGCACGGCCTGGTCACGCTGACGCGGCAGGCCCGCATCCTCGACCGCGCGCACGAGGTACTCGTCGACGCGCTCGCGTCCGTGGACAAGAACTGACATGGCTCGTCGCGCTCGGGTGGACGCGGAACTCGTCCGCCGCGGTCTGGCCCGATCTCGGGATCACGCCTCGGAGCTCATCTCGGACGGTCGAGTGCTGATCGCCGGCACCGTGGCCACGAAGCCCGCCACCGCGGTCGAGCCCGGCACGGCGCTACGGGTCACCGAGGTCTCCGACGAGGTGTCGTGGGCCTCTCGAGGTGCACACAAGCTACTGGGCGCGCTCGCCGCCTTCGAGCCACGCGGTGTCACGGTGGAGGGCGCGCGGTGTCTCGACGCGGGTGCGTCCACCGGTGGGTTCACCGACGTGCTGTTGTCCAAGGGTGCACGCGAGGTCGTGGCGGTCGACGTAGGCTACGGACAGTTGGTGTGGCGGCTACGGACCGACGAGCGGGTGCGAGTCCTCGACCGTACGAACGTCCGCGGCATCGATGCCGAGGCCATCGGCGGGCCGGTCGACCTCGTGGTCGCCGACCTGTCCTTCATCTCGTTGGCTCTCGTACTCCCGGCGTTCGCCGCGTGTGCCCGTCCGGGTGCCAGCATCCTCCCGATGGTCAAGCCCCAGTTCGAGGTCGGCAAGGATCGCGTCGGTGCAGGGGGAGTGGTCCGTGATCCCGCCCTGCGCGCAGATGCGGTGCTGGGAGTCGCGCGCGCCGCGGCCGACCTGGGCCTGGTCACGTCCGGTGTGGAGCCGAGCCCACTGCCCGGTCCGTCCGGCAACGTCGAGTACTTCCTGTGGCTCACCGTTCCGGGTCCGGACGACGATCCCAGCACAGCCCAGTCGACGTCCGTCGAGCAACTGGTGTCCGACGCCGTGGAGAAGGGGCCTCAGTGAGCGAGTCGACCGTGCCCGAGCGCACCATCCTGCTCGTCGCGCATCCGGGTCGCCCGGACATCGAGCAGACGGCTCTGCGCGCGGCGAAGGTGTTCCACGATCACGGGATCGCCCTGCGCGTGCTCGTCGACGAGCACGACACGTCGCGGTTGGAGTCGACGTCGGGGATCGACGCGCTCTCCACACCGCAGTCCGACGTCTCCGTCGTGGAGTTCGGTCCGTCGGCGGCGGTGGGCTGCGAGCTCGTCCTGGTCCTCGGCGGCGACGGAACCTTCCTGCGCGCTGCGGAACTCGCGCGGGTGGCGTCCATCCCGGTGCTCGGCGTGAACCTGGGACGCATCGGATTCCTCGCCGAGGCGGAGGCCGACGATCTCGAGGAGACCCTGGCCATCGTGGTGCGCCGCGAGTACCGCATCGAACCGCGGATGACGCTGGACATCACCGTGCACGTCGACGGCGAGATCATCGAACGTGGGTGGGCGCTGAACGAGGCCAGTATCGAGAACGGGTCGCGGCTCGGGGTGCTCGAGGTGGTGCTCGAGGTGGACGACCGTCCGGTGTCCTCGTTCGGGTGCGACGGTGTTCTGCTGTCGACCCCCACCGGGTCCACCGCCTATGCGTTCTCGGCCGGTGGTCCGGTCGTGTGGCCGGAGCTCGAGGCGATCCTCGTCATCCCCAGTAACGCCCACGCGCTGTTCGCGCGGCCGCTGGTGACCAGTCCCGAGTCACACATCGCCATCGAGACCTTCGACGGTGGACACGACGCGGTGGTCTTCTGCGACGGCAGGCGCACCCTGCGCCTGCCCGCCGGTGCTCGCGTCGAGGTGGTGCGAGGATGTGAGCCGATCAAGTGGATCCGGCTCGACTCCGCGCCGTTCGCCGATCGACTCGTACACAAGTTCGCCTTGCCGGTCACCGGCTGGCGGGGGAGGGTGACGTAACCGACGTGTTGTCCGAAATTCGTATCGACGGCCTGGGAGTCATCGCCGAGGCGACGGCGTCGTTCTCGGAGGGCCTGACGGTGCTCACCGGTGAGACCGGTGCCGGCAAGACGATGGTCGTCACCAGCCTGCATCTGCTCTCCGGCGCGCGCGCCGACGCCGGGCGTGTCCGTGTCGGCGCCGACCGCGCGGTGGTCGAGGGTCGTTTCACCACCGACCACGTCACCGACCAGGTCCGCGGCGACGTGGAGCAGTTGCTCGAGTCCACCGGCGGTCGGCGCGACGAGGACGACAGCATCATCGCCCTCCGGACGGTCGGCAGCGACGGCCGATCACGTGCTCATCTCGGCGGCCGCAGTGTGCCCGCAGGCGTCCTGTCGGAGTTCACCGGAGCGTTGCTCACGGTGCACGGACAGAACGATCAACTGCGTCTGCAACGCAGCGATCAGCAGTTGGCCGCTCTGGACCGCTTCGCTGCGGACGCCATCGGGCCGCTGCTCGAGACGTACCGCACTCGCCGCTCGCAGTGGGTCGCTGCGGTGACCGAACTGCGGGAGCGGACGGAGAAGGCTCGCGAACTCGCGCGCGAGGCGGACCAGCTCACGTTCGCCCTGAACGAGATCGACGCGGTCGCACCGGCACCGCACGAGGACACCGACATCGCGGCGACCGTCCGGCGGCTCAGCGATCTCGACTCGCTCCGCGATGCGGCGTCCGCCGCGCACACGGCGCTCACCGGTGGCGACGACCCCGGCGACGTGTCCGTCATGGCGCTGTTGGGCGAGGCCCGCGATCGACTCGCCTCGACCGACGACGAGATTCTCTCGGCCGTCGGCCCACGACTCGCCGAGGCTATCGCGGTGGTGACCGACGTCGGAGCCGAGCTCACCTCGTACCTCGAGGATCTGCCCGCCGATCCGGAGTCACTGGACACGCTGCTCTCGCGTCAAGCGGAGCTCAAGAGTCTGACTCGCAAGTACGCCGCCGACGTGGACGGAGTGCTCGCGTGGGCGGAGGACGCACGAACCCGCCTGACGGGACTGGACGTCTCCGCCGACGCCGTGGCAGCGCTGACCGAACGCGTCTCCACCACCGGTGCAGCGACCGCCGAGGTCGCACGCAAGCTGTCGGCCGCGCGGGTGAAAGCTGCGGCGAAACTGTCCAAGGCGGTCAGCGCCGAACTCGCCGGCCTGGCGATGGGCAAGGCCAAGCTGGACGTCGAGGTGCGCCCCCGCGCTGCGGGTGCGGACGATCGGTCGGCGCTGTCCGTCGACGGAACCGCGCTGCACGCCGGGTCGACCGGCACCGACGAGATCGAGTTCCGTCTGTCCGCGCACAGCGGTGCGCAGTCGCTGCCGCTCAACAAGAGCGCGTCCGGCGGTGAGCTCTCCCGCGTGATGTTGGCGCTCGAGGTGGTCCTCGCGCGATCGGATGCCGGAGCGACCATGGTCTTCGACGAGGTCGATGCCGGCGTGGGTGGTCGCGCCGCCGTGGAGATCGGCAAGCGGCTGGCACGCCTGGCCAGGACGCACCAGGTCATCGTCGTGACGCACCTCCCGCAGGTCGCGGCGTTCGCCGACACGCACCTGGTGGTGAACAAGACCGACGGAAAACGTGGCGGCCCCAACAGTGGTGTGCGCACTTTGACGGATTCCGAGCGTGTCGTGGAACTCGCGCGCATGCTCGCCGGGCTCGACGACACCGAGACCGGCCGGGCACATGCCGAGGAACTGTTGCGCACCGCGACGGCGGAACGGGAGTCCGCGACCGCCTGAGAGCGATGTGCTGGTGTGACTCATGTGAATGATGTGGTAGTTGTTACGGCGCGCCTCCGCCGATGCTGCCGTGTTGTTGTCCATCATCGTGTGCATGAAGATGCCGGCTCTGCTCTCGCGTAGTCATGACTCACTTCCCGGAGTCACGGGAATCGCTCGGGTCGATCGCTCCACGGCCAAGCTCCTGCGCCGTGTCGGTCCCGGAGACATCGTCGTTCTCGACGAACTCGACCTCGACCGGATCACCGCCGACCTGCTGGTACAGGCCGGCGTGACGGCCGTGGTCAACGCCTCCGCCTCGATCTCGGGGCGCTACCCCAATCTCGGTCCGGAGGTGCTCGTCGCCAACGGCATCGAGCTCATCGACGAGGTGGGCTCCGACGTCTTCAAGAAGGTCAAGGACGGTTCGAAGATCCGCCTGCACGACGGCAACGTGTACGCCGGGGAGCGACGTCTCGCCACCGGCACCGAGCAGTCCGAGGCCGACATCTCCGACCGCATGATCGAGGCCAAGTCTGGTCTGATCGATCACCTGGAAGCGTTCTCGGGCAACACGATCGAGTTCATCCGCACCGAGTCGCCGCTGCTGATCGACGGCGTCGGAGTGCCCGAGGTGGACGTCGACATGAACGGTCGTCACGTCGTGGTCGTCGCCGAGGGCACCGACCACGTGGCCGATCTCAAGTCGCTCAAGCCGTTCATCAAGGAGTACTCGCCGATCCTCATCGGTGTCGGCGCCGGCGCCGACACGCTGTCGGAGGCGGGATACCGCCCCGACCTGATCGTCGGCGACCCGGACGACGTGAGCAGCCGCACGCTGAAGTCCGGCGCCGAGGTGGTGCTCCCCGCCGATTCCGACGGCCACGCCAAAGGCCTCGAGCGCATCCAGGACCTGGGCATCGGAGCCATGACGTTCCCGGCCACGGGCACCCCGGCGGACCTCGCGCTCCTGCTCGCCGACCACCACGGCGCCTCACTCATCGTCACGGTCGGATGTGCCGCGTCGCTCGACGAGTTCTTCGACGCCAGCAAGCGCGCGGACACACCGTCGACGTTCATGACCCGACTCAAGGTCGGTCCGAAACTGGTGGACGCCAAGGCCATGGCGACGTTGTACCGCAGCCGGGTCTCCGGTGGAGCGGTGGCGCTGCTCGTCCTCGCAGCCCTCATCGCCGTCATCGCGGCGCTCGTCGTGACCAACGGCAGCGGTGCGACTCTGGACTGGGCGATCGAGACCTGGAACAGCTTCGCCCTGTGGGTGCAGGGGCTGCTTCAGTGATTTCGCTTCGTCAGCACACCATCTCGTTGATCGCGGTGTTCCTGGCGCTCGCGGTCGGAGTCGTCCTCGGCTCCGGCCTGCTGTCCGGTCGAGTGCTGTCCGGACTGCGCGACGACCGGGACGATCTGCAGACCGAGGTGAACGACCTGCAGTCGGCGAACAACGCACTCGGTGAGCAACTCAACGCCGCCGACGGTTTCGACGCGGCCGTCGCGACCCGGGTGGTCGCGGGAGCGCTGGCCGACCGCACCGTCGTGCTGGTCACCACGCCCGACGCAGACCCCGCCGACGTGGAGGGTGTGCAGCGCACCATCGCCGACGCGGGCGGGTCGGTGACCGGACGAGTGGGGCTCACCGAGGCGTTCGTGTCCGCCGCCAGCGGCGACGATCTCCGCACGCGCCTCACCAACGTGGTTCCCGCAGGCGCGCAACTGCGTACGGGATCGGTGGATCAGGGCAGCCTCGCCGGCGATCTGCTCGGTACGGTGCTGTTGCTGAACGCACAGACCTCCCAACCGCAGAGCACGCCGGAGGAACTGGGCCTGGCCCTCGACACCCTGCGCGGCGGCGGCTTCATCACGTACGACGACGGTGCCGTGGCACCGGCACAGCTCGCGGTGGTGGTCTCCGGACAGGCCGCCGACTCGGGTGAGGACGGCAACCGCGGCGCGATCGTGGCTCGCTTCGCCGGCGCTCTGGACGGACGCGGAGCCGGAACCGTGCTCGCGGGCCGTGCCGGTTCGGCCGAGGGCAGCGGTCCCATCGCGGTGGTGCGGTCGGATTCCGCCCTCGCAGCCGGGACCAGCACCGTCGACGACGTCGATCGCACGTCGGGGCGCATCACCGTCGCCTTGGCACTCGGTGAGCAGCTCGCCGGTGGTACGGGTCGGTACGGAACGGGTCCTGCCGCGACGGCCGTGACGGTCGGGGCGACCCCGAGCTAGGTACTCCAGCCGTCGTCGCCCGCGTGGTGTCGACCGAACTCGCGTGAAGGTGTTACCGTGAAGTCCCGTGGGTCGGCCAGGTTCCGAACCACTCGATGTTGAGCGATTCGCTCGCTGTCACCATCGGGTCGCACCGTCACGGGAGTCTCTTTGCAGTCACGCATTCACACGCGGGCCGACATCAAGCACATCTTCGTCAGCGGCGGCGTCGCGTCGTCGCTCGGCAAGGGGCTCACGGCCTCGAGCCTCGGTCAGCTTCTCACCTCACGTGGCCTTCGCGTCACGATGCAGAAGCTCGATCCCTACCTCAACGTCGATCCCGGAACGATGAACCCGTTCCAGCACGGCGAGGTCTTCGTCACCGAGGACGGCGCGGAAACCGACCTCGACGTCGGCCACTACGAGCGGTTCCTCGATCGGGATCTCTCCGGATACGCCAACGTGACCACCGGCCAGGTGTACTCCACGGTGATCGCCAAGGAGCGTCGCGGCGAGTACCTCGGCGACACCGTCCAGGTCATCCCGCACATCACCGACGAGATCAAGGCCCGCATCCTCGCGATGCGCGGACCGGATGTGCAGGGCCAGGAGCCCGACGTCGTCATCACCGAGATCGGTGGCACCGTCGGCGACATCGAGTCGCAGCCCTTCCTCGAAGCGGCGCGTCAGGTCCGCCACGACGTGGGCCGGGAGAACGTCTTCTTCCTCCACGTCTCGCTCGTTCCGTTCCTCGCGCCCTCGGGTGAGCTCAAGACCAAGCCGACGCAGCACTCGGTGGCGGCGTTGCGCAGCATCGGTATTCAGCCCGACGCGCTGATCCTGCGATCCGACCGCGACGTGCCGCAGGCCCTCAAGGCGAAGATCGCGCTCATGTGCGACGTGGACGTCGACGGGTGCATCTCCACCCCCGACGCGCCCTCCATCTACGACATCCCGCGCGTGCTGCACGGCGAGGGTCTCGACGCGTATGTCGTGCGGCAGCTCGGACTGCCGTTCCGGGACGTCGACTGGACCGTGTGGGGAACCCTCCTCGAGCGAGTGCACCAGCCTCGCGAGACGGTGCGCGTCGCCCTGGTCGGCAAGTACGTCGATCTGCCCGACGCCTACCTGTCGGTGACCGAGGCGCTGCGGGCCGGCGGTTTCGCCAACCGCGCGAAGGTCGAACTCGTGTGGGTGCAGTCCGACGACTGCGACACCGCGGCCGGCGCCAAGCTGGCGCTCGCCGACATCGACGCCGTGGTGATTCCCGGCGGCTTCGGCATCCGCGGTATCGAGGGCAAGCTCGGCGCGATCACCCACGCCCGGACGCACAAGATCCCGACGCTCGGGCTCTGCCTGGGTCTGCAGTGCATGGTCATCGAGGCGGCGCGGTCCGTCGGTCTCACCGATGCGAACTCGGCCGAGTTCGAGCCCGAGACGACACAGCCGGTCATCTCGACGATGGCGGACCAGGAGCAGGCGGTCGCCGGCGAGGCGGACCTGGGCGGCACGATGCGCCTCGGGGCCTACCCCGCCACGCTCACCAAGGGGTCGGTGGTGTCGCAGGCCTACGGCAGCGAGTCCGTCTCCGAGCGTCACCGCCATCGCTACGAGGTCAACAACAGCTACCGCGACCGCATCGCGGAGAGTGGACTGCAGTTCAGCGGCACGTCCCCGGACGGCCACCTGGTCGAGTTCGTCGAACTGCCGCGGAGCGCGCATCCGTTCTTTGTCGGCACGCAGGCGCATCCCGAACTCAAGAGCCGGCCGACGCGGCCGCACCCGCTCTTCGCGTCGCTGATCTCCGCTGCGCTCTCGTACAAGTCCGAGGAGCGGCTGCCCGTCGACGTCCACGGTGACGAGTCCGTCACGGCGCAGCCGGCCGAACCCGCCGCGACGAAGGCCTGACCATGGCCGATCGTCACGAGTTCGAGATCCTCGAATCGTCCGTCGAGTACCAGGGTGCGATTCTCGCGCTCCGGCTCGACCAGGTGACGATGCCCGGCGGTCGTCGGGCCGAACGTGAGGTCGTCGAGCATCACGGTGCGGTCGCCGTGGTCGCGCTGGACGACGACGAGCGCATCGTGCTGATCAGCCAGTACCGGCATCCTCTGGGGCGTCGCCTGCTCGAGCTTCCCGCGGGTCTGTTGGACGAGCCGGGGGAGGATCCCGTCGAGGCCGCGAAGCGTGAGCTGACCGAGGAGACGGGGCTCGCCGCGGCGTCCTTGTCGTTGCTGGTCGACGTGGCGGCGTCACCCGGGTTCACGGACGAGACCGTGCGGATCTACCTGGCCGACGAGGTGACCGAGGTCGATCGACCGGAGGCTCACGACGAGGAAGCCGACATCGAGCTCGTCCGCGTCCCGGTGGACGAGGCGGTGTCGCGCGTGTTCAGCGGCGAGATCGTGAACGCGTCGGCGGTGGCGGGAATCCTGGCGCTGGCGGCGGTGCGGTCACGCTCGGTTCCGTTGCGGCCGAGCGATGCACCCTGGCGTGATCGACCCACCGCGTTCGAGAAGCGCAAGGGCGCGCATGGCAGCTGACTCGCCGGGCGAGGTGATCGCGACCTATCTCGATCACCTCGCCGTCGAGCGCGGGTCAGCTCGCAACACCATCACCTCGTACCGCCGCGACCTCTCGCGCTACGCCAGCCATCTGGGTGAACTCGACCGGAACAGTCTCCGCGACGTCACCGAGGTGGACGTCGCGGAGTTCGTGACGGCCCTCCGGTCCGGCAACGAGCTGTTCCCGCCGCTCGCGGCGAGCAGCGCCGCGCGCACGGTCATCGCGGTTCGCGGAGTCCACCGCTTCGCGCTGGCCGAGGGCATCGTCGACGTCGACGTCGCTGCCGGGGTCAAACCGCCGGCGCCGGGCCGCCGGCTCCCGAAGTCGCTCTCCGTCGAGCAGGTGTTCGCGCTCCTCGATGCCGTCGCCGGGGAGGCCGCGGACACCCCGCGCGGTCTTCGCGACCGGGCGCTGCTCGAGCTCCTCTACTCCACCGGTGCGCGCATCTCCGAGGCCGTGGGACTCGACGTCGACGACATCGACTCCGACTCGCGGTCCGTGGTCCTGCACGGCAAGGGCGGCAAGGAGCGCATCGTGCCCATCGGCCGTCCCGCACTCGACGCCGTCGACGCGTACCTCGTCCGTGGTCGACCCGCACTGGTGTCACAGGGCACGCCCGCGCTTCTGCTGAACGTGCGGGGCGGCCGGTTGTCACGCCAGAGCGCGTGGCAGGTCCTGCAGACCGCGGCGGAGCGCGCCGGGATCGGAGCCAGCGTCTCCCCGCACACGTTGCGGCACTCCTTCGCGACCCACCTGCTCGACGGCGGCGCGGACGTACGTGTGGTGCAGGAACTTCTGGGTCACGCCTCGGTGACCACCACGCAGATCTACACACTGGTCACCGTCACGACGTTGCGCGAAGTGTGGGCCGAAGCGCATCCGCGCGCACGGTAGCGTGTCCGCACGAAGCTGCACCCGACACGCGGTAGCGTTCAGGGGAACTGCAGCACGAGGTGAGGATGGAGGTCCGGTGGTGTCAGCGGCGCACGACGACGGAGCACTGTTCCGCACTCGTCAGCCCGAACCGGAACATCCGACCCTGGCCCACCCGTCGGGCATCGGTCCGACGGGGCGCCCGTATCGCGACATCCCGGATCCGCAGCCGCTGTCCTCGCACGGACCGGCGACGGTCATCGCGATGTGCAACCAGAAGGGCGGCGTCGGCAAGACCACGTCGACCATCAATCTGGGTGCGTCGCTGGCCGAGTACGGACGTAGGGTCCTGCTGGTCGACCTCGATCCGCAGGGCGCGCTCTCCGCGGGTCTCGGTGTGCCACATCATGAGTTGGACCTCACGGTGCACAACCTGCTGGTGGAGCCGCGGGTAGCGATCGACGACGTCCTCATGCGTACGCGGGTGGACGGGATGGACCTGCTCCCCAGCAACATCGATCTCTCCGCGGCCGAGATCCAACTGGTCACCGAGGTCGGCCGCGAACAGACTTTGGGACGCGTGCTGCACCCGATCCTCGATCGCTACGACTACGTCCTCATCGACTGCCAGCCGTCGCTCGGCCTGTTGACGGTCAATGCCCTCGCGTGCGCCGATTCCGTGCTCATCCCGATGGAGTGCGAGTACTTCAGTCTGCGCGGACTCGCGTTGCTCAACGACACCGTCGACAAGGTGCGCGATCGTCTCAATCCGCGGCTGAAGCTCGAGGGCATCGTGGTCACGATGTTCGACGCCCGCACGCTGCACTCGCGAGAGGTCATGAATCGCGTGGTCGAGGTGTTCGGCGACGTCGTCTTCGACACCGTCATCACGCGCACCGTGCGTTTCCCGGAGACGAGCGTCGCCGGCGAGCCGATCACCACGTGGGCGCCGAAGTCCGCGGGTGCCGACGCGTACCGGTCGTTGGCCCGCGAGGTCATCCACCGGGACACCGCACCCCAGTCTTGACCGACGGGACGGTCGTGACGGACACGACGGTCGGGGACGCGCCGACGCCCACCGGATTCCAGGTGCGGCTCACCAACTTCGAAGGCCCGTTCGACCTGTTGCTGACCCTGATCGGGCAGCACCGACTCGACGTCACCGAGGTCGCACTGCACACCGTCACCGACGACTTCATCGCGTACACCCGCGCGATGGGCGCGGAGATGGGTCTCGACCAGACCACCGAGTTCCTGGTGGTCGCGGCGACCCTGCTGGACCTCAAGGCCGCCCGCCTCCTGCCGTCGGGCGAGGTGGACGACGCCGAGGACCTGGCGTTGCTCGAGGTGCGGGACCTGCTGTTCGCCCGGCTGCTGCAGTATCGGGCCTACAAACAGGTGGCTCAGTTGTTCGGCGAACTGGAGAACGCCGCGCTGCGGCGCTATCCGCGATCGGTCTCGCTCGAGGACTCGTTCGCGTCGCTGCTGCCGGAGGTGTTGCTCGGTGTGGATCCGCGCCGCTTCGCCGAGATCGCCGCGGCGGCGTTCACCCCGCGCGAGGTGCCGACGGTCGGTCTCGGCCATCTCCACGCGTCGGCGGTGTCGGTCCCGGAACACGCGCGGGCGATCCTGGCGATGCTGCGCGACCGCGGAATGGGTGAGTGGGCGACGTTCGCCGACCTGGTCCGCGACTGCGAGGTCACCGTCGAGGTGGTCGCACGGTTCCTCGCGCTGCTCGAGCTGTATCGCGAGAAGGTCGTCGCATTCGACCAACCCGAGGCGTTGGGCGATCTCGCGGTCACCTGGACCGGCGACGACGACGCTGCCGACATCGACCGGATGGACGTCTCGAGGATGGAGGACTACGGATGACAGCGAGCGAGGACGCTCCCGACGCCCTGTCGGACGCCGAGGTGCGCGCGGCGCTCGAGTCGGTGCTGCTCGTGGTCGACACCCCGGCATCCGTCCCGCAGCTCGCCTCGGCCCTGGACTGTGACGAAACGCGCATCCGGCAGGCGCTGACCGCCATGGCCGCCGACCTCACCGCCCGCGGCAGTGGCATCGACCTGCGGTTCGCCGGCGACGGGTGGCGTTTCTACACCCGCACCGAGTACGCGCCCTATGTCGAACGGCTCCTCCTCGACGGTGCGCGGTCCAAGCTCACCCGAGCGGCACTGGAAACCCTCGCTGTGATCGCCTATCGTCAACCGGTTACCCGCGCACGAGTCAGTGCTGTGCGCGGAGTGAACGTGGACGGCGTGATGCGCACTCTCCTCGCGAGAGGTCTCATCGCCGAGGCGGGTCCCGACCCGGACTCTGCGGCGACGCAGTACGTCACCACGGAAATGTTCCTCGAACGGTTGGGGTTGGCGTCACTGTCCGACCTCCCCGAACTTGCTCCGCTGCTTCCGGGCGTGGACATGATCGACGACATCAGCGACAGCATGGACTCCGATCCGCGGGTCCTGCGTGCCGAGCGTCGACGAGAGAACACCGAGTCGAACTCGACCACCGAGTTCGGCACCGACACCACAGACGAATAGGTAAGAAACGTGAACGACTCCGCTCGCCGTGATGGCACACCGGACCGGGACGGCGCATCCGACGCCTCCACTCCCGAACGACAGAAGAAGCGCCCCAACAAGAAGGTCGCCGCTGCTGCGTACAGCAAGCGCACCGAGAGCCGTAAGCCCGGCGGCAAGTCCGGGTACCCCCGGGTGGCTCCCAAGAACAGCGGCTCCAAGCCCGGCAAGTCGCCGAAGCCGGAGCGCAAGACGACGGCTGCTCCGACCATCAGCAACGCCAAGCCGGCCCGCCATCAGCACACCGACGGCCCGCGGCCGCACGTGGCTCCGGAGGACGGTGTGCGCTTGCAGAAGGTGCTCGCCCAGGCAGGTGTCGCCTCGCGTCGCGCCGCCGAGCAGCTCATCGACGAGGGACGCGTCGAGGTCGACGGCCGCATCGTCACCGAGCAAGGTGTCCGCGTCGACCCCGAGGTCGCGGTCGTGCGGGTGGACGGCACCCGTGTCGTCATCAAGGCCGATCTGGTCCACATCGCGCTGAACAAGCCGCGCGGATGGCAGTCCACGATGTCGGACGACCTCGGTCGGCCCTGCATCGGCGACATCGTCTCGGAGCGGGTCCAGGCAGGACAGCGGCTCTTCCACGTCGGCCGACTCGATGCCGACACCGAAGGCCTGATCCTGCTCACCAACGACGGCGATCTGGCCCACCGGCTGATGCACCCCTCCTTCGAGGTGTCCAAGACGTACCTCGCCACGGTGCAGGGTGTCCTGGACCGCGACGCGGGCAAGAAGCTGCGTTCCGGAGTCGAACTCGACGACGGACCGGCGAAGGTGGACTCCTACGCGGTGCTCGACGTGAACGAGGGCAAGACGCTCGTGAAGGTCGTGCTGCACGAGGGTCGCAAGCACATCGTGCGCCGACTGTTCGACTCGGTCGGGTTCCCGGTGAAACGCCTGGTGCGCACCGACATCGGGGCCGTCGCCCTCGGCGACCAGCGCCCCGGCACGCTGCGGGTGCTCGGTCGCGGCGAGGTCGGCAGTCTGTACGGGGCGGTCGGCCTGTGACCGCGTCGGAGGATCGACTGATCGTCGCGATGGACGGCCCGTCCGGTACCGGCAAGTCGTCCGTCTCCCGCCTGTTGGCGACCCGGCTCGGTGCGTCCTACCTCGACACCGGTGCGATGTACCGCGCGGCGACGGCATGGGTGCTGACGAACGACGTCGATCCCGGAGACGCCGACGCCGTCGCTGCGCTCACCGAGTCCATCGACCTCTCCATCGGCACCGATCCCACGGGGGAGCGGGTCGAGGTGTCGGGCGAGGACGTCACCGGTCCGATCCGCGGGTCCGCCGTGACGGCGGCCGTCTCCGCGGTGTCCGCCGTGCCCGCTGTGCGCGAGAAACTCGTTGCGCTGCAACGAGAGATCGCGGACACTGCCGGTCGCATCGTCGTGGAGGGTCGCGACATCGGCACCGTCGTCCTCACCGACGCTCACATCAAGATCTATCTGACCGCGTCCGCGGAGACGCGCGCCACGCGTCGTAACGACCAGAACATCGCCGAGGGCCGCGGGGACGACTACGACGCCGTGCTCGCCGACGTCCAGCGTCGGGACCACGCGGACTCCACACGTGCCACGTCCCCGCTGCGACCCGCGGACGATGCGGTCACCGTGGACACCAGCGACCTCGACAAGGACGCGGTGATCGACGAACTGATGCGTCTGGTCACCGAGCGTCTGGACATCGGGCGTCCGACTCATGCCCCGGAAGGAGCACGCTCATGAGCGACAACACATTCGACACGCTCGACGCGACCGAGGTCTACGCCTCGGACGGCATCTGGTCCGAGGAGTCGGACTGGGAGGACATCGACTTCGAGGGTGACGGCGAGGCCGAGGCCGAGGTCGCCGTTCCCACCCTCGCCGTCGTCGGTCGGCCCAACGTGGGCAAGTCCACGCTCGTCAACCGCATCATCGGCCGCCGCGAGGCCGTGGTGGAGGACGTTCCCGGCGTCACCCGCGACCGTGTCTCGTACGAGGCAAACTGGTCCGGACGTCGATTCATGGTGCAGGACACCGGCGGTTGGGAGCCCGACGCCAAGGGGATGCAGCAGTCGATCGCCCGGCAGGCCGAGATGGCGATGCAGACGGCGGACGCCATCCTGCTCGTCGTCGACGCCGTCGTCGGTGCGACGGCGACGGACGAGGCCGTGGCACGAGTCCTGCGTCGGTCGAAGACGCCGGTCATCCTGGTGGCCAACAAGGTCGACGACGAGCGCACGGAATCCGAAGCGGCACTGCTGTGGTCGCTGGGTCTCGGTGAGCCCCGTCCGGTCAGTGCGACGCACGGCCGCGGTACGGGCGATCTGCTCGACGACGTCCTGGCAGTCCTGCCCGAGACGCCCCGCGAGGGAACCGGTGTCGCCGGCCCTCGTCGTGTCGCCCTGGTCGGCAAGCCGAACGTGGGCAAGTCCAGCCTGCTGAACAAGCTCACCGGTGACGAGCGATCGGTCGTGCACGACGTCGCCGGCACCACCGTCGATCCGGTCGACTCACTGGTGGAACTGGGCGGCAAGGTGTGGCGTTTCGTCGACACCGCGGGGTTGCGCAAACGCGTCAGTCACGCCAGCGGCGCCGAGTTCTACGCCTCGCTCCGCACCAAGGGCGCCATCGACGCGGCCGAGGTCGCGATCCTGCTGCTCGACGCGTCCGAGGTCATCTCCGAGCAGGACCTGCGGGTGCTCTCGATGGTCGCCGACGCCGGCCGCGCACTGGTCATCGCGTTCAACAAGTGGGACCTCGTCGACGACGACCGTCGTGGCCAGCTCGAGAAGGAGATCGACCGGGACCTGATGCGCGTGCCGTGGGCGCAGCGCGTCAACGTCTCGGCCAAGACCGGTCGTGCGGTGCAGAAGCTCGTGCCCGCTCTGGAGACGTCGCTCGCGTCGTGGGACAAGCGCATCTCGACCGGTCAGCTGAACTCCTGGCTCAAGGAGGTCGTGGCCGCGACGCCGCCGCCGATGCGTGGTGGTCGACTGCCGCGCGTCATGTTCGCCACGCAGGCGAGCACGCGCCCTCCGACGTTCGTGCTGTTCACCACCGGTTTCCTCGAGGCCGGGTACCGCCGGTTCCTCGAGCGCCGACTGCGTGAGGAGTTCAACTTCGACGGCAGTCCGGTGCGGATCTCGGTGCGTATCCGGGAGAAGCGGGACCGCAAGAAGAAGTAGGCGACTGCCCCGGTGGTGCTGCTGAGGCGATTGGCGTCCAGCGTCGCCACTGGGGTAGTGTTTGCTCGTTCCCTTCGGGGCACACACGATCCCTTTCGAGGGATCGCGGGCTGTGGCGCAGCTTGGTAGCGCACCTGACTGGGGGTCAGGTGGTCGCAGGTTCAAATCCTGTCAGCCCGACACAGAAATGGCTCCGGACCGTTGTCCGGGGCCATTTTTCATGTTCGCGTCCGGTGTGGCGGGCGCACCGCACGTCGCGGGGGCTGCGCCCGTGGTCGTCGACTTCATCGACAGCAGAGGAAACCTGCCGTGGGAGAATGACGGGAGTACATCACCCGTCAGGAGTGCGCGAAGGAGGGCAGCGGCGGTGTCTTCCTCCCCGGCGATGAGCCGTCGAGAACGGAACAAGCAGGACAAGCTCGACCGCATCACCACGGCGGCACGCGACCTCTTCGCCGAGTACGGCGTGAGTGAGGTGACCACACAACAGGTCGCCGACCGCGCCGACGTGGGAACCGGAACGGTCTTCCTGTACGCGAAGAACAAGGGTGAACTGCTTCTTCTGGTGCAGAACTCGGACTATGCGAGCGCGCTCGAGCGGGGCATCGCCGCGGCCGCCCACGTCGTGGACCCGGTCGAGGCCGTCATGGCCGTCCTCAGGTCGGTCGTCGAGTGCAACCGCAAGCAGATCGAGAACGGCCGGACCTATCAGCGAGAGGTCGTGTTCGGTGACGACACGGAACCTCATCGTCGTGAAGCGTTGTCACTCGCCGCGCGGACCGAGGCGGTCGTCGCGGAGATCCTCGGCCGCGACGACGACGACGCGACGCACCACCCGGACCGGCAGGTGCAGGCCCACATCGTCTCCGCCATCCTGTTTCTCAGCATGGCTCTGACGGCGAACGCGACCAAGAGTGTCGCGGACGTGGCGACAGAGATCGAGATGCAGATCGGTGTCCTGCTCGGCCGTTGACGCCACTCACGGCGTGTCGAACATGAAGAAACCTTCATCGTCGTCTCATGGGACGGTCATGGACCCCCGGCATAGTTGCTGTCATGCGCTCCTCCCGCCCACTCGCCGCGGCCGCCGTCCTGGTGGCCATCGCGTGCGTTCTCGTCGCCGGAGTCCTGGTGACGCGATCACCGGCGCCACGCCTCGACCCCTCGCCCGTCGTGGTGAGTGTGGCGCCGGAGCCGACGCCCGAGGTGATCGCTCCCACACCTGATGTCCCGCCCGCCTCTCCCGCTCCCGCGCCGGCGCCCGCGCCGGCCGCTCCCGCTCCGATCACACCGCCGCCAGTTCAGGCCCCAGTGCAGGCACCGCCGATCATCGACTTCTCCGACGACGACGCGGACGACGGCGATGACGGCGCCGACGACGTCGACGACGTCGACGGCGGTGACGACGATGAGTGACGCCGCCGGTGTCTCGGCTCGCCGTGGATCGGCACTTCCGGCACGGTGGAAGATCACCGCCTGGATCATGTTGACGACCCTTCTTCTGTTGGTGGTCGTGCTGGTGACCGCCCGCAATCTGCTGTTGCGCGACGTCGACGTGCGCGCCAACGGGGACGTCGCGCAGGAAGCCGAGGAGTTCCGGACCTTCGCGTCCGAGGGGGTCGATCCCACGACGACGCAGCCGTTCGTCTCGGTGGAGCGGCTTCTCGAGGTGTACCTCGCCCGGCAGTCGGCCGGCACGGGTGAAGTGATGTTCGGCGTCGTGGGCGACTCGGTACTGACTCAGCCCGGCGTCGATGTGCCGACCGTGCTCGCACCGGGGTCACCGATCCTGACGACGGTCGTGCAGTCGGCCGAACCCGCCGGAGTGCTGGACACCGACAACGGCGAGATGCGGTGGGGGCACGTCGTCATCGACGACGCGACCGGCCGCGCCGGCACGTTCGTCGTCACGGCGTTCACCGGTGCGAACCGTGATCTCGTCGATCGGACCATGCGAACCATGGCAGTGGTCGGCGCCGTCGGACTGCTGCTGACGACTGGAATCGCGTATCTCGTCGCCGGTCGCATTCTCGCTCCCGTCCGCACGGTGCGCACGGTCGCGGCCGAGATCGGGGAGACGGATCTGACCGCGCGCGTCCCGGTCCACGGGCGCGACGACATCTCCGATCTCGCCGAGACGTTCAATGCGATGCTCGACCGGCTGGAGCAGGCGTACGTCACCCAGCGACAGTTCGTCGACGATGCCGGACACGAACTGCGCACGCCGATCACGATCGTCCGGGGGCATCTCGAGCTCATGTCGGAGGACCCGGAGGAGCGGCGGCGTACGTTGGCGCTCGTCGACAGCGAGCTCGCCCGCATGGGGCGGATCGTCAGCGATCTGCTCATGTTGGCCAAGGCCGAGCAGCCCGATTTCGTCGTGCCCGCCCCCGTCGATGCGGCGCAACTCGTCCTCGACATCGAGTCGAAGGTGCAGACGCTCGGCGATCGGCAGTGGTTGCTGATGCAGGTCGCGGAGGGCTCGTGTGTTCTGGACGCCCAGCGCGTCACGCAGGCCATGGTCCAGCTCGCGGCCAACGCCGTCGGACACACCCAGGACGGGAGCCGCATCCGGCTCGGATCGACCTTCCACGACGACGGGGACGCTCGACGGTTGTCGCTGTGGATCGCCGACGACGGGCCCGGTGTCCGCCCCGAGGACGCGCCCGTCATCTTCGACCGTTTCCAACGCGGATCGCCCGCCGACCGGACGTCACCGGCAGCGCGGTCGGGAGCCGGCCTCGGACTCGCCATCGTCCGTGCCATCGCCGACGCCCACGGCGGCTCCGCCTGGGTGCGCAGTGTGCACGGCGAGGGGGCGACGTTCGGCCTCGACCTCCCGGCTCCGGGCCACAGCCCGCGGTCCGAGACCGGCCGGGCGCTCACGACAGACGATGCACTCACGAAGGAGATCCGATGAGCCGAATCCTGATCGCGGAGGACGACATCCACATCGCCTCCTTCGTCGGCAAGGGTCTGCGGGCCGCCGGGTACACCACCGAGCACGTCGCCGACGGCGAGACCGCGCTCATGATGGCGCGTGGCGGTGGCTTCGACATGGTGGTGCTCGACATCGGCCTGCCGGCGATGGACGGGTTCACGGTGCTCCGACAGTTGCGCGGCGAGGGTGTGTCGACACCCGTGGTGGTCCTGACCGCTCGGGACAGCGTGCGCGACACCGTTGCCGGGCTCGAGGGCGGCGCCAACGACTACATGACCAAGCCCTTCCAGTTCGCCGAGCTCCTCGCACGGGTACGCCTGCGGTTGCAGGACGACACCGCAGGTTCGGCGGACAACTCGCTGACCTCGGGGGACCTTCGTCTCGATCTGCGGTCACGCCGTGTGCACGTGGGGGAGTCGGTCGTCGATCTGACGGCGCGCGAGTTCGCTCTGCTCGAGACGTTCCTGCGCCACCCCGACCAGGTGCTGTCCCGTGAGCAGATCCTCGGGCAGGTGTGGGGATACGACTTCGATCCGGCCTCGAACGTGGTCGACGTCTACGTGCGTGCGTTGCGCGCGAAGATCGGCGCCGAGCGCGTGGAGACCGTGCGCGGGATGGGATACCGCGTCCGATGACCGTCACCGAGTTCGCGACGACGCCGCCCGGGCGGCGTACTCCCACCAGTCCTGTCCCGACCCGGACGCCGCGGCGAGTTCCGACGCCGTCGCCGCGGACCCTCGTCAGTGCCGTCATTCTCGCGGTGCTCACCGTCGGTGTCGTCCTGGCAGGAGTGGTCGGCGATCTGACCGCACACGGGACCATCACGGTGCTGGTCTTCCTCGTCGCGGTGTGGATGTGGATCTTCTCGCCCCTCGACGACACCCACGTCGCTCTGGGCGCCGCTCTGACGTTGGTGATCCTGGGTCCCGTGTCCACCGAGACCTTCACGCGCACACTGGGTGACACCGTGATCTGGCTGTTGGTCGGGTCGTTCGTCATCGCCGCGGCGGTGACGGCCAGCGGCCTGTCCGCTCGGGTTGCGGCACGCGTGCTGTCGGCTGCCCGGTCACCGCGGCAGCTCGTCCATCTGGTCACCCTCGTGCTGCTCCTGACGACCTTCGCGATCCCGTCGACGTCGGGCCGGGCTGCGCTGGCGCTGCCGGTGTTCCTCGCTCTGGCGACCGTTCTGCGTGAACGGCCCCGAGTGGTGCTGACGCTGTCCCTGGTCTTCCCCGCGGTGATCCTCTGCTCCGCGGTCGGGTCGCTGCTGGGGGCCGGCGCGCACCTCATCACCAGCGAGATCGTGCGCACGACGACCGGATCGGGCATCGGGTTCCTGCAGTGGGCGATTCTCGGACTGCCGCTCGCGATCGTGTGGTCGCATCTCGCGGCGGAGATCGCGCTGTCCCTGTTCACCGATCGAGCGGAGCGACGCCGACCGCTCTCGGTGACACGCGACGCGTTCGTCGGGTCCACCGGGCCATTCACCGTCCCGCAGAAGCGTGTCCTGCTCGTTCTGGTCGCCGTCGTGACCCTGTGGTGCACCGAGCCGGTGCACGGTGTCGAACCGGCCATCGTCGCGATGATCGGCGCACTGCTCGCGTCGGCACCGTTCGTCGGGGCCACCACGCTGCCTGCCGCCGTTCGCACCATCCCGTGGAGCCTGCTGCTCTTCATGGCCGGAACACTGTGTCTCGGAATGGCGCTGACCACGACGGGTGCCGCCGAGTGGTTCGCCGACCTGGTCTTCGGGCCCATCAGCGCGCTCGGGTCGTCCGCCGCGACCGTGTTCGTGGTCGTACTGGTGCTGGTGTCGCTGCTGTCCCACCTCGTGGTCCAGTCACGGTCCGCCCGCTCCGCGGTGCTCGTCCCCGTCGTCGTCGCCACTGCGCCGGTGCTCGGCATCGATCCTGCCGCCGCGGCGTTCGCTTCCACCGCTGCCGCCGGCTTCTGCCTCACCCTCACCAGTTCGGCCAAACCGGTGGCGATGTTCGCCGCGAGCGACTCCGTCCCGGGGTTCTCGGCAGGCCACCTGCTCCGCCTGTCCACCGCGGTCGCCCCGGTGTCCGTCGCTCTCGTTCTCGTCTGCTCGGTATGGCTGTGGCCTGCCCTCGGTCTTCCGCTGTACCTGCCCTGACTGCTCCCACCCCTATCTCAGGAGAACCATGTCCACACGAGTTCCCCAGCGCATCCTCGTCGCCCCCAGCGGCTTCAAGGAGAGCCTCTGCGCCGAGTCCGTCGCGTCCGCCATCGCATCGGGGGTGCGGCGCGCACTCCCCGGAGTTCGGGTCGACACCGCGCCCATCGCCGACGGCGGTGAGGGAACGGCACGCACACTGGCGGCCGCGACGCGCGGCACCCTCCACGAGACGACGGTCGTCGGACCGGTGGGGGAGCCGGTGCCCTCGCACTGGGCCCGACTCGGTGGCTCCGAGCGCTCCGTCGCCGTGGTGGAGATGGCGGCTGCGGCGGGGCTCTCCCTCGTACCGCACGATCGGCGCGATCCCGGCGCGACCACCACCTACGGTGTCGGCCAGCTCATGGCCGCGGCGCTCGACGCGGGCGCGGACACGATCCTGGTGGGTTGCGGCGATTCCGGCACCTGCGACGGGGGAGCCGGGGCACTGCAGGCGCTCGGCGCCAGGATCCTCGACGTGCAGGGCCATGAGATCGGCCGCGGCGGTCGAGAACTGATCCGGGCGCACCACCTCGATCTGACGGCGCTGCATCCCCGTCTCACCGAGGCCGACGTCGTGCTCGCGTGCAATCCGCACAACGTACTGTGCGGACCCAGCGGTGTCGCCCGCGTGTTCGGACCGCAGAAGGGGGCGTCCCCGGATCAGGTGGACGAACTCGCCGCCGCCCTGGACAACTGGGCGCGCGTCCTCGAGCAGGACGGTGTGGCCACCGGCGATGTGGCGACCGGAGCGGGCACGGGAGCGTCGGGCGGACTGGGTGCAGGACTCGCGGCCGGGGTCGGGGCGCAGTTGCGGTCCCGCTTCGATGCGTTGCTGGACTCGGGCCTGTCGGGAATCGACCTCGACCGCCGAATCCGCAAGGCGGACCTCGTCATCACTGCCGAAGGGTCCATCGACTTCCAGACCCCGCGTGGCAAGGTACCGGCGGAGGTGGCGCGGCGCTGCCAGCAGTTCGGCGTGCCGGTGATCGCGTTGGCGGGATCACTCGGTCGCGGAGCGCCGGCGGTGCACGACGTGGGCATCGCCGCCATCGCGTCCATCATCACGGTGCCGATGCCGTTGTCCGAGGCGGTCGCGAACGGCGAGCGGTTGCTCACCGACGCCGCCGAACGGACCATGCGCATGATCCTGCTCGGTGGTGCGGTCTCCGCTCGATCCGGTAATCGGAGTCGTAAGAAGTCGGCGTGAGGCCGGTCGATGTCGGTGTCAGCGAATGCCGAGGATGGCGTCCAGCAGCGACGGAACACTCGGCGCGGTCACGATCGTCGGGGTCGCCAGATCGAACGCCCCCAGCGCGGTGAGTACGTCGTCGCTCTGGGTCGCCGGGCCGCCGTAGGTGTTGGCCGCGACCGTGAAGTCGTCACCGATGGAGGCCGAGGCGACGACGCTGGACCCGTCGTCCGCCCAGCCCCACTTCGTTCCGGTGGCGGCGGCGAGCCGACCGGTGCCCCAGTCCTGGACCGTGCCGTCGGCCGCGACCGGTAGCGCCGTGGTCATCCACGTGAGGACGGGGCTGCCGGGATCGGTGCGCTTCTTGGTGTCGAGGAAGCGCACGGTGTCGGCCGTGCTGGTGTAGGAGTCGCCCCAGAAGCTGCCTCGCGAGGTCGCGGTCAGTCCGTACTCGCGCGCCGCGGCGTCGATGGCGCCGGGGTACTTGCTGTCGAGCAGCGAGGCGGCCCAGTCGTCGCTCACCTGGATCATGCGAGCGGCGAGGTCGCGGTCCTCCGCGGACGAATCACCCTGTCGGAGCACGTGATCCGCCAGGTAGAGCTTGACCGTGGAGAGTCCCGGCCGTGCCTCGTTCTCGTTGGCAGTGCCGACGTGGACGCCCGTGGAGAGCGAGGTGTACGACAGGGAGGTCCGCTCCGGGACGCCGGAGAAGTCCCCCGGTGCGGGCGCGGCGCTCGCGGGGGCCGCGAGGGCGGTGACCAGTGCGACGCCCACTGCGGCGGTCGCGAACCAGGTGGCCGGTCGTCTGTGTCGAACGTTCATCGTGCTGCCCCTCCGGCGGTAGTGCCGCCGACGAACGACGAACACCGTCGAATCTATTGCCTCCGCTACCGGAACGGTGGACGACGCCGCGGTGGCGTGGTGGGGATCACATACCCGCGCGGCCCGGTGATCACGCTGTCCCGGAGTGAACAGCCGCTGAGAAATTGCTGTGACTCGTCGGCATGTTCACCGATCCGTCACCGCAGTGTCGGATCGATGGGCCATACTCGCGTCGTGACACGCACACCCTTCCCCGCAGCCTCCCGGTCGACGACGCCCGGCGCAGCACCCCTGTCCACCGATCCGACGGATCCGTCGGAGACCGACCTCGCGATGGTCGCCTTCCTGCGGCGGTGGTACGTCTACGGCGGCGGCCGCGCCGAGGACATCCTGGTGGAGTTCGGACTCACGCCCCACGAGTTCTTCGGTCGTGTGAAGGTGTTGCTGGAGAACGGCGTTCGGGTCACCGACCGCGCGCTGGTCGAGCCCATGCTCGCCGTCTGCCGGAAGCGGCTCTGGCTCGGTCAGTGACGACCGGCCTCACACCGACCGTGAAGTGACGTTCTCTCGCTCCGACGACCGCCGTGTGCGTGTCGAGGGACACGCACACGGCGCACGCGTCTGTCAGCGCAGGTGATGGACCTCCTGCAGCCCGTACACGGGGGTGTCCAGGCCTTCGTACCGAGCCTTCAGCTGTAGGCCGAGGTAGAGCGAGTAGTGCCGCGACTGGTGCAGGTTGCCGCCGTGGAACCACAGGTTGTCCTGCTGCGTCGGCTTCCACATGTTGCGCTGCTCGCCCTCCCACGGGCCGGGGTCCTTGGTGGTGTCGGAACCGAGACCCCAGCACTTGCCCACCTTGTCGGCCGTCTCCTGGTCCACCAGGTCGGCCACCCAGCCGTTCATCGATCCGTAGCCCGTCGCGTACACGACGAGATCGGCCTCGAGTTCCGTCCCGTCGGACAGCACCACCGCGTTCTCCGTCAGGTGGTCGACCTGGCCGCCGACGAGGTGGATGCTGCCGTCCGCCACCAGTTCCGAGGCGCCGACATCGATGTAGTAGCCGGAGCCGCGCCGCAGGTACTTCATGAAGAGTCCGGAGCCGTCGTCTCCGAAGTCGTGCTGGAAGCCGGCCTTCTCGAGGCGGTCGTAGAAGTCCCTGTCCTTCTCGGCGATCTGCTGGTACACCGGGATCTGGAACTCGTGCATGATGCGGTACGGCAGTGAGGCGAAGGTGAGATCTGCTTTCTGCGTGGTCATTCCGGATTCGACGGCGCGCTCGGAGTACAGGTCGCCCAGCGCGATCTCGCACAGGGAGTCGGACTTGACGATGTGAGTGGACGATCGCTGGAGCATCGTGACGTCGGCGCCCGTCTCGAACAGCGCCTTGCAGATGTCGTGCGCCGAGTTGTTCGAGCCCACCACCACGACCTTCTTGCCGACGTAGGCGTCCGGACCGGGATGCTGACTCGAGTGATGCTGCTCGCCTCGGAAGACGTCCATTCCCGGGAAGTCGGGGATGGAGGCCTTGCCGGACATGCCCGTCGCCATCACCAGCTGCTTCGGTCGCAGCGTCACCTCCTCGCCGTCACGATCGACCACCACGGTCCATTCCCCGGCCGCCTCGTCGAAGGTCGCCGACAGGGCCGTCGTCTTCGACCAGTACGGCACCTCCATGACCTTCGTGTACATCTCGAGCCAGTCGCCGATCTTGTCCTTCGGGGCGAACACCGGCCAGTTGTCCGGGAACGGCAGGTAGGGGAGGTGGTCGTACCAGACCGGATCGTGGAGGCACAGCGACTTGTAGCGTCCTCGCCACTGATCACCGGGGCGCTCGCCGCGATCGACGACGATGGCCGGGACGCCCATCTGACGCAGGCGAGCGCCCAGAGCGATGCCACCCTGACCGCCGCCGACGACGAGGGCGTAGGGCTGGATGCCGTATCCCAGTTCCTTCTCCTCCGCCTCGCGTCGCTCGGCCCAGGTCTTCGTCTCCTTGTTCGAGCCGTGCACAGCCCCCATCGGTCGCGCGTGCCCGCGCGGTTCCTCGTACCCCTTGAGTTCCTGCATCGTCGTCAGCAAGGTCCAGGCGAGCGACTCACCGGACTCCGCGTCGGTGCGTAGCCGCAGATGTCCCTTGCCGCGTGCCGTCGCGGTCTCGAACTCGATCCATGCGGAAGTGACACCGTCGGCCTCGTCGGGTGTCTCGGTCGTGCGAAAACCCTGCGGAGCGACGTCGGCGAGCCGTGCCGTCAGCATGTCGGCGATACCGTCGCGTCCCTCCACCGTCTTGAGGTTCCAGGTGAACGTCACCAGGTCGCGCCAGAAGCTGTCGACGGCGAACATCGCGACGACTCGATCGATGTCCCGCGCAGCGAGCCCCGCTTCGAAATCGGCCAACCATGCGTCGACCCGCTGCTGCGGCGAGATGCTCTGCGTGGGTGGCTCGAGGGTCTGGGTCATGACAACTCCGTCTTCGTCGTTCCGTGGTCGTGCTCGTGTGATGCACAGCACACGCCGTGGACGCGGTCCGAGGAAGAGTTGCAGCGGGTTGCAGTCGCAGGTGCAACCGACTGCAACCCTGTCGTGCTGTGCCGCGTGTCACATAGAACGGTGATCACGGCCGTCGCTGGGACGGCCGGTGAGGAGTCGAACGATGCGCGCAGCGGTGTACCACGGGCCCGGCAAGGTCGAGATCGCCGATGTCCCGGAGCCCCACCCGGGACCGGATCAGGTGAAGATCGCCGTCGGTGCCAACGGCATCTGCGGTACCGACCTGCACGAGTACTACGCCGGTCCGATCTTCATTCCCACCGAGCCGCACGCCCTGACCGGTCAGCAGATGCCGCTGATTCTCGGACACGAGTTTTCCGGCACCATCACCGAGCTCGGCGCGGGAGTGACGGGATGGTCGATCGGCGACCGTGTCGCCATCGAACCGCTGTACCGCTGCGGGCACTGTGGTCCGTGTCGAGCCGGCAACTACAACGTGTGCCAGTCGATCGGCTTCCACGGACTGATGTCCGACGGCGGTATGGCCGAGTACACGGTGGTGCCGACCGACATGCTGCACGCGCTGCCGGACTCCGTGTCCCTCGATCTGGGTGCGCTGGTGGAGCCGATGTCGGTGGCCTACCACGCGGCGACTCTGGGTGAGGTGCGCGAAGGCGACACCGCGATGGTGTTCGGGGCGGGACCGATCGGCATCGGACTCTGGTTCGCGCTGCGCGGCACGGGGCTCGACGACATCCTCGTGGTGGAGCCGTCCGCGACCCGGCGGGCAGCGATCGAGGCGCTCGGTGCACGCACTCTCGACCCCACGTCCGTCGACGTCCCCGCTTTGGTGGCCGACGAGACCGACGGGCGCGGCGCCGACGCCGTGTACGACGCGGCCGGTGTCGCGCCGGCGGTGGCGACCGCGCTGGCGTGCGTCGGGTCCCGCAAGCCGATGGTCAGCGTGGCCATCTACGAGAAGCCGCTCACCACACCGCTTCTCGATCTGGTGATGAAGGAGGCCCGCATCCAGGGGTCGCTCTGCTACACCTCCGCCGACTACGACGCCGTCATCGCTCTGATGGCCGACGGCGTGTACGACCCCACCGGGTGGGTGTCGCGCATCGGGATGGACGCGGTGATCGACGACGGCTTCGAGGCACTGCATGCCGGCACGAAGATGAAGGTTCTCGTCGATCCGTCGCTCTGACCTCCGTCCCGGACATCCACCATCACATGAAGGAGACACGCATGAGCATCGACGGACAGGTCGCACTCGTCACCGGCGCAGGACAGGGAATCGGGAGGGGAATCGCCCTCCGACTCGCGCGGGACGGCGCGGACATCGCGCTCGTCGACGTGCACCCCGACGGCATCGACCAGGTCGCCGACGAGGTGCGGGAGCTCGGTCGCGCAGCCACGACGATCGTCGCCGACGTCAGCGATCGCCGCCAGGTGTTCGACGCCGTGAACCGGGCCGCCGCCGAGCTGGGAGGTCTCGACATCATGGTCAACAATGCCGGGATCGCACTCGTCGGCCCGCTGTCCGAGGCCACGCCGGAGGAGGTCGGCCGCATCCTGTCGATCAACGTCGAAGGTGTGCTGTGGGGTATCCAGGCGGCCGCCGCGACGTTCATCGAACTCGGTCGGCCCGGCCGCATCATCAACGCGTCGTCCATCGCAGGGCACGACGGGTTCGAGATGCTCGGTGTGTACAGCGCCACCAAGTTCGCCGTGCGCGGTCTCACGCAGGCCGCCGCCAAGGAGTACGCGTCCGCCGGGATCACCGTGAACGCCTACTGCCCGGGTGTGGTCGGCACGGACATGTGGGTCACCATCGACAAGCGGTTCGCCGAACTGACCGGCGCGGAGGAGGGCGCGACCTACGAGAAGTTCGTGGGCGGTATCGCGTTGGGCCGAGCCGAGACTCCCGACGACGTCGCGGGATACGTGTCCTACCTCGCCGGGCCCGACGCGGCGTACATGACCGGTCAGGCCGGTCTCATCGACGGCGGACTCGTCTACCGATGACCGATCGGGACAGACCCGGGCATGACACGCACTGTGATGTGGAGCACAATCGGTGTCGATGACTCGAACCTCCGAACCCGAGCCCGCCGTCGCGGCAGGTGAGGACCCACGTCGGTACGCGCAGCTGCTGTCCGCCGTGTACGACGCGACCATGTCGGGTGCCCGCGCGCCCGCTCGCCCCCGCGACGTCATCGGTGACTCGTGGCAGCGCGTGATGAACCTGGGTGTCGATCCGGAGAACCGCGGACCCGCCGATGCTGTCGACGCCGCGGCACTCGAGCAGATGCGTCGGGACTCGGGGCTCGTGGAGATCCTGCCGGAGTTGACCGGGAGCCTGCGTTCGGTTCTGCAGGACTCCGACAACCTACTGGTGGTCGCGGACCGGCTCGGGCGGGTGCTGTGGCGCAGCGGGGCACCCTCGGTGCTCGACCGCGCCGATCGGCTCGGCTTCGTCGAGGGGGCCGACTGGGCCGAGGACAGTGTGGGAACCAACGCCATCGGCACGGCACTGGTCTCGCGCTCGGCGGTGCAGATCTTCTCCGCCGAGCACTTCGTGCGCACTCACCACGCGTGGACCTGCGCGAGCAGTCCCATCAAGGATCCGCGTACCGGCCGGGTGCTGGGCCTCGTCGACGTCAGCGGACCCGCGAGTTCGGTGCACCCGACCACGCTGGCGCTGATCGATGCCGTGTCTCGACTCGCCGAAGCTCAACTGCGTGAACAGCATCGACGCACGCTCGACAACCTGCGCTCGGTGGCGGCGCCGATGCTGGCTCGGTCGGAGACGCCCGCGCTGGCCGTCGACGGGCACGGGTGGGTCGCGGCGGTGGCGTCGGTCCCGGTGCGCAATCGGGTGCTGCTCCCCGACGAGGTGGCGCCGGGCCGACTGTGGGTACCGACGCTCGGCGTGTGCGATCTGGAGCCGCTGCCCGGTGGCTGGATGGTGCGACCGGCGTCCTCGCAACGCGACGGAGTGGTCGACGGGGAGTCGACGCCGACGAACATCCGCATCGACGTGTCCGACCCCTCGCGCACCGTGGTCGAGGTGTCGAGTCCCTTCGGAACCTGGTCCCACGAGCCGACACCTCGGCACGCGGAGATCCTCTTCCTGCTCGCCGCGAGGAGAGACGGGCGCACCGCGGCAGAACTTGCGACGGAACTGTTCGGCGACAACGGCCGTGCCATCACGGTCCGGGCCGAGATGTCACGGCTGCGCAAGGCCTTCGCCGGTGTGGTGCTCGCGCAGCCGTACCGGATCGACGAGTCCGCTGTCGTGGAGCTGGCCCTTCCGGCGGATCGCTCGCGCATCCTGCCGTACTCGGCGGCGCCGGCCGTGCGCGCGCTGCGCGCACCGGCCCGGTGAGCCTGGCTACTGTCGCCTGATGGACACGCGCCTCGAACGTGCAGAGATCGTGCGGACGCTGGACGGTTTCGAGAGTCGGCTCATCGAGGGCGGTGACGAACGACGCGCCTCGGTCGTGGTGGCCGTCGGCGGGGAGCCCGGCGATCGGCACGTGCTGCTGACGAAGCGGCCCTCCCGGATGCGCGCGCATCCGGGCCAGTTCGCGTTGCCTGGCGGGCGTGTCGACGACGGCGAGACACCGGTCGATGCCGCCCTGCGCGAACTCGACGAGGAGGTCGGCATCCGAGTCGGCCCGGACTCCGTGCTCGGGACGCTCGACGACTATCGGACCCGCTCCGGCTACGTCATCCGTCCGTTCGTGGTGTGGATCGCGGACTGGACCGGGGACGCGGTGCCCAATCCGGACGAGGTGGAGTTCCTGTACCGCGTCACCGCGGACGAGATCGACGTCGACGCCCGGTTCGTGTCGATCGCCGAGTCGCCGCGACCGGTGGTGCAGTGGCCTTTTCGCTCGAGCCTGGTGCACGCGCCCACGGGCGCGGTGGTGCACCAGTTCCGCGAGGTGGTGCTCGGTGGGCGGCACACCCGCGTGCACGACTACGAGCAGCCGGTCTTCGCCTGGCGGTAGCGGCTCGTCGGGTCCGGACGGCGCGCCCGTGTGGAAAGCTCGGGGGATGACCGATCCGGCGTCCGACAGCCCTCGCGACGTGGTCGCCGGTGTCGTCGGCGATCGCATCCTGACGGTGCCCAATGCTCTGAGTGTCGTTCGTCTGCTCGGGGTGCCGGTGTTCCTGTGGTTGTTGCTGGGGGAGCAGGCGTACGGCTGGGCGCTGCTGCTGCTCCTGCTCAGCGGGGCCACGGACTGGTTGGACGGCAAGCTCGCCCGGCTGCTCGACCAGTCGTCGGCCCTGGGTGCTCTGCTCGACCCGTTCGTCGATCGCCTGTACGTCGTCACCACACTCGTGGGGTTCGCCCTCGCGGGCATCCTCCCGTGGTGGGTGGCCGTGGTCCTGATCGCGCGGGACGGCATCCTCGCACTCACCCTGCTGCTCTACCGGCGGCGGGGACTCGCTCCGCCCGAGGTGATCTACCTCGGCAAGGCCGCGACGTTCGTCCTGATGAGCGCCCTGCCGTTCCTCCTCGCCGCGCGGGTGGACTGGGTCGGCGCCGACGTGATCGCGGTTCCCGCGCAGGCCCTGCTGGTGTGGGGGACCGCGCTGTACCTCTACACGGGTGCGCTGTACCTCGGCCTGGCGCTCGGTCCGGTCCGACGCCTCCCGCTCGCCGCACGATGAGCCGGGGAGCGCCCGCCTTGCGGATGCGGAAAGCTCGCCAATACGCTCAGCGCGAGTGCGGTTCTCCTCGTCCGCACCGCGACAACGCCTGCGAAAGGACCCGGTTCACGTGAGCCAGACCGATATCCCCACCGAGTTGCGGTACACGGCCGAGCACGAATGGGTCCAGCGGACCGGCCCCACCACCGTGCGCGTGGGCGTCACCGACTACGCACAGTCGCAGCTCGGCGACGTCGTCTTCGTTCAGCTGCCCACCGAGGACGATGCGGTGTCGGCCGGTGAGTCGCTCGGCGAGGTGGAGTCCACCAAGAGCGTCTCCGACATCTACGCCCCGCTGTCGGCCAAAGTGGTTGCGGTGAACGGTGAACTGGACGGCGACCCCGAACTGGTGAACAGCGATCCGTACGGCGCCGGCTGGCTCGTGGACCTGTCCGTCGACTCCGAGAGCGATCTCGACGACGCCCTCGAGGCGATGATGGACGCCGAGGGGTACGCGTCGATCACGACCACGTAACAGCCGTGCCCGGCGGGCGGGCAAGCACGCCCGGGCGACGGTGTGTGCAAGGTACGGTCGGTAAGGTCCTCACGTGGTTCGGCGGCACCCCGGTCGGGGAACCGCGGAACCGTCAGACAAGCGTGACAAGAGAATGTGCTGAATCGCCTCGTGGGTGAGGGGCGATCAGATCGAGGAGGAGAAACGTGAGCGATAACGGCAACGACGGCGTCTACGGAGAGTCCCCCGCGGAGACCACCTCGGTCTTCCGAGCGGACTTCCTGAACGAGATCGATTCCGCAGCGGCGCCCCAGGGCTCCTCCGACGCACCGGTCTCCGGGGTCGAGGGTCTGCCCGTCGGTTCCGCCCTGCTCGTCGTCAAGCGGGGCCCCAACGCGGGCTCGCGCTTCCTGCTGGACCAGCCCACGACGTCCGCGGGACGCCACCCGGACAGCGACATCTTCCTCGACGACGTGACCGTGAGCCGTCGCCACGCGGAGTTCCGTCAGGACGACGAGGACTTCCAGGTCGTCGACGTCGGCAGCCTCAACGGCACCTACGTCAACCGTGAGCCCGTGGACTCCGCCGTTCTGGCGAACGGCGACGAGGTGCAGATCGGCAAGTTCCGCCTCGTGTTCCTGACCGGTCCGAAGGGCCAGTCCGCAGGCGGTCAGCTCGGCGAGACGTCTGCCGGCGCAGGTAGCTGATGACGGCAGTCGGGCAGCAGTCCGGTGGCGGCATGTCGATCGGGTCCGTACTCGATCGACTGCGCCCGGACTTCCCCGACGTCACCATTTCGAAGATCCGTTTTCTCGAGGCCGAGGGACTGATCTCCCCGGAACGAACGGCGTCGGGTTACCGGAGATTCTCCGTCGAGGACTGCGAGCGCCTGCGCTACGTCCTCACGGCGCAGCGTGATCACTACCTTCCGCTGAAGGTCATCAAGGAGCAGCTGGACGCGCTGGACAACGGCATCCGTTCCGTGGGTCCCGACGGTGTCGCCGCGGCGCCCAAGGGGCCACGTGTGCTGGCTCTGGCACCCGGAAGTGTCTCGCCCACCGAGTTTCTCGGGGAGCGGCGCGTCCGGATGAGTCGTGCCGACCTGCTCGAGCGTGCGGGCGTGGACGAGCCGTTCCTGCTCGAACTGCAGAAGAGCGGCCTCGTCTCGGCGGGTCCGGCCGGCTTCTACGACGAGGAAGCCGTGGTGCTCGTGCGCACCGCGTGGGCCATGGCGCAGTACGGACTCGAGGTGCGGCATCTGCGCGCGTTCAAGCTCGCCGCGGACCGCGAGGCGAACCTGCTGGCTCAGGTCGCCGGGCCGGTGGCGCTGGGCCGTGACGCGGGCGCGCGAGACCGCGCCGAGGAGCTCGTCCGGGAGCTGGCCGCGTTGTCGCTGTCGCTGCACACGTCGTTGGTCAAGTCCGCGGTGCACGGGATACTGGACAAGTAGTCCCGAGGGCGTGCGTCGGCCGCTCGCACGGCCGGTCGTCGGCGCCGCGGGTCAATACACTGGAGAGCACGTCCGCCCCGTCGAGTGCGCGGGCGACGAGTCACAGCAGCTGGGAGGCGGCGCGATGGGCGAGATGCGCGTGATCGGTATCCGGGTGGAGCAGCCACAGAATCAACCTGTTCTGCTGTTGCGGGAGTCGGACGGCGAACGGTACCTGCCGATCTGGATCGGCCAGACGGAAGCCACGGCGATCGCACTGGAGCAGCAGGGCGTGCAACCGCCGCGTCCGCTGACCCACGATCTCATCGGTGACATCGTCACGGCCCTCGGGCGATCCCTGAAGGAAGTTCGCATCGTCGATCTCCAGGAGGGCACCTTCTACGCCGACCTGGTCTTCGACCAGGACGTGCGTGTCTCGGCACGCCCGTCGGACTCGGTCGCCATCGCCCTGCGAGCCGGCGTACCGATCTTCGCGGAGGAGCCCGTTCTGGCCGAAGCCGGTCTGGTCATGCCCGACGAGCGCGAGGACGAGGTGGAGAAGTTCAAGGAATTCCTGGACACCATCTCGCCGGACGACTTCAAGGCGACCGACGGTTAGATAACGATCGAGTCTCACCCTTGAGTTGAGGTTGAGGCTTACCGCGTGGCGCGTTGCCTCACGGCTCCGCGGTCCATAGCGTTCGGGTCGATGAAGGACGTGCCGCTCACCGCGGTGAGGGCGTATTCTCGACCTCGCCGAGCGTCACGGATGTCATCGTCGTTCTCACCGCGCGTACCGCACAGGTCCGCGGACGAGGACTCCAGGCGGACCATCCGAGAGGGAGAGAAACACGTGGCAGATCAGCCGCAGGAGCCGGAGCAGATGAGCCTGCTGGCATCGAACGACGTGGACGAGGTGCAACCCGGTCTCTTCCCCGACGATTCGGTTCCGGACGAGTTGGTCGGCTACCGCGTCCCCAGTGCGTGCCAGATCGCCGGCATCACCTATCGGCAGCTGGACTACTGGGCCCGCACCGGCCTCGTGGTGCCGTCCATCCGCGGCGCGGCAGGATCCGGCAGCCAGCGGCTGTACTCCTTCAAGGACATCCTGGTCCTCAAGATCGTCAAGCGACTGCTCGACACCGGCATCTCGCTCCAGAACATCCGCGTCGCCGTCGACCACCTCCGTCGTCGTGGCGTGGCGGATCTGGCCCGCATCACGCTGTTCTCGGACGGCACCACCGTCTACGAGTGCACGTCCGCCGAAGAGGTCGTCGACCTGCTGCAGGGCGGACAGGGCGTCTTCGGGATCGCGGTCAGCGGAGCCATGCGTGAACTGACCGGCGCCATCGCCGACTTCCCCGCCGAGCGTGCCGACGGCGGCGAGAGCCAGCCGACGCCCGAGGACGAGCTCGCCTCCCGCCGCAAGAATCGCGCGAGCCGCAAGACCGGCTGACCCGCCGACGCGCACTCCCATATACTGAGTAAGCGTCGACGCCGCACGGGAGAGCTTCGCCGGGACGCGGTCCGTCACAGGACCGAGCCCGACGAGCGCCGAAGGAGCAGCACCTCTCCGTCAATCTCTCAGGCACCCGGGACCGTGCGGGCTCCGACGCCTCTGGAAAGTGGTGGAATCGTCCACCCGCCCACGGGGAAAGGCGCCGTACGCGGCGGCCGAATCTCTCAGGCGCCCGGTGGTCTCGGGCATCACGACAGAGGGAGAGGGGCGTCCCTCCCTGCGTGTGGGGCGTGCACCTCGCCACCACCACGGGAGATCACGTGACCGCCGAACCCCGCTCGACCTCCGGACTCCGTACCTTCGTCGACCGCCACATCGGGCCCGACGCGGAGCAGACCGCGCGACTCCTCGACGTCATCGGTGTGGCGAGCCTGGACGATCTCGCTGCCGCCGCGGTTCCCGCCGACATCCTCGACGCGGCCGTCGACGGCATCGCGGACGGCCTGGACGCTCTGCCCGCGCCGGTCTCCGAGCACGAGGCACTCGCCGAACTGGCCGCGCTGGCCGCGAGCAACACCGTCGCGACGTCCATGATCGGCCAGGGTTACAGCGCCACGCTCACCCCGCCCGTCCTGGTGCGCAACATCCTCGAGAACCCGGCCTGGTACACCGCGTACACGCCGTACCAGCCCGAGATCAGCCAGGGCCGACTCGAGGCACTGCTCAACTTCCAGACCATGGTGTCCGACCTGACGGGTATGGACATCGCCAACTCCTCGATGCTCGACGAGGGCACCGCCGCGGCGGAGGCCATGACGCTGCTGCGCCGAGCCGGCAAGTCGAAGTCGGCCCGCCTGGTCCTCGACACCGACCTGTTCCCGCAGACCCGCGCCGTCATCGCGACGCGCGCGGAGCCGCTCGGCATCGAGCTCGTCGACGCCGACCTCGCGGCGGGCCTGCCCGAGGGCGAGTTCTTCGGTGTCGTGTCGCAGACGCCGGGAGCATCGGGCCGCATCGTCGACCTCACGTCGGTGATCGCCGAGGCGCACGATCGGGGCGCCCTCGTGGCCGTCGGCGCGGACCTCCTCGCCGCCACTCTCGTCACCTCGCCCGGCGAGCAGGGGGCCGACGCGTGCTTCGGCACGTCGCAGCGGTTCGGCGTCCCGATGGGCTTCGGTGGACCCCACGCGGGATACCTGGCCGTGCGCACCTCCCACGCTCGTCAGTTGCCGGGCCGACTCGTCGGCGTCTCCGTCGACGCCGACGGATCGCCCGCCTACCGCCTGGCTCTGCAGACACGTGAGCAGCACATCCGCCGCGAGAAGGCGACGTCCAACATCTGCACCGCGCAGGTGCTCCTCGCCGTCGTCGCCACGATGTACGCGAGCTACCACGGTGCCGACGGGCTCACCGCCATCGCGCGGCGCGTCGCCGGCCACGCGGCCTCGCTGGGTGCCGCGCTGCGCGCCGGTGGCGTGACCGTGGTGCACGAGAACTACTTCGACACCGTCCTCGCCCGCGTACCCGGCCGCGCGGCCGAGGTGGTCGCCGCCGCGAAGACGACCGCCGCGATCAACCTCCGCTTCGTCGACGACGACCACGTCGGCATCTCCTGCGACGAGGCCACGATCGACGCTCATGTGGAGGCCGTGCTGCAGGCCTTCGGTGTCGAGCCGGCCTCCGGCTCCGCGCCGATCGCCGTTCCCGACGCCCTCTCCCGTACGTCGGAGTTCCTGACGCACCCGGCGTTCACGCGGTACCGCACCGAGACCGCCATGCTCCGGTACCTCCGCGCGCTGTCCGACAAGGACATCGCCCTCGACCGCAGCATGATCCCGTTGGGCTCGTGCACCATGAAGCTCAACGCCACCGCGGAGATGGAGCCCATCACGTGGCCGGGCTTCAACGCCCTGCACCCCTTCGCGCCCGCGGACGATGCTCCCGGCATGGCGCGCATCATCAGCGACCTCGAGGAGTGGCTCGTCGCGGTCACCGGCTACGACGCGGTGTCCCTGCAGCCGAACGCGGGCAGCCAGGGCGAGTACGCAGGCCTGCTGGCGATCCGCAACTATCACCGCAGCCGCGGGGACGACGCACGCACCATCTGCCTCATCCCGTCCAGTGCCCACGGCACCAACGCGGCGTCCGCCGTGATGGCCGGGATGAAGGTCGTGGTGGTGGCGTGCCGCACCAACGGTGACGTGGACGTCGACGACCTGCGCGCCAAGGTGGCCGAGCACGCCGAGTCGCTGGCCGCCATCATGATCACCTACCCCTCGACCCACGGCGTCTACGAACACGAGATCGGCGACATCTGCGCCGCGGTGCACGACGCGGGTGGCCAGGTGTACGTCGACGGCGCGAACCTCAACGCTCTGGTCGGCGTGGCGCGCCCCGGTCGCTTCGGCGGCGACGTCAGCCACCTGAACCTGCACAAGACCTTCTGCATCCCGCACGGCGGCGGCGGCCCCGGCGTCGGTCCGATCGGCGTCCGCTCCCACCTCGCGCAGTTCCTGCCCGGACACCCGTTCGTGGAGGGTCTCGGTGAGACCGGTGCGATCTCGGCCGCACCGTACGGTTCGGCGTCCATCCTGCCGATCACGTGGGCCTACATCCGCATGATGGGTGCCGCCGGTCTACGGCGCGCGACCCTCACCGCGATCGCGTCGGCGAACTACATCGCCCGCCGACTCGACGAGTACTTCCCGGTGCTCTACACCGGCGATCGCTCGATGGTCGCGCACGAGTGCATCCTCGATCTGCGGCCCATCACCAAGCGCACCGGGGTGACGGTCGACGATGTCGCGAAGCGGTTGGCGGACTACGGTTTCCACGCACCGACGATGAGCTTCCCGGTGTCGGGCACCCTCATGATCGAGCCGACCGAGAGCGAGAATCTCGACGAGATCGACGCCTTCGTCGACGCCATGATCGCCATCCGCGCGGAGATCGAACGAGTGGCGTCGGGGGAGTGGACCGTGGACGACAACCCGCTCCGGGGCGCGCCGCACACGGCGCACTGCCTCGTCACGGACTGGACGCACCCGTACTCGCGCGAGGAGGCCGTCTACCCGGCCGGCACCTCGCGCGCCAAGGTGTGGCCGGCGGTGCGGCGGATCGACGGCGCACACGGCGATCGCAACCTCGTGTGCTCCTGCCCGCCGATCGAGGCCTTCGCCTGACCCACTGACGCGATGTGATCAGCGCGCCGTCCGGAGCTCCAGCAGAGAGATCTCGGGCGGCGCGCCGATGCGTACCGGGGGACCCCAGGCGCCGGCGCCGCGGGTGGTGTACAGCGTGGTGTCGCCGATGGTGTCGAGGCCCTGGACCGAGGGCTGTTGCAGCGGTACGAGATACACGATCGGCCAGATCTGTCCGCCGTGAGTGTGGCCGGAGACCTGCATGTCCACACCGAGATCGGACGCCTGCGTCGCCTGCTTGGGCTGGTGCGCCGAGAGCAGCTGGAAACGGGCCGGGTCGGTGCCCTCGAGGGCTGCCGCCAGATCCGGCTCGTACGGTTCCGGCGCCGTGAGGTCCTCGATGCCGACCAGGTCGATCGTGTCGACGCCGCGGGTGAGCGGGACCGTCTCGTTGCGCAGGACCCGCAGTCCCAGCGAGTCGTACAGGTCGAGCCACGCGCCGCCGTCGCCCGCGTAGAACTCGTGGTTGCCGCTGGTGACCACGACACCCAGCGGCGCCGACAGTGCGCTCAGCGGAGCCAGTGCCGGGCCCACGAGGTCGACGGTTCCGTCGACGAGGTCCCCGGCGATGATGACGAGATCCGGCTTCTCGGCCATGAGGGTGTCGACGACCCCCTGCACGAACGCCTCGCCGCGCGCCGGGCCGACGTGCAGGTCGGACACGAGTCCCACCCGCACACCGTCGAACGACGCGGGCAGTGCTGCGAGTTCGACTGTCGTCCGGGTCACCTTCGGGGTGGCGGCCGCGACGACTCCGTACGCGACGGCCACCACGGTGCCGAGGACGAGAACGGCGGTGGCGGGACGCACGAAGGTGCGCCGTGCGGACACCCCGTCGCGGTGGGCGACACGCGCTCCGATCCGCACCACCAGGGCGCCCACGGCGATCAGCAGGGAACCGAGGCAGAGGTACAGGAGTGCGGCGAGCCAGGTCAGACCCGGGTACGCGACGTAGCGGGCCCACGAGGGATCCAGTACCTCACCGCTGCCGATCCCGACCACCGCGGCGGCCCAGAGCGCCACGAGAACGGCATCTGCGGCGACGCGTGCGGCGCCGGTGAGTCCGGTGGCCACCACCAGACGGCGGTGCAGGACGAACGTCACGATCGCCAGGAGCACGGCGAACGTCAGCATGCGAATCACGGGGAAGCCCTTCGGCATTCGGTGGAGATCGTCACCGGTCGGAGGACAATCGGTCGAGCGTGGCGGTGAGTGTGGGGTCGGAGGAGGACACCTCGACGAGGTCGCCTCCGGTCTGGCCCGTGAGGCTGCGCAGCGTCGCGATGTCCGAGTTCTGGGTCAGAGACACCACGTCGATGCGGACCGGACGTGCAGGGTCCGACGCGGCCGCGATCGACTGGAGGAAGGACGCGGCGGAGATCGAGGTGTCGTCGTTCGGGCCGTCGGTGACGAGAAGAACCGAGTTGGTCCCGTCGCCCGACCAGTTCTGCACCGCCGATTCGTAGGCCGCCTGCACGGAGGCGTAGGTCGAGGTGGCGGTGGCGGGAGACAGACCGGCGAGAGAGCTGTCCAGTGCGGCGCGGGACTCGGAGTTCGCCTCCGTGAGCGGAACCTCCGCCCGGTACGGCCGTGATCCGTCCAGTGCCCGGCTGTACGTCCACAGGCCGATCCGGCTGGTGTCGGGAACCGCGCCGATCACCTGACGCAGGGCGGACGTCACGTTGGTCAGGCGCGTGGCGGACCCGTCGATCGACTCCATCGATCCCGACACGTCGAGCAGGACGGTGGTGCTCGACGGGCGGGTGGGTGACGCGAGGGTGTCGAGCACCGCCGTGCGCGCCGCCGGCTCGGGCGACGCGGCGGGCTGACCGATCGCCGGGAACGTCAGTCCCGCCACCGACGGAGGTGTCGCCTCGGTAGTTCCGTCGGCGGTGGGAACGCGGAATCCCTGTCGCAGGAACGCCTGCTGCTGATCGGCTCCGCGGGCGAACTCCGCGAACGCGGCCGCAGCCGCGCGTCCGGTCGCATCACCGTCCGAGAGCACCACTGCAGGATGGTCGGCACTCGGCGTCGAACCGGCCGGGCGGAAGGCGGCCAGCTGCTGGCCCTCCGTGATCCGGCCGTACAACTGCTGTTCGGTGACCGGGACGGCGTGGACCGGGGCGGCCGCGGGGTCGTCGCCCTGCACCATCGCATCGAGAGCGGCCGCAGCATCGGCGGGCGGTGTGGGAGTCGCGTCCGTCGCCGCGCGGGAGAGCGCGGAGACCGCCGACACGACGGGCGCGGACGCAGCCTGATCGGCGGTCAGCGACGCGGTGGAGGCGGTGGGATCGACGACCGCCGCAGCCACCGACACCAGAGCCGCGGTGGTGGTCGACCCCGCCGGCAGTGCCGGTCGCAGGGATCCCCAGCCCACGGCGCCGATGGCGTCGAGCGACTCGGGGGTGGCGGCGAGACGAGGCAGGTCGGCCCACCCCACGGCCGCCGCTCCCAGGGTGTCGGCGAGCGTCGGCGCGACGCCGAGGACGACGGGACTGGTGGCGAGAGACCGGGGGGTGCTGTCGACCCGCCGCGCGTCGATCAGCGGCGCCGCATCCGCCGAAGTCGCCGGAATCCACAGCGACGGACGAGGACCGGCCGCCGCGTCGGACGGATCGGCCGCGAGGGCCGCTGCCGCGACGTCCGACGCCGTCTCGGTCACCGTCGTGGTGACGCAGTGATCGCGCACCACCGGCGCCGTGGCGTCCCACGCCGCGGCGACCGTACGCACGGCGTCGGCGATGTCGGGATCGGCCGTGACGGCCAGCACGGCGTCACCCTCCACACAGGCCTTCGCGGCCTGCTCACCCTCGTCGGTGATGCGATCGCGCAGGGCGAACCAGCCCAGGACGGCCGCGACGAGCAGCACGAGAACGACGACGACCACGACGGGTCCGCGGCTCACACCGCGACGACCACCCGACGTGGACGCGGTGCGACGATGCTCTCCCACCCTCGGGACCCGTCCTCTCTCGTGCTGCTCCCGGCCTCCCTGTCAGGATGCCTGGTTCGCTGCCTTGTACTCGCGACGGCGCGCGTGGAGGATCGGCTCCGTGTACCCGTTCGGCTGCCGGGTTCCCTCGAGGATGAGGTCCTTGGCGGCGTTGAAGGCGATGTTGGAATCCGAGTTCTCGGCGAGCGGTCGGTAGGTCGGGTCGTCGGCGTTCTGCCGATCGACCACCGGCGCCATGCGTGCCAGCGAGGCGACGACGTCCTGCTCGGTCACGACGCCGTGACGGACCCAGTTGGCCAGCAGCTGGCTCGAGATGCGCAGCGTCGCACGGTCCTCCATGAGCGCGACGTCCTCGATGTCCGGAACTTTCGAGCAGCCGACGCCGTGGTCGATCCACCGGACGACGTATCCCAGGATCGACTGGCAGTTGTTGTCGAGCTCACGCTGCCTGTCCTCGTCGCTCCAGGAGGTGTCGGCGGCCAGTGGGATCTCGAGGATGTCGTCGACTGTGGCGCGGCGAGCCTTCGCGATCTCCTCCTGGCGGGCGAAGACGTCGACCTGGTGGTAATGGGTGGCGTGCAGCGTGGCCGCGGTGGGCGACGGGACCCACGCGGTGTTCGCACCCGCGCGCGGGTGACCGATCTTCTGCTCGAGCATGTCGTGCATGAGATCGGGCATCGCCCACATTCCCTTGCCGATCTGCGCCTTGCCCTCGAGGCCCGCCGCGAGACCGGTGTCGACGTTCCAGTCCTCGTAGGCGGCGATCCACTTCTGCTTCTTCATCTCGGCCTTGCGCACGACGGCTCCGGCCTCCATGGAGGTGTGGATCTCGTCGCCGGTCCGGTCGAGGAAGCCGGTGTTGATGAACACGACGCGTTCCTTCGCCGCGAGGATGCAGGCCGCGAGGTTGACCGTCGTGCGACGCTCCTCGTCCATGATGCCGACCTTGAGGGTGTTGCGGGGGAGGCCCACGACGTCCTCGACCCGCGCGAACAGCTCGTTCGTGAAGGCGACCTCGTCGGGACCGTGCATCTTGGGCTTCACGATGTAGAGCGAGCCGGTGCGGCTGTTGCTCAGCGCGACGTCGTCTCGCAGGCTGTGCTTGCCCGTCAGGGACGTCATGACGGCATCGAGGATGCCCTCGGGGATCTCGTTGCCGTCCTTGTCGAGGATCGCATCGGTGGTCATCAGGTGCCCGACGTTGCGGACGAACAGAAGCGACCGGCCGTGCAGCACGAGTTCGGAGCCGTCCAGAGAGGTGTAGACGCGATCCGGATTCATGGTGCGGGTGAAGGTCTTCCCGTTCTTCGACACCTCCTCGGCGAGATCGCCGCGCATCAGACCGAGCCAGTTGTGGTAGCCGAGCACCTTGTCGTCGGCGTCCACGGCGGCGACGGAGTCCTCGAAGTCCATGATCGCGGTGACCGCGGACTCGAGCAGCACGTCCTTCACGCCCGCGGCATCGGTGCTGCCGATGGGACTCTCGGCGTCGATCTGCAGTTCGAAGTGCAAGCCGTTGTGGACGAACAGGATGCCGGTCGGTGCGGACGGCTCACCCGTGTAGCCGAGCAGCGAGTCCGGTGACGCGAGACCGACGGTGTCGCCGGAGGACAGGGTGACCGCCAGGGCGGACCCGTCGACGACGTACGACGTGGCGTCCGCGTGCGAGCCGGACGTCAGCGGCACCGCGTCGTCGAGGAACGTGCGAGCCCACGCGATGACCTTGTCGCCACGTACCTTGTTGTAGCTGGTGCCCTTCTCCGCGCCGCCGTCCTCGGGGATGGCGTCGGTGCCGTAGAGCGCGTCGTACAGCGAGCCCCACCGGGCGTTGGAAGCGTTGATGGCGAAGCGTGCGTTGAGGACGGGGACGACCAGCTGCGGGCCGGCCGTCGTGGTGATCTCGGTGTCGACGCCCTCGGTCGTGATCGCGAAGGCGGCAGGCTCGTCCTGCAGGTACCCGATCTCCTCCAGGAACGCCTTGTACTGCGCGCGGTCGTAGCCGGCTCCGGGGTGCTCGGAGTGCCAGGCGTCGAGCTTGCCCTGGATCTCGTCGCGGGCCTCGAGGAGCGCCCGGTTACGGGGCGCGAGATCCTCGAGGAGGGACTGCACACCCGCCCAGAACGCATCCTGATCCACACCCGTGCCGGGCAGAGCCTGCTTCTCCACGAACTCGTGCAGCACTGCCGCCACCTGCAGATCGCCGACCTGGACGCGTTCCGTCATCACAGCCCCTCACTTGACTCTCGCCTGTCGCGGCGTCGTGCCGCGCTGGATCGCCCCGATGTTACCCAGTGGTAGTGCGGAGCCCACCGGTGGTGGCGCGCGGGACGATCACGAGCAGGAATACCTGCGACCCCCACGGCGTCGTACTCGCCATGACGACATCGACGACTTCCCGCCCCGCCGACGCGAGCGGCACCTTCCTGCTCGGTGGAGACCTCGAGATCACCCGGCTCGGTTACGGCACCATGCAGCTGCCCGGAGAAGGCGTCTGGGGGCCGCCGCGTGACCGCGACGAGGCGATCCGCGTGCTGCGGCGATCGGTCGAGTTGGGCGTGACTTTCTTCGACACCGCAGACAGCTACGGCCCCGAGGTGGCCGAGGACCTGCTCGCCGAGGCGCTGCGTCCCTACGCCGACGACATCGTGATCGCGACCAAGGCCGGGCTCACCCGGCAGGGCCCCGGGCAGTGGACCCCGGTCGGTCGTCCCGCATACCTCCGCCAGCAGGCGGAGTTGTCGCTGCGCCGTCTCGGTGTGGACCGCATCGACCTGTTCCAGCTGCACCGGATCGACCCGGACGTCGCGCTCGAGGATCAGGTCGGCGAACTGAAGGCGCTGCAGGACGAGGGCAAGATCCGGCACATCGGCCTCAGCCAGGTGTCCGTCGAGGAGGTGACACAGGCGCAGAGGATCGCTCCGATCGTGTCCGTCCAGAACCTCTTCAACCTCACGGACCGCTCCTCCGAGGAGCTCCTCGACTGGTCGACCGAGCAGAACATCGGCTTCATCCCGTGGTTCCCGCTCGCCACCGGAAAGCTCACCGGCGAGGGCAGCCCGCTGACGGAGCTGGCCCAGCGGCACGGCGTCTCCGCGTCGCAGCTCTCCCTCGCGTGGCTGTTGCGTCGATCCCCGGTGATGCTGCCGATTCCCGGAACGTCGTCGGTGTCCCACCTCGAGGACAACGTCGCCGCCGCGAGCATCGAGCTCAGCGACGAGGAGTTCGCCGAACTCTCGGCCGTGGGCGTCTGACCCGAACCGTCAGCGCAGACCGGCGAGCAGGCCGCCGATCGCGACTCGCAGAGCGGCTCCTCGTTCCGCGATCGCCGACTGGGCGCGCACGTACTCGGCGCGCCCGGTCGGGGTCTCGACACGCACGGGGGAGTAGCCGTACGCCGTGAGGTCGTACGGGCTCGCCCGCATGTCCAGTTCGCGCGCCGTCATCGACAGCGCGAAGCAGTCGAGCAGCAGTTCGGACGGCAGCAGCGGTCCGAGCTTCGCCACCCACTTGTACAGATCCATCGAGGCGTGCAGGCAGCCCGGCTGTTCCGTCAGGAGCCGGTGCTCCGGCGTCAGCTCGAGCGCGTTCCGCGGGACCGCGTCCGGGGTGAAGAAACGGAACGCGTCGTAGTGGGTGCAGCGCAACGGCATCGACTCCACCACCGCGTCGGTGCCGTCGTGACCGAGGCGCAGCGGCACGTCGTGACGCAGAGCCTCGTCCCCGCCGCGGTAGACCATCGCCCACTCGTGCAGACCGAAGCAGCCCAGCTGCGCCGGGCGGGTGGCCGTCCGGCCGATCAGGGTGCTCACGAACTCGATCGCGGACGACCGCCGGTCGAGGAACTCGGACGACACCGTCACGCCGGGTCGCCCGCCCACGGCGACGTCCACGTACCCGGAGCGTCCGCGGTAGTCCTCGATGCCCGCCCCGGTCAGTACCGAGCCGTGACCGGGGTGCCACCGGCGCAGATGGCCCGGCTTGAGGCTGTAGTAGGTGAAGAGGAAGTCGAGCACCGGATGCGGCTCGCCGACCACGCGCCGCTCCAGATAGGCACCGATCATCTCGTCCACCCGCTCGCCGTGAGCGTGCCGCCGAGGATGCCACGCGTCCGGTCCGAGAACGACGAGATCGGTGTCCGACACGACGGACGTCACGTCGCGTCGGGCCCGGGGACGACGTCCTCCACGAGGTGGGTGCCGTCACGCACCGTGCCGACGAACTCCTCGACGAGGTCCTCGAGAGCGACGATGCCGATGGTGCCCCTGCCCGTCTCCACCACGGCGCCGAGGTGACTGCGGCGGCGGCGGAGACCGGCCAACGCCTCGTCGAGAGGGGTGCGTGCGTCGATGATCGGCAGAAGGCGGACGTCCGAGCGCGGGATGATGGTCTCCGAGTCGGCCAGCGGGTCCGCCATCAGATCGAGGACGTCCTTGATGTGGAGATACCCGATCATGCCGTCGGTCTCGTCGCGGACCGGGTACCGCGAGAAACCGGTCTCGCGGACGGCCTCCTCGATCGCACCCAGCGTGGGTCCCTTGGGTCCGCAGACCACCGTGCGGGCCTTGTCCAGCGGGATGAGGACCTCCCGCACGGTGCGACCCGACGTCTCGAGAGCCTGTGTCAGCCGGCGGTGCTCCTCCTCGTCGATGAGTCCCTCCGAGCGGGACTCGCCGATCATGTCGGAGAGCTGGTCCGCCGACACCGACGAGTCCAGCTCGTCCTTCGGCTCGACGCGCAACAACCGCAGTGTGCCGTTGGCGCACAGGTTGTAGAACGAGATCAGCGGCTTCGCGACACGTAACCACCACAGATGCACGGGCACCAGCAACATCGCCGTCGCTTCCGGTCCGGCGATCGCGATGTTCTTCGGCACCATCTCGCCGATGAGGATGTGCAGGATCACCACGATGCCCAGGGCGAGGGCGAACCCGATGGGGTGCAGCAGGGAGTCGGGTACGCCGAGCAGCTCGAACGGACGCTCGATCAGGTGGGCCACGGCGGGTTCCGCCACGCGCCCGAGCAGGATCGAACAGATGGTGATGCCGAGCTGCGCGGCCGCGAGCATCATCGACAGGTTCTGACCGGCCTCGATGACCGTCTGAGCCCGTTTCTTGCCCTGCACCACCAGACTCTCGAGGCGGTCGCGGCGTGCCGAGATCAGAGAGAACTCGGCACCGACGAAGAAGGCGTTGAGGAGCAGGAGGACGACCGCGAGGCCGACGGCGAGAAGGTCACCCATCGAGGGCCTCCCGGTCGTGCTCGCGGACGGTCTCGGCGCGCAGCCGGGTGATCTCGTCCTCCGCGGCCGGGCGTACGAGGATCCGGTCGATCCGGCGCCCGTCCATCGCGTCCACGCGCGCGACCCAGCCGCCCTCGTCGGACTCGAGGTCTCCGCTCGGGGGCGGCAGGATGACCTGGTCGCCGGCGTCGGGGATGCGTTCGAACTGTGTCAGCACCAGGCCACCGAGGGTGTCGTACTCGCCCTCGGGTGCCGCGTACCCGGTGAACTCGGTGACCTCGTCGATGCGCAGGAGTCCGGAGCAGAGCCACCCGTCGGCGACGCGTTGGACGTCGACCTCGCGGGTGTCGTGCTCGTCGCGGACGTCGCCGACGATCTCCTCGATGAGGTCCTCCATGGTGACGATGCCCGCGGTGCCGCCGTACTCGTCCACCACGATGGCGACCTGCATGCCGTCGGCGCGCACCCGTTCCATGACGGTGTCGCCGTCCAGGCTCGAGGGGACGTTGGGAACACGCTGCGCGAGGGAGCTGACCGTCGTTCCGGCGCGGCGCTCGGCGGGCACGGTGAACGCGTGCTTGATGTGGACGACGCCCACGGTGTCGTCGAGGTCACCGTTGACGACGGGGAACCGGGAGAACCCGGTGCGGGCCGCGGTGTCGATGAGGTCGGCGACCGTGTCGTCCGCGGCGAGGGTCTCGATCTTCACGCGGGGGGTCATCAACTCCTCCGCCGTGCGCTCGCCGAACTGCAGCGAGCGGTCGACGAGGAGAGCGGTGCGCTGGTCGATGGAGCCGTGTTCCGCGGAGGAGCGCACCAGCGACCCGAGTTCCTGGGGCGAGCGCGCCGAACGCAGTTCCTCCGCGGGCTCGACGCCGAGGCGGCGGACCACCCAGTTCGCGGAACCGTTGAGACCGTTGATGGCCCAGCGGAAGACGAGGGAGAATCCTGCCTGCAGGCCGGCCGTCGCCCGCGCCACCTTCATCGGATTGGAGATGGCCATGTTCTTGGGCACCAGCTCGCCGAACACCATCGACGCCGACGTGGCGATGACGAGCGCCAGCACCAGTGACACGGCGCCGGCGAGCGAGTCGGACGCACCGAGTGCCGTGGCGGCGGGGGTGATGAACCGCGCCAGCACCGGTTCGGCGATGTAGCCGGTGATCAGTGTGGTGATGGTGATGCCGAGCTGCGCACCGGAGAGCTGGAACGACAGCGTCCTGTGCGCGTGCTGGACCTGGCGGGAACGCATGTCACCGTCGCGGGCCGCCGCGTCGACGGTGCTGCGTTCGAGTGCGGTGAGGGAGAACTCCGCGGCGACGAAGATCGCCGTTCCCGCCGTCAGCGCGACGAAGCCCACGAGGGACAGGATCGGAACGAGAACGGTCACGAGGGACACACCTCGCTGCGACTCGAGGTGGTCGTCGGGAAAGCGCCGGGTGAGCCCGGCGACCTAGAGGAGCCCTCCGGAGAGAGACCGCCGGACGACTCCCCGTCGGGGGAGGGGCGGTCTCGGGACGGTCGGTCCGGGGACGGAGTGCCGGACCCGGGGGTCGGCGTCGTCGTGGGTGCCTCGGGCACCGGTGTCCTTCCTGTCGTGTGGCGTTCGCGTGGAGGCGACGCCTGCGCCGCAGAATCGGCGCGTGTCACAGCAGTACCCGCTCGGGGGCGCCGCTATCGCACACATCGTATCGTCGCCGACCCGGAATCACCGAGTCGGCGGCGTGAGCACGAGTGCGGCCGAGATCACCAGCCGGACGGGAGCGGCCGCCCCTCGGCGAAGCCCGCCGCAGACTGGATGCCGAGCACGGCATCCCGATGCAGCTCCTCGAGCGAGCGCGCACCGGCGTACGTGCAGGTGCTGCGCACACCCGCGCAGATGTGGTCGATGAGGTCCTCGACACCGGGCCGCTCCGGATCGAGGCGCATCCGCGAGCTGGAGATGCCTTCCTCGAACAGGCCCTTGCGCGCCTGGTCGAACGCGCTGTCCGCCGCGGTGCGTGCGGCCACGGCTCGCTTCGACGCCATGCCGAAGCTCTCCTTGTAGGCCACCCCGGCGGCGTCGACGCGGAGATCTCCGGGCGACTCGTGGGTGCCGGCGAACCAGGACCCGATCATGACGTTGGAGGCACCCGCAGCGACGGCGAGCGCGACGTCGCGGGGATGTCGGACCCCGCCGTCGGCCCACACGTGCTTGCCCAGCTCGCGCGCCGCGGCGGCGCACTCCTCGACGGCCGAGAACTGCGGGCGGCCCACGCCGGTCATCATGCGGGTGGTGCACATGGCGCCGGGGCCCACACCGACCTTGACGATGTCCGCGCCGGCCTCGATCAGGTCACGGGTACCCGCTGCGGACACGACGTTGCCGGCGACCAGGGGCACGCCCAGATCGAGCGCCGCGACGACGGCCAGCGCATCGAGCATCTTCTGCTGGTGGCCGTGGGCGGTGTCGAGCACCAGGACGTCGGCCCCGGCCTCGACCAGGGCGGCGGCCTTCGCGCCCACGTCACCATTGATGCCGACGGCGGCGGCGATGCGCAGGCGTCCGTCGGCGTCGGTGGCGGGCCGGTAGATGCCGGCGCGCAGCGCACCGGTGCGGGTGAGCACTCCCGCGAGTGCGCCGTCCGGTCCGGTCAGTACGGCGAGGTTCTCGTGCCGGGCCTCGAGCTGCTCGAAGATCTCGCGGGGACTCGTGTCCACGGAGGCCGTCACGAAGTCCTTGTCCATCACCGTCGAGAGGCGCGCGAAGCGATCGACGTCCGTGCACGCCGCCTCGGAGACGATGCCCACGGCCGTGTCACCGTCCACGACCACGACGACGCCGTGGGCACGCTTCGGCATGAGGGCGAGAGCGTCGGAGACCGAGTCCTCCGCCGTCAACACGACCGGGGTGTCCGCCACCAGGTTCCGGCTCTTGACGAAGGAGACCGTCTCGGCGACGGCCGCGGTCGGCAGGTCCTGCGGGATGACGACGATGCCGCCGCGTCGCGCGACCGTCTCCGCCATCCGGCGGCCGGCCACGGCGGTCATGTTGGCGACGACGATGGGAATGGTGGTCCCGGAGCCGTCGACACTCGCCAGATCGACGTCGAAACGGGACGTGACCGTCGTGTGGTTCGGGACGAGGAACACGTCGTCGTACGTCAGGTCGTAGGGCGGGCGCTGGTCGCGAAGGAAATGCACGGGACGCCAGCGTACGCGACCGACGGATATATCTTGCGGCGGCGACGTCGAGGGTGGGTCAGACAACCGGGACGGCGTCGTCCGCACGCCCCTGCTCCCGCGAGAGAACCACGGTGGTCACGATCATGACGATCACCGCGGAGGCGACGACCACGCCGCGCAGTCCGTCGAGGCGGAGCCGTTCGTCGAGCACCACGATGCCGAGGAACACCGCCGCCAGCGGCTCGCACACGGTCACCGCCGGCAGCGACGCCGCGAGCGGACCTGCCTGGAACGCACGCTGCTGCAGGTAGAAGCCCGAGACTCCCGCGGCGATCAGCGCGTACGTCTGCCACGCGGTGAGGGCGCCGAGCAGATCGGACTCCACCAGGTCGGTGACGTACTTGGTGAACGCGACGGCAACGCCGAACAGCAGCCCACCGCCGACTCCGAGCAGCAGCGCCGCACGACCGGGCTCGCGCGTGAGCACACCGGCGACGGCGCCGACCAGCGCCACCGCCACCACGGCGGCCAACGGCAGTGCCCACACCGACAGCGGCGCGTCGGCGGTGCCCTCGGTGGGGTCGCCGACCGCGACGAACGCCACCAACGCGACCGTGAGACCCACGGCCGAGATCCAGGTGGCGCGCCGCATCCGCAGACCGGAGTACTTCGCGGCGAGGGGAAGCGCGAACAGGAGCATGCTGACGAGCAACGGCTGCACCACGGACACCGACCCGACGGCCAAGGCCGCCACCTGCACCAGGTATCCGCCCAGGTCGCCGACCACCCCGGCCCACCACCGCGGGCTGCGCACGAGACCCGAGATCAACGAGTCCCCGTCCGCGACCGCCGACGCCGCCGTCTGCTGAGCGACGGCGGCGCAGGCGAAGAGGAATGCCGCGACGAGCGAGAGCCCGACCGCGAGCACGGACGAACTCACGGCGGAGGTCAGGCCTCGATCTCGGACCGGTCCTCGCTCCACAGGGTGTGGAACTTGCCGTCGGCGTCGATGCGCTCGTAAGTGTGCGCTCCGAAGAAGTCGCGCAGACCCTGCGTCAGCGCGGCGGGCAGACGTTCGGCGCGCAGTCCGTCGTAGTACGACAGGGCGGAGGCGAAGCCGGGCACCGGGATTCCGAGGAGTGTCGCGGTGGACACGACGCGACGCCAGCTGTCGACGGCATTCTCGACGGCGTCACGGAAGTACGGCGCCAGCAACAGCGCGGGCAGTTCCGGGTTCTCGTCGTAGGCGTCCTTGATGCGGTTCAGGAACCGGGCCCGGATGATGCATCCTCCGCGCCAGATGGTGGCGAGATCGCCGGGGTGCAGATTCCAGTCGTACTCGGCCGAACCGGCGGCGATCTGATCGAAGCCCTGCGAGTAGGCGACGACCTTGGAGGCGTACAGCGCGGAACGGATGTCCTCGGTGAAGGTCTCGATGTCCTCGGGCTTCGCCGAGAGCGTTCCCGACGCCAGACCCTTGGACGCCTCGCGCTGGCCGCGCGCGCCCGAGAGTGCTCGGGCGAACACCGCCTCGGCGATGCCGGTGACGGGGACTCCGAGATCCAGCGCGGACTTGACGGTCCAGCGACCGGTGCCCTTCTGCTCGGCGGCGTCGACGATGACGTCGACCAGCGGCTTCCCGGTCTTCGCGTCCTTGTGGGCGAGCACCTGCGCGGTGATCTCGACGAGGTAGCTCTCGAGGTCGCCCTCGTTCCACTGGCGGAAGACGTCGGCGACCGCGTCCGGATCCATGCCCAGCGCGTCGCGCAGCAGGTTGTAGGCCTCACCGATGAGCTGCATGTCGGCGTACTCGATGCCGTTGTGCACCATCTTCACGAAGTGCCCGGACCCGTCGGGGCCGATGTGGGTGCAGCACGGGGTGCCGTCCACGTGTGCCGAGATCGACTCGAGCAGGGGCCCGACCGACTCGTACGACTTCGCGGGGCCGCCGGGCATGATCGAGGGGCCGTTGAGTGCACCCTCCTCGCCGCCGGAGATGCCGGCGCCGACGAAGAGAAGGCCGCGGTCCTTCAACGAGGACTCGCGGCGGATGGTGTCCGTGTAGAGGGCGTTGCCGCCGTCGATGATGATGTCGCCCTCGTCCATGACGCCGGCGAGTTCCTCGATGACCGCGTCCGTGGGATCGCCGGCCTTGACCATGATGACGACCTTGCGTGGCTTCTCGAGGCTGGCCACGAAGTCCTCGATGCTCTCGGACGCGACGAAGGTGCCGTCACTGCCGTGCGCGTCGAGCAGAGTCTGTGTCTTGGAGTAACTCCGGTTGTGCACCGCGACCACGTGTCCGTGGCGGGCGAAGTTCCGCGCCAGGTTGGACCCCATGACAGCGAGGCCGGTGACACCGATCTGGGCGAGAGGTGAAGAATCCGAGGAAGTCATTCCCCCAGCTTTCCCTGCCCGGCCCCGACGCGAAAGTCGGGGCCGGACAAGGACGGGAGAGCTGTCAGTCGCGCGCGGTGCCCGCAGCACGGCTGCGGAACCCGCCGGTGCGCGAAGCCGTTGCGCCCGTGCGGTTCTCGTCGCGGCCCTTGTAGCCACCGGTGGACTCGCCGCCGCGGTAGCCGCCGGTGCGGTTCTCGTCGCGGCCCTTGTAGCCACCGCTCGACTCACCGCCGCGGTACCCACCGGTGCGGTTCTCGTCGCGACCCCGGTATCCGCCGGAGTCGCCGCCGCGGTAGCCACCGGTGCGCGGGGATCCCGAGGCGCCGAAGCGCGAGGGGCCACTGGGACGCTCGCGACGCGGTGCCTCACGCACCGGCTCGCCGGACGGAGCCTTGGCTCCGGTGATGGAACCGAGCTCCACCGAACCGGGGGAGACGTCCACCGAGGTGACCTTCACCCCGGCCTGGCCGGTCAGCCGGCTGATGATGCGGCGCTGGTTGGGCAGCGCGATGGCGACGACGGTGCCCGCCGCACCGGCACGTGCCGTACGGCCGGCGCGGTGCATGTAGTCCTTGTGATCCGCGGGCGGATCGACGTGCACGACCAGGTCGATGCCGTCGACGTGGATGCCGCGTGCGGCGACGTCGGTGGCGACGAGCACGGGGGTGCGGCCGCTCTTGAAGCGGTCGAGCACGCGGGTGCGCTGGTTCTGAGCCTTGCCGCCGTGCAGCGACTCGGCGTGGATGCCGACGGCGCGAAGGCGATCGGTGATGCCGTCGCAGCCGAGCTTGGTGCGGGCGAACATGATGGTCCGGCCACCCTCGCGAGCGGCGATCTCGGACAGGACGATGTCCTTCTGTCCACGGCCGACATTGAGGATGTAGTGATCCATCGACTCGACGGCGGCCTTGCTGTCACCGGTCGAGTGCTGGACGTGGTCGGCCAGGAACTGGCGGACCAACGACTGGACCTCGCGATCCAGCGTGGCGGAGAACAGCATGCGCTGGCCACCGTTCGCGGTCTGTCCGAGGATGTCGCGCACCTCGGGCAGGAAGCCCATGTCGGCCATCTGGTCGGCCTCGTCGAGTGCGGTGATCTCCACTGCCTCGAGGACGCAGGTGCCCTGACGCAGGTGATCGCCGAGGCGTCCGGGGGTGGCGACGAGAACGTCGACACCGCGGCGGAGCTGATCGGCCTGACGACCGAACGGGGTGCCGCCGACGGCCGGACGCACGCTCAGTCCGAGGACGGTGGCGTAGGACTGCAGCGAGTCGACGACCTGGAAGGCGAGCTCGCGGGTGGGGACCAGCACCAGTGCGCGGGGACGCTTCGCGGCGGGCTTGGTACCGGTCGACGCCAGGCGGGCGAGCATCGGCAGACCGAACGCGAGCGTCTTGCCCGATCCGGTCTGTGCGCGGCCGAGAACGTTACGGCCGGCGAGGGCGTCGGTGATGGCCATCTTCTGGATGGGCGAGGGAACGGTGATGCCGTTCTTGGCGAGCGCCGCGACGATGGCCGCGGGAAGTCCGAGGTCGGAGAACGTGGTCTCGGACGCCTCGGGAGTGCTGGTGGCAGAAACAGAAACGGGGGTGGCGCTGGTCAACGCGGTGGTACCTCTCGGGGTTGCAGGCGCGTCGGTGCACAGCAACGATGAATCACCGCGCAGCGTGACGAGCCAGGGCACACATCACCTGGTCATCGATGCGCAAGCGGAGCTCGGGCGCAATGTGAGGTGTCTTGTCACCGGTACGACTCCGTGGCGTCCACGAGGGGACGGATCGGAGCGACGGCGAAATTTGTGCCATATCGACTAACGGATGGTTCTGATGAACCACGGGTAACACTACGCGACGAGTGGTGCCGATGCCGACTCGTGTGAGCCAGTAGTCACGAACCGTGTCGTGCGAGGCGCGTCAGCTCGGTCAACCACGGCACGGCGACGTAGATGGTCGGCACCACGAGGATGGCCGCCGACGCGAGATAGGCGAGAGTGGCGACACCCGGGGTGGAACCGGGAGTGGCCAACCGGCGCACCCGCACCAGCGTGCTCGGCCCACCCGCGGCCAGAGCTCCCCGCGGCGCCGACGATCCGGAGCAGGCCACGAGAGCGCGGGCGAGGGGACGAGGGCCCGTGACGCGCACCGCGGAATCGTCCGCGAGCAGCTCGACCAGCAGCTGCACCGACCCCAGCGCGGACCGGCTGCGCACGACGTGCGGGAACGCCTGGTTGACGGCCATGAACGCCTCGAGAACGAGATCGTGCCGCGCGCGCAGGTGGGAGCGTTCGTGGGTCAGGATGGCGGCCAGCTCGTCGTCGTCCAGGTTGGACAACGTGCCCTCGCTGACCACGACGCGTTGCCGCAGTCCGGGCAGGCAGTAGGCGATGGGGTCGAGGCTCTCGAGGACCCGCACGTCGGTTCCGTGGGCACTGGTCTCGCCCGCACTGCGATCGAGGATGTCGACCAGCGTGCGGTGTCGCGCACGCCGCCGTCGGGTCTTGATCGCCACCAGGGACGTGGCCCAGACGAGCCGCGCACCGATGACGAGGGTGATCGCGAGCACCGTCACGTAGAGGATCCACAGCGGGAGGCCGAGGGCGTCGATCTCGGCCGTCGGCGCCGTGGTGGGCCGGCCGTCCGGTCCGGGGACGAGCAGCTGGCTCGCGATCGCGAGACCGGAACTGAAGGCCGAGAGCACCGCGGCGAGTGCGATCGCCTGCCACAGCACCAGGGCGGCGCGCGGTGTCCGGTGCGGCCATGTCGCACGGGACAGCATCGCGGGAACCGGTCCCGTCAGGATCAACGCGAGTACCGCGAAGACCAGTGCTGTCGGTGCGTTCATGTCCTCACCGTCGTGTGGGAGGGAGCGTCGAGGGTCGAGAGGTCAGGCGTTGGAGGAACCGTCGTCCTGCGTCTCCAGTGCCGCGAGGGCCTCCCGGAGTGCGGCGGCCTCGTCGGCGCCGACCCGACCCACGAAGTGGACCAGGGCAGCAGCGCGTCCGCCGGAGCGGTCGGCCTGCTGGAGGGCGTCGACCATGAGGCTGGCGACAAGCTCTTCGCGCCCATGTACCGGAGCGTACCGATGCGCGCGGTCGTCCCGCTGCTGGGTGACGAGCTTCTTCTTCGCCAGACGCTGCAGGACCGTCATGACCGTCGTGTACGCGAGCTCACGCTTCGACGCCAGTGCCTCGTGGACCTGACGGACGGTCTGCGGCTCCGAACTCGACCACAAATGTTCCATCACTGCTCGTTCGAGATCGCCCAGGCCTGCCATTCGTCAGATGATACGGCCACTCCGACGCAAATGCGTACTACACGGTGTAGCAGCGGGTCGTCGCACGTCGGCGCGCGTCCACCGGCGCGGAAACACGCGTCGAGAACTACTGCGCGGCTACTGTTGCGCCGTGGCATTCGTCGACACGTCGTTGGTCAGTGGACCGGTCCCGATCGTCGTCACGGTCGTCGGAGTGCTCGGGCTCGTCTGGCTCGTGCTCGCGCGGCGTCGGCGGCACCTCACCCGCGCCGTCCCGGTGGCCGTCGCGGTGGCGGCCGTCCTCACGGTGGCGGCGTGGTTCGGCATCGAGAAGATCTGGCGGGTCTTCCCCGATCCCGTCGAGACGTCGGTCTACGTCTGGGTCGGTCTCGGAGTCCTGGGTCTGTTCCTCCTCGTGCCGCGGATGCTGGCCGCGACACGGTGGTGGACCCGCGTGGTGACCGTGATCGCGACGGTGGCCGTGGTCGCGACGTCCGCGCTGCAGGTCAACCTGGTCTTCGACGCCTACCCCACCGTCGGTACCGCCCTGGGGATCTCGTCCGTGCAGGAGGTGGACGTCGACGACGTCACCGGCCGCACCGCCGACCCGATCACCGGTACACCTCTCGCGAGCGTGTGGACCGCCCCCGCCGACATGCCGACCGGTGGTCGCATCCTGGACACGCCGATCCCGGGCACGGAGTCGGGTTTCTCCGCTCGGAACGCGAAGGTCTACCTGCCGCCCGCGTACTTCACCGCACGCCGGCCGCTGCTGCCCGTCCTCGTGCTGCTCGCCGGCCAACCCGGAGCGCCCGACGACTGGCTCACCGGCGGCCGGTTGGTCCAGACGATGGACGCCTACGCCGCCGATCACGCAGGTCTCGCACCCGTCGTGGTGGTGGCGGACGCGACCGGGTCCACCATCGCCAATCCGCTCTGCGTCGACTCTCCGCTCGGCAACGTGGCGTCCTATCTGGCGAAGGACGTGCCGGCGTGGGTGAACGCGACCCTGCAGGTGGACACCGATCCGGCGCACTGGGCGATCGGCGGGCTCTCCTACGGCGGTACCTGCGCCATGCAGATGACCACCAACTACCCGCAGCTGTACCCGACCTTCCTCGTTCTCTCGGGGCAGCTCGAACCGACGTTGGGGGACAAGCAGCGCACGCTGGACGCGGCGTTCGGCGGAAGCGAGGCCGCATTCGAGGCCGTGAACCCGATGAACCTCATGGCCACACGCCAGTACCCCACCAGCGCCGGCGCCTTCGTCGTCGGCGCCAGTGATCCCGATTACCAGAACTCGGCGAAGCAGCTGCTCGCCGCCGCACAGAAAGCCGGAATGGACGTGCGTTATGCCGAGGTCCCGGGTGGACACAGTTACGAGACGTGGTCTGCGGGCCTGAAGCTGGAGCTGGACTGGCTCTGCACCCGGCTGGGGTTGACGTCGTGACCGATCCGTCCGTCGCAGGATCTCCCGCGCAGGGTCCGGTCGCCCGTGCGCGGACCGACATCGCCGCGTGGTGGGGACGAACCCGTCGCCAGGGCGCACGGTTGTGGTCCACGATCGCCTACGGCGCCAAGGGGGCTCCGGTCAGCCTGGCACTGCTGGCCGTCATGTGGGTGGGGCTGGTCGTGCTCTCCCTCACCACGCGCAGCTATCGCAGCTTCCTCGACCACCACACCGCGCTGGGCATCGTTCCGATCGAGAACCTGCGGCTCTGGACCCCCGTCACGTCGGGGCTGTTCGCCGTGGGGGTGGCCGCCTTCGTCGTCGCCACCGCGTTGTTCCTCGTCGTGGCCGCGCCGATCGAGCACCGGATGGGTACTCGGCGCTTCGCGGTCGCCGTCCTGGTGACCCAGGTGGGCGGCTCGCTGCTGGGTCTCGCGCTGGCCGCTCTCGGGCAGTTGCTCGACGAGGGGTGGGGCTTCCAGCTTCATCTCGGCGTCACCTCGGGCCCCACAGCCTGGATCCTCGGCACGCTGATGGTGGCCAGCGCGAACATGGGAACGCTCTGGCGTCGGCGGGTGCGGGTGGGCCTCGTGGCGCTGACCGTCGTGATGGCCCTGTTCGGTGGCCATCTCGCCGACATCACCGCGCTGGGCTCGGTCGTGGTCGGCGCAGTGGCGGGTCCGTTGATCGTCGGACGATCCTCTCGCGCGACCCATCTCGCCGGTACCCGCCGCGAGGGTCGGGTGCTGGTGGCCCTCATCGTCGCGGCGTCCGCGATCGGCCCGATGATCGCTGCCTTCTCGCCCAATGCGGTGGGCCCGTTCGCCGTGCTGCGCGAACTGTTCCGCAGCCAGGAGTGGACGCTCGACGAGGTGAACCTGGTCTGTGGTGCAGATCCGGGGTCCACCGACTGCCGACGCGGGCTGCTCGATCTCCGACTCGGCGGAGTGGGACCGGTGCTGGCCAGCGCCATGCCCTCGGTCTATCTGCTGGTCCTCAGCGACGGACTGCGCCGCGGGCGTCGGTTCGCCTGGATCGGTGCGATGGTCTCGCAGGTCGTGCTCCTGGCCCTGGCGCTCGCCAACTACCTGATCCGCTTCGCCGATCTGGACAACGGCGACACGCTGTTCTACGGCGTCGCAGATCCGACGCTCTACCGCACCGCCGTCCCGTTCGTCGTCCCCCTGGCGGTCATGGCACTGCTGGTGGTCACGCGCACGAACTTCGACGTGTCCGCGCCTTCCGGTACGTACACGCGCCTGTGGGCCACCGTGGTCGGGGCCGGCGCGGTTCTCGCCGTTCTCTACGTCGCCGTCGGCGCGCTGATCCGGTCCGGCTTCGACGGCAGCCCGGGAGTGCTGACGCTGCTCGGCGACTTCCCGCAGCGGCTCGTGCCCCCGGTTCTGCTGCAGTGGTTCGACCCGCCCTTCCTGCCGACGAGCTGGCTCGCCACCGTGCTCTACGAATGGACGGGCATCGTGTTCTGGGCGGTGCTGGTCGTCGCGACCGCGGGATCGTTCGTGAGACCGGCGTACGGCGTGGAGACCGACGCCACCGAACGCGCCCGGGCGGTGCTGACGAGCAGCAGCGGCAGCGCCCTGTCCTGGATGACGACGTGGCGCGGCAACCGGTACTGGTTCTCGCCCGACGGTCACAGTTATGTCGCATTCCGGGTGATCGCGGGCATCGCCCTCACCACCGGCGATCCGGTGGGTCCGCCCGCGGACCGGGAGGCGGCCATTGTCGGCTTCTCCGAGTACGCCGCCGCGAACGGATGGTCGCCCTGCTTCTACTCGGTGACGCCGGACGTCGCGGCGATCACCGGCGCTCTGGGTTGGGAGAGCATCCAGGTGGGGGAGGAGACCGTGCTCCCGCTCGCGGATCTCGCCTTCACGGGCAAGAAGTTCCAGGACGTCCGCACCGCGGTGAACCGGGCGAAGAAGGCGGGTGTCGAGGCCGAGTGGATCTCGTTCCCGACGGCGCCGCTGGCGATCACGGACCAGATCACCGCGATCTCCGAGGAATGGGTCGCCGACAAGGGCATGCCCGAGATGGGCTTCACGCTCGGCGGCCTGGACGAGGTCGACGATCCGCAGGTCCGGTGCCTCATCGCCGTGGACGAGCAGCGCACCGTGCACGGCATCACCTCGTGGATGCCGGTGTACCGCGACGGCGTCGTCGTGGGCTGGACCCTGGACTTCATGCGCCGTCGGTCCGAGGGCTTCCGGCCCGCGATGGAATTCCTCATCGCGTCCGCCGCACTGTCCCTGCAGGAGGAGGGCGCGCAGTTCCTCAGTCTGTCGGGAGCGCCGCTGGCCAAGGTGGGCGATCCGACCGAGGACACGGCGCAGACGTCGACACTCTCGGGGATGCTCGAGCGTCTGCTCGACGTCGTGGGCCGCACGCTCGAACCGGTCTACGGCTTCCGGTCGTTGCTGGCGTTCAAGTCGAAGTTCCAGCCGGTGTACGAGCCGATGTACATGACGTTCCCCGATCCGGCTGCGCTACCGAGCATCGGCAACGCCATCGGACGGGCCTACCTGCCGGACGTGTCCTTCGGTCAGAGTGTCCGGCTCGTGAAGACGATGATCGACCGCTGACCGTCAGGCCGGTCGGATGCCGGCGCCCGCCCGGACGTGGCGGGTGCCGATGGGCACGATCAGCGGACGATCGGAGACCGGGTCGTCGATGACGGCCGCGGACAGGCCGAAGACGTCGAAGAGCATCTTCTCGGAGATGACCTCGGACGGCGTACCGCTGGCGACGATCGCTCCCTCGTGCATGACCACGAGACGGTCGCTGTAGCGGACGGCCAGGTTGAGGTCGTGCAGCACCATCACCACGGTCCGGCCCATCTCGTCGTGCATCCGGTCCACCAGGTCGAGGACCTCGATGGAGTGCGCGAGATCGAGGTAGGTGGTCGGCTCGTCGAGGAGCAGGACGTCGGTGCCCTGCGCCAGTGCCATGGAGATCCAGGCACGCTGGCGCTGTCCTCCCGAGAGCTGGTCGACGGGACGTTCGGCGAGATCCTCGATACCGGTGAGCTTCAGCGCACGCGCCACCTCGGACTCGTCGTCGCGGGACCACTGCCGGATCCAGGACTGGTGGGGATGGCGGCCTCGTGCCACCAGGTCCGCCACCGTCAGCCCCTCCGGGGCGATCGGCGACTGCGGGAGCACCCCGAGAGTGCGCGCGACGTCGCGGGTCTTCATGTGGCCGATCGCCTTGCCGTCCAGCGTCACCTGGCCCTGGCGCGGGGACAGCAGGCGGCCGAGGGCGCGCAGCAGAGTCGACTTGCCGCAGCCGTTGGGTCCGATGACCGTCGTGACGACGCCGGTGTGGATCTCGAGGTCGAGCCCCTCGATGATGATGCGGTCGCCGTAGCCGACCGAGATGTTCTCCGCGGCGAGACGGTGCGGAGGTGTGGCTCCGGTGATCTCCGGATGCGCGTGCACGCTCATACTGTCGCCTTTCGGTTGACTCGGACCAGCAGATAGAGGAGGAAGGGTCCGCCGAGGACGGACGTGACGATGCCGACGGGGAGCTCGACCGGCAGAATCGTGCGCGCCACCAGGTCGGACCCCACCACGGTGACGGCGCCGGTGAGGGCCGAGGCGATCAGCGGAGGCTCGGCGCACCGGGTCAGCCGCAGGGCGATCTGCGGCGCGGCGAGGGCCACGAATCCGATCGGGCCGGCGACGCTCGTGGCGATGGCGGCCATCGCGACCGAGATGACGAGCAGGACGGCCTGGGACCGCTGCACGTCCACGCCCAGCGAGCGGGCGGTGTCCGGCCCGAGCCGCATGGCGGACAGTCGGAACGACATGATCACCGAGCCCGCTCCGAGAACGACCACGGCGGCGGTGACGGGCCACACCTGCGACCACGTGGCACCGGACAGCGTCCCGGTGAGCCACAGCTGGGCGCGGGTGACGTCGGTGATGTCGGCATTGACCAACATCCAGCCGATCAGCGCGACCATCATGGCGTTGATCGCGATGCCCACGAGCACCAGCCGCATGCCCTGCACTCCGCCCCGCCACGACAACAGGTACACCAGCGCTGCGGTGAGCAGCCCGCCGACGAGAGCGGCGAGGGTCACGCCGAGCGTGGCGAACAGGCCCACGGCCGTACTGGTGCCGCTCAGGACGATCAGCGAGATGGCGGCGACGCTCGCGCCGGACGTGATGCCGAGAATGTCCGGGCTCGCGAGTGAGTTGCGGGTGATCGACTGCATCAACGCGCCGGAGACAGCGAGCGCCGCTCCTACGAGCGCGCCCGTGAGGGCACGCGGCAGGCGGAGGTCCATGACGACGAAACGCTCGATCCGCGAGCCGCCGCCCACCAACACGTTCACGACGTCCGGGATCGACAGCGGGTAGTCGCCGCGCCCGACGTTCAGACAGAACACGAGGAACAGCACGATCGCGAGGGCGAGGGTGACGAGCACCCTGGCGGGGCGACGCACTGTCGACAGCGGTCCCATGCGGAAGGCCGGGCGACCCGCCACCGACGGCGCGGTCGCCGCGGAACGGACGGTCGGGTGGGCGGTCACAGCGACACCAACGTCCGACGGCGTACCAGGGCGATGAAGAACGGCGCGCCGATCAGCGCGAGCACGATGCCGACCTGCAGTTCACCGGGCCGCACGACGACGCGACCGATGACGTCGGCGAGCACGAGCAGGACACCGCCCAGCGCGCCGGCGAACGGGAGCAGCCAGCGATAGTCCGGGCCGGTGATGGCACGCGCGATGTGGGGCACCACCAGTCCGACGAAGGCCACGGGCCCACACGCAGCGGTCGCCGCGCCGGTCAGAAGTGTGATGGCCACGATGCCGACGACGCGCGTGAGGGTGATGTTGGTGCCCAGTGAGCGGGCGACGTCGTCACCGAGGCTGATCGTGTTGAGGGCGGGCGTGCCCGCGACGGCGATGATCAGCCCGATGACGATGAACGGGAGCACGGTCCAGAAGATGTCCGGCCCGCGTCCCGAGACGGAGCCGACGACCCAGAACCGGTAGCTGTCGAGGGTGGTCTGATCGAGCAGCACCACCGCGTTGGTCATGGCCTGCAGGAAGAACGCGATCGCGGCTCCCGCGAGGGCCAAAGACAGCGGGTTGGCCCGCGCCCCGCCCAGAGACGCGGTACCGAACACGACGATGCTGGCCGCGGCAGCGCCGGCGAAGGCGAACCAGAGGTAGCCACCGGGGGACGTGATGCCGAAGAGGTAGATCGCCATGACGACGAAGAAGGCGGCACCGGCGTTGAGGCCGAGCAACCCGGCATCGGCGAGCGGATTGCGGGTGTGGCCCTGGATCAGGGCGCCGGCGACGCCGAGTGCGATGCCCACGACGAGTCCGAGGATCGTGCGGGGGAGGCGTAGCGACCGGACGATCACGTCGGTGTCGGTCCCGGTGGCGGAGAACAGCGCGTGGAAGATCTCGGCGAAGGTGAGCGGCCGCGCACCGACGGCCACGCTCATGAGCGCGACGAGCACGATGGCGGCGACGAGGATGATCAGTCCGGAGGTTCGGCGTCGACGGGTCGCTGCCGAGGAGGTGTCCGGAGCGACCGGTTCGAAGTCCTCCGCGACCGCGACGGTGAGCCGGACCGTCTCGACACCGGGCTTCCGACGCAGCGTCAGAGCAGGTCGGACGCCCACCGCGTCACCGGTCTCGGCGTCCCGCAGCACGAGGGCGAACAGGGACTTTCCGACGCTCTGTCCGGCGCGACCGTCCCGGAACCCCCGGTTCCACACCAGCACACCCGCGGCCGCGAGCACCGCGATGACGCCGAAGACCGCGCGGTCGACCTGGCCGCCGCCGTTGTCGTCGGCGAGCGATCGGACGACGACGAGGCCGAGCACGAGGGGGAGCAGGACGACACCGACGTCGACCGCCGAGGCTGCCGCGACGGTCACCCGGCCGGGCGCCCGCCGATCCGCGTCGGCGATCGAGTAGTCGCGATCGGGACGAACCGTGGTGCCGGGCTCGGGGAGGTCGTTCGGGCCGGGGTGAGATGCGAGAGGTCCGGACGCGGTGTCGGTCACGCGGTCCTCCTCGATCGGTGTGGTGGTGTCTCTCATGGAAGGTTACGCAAGCCTAAGCAGTCGTGTGGCGGCGCGGTCTCGCGGTGATGCGAACCACACCCGGTTGTCTTCGATGTATTGGTTAGGCTTACCTTATGACTCGACCGGTCGCCTCGACCGGTCGGTGCGTGTCACCGTCCGGGCACCTGCAGACGAGGAGTTCCATCCGATGACAGTCACGATCGACACCGTCGTCTCACCGCACGATCGTCGAGCCGCGGTGTCCACCGCCTTCCGGCACACCATGACCGCTCTGCGACACCTCGATCCGGAGGCCCCCCGCGTGTACGCCGTCGCGGACATGGCCGAGCAGAGCAAGCGTCGCTGGTGGTCGTTCGCCACCGGGCTCGAGTCGGGCCGCTTCGAGGCCCTGCTGCGCCGGTCGTCGCTCGACCATCCGGACCCGCGTCGTGCGGTGGACCAGGTGGCGGCCGCACTCGTGCACGCGGTCGTGGGACGGTCGGCCGCGGCGTTCGTCGGATGTGGACGGGTGTGGGACCCCGGCCCCGAGAATCTCTGGATCCATCTCGACAGCGACGTGGGCATCGACTGGGCGGGCGTGCGGGACACGGCGCTGCGCTCGGTGTCCGGCTCGGGCGCGACCGCGGGAACGGTGGTCATGCCGTGCGACGAGGCGCTCGCGGCCTGGACCGCGCATCGCGCTGCTCGCTCGCTCGAGGTCGCCGCGGCAGGGTTGTCCGCGCTCGGTCCTCTGGACGCCACGCAGATGAGCCGCATCGTGGGCGAGTCGGTCCTCGGCGCCTCGGCACGAGTTCCGTTGCTGGGTGGCGTGTCTCGTGACGGCGGCTGGCGCAGGGGGCAGATGCTCCTCGATGCGTTCGTCGACGCGGGGTGGCGCGTCCGGTTACGGCGACCTGCGTGACTTAGGCAAGGCTATCCTGTATAGTCCGAGCCACACGAACTTCGGATCGTGCCGACGTCCTGAGGGCTGCAGCGACGTCGGCGTCCGTGCCCCGGCGGGCCTTGCGACACACTGCGAGGCCCGCCGCTTCGTGTCCGTCCACGTGATTCACTGAACGCCATGAACGATGTGTCACCGTCGGTGTCGGACGAACTTCGAGAGCAGCTGGACAGCGGTTTCGGGAAGGTGCTGGGTCTGCAGTTCCGCGAACTGGGGCCCGATCGGGTCACCGCGGAGTGGACCGTGCGCCCGGAGCTCTTGCAGCCGTTCGGGATCGTGCACGGCGGCGTGCACTGCGCCGTCGTCGAGTCGCTGGCGAGCACGGCGGGCGCCCTGTGGTTGGGGGATCGCGGCCACGTCGTCGGAGTCAACAACACCACCGATTTCATCCGCGCCGCCCGCGAGGGCGTGCTCTCCGCCGAGGCACTGCCCGTGCACCGCGGGCGGACCCAGCAGATCTGGACCGTCACCATCACCGATGCCGCGGACCGTCTCATCGCCCGCGGCCAGGTCCGACTGCAGAACATCGAGGACACGGGGCGGATCGGCGCGTCCTGACGCGCGTCCGGCGAGCGCGACGGCCGAGGTCGTGCCAGCATTGCCTGTCGCCGTCGTTCGCCGCGAAGGGAAGTGTCCCCCATGAGATTGTCTCCGCACGAGCAGGAGAGGTTGCTGCTCAGCTACGCCGCGGAACTGGCGCGTCGCCGGCAGCAGCGCGGACTCCGGTTGAACCATCCGGAGGCGATCGCGCTGATCACCGACCACCTGCTCGAGGGCGCACGCGACGGGCGGTCCGTGGCGGAACTGATGTCGTCGGGCCGTGAGGTGCTGACCCGCGCCGACGTGATGGACGGCATCCCGGAGATGCTGCACGAGGTGCAGGTGGAGGCCACGTTCCCGGACGGCACCAAGCTCATCACCGTTCATGACCCGATCTCGTGAAGGAGTGCGCGTGATTCCCGGAGAGATCATCACCGAGGACGGGTCGATCGAGCTCAACGCCGGTCGTGCGTCGCTCACTCTCGACGTCGTGAACGACGGCGATCGGCCGGTGCAGGTGGGAAGTCACGTCCATCTCCCGCAGGCCAACGTCGCGCTGACGTTCGATCGCGTCGCCGCGCACGGGAAGCGCCTCGACATCCCGGCGGGCACCGCGGTGCGGTTCGAACCGGGTATCGCTCAGGAGGTCGTGCTCGTCGACATCGGCGGTCTCCGCGAGGTTCACGGCATCTCGCTCACCCCGCCCGGCGCACTGGACGACACGACACCCCGGGACGGTCACTGATGGCGTACCTCGATCGTTCGCGCTACGCGGAGCTGTACGGACCCACCACGGGTGACCGGATCCGCCTGGCAGACACCGATCTGCTGATCGAGATCACCGAGGACCGCAGCGGTGGGCCGGGTCTCGCCGGCGACGAGGCCGTGTTCGGCGGCGGCAAGGTGATCCGCGAGTCGATGGGACAATCGCGGGCCACGCGGGCCGACGGTGCGCCCGACACCGTCATCACCGGTGTCGTGGTGCTCGACCACTGGGGCGTGATCAAGGCCGACGTCGGACTGCGTGACGGACGGATCGTGGCGCTGGGCAAGGCCGGGAACCCGGACACCATGCCGGGAGTGCATCCCGGTCTCGTCATCGGGCCGTCCACCGAGATCATCGCCGGCAACGGCAAGATCCTGACCGCCGGCGCCATCGACTGCCACGTGCACCTCATCGCCCCCCAGCTCATGGAGGAGGCGCTCGGCGGTGGCATCACCACCATCATCGCCGGTGGCACCGGCCCCGCCGAGGGCACGAAGGCGACGACCGTGACCCCGGGTGCCTGGCATCTGGCGCGGATGCTCGAGGCCATGGACGGGTGGCCGCTGAACGTGGCGCTGCTGGGCAAGGGCAACACCGTCTCACCCGACGCGATGTGGGAGCAGTTACGTTCCGGCGCATCGGGATTCAAGCTGCACGAGGACTGGGGCTCGACCCCGGCCGCCATCGACGCGTGCCTGCGGGTCTGCGACGAGGCCGGTGTGCAGGCGGCGCTCCACTCGGACACGCTGAACGAGGCGGGCTTCGTCGAGGACACCCTCGGCGCGATCGCCGGTCGCGGCATCCACTCGTACCACACGGAGGGTGCGGGCGGCGGGCACGCGCCGGACATCATCACGGTCGCCTCGCAGCCCCACGTGCTCCCCAGTTCGACCAACCCGACTCGGCCGCACACGGTCAACACTCTCGACGAGCATCTCGACATGCTGATGGTCTGTCATCACCTCAGCCCGTCCATTCCCGAGGACCTCGCGTTCGCCGAGAGCCGCATCCGCCCCTCGACCATCGCGGCCGAGGATCTGTTGCACGACATGGGTGCCATCTCGATGATCGGCAGCGACTCGCAGGCAATGGGACGCATCGGTGAGGTGGTCATGCGGACGTGGCAGACCGCACACGTGATGAAGAAGCGTCGTGGCTTCCTCGCCGGTGACTACCGTGCGGACAACAACCGCGCGATGCGGTACGTCGCGAAGTACACGATCTGCCCGGCCGTGGCGCACGGACTCGACGGCGAGGTCGGATCCGTCGAACCCGGCAAGTTGGCCGACCTCGTGCTGTGGGAGCCGGCGTTCTTCGGTGTCCGGCCGCATCTGGTGATCAAGGGCGGCATGATCGCGTGGGCCACCATGGGCGACGCCAACGCCTCGATTCCGACACCGCAGCCGGAACTGCCGCGACCGATGTTCGGAGCGGCACCCAAGGCGGCGGCCGCCACGTCCGTGCACTTCGTCGCGCCCCAGGCGCTCGACGACGGGCTGGCCGATCGCCTCGACGTCGCGCGTCGACTCGTTCCGGTCGGGAACGTCCGCGGCATCGGGAAGGCACAGATGGTGAACAACGACGCGGTTCCCCGCATCGAGGTCGATCCGGACACCTTCACCGTCCGCATCGACGGCGACGTCTGGACCGAGCAGCCGGCGACGGAGCTGCCGATGGCGCAGCGGTACTTCCTGTTCTGATGACGATTCCGCATTCCGGTGTCGGCCTCGCCACGTTGCTCACCCTCGCCGACTCACGGCTCCCGATCGGTGGGCACGTGCACTCGGGGGGAGTCGAGGAGGCGATCGCCGAGGGACTCGTCCGGGACCTGCCGACGCTCGAGGCGTATCTGCTGCGGCGTATGCGCATCAGCGGCGCCGTGGCGGCGTCGATCGCTGCCGCCGTGGCAGCCGGTGTCCTGCCCGCGGACACCGCCGATCGCGAGACCGACGCCCGCACGCCGTCTCCTGCGGCTCGCGCCGCGTCCCGCGCCCAGGGGAGGGGGTTGCGTCGCCTCGCCGAGACGGTGTGGCCGGACCACGACTGGACGACGGTCGGACGGCGCCCGCACCTGCCCGTCGTGGCGGGAGTCGTCGGTGCCGTCACCGGCGCGGGACCGTACGAGACGGCGTCCGTGCAGATCTACACGGCCATGACGGGCGCCGCCATCGCCGCCCAGCGACTTCTCGCGTTGGACCCGGGCGCCGTGGCGGGGTGCACCTTGGCGCTCGCGGCCGAGTGCGACCGGATCGCGGCCTCGGTCGCACGCGCGCTCCCGGCTCTGTCCGACGAATCGGATCCGCTGCTGGACCACCTCGGCGAACGTCACGTCCGGCGCGAACGCCCCCTCTTCGTCTCCTGATCACCCCACAGAAAGAGAGAACACCCATGCCTCCGCATCTCATCGACGGCGAGCCCCACTCCCACGCCCTGGACCGGCCCAAGCGCGTCCGCACACCCGGAGAAGCGCTGCGCGTGGGTATCGGCGGTCCCGTCGGATCCGGCAAGACCGCACTGGTGGCGGCGCTGTGCCGCCAGCTGCGCGAAGAACTGTCGCTGGCCGTGCTGACCAACGACATCTACACGACGGAGGATGCCGACTTCCTGCGCCGTCACGCAGTTCTGCCGGACGAGCGCATCACGGCCGTGCAGACCGGCGGCTGCCCGCACACGGCGATCCGCGACGACATCACGGCGAACCTGGACGCCATCGACGACCTGGTCGACGCCAATCCGCCACTCGATCTGATCCTCGTCGAGTCGGGCGGCGACAACCTCACCGCGACCTTCTCGTCCGGGCTGATCGACGTGCAGATCTTCGTCGTGGACGTCGCCGGCGGTGACAAGGTGCCGCGCAAGGGCGGTCCCGGCGTGACGTTCTCGGATCTGCTCGTGATCAACAAGACCGATCTCGCCCCCATGGTGGGTGCCGACCTCACGGTCATGGAGAACGACGCGGTGCGGGTGCGTGAGGGTCGTCCCACCGCTCTGATCTCGCTCACGGAGGATCCTGCCGCGACGGTGGTGCTCACCTGGGTGCGCGAGCAGCTCGCTGCCGTCGCCGCCTGACGTGACGACGCACGGCGCCCTGCGCTCGACGGTGCTCGTCGTGGCGTCGCGGAGCAGGTCACCGCGCATCGAGGCGGTGGGTGGGCTCGCCGTGCGCCGGACCGGTGTCGACCGCGTCCACCTCGTCGGCTCGGCCGCGACCCCGCTGGGTGGGGACACCATCGACGTCCGGATCGTGGTCGAGGCGGGGGCGCGGCTGCACGTGTGCAGTGTCGCCGCCTCGGTGGCGTTGCCCGGGCGCTCGACCGACGTGTCACACGCGTCGTGGACCGTGGACGTCGAGGACGGTGCCGAGGTGATCGTGGACCCGGAACCCACCATCGTCGCCGGGTCGGCGGACCACCGATCGTCGGTGTCGCTGCATCTCGGCGACCGGGTACGCGCCGCCGTGCGCGAACGAATCCAGATCGGCCGCACCGGGGAACTGGACGGCCGGTGGTCGGGTCTCTTTCGAGTCGACGGCGTGGCCGGTCCGGTGCTCCGCCACCGACTCGACCTGGGCAGGGGCGCCGCAGGGCACGACGCGCTCTTCGCGCCGACCGCGTCGATCAGTACGTTGACCTGGCCGGAGTGCTTAGCGGACAGTCCCTCCGGAGACGCCGTGGCCGGTCTGGAGACGACGATGCCGATGGCCGGAGGCGGAACACTGTCCACCTGGCTCGGCCATCGGCTCCCGGTCACCCGGTCGGTCGCTGCGCTCTCGGCGCGGGGAGATCAGCCTGCGCGCTTGGCCTCCGCGGTCTCCGCCGCTCCGTCGTTCGCGGAGGGCTCCTCGCCCTGACGCTCCGCCGGTGTGGGTGAGGCACCGGAGGCGGCCCGCTTCTCCGTGCTGTCGAGCTGCTTGCTCTGTTCCGCTGCGTCGGCCGTGGCACCGGACTCGCGGTCCGCCGCCTTCGAGGTCGCCTCGACCGTGCGGGTAGGGATCGCCACGCCGTCGACGCGGTTCTCCTGCTCGAGCGTGTGGAGTTGCTCGATCGCGAGGCGCGCGAACACCTGCTGTTCGGTGGACGCCATCTGCGCCCGACCCTTGCCCAGGAAGGTGACGAACCAGGAGATCACCGTCGTCAGACGGTTCCGGTATCCCACCTGGTAGAAGAGGTGGAGTCCGAGCCATGCGACCCAGGCGATGAATCCGCCGAACTCCAGCTTGCCGACCTTGCACACGGCGCTGAATCGCGACACGGTGGCCATCGACCCCTTGTCGAAGTACGAGAACGGCTTGCGCTCGGACGGGTTCTGTCCGTCGAGTGAGGCCTTGATCTGCTTCACCGCGTACTTGGCGCCCTGGATCGCGCCCTGCGCCATACCCGGGACGTCCTTGACCGACATCATGTCGCCGACCACGAACACGTTGGGGTGTCCCTTGACGGTCAGATCCGGCTCCACCACGACACGGCCCGCGCGGTCGACCTCGGTGCCGTCGGACTGGTCGGCGAGCTGCTTGCCCAGCGGGCTGGCCTGCACGCCGGCGGACCAGACCTTGCACTGCGCCTCGATGCGGCGTTCGGTGCCGTCCTTGTCCTTGACGGTGAGACCGTCGTTGTCGACGCCGGTGACCATCGCGTTGAGCTGGATGTCGACGCCGAGCTTGGTGAGGCGCTTCGCGGCCTTCTCGCCCAGCTTCTTGCCCATCGGGGGGAGCACGGCGGGCGCCGCGTCGAGCAGCACCACCTTCGCGTCCTTGGCGTCGATGTTGCGGAAGGCTCCGTCGAGAGTGCGCGTCGCGAGCTCGGAGATCTGGCCCGCGAGCTCGACGCCGGTGGGGCCTGCGCCGACCACGACGAACGTCATCAGGCGCTCGCGCTCGGCCGGATCGGTGGACAACTCGGCCTGCTCGAACGCGCCGAGGATGCGTCCGCGCAGTTCCAGGGCGTCGTCGATCGTCTTCATGCCGGGTGCGAACTCGGCGAAGTGGTCGTTGCCGAAGTAGGACTGCTGTGCGCCCGCAGCCACGATGAGGCTGTCGAACGGCGTCACGGTCTCGCGCTCGAGCAGCCGCGAGGTGACGGTCTTGTTCGTCAGGTCGATGGTCTCGACGTCACCCATCAGAACCTCGGCGTTCTTCTGCTTGCGCAGGATGACGCGGGTCGCGGGGGCGATCTCGCCGACCGAGAGGATGCCCGTGGCCACCTGGTAGAGCAGTGGCTGGAACAGGTGGTGGGTGGTCCGCGCGATGAGCGTGACGTCCACATCGGCTCGCTTGAGGGCCTGTGTGCCGAAGAGGCCACCAAAGCCGGAACCGATGACGACGACGCGGTGGCGCTTCTTCTCGTTCGTCTCGACGCTCATGTATCCGCTCCTAGATGTCTATGCGTTCTGAGCTCAACGGTAGTCTCCCCACCCCCGCGCGTCTCCGCGAGGCCGTCGTCAGGGGACGAGGACGTACTTGCCGCGCGGGTGGTGCGTCTGCAGTTCGCGGTGGGCGGTGGCCGCCTCCGCGAGGGGAAACGTCCCGGCCACCGTCACGGTGATCACCGATCCGGCCAACTCGAGCAGAGGTAGACGCGCCTCCTTGCGCCGTGCGGCGCTCTCGTTGTTCCCGCCGCCCGCGGACCGGAAACCCTCGTCGGCTGCCCGACCGAAGGCAGTGATGGTCACGATGCGCGTCCGGTCCTGCACCACCGCCAGGGACACGTCGATCGCCTCGTCGGTGCCGGCCGTGTCCAGCGCGGCATCCACGCCGTCGGGCGCCGCGGTGCGTACCCGGTCGAGCAGACCGTCGCCGTACGCGACTGCGACGGCGCCGAGGGCGCGCACCGCGTCGAGGTTGCGGGGATTCGCGGTGCCGATCACCTGTGCTCCGCGGTGCAGGGCGAGCTGGACCGCCTGCGAGCCGACGGCGCCGGATGCTCCGTGGATCAGGACGCAGTCGCCCTCCTCTACGCTCGCGAGCTCCGCCATGTCGTAGGCGGTGGCCGCAGTGAGGGAGTACCCGGCCGCTTCCTCCCAGCCGAGCGCCTGCGGTTTCGGCAGCACCGCGTCGGCATCGACGAGAAGGCGATCGGCGTAGGCACCGTCTGCCAGAACGATGACCTCGTCGCCGACACGGACGGGACCCGCCGGTCCGACGGCGTCGCGCCCCACCGCGGACACCACGCCCGACGCCTCGCTGCCGAGGTGCAGCGGGAGTGTGCTCTCGTCCGTCCCGAATGCGCCGCTGTAGAGCTTGTGATCGAACGGATTGACGCCGGCGGCGCGAATGTCCACGACGACCTGTCCGGGACCCGGTTCGTCGACCACCTCGTCGCGGATCGCCAGGACGTCGGGTCCACCGAAGGCCGTGGCGACCACGGTGCGTGTCGTTCTCGAACCAGTCATACGAGGACCAACGGTGCCCGGTGCTCCGAATGTTCCCCGGGAGTGCCCCGCGTCGGCGGAGTGCTGATCCGACCATCGAGGAGAACCATCGTGCAGTTGGCAGTCCACTATCCCTACTTCACCCTTCCGGGTGGCTCCGCGGCCACGGCGGGACTGCTCTCCGACTCCGCGCGCGCTGCGGAGGACGGCGGGTGCACGCTGTTCACGCTCATGGACCACTGGTTCCAGATGGAGAATCTGGCGACCGCGCAGGACCCCATGCTCGAGGGCTACACCTCGCTGGGCTTCCTCGCGGGCCGGACCGAGAGCATCCGCCTGGGCCTGCTCGTCACGGGCGTGACCTATCGGCATCCGGGGCTCCTGGCGAAGACGGTCACGACCCTGGACGTGCTCTCCGGCGGTCGAGCGATGCTCGGCATCGGTGCGGCCTGGTACGAGCGCGAGCACCGCGGCCTCGGTGTGCCGTTCCCGTCGACGGCCGAGCGGTTCGAGCGTCTGGAGGAGACGCTGCGCATCTGCAGACAGATGTGGAGCGACGACGACGGACCCTTCGAGGGCACGCACTACTCGCTGGCCGAGACGCTCTGCGAGCCGAGGCCGCTGCAGAGTCCGGGTCCGCCCATCATGGTCGGCGGGTCGGGGGAGAAGAAGACACTTGCGTTCGTCGCGCGGTACGCCTCGCTGTGCAACCTCTTCGCCCCCGACCAGGAGACCGTGGCACACAAGCTCGACGTGCTGCGCGGTCACTGCGAGCGCGAGAACCGCGACTACGCGGAGATCGAGAAGACCATCATCACCTCGCTCGACCCGGTGGCCGACGAGGCCGGATTCCTCCGGGAGATGGAAGGGTTCGCCGCGCTCGGAGTCGACACCGTGTGCGTGAGCCCGCAGGGACAGGACCCGGTGACCTGGACCCGGTCCGCCACCGCAGCCGTGGTCGACACACTCGCCGGATTGGAGAACTGACATGGACCTCCCGGGCAAGCACTTCCTGGTGACCGGCGCTTCCGGCGCTCTCGGATCGCGCATCACTCGCCGCCTGCTCGACGCCGGCGCCACCGTCACCGCGTCCGGCCGCTCGGAGCAGACGCTGGCCGGTGTCGACCTGGGCAGCGCGCACCTCGTGGCGTCGGACCTGACCCACCCCGCGGCCCCGGCCGACCTGATCGCGGCGGCCAAGAGCCACACCGGAACGCTCGACGGCGTCGTGATCGCCTCGGGCGTGGTGGCGTTCGGACCCGCGGCCGAGGTGGACGACGACACCGTCGACGATCTCCTGCTGGTGGATCTGCTGGCGCCACTGCGGCTGGTGCGATCGGCACTCACCGAGGTGGAGTCCGGGGGCGTCGTCGTCAGCATCAGTGGGGTGATCGCGGAGAAGCCCGTCGGCGGGATGGCTGCGTACTGCGCGGCGAAGGCCGGGATCAGCGCGTTCGTCGAGGCGGCTCGACCGGAAGCGCGTCGGCGCAAGCTGCGGGTCGTGGACGTACGTCCGCCGCACACCGAGACCGGTCTGGCCGGGCGCGCGATCGCGGGCACGGCGCCCACCATGCCGGACGGTCTCGATCCGGACGCTGTCGCCGACCGGATCGTCAAGGCCATCGTGGACGACGAGAAGGATCTGGCGTCGACCGACTTCAGTTGAGTCGGGTCAGAGAGCGCCGCGGCGGACGGTGGTGGGCGTCGCGTTCCACCACCGTCGGCACGCACGAGTGAAGGCGGACTGCTCGGACAGTCCCACAGCGGCCGCGATCTGACTCATCGGCAGCGACGTCGTCGTGAGGTACCGATGGGCCTCCGTGCGGCGCACCTCGTCGACGATCGCCGCGAACGACGTTCCCTCCCCGGCCAATCGGCGTTGCAACGTCCGCGGGTGCAGGTTCAGCAGATGTGCGGCACCGTCGATGTGCGGTGGGGTGGTGCCGAGGGACTGCTGCAGGATGGTGCGCACTCGCGGTGCCACCTCGGTGGTGGGTCCGGCGCCCTGCCGAGCGAGGAAGGCCAGGGCCAGCCGTTTGAGGTTCGAGTCTCCGCCGTGGAGCGGTCGGTTCTGGAGTGTGGCCGGGACCCGGAGGACGGCGGCGGGACGGCCGACGCTGACCGCGACGCCGAAGAAGTTCTCGTAGACCGACACCGGAGCCGCCGGCACGTAGGGGAGCTCGACCGAGCGGAGTCCGTACGACCCGCCGACCAGTGCGATGGTGGCGCGGTGGAGGAACCCCAGCCCCATGTCGGTGCCCTGGACGGGCGCGACGACCCCGGGCTTCGTTCCGTACCGCAGCGCGACGATCCCCGGCGTCCCGTACGGGTCGGGTTCGGCACGCAGGCTGAGCGACTGGGCATGGATGAACAGGTAGTGCTCGGTGCACTCGAGTGCCTCGCCCACGGTCGAGGAGTTCTGGATCGCGAGTGCGAGCGGACCGAGCATGCCGAGATCCTGGCGCCGTGCGATCCGCAACCCCAGATCGGGGCACGCCAGCTCCGCCGCGGCGATCTCGAGAACTGCGGCCATGGCAACGTCCTCGACGAGGAGGTCGTCGGCGTCGAGCGCGTCCACGGGCAGCCCCGCCGCGACGGCGTACGCCTCGGCGTCCCCGCCCAGTTCGGCCACGGTCGCGCGGAAGCCGCGGAGACCGGCGGAGCGGATGGCGGGCACAGCGCTCACCTTGGGTCAGTTGTCGTCTGAAGTCAACTAGTTGTCGTGAGGTGTCAAGCCATCGGGTGGTGGCACGAGGACACTGGAGTCATGACGTCCACCACCGATCGACTCGACTCGTCCCCGACCGACACCACCCTCGAGCATCTCGACGTGATCGTCGTCGGCGCCGGGCTCTCCGGCGTCGGTGCGGGCTACCGCCTGTCGACGGAGCATCCCGGCAAGTCGTGGGCCATCCTCGAGGCGCGGTCCTCGATGGGCGGCACCTGGGATCTGTTCCGCTACCCCGGTGTGCGCTCGGATTCCGACATGTACACGCTCGGCTACCAGTTCAAGCCGTGGCGCGAAGCAAAGTCCATCGCCGACGGGCACTCGATTCTGAAGTACATCAAGGAGACCGCTGCGGAGTTCGGGATCGACGAGCACATCCGGTACGGGACCCGCGTCGTCGGCGCGGATTTCTCCACCGCGGAGGCTCGCTGGACCCTGACTCTCGACGTGACCGACGAGTCGGGAACCTCGCAGCAGCAGATGACGTGTGGCTTCCTGTACTGCTGCTCGGGCTACTACGACTACGCCAAGGGTTACAACCCCGACATCCCGGGACTCGACACGTTCGAGGGCACCGTGGTGCATCCCCAGTTCTGGCCCGACGATCTGGACTACGCCGGCAAGAACGTGGTCGTGATCGGCAGTGGCGCCACCGCGGTGACCCTCGTGCCGTCGATGGCGCGCGACGCCGGTCACGTCACGATGCTGCAGCGTTCACCCACCTGGATCAGCGCGGTCCCCGGACGTGACAAGCAGGCGGACAAGATTCGTGATCTTCTCCCGGCTGGTCTGGCGCACAGCGTGATCCGGGTCAAGAACATTCTGTTCAGCACCGGCTTCTATCAGTTCTGCCGGCGTCGTCCGCAGGCGGCACGGCGACTCCTCACCAACCTCTCGACCAAGATCCTGGGCGACGAGAAGCTGGTGGCCGAGCACTTCACGCCCGAGTACAACCCGTGGGATCAGCGACTGTGCGCCGTCCCCGACGCCGATCTGTTCAAGGCGATGAAGAAGGGGAAGGCGTCGGTGGTCACCGACCGCATCGCCTCCGTGCGCCCCGACGGCATCGACCTGCAGTCGGGCGCCTCGTTGCCCGCCGACGTGATCGTCACGGCGACGGGGCTGCAACTGCTCGCCTTCGGCGGCATCGAGCCCAAGGTGGACGGCGTGACCGTCGATCTGTCGAAGCAGTTCGTGTGGCAGGGCGCCATAATGACAGGTGTCCCGAACTTCGCCATCTGCATCGGATACACCAACGCGTCGTGGACTCTGCGCGCCGATCTGACGTCGCGTCTCGTGTGCCGCGTGCTCGGCTACATGGACGACAAGGACTTCGCGTCCATCGTCCCGCAGCCCGACGGCCCGCTCGAGGAGCGTCCGCTGCTGGACCTGCAGTCCGGCTACGTCCAGCGCTCGATCGATGCCTTTCCCCGGCAGGGCGATCACGGCCCGTGGCTGGTGCGTCAGAACTACATTCTCGACTCCATCACCACATTGCGGGGCGACCTCGGCAAGACCCTCTCGGGGACGCCGCGTCGGTCGGTGCGACGCGCCGCCGGAGTCGCCTGACCCGCAACGCACAGGACCACCCATCGTCAACTCAGGGTTGACGATGGGTGGTCGTCATTCTACGGTCGACGCATGACCGACACCGATCCCGCGCCCGGTGTGCGCCTCGACGATCTGATCGTCGCTGTCTCCCGCACCGACACCGACCCTCTGATCCAGCTCTCGCGAGCCGTCGTCGCCGCCGAGCGCCTCGGCGACGTGGCCGACCACCTCGTCGGACACTTCGTCGACCAGGCACGTCGGTCCGGGGCGTCCTGGACCGACATCGGCCGCAGTATGGGAGTGAGCAAACAGGCCGTGCAGAAGAAGTTCGTGGCCAGGCCGCACGCCGACGAGGCGTTGAACGCGAGCCAGGGTTTCGCTCGTTTCACAGAGCGCGCGAAGAACATCGTGGTGGCGGCGCAGACCGAGGCCCGAGCGCAACGGGTGTCGTCGATCACTCCCGACCATCTCGTGATCGGACTGGTGCAGGACCCCGACTCGTTCGGCACCCGTCTGCTCGCGACACAATCGGTGACGCCCGACGACGTACGCGCCGCCGTCTCGGCACGAGGTTCGTCCGTGGGGGAGCACGGTGAGCCGCCGGCACTCGTTCCGTTCGATGCTGCGACGGCGAAAATTCTGGAACTGACGTTCCGCGAGGCGCTGCGCCTCGGCCACGACTACGTCGGCACCGAACACGTGCTGCTCGCGATGCTGGAGTTCGAGAACGGGACGGGGCTGCTCAGTGGTCTCGGCGTGACGAGGGACCAGGTGGAGACCGACCTCGCTGCCGCTCTCGATCTGACCTGAGAGCGGCAGCGCGTCCGTCACATGCCGCGGCGCATCACGGCGTAGTAGGCGGACGGGAACACGCGGGCGAGGATGTCGACGGTGTGGGCACTCGCGGCGATGAGGACCCGTCCCTTGCGCTTCTCGACCCCGTCGAGGATGCGGAGTGCAGCCTTGTCCGCGGGATAGGTGAGCAGTTTGGCGAAGGTGGCCTTGCCGTCCGCGATCTCCTTGTCCGTCGCTCCGGCGGCCGAACCGGCCGTCTCGGCGATGCGGGTCTTGATGCCGCCGGGGTGCACCGACGTCACGCCGATCGTCGGCGCCAGTTCGTGGCGCAGGCACTCGGTGAACCCGCGGATGGCGAACTTCGACGACGAGTAGGCCGACTGCCCCGGAGGCGCCACGATGCCGAACAAGCTCGACACGTTGACGATGTGCGCGCCCGTGGATCGGCGCATCGTCGGCAGCAGACGTCGGGTGATGTCCACCGGCGCATGGAAGTTGATGGTCATCACCGAGTCGAAGTCCTTGGCGGTGAGTTGCTCGAACGAGCCGCCGAACGCGATACCGGCGTTGTTGATCAGCAGGTCGATGCGCTCGTGCCGCTCGATCACACCGTCGATGACCACGCCGAGCGCGTCGAGGTCGGAGAGGTCCGCGACGACGACGTCGACGCTGCGTGCCGGTGAGGCGGACTCGATGGCGCGTGCGACGTCGGCGAGCCGATCGGCGTCCCGGTCGAGCAGGATCAAATCGGTGCCCCGTCGCGCGAGCTCGTGGGCCATCTGCTCACCCATGCCACTGGCGGCGCCGGTGACGAGCGCGGTGGCGCCGGGAAAGCGGAAGGGGGGCAAGGACGACATGACAACTCCTGAGCTCGGCGGTACCAACGTCTCGATCATCGCGGACGGCGGGCCGTCGTTCTTGACTTCAGGCGACACCGTCGTCGATCGCCCGCATCGAGGCTGTCGGGTCGCTACGGTGCACCGGTGACGCCTGACTCGACCGCTCCGCTCGCGTCCGGATCCGTGACGGTCCGCGCCGATGCCGAGGACGTGTACGCCCTCCTGACCGATCTCGACCGACTCGCCGATCTGGCGGACGAGACGCACTCGATGCGGTGGGTGGGGAGCTCCGGCGCCCGTCCGGGTGCGTCCTTCGTCGGTCGGAACCGCAACGGTCTGCATCGATGGTCGACCACATGCACCGTGACCGCCGCCGACCCCGGAGCAACCTTCGCCTTCGACGTGCACTACGGCCCGTTCTCGCTGCCGATCGCGCACTGGCGCTACGACATCGACGGCGGTGGCGACGGCGGCGAGACCACGGTGACCGAGCGGATGTGGGACCGGCGTCCGCGGTGGTTCGTCGGCGTCGGCGGACTGGCGACGGGTGTCCGCGACCGCGCCACGGTCAACGGCGACCACATCGCGGCCACCCTCGAACGGCTCCGGCAGACCGTCGACGGTCCCCCGGATTCGTAGGGAGCGAGTGCGGGCACACTGGACGCCATGACGGCACACGCGACGATCGGCATCTGGACCGGAACGCTCGACGGGGTCTCCGCCTCGGCGGTTCCCGACGTGGTGGGGGAGGTGGAATCGCAGGGCTGGCACTCGCTCTGGTTCGGCGAGGCCTACGGCCGCGAGGCGCTCACCGCCGCGCAGATGTACCTCGGCGCCTCGTCGTCGCTGATCGTCGGTACCGGCATCGCGAGCATCTACGCCCGCGACGCCGTGGCGACCGCATCGGCGGCACGTACCCTGCATGCCGTCTCGGGTGGTCGGTTCGTCCTGGGACTCGGCGTGTCGCACGCTCCGCTGGTCGAGCGCATGCGCGGTCACAACTACGGCAAGCCCGTCGCGGCGATGCGGGAGTATCTCGACGCACTCGACAACGCACCCGCGGCAGTGGCGGGGGAAGAGCAGAACCCACCACGACTGCTGGCGGCGCTGGGTCCGAAGATGCTCGAGCTGTCCCGCGATCGCACCGCGGGGGCGCATCCGTACCTCGTCACACCGGAGCACACGGCGACGGCCCGCGAGATCCTCGATGCCGGAGACGGCGAGAAGCGCCCGGAACTGGTCGTCGAGCAGGCGGCGGTGGTGGACCCGGTCGCCGACACCGACGCGGAGGTGTGGGCCGAACGCGCGCACGCGCATCTGAACATCTACACCGGGCTGCCCAACTACCGGAACAACTGGGAGCGTCTGGGTTTCGGGCAGGACGACTTCGTCCGCGGCGGCAGCGAGAAGCTCGCCGAGGCGATGGTGACGCGCGGACTCGACGCGACTGTGGCCCGAGTGCGCGAGCACATCGAGGCGGGAGCCACCAGCGTCCTCGTCCAGGTCCTCGGATCCGCGATGAACGTTCCGCCGGTGGACGACTGGCGTCGACTGGGTGAGGCCCTCGAGCTCTCCCGTTGAGCTGAGGGTAGCCTTACCGCAAGCCTGCTCCACCAGTCGTCCCCGAAAGGTTCTTCATGCGCGTCTCCGTCGGTGTGTCCGTCGCGGCCACCGTTCTTCTGCTCGGAACGGCGGCGTGCAGCTCGTCGGACACGGACTCGGCGCCGGCCGCGGACGCGTCGGGAGCCTTCCCGGCCGAGGTCACCGACAAGTTCGGGACCGTGACGGTCGAGGGTGCGCCGGAGCGTCTGGTGACCGCCGGGTACAACGACCAGGACTTCGCGCTCGCTCTCGGTGTCACACCCGTGGCCACCCGCGGATTCACGGGGTACGACTACACCACCCGACCGTGGGCCCAGCAGCAGCTGAACGGTGCCACGATTCCCGAGGTGGGAAGCGACACACTCGATCTCGAAGGTGTCGCGGCCGCGGAGCCCGACCTCATCATGGCGACGTACGCCTATCTGGAGGAGCCCGAGTACCAGCAGCTCGGACAGATCGCCACGACGGTCGGCGACATCCCCGGCTCGGACGGGTCGGAGACCCCGTCGTGGCGCGACCAGTTGACCGCGTACGGAACCGCCCTGGGCAAGACGGTCGAGGCAGAGACCGTGCGTGACGAGGTCGACGCGACGTTCGTAGACGCCACGACCCAGAACCCGTCCTTCGCCGGCCGCACCGCTGCGGTCGCGCTCTATCTCGACGGCACCTTCTACATCCTCGACAGCGGTGACCCGCGGAACAGGTTCTTCACCGACCTCGGCTTCGCGACGCCCGAGACCACCGGAACGGTGAGCCCGGAGCGCTACGACCTGCTCGATCAGCAGACTCTCGTGCTGCTGGGCGTCACTCCCGAGGACGTCGCCGGTGATCCGCTGCTGCAGAGCCTGAACGTGGTGAAGGAGGATCGCACCGTCTACGTCGGCGAATTCGGGACCACCGTGCCGGCCGCTCTCGGTTTCGCCAGCCCCCTCAGCCTTCCGTACGCGGTGGACGCGCTCGTCCCGGTGCTCGCACGGGCCTCGGACGACGATCCGGCCACCCGCGTCGGCACCGTCGAGGGCTGATCGGTCCTGCTCACGGGTCGGAAGGTTAGTGTGACCCGACGACAGGGGTAACCGTGGGCATGAGCATCGAGCAGTACGACAGTGACGGGGGCGGCCCGCCCGAGACCGAGCACTGGTCCGAGGGCCCGGTCACCACCCCGGAGCGAGACCCGTTCTACGCCGCGCCCGACGGTTTCGAGAGTGCCGCGTGCGGCGACGTCCTGCGCACCAGACCCGTGCGCATCGGTGTGTTCGGTAGGGTGCGGCAGCGCGTGCAGGCCTGGCAGCTGCTGTATCGCACCGAGGATCTCGAGCGCGTGCCACGCGTGAGTGTCACCACGGTCTTGCTGCCCGCCGGAGCCGTCCCCGACGCGACGCGACCACTCCTGTCGTATCAGTGCGCCATAGACGCCGTCTCCGGTCGATCGTTCCCGTCGTACGCGCTCCGGCTGGGGTCACGTGCGCGCGGCACGGTGCCGCAGTACGAGTTTTTGCTCGTCCTGCACGCCCTGCGTCTGGGTTGGGCGGTCTCGATCCCGGATCACGAAGGCGCCGAGGGGCATTGGGGTGCGCCGCTCGAGCCCGGGTACTGCACTCTCGACGCCGTCCGGGCCGCGCTCTCGTTCGACGAGCTCGGTCTCGACACGACCACACCGGTCGGACTGTGGGGATACTCGGGTGGCGGGCTCGCGTCCTCCTGGGCGGCGGAGGCCGCGGGGGAGTACGCACCCGAGATCGATGTCGTCGGAGCCGTACTCGGGTCGCCGGTGGGTGATCCGGCGTCGGCGTTCTTCCGGCTGAACGCCACCCGCTACGCCGCGTTGCCGACTCTCGTCATCGAGGGTCTGCGGCGTACCTACCCGGCCCTGGACGACGTCATGCAGGAGTTCGTCACCGAGGAGGGTCTCGAACTGCTGGCGTCGACGAACAAGATGACCACGATGCAGGCCATCATCGCGCTCCGCGGGTTCGACCTCGACGCCTACTCGACCATTCCCATCGCCGACGTCATGGCTCGTCCGGAGATGGTGACGATCTTCGAGGAGATCCAGCCGGGCCGCTCGGCGCCCGGATTCCCGCTGCTCGTCCTGCAGGCGACGCACGATCAGATCATCGCCGTGGACGACGTCGACGGGCAGGTGACGCGCTATCGAGACGCGGGTGCCGAGGTCGAGTACGTCCGCGATCGCACGAGCGAGCACATCACGCTGCTGCCGCTGTCGGTCCCGCTGACGCTGCGATGGCTCGACGACCGGTTCGCCGGGCGCCGACCGGGACTCGCGGCCACCAGGACCGTCTTCTCGGTGGCGGCGTCGTGGCGCAGCGCCGCGGGTTATCTGGCCATGGCAGGCTCGGCGGCGAGAGCGCTGACCGGGCTCCCCATCTCCGTCCGCCGCACCCGACGCTGAGACGACACCACCCCCGCACCGAGGACTCGGTGCGGGGGTGGTGTGGTGTTCAGGAGCGAGATCAGGCCAGTTCGAAGCGATCCAGCATCATGACCTTGTCCCACGCGGCGACGAAGTCCTGGACGAACTTGTCCTTCGCGTCGTCGCAGGCGTACACCTCGGCGATGGCACGGAGTTCGGAGTTCGAGCCGAACACCAGGTCGTTACGGGTGCCGGTCCACTTCGTCGCACCGGTGGCAGCATCCTTGGCCTCGTAGATGCCGTCCTCGGACGTGGGAACCCACTCGGTGCCCATGTCGAGGAGGTTCACGAAGAAGTCGTTGGACAGTGTGCCGACCTTGTCGGTCAGAACGCCGTGCGACGAGTTCTGGTAGTTGGCGCCGAGAACACGCAGACCACCGACGAGGACGGTCAGCTCGGGTGCGCTGAGTGACAACAGGTTCGCCCGGTCGACGAGGGAGTACTCCGCCGGCAGCTTCTGGCCCTTGCCGAGGAAGTTACGGAAGCCGTCGGCCTTCAGCTCGAGGTCCGAGAACGAATCGACGTCCGTCTGCTCCTGCGTGGTGTCCATGCGGCCCGGGGTGAACGGAACGCTGACGCCCGAAGCCTTCTCGAGTGCCGCGACGCCGCCGAGGACGACGAGGTCGGCAAACGACACCGTTCCGGAGAACGACTCCTGGATGCCCTCGAGCACGCGGATGACCTGTGCCAACTCGTCAGGCTCGTTGACCTCCCAGCCCGCCTGCGGCTGCAGGCGCAGGCGACCGCCGTTGGCACCGCCGCGCTTGTCGCTGACGCGGAAGGACGACGCTGCGGCCCACGCGGTCGAGATGAGCTGCTCGGTGCTCAGTCCGGAATCGAGGATGGTGGACTTGAGCTCGGCGATCTGTGCATCGTCGATCAGTTCGTGGTCGACGGCCGGGATCGGGTCCTGCCACAGCAGGGTCTCCGACGGCACCTCGGGTCCGAGGTACCGGCTGACCGGTCCCATGTCGCGGTGGGTCAGCTTGAACCACGCCTTCTGGAACTCTTCTGCGAGCTCCTCGGGGTGGTCGAGCCAGCGACGGGTGATCTGCTCGTAGATCGGGTCGACGCGCATTGCGATGTCCGAGGTCAGCATCGACGGGTGGCGACGCTTGGTCGGGTCCGCGGGATCCGGAACCAGGTCCGCGCCCTCACCGTTCTTCGGACGCCACTGATGTGCGCCGCCGGGGCTCTTGTAGAGCTCCCACTCGAAGCCGTAGAGCGTCTCGAGGAAGGTGTTGTCCCACTGCGTCGGGGTCGGGGTCCAGATGACCTCGAGGCCACTCGTGATCGCGTCCGCGCCGACACCACTCTGGAAGCTGTTCTTCCAGCCGAGACCCATCTGCTCGATCGGGGCGCCCTCGGGCTCGGCTCCGATGTGCGCATCGGGGTCGGCCGCACCGTGGGTCTTGCCGAAGGTGTGTCCGCCGACGGCCAGTGCTGCGGTCTCGACGTCGTTCATGGCCATGCGGCCGAAGGTCTCGCGGATGTCCAGTGCGGACTGCACGGGATCCGGGTTGCCGTTCGGGCCTTCGGGATTGACGTAGATCAGGCCCATCTGCACGGCTGCCAGCGGGTTCTCGAGGCTCGTACGATCACCGTCGTAGCGCTCGTCGCCCAGCCAGGTCTGCTCGGGGCCCCAGTAGACGTCCTCGTCCGGCTCCCAGGCGTCGACGCGACCGCCGGCGTAGCCGTAGGTGGGCAGTCCCATGGACTCGATGGCGACGTTGCCTGTCAGGACGATGAGGTCGGCCCAGGAGAGCTTGCGGCCGTACTTCTGCTTCACGGGCCAGATCAGGCGACGGGCCTTGTCCAGGCTCGCGTTGTCCGGCCAGCTGTTCAACGGTGCGAAGCGCTGCATGCCGGCTCCGGCTCCGCCGCGTCCGTCCTGCTTGCGGTACGTGCCGGCTGCGTGCCACGCCATACGGATGAAGAAGGGGCCGTAGTGGCCGAAGTCCGCGGGCCACCACGGCTGCGAGTCCGTCATGACGGCTTCGATGTCGCGCTTGACCTCGGCGAGATCGAGCGAGTTGAACTCGGCCGCGTAGTCGTAGTCGGCGCCCATCGGATCGCCGACGGCGGGGTTCTTCTTCAGGATCTTGAGGTTCAGTGCCTTGGGCCACCACTCGTGGTTGGTGCCACCCTCGACCGGCATCGGCATCTTGTCGTGCATGACAGGGCAGCCGCCGGACGCGTCCTGCGGCTGGTCCTGGTTCATCTCTTTTTCGCGTGTTGTGTGGTCCTCGGACACGAGTTTCCCTCCAAGAGAAGATGAATGAACTGATTTCGCGGCGCCTTCGCGCCTCGAGATCAGGGGCTGACGCTGGTGGAGCAGTTCTCGCACAGGCCCCAGTAGATGACCTCTGCCTCGTCGACGACGAAACCATGGGCCTCCGACGGAGTGAGGCACGGAGCCTCGCCGACGGCGCATTCCACGTCGGCGATGGTGCCGCACGCGCGGCACACGACATGGTGGTGATTGTCGCCGATTCTGCTCTCGTACCGCGAGACCGAGCCGGACGGCTGGATGCGCCGTACCAGTCCCGCGGTGGTGAGAGCGTGGAGCACGTCGTACACGGCCTGGCGGGAGACGTCGGGCAGGGTGGCCCGAACGGCTCCGTAGACGGTGTCGGTGTCGGCGTGCGGATGTTCGTGCACCGCGTCGAGCACCGCCAGACGGGGGCGGGTGACTCGGAGCGCGGCACCACGCAGCATCTCCGGGTAGTTCGACGATGGGCTCACGTCGAACAGTATGCACGACTTTTCTGGAATGAGTCAGGAAACGGGGCGCGAACACGGGTCGAACGGCGTGTCGTCCGGCCCCCGCGGGGGCATGATGCGAGGCGACATCCATCGCTCGCAAGGGGTACGAAGATGACCGCGTTCCAGACCGTCGCCAACGCCGCGAACCAGGTCGTTCGACCGCTGATGCGACTGCCTGTGCTGTCCGCCGTACTCGGGCGTGGCCTGGCCACCATCACCTACACCGGCCGACGGTCGGGCCGGACCATCTCGCTGCCCGTCTCCTACCGGCGATCGGGCGACAGGGTCACCGTGATGGTCGCGGCACCGAGCCAGAAAGCCTGGTGGCGCAACTTCCATCCCGATCCCGCCCCGGTGACCGTCGACATCGCGGGCCATCAGCATCGGGGGAGCGCACAGGCGGTGGTCGCCGACAAGGGTGGCGTGCGTGTGGTGATCACCCTCGACAGCTGATCAACGGAGTACGACGAGCTGCTGGGTCGCGCGGGTCATCGCCACGTAGCGATCGACGGCGCTGTCCGCACTCGACCGGTCGACGAGATCGAACCCGAGGCCCTTCGCCGATCGTGCGCTCGACGATCGGATCCTCGCGGTGTCCGGTAGAGACGGCATCCCGATGACGCAGGCCACACCCTCACTCGTCGCGGCCCGCTCGTCCAGCACCGCCGCCAGGTCGTCGACGTCGGCGTGCCGGACGCCCACGCCGGTGGTGCGCACCGAGCGTGGCACGAGCGCGGCGCGCGCGCATCGCCGTCGCCCGTGGATCGCCGAGGCGGCGACGAGCGACATCGAGGACCGGGAGATCTGCTGTGGTCCAGGGGGACCCGACGTTCCTGCGGACCGCCGCCCTGTCATCGTCGTCGAGCCAGGGTGCGCAGTGGCGTAGGTACGCCGGCACAGTCCAGAGGTCGGCGACGAGATCGGGAGCATCGATCACCGTCCACGACGACTCCACTCGGTCGCAGAGCTCGTCGATTTCACGCAGCGACGACGCCAGCTCGCCGGCCGACACGTTCGCGACGAGGCGGTCGACGAGGATGTCGCCCAGAACCGCCCAGATCTCCTCTCGCGCATCGTTGTGCGGAGTCTCCGCCTGCGGTGCCGCAGTGCCGCGTCGATTCTGGCGAGGTTCCCCTCATCGCCGATCGTCGCGTGCCTCGGCCAACCGCTTGATCGCGGACGGCCCCACTCCGTGTAGCGCGGACAAAGTCGCGAGGTTCGCCGGGAGGTCGTGCACCGTGCGATACCCCGCGTCGATCAACGCACCGGTCGCCGGCCGGCCGATGCGGACACCGTCGAACAGCGGTCCGCGGTCGACCGGCACGTCCCTCGTCATGCTGCTCAGCTGACGCCGAGAACCTTGATCGCGAAGATCAGAGAATCGCCCTGCTGGATGCCCGCGCGCGGCTGACCGTTGGGGTAACCGTCCGCGGAGGTCACCGCGACGCCGATCGTCGATCCCACGGTCTGGCCGGCGATGGCCTTCTGGAAACCGGCCACGACACCGTCGAGGGGGAATTCGACCGGGGCGCCGCGCTCGTAGCTGCTGTCGAAGGTGGATCCGTCGCGTCCGTTGACGCCCATGTAGCAGACGGAGACGGTGGCGTCCGCCGCGACGACGGGGCCGTCGCCGGCCTGCAATGTCTGCACCTGCGTCTCCGCGACGCTGAAGGGTGCCTCGACGGTGACCAGGGGAGCGGCATCGTCGGTGGACCCGGTCACCGCGATGCTGCCCGTGTCACCGTCGAGGTCCCACTCGGCCGCGGCACCGGACTCGGGCGCCGCGGTGGGGCACGACTCGGCAGCTGCGGTCGACGACGACCCCGCGGACGAGGATGCGGCGCTGGAGGAGGTGGCGGCAGATGGCGTGTCGTTGTCGGAGCTGCATCCGGACAGCACCAGGACGAGCGACGCGGACGAGGCCAGCAGGACACCGAGGGTACGAGAGGAGTTCACGCCCGACACGCTACAGCCGCCCGACTACTCGACCAGCCGGGCGAGTGCTGCGGTGACCGAGCCCCACCCTTCCGCGAACCCGAGGCTCGCGTGACGATCGCGTGTCGTCGGATCTCCGTGACGGACGACGGCCCGGTAAGCAGTGCCGCGCGGGTGGTCGGTCAGCGTGATCTCCGCTGACATCGCGACCGGCTGCGGCGACGCGGGGCGCCACCCGCTGTCGAGAGTGTTGGTGAACACCAGCCGGGTGTCGGGCTCGACTACGAGGAACACGGCGTCGGTGTGGGGCACGAATGTCGTTCCGTCGTCGCTCATCTCGGTGACGAACGCCCCGCCCGGTCGCACCTCCAGGTGGTCCACCCGAGTGACGGTGGGTGCCGGTGTCCACCACTGTGACAGCAACGACGAGTTCGTCCATGCCTCCCAGATGCGGTGACGAGGAGCCGCGATGACGCGATCGAGTACGAGGTCGAGGGCAGGATCGATCGGGAACGCGGTCATGAGTCTTCTTCCGTCGGAGTCGGGGAGGTGACGAGTTGTTCGAGCCGATCCGTGCGGCTCTCCCAGAGGTGTCGTTGATCGTCGAGCCAGTCCTGGACGAGGTCGAGTCGTTCCCTGTGCAGAGTGCACGTCCGGACGCGTCCTACTTTGGCCGTGCGAATGAGCCCGCTCGACTCGAGACTGCGGACGTGTTTGAGGAAGGTGGGAAGCGCGATCGGGAACGGCGCCGCCAGTTCACCGACGCTTGCCGGACCGGCACCGAGACGCCGGACGACTGCTCGCCGCGTCGGATCTCCGAGGGCGGTGAGCACGGCGTCGAGTTCTGCCGTATGGTTAGCCATAAGGGTAAGTATTACAGGCGATCCGGGGTGTGGCGCAACCGATGACTTTCGACGTGTGCGTCGGTCGGAGTGTTCGTGGGCCGACCAGCGCCCACTGGGAACGAAGGAGTGCACATGCGCACGTTGATCGTCACCGCGTTCGTCTCGCTCGACGGCGTGATGGAGGCGCCTGGTGGAGAGGCCGGATACCGCAATGCGGGCTGGACCTTCACGGACGTCGAATTCGACGAGGCCGCGTACGAGATCAAGGGGCGGGAGCAGGGGGAGGCCGCCGCGCTGCTGCTCGGTCGCCGGTCCTACGAGGCGTTCGCGCCCGTGTGGCCCACGATGGAGGACTTCGCCGGATACAACGCCATGCCGCGGTACGTGGTCTCGACGACGCTCGATGATGATGATTCGCGTTGGCCTGCAACGGTTCTTCGATCACTCGACGACGTCGCCGCGCTGAAGGAGACCGAGGGCGGACCGATCCTCGTGCACGGGAGCGCGACGCTGGGACGTGCGTTGGCCGACGCCGGGCTGGTCGACAGGTACCACCTGCTGGTGTTCCCGTTGCTGCTCGGCGCCGGCCTGCGCCTGTTCAGCGACACGGACAAGGACACCACGGTGCTGACGCTCGTCGAGCACGAGGTCTACGGCAACGGTGTCCAGAAGCAGGTGTTCGATGTGCGCCGTTGACGGGGAAACGTCATGCGCACACTGAGATTCGCGATGAACACGAGTGTGGACGGTTACGTCGCGGCGCCCGATGGCGACCTCGGCTGGAGCGTGCCGAGCGACGAGGCGTTCCAGTGGTGGTCCGACCGCGTCGACTCGACGGGCCTCACGCTCTACGGGCGGAGGCTGTGGGAGGCGATGAACGCGCACTGGCCGACGGCCGATCGGCAGCCAGGGGCGACGCCCGCGCACGTCGAGTACGCCCGTCGGTGGCGCGACATGCCCAAGGTGGTGTTCTCGTCCACCCTGGACGCGGTGGAGGGCAACGCGCGGCTCGTCACAGGTGACGCCGTGGCGGAGATCGTCCGACTGAAGGCCGGCGACGGTGGGCCGATGGACATCGGCGGCGCCACACTGGCCGCGGCGGCGATGCGGGCCGGGCTGATCGACGAGTACGTGATCATGACGCACCCCGTTCTGGTGGGCGCCGGTACGCCGTTCTTCACGGCGCTCGACGAGTGGGCGGGTCTGGAGTTGGTGGAGACACGGACGTTCTCGGGTGGACTGCACCTGGCGAGGTACCTGGCGCGGTAGGGGGCGAGAGATTCACAGTAATTGACATAATGTCGATTATCGGCACAATTTGGTATCACCTGGAACCCTGCCTGAGCGTCGCACGTCGACCGACGTACCGTCGGTCGACGAAGTCCTTCCTGTACCTCACAGGTAGTGAGCACGGAAGGCGAGGATCGTGACTGCAGAACGACGCGTACTGATCACCGGGGCCAGCATCGCCGGCCCGACCCTCGCGTACTGGCTCGCGAGGTCGGGTCGTGCTGTGACCGTCGTCGAGCGCGCTCCGTCGCCCCGGCTCGGCGGGCAGAACATCGACATTCGTGGTCCTGGCCGCGAGGTCGTACGCCGCATGGGTCTGGAGGACGCTCTCTTCGCCGCGACCACGACGGAACAGGGCACCCAGTTCGTCGATCGACGGGGCGCGACGATCGCGGCGTTCCCGGCCGGTACGGCGGACAGCGGAGGCGCGACGGCCGAGCTGGAGATCCTCCGCGGCGAACTCGCGCGCATCCTCGTCGACGCGTCGGGACCGGACGTCGAGTACCGCTACGGCGACCGGGTCGTGGGCTGCGATCAGGACGCCCACGGTGTCGACGTGACGTTCGAGCACGGCGCTCCCGAGCGCTACGACCTCGTGGTGTTCGCCGACGGAGTGCGGTCCGGGAGCCGGGAGATCGTCTTTCCCGGCGAGGCCGTCACGCGAGATCTCGGGCTGTACACCGCCTACGGGGTGCTCCCCCGCACCTCGGACGACGATGCATGGTGGCGCTGGTACAACGCGACCGGCGGACGTGTGGCCGGCTTGCGCCCGGACAACCAGGGCACCACGCGCTTCAGCCTGTCCTGGTTGTCGGGGCCGACCGGCCTCGAGCGGGCAGGGCAGTCGGAGGTCGTCGCCGCCCTTCGGGCGACGTTCGCCGGCGCCGGCTGGGAGACTCCCCGCATCCTGGAGTCGCTCGATTCCGCCTCGGAGCTGTACGTCGACCGCCTCGCTCAGGTCCACGCCCCACGGTGGTCGTCGGGCCGGGTCGCGATGGTGGGCGACGCGGCCTGGTGCGCGACTCCGGTGAGTGGGATGGGCACGACACTGGCCATCACCGGTGCCTACGTACTGGCCGCCGAACTCGCCCGCACCGATGATCACCGGGCCGCGTTCACGGCGTGGGACGCGCGGATGCGGCCCTTCGTCGACACGGTGCAGTCGCTGCCGCCGGGAACGCCGAGGCTGGCGCACCCGAAGACGGCAGTGGGGCTCGCGGTCTTCAACTCTGCTGTGCGACTGGCCGGTTCGGCGCCGGTGCGAGCGCTGGCCGGCAGGTTCGGCGGCTCGGACGACGCGAACCTCGATCTGAGCGACTACCGCTGACGCTGCTGGATGCGGATCAGGTTGCCCGCGGGATCACGCACCGCGCAGTCCCGGATCCCGTAGGGCTGGTCGGTCGGTTCCTGCACGATGTCGGCATCCGCGGCCTCCGGATCGTCCTGCGGGAGGAAGCTGGAGGCGATGGTGAGTGTCATGGCGACGACACTAGGTTCGCCTGGCGCGGTCCGCTTCTCGATTCCTGATCGGTCGGGTGACCACTTTCTCGACACACGACGGCGCGCCGACCTCCGTGGACTGGTTCTGCTGCCGATACGCGGACGGGGACAGTCCGGTCAGTTCGGAGAAACGGGTACTGAAGGTGCCCAGTGAGGAGCACCCCACCGTGAAGCAGATCTCCGTCACCGATCTCTCCGACCCCCGGAGCAGCGCCATGGCTCGTTCGATGCGCCGCGTCATCAGGTACGCGTAGGGCGACTCTCCGTACGCGGCGCGGAACTGCCGGCTCAGGTGCCCCGCGGACATGTGCTCGTCGCGCGCCAGGGTCTCGAGGTTCAGTGGCGTGGCGTACACGCGGTCCATTCGATCCCGTACTCGACGGAGACGACGCAGATCGTCGAGGTGTCGCGAGTCCGCACCGGTGTCGGTCACGCGTCCTCCTCTCAGGAACGGCGCAGCAGTCCGTGCAGTGCGCGCATGCAGAGATCATGCACCTCGTCGGCCGAGATCGACTGCCGGTCCACCCAGTCCACGCACACGGCGCGAACGAACGACACCCACCCGGCCACGGCCACCCGCGTCACCTCGTCCGCGCCGTCGTCGGGTCCCAGAGCCGCCAGGATCCGTTGCTGCTGCGTCTCGAACTCGGCCGTGAGGATCGCCTGGATACCGACGTCGCCCGACATCGTTCCTCGATTGATGGCCCGTAGTCCGTGAGCGTGATCGGTGGAGTAGCGGATGTAGGCGCGCAGTCCGGCGGACACCTGGTGCTCGACGGGCAGCGTGGTGTCGGGAGCCGTGATCTCGACCATCCGAGCGGATTCGAGCCGGATGATGTCGGCGAAGAAATCCCTCTTGGACGAGAAGTAGTGATACATCAGCCCGCGCGAGACGCCGGCCAGGTCGGCGACCTCCTCGATCCACACCTCGTCGTAGGGCCGTTCCGCGAACAGTCGTGACCCGATCTCGAGCAACTGGTGCCGACGCTGATCGGGTGACAGGCGTTTGCGGGGAGAGGTCATGACCTGCGCCATGTTACGGGACTGCTCGTGATACTTGACACGCGTTCAGTAGGAGGTAGCGTCCGCTGTTGTATCCCGGTTCAGTACGCCGGCCACCCACGCGAAAGGGTCCGACCGTGGTCACCACGATCTCGTCCACTTCTCCGCTTCCCCATCCCCCTCGACGACTCCCGGTGCTGGGCGACGTGCTGGGCGTACACGCGAGCACCCCGGTGCAGGACTCGGTGGCGCTGGCCGCGCAGCTGGGCCCCATCTTCGAGCGGGTGGTCCTGGGGCGCCGGTTCGTGATCGTCTCGGGCGCCGATCTCGTGGAGCAACTCAGCGACGAGTCGCGGTTCGTCAAGCACGTGGCACCCGCGGTCGCCGGACTGCGCTCGATCGGCGGGGACGGACTGTTCACGGCGTACTCGCACGAACCGAACTGGCGCAAGGCCCACGATCTCCTCCGGCCGGCGTTCACGCAGTCGGCCATGCGGAGCTACCACGACATCATGGTGGACGTCGCCGGACAGCTGGTATCGCACTGGTCGTCCCGTGATCGGGTCGACGTCTCCTCGGACATGACCAAGTTGACGCTCGAGACCATCGGCCGCACCGGGTTCAGCTACAGCTTCGACTCGTTCACCCGCGCCGAGACGCACCCGTTCGTCCGGGCCATGGTGCGGACCCTGCAGCACAACCAGCGCCGCGCACTGCTGCCGCTCCCCGTCGTCGGCGACCTGGTGTTCCGGCGTCGCGAACGGCGGAACGATGCCGACAAAGCCTTCATGGCCGAGCTGCTCGACGACATCGTGCGGGCCCGCCGCGATGGCGAGACGAGCGGCGACGGCGATCTGCTGGACATCATGCTCCAGGCGGCACGCGACGGTGATCCCAACGCGCTGGACGAGGTGAACATCCGGCATCAGATCGTCACCTTCCTCATCGCCGGACACGAGACGACCTCCGGCTCACTGTCGTTCGCCCTGTACTACCTGTCGAGGCATCCCGAGATGTGGGCTCGGGCGCGTGCGGAGGTGGACGAGGTGTGGGGTGCGGACACGCCGTCCTTCGAGCAGGTGGCGAAGTTGCGCTTCGTCCGACGGGTTCTCGACGAGGGACTGCGCCTGTGGCCGACGGCCCCTGGTTACGCGCGCGAGGCACGCCACGACACGACGGTCGGCGGGCGTCCCATGGCCGCGGGCGACTGGGCCCTGGTGCTGATCCCCGGTCTGCATCGCGATCCCGTCTGGGGGCCGGATCCCGAGGTGTTCGACCCGGACCGCTTCCTGTCGGCGAACGTGCGGGCCAGGCCGCCGCACGCCTACAAGCCGTTCGGCACGGGCGAGCGTGCCTGCATCGGGCGCCAGTTCGCTCTCCACGAGTCGCTGCTGGTGCTGGGCACGATCCTCCAGACCTTCGACGTCGCTCCCGATCCGAGCTACGAGCTCGCCATCGAGGAACGCCTCACCCTCATGCCGGCCGGGTTCGAGCTCGAGGTGGCTCGGCGCGACCGCAGCTGATGTGAGGATCCCGCACACTGGTCCCATGCGATCGCGCGGCAAGATCATGGAGGCCACCCTCGAGGTGATCGCGGAGCACGGTTTCGACGGCGTCACCATCGCGGGTGTGTCCGCCGCTGCCGGGGTCTCCCGACAGACCGTGTACTCCATCTTCGGCACGCGCGAGGTGTTGGTGACCCGCACGATGGAGCATTTGGCGGTCGAGGTCATGACCGAGATCCGGTCGCGCCTCGACGGCCCGGAGACCGTGCGCGACTACGTCGTGGAGATGGTGATCGGTGGTCGGCGGGCGGTGCGCGACATTCCCGCGATGGGAGCGCTGCTGCGGTTGAACGGCATCAACCCGGTGCTGCATCCCGATGTCGTCCAGCACGCCATTCCCGTCGTGCGAGATCTACTGTCCCCGCTGACCGCACTCGACCCCCGGGTCGCGGAGGTGTTGGACGACATCGTCCTCATCACCACTCGTCTCGGACTGTCCGTCGTGCTCTTCGACGATCCGTCCATCGCGGACGACGACGACCTCCGCGCCTTCCTCCTGCGGTGGCTCCCGGCGTCGATGACCGTGCCGCCGGAGTGACGGGCTTCACCTCGTGACCTTGACACCTGGTGCCGGAACTGTCTAACTTCAGGGCGCCTGCCGGGGGGTCCGCGCAGCGGGAAGGAAGTCGATGACACTGTCACGCAGTCTGATCGTGGGAGCGGTGCTCGTGGCGTTGGTCGGTGTCGCACCCGCACTCGCCGACGCAGCCCCCGGTGACGACTTCTACTCCCCACCGACAGACGTCGCGGGTGCGCCGGGCACGGTGCTCCGCACCGAGCCGATGTCGCTCTTTCTCGCTGCGCCGGGAGTGGACGGTCGCTATCCCGCCACCGCGCAGCGCGTCATGTACATCTCGCGGACCGAGAACGACGAGCCCGTCGCGGTGACCGGAACGTTCATCGACTCGGCCGTTCCCTGGCGCGGCGCCGGCCCCAGACCCACCGTCGTGGTCGCTCCGGGGACGGTGGGGCAGGGCGACCAGTGCGCGCCGTCGCGGGCGTTCCCGCTCGGGCTGAACCTCACGACGGACCCGCTGTCCCTCTCGGCGAACCAGGAACTCGTGTCGTCGACGCTCTGGGGTTCGATGGGCGCGCGCGTCTTCGTGACCGACTACATCGGTCTCGGCACGCCGGGGTTGCACACCTACGTCAACCGGCCGGAGGAGGCGCACGCGGTGCTCGACGGCGCGCGAGCGGCGAACGCGCTGGCAGGCGACCCCGACTCCCCCATCGGTCTCTGGGGCTATTCGCAGGGCGGCGGCGCCACCGCCGCCGCGGCCGAGTCGGCGGCGAGTTATGCACCGGAACTGAACATCAAGGGCACCTGGGCGGGCGCACCGACGGCCGACCTGCTCGACGTGCTGAACACGGTGGACGGCACTCTCATCGGCGGCGTCATCGGGTACGCACTGAACGGAGTCCTCGAGCGGAACCCGTCGTTGCGGGCCCGCGTCGAGGAGCGCGTCTCCGATCACGGCAAGACGGTGCTGAACGACCTGTCGACCCAGTGCATCGCCGACACGATCCTGACGTATCCGTTCCTGCGCACCGAGACGCTGACGAAGGACGGTCGCTCGATGTCGGAGAATCTGAGATCCGTGCCCGAGGCCGGTCCCATCTTCGAGAAGCTGCGTACCGGCACCCTGCGGCCGTCGGCCCCGGTGTTGATCACCAGCGGCATCAATGACGACACGGTGCCGTACGGGCAGGCGCGGGAGTTGGCGGAGGAGTGGTGCGGCCAGGGTGCGTCGGTGACGTTCCGGTCGAATCCGCTGCCGCCGATCCTGCCGGGTGCGGTGCTGCCCAACCACTTCGGTCCGCAGATCATCGACGGCTACGGCGGTGCGGCCGCGGCGTACCTGATGGACAGGTTCGCCGACGTACCCACCGACGGGTGCGACACCGCCTGACGGTCGGTTCGGGTCACCGACCACGGTCGGCTCGGTCATTGTCGCGGACGGCGATCAGCCATAGTGTCACCGATCACAGTGGATCATTCGGCTGACTGAGGGGTACACACATGACGGTCCAGCACTCTCCGGAACGCACCGCGGCACCGACGCCGTCCGACGGAGAGGTGCACGCGGCCGTCGCCCGCGCGCGTGACGCGGCACTGTGGTGGGGCGCTCTCGATTTCACGGATCGCAAGGGGTGGCTGCTCGAGTTCCGATCCAGGATCGCCCGGACGTCGGGATCGCTCGTCGACACCGTGCGCGAGGAGACGGGCAAGCCGAAGGACGACGCCCTGCTCGAGGTCATGCTGGCGGTGGAGCATCTCACGTGGGCCGCGAAGAACGCCCGTCGTGTCCTGCGCGAGCGGTCCGTCTTCCCAGGCCTGGTGAGCATCAATCACGCTGCCTCCGTGCGGTATCAACCGATGGGTGTCGTCGGCGTGATCGGCCCGTGGAACTATCCGGTCTACACACCGATGGGGTCGCTCGCGTACTCGATGGCCGCCGGTAACGCCGTCGTCTTCAAGCCCAGCGAGCTCACTCCCCGCACCGGCACCTGGCTGGCCGACGCCTGGGCGTCGCTGGCGGCGCCGCACCAGGTGCTCCAGACCGTCACCGGCGACGGTCGGGTCGGCGAGGCGCTGTGCCGCTCGGGAGTGGACAAGCTCGCCTTCACCGGGTCCACCGCGACGGCGAAGAAGGTCATGGCGGTGTGCGCGGAGACGCTCACGCCGATCGTGGTCGAGGGCGGCGGCAAGGACGCGCTCATCGTCGACGCCACCGCCGACCTCGAAGCCGCGGCGACCTTCGCCGCCTTCGGCGCCATGGGCAATGCGGGCCAGACCTGCGCGGGCGTCGAGCGCATCTACGTGGTCGAGGAGGTCGCCGATCGTTTCGTCGACATCCTGGCCTCCCGCGTGCGCGACCTCCGGGTCGGCGACGCGGACGATGCGCAGTACGGACGCATGACGTTGCCGAAGCAGGTCGACATCGTGCGGGACCAGGTCGAAGACGCCCTGGCTCGCGGTGGTCGCGCCGTCGTCGGCGGACTCGAATCCGTCCGGGCGCCGTACGTCGATCCCATCGTGCTGCTCGACGTGCCGGAGGACAGCTCGGCCGTCGCCGAGGAGACGTTCGGTCCGACAGTGGTGGTCAACCGCGTCCGTGATCTCGACGAGGGCATCGAGCGGGCCAACGCCTCGAAGTACGGGCTGGGCGCGTCGGTCTTCACCGCGTCGAAGGCCGCGGCCGAGCGGGCGGCGGACCGGCTCCGCGTCGGAGTGGTGACGGTCAACTCCGTGCTGGGCTTCGCAGCGGTGGGCGCGCTGCCCTTCGGCGGAGTCGGCGACTCGGGCTTCGGACGGATCCACGGCGCCGACGGGTTGCGGGAGTTCTCCCGGGTGAAGTCGGTGACGAAGCAACGCTTCGCCGCCCCGCTGGGCCTGGTGACGATGACGCGCAAGCGGCGTGACGTCGCGGTCGCGCGCCTGTTGCTGACCAAGGTCTACGGGCGATGACCACCCTCCCCCGGCCGCGCTTCGGGCGGTTCGGGTGGGTGCGGGTGATCGACGAGCTGGATCCGGTGGCGGACGCGGCCACCGTCCTCAAGATCACGGCGGGGTGCGAGTTTCCCTGGGACTATCAGCGCGCGTTGGAGTTCGCGCTGTTCCGCACGTACTGCGTGCCCACCATCTCGGCGTTGCTCCGCAGGACGGGAGAGTTCGAGCACCGCCCCCAGAAGCGGTACGACGACACCGCGCTGCTGATGTCGGAACTCGTGGAACACGGGTACGACTCCGAGCGCGGGCGCGCGTCGCTCCGCGCGGTCAACCGCATGCACGCGCGCTACGACATCTCGAACGACGACATGCTGTACGTGCTCTCCACCTTCGCGTTCGATCCGCTGGACTGGATCGACCGTTACGGGTGGCGGCGCCTGCATCCGCACGAACGGATCGCGAGCGTCGCGTTCTACCGCGAGGTCGGGATCCGGATGGGCATCCGGGACATTCCCGCGTCGACAGCCGACTTCCACGCCTTCAAGGTGCGGTACGAGCGCGAGCGGTTCGTCTACTCCGACGACAACAGGGCCATCGGCGAGTACACCCGCGACCTGCTGGCGTCGTGGTACCCGCGCCCGGTCCGCTCCGCGGTGCGCGGCGCCGTGCTGTCGATGATCGATCAGGACATGACCCGCGCCTTCGGGTTCGGCGACCCGGTCCCCGCCGTGCGCCCGGCGCTCGAGTCGGCGCTGCAGGCCCGAGGCCGCGTGGAGCGTCTGCTGCCCAAGCGGACGGCATCGCGGTCGGCGCAGGATCCGCGCAACCGGACGTACCCCGGGTATCCGCAGGGCTACCACCCGAGCGACCTGGGTGTCTGATCAGGATCAGCGCAGTCGTTCCGCGTCCTTGGCCAGGGTGACCAACCGGTCGCAGAGCTCGGCGAGTTCGGCCGCGTCGGCGCCCTCCGCGACGGCCGTGGCCACGTCCTCGGCGGCGCACCGGACTCCGAACGCGCGATCGGCGGCGGCACCGGCCTCGGCCTCCGTGAGCACCACGGCGTCGTCCGCGACGACGGTGTCCTTCAGCGACGTCCGCTGTTCGTAGGCGCGCTGACGGCAGGACTGACGGCAGTACCGTCGGCGCCGGCCCGCAGCGCCCTCGACCACCGGCCGACCGCACCACAGACACGTGCTCGGGCGCCGTGCACGGGACCGACCGATCCCACCGCCCACCGTCCCGGATTCACCCCGCATCGACCCGACGATACCGACGTGCGCGGACCCTGCCGCATCACCGGTTAGAATGGGGTGTTCGCGTGCGGGAACGTTCCGCGCACCACGCGCGTTGAATTCGACGGACGCGACATGCGTACCACGATCGAGAGAGGACTCCACCATGGCAGATCGCGTTCTACGAGGTAGTCGACTCGGAGCGGTGAGCTACGAGACCGATCGCGACCACGACCTCGCGCCCCGGCGCATGGCTCGATACCGGACGGACAACGGCGAGGAGTTCGACGTTCCCTTCGCCGACGACGCCGAGCTGCCCGGCACCTGGCTCTGCCGCAACGGTCTCGAGGGCAGTCTGATCGAGGGCACCGCGCCCGAGGCCAAGAAGGTCAAGCCCCCGCGCACCCACTGGGACATGCTGCTCGAGCGGCGTTCAGTGGAGGAGCTCGAGGAACTGCTCAAGGAGCGGATGGATCTGCTCAAGGCGAAGCGTCGCGGCGCCGGAGTCTGACCGCCTCTCCCCTGTCGTCACCGAGGGCCCCGGAGCATCTGCTCCGGGGCCCTCGGTGTGTCTCGGGTCCGTCCGAGATCAGCGCAGGTGCTGCGCGACGATCGGTCCGATGATCGCGAGTGCCTGCGGATCGGTCATCGCGGAGTGTGCGACCGGCACCGCGTGATCGTGGATGGCACCGCGGACGTGTCGACGCCAGGCCGAGGCGGTCCGCCGTACGTCGTTCCGATTCACCTCGTCCTCGGTCGCCGTGAAGAACAGCACGTCGCAGTCCACGACGCCCGGTGAGTACCCGTGCGCCAGCGAGGTCCCGTTCACGTAGCCCGCGTACAGCCGCTCGAGGGTGCCGACGGTCATCGCCGCCATCGGACCACCCTCGGACCGCAGCGCGGCCGCCGCCTCCGCGACCGTCGGTTCCACGCCTGCCGGCAACTCGTGGCCGGTGAACTCCTCGATGAGATCCCGCACCGACGGTGTCGACTCGAGGTACTCGTCGGCGAGCACGTAGCTGTCGAGCATGGTCAGCGTCGCGACGCTCTCCCCCACCCGCTGCAGCTCGACGGTCATCGCGTGGGCGATGAGGCCTCCGAGCGACCAGCCCAGCAGGTGGTACGGACCGTGCGGCTGGATCGACCGGATCTCGCGAACGTAGTACCGGGCCAGCTCCTCGACCGTGTCGAACTCCTCGGTGCGTCCCGAGACGACGGGTGACTGCAGGCCGTACACCGGCTGATTCGAGTCGAGGTGGGCGAGCAGACCGCTGTAACTCCAGGACAGTCCGAACGCCGGATGGATGCAGAACACCGGTGACGCGGAACCCTGCGGGCGCAGCGGCAGCAGCATGTCCAGTGACGCCGTGGCCGTCGCCGCGACCTCGTCCGCCGACAGATGCGCGGTGTCGTCGATGCGCGCGGCGAGAGCTGCCGGCGTGGAGTCGGTGAACAACCATTGCATCGGAACCGTCGTGCCGAGGGTCTCCTCGAGTCGAGCGACCACGCGCGTCCCCACCAGCGATGTGCCGCCGAGTTCGAAGAAGCTGTCGTCGAGTCCGACTCCGGCCACCCCCAGGATCTCCTCGTAGACAGCGCAGACGGCGCGCTCGGTCGCGGTGCCCGGATCGCGATGCTCGCCGGTGACGGCGAACTCCGGAGCGGGCAGCGCTCGCCGATCGAGCTTGCCGACGGAGGTCAGCGGCAGCTCGTCCAGCAGCATGATCGACTGCGGCACCATGTAGCCGGGCAGTCGCTCCTGCAGATGGCGACGCAGCGACGCCGTGTCGACCGACGACTCCCGGTGCGGCAGGACGTAGGACACCAACACAGTGTCCCCCGAGGGCAGGACGTGGCCCATCGTGGTCGCAAAGTCCACGCCGTCGTGCACGTCGAACGCGGCGTCGATCTCACCCAGCTCGATGCGGAACCCGCGGATCTTGACCTGATGATCGGTCCGGCCCACGTAGGACAGGGTCGGGTCGCCGTCGGCGGACTCGCGCCAGCGCACCAGGTCACCGGTGCGGTAGAGGCGCTCACCCGGCTTGCCGTGCGGATCGGCGACGAACCGCGACGACGTCAACGCCGTGCGCCCGAGGTAGCCGCGAGCGAGTTCCGGTCCGGCAAGGTACAGCTCGCCGACGACGCCGAACGGCACCGGTTGCAGCTGGCGGTCGAGGACCTGCGCCGCGACACCGCGGATCGGTCCACCGATCGTGACCGGACCCTTGGGCACCATCGGCGCACTCATCGTCGTGACGATGGTCGTCTCCGTCGGCCCGTACACGTTGTACAGCGAGCGTCCCGGAGCCCAGCGCTCCACCAGTTCCGGTGGGCACGCCTCGCCGCCGACGAGGATGTGTCGCAACGACGTCGCGCTCGCCGGGTCCGCGGTCGACAACGCCGCGGTCGTGATGAAGGCGTGCGTGATGCGTTCCGATCCCAACAGGTCGCCCAGTTCGCGGCCGCCGTAGACCCCGGGCGGTGACACGACGAGTGTCGCGCCGGATCCGTACGCGAACAGCTGGTCCATGACGGCGGCGTCGAAACTCGGTGTCGCGAAGTGCAGTACGCGCGCCGTCTCGTCGACCTCGAATCGATCGCGCAGCTCGCCGGCGAAGTTCGACAGGCCGGCGTGGGTGACGACGACGCCCTTCGGCGTCCCGGTCGACCCCGAGGTGTAGATGACGTACGCGGGGTGCACGAGAGCGATGGGTACGAGAAGCTCTGCGGGTGTGAGGGGTTCGTCGGACGTACGAGCCAGCTCGGCCAGGGTGTCCGCGTCGTCGAGCACGAGCCACCGTGTCGACGAGACTCCGTCCACGGCCGCCAGGTGCTCCGCGGTCGTCAGTCCCCACGTGGTCGCCGAGTCCGTCAGCAAGTGACGGACGCGGTCGGCCGGGTAGTGCGGGTCGACCGGGACGAAGGCGCCGCCGGCCTTCGCGACGGCCAGGACCGCGACGAGGGAGTCGAAGGATCGCGTGAAGCCCAGGGCCACCAGTGATTCCGGTCCGACACCGCGCCGGACGAGAGCTCGGGCCAGCGTGGTCGAACGTCGGTCGAGCTCGCCGTAGGTGATGTGGGCGCCGAGGTACTCCGCCGCGATGCGGTCGGGAACCCGGCGTGCGGTCTGCTCGAACACCTCGGACAGGGTCAGCGACGGATCGGGATCGGTCTCGCCGCCGTGCACGGGCACCAGATGGGCTCGCTCCTGCGAGGTCAACATCTCGACGCTGCCGATGCTGCGGTCGGGTTCGGTGGCCAGGACGCCCAACACGCCCACCAGACGATCGAGCATGGTGCTCACGGTGGCGGCGTCGAACAGATCGGTCGCGTAGTCGGCGGTGACGGTCAGCCCCGCCGGCTCCCGGTCGTCGGTGCGCCGGTCGGTGACCGTGAACTGGATGTCGAACTTGGCGACGGCGACGTCCACCTCGGCCGCGTCGACGGTCACCTCGCCCATGCGGGCAGTCGTCGGAACGTCGTCCTGCAACGACAACATGATCTGGAACAACGGGTGATGGCTCGTGCTGCGCTGCGGGTGCAGCACGTCCACCAGACGTTCGAACGGAACGTCGGGGTGCGCGAACGCGTCCAGATCGACCGCGCGCACGTGCTGCAACGCCTCGGTCAGCGACGCGGTCGGCGAGACCCGCGTGCGCAGGACCAGCGTGTTGACGAACATTCCGACCAGCGCGTCCAGTGCCTGGTCGCCGCGGCCGGCGACCGCGGTACCGACGGACGTGTCGAAGCGGCCGGCGAGACGGCCGAGCACGACGGCAAGGGCGGTGTGGACGGCCATGAACAGCGTCGCGTTCTCCCGCCGCGCAAGGTCGACGAGCCGCCGGTGCGTGTCGACACCCACCGTGGTGGTGACCACCCCGCCCCGGTGAGACGGCACGCTCGGCCGCGGACGGTCGGTGGGGATGTCGATACGGTCGGGCGCTCCGGTCAACGCCGCCGTCCAGTACGCCAGTTGCGTCGAGACGAGGCTCGACGGGTCGTCCTCGGAGCCGAGCCGGTCACGCTGCCACAGCGTGTAGTCCGCGTACTGCACCGTCAGTGGCTCCGTCGCGGGTGCCGTGCCGGTGGACCGCGCGGTGTAGGCGGTGAGCAGGTCGGCGGCGAGCGGCGCCAGCGACCAGCCGTCCGCGGCGATGTGGTGCAGCGTGACGACGAGGACGTGCTCGTCCCCGGCCGCCACCTCGAGCAGGTCCACCCGCAGGGGCGCCTGCGTGGTCACGTCGAACCCGCGGGCCGCGCTCGTGACGATCGCGGCCGTCACCGCGGAGGGCTCGGTCACGACGGGCTCCAGCGCCACCGGCACCTCGTGCGCAGGCAGGATCACCTGGTGCGGGCCCTCGGGCGAGTCCGGGTACACGGTCCGGAGCACCTCGTGGCGGTCGACGAGGTCGCGCAGCGCGGCCTCCAGCGCGGCGATGTCGAGCGGTCCCGTCAGGCGCACCGCGAAGGGCACGTTGTACGCCCCCGACGCCCGGTCGAACCTGTTGAGGAACCACAGGCGTTGCTGCGCCGAGGACAGCGGGATCCGGTCGGGTCGAGGCCGTGCCTCGAGAGCGGGGCCGGCGGACTCGGCGAGCCCGTCGATGTGCGCGGCGAGGGCTGCGACCGTCGGGTGCTCGAAGAGTGCCCGGACCGGAACCCGAACGCCGCGAGTGGAACCCAGGCGGGACGCGACCTGTGTGGCCAACAGGGAGTTGCCACCGAGTGCGAAGAAGCTGTCGTCGCGTCCGACCTCGACGTCGAGGTCCAGCACTGCCGCCACGGTCTCGGCGACGGTCCGCTCGGTCTCGGAGGCCGGCGCGTCGTGAGTGCGGTCGACGGCCACGACGACCGGGGCGGGAAGCGCCCGCACGTCCAGCTTGCCGACGGGAGTGAGAGGGATGCGCTCGAGAACCGTCATCGATGCCGGCACCATGTGGCCGGGCAGGACGGAGCGGACGCCGCCCGTGACCGCGTCGACATCGATGTCGTGTCCGGTGGCGGCGACGACGTAGGACGCCAGCGAGGCGCGACCGGAGGCATCGGTGTGCACCAGAGTGTGCGCGAAGCCGACGGACGGGTCCCTCGTCAGTGCGGCGTCGATCTCACCGAGCTCGATGCGGAATCCGCGGATCTTGACCTGGGTGTCCGAGCGTCCGACGTAGTCGAGCCGGCCGTCCGCAGTCCACCGCACGACATCGCCGGTGCGGTACATCCGCTCCCCCGCGGTGCCGTACGGATCGGCCACGAACCGGCCCGCCGTCAGTCCCGCGCGGTCGAGGTAGCCGCGAGCGACGCCGACACCCGACAGGTACAGCTCACCCGTGACGCCGACCGGCACCGGATGCAGACGCGCGTCGAGCACCACGGCGCGGACTCCGGCGATGGGCGTACCGATGGTGACCGGTTCGTCGGCACGCAGTTCCGCGATGGCGGCGACGATGGTCGCCTCCGTCGGGCCGTACCCGTTGTACAGCGAACGTCCGACCGACCAGCGCCGCACCAGGTCCGCGGAGCACGTGTCGCCGCCCACCACCACGGTGGTGAGACTCGGCAGTGATCCGGCGGCGACGTCGACGGTCGCGAGCGCGGCCGGGGTGACGAAGGCGTGCGAGACCGACTCGCGGTCGATCAGTTGGGCCAGTTCCGCGCCGCCGTAGACGTCGCTCGGGGCGACGACGACGGTGGAGCCGGCGCCCATCGCCATCAGGATCTCGAGCACCGACGCGTCGAAGCTCGGCGAGGCGAAGTGCAGGGTCCGCGATGTTCCGGTGATGCCGAACGTCGTGCGCTGCACCTCTGCGAACGAGGAGAGTCCCGAGTGCGTCACGGCGACGCCCTTGGGCAGTCCCGTCGATCCGGAGGTGTAGATGACGTAGGCCGGATGGCCGACCCGCAGCGTGGACGTCCGGTCACGGTCCGTGACGGGTTCCGTCGACCGGGCCGCGATGTCGGCGACGGTGGCCGGGTCGTCGAGCACGATCCAGTCGACGTCCCGTCCTGCCGCCGGGCGGTCGGCCACGGTGCAGACACCGAGGTCGGCCCCGCTGTCGGTGAGCATGTGGTCGATGCGGTCCGCCGGGTAGCGCGGATCGACGGGGACCCAGGCCGCGCCCGTCATCGCCACGGCGAGCATCGCAACGACGGACTCCGCCGACCGGGTGAGCGCCAGGGCGACGACACGCTCGGGTCCGGCTCCGCGTTCGAGCAGGACCCGGGCGAGACGGGTGGCGTCGGCATCGAGCTCGGCGTACGTGCGCGACCGCCGAGCCGTGACGTCGACGCCGTGGGACGGATCATGCACCAGCGCAGTGGTGTTCGCGTTCTCCCGCGCGACGGCGGCCCACAGGTCGGGCAGCAGTACCGGTGCGTCGGGACGCTCGCCGGCCCGTGTCGTCAGTTCGCGGGACTCCTGATGGGACAGGAGATCGATGTCGCCCACGGTCACCGACGGGTCTCGGGCCACCGTGGTGAGCACGGCGCTGACACGGTCCGCGAAGGCGGCGATGGTGCTCTCGTCGTAGAGATCGCGCGTGTAGGTGACGCGGAACCGCCACGACCGCTCGCCGTCGGCGTCGGTGCTCTCCGTGACGGCGAGCTCGACGTCGAACTTGCTGCGCTGCAGATCGATCTCCGACGCGGTGACGGTGAGACCGTCGAGTTCGCCGCTGGTGACACCGTCGGACTGGAAAGCCAGCACGACCTGCACGAGCGGGTGCCGGCCGGCCGTCCGCGACGGCGACAGAGCGTCGACCAGACGCTCGAACGGCAGGTCCGCGTGAGCGAACGCGTCGAGATCGGTGCTGCGGACCCGGCCGAGAAGGTCGGCGAAGGTGTCGGACGGCGCCACGTCGGAGCGCAGGACCAGGGTGCCGACGAACATGCCGACCAGCTCGTCCAGTGCGCGATCGCGTCGGCCGGCGATCGGGGTGCCGATCACCACGTCCCGGGTGTCGGCGAGCCGAGCGAGCGTGACCGCGAGTGCGGCGTGCATCGCCATGAACGTGGTGCTGCCCCGGCGCTCGGCGGCGGCCGACAGTGCGGTCATCACGGCCGGATCGACGGCGAACTCGTGGACGCCGGCCCGGTGGGACGGCGCCGCCGGGCGGACGCGATCGCCGGGCAGGGTGCACTCGTCGGGAAGGTCGGCCAGAGTGTCGGTCCAGAAGGAGAGGTCGCGGTGTGCCCGGCTCTCCGGGTCGGCCTCGTCTCCGAGCACGGCTCGCTGCCACAGGGTGAAGTCGCTGTACTGCACCGGAAGTGGGGTCCACTGCGGGGTAGCTCCGCGGGTGCGGGCAGCGTAGGCGACCATGACGTCGCGGGTCAGCGGTCCGAGGGACCACCCGTCCGCGGCGATGTGGTGTACGACGAGACCGAGCACGTGCTCCGTCTCGGAGATCGACAGAAGAGTGGTGCGCAGCGGGGTCTCGACCGTGAGATCGAACCCGCGACGGGCGAACCGGGTCAGCGCGTCCGCGACGTCGCCGCGGTCCACGACGGTCGTCGTGAGCGGTGCGGGTGCTGCCGGTGCGACGACCTGGTGCGGTCCGTGATCGCTCTCGGGGAACATGGTCCGCAGGCTCTCGTGCCGTTCCACCACGTCGGCCAACGCCAGTGCCATCGCGGGGGCGTCGAGGACGCCGTCCAGGTGCACCGAGAACGAGATGTTGTAGGCGTCGGAGGTCGGGTCGAAGCGGTTGAGGAACCACAGCCGTTGCTGCGGCGACGACAGCGGAATCCGGTCCGGACGGCTCGCCGCCGGGATCGCGACGAGCGGGATCCGCGACGCCGCACCGCTGTCGGCGTCGAGGTGAGCCGCGAGCGCCTCGACGGTCGGGGCCTCGAAGAGAGTGCGCACCTCCACCTCACGGCTCAGCGCGGCGCCGATCGCACTCGTGACACGGGTCGCCATCAACGAGTTGCCACCGGCGTCGAAGAAGCTGTCGTCCAGACCGACCCGGGGCACCGTCAGGACGTCCGCGAACACGCGGGCGACGGTCCACTCGGTCTCGGTGCGGGGCTCGCGGTACGCCGTCTCCGCCGTCTCCGGTGTGGGCATCGGCAGCGCGCGGCGATCGAGCTTGCCCGACGGGGTGAGGGGCACCTCGTCGAGCACGACCACCGCGGACGGCACCATGTACCCGGGCAGGGTGCGGCGGGCGTGCCCGAGCACCGGCTCGGTTCCGGCGGTGCCCGGCGCGAGCGTGAGGTGCGAGACCAGGCGGGCGTCGGCCCGGCCCGCGTTCTGCACGCTCGTGACGGAGAACGTGACCGACGGATGACGCTGGAGCACCGCGTCGATCTCGGCGAGTTCGATGCGGTGACCCCGCACCTTGACCTGGTCGTCGGCTCGGCCGCGGAACACCAGTTCGGTTCCCGCGGTGGTGGTCACGGCGGCGACGACGTCGCCGGTGCGGTACATACGGTCACCCGGGGTGCCGAACGGATCGGCGACGAAGCGGGTCGAGGTCAGCGGCAGGCGCCCGAGGTACCCGCGGGCCAGCGCCGGCCCGGACAGGTAGAGCTCGCCGGGAACTCCGGGGACCACCGGGCGCAGACGACGATCGAGCACCCGCACGTCGACACCCCGGCGCGGGGCGCCGATGGTGACGGGCGAGCCGGGTGCCATCGGCGGTGTCAGGGTCGCGACGACGGTGGCCTCGGACGGCCCGTACAGGTTGAGCATGCGGCGGCCGGGCGCCCACCGTTCGACGAGGGCGGGACTGCAGACGTCGCCGCCGACCCCGACGAAGGTCAGAGCGTCGAGGTCCGCAGGGTCCACCGTCTCGAGAGCAGCAGGGGTGACGAAGGCGTGGGTCACCCGCTGATCACGCAGCAGTGCGGTGAGGCGGTCGCCGCCGTAGACGTCGGTACCGGCGACCACGACGGTCGCGCCCGCGGCGAATCCCATGAGCAGTTCCAGGATCGAGGCGTCGAAACTCGGCGAGGCGAAATGCAGTGTGCGCGATAGCGGTCCGACTCGGTAGGTCGCCACCTGCTCGCGGGCGAAGTCGGCGAGGCCGCGGTGCGGCACCACGACCGCCTTGGGGGTGCCCGTGGATCCGGACGTGAAGATGAGGTAGGCCGGGTTCTCCGGGCGCACCCGTACGGGCAGTGCCGCCGAGGACTCGTCGGATCGGTGATCGACGGTGACCCACCGGACCGCAACGGGCAGTGCGGCTCCCGCGGCAGCGATGCCGAGGGACGCGGCGACGTCGGTGACCATGCGCTCGATGCGGTCCGCCGGGTAGCGCGGATCCACCGGGAGGAAGGCGGCGCCGGTCTTTGTCACGGCCCAGGTCGCGACGATCGAGTCGATCGAGCGCTCGAGGCACACGGGCACGATCGATTCCGGGCCGACTCCCTCGGCGATCAACGCGTGCGCCAGCAGGTCCGACGCGTCGTCGAGTTCGCCGTACGTGACGGAGCCGTCCGCCGTGACGACGGCGGTGGCGGACGGATCGCGCCGCGCGGCCGAGACGAGGATGTCGGCGAGCGACGAGGTGGGCCCGGCTGCCGCGCCCACGAGGACGGCAGGAGCGTCGGTGGACGTGGACAGGTCGATGTCGCCGATCGCTCGGGTGGGATCCACCGCGACCGATCGCATGACGGACACCAGTCGCTGCGCCATCGTCGCGGCGGTCGCGTCGTCGAACAGATCGCGGGCGTAGCCCAGGCGCGCATCGACCCCGTCGGGCCGACCGTCGACCGTGGTGCGCTCCGAGAGCTGCAGTGTGAGGTCGAACTTGGCTGTGCCGGAGTCGATCTCGGCGACCTCGACATCCAGTCCGGCCATCTCGACGCGGACCGGCGCGAGGTTCTCGAAGGAGAGAACGACCTGGAACAGCGGGTGGCGCGACGTCGAGCGTTCCGGTGCCACCGCGTCGACGACACGCTCGAACGGGACGTCCGCGCGGGCGAACGCCTCGAGGTCGTGATCGCGTACCTCGCGGAGGAGTTCGGTGAACGGGACGTGCGGCGCGGGCGTCGACCGCAGCACCAGTGTGTTGACGAACATGCCGACGAGTCCGTCGAGCGCGCGGTGGCCGCGACCGGCGATGGGCGACCCGATCGCGACGTCGTCCGAGTCCGCGAGCCGTCCCAGCAGCGCGGACAGTGCCGCGTGCAACACCATGAACAGGCTGGCCGAGGTGTCCGATGCGAGCACGAGGAGCTGCTGGTGTAGATCGGCGTCGATGTGGAAGTCGTGGGCGCCGCCGCGGTGCGACGGTGCAGCGGGACGGGGGCGATCCGTCGGCAGCTCGAGCGTGTCGGGCAGGCCGTCCAACCGCGCGGTCCAGTAGTCGATCTGACTGCGCAGGACCGAGGTCGGATCGTTCTCGTCTCCGAGTGCGGCGTGCTGCCAGAGCGTGAAGTCCGCGTACTGCACGTCGAGCGGTGCCCACAGCGGCGCACTCCCCTGTGTCCGCGCAGCGTAGGCGGTCATGACATCGGTCGCGAGGGGGCCGAAGGAGAACCCGTCCGACGCGATGTGGTGCAGCACCACGGCCAGCGTGTGCGACGTCGGCGAGGTGCGGAACAGGCGGACGCGGACCGGGTGCTCCCGCGTGACGTCGAATCCGTGAGACGCGAACTCCCGCACGGTGTCGGCCAGCGCCGAGTCGTCGGTGTCGATCGGCGCGAGGTCGTGGTGCGCGGGGTCCAGCACCACCTGGTGCGGGCCGTCGGCGGAGTCGGGATACACGGTGCGCAGCGTCTCGTGGCGCTCCAGGACGTCGGCGAGCGCGACACTCAGAGCGTCCGCGTCGAGGTCGCCGTGCAGCGTGATGGCGAACGGCATGTTGTACGCCGGGGACGCCGAGTCGAACCGGTTCAGGAACCACAGTCGCTGTTGGGCGAGCGAGAGGGGAATGCGATCCGGGCGAGGTCCTGCGACCAGCGGCGGCCCGGTGGTGACCACGGGCGCATGGGCGACGCGATCCGCCAGACGTGCCACGGTCGGCGCCTCGAAGAGGTCCTTGATGCCCACGTCGGCACCGAGCTCGGCGCTGATGCGGGAGACCACGCGCGTGGCCAGCAGCGAGTTGCCGCCGATCTCGAAGAAGCTGTCGTGGACACCGGGAACGGGGACGTCCAGCACGTCGGCGATGGTCTCGGCGATGCGTCGCTCGACCTCTGTGCGCGGCGGGACCGAGGGCACGTCGGCCCGGCGGCGCACCGGTTCCGGCAGTGCCTTGCGGTCGACCTTGCCGTTGGCGCTCAACGGAAGTGCGTCGAGAACGATCACCAGCGACGGCACCATGTAGGACGGGAGGCGGTCGGCGACGGTCGCGGCGACAGCGCGGACCTCGACGCTCGCCGCGTCGGTGCCGGGCTCGGGTGCGACGTACGCGACGAGCGTGGTCTCGCCGCGCTCGTCGACGTGGGCCACGGCCACCGCGTGGTGCACGGCGGGATGCGCGACCAGAGCCGCCTCGACGTCGCCGAGCTCGATCCGCAGTCCTCGGATCTTGACCTGGAAGTCGGTGCGGCCCAGGTACTCGACGGCGCCGTCGGCCCGCCAACGCGCCAGGTCGCCGGTGCGGTATATGCGGGTGCCGTGCGCCGACAGCGGGTCGGCGACGAACCGATCGGCGCTCAGATCGGGCCGACCGACGTAGCCACGGGCGAGCTGGTCGCCCGCGAGGTAGAGCTCGCCCGCCGTTCCCACCGGAACCGGCTCGAGCCGGGCGTCCAGGATCTGCAACGCGGTGTTCCACACCGGCCGTCCGATCGGCACCGTGACGGCGTCGGCGTCGGTCACCTCCCAGTAGGTGACGTCGACGGCGGCCTCGGTCGGCCCGTAGAGGTTGTGCAGCGCGGACCCGGTGAGCGAGCGGAATGCCGATGCCGTCTCCGCGGGCAGTGCCTCACCGCTGCAGAACACCTGACGCAGGTCACCGAGCCGGGCGTCGGACGCGCGCAGTTCAGCGACGAAGGCGCCGAGCATCGAGGGCACGAAATGTGCCGTGGTGACGCCCGATCCGGCGATGATCGAGGAGAGGTAGCGCGGATCGCGATGCCCGTCGGGCTCCGCGATCACCAGGCGGGCGCCGACCTGGAGCGGCCAGAAGAACTCCCACACCGAGACGTCGAACGTCGCCGGAGTCTTCTGCAACACGGCGTCGTCGGCGCCGAGGTAGTACTCGTTCTGCATCCACAGCAGTCGGTTGACGATCGCCTGGTGCGACACCCCGACACCCTTGGGGCGGCCCGTGGAACCCGACGTGAAGATCACGTACGCCAGCGAATCGGGTCGCAGAGTCGCCGTGCGCTCACTGTCGCCGACCGGTGTGTCGGCGAGGCCGGCGAGATCAAGCATGTCGACGTCGACGCGCGCAGCGGTGTCGGGCAGGACGACACCCTGCGTGGACACCGTCAGCACGCACGCGGGCCGGGCGGTGTCGAGGACGTGGCCGAGACGCTCGGCGGGATGATCGGGGTCGAGCGGTACGTAGGCGCCGCCGGCCTTCTCGATCGCGTACATCGCGACGACGAGGTCGAGCGAGCGCTGCATGGCCAGGCCCACGAGCACGTCGGGTCCGACGCCGCGGGCGATCAACGCCCGCGCCAGGCGGGACGAGCGACGATCGAGTTCCGCGTACGTCAGTGCGGTGCCGGCGAACTCCAGGGCCGTCGCGTCCGGGGTGCGCCGCACCTGTGCGTCGAACAGCGCGGGCAGCGTGGTCCGCGGAACGCTCACGGCTGTGTCGTTGAACTCGGTGACCACACGGTCGTACTCGTCGGGCAGCACGACGTCGAGACCGGAGACGCGAGTTCGTGCCCCGCGTCCCAGGAAGTTCTCGAAGAAGGCGAGGAACCGCCGATGATGGGCGGCGAGGGTGTCCTCGTCGTACAGCGACGGGTTGCCCTCGAAGTCGATGTTCAGCGAGTTGCCGCCGCTGTTGTAGACGTTGAAGGTGAAGTCCTCGATGGGACCGCTGGAGAGCAGGTGCAGCCGGCCCACCAGATCGCCCAGACCGACGGTCCAGTCGAACAGCATGATGTTCACCATGGGTCCGAAGAACCCGCGGTGCATGGTCGAGCTGCCGTGGTCGCGGCGGATGTCCTCGTGGCGGTATTTCTGGTGGCGCAGCGCACCGGTGATCTCGAGGGTCACCGACGACACCAGGTCGCCGATGTTCATGTCGGGCGAGATGTGCACGCGGATCGGTACGACGTTGGACACCATGCCGCCCGAGCGGCGCAGCGCCGCGGTGGTGCGGACGGACACCGGCAGACTCATGACGACGTCGGCGCGCCCGGTGACCCGGTGCAGGTAGGCGGCGAAGGACGCGGCCACGACGGCAGCGGCACTGGCGTCGAATCGCTCCTCCGCGGAGGTGAGCATGTCGCCGACGGTCTCGTCGGTGACACCGTTGAGTCGCAGGCGACTCGGCGCGGCCGGGGCGGTGCGATCGGCGAGGGAGAAGGTGTCCGGCAGACCCTGGAGCGTGTCCTGCCAGAAGGCGCGGTCGGTCTCGAACCTGGTGGAGGTGCGGTACGCGCGTTCTGCCGCGTAGAGCGTGGCCAGGTCGCCGGCCTTGCTGTCCGGGGTGGGAACACCGGCCTGCTCGTTGGTGTACAGCTCGGCGACGCGCTTCATGGCGGTGACGGCGCCGTATCCGTCACCGGCGATGTGGTGCATGCGGGTGTACCAGAAGTAGCGGTGGTCCTCGACGCGGAAGACGACGTTGACGGTCAGCGGATCGCGGTCCAGATCGACCGGGGAGCGCATCTCCTTCTGCATCCAGGCCAGGGCCGCGGCGATCGGGTCCGCCTCGGACCGGACGTCGAGCCGAGTGGTGCGCACGGTGGCTGCCGGGTCGACGACCTGATACGGCTGACCGTCGATCTCCACGAGCCTGATCTCGCCGGATTGGAGTTCCGCGGCCGCGCGGGCACCCACGCGCTCGAGCAGGTCGATGTCGAGGTCACCCTGCACGTCGACGTACTGCGCGACGGTGAGGGGAACCTCGGGAGCGAGCTTCTGGGCGAACCACAGGCTGGCCTGCGCCGGGGAGAGCGGGAAGGGATCGGACGCTGTCCGGTTCACGGTAGGTGTCGTGTCGGCCGGTTCGGTGGTTCTCGGTGCGCTGTCCGACGTCGTCATCGTTCGCTCCTCCTCGTCGGTCCCGTGGCCGAGGAGCGGTCCTGCTCCCCGGGCTGTGCGAGACGACGCACACTTCCACCGAACGGACGCAGAGAGCATCGACGCCGCGGCCGATCAGGCCGCACGTCTGCGTGCTGTGTGTGACTTCCGGTGTCCCCGACCGTGGTCGCACTCTGTACTGAGCTGTATGTGGCATTCGCTCAACCACCCGCCGTGGATGGGTGAGACTTACCAACTTCTCGGTTTGCGGACCCGAAACGTTACGTCCATCGCGGTGACAGATCACGAAAAGTGCGGAAAGACCGCCCCGACCAGCGGACGCGGAGCCGTGTGCCCGGTCAGCGGGCCCGACGCCGTCGAACGTTCGGTATCGTGGCGCCGATCACACTCAGGACGCCGAGGGCCACGAACACGTACTCGACGGTGGATCCCAGCCGTGTCGCGAGTGTGGTGTCGGTGCGCAGACCCACCGTGGCGACCAGATGGTCGGCGTCGAAGAGAGCGGTTCGCGAGGTCACGGAACCATCGGGCGCGATGACGGCGCTGACCCCGCTGGTGGCAGCGACAACGACGGTCCTCGAGTGCTCCACCGCCCGGACTCGCGACATGGCCAGCTGCTGGTAGGTCATCTCCGTGTCGCCGAAGGTCGCGTTGTTGGTGGGCACCGCGAGAATCTGGGCGCCGGCGCGCACCGCCTCGGTGGGTGCGCGGTCGAAGGCCACCTCGTAGCAGGTCGCGACTCCCACGGCGAGGGCCCGCTGCTCGCGATCCGTGCCGGCGGGCACGTGCACGACGCCGTCACCGTCGCCGGGCACGAAGTTGCCCGCCGAGTCGGCGTACGAGGAGAACAACCGGAAGAAGCTGCGGTACGGCAGGTACTCCCCGAACGGTTGGACGATCTTCTTGTCGTGGCGCTCCCCCGGTCCGGCGGCTCCGTCCCAGGCGATGACCGAGTTGGTGGAGGTGCCGTCGGCATTCGACAGCACCGCGCCCACGAGAATCGGTGCGTCGATCCGCACGGAGGCGGCGGTGATCTCGGCCGCTGCGGTCGCGTCGCGGGTGGGATCGACGTCCGACGCGTTCTCCGGCCAGATGACGACGTCGGGCTTCGGTGTCCGCCCCGCCTCGACCTCCTCCGCCAGCCGGAGAGTCTCGTTCACGTGGTTGTCGAGCACCTGGCGGCGTTGCGCGTTGAAGTCGAGGCCGAGCCGGGGAACGCTGCCCTGGATGGCCGCGATGGTGATCGTGTCGTCGCCGTCCTGCGGACCCGCGAGCGTGGGGCGTACGGAGAGGGCGACGACCGGCGCCACGGCGGCGAGCGCGACCAGCCCGGCGACCGAAGTGACGGCGAAGCCGGTTCGCACCGTCCTGCACAGCAGCGTCAGGCACACACCGATCAGTGCCACCGCGGCGCTGAGCAGCGGGGCGCCGCCGAGTGCGGCCAGCGGAAGCAGGGGTGACTCGGACTGACCGAAGGCCAGACGGCCCCAGGGGAATCCGCCGAACGGGACCGTGCTGCGCAACCACTCCGTCAGTGACCACACCATGGTGATCCACACCGCGGCGAGCGGCAGGCGGGACACCACCACGGCGAGCAGTCCGAACAGACCGAGGAACAGTGACTCCGCGACGGCAAGGGCGATCCACGGCAGCGGTCCGACGTACACGCCGATCCACGGGAGCAGCGGCAGGAAGAAGCCGAGGCCGAAGGCGAACCCGTACAGGAAGCCGCCCTTCAGCGACAGGGCGCGCGCCGGATCGTCGACCCGCCGCTCGGTCAGGACGAACGTGACGAGCGCCAGGGCGACGGGCGCGAGAAACCACAGTGATCGCGGTGGGAACGACGCGAACAGGAGCGCGCCGGCGCCGGCCGAGAGAGCGAGCCGCGCGGGTGGGATCAGTCGAGCGGGAACGCTCACGCGCGGTACACCGTGGTGCCGCGGTGCACGGTCTCCAGGCACACCGGGTCCGGCGCCTCGGGATCGAGGCGAGGCAGGGCCGGAACTCGTGACCGCGGGTCGGTGGACCAGCGCTGGACCGAGTCCCGTGGTGCGCTCACGACCAGTTCCGCGGCGTCCCACACCGCATAGCTGGCCGGCGCGCCCGGCACCAGCGTGCCGGCCAGGCCGTCGCGTACTCCCCCGGCGCGCCAGGCGCCGCGCGTCGCCGCGGAGAACGCGGCGCGGGGCGAGACGGCACTGCCCGGTGTGCGGTGGTTGACCGCTCCGCGGACACCGCGCCAGGGCTCGAGCGGCGTGACGGGTGCGTCCGACCCGATGGCCAGCGACACCCCGGCGGACGCCATCATCGCCAGCGGGTTGAGTGCGCGAGCGCGCTCCGCGCCGAGTCGGGTGGCGTACAGGCCCTCCTCACCGCCCCAGTAGGTGTCGAACACCGGTTGCACGCTCGCGATGACACCCCACGCCGCGAGGGCGTCGGCCTGCTCGGACGACACCATCTCGATGTGCTCGAGGCGATGGCCGCGAGACGCCACGGCGGGGCCGCCGAGCTCGGCCACGACCCGCCCGAACGCCTCGACCACGGCACTGGTGGCGGCGTCGCCGATGACGTGGAAGCCGGCCTGGATCCCGGCCCGCGTGCAGGCGGAGACGTGCGCCGCGATCACGTCGACGTCGAGATACGAACGGCCGCAACCGGAGTGGTCAGCATAGTGGTCGTGCAGCCAGGCGGTGTGCGAGCCGATCGAACCGTCGACGAAGAGGTCGCCGCCCAGGGCGTGCGCGCCGGTCGCGGCCAGGAGTGCCGTCGCCTCGTCCGGGGTCGAGACGGCCTCGCCCCAGTAGGCGCGCACCTCGACGCCGTGCTCGAGGGCGAGGAGTTCGGCCAGGTCGACGCGGCCGGAGATGTCGGGGCCGGCGCACTCGTGCACGGCGGCGACCCCGTGCGCGGCAGCATGATCGAGCGCGGCGACGCGGGCGCGGTGCCGGCCCGCGGGGCTCAGCAGGTCCAGCGCCCGGGTGCGCACGGCATGGTGCGCCTCCGCGATGAGCGGCCGTTGCGGATCTGCGGTGGCGACCACGTCTCCGGCGGCGCGACGCAGCACCGTCGAGCACGCCGCGGAGTGCGCGTCGATGCGCGAGAGGTACACGGCCCGTCCGGGTGCTGCGGCGTCGAGCTCCGCGGTGGTGGGGCCGCGCCCCTCCGGCCACGTCGACTCGTCCCAGTTCTGCCCCCAGATCAGGGTGCCCCCGTCCTCGGCCGCGTACGCCGCGAGAGCACGCAGGCACTCGTCGAGAGACCGAGCGCCGCTCAGATCGAGTCCGATGAGCGCCAGACCGGTGGCGGTGGTGTGGACGTGGGTGTCCACGAACGCGGGAGTCACGAACTCCCCGTTCAGTTCCACCACCTCGGCGTCGGGATGCAGCGCCCGCGCGGGGCGATCCTCACCGATCCAGACGACGGTGCCGTCGGTGACGGCCATGGCTGTCGCGTCGGGCGCGGACGGGCTGTAGATCCGTCCGCCGACCAGCAGATGCGTACTCACGCTCGCCAGTGTGCCCGGTGTCGGGCGGCCGGGGTGTCGGGGGTCAGCGCTCGTCGCGGCCGGTGGTGCCGTCGATCACACCGCGCGTGTCGCGAGGGGCCGAATTCCCGCGGTCCGGCATCACGTCGCCGTCGATGACCACGTGACCGGCCCCGAAACCCTGCGGCCCGAATCCCTGCGGCCCGAATCCACCGGGCGGGAACGTACGGCCCGAGGCCACGGCCGTCTCGACGCGCCGGGCGGCGGACCGGGCGATGACCGGACGCAGCAGCGCGCGGGTCAGCGGGATCATCAGCAGCAGGCCGAGGACGCTCGAGACGAGACCGGGGATCGTCAGCAGGACCGAGCCGAGGGCCACGAGCGCACCGTCCGCGACCGCGCCGCCGGGTGAGCGGCGTCCGGCGTTGGCCGAGCGCAGTTCCGAGAGCACGCGCCGACCCTGGGAGCGGATCGCGACCATGCCCAGAGCGGACAGTGCGATCACCACGAACACCGTCCACAGGATGCCGATCGCCGAGCCGAGCCACACGAGGGCGCTGATCTCGACGACGAGGTAGAGGAAGAAGTAGAGCAGTGGCATCGCGGGAGTCCTTTCGGCGACTGGTCGAACCCGTCTGCCGTGTCAACGCGCGACCGCCTCGTTTTTCTCCCGGCCGGTCAGGCGCCCGGAGTGACCAGTCCGAGCTCGTAGGCGAGCACGACGGCCTGGACGCGATCGCGCAGCCCGAGCTTGGTGAGCATGCGGCCGACGTGGGTCTTGACGGTCGCCTCGGACAGGAACAGCTCACCCGCGATCTCGGCGTTCGACTTGCCGGCGGCGATGAGCAGCAGCACCTCGCGCTCACGGTCGGTGAGCGACTCGACGGCTGCCGATCGTCCGGGAACATCGCGCGGTTGCCCGGCGACGATGCGGGAGAGCAGACGTCGGGTCACCCGCGGCGAGACGACGGCGTCCCCTGCCGCCACGCTGCGGATCGCGGACACGAGGTCCTCCGGAGGCGTGTCCTTGAGGAGGAATCCGCTGGCACCGGCACGCAGTGCGCCCAGGGCGTGTTCGTCCAGGTCGAAGGTCGTCATGACGATGACCCGCACCTCGGGTTGCGCCGCGATGATGCGTTCGGTGGCCGAGACACCGTCGATACCGGGCATGCGGACGTCCATCAGCACGACGTCCGGTTCGAGGCGCGCGGCCGCGGCGATCGCGGTGGCACCGTCGGGCACGTCGCCCACCACGTCGATGTCGGGCTGCGCGCCGAGAACCATCGACAGACCCATGCGCATCAGTTCCTGATCGTCGACCAGGAGCACCGAGATGGACACGGGAGACAACCTAGCGGTCCGGGTGGTCCTGGTCGACGCCCAGCGCGGCCTTCAGTTCGAGGGGCAGCGTCGCGGCCACGCGCCACCGGCCGTCCGGCAGCGGACCGGCGCGGAGCTCTCCGCCCAGCACGGCGACGCGTTCGCGCATGCCGATGACGCCGAAGCCGCTGGTGGTGGGTGCGGCGTGGATGTCGACGGCCGGGCCGGTGTCGTCCGAGGAATTGATCACCGACACCGTCACCGCGGACGGTTCGCGGCGCACGGCCACCACGGCTCGGGGCCGCTCGCCGCCGTGGCGCAGCACGTTGGTGAGCGATTCCTGCACCAGCCGGTGCACCCCGAGCGACACCGCCGGCGGCAGGTCGTCGAGTTCGCCGGTCTGCTCGATCGACACCCGCAGACCGGCGGCCCGCATCAACTCCACGATCTTGGCGAGGGCCGCGGTGCCGTACTCGGGGTGGGACTCGGACGACTCGTCTGTCCGTAACAGCGACACCGTGCGTCGGAGTTCGGTGAGTGCGGTGCGGCCGGTCGCGGAGATGTTCGCGAGTGCCGCCGCGGCCCGCTCCGGGTCCGACCGCAGCGCGTAGGACGCCCCGTCCGCCTGCACGATCATGACGCTCACGGCGTGGGCCACCACGTCGTGCAGTTCGCGGGCGATGCGGGTGCGCTCGGCGGACACCGCCTCGACGGCGCGTCGGTCACGATCGGATTCGGCGACGGCGAGCCGTGCGCTGACCTCGGCGACGTAGGCCCGGCGAGTCCCGAGGAACTCCGCCGTGATGTAGGCCAGGGCGTAGAGGAGGACGAAGAAGATGGTGGAGGTCCAGTCGGACCCGAGCACGAGTCGCACGACGACGATGTCGGCCGCGAGGCCCAGCGCGAAGAGCAGGGTCGTGCGCCGGTCGGTGTACACGGCCAGCGTGTAGAGCATCACCACGAAGCCGAGCTGCCCGGGCGGCAGCGTGCGCGGTTCCTCCGATGCCCACACCATCAGAGTCGCGACCTGGCCGAGTGCGAGCGCCGTCCAGGCGGCGGCCACAGGGTAGCGGCGGCGCCAGGCGATCGGCGTGGACACGGCGACCGCCATCGCCACGTAGACGAGGGGCTGCTGCACGGCAGCGACGGCCGTGAACTCGATGAGGAAGAGTGACACCGCCAGCGCACAGTCGACCGCGAACGGACGGTGGCGGAGCCATTCGCTGAATCGGCGCATCGTGGTCGAAGCGTAGCGCGGGAGCTGTGATCGAATGTCCGCCATGGGTGCTGGTGACTGGTCGGTGTTGCTGGCTGCCGCGCTGGCGGCGGGGTGGGTGGACGCCGTGGTCGGTGGCGGCGGGCTCATCCTGCTGCCCGCACTCCTGTTGGTCACGCCGGCGGCCACGACCCAGCAGACGGTGCTGGCCACCAACAAGCTGGCCTCCGTCGCCGGCACCACCGCCGCGGTGCTGACCTTCTCCCGCAAGGTCCCGATGAACTGGCGGCTCCTCGCACCCGCCGGAGTGGTGGCCGCGGTCGGCGCGGCGTTCGGCGCCGCCACCGTCAGCCTCATCGACAAGGACCTCTTCATTCCCATCGTGCTGGTGGTGCTGGTCGGCGTCGCGGTGCTGGTGACGCTGCGCCCCACCGTCGGCGTCGTGGTGGGTGATCCGCCGACGCGCCGCCGCATCACCATCGTGGTGGTGGTGGCCGCCGTCGGCATCGGGTTCTACGACGGCATCCTCGGTCCGGGCACCGGCACCTTCCTCATCATCACGTTCGCCACCCTGCTCGGCACGGAGTTCGTGCGCAGCGCGGCGATGGCGAAGGTGCTGAATCTGGGATCCAACATCGGCGCCCTCCTGTACTTCTCGGCGACCGACGACGTCTTGTGGTTGCTCGGCCTCGCCATGGCCGTCGCGAACGTCGCGGGCTCGCTGGTCGGCTCACGCATGGCGATCTCGCGGGGCGCCGGGTTCGTGCGCATCGTGTTGCTGGTGGTGGTGTTCGCGCTCGTCATCCGACTCGGGTGGCAACAGTTCGGCTAGCGTCACCGATGTGAGAGACGTCGACAGCGATTTCGTCGCCCTGCCACTGCACGCGCTCGCGGATGCGGCGCTGACAGCGGCACGTGCGTCCGGTGCCACGCATGCGGATCTGCGGGTGCATCGCTTGCGGACGCAGTCGCTCGCTCTCCGCGACGGCGAGGTGCAGTCGAGTGTCGAGGCGACGACGCTCGGCCTCGCGGTCCGGGTGGTCGTCGACGGCACCTGGGGCTTCGCATCGGGAGCCGTGCTGTCGGTGGACGAGGCAGTCTCCGTCACCTCGCGCGCCGTGCTCGTCGCACAGGCGTTGCGAGACCTGAACCGAGACTCCGTCGTGCTCGCCTCCGAACCGGTGTACGAGAACGTGTCGTGGGTGTCGGACTACGAGATCGATCCCTTCGACGTCCCCACCTCGGACAAGGTCGACCTACTGGGCGAGTACTCCGGTCGTCTGCTGGCCTCGGACGGCGTCGATCACGTCAGTGCCTCCGTGCTGCAGGTCAAGGAGCAGACGTTCTACGCCGATATCGCCGGGTCACGCATCACGCAGCAGCGGGTACGGCTCCACCCGCAGATCGACGCCGTGTCCGTCGATTCCGCGTCCGGTGGTTTCGATTCGATGCGCACCCTCGCTCCCCCGACGGGACGCGGCTGGGAGTACCTGACCTCCGACGGGACCGGCGCCGACGGACTGTGGGACTGGGACGACGAACTCTCGCGCATCCCCGACTGGCTCGCCGAGAAGACAAAGGCTCCCGGCGTGGAGCCCGGGCTCACCGATCTGGTGATCGACCCGACCAACCTGTGGCTCACCATCCACGAGTCCATCGGCCACGCGACGGAGTACGACCGTGCGATCGGGTACGAGGCCGCCTATGCCGGAACGTCCTTCGCGACGCCCGACCAGCTCGGCACGCTGCGCTACGGCAGTGAGTCGATGCACGTGACCGCCGACCGCACCGAACGCCACGGGTTGTCCAGCATCGGGTGGGACGACGACGGCGTGGCGTCGCAGTCGTGGGATCTGGTGCGTGACGGTGTTCTCGTCGGCTACCAGCTCGACAGGGTGTTCGCGCCCCGCCTCGGACTCGAGCGGTCGAACGGGTGCTCGTACGCGGACTCGCCCCATCACGTCCCGATCCAGCGGATGGCCAACGTGTCGCTGCAACCGGACCCGCACGTCGATCGCAGCGTGGACGATCTCATCGCCGACGTCGAGCACGGCGTCTATGTGGTGGGCGACAAGTCGTGGTCGATCGACATGCAGCGCTACAACTTCCAGTTCACCGGCCAGCGTTTCTTCCGCATCGAGAACGGGGCTCTCGCGGGCCAGGTCCGGGACCTGGCGTACCAGGCGACGACCACCGATTTCTGGGGCTCGATGGAGGCGGTGGGCGGACCGTCCACGTGGCGTCTGGGCGGCGCGTTCAACTGCGGCAAGGCGCAGCCCGGTCAGGTGGCGGCGGTGTCGCACGGCTGCCCCGCTGCTCTCTTCCGTTCGGTCAACGTCCTCAACACACGAACGGAGGCGGGTCAGTGAGCGTCAGCACTCCCCTCGGCGGCCACGATCTGGTGGAGCGTGCGCTGTCGTACGCCACCGTCTCGGACACCGTCGTGATCGTCGCCGACATCTCGGAGGCATCCCTGCGGTGGGCCGGGAACTCGATGACCACCAACGGCGTGGGTGACTCGAGGTCCTGGACCGTCGTCTCGATCGTGCGGGACGGCACGGCGGCGCGGGTGGGAACGGTCTCGTCCACGAGCATGGATCCGGATGATGTCGCCGGCGTCGTGGCAGCCGCCGAGGACGCCGCTCGTGCGGCTCAGCCCGCCACCGATGCGATGCCCCTCGTCGAGGGCGCCCCGACGCCGGACTCCGGCTGGGGCGACGTCCCGCTCCGCACGGGGATCGACGTGTTCGACTCCGTGGTACCCGGCCTGGCGCGGGGATTCGACGGAGCCGATGCGTTGTACGGCTTCGCGCATCACACGGTCCGTACCGTGTGGCTGGGCACGTCCACCGGGGTGCGGCGGCGCGTCGTCGAACCTGTCGGGTCGCTCGAGATCAACGGTAAGAGGGGTGGTCTCTCGGGCGGTGCCAGTGCCTGGGTGGGCACCGGTACCCGAGACTTCCGCGACATCGATCTGGATGCGTCCCTGGCCGAACTGACGCGCCGGCTCGACTGGTCCGCCCGCACCGTCGACCTTCCCGCGGGACGCTACGAGACGATCCTCCCACCGTCCGCGGTCGCCGATCTGATGATCGATCTGCTGTGGTCGATGGACGGCCGGGGCGCGCAGGAGGGCCGCACCGCCCTGTCCGCTCCCGGCGGCGGCACCCGCGTCGGTGAGGTGCTCGGACACCTCGGTCTCACGCTGTACTCCGACCCGTCCGAGAACGGCCTCGAGTACGCCCCGTTCGTGGTCACCGGATCCTCGAGCGACGCGGTGTCGGTGTTCGACAACGGAATGGACGCCGGCCGCACCGACTGGATCCGCGACGGTGCAATCACCTCCCTTGCCTACCCGCGTTCCGCCGCAGCAGAATTCGGGACCACACCCACTGTGCCCGGCGACAACCTCGTCATGGTGGGCGGCGCCGGCGGTTCCGTCGACGACCTCGTCGCGCGCACCGAACGAGGACTCTTGTTGACGACGCTCTGGTACATCCGCGAGGTGGACCCGACGACCATGCTCCTCACCGGGTTGACGCGGGACGGCGTCTACCTGGTCGAGGACGGCCGGGTGACTGCTGCCGTGAACAACTTCCGGTTCAACGAGAGCCCGCTCGACATCCTGCGCCGCGCGACAGAGGCGGGTACGACCGTTCCCACCCTGCCGCGTGAGTGGTCGGATTGGTTCACCCGCGCAGCGATGCCCCCGATGCGGATCCCCGACTTCCACATGTCGTCCGTGAGCGCGGCCCAGTAGGAGGGGCCTCACTCGCCGGGTGCGGTGAAATAGTCTGTGCCGTGCGAGTCGCGGACATGGACGATCCCGTCCCGGAGCATGCGGTGGTGCCACTGCCGCCGGGTCTTCAGGCCGTGGTGCCGACGGCACAGCGGCGCGAGATTGCCGGTGACGGTCCATCCGCCTCTCTCCGGGTCGGTGTGGTCGAACGGGACGACATGGTCGAGATCGCAGTCCTCGCTGGACACAGCACACCCCGGATGGATGCATGTCGGATACAGGGCTGTCACCAGGGCGGCGATCGCCTCGGACGGGCGGTACGTCAACGCCCCGGCCGGGGGTAGGGCGAAGCCCCCGTGGCCGTCGGGGTTGTCGACGGCACGGTCCACCGCCGATGGTGGGAGCGTGCGGAGATAGTCGACCTGCTCCCGGAGTTTTAGGTTTTTCGTGCTGCCCAGTTTCCCCTTGATGGGGGTCCACCCTGCCGACATGCGGCGAGTTCGGCGGACTTCTCGACCGGCGGCGGGCACCGGCGGGGCCGGTGGGTCGGGGATTGTGGGTGGGTCGTGCTCCGGGCAGGGGCAACTGCACCCCACCCGCGGTTCCGCGACCTCCGCGGCGGTGATCATCGCCTGCCACGTCGCATCCCCGGCAATTCTCCGGGCTACATCAGCTGGTACCGGTCCCCAGCCGACGAGGTGGCCGGGTTCCCCCGCCAACCCTGCTGCGGTGGCAGCATCGAGGACGATCACGGCACGGGCCGGCGTACCCGAAACGGCCCCGGTCAAGAGCGCGTGCGCGGCGTCGAACAACCGAGCCGGCAACGACGTCGGATCGGTCACCCCGCGTGCGGCGGTAGCGGCGATGTTCCGCCACATTGCTGCGACTTTGTCGGCCGGACCACGAATCGTCAGCTCGGCCTGACCGCGCGGGAGCTTCCGCACCGTTGCCGACCGCTCCCGCGTCGCCCGTTCACGCGCTTCCCGGTGCCATTCCGCGTCGAACTCCGCGAGGATCCGGTCGACCGCCGCTGCGACTGCACCCGGAGTGCACCTCGATGCGGCAGCGATCACCCGTTGTAACAGTGCTTCGGTGGCGTTCGGAACCCCGGCAAGGGATCGGCACACTGTCCGGAACGCCGCATACGCCAACAGGCCCGCATCGAACGCCTCCGCCACCGCAGGATGCGCGGTGCGGGTCAGGAACAGCCACTCGGTCACCGTGCGCGTCGACACCGCCAACGCCGCCGCGACCTCCGCCACCGCACAGATCTCAGCAGCCTTGGCGTCGAACACCCCGCCCGGACCGAGCACCGCCGGCCGACGCGACGACTCCTGTACGTACGCACACGATGCTGACACGGTCCGGGCGAACGAGGCCTGGGCGTCGACCTTCGCCGACACCAACACATCGACGGAAACTGTTGCGTCGTACACGAATTCACCCCCCGGTGATGCCCCGATCAGACCGCCCCCCGACGACCTGATCAGACAGTAACCGACACCACCGACACGGAATCAGGCCGCGCGCAGCGCCAACCCGACGGTGCTGCTCTTGCCCTTGAAGAGCGAGCTCATCGTCACCACGATGCGGCCGGTGATGCCGTACTTCTCGATCACCACGTCGCGGGTACGCGCGGTGCCTGCGTCGTCCAGCACCTCGGCGACAGCGTCCATGGCCGGGCCCACGTTCTTTCCACTGCGGTCGCAGGCGGCCACCGTGACGCGCGGCGTGTTGCGGATCCGCTTGACCTTCCACGACTCCCGTTGCGTCCACATGAGGAGCCGGTCCCCGTCGAGCGCCGCCCAGATCGGTGTCGGCTTGGGGGTGCCGTCCTTGGTGAACGTGGTCAGGAGGACGTACTTCGCGGTGCCGACGTCACCGAACGGGTTGCTCATACGAGACAGGATAGGCCGGTCAGTCGCCCTCGAGCTCGCCTTCGCTCTCGAGGTAGGCCGCACGGAGGTCCGCGAGCACTGCCGGGTCCGGTTCCGCCCACATGCCGCGTTCCACGGCCTCGAGCAGTCGCTCGGAGATTCCGTGCAGCGCCCAGGGATTGGACGTCGACATGAACTTCCGATTGGTCTCGTCGAGGACGTACTCCTGCGTGAGCTTCTCGTACATCCAGTCCTGCACGACTCCCGTAGTGGCGTCGTACCCGAACAGGTAGTCGACCGTCGCAGCCATCTCGAATGCGCCCTTGTACCCGTGCCGCCGCATCGCGTCCATCCAGCGCGGGTTGACGACGCGCGCACGGAACACGCGGGACGTCTCCTCGTGCAGCGTGCGGGTGCGCACCGATTCCGGGCGGGTGCTGTCGCCGATGTACGCCTCGGGAGACGTTCCGGTGAGCGCACGCACGGTCGCCACCATGCCGCCGTGGTACTGGAAGTAGTCGTCGGAGTCGGCGATGTCGTGCTCGCGGGTGTCGGTGTTCTTCGCCGCCACCGCGATGCGCCGGTAGGACGAACGCATGTCGTCCGCTGCCGGGACGCCGTTCAGTCCGCGGCCGTAAGCGAAGCCGCCCCACGTCGTGTAGACCTGCGCCAGATCCTCGTCACTGCGCCAGCTCTTGCTGTCGATCAACTGCAGCAGTCCGGCGCCGTACGTGCCGGGCTTGGATCCGAAGATGCGGGTGGTGGCCCGGCGGTCGTCGCCATGCTCCGCGAGATCGGCCTGTGCGTGCGCACGCACGTAGTTCTGCTCGTCGGTCTCGTCCAGGCTCGCGACCATGCGGACGGCGTCGTCCATCATCGCGAGCACGTGCGGGAACGCGTCGCGGAAGAAGCCGGAGATGCGGACCGTCACGTCGATACGCGGCCGTTTCAGCTCGTCCAGAGCGATCGGTTCGAGGTGCGTGACGCGGCGCGACGCCTCGTCCCACACGGGCAGCACGCCGAGCAGTGCGAACACCTCGGCCACGTCGTCACCCGAGGTACGCATGGCGCTGGTCCCCCACACCGACAACCCGACAGAGCGCGGGTACTCGCCGTGATCCTGCAGGTAGCGGGCCACGAGCGACTCGGCCATCGCCTGGCCGGTCTCCCACGCGAGACGCGACGGCACCGCCTTGGGATCGACCGAGTAGAAGTTGCGGCCGGTCGGCAGCACATTGATGAGTCCACGCAGCGGCGACCCGCTGGGACCGGCCGGGATGAATCCGCCGTTCAGCGCATGCAGCACACGGTCGATCTCCTGGTCGGTTCCGCGCAGACGGGGAACCACCTCGGTGGCCGCGAAGCGGAGGATCTCGGCGACCGTGTCGGGCAGTCCCGCGGCGATGCCGTCGACGGCGTCCACCGACCAGTCGGCGCGGTGCAGTGCCGCCACCAGACCACGTGCCTGCTCCTCGACGGCATCGACCGACGTACGGGCCTCGTCGCCGTCCTCGCTGAGACCCAACGCTTCCCGCAGACCCGGAACGGTGCGCTCCCCGCCCCACATCTGACGGGCCCGCAGCATGGCCAGCACGAGGTCAACCTCCGCCTCACCGCGCGGAGCCTGCCCGAGGACGTGGAGCCCGTCGCGGATCTGCACGTCCTTGATCTCGCACAGCCAGCCGTCGACGTGCAGCAGCATGTCGTCGAACACCTCTTCGTCGGGGCGTTCCTCCAGGCCGAGGTCCTTGTGCATCTGGGCCGCGGTCATGAGCGTCCAGATCTGCTGACGAATCGCCGGCAGTTTGGCCGGGTCCAGCGTCGAGATGTTCGAGTGCTCGTCGAGCAACTGCTCGAGGCGGGTGATGTCGCCGTAGCTCTCGGCGCGGGCCATCGGCGGGATGAGGTGGTCGACGAGAGTCGCGTGCGCGCGGCGCTTGGCCTGTGTCCCCTCGCCCGGGTCGTTGACCAGGAACGGGTAGATCAGTGGCAGATCGCCCAACGCGGCGTCGGTGCCGCACGAGGCGGACATGCCGAGAGTCTTGCCGGGCAACCACTCGAGGTTGCCGTGCTTGCCGAGGTGCACGACGGCGTCCGCGGCGAAACCGCCGTCCTCCTCCGGGGCCGCGAGCCAGCGGTAAGCGGCGAGGTAGTGGTGGCTGGGGGGAAGATCCGGATCGTGGTAGATCGCCACGGGGTTCTCGCCGAACCCGCGAGGCGGCTGCACCATGAGGACGACGTTGGAGAAACGCAGTGCGGCGATGACGATCTCGCCCTCCGGATCCGCCGAACGGTCGACGTACAGCTCGCCCGGTGCCTCGCCCCAGTGTTCGACGACGCCGGATCGCAGGTCCTCCGGCAGCGTGTCGAACCAGCGTCGGTAGCGCGCGGCGGAGATACGGATGGGGTTACCCTCGAGCTGCTCGGCGGTGAGCCAGTCGGCGTCCTGCCCACCGGCGGCGATGAGCGCGTGGATGAGGGCGTCGCCGTCCTGCGCGGCGAGGCCGGGCACCGCGTCGTCACCGTCGACGGGTCCGATGTCGTAGCCCAACTCGCGCATCCGCGTCAGCAGACCGATCGCCGACGCCGGGGTGTCGAGTCCGACGGCGTTGCCGATGCGGGCGTGCTTGGTCGGGTACGCGGACAGCATCAGCGCGATGCGCTTGTCGGCTGCGGGAATTCGGCGCAGTCGAGCATGCCGGACCGCGATGCCGGCGACACGCGTACAGCGCTCGTGGTCGGGTACGTACGTGCTGAGGCCGTCGGCGTCGATCTCCTTGAACGAGAACGGCACCGTGATGATGCGACCGTCGAACTCGGGCACCGCGACCTGGGTCGCGACGTCCAGCGGGGACATGCCGTCGTCGTTCGCGTCCCACATCGCGCGGGAGCTGGTGAGGCACAGGCCCTGCAGGATCGGCACGTCGAGGGCGGCGAGCTCGGCGACGTCCCAGGCCTCGTCGTCGCCACCGGCGCCCACGTTGGCGGGACGGGTTCCGCCGGCCGCGAGCACGGTGACCACCATGGAGTCGGCTTCGCGCAACGCCTCGAGCAGTTCGGGTTCCGCGCTGCGCAGCGACGCACAGTAGATCGGGAGCGCGCGGGCGCCCTTCGCCTCGATGGCGTCGCACAGGGCATGGATGTAGTCGACGTTGCCCGCGAGGTGCTGGGCTCGGTAGTACAGGACGGCGATCGTGGGCTCTGCCCCCGTGCGCCTTTCGCGTACCTCTGGATGCGCAAAAGGCGCACGGGTGCGCAGCACACCCCAGGTGGGGAGATGGGCGGGCGGGGCGAACCCGTGGCCCGTCAGCAGCACCGTGTCGGACAGGAAATAGGCGAGCTGCTCGAGGTTGTCCGCGCCGCCCTCGGCCAGGTACTGGTGCGCCTGCGCTGCCACATTCGCGGGAACCGTCGACAGTTCCATCAGCTCGGCATCAGGAGCCTGCTCGCCGCCCAGCATGACCACCGGAACGGGGCCGCGGAGCACCGCGTCGATACCGCTCTCCCACATCCGGCGCCCGCCGAGAATGCGCACGACCACCAGGTCGACACCGTCCATGAGCGTCGGCAGATCGGCGTCGACGAGGATGCGGGACGGGTTGGCCCAGCGGTACTCGGCGCCGGAGGCACGTGCGCTCAGCAGGTCGGTGTCGGATGTCGAGAGCAGCAAGATCACGGTGGTGGAGCCTTCCCTGGGGTTTTCGCGCCCCGTCGGCGTCGGTGTGCACCCCAGGTCTGACTTCTCCGGAGACGCTGGAGTCACAGTGGCGCGACCGCGCCGGAGTCTCACCGGCTTCCGGGGTGCTTCGCGATGATCGTACGTCGTAGCCTGGACTGCATGAGTGATGCCGGGGACAGGACCAGACGGGACGCCTGCCCCGGGGCGCTCCAACTGCACGAGGCGAAGGACGGCTTGCTGGCTCGGGTGCGTCTGCCCGGCGGCGCGCTCAGCGCCGAGCAGATGGGTGTGCTCGCGGCGGCGTCGACAGATTTGTCCGACGGTGAGTTGGTGCTCACCTCCCGGGGGAACGTCCAGCTCCGCGCGGTACGCGATCCCGACGACCTGGCCGACCGGCTCGCGGCCGCGGGACTTCTGCCGTCGGAGACCCACGAGCGGGTCCGCAACATCCTGGCGTCGCCACTCTCGGGTCGTCTCGGCGGAACGGCCGACGTCCGCGACCTGGTGTCCTCGCTGGACACCTCGCTCACGAGTGATCCTGAGCTGGCCGACCTGCCGGGTCGGGTGCTCTTCTCGGTCGACGACGGCCGCGGCGATGTGACGGGTTTCGGCGCCGACATCGGCGTCCACGCCGTCGACGAGGACGCCTTCGCCCTCATCCTCGCGGGCGCCGACAGCGGCGTCCGGGTCCCGCGGGCTGACGCGGTCGCGGTGATGCTCGACGCGGCACGCGGGTTCCGCCGCGAGCGGCAGGGGCACTGGCGCATCGCGGAGATGCCGAACGGCGTGGAGGCTGTGCTCGGTCACGTCGATCACGCTGTCGGCGACCACCCTCGGGTCGCCGTCGAGACGTCGGTGGAGCCGCCGATCGGATGGTTCGTGCAGGACGACGCCACCGTCGCGCTCGGTGCCGCACTCGCCCACGGCGTGCTGCCGGCCCGCACCGCCCTCTTCCTCGCGGCGGTCGAGAAGCCGATCCACGTCACGCCGTGGCGCGGCATCGTGCTCCTCGATCTCGACGAGGGCGTCGCCGAGCAGGTCGTGCGAGTGTTGGCCCCGATGGGCCTGATCTTCGACGCGGAGTCACCGTGGGTGCGGGCCAGCTCGTGCGTCGGCTCTCCCGGCTGCGCGAAGTCGCACTCCGACGTGCGCGCCGATCTCGACGCCGCCGTGGAGAACGGCGAGGTGGGCGACGGCCGGGAGCACTGGGTCGGGTGTGAGCGCCGATGTGGCCGACCCCGCGGTGAGGTCACCGACGTGGTCGCGACCGAGAGCGGTTACCAGCGCTCCTGAGCCGCCTGCATCCGATCAGGAGCCCGGTGCGGTCACGATCAGGTAGTACAGCGTGGCACCGATAGCCAGTATCTGTTGGCCCGGGAAGGCGTAGTTGTCGACCAGCCAGTGGCCGGCGAGGTCGAACAGATCGCTCGGAAACATGGTTCGGCTCCGTTCTCGTCGACGACCCCGCGGTCGTTCGTCTCGGCAACGTTACGGACGATGCAGCGCGACCGGAACAGACCGAGCGTCACGATTCGGTGTCGATCCGTGGTGCCTCTCCCCCGTGCCGCGGCGCCGGACCCTGGCCGACCGCGGCGCGTCATCGCTCCCTATCGTGGAGCCATGCACGACTACATTCGCGACGGCGACGAGATCTACCGGCGCTCCTTCGCGACCATTCGCGAGGAAGCCGATCTGTCGGCCTTCTCCGACGATGTGGCCCAGGTCGTCGTGCGCATGATCCATGCCTGCGGCGAGGTGAATCTCGCACAGTCGATCGCGTCCACACCCGACGTCGTGGCCAAGGGTCGCGCGGCACTCCGCGCCGGGGCCCCGGTGCTGTGCGACGCGACGATGGTCGCGTCCGGCATCACCCGTCGACGGCTCCCGGCCGACAACGAGGTGATCTGCACCCTCAACGCACCGGACGTCCCGGAGATGGCGCGCGAGCGCGGCACCACCAGAACGGCCGCAGCGGTAGATCTGTGGGTCGACCACCTCGACGGCGCCGTCGTCGCGATCGGCAACGCACCCACCGCACTGTTCCGGCTCATGGAGTTGATCCAGCAGGGCGCTCCGCGCCCGTCCGCGATCCTGGGTGGGCCCGTGGGCTTCATCGGCGCCGCGGAGTCGAAGGACGATCTCGTCGCCTCCGGTCTCGGCCTCGACCACCTGCTCGTCCTCGGCCGCCGCGGTGGCAGCGCCATCGCCGCAGCCGCCGTCAATGCCATTGCGACGGAACGCGAATGAGCGGAAAGCTCTGGGGTGTCGGTATCGGCCCGGGTGATCCGGAGCTGGTGACGGTCAAAGCCGCGCGGGTCATCACCGCCGCCGACGTCGTCGCCTTCCACAGCGCCCGGCACGGCAAGAGCATCTCTCGCCGCACTGCGGAGCCGTACCTGCGCGAGGGTCAGATCGAGGAGCACCTGGTCTACCCGGTGACCACGGAAGGCACCGACCACCCCGGCGGGTACGACGGCGCTCTCGCGGACTTCTACGTCGAAGCGTCCGAACGTCTGGCGGCGCACCTCGAGGCCGGTCGCTCGGTCGCGCTGCTCGCCGCCGGCGACCCGATGTTCTACAGCTCGTATCAGCACATGCACGTTCGTCTCGCGCACCGCTTCGACACCGAGGTGATCCCCGGCGTCACGTCGGTCAGTGCGGCGTCCGCGGCGGTCGGGGAACCGCTCGTCGAGGGTGACGAGGTCCTGACCATCCTGCCGGGGACCCTGCCCCGCGCTGAACTCACGCGGCGACTCGAGGACACCGACTCTGCCGCGATCCTCAAGCTGGGCCGCACGTATCCCGCTGTGCGCGAAGCCTTGCGCGACAGCGGCATGATCGACCGCGCCCGCTACGTCGAGCGCGCGAGCACCACCGGCGAACGCGTTCTCGCCGCCGACGACGCGACGGACGTTCCGTACTTCTCCATCGCCGTGGTCTCGAGCCCGTCCTACGTGGTCAGCGAACCCGCTGCGTCGGGCGAGGTGGTGGTCGTCGGATTGGGGCCGGGCTCGGCCGAGTGGACCACGCCGGAGGTGCGCGGCGAGCTGCTCCGCGCCACCGATCTCGTGGGCTACACCACCTACATCGACCGGGTGCCCGTTCGAGCCGGCCAGCGTCGACACGCGAGTGACAACCGAGTCGAATCGGAACGGGCCGAGATGGCACTCGATCTCGCGTCTCGCGGCGGTCGGGTCGTCGTCGTGTCCTCCGGCGATCCCGGCGTGTTCGCCATGGCCGCAGCGGTTCTCGAGGTGGCGGCGCAGGACCGATGGCGCCACGTTCCCGTGCGCGTCTGCCCCGGGGTCACGGCCGCCAACGCGGTCGCGAGCCGCGTCGGCGCTCCCCTGGGCCACGACTACGCCGTTCTGTCCCTGTCCGATCGCCTCAAGCCGTGGGACGTGGTCGAGCGCCGCATCCGCGCGATCGCGGCGGCCGACATGGCGTTGGCCGTCTACAACCCGGCCTCGCGCTCGCGGACCTGGCAGGTGGAGGCGCTCAAGACGCTCGTGCTCGAGCACCGTGGCCCGGACACTCCCGTCGTCGTGGGCCGCGACGTCTCGGGACCCGAGGAATCGGTGACCGTCGTCCGGCTCGGGGATCTTGACCCGGCCACGATCGACATGCGCTGTCTGCTCATCGTCGGAGCGTCCACCACGACGGTCGATCACACCGCGGACGGCCCGCGGGTATTCACGTCACGGCGTTACGACACCGTCGATCCCATCGCCCGCGTCGGGAGCGGCGCGGGGAGTGCGTCGCTTCAGTAACCAGGTCACGCACTTGTCGGCTGTCGGCACCACGGGAACGTCGTCCTGAACGGGCGGCCGTTCCACCATGACGACGGGGATGCCGCGCTCGCGGGCGGCCTGAAGCTTGGCCGACGTGAGCTTGCCGCCGCTGTTCTTGCTCACCACCACGTCGATGCGGTGCTCGTCCAACAGCTCGCGCTCGCCCTCGAGGTCGAACGGCCCGCGTGACTCCAGAATGCTCGAGTGCGCGGGGACCTCGCCCTCGGGCGGATCGATGCACCGCACGATGAAGTGCCGGTCGTCCAGGGACGCGAAGTGGTGCACGCCCTGTCGGCCGATGGTGAGCAGGACGCGGGCGAGAGCGGGTCGGTCGGCGAGTGCCTGCGCTGCCGCCGGCATCGACGGCACCGTGATCCAGTCGTCCTCGGCCAGCGGACTCCACGGCGCGCGACGCACCAGCACCAGCGCCACGTCGGCCGCCGTGCAGACCTCGACCGCGTGCGCCGTCATCGTCGCGGCGTAGGGATGCGTGGCGTCGACGACGTGCGTCACCTCGTGCTCCGTGATCCACTCGCGCAGACCGTCCACGCCACCGAAGCCGCCGATCCGCACCTCCCCCACCGGGAGCACGGGATCGGCCACTCGGCCGGCGAGCGAGGAGGTCACGGTGGTGCCGTGCAGTCCGTCCAGCTTGATCGCGAGCTGACGTGCTTCGGACGTGCCACCGAGAACCAGAACATGCATTGGGGCGACCTTACCGGCCCCGGACGGTCAGTGATCGAGCCGTCGCCGGGCCGCCGAGTACAGGAAGCTGTCCGGGAAGCCCTCGGCCGACAAGACGCGGCCCACGACCACGACCGCCGTCTTGACGATGCCCGCCGCCACCGTCGCGTCCGCGAGATCGGCCAGGGTGCCCCGCACAATGACCTCGTCCGCGCGGCTGGCGAAGGCCACCACCGCTGCGGGACAGTCGGATCCGTAGTGCGGCACGAGTTGCTCGGTGATGCTGTGGATCTGGCGCGCACCGAGATGAATGACCAGTGTCGCCCCGCTCCGTGCCAACGTGGGCAGATCCTCGCCGTCGGGCATGGCCGTCGACAACGTCGACACCCGCGTCAGCACCACGCTCTGCGAGATCCCGGGCACGGTGAGTTCGCGACCCAGCGCGGCCGCAGCTGCGGCGAACGCCGGAACGCCCGGCACGATCTCGTAGTCCACACCCGCCGCGTCGAGTCGTCGCGACTGCTCGGCGACGGCGCTGTACAGCGATGGATCGCCGGAGTGCACGCGGGCGACGTCGAGGCCGTCACGCGAGGCGGTGACGAGTTCGTCGACGATCGCGTCGAGCGTCATGCGAGCGGTGTTCACGACGCGGGCGTCTGCCGGGCACGTGTCGAGCAGTTCGCGTGGCACCAACGACCCGGCGTACAGGCAGACCGGGCTCGACGCGATGATGCGGGCTGCGCGGACGGTCACGAGATCGGCTGCACCGGGTCCCGCGCCGACGAATCTGACGGTCACGCTGTCTCCTTCTCGTTCTTCACGACGCTCCACTGCGTCACCGGCATCTGCGGACGCCACCCGGTGAATCCGCCGAGCGGTTCGCCGCGGTGCACCTGCAGTCGTCGCAGCAGACCGCCGTGCTGCGAATACCACTGCAGAAGTAACGATTCCGACTCCGCGGTGACGGCATTGGCCACCAGCCGCCCACCCTCGGGCAGGGCGTCCCAGCAGGCGTCCATCACTCCGGGTTGCGTCGCGCCGCCCCCGACGAACACGGCGTCGGGTTCGGGCGCACCGGACAAGGAATCGGGTGCCGCGCCGCGGACGACGAGCGACGGAACGCCCAGGGCGACAGCATTGGTCCGGATGGTGGCGGATCTGGACTCGACGCGCTCGAACGCGATCGCGGAACATGCCGGATGCGTGCGCATCCATTCGATCGCGATGCTTCCCGACCCGCCGCCGACGTCCCACAGACGTTCACCCGGTGAGGGCGCGAGGGCGCTGAGAGTCAGCGCCCTGACCTCGCGTTTGGTCAGCTGACCGTCGCCCACGTAGAGCGCGTCGTCGAGTCCGGGTGCGCGCGAGACGGTGTGGCCCCTCACCTCGAGCGCGACGACGTTCAGTGAGTCGACGTCGCGCGCGTGCAGCCAGTCGGTGACGGGCAGCGCACGCACCCGCTCGCGCGGTCCCCCGAGTTGCTCGAGCACGGACATGGCACTGGAGCCGAGGTCACGGCTCAGCAGCAGAGTCGCGAGTTCGGCTGCGGTGCTCTCGTTCTCGGCGAGCACGAGGACGCGGCGTCGGTGTGTCAGGGCGGGCAGTACGGTCTCGATCGGCCTGTTCACCAGGGACACCACCTCGACGTCGTGGAGCGCCCAGCCGAGACGGGCGCACGCGAGCGACGCCGACGACGGGTGCGGAAGGACGCGCACCGCATCAGCACCGAGGAGCCGCGTCAACGTCACGCCGATCCCGTGAAACATCGGGTCACCGCTCGCGAGCACGCATCGCCGCGTACCGGCATGCTCGTCCAGGAGACCGGTCAGGGCGGGCAGCATCGGGGTGGGCCACGCGATTCGCCGAGCCGCGGTGCCCGGCACCGCGTCGAGTTGACGCTCGGAGCCGAACAGGACGTCCGCGGATTCGACGGCGTCACGGGAGGTCGGCGACAGCCCGGCCCACCCGTCGGCGCCCACGCCCACGACGTCGATCATCGCGGCATCCGGCGCCAGATAGGACGTGGGAGGACGCGCATCAGGGCGACGAGTAGGCGCAGACGGCCGGGCACCCACACGACGTCGGTCCGCGAGCTCAACGCGCGGACCACCGCGTCGGCCACCTGGCCGGGTGTGCTCGACATCGGTGCGGGAGACATCCCCTCGGTCATCCGGCCGATGACGAAACCCGGTCGGATCAGCAGCAACCGCACGCCGGTCCCGTGCAGCGCGTCGGCGAGACCGGACGCGAATCCGTCCAGTCCGGCCTTCGCCGACCCGTAGACGTAGTTCGCCCTGCGGACCCGAGCGCCGGCGACGGAAGAGAAGACGACGAGCCGGCCGGATCCCTGCTCGCGCAACGCCGTCGAGAGATGTGTCAGCATGCTGACCTGCGCCACGTAGTCCGTGTGGACGACGGCCACCGCGTGCGCCGCATCCGTCTCGGCGCGCGTCTGATCGCCGAGGATGCCGAAGGCCAGGACCGCCGTGTCGATCGGCCCGCGAGCCAGAACTGACGTCACGAGACCGTCGTGCGACGCCAGGTCGTCGGCGTCGAACTCGAGCGTCGTCACCCGACTGGCGCCGGCCGCGCGCACTCGATCCGACTCGGCGACCAGATCGTCGGACCGCCGGGCGGCGAGGACGACGTGGCGGCCGCGCGCGAGGCGCTCCGCGATCTCGAGACCGATGTCGCTGCGACCACCGAGGAGCAGCAGGATGCCGGTGCTCGACTGGTCGGGTGTGGTCAGGTCACGGCCGGCCGGTGGGTGGGTCACGGCGTCCAGTGTCCTCGATTATCGTGGCGGTCATGCCCGCCACCCCCTCCTCGCTGAACGCCGACGCCGGAACCTTCCTCACCGAGCGTCATCTGGCAACGCTGGCCACGAAGCGTCAGGACGGCACACCGCACGTGGTGGCGGTGGGATTCACGTGGGATCCGGAGGCAGGTCTGGCGCGAGTGATCACGCGGGACGGATCGCAGAAGGTGCGCAACGCCGAGCGCGGCGGCTACGGCGCCGTGACTCAGGTCGACGGGGCGCGATGGCTGACCCTTGAGGGGCCGGCGCGCATCCTGCGCGAACCCGACGCCGTGCGTGATGCGGAGAACCGTTACGCCCAGCGCTACCGGACGCCGCGGGAGAACCCGGAGCGCGTGGTCATCGAGATCACCGTCACCCGGGTGATGGGCTCCCAGTCGTTGCGGGACTGAGCAATCGGGCGGCGGCCTCCCTGGCCGCCCGCGCGGTCTCGCTCGACCGCGTGATGGCCGCGGTGGTCTGAGCACCCTCGGCCAACAGCGCGATCTGCAGTCCCACGGTGGGCGACGCCCCGGCCGCGACGGCCAGCGTCGTGACATGGTCGATGAACGTCAGCTTGTGGGCGCGCGCGGCATCGGACACCGCGGGCATCGTGGCGCCGAGTTCCCCGAACGAGTTGATGAACGCGCACCCGCGGAAGTCGTCCTCGAGGAACCAGTCGTGCAGGAAGTCGAAGATAGACAACAGCTTGTCCCGCGGTGACTCGTGTGCGCTCTCGGCCTCGTCGATGCGGCTGTTCCACATCGTCGTCCGGCCGTCGAGCACCGCGGTGACGATCGCGGACTTGGACGGGAACTCCGCGTAGAGCCGTTTGAGCGGAACGCCCGCCTCGGTGCGCAGTTCGTCCATACCGACGGCCTGCACCCCCTTGGCATAGAACAGCGTGTCTGCCGCCGAGAGGATCCTGGCGCGATGATCGGTCTCCACGAACCCTCCTGTCGTCATGAGCACTTGCGGCGAGAACCAACGTTCTCTACTTTAGCCGACACGAGCGAGAACGCTCGTTCTCCACGAGAGACATTCCCGTCGAAAGGTCGCGCACGCCATGGGACACATCACTGTCGGACACGAGAACAGCACCCCGGTCGACGTCTACTACGAGGATCACGGCAGTGGACAGCCCGTCGTCCTCATTCACGGATATCCGCTCGACGGACACTCGTGGGAGCGCCAGACCGCGGCTCTGCTCGACGCCGGCCACCGCGTCGTGACGTACGACCGTCGAGGCTTCGGACAGTCGAGCAAGCCCACGTCCGGGTACGACTACGACACCTTCGCCTCGGACCTGAACGAGGTGCTCGAAGCGCTGGATCTGCGCGACGTGATTCTCGTCGGATTCTCCATGGGTACCGGTGAACTGGCGCGGTACGCCTCGCGATACGGGACCGACCGTGTGGCGAAGTTCGCCTTCCTCGCGTCGCTAGAGCCGTTCCTCCTGCAGACCGACGACAACCCGACGGGTGTGCCGCAGTCGGTGTTCGACGGCATCGAAGCCGCCGCGCGTGGGGACCGCTTCGCCTGGTTCGACGCGTTCTACAAGGACTTCTACAACCTGGACGGCACGCTCGGCACGCGCATCAGCGAGGCCGCCGTCCGCAACAGCTGGAATGTCGCGGCGGCGAGTGCGCCGATCGCCGCGTACGCGGTGGTTCCGACGTGGCTCACCGATTTCCGCGACGACGTCCGCACCGTTCGCGAGTCGGGCAAGCCCACGCTGATCCTGCACGGTACCGCGGACAACATCCTGCCGATCGATTCGACGGGTCGCCCGTTCCACGACGCCTTCCCCGAGGCCACCTACGTCGAGGTGGAGGGCGCGCCCCACGGTCTCCTGTGGACCCACTACCAGGAGGTCAACACGGCGCTGCTCGACTTCCTCGAGTGACGTCAGAAGCGGGACGCGTCGAGCAGTGACTCCGCGACCGAGGTGTCACCGAAGACGGTGAGCACGTCGAGTGGTCGACGACGGCAGAGCACCAGCAGCAGGTGCTCTGCCGTACCCCGCAGTGCCACATCGGCTTTCCCGTGTCCGCGCGCACTGGCGAGGCCGTCGGCCCCGAGCGTGAACGTCCACTCCAGGTCGTCCACGTCCGTTCCGTGCACGTGCACGGTGCGCCCGATCGACTCGGGCGTCAGGCGGTCGAGGAGCAGTCGGTGCGGATACTGCACCTCCGTCAGCTCGGCCACGGCGTCCGCGGCGGCGTCGGGATCGAGCGCCTCAGGCGCCACTCCCCCGGCGGCGCGGACGGCGTCGGCGGCGTCGATGCGGTGCACGGCGACCTCGTGTGCCTGCCGTCGGAGCCACCACGCGGCCGTGCGCGCGCCGACGAACGTCTCCACGACCGCCTCGGGATCCGTCGACTCGAACGTGGCGACCATCGCCTCCAGCGACGATCGGTACGCGGGGAGACTGTCCGGGCCCTTGGGTAACGATTCGACCTGCTGCTTCGCCACCGCGCCCGTGTCCGCACCCGGGCCCGCCAGGATCACCGCGTTCGCCCACCGGTGGACCTTGCCCGTGTGTCGGACCACGTGCTCGAGCGTCCATCCCGGCACGGTGGGTACCGGCGCCGTCAGCGCATCGACAGGCATCGACGCGAGGCGGTCGCCCTCGCGTCGCAGTGTGGCGAGGAGGTCGAGGCTCATCGCACCGGAAGCACGGTCAGGCCGTGCGGCCGCGTGTTGACCGACTCGCACCCCTCCGGAGTCACGATGACGATGTCCTCGATGCGGGCGCCCCACTCGCCGGTGAAGTACACCCCCGGCTCGATGCTGAACGCCATCCCCACCTCGAGCGGAATGTCGTTGCCCGCCACGATGTACGGCTCCTCGTGCACCGAGAGGCCGATGCCGTGCCCGGTGCGGTGCACGAAGACGTCGCCGTAGCCGGCGTCGACCAGGATGTCGCGTGCGGCGGCGTCGATCGACTCCGCGGTGACTCCGGGACGGACTGCATCGACGGCTGCCTGCTGCGCGCGCTCGAGGACCGCCACGGTCGCAGCGACCGAGTCCGACGGCTCGCCGATGCTGTAGGTCCGGGTGGAGTCCGAGTTGTAGCCCGGCTCGACGGGGCCACCGATGTCGATGACGACGACGTCGCCCTCCTCGATCACGCGCTCGGACACCTCGTGGTGCGGGTCGGCGCCGTGCGGGCCCGAGCCGACGATGACGAACGCCGCCTCGGTGTGTCCCTCCTCGAGGATCGCGGCCGAGATGTCGGCAGCGACCTGCGCTTCGGTGCGCCCGGCCGCGAGGAACTCGCCCATGCGCGCGTGGACGCGGTCGATGGCGGCGCCCGCCGTGCGCAACGCGCCGATCTCCGCGTCGTCCTTCGTCATGCGCAGCTCGCGCAGAACCGGTGTCGCGAGGACGGGCAGTGCGCCCAGGGCGTCGGCGAGCGGGATCAGATGCAGCGCCGGCATCGCATCCGTGACGGCTGCGCGTGCGGGGCTCGGAAGCAGCGAGGCCACCAGGCCGTGCGGGTTCACCCCGTCCACCCAGTCCCGCAGCTCGATTCCCAGGTCGGCCGCGGCCGAGTCCTTCAACGCCGCCAATTCGATGCGAGGCACCACCACCGACGCGGCCGTGCCGTCCGCCGGGACGACGAGGCAGGTCAGACGCTCGAACGACTGGGCGCGCGAGCCGAGCAGATAGCGCAGGTCGGGTCCGGGCGTGATCAACAGCGCGTCGAGACCGGCCTCGGCGGCGAGAGCCGCCGCTCGGTCGAGGCGGGTGCGATACACGGAGGAGGGAAACCGAGACGTCATGACGCCAGGCTATCGACTCCGGTGCCGCCCACATGCGGCAGGATGTGGCGCATGATGGCCGAGAGCAGAGACACGGTACTTCTCCTCGATGCGGCGAGCCTGTGGTTCCGGGCCTTCCACGCGTTGCCCGAATCGATCACGGCGCCCGACGGTCGGCCGGTGAACGCGGTGCGTGGTTTCACCGACATGGTCGCGTCCCTCATCACGCGGACGGGTGCGTCCCGACTGGCCGTCTGCCTCGACCTCGACTGGCGTCCCACCTTCCGGGTCGATCTGGTGCCGTCTTACAAGGCGCATCGGGTGCTCACCGAGTCCGCTGCGGGCCCGGACGCGGAGGAGGCACCCGACGCACTGGGTCCGCAGGTGAACCTGATCCTGGAGATCCTCGAGGCCGCGGGCATCGCGACGGCCGGAGCGGAGGGTCTCGAGGCGGACGACGTGTTGGGAACCCTCGCCGCCACCGAGCGCGACGGCACCGTGGTGGTGGTCAGCGGAGACCGCGACCTGTTGCAGGTCGTCTCCGACGATCCGGTTCCGGTGCGTGTGCTCTACGCGGGACGCGGACTGGCGAAAGCCGAGCTGTTCGGCCCGGCAGAAGTGGCCGAGAAGTACGGGGTGCCCGCGGACCGACCCGGGCCGGGCTACGCGGAACTCGCACTGCTGCGCGGTGATTCGTCCGACGGACTGCCCGGGGTGAAGGGCGTCGGGGAGAAGACCGCGGCGTCCCTCATGCAGAAGTTCGGCTCCCTCGAGGCGTTGCTCGCCGCCGCCGACTCGGGCGACCCCGAGATGTCGGCCGGGGTGCGCGCGAAGATCCAGAGCTCCCGCGACTACATCGACGCTGCACTCCCGGTGGTACGGGTGGTGACCGATGCGGACATCATCTGGTCGCGCCCCGACGTGCTGCCGTACGAGCCCGTCGATCCGGAACGCCTCGCGGCGCTCGCCGAGGAACTCGGCGTGCAGAACTCCGTCGGCCGCCTTCTCACCGCGATGGCGCGGTGAGCTACTGGGGCCGGCCGACCTCGTAGGTGCCCTGGTCGTCCTTGACGGTCACCGTCACCGAGCGCGCCTCACCGTCCACCGTCAGGTCGCAGGAGAAGGTCGTGTTCGCCTCCACCTTCTGGCCCGACGGGCAGGACACCGCGGAGACATCGATCGCGCCGTAGGACTCCGTCACGATCTTGGCCACCCCGCTCTGCACCGCGGAGTTGTCCAGGGTGTCGCCGCCCAGCGACGTGGCCGCGTAGATCCCACCCGCCACGACGATCGCGGCGATGACGACGCCGCCCACGATGAACGGCACCTTCGACTGCTTCTGCGCCGGCGCGGCGTTCCACTGCTGGTTGCCCTGCGGGTAACCCGGCTGTCCGTAGGGCTGCTGGCCGTACTGGGGCTGCTGGCCGTAGGGCTGTTGGCCGTAAGGCTGCTGGCCGTACTGGGGCTGCTGGCCGTAAGGCTGTTTGCCGTACTGGGGCTGCTGGCCGTAAGGCTGCTGCCCGTACTGGGGTTGCTGACCGTAGGCCTGCTGGTCGTAGCCCGGCTGCTGACCATAGGGCTGTTGACCATAGGGCTGCTGACCGTAGGGCTGTTGACCGTAGGCCTGCTGGTCGTAGCCCGGCTGCTGTCCGCTCGGGTACTGGCTGGTGGGCGTGTCCTCACCGGCCGAGGAACGGTCGTCGGGGTTGTACGGGCCGCTCATCATCGCCTCCGGTGGGTGCCTGTGGTGACTGCTGTGACTGTGGAGACCATCATGCGGCATCGACGGCGACGACTCCGCGCCGTATCGCCGAGATCGCCTTCGTGGCGGTCGCGGTGACCTCGTCGTCGGGGGACGCCGAGCGGATCTGGTCGAGCAGATCGATGACCTGGCGGCACCACCGTACGAAGTCCCCGCCGGACAGGGCGCGGCCGTGCTGACCCGCGGCGAACAGCACGTCCTCGAGCGACTCCTTGCGAGCCCACTTGTAGACGGCCACCGCGAACCCGGTGTCGGGTTCCCGCGTCGGAGGCAGCTTCAGTCGGATCTCGTCCGCGCGGAGCTCGTGCCACGCGGCGACGGTGCGGGTCAACGCGTGTCGGATGTTCCCGGTCGGACCCTGCTCCGCGCTCTCACCCTCCTGGCGCGACTCGTACACGACGGTCGAGACCACGGCGGCGAGCTCGGCCGGCCCGAGGCCGCGCCAGATTCCCTCGGCGAGGCACTCCGCGACCAGCAGGTCCGACTCCGAGTACAGACGTCCGAGCTTGGCTCCACGGTCGGTGACCGCGACCTCGCCGTCAGGACCGGCGGCCAGATAGCCGCGCTCGGTGAGCAGCGCCAGGATGCGATCGAAGGTACGGGCCAACGAGTTGGTGGTCGCGGCGACCTTCTGCTTCATCGCATCGGTGTCACGTTCGAGCCGGCTGTACTTCTCGGCCAGCCGGGCGAGGTGCTCACGATCCGGCCAGGTGTGGCACGGATGCGAGCGGACGGCGCGGCGCAGCACTCCGAGCTCGCGATCGTCGCCTGCCGACGACTGCCGACGCCGACCGCGTCCCGGCGCGCTGATCCCCGTTCCCCGGAGCGCGGACGCCAGATCACGACGGGTCTGCGCCGTGCGGTGATCGACGTGGCGGGGAAGGCGCATGTGGCCGAGAGCCGACACCGGTGTGGGGAAGTCCGCCGACGACACGCGCCCCGCCCACTTGTCCTCGGTGAGCACCAGCGGCCGCGGGTCCACCGAGTTCGCGTCGGTCTCCAGGACGACAGCCAGTCCCGAGCGTCGACCGGACGGGATGGAGATGACGTCGCCGCGCCGCAGCGACACCAGCGACGTGACGGCATCGTTGCGACGATCCGTGCGGCCCTGACGCTCGAGCTCGCGTTCGCGCTCCTTGAGGCGCGCGCGCAGGGCGGTGTACTCGACGTAGGGCGAGTCCTCGCCGCCCAACTTGCCGAGCAACTCGCGCCGAGCCACGGCGTTCTTCTCGATACCGCGCACCAACCCGACGACGGACGCATCGGCCTGGTACTGCGCGAACGACCGCTCGAGCAGCATCCGGGACGCGTCGACACCCATCCGGTCGACCAGGTTCACCGCCATGTTGTACGACGGGCGGAACGAACTCCGCAGAGGGAACGTACGGGTGGAGGCCAACCCGGCCACCTCGGTCGGCTCGACACCCGACTGCCACAGCACCACCGCATGACCCTCGACGTCGATACCGCGACGACCGGCGCGGCCGGTGAGTTGCGTGTACTCCCCCGCCGACAGGTTGGCGTGCGCCTCACCGTTGAACTTCACGAGGCGCTCGAGCACCACCGTCCGCGCCGGCATGTTGATGCCGAGGGCGAGGGTCTCCGTCGCGAAGACCGCGCGGACCAGACCGCGGACGAACAGTTCCTCGACGGTGTGCCGGAACACCGGCAGCATCCCTGCGTGATGCGCGGCGATGCCCCGCTCGAGGGCGTCGCGCCACTCCCAGTAGCCGAGCACCTCGAGGTCGCTGCGCGGGATCTCGGCGGTGTGGCGTTCGACGACCTCGGTGATCTCGCGCGCCTGCTCCTCGGAGGTCAGCCGCAGTCCCGATCGAAGACACTGATCGACGGCGCCGTCGCACCCGGCGCGGCTGAAGATGAACGTGATGGCGGGGAGCAACCCCTCCTCGTCGAGGAGCTTGATGACGTCGGGCCGCGGGATCGGACGAGATTCCGGCCGGCCGGGGCGGCCGCCGGACCGACCCGACCGCGGGCCACGGCCGCGTGGGGCCTCCCAGGCGCCCATGCGCTCGGCCTGCACTCGTTCCTTGACGTACCGGACGAGGTTCTTGTCCACGACCACGCCGCCCGGAGCACCGTTGTTCGCCTCGACGTCGAAGAGGTCGAACAGGCGGCGACCGACGAGGATGTGCTGCCACAGCGGAACCGGGCGGGTCTCGTCGACGACGACGGTGGTGTTGCCCCGCACCGTCTCCATCCAGGCGCCGAACTCCTCGGCGTTGCTCACCGTCGCCGACAGGCTGACGAGCCGGACGTCCTCGGACAGGTGCAGGATGACCTCCTCCCACACGGCGCCGCGGAACCGGTCGGCGAGGTAGTGCACCTCGTCCATCACCACGTGCGAGAGTCCGCGCAGCGCAGGCGATTCCGCGTACAGCATGTTGCGGAGCACCTCGGTGGTCATGATGACGATCGGTGCGTCCGAATTGATGCTCTGGTCGCCGGTCAGCAGGCCGACGTAGCCCTTGCCGTAACGCGCGACGAGCTCGGCGTACTTCTGGTTGCTCAGTGCCTTGATGGGGGTGGTGTAGAAACACTTCGCGCCGCTGGTGAGTGCGAGGTGGACGGCGAACTCGCCGACGACGGTCTTGCCGGCTCCGGTCGGCGCGCACACCAGTACGCCGTGCCCGTCCTCGAGGGCCGAGCACGCACGGATCTGGAAGGGATCGAGCGGGAACGGAAGCGACGCCGCGAACTCGGTCAGCTTCGGCCCGTCCACGAGTCGAGTCCGGATGTCGCCGGTGTTCTGCTGCCCGCTGTGATTGGCCACGACTCCAGATTAGAGGGTGTCCGCCGATGGGGGTCACTCAGACAGCGTGGGCAACTCAGAGAGTGTCGGAGTAGTCGGCGTCGGCGTCGTGACGCACCGGGACGGGCCTGCCGACCGGGGCGGCCGAGGTGTCGAGAGGCGACGCCTCGTCATCGGAGACGTTCCCCCACTCCTCGGTCTCGCGCCGTGCGCGCCGTCGATCGTTGACGCGCGCGATCTGGATGGCGAACTCGACGAGGATGCTCAGCGCGAGCGCCAGCGCGGTCATCGAGAAGGGGTCACCGCCGGGCGTGACGACGGCGGCGAAGGCGAACATCGCGAAGATGAGCCCGCGACGCCAGCCGCGGAGCTTCTCGTACTTCAGGACGCCGACGGCGTTGAGCGCGACGATCAAAAGCGGGATCTCGAAGCTGACGCCGAAGATGACGAGCAGGTTGATGACGAAGCCGAAGTACTCGGCGCCACTGAGAGCGGTGACCTGGACGTTGTCGCCGATGGTCAGCAGGAAGTGCAGGGCCTTCGCGACGACGATGTAGGCGAGGACGGCGCCGGAGACGAAGAGCACGGCCGCCGCCGTGACGAACGAGATGGCGTAGCGCCGTTCCTGGCGGTAGAGGCCAGGCGTGATGAACGCCCACACCTGATAGAGCCAGATGGGGCAGGCGAGCACGACGCCCGCGGTGATGGCCACCTTGAACCGGAGCATGAACTGCTCGAACGGTCCGGTGGCGAGCAGCCGACACGTGCCGTCGTCGGTGAGCTCGGCACGACTCTCGGACGGGAGCGAGCAGTACGGCCCGCGGAGCAGGTCACCGAGCGACTCGATGCCCAGCAGCGAGTGCGAGTACCAGAAGAACCCCACGATCGTGGTGAGGACGATGGCCAGCATCGACCACAGCAGACGCGTGCGGAGCTCGTAGAGATGCTCCACCAACGACATGGTGCCGTCGGGATTGACGCGACGCCTGCGCTGTCGCGGATCGAACGGTATGCGCACGGTGACTCTTCGCCTGTCGACTGCGGTGCCTGGACTGAAGACTGTGGTTCGCGGTGACGGGTGCCGAGGTGCGCACGCCGCAGCGGGCGCGAACCTCGGTCACCACCCACGAAACGGCCGAGGCGACATCGCCCCGACCGTGGTGCCTGCGAGTGTCAGGCCGAGCGCGGGTGCTGCTCGTGCGTCGGTTCGGTCGACGCGACGGTCGGGGTGACCGTGTTCGGGGACGGCAACTGCGACTGCGGTGCCGGCGCCGTGTTCGTGGTGGTGTCCGGCTTCTTGCCGTCGTTCTGCATCTCCTGCACTTCACTCTTGAAGATGCGCATCGAGCGTCCCAGGCCACGTGCGGCCTCGGGCAGCTTCTTCGATCCGAACAGCAGTACGAGCACGACGATCAGGACGATCCAGTGCCAGGGTTGTAACGCACCCATGAAAACCTCCCAGTTTCGGTGGATTCGATGCTACCGGACCCGAGGGCTCCCACCCGGTGTCCGGTGGACCCGCGTACCCACCGTTCGCCGAGAGTTCACCGGGCGAGTCCTGCATGTCCGGACGACTCGAGATGGGCCGGTCACGCTCCCGAGACGGCGCGATAGACGTCGAGGGCGTCGCGCGACCGAGCGGTGACCTCACGAACCAGTGCGGGCGGTCCGAGCACCCGCACTCCCGACCCCAGACCCAGCGCCAGACGGCTCATCCAGTCGAGCGTCGCGAATCGCATCGAGACCTCGATCGAGCCGTCGTCGTGCGCAGCGGTCTGCGTCATGGGGTAGTAGTCCAGAATCCACACGTGGTCGGGTGCGACGACGAGCCGTGCGAGCGGCAGCGACGGATCGTCGTGGAAGAGATCGAGTGCGTCCCCACCGGTCCGGGCCTGCTCGGGCGGTGCGGACGGCTCGTCCAGCTCGGTCGCGGCATCGATGCGGTCCAGCCGGAACAGCCGGACGCCCTCCGCGTCGCGGCACCAGGCCTGCAGGTAGCTCTGATCGTCGACGAGGACGATGCGCAACGGATCGACGGTGCGTTCGGACACCACGTCCCGCGATGCCGAGTAGTAGGTGATGTGCAGCGCGCGACCGCGGGCGAGCGCCCCACGGACGGTCGTGACACTGGGACTCTCCTGCGGCTCGGGCGTGTCGTCCGGCCCCTCGGCCGCCGCGACACCCGCCGCGGCCTCGATCTTCGCGATGGCGCGGTACGCCGCGGACGGGTCCACCATGCCGGGCATCTCGACGAGTGACCGCAGCGCGATGAGCAGCGCGGTCGCTTCCGTTGACGTCAGACGCAGCGGCCTGTCGATACCTGCGGAGAACGTGACCTCGATGCTGTCCTCGGAGAACGACAGATCGATGAGATCGCCCGGACCGTATCCGGGCAGTCCGCACATCCACAGCTGGTTCAGGTCGTCCATCAGCTGTTTGGTCGTGACCCCGAGCTCGGCCGCGGCGTCGGCCGCGCTGATACCCGGATTGGCGATGAAGTACGGCACGAGGTTGAGCAGCCGGGCCAGCCGCGAGGACAGGCGAACGCTCATGAGCTGCTCCCGGGCGAGACGGCGTCGGTCGGCGCGCGGTGCGCGCTCACGGACAGGGTGCCGACGACGATGTCGCGGAGTTCGGTCGGCGACAGCACGATCGCGTCGGCGCCGTGGCCGGCGACCACCCGGGCGATCCACTCCCACGACCGCACCGGGATGCGGACCACGGAACCGCGTCGCCCCACGAGATCACGTGTCTCCACCTCGGTGCCGAGACGGCGCAGCTCGAGTCCGCGTCCCTCCGACACCCAGACGTCGGCGCTGCCCGCCACGTCACCGCTCGCGGCGGCGCGGGCCACGATGACACCGAGATCGACGTCGTCGGGCTTGCGCACCGATCCCGCCGGTCCGAAGGCCACGACGTCGTCCCCGATCCGTGACAGGCGGAAGGTACGGACGGCGTCGCGCTCGGTGTCGTGCCCGACGAGGTACCACCGTCCGGAGTGGGTGACCACTCCCCACGGCTCGACGGTGCGCACTCGGAAGGGGGCGGCCGGGGTGGAGCGGTGCGAGAACCGCACGGACCGGCCGGCGTCGATAGCGGCGAGCAGCTTGCCCAGCGCGGGCTCGGAACCTCGACTGCGGGACGGAACGGCGGTCACGGCGGCCGGCGAGTTCTCGGTGTCCACCTGCACGCCCGCGGCGCGCAACTTCAACATCGCGCTCTGAGCGGCGGAGGTGAGCTCGGGCGACTCCCAGAGTTGGACGGCCACGGCGACCGCAGCGGCCTCGTCGCTGGCCAGGTCGACGTCGGGGAGTTCGTACCGATCGCGGTTGATGCGGTACCCCTCGACCGTCGAGAAGCGCGAGATCTGACCGGTCTCGAGCGGGACGCCGAGATCACGCAGCTCGTTCTTGTCGCGCTCGAACATGCGACTGAAGGCCTCGTCGCTCGCCGAGTCCTCGTATCCGGCGACGGACTCGCGGATGCGCTCGGCGGTCAGGTACTGCCGTGTCGAGAGCAGGCAGATGACGAGGTTCATCAACCGCTCGACTTTGGAGATCGCCACCGACCCAGCCTAGTGGCTGAGCATCTCCCCACCCGTGCGCATCGCCGGGGTGGGGAGGACGGGACTCCTGTGGAGAAGGAGGACCGTCGGCCTCTACATCGACGCGATCAGGCGCTCCACGCGCTCGTCGACCGAGCGGAACGGGTCCTTGCACAGCACCGTGCGCTGAGCCTGGTCGTTGAGCTTGAGATGCACCCAGTCGACGGTGAAGTCGCGTCCCGCCTCCTGTGCGGCGCTGATGAACTCGCCACGCAGCTTCGCGCGTGTCGTCTGCGGCGGCGTGTTCACCGCCTCGTCGATCTGGTCGTCCTCGGTGACGCGCTTGACCAGTCCCTTGCGCTGCAGCACGTCGAAGACGCCGCGGCCGCGCTTGATGTCGTGATAGGCCAGGTCGAGCTGGGCGATCTTCGGGTCGGACAGGTCCATCGAGTACCTGTCCTGATAGCGATCGAACAGCTTGCGCTTGATCACCCAGTCGATCTCGGTGTCCACCTTGGCGAAGTCCTGCGCCTCGACGGCGTCGAGGGTGCGGCCCCACAGGTCGACGACCTGCTCGATCTGCGCGTCCGGCTCGCGGTTGCGCAGGTGCTCGACGGCGCGGGCGTGGTACTCGCGCTGGATCTCGAGTGCACTGGCCTGGCGTCCCCCCGCGAGACGGACGGGGCGCCGCCCCGTCGAGTCGTGGGACACCTCGCGGATGGCGCGAATCGGGTTGTCCAGGGCGAAGTCTCGGAACGAGACGCCCGCCTCGATCATCTCCAGGACGAGCGCTGCGGTGCCGACCTTGAGCATGGTCGTCGGCTCGGCCATGTTGGAGTCGCCGACGATGACGTGCAGACGACGGTACTTCTCGGCGTCGGCATGCGGTTCGTCGCGCGTGTTGATGATGGGCCGTGAGCGGGTGGTCGCGGACGACACGCCCTCCCAGATGTGCTCGGCGCGCTGCGAGAGGCAGAACGTGGCGGCCTTCGGCGTCTGCAGGATCTTGCCCGCGCCGCAGATGAGCTGGCGGGTGACCAGGAACGGCAACAGCACGTCGGAGATGCGGGAGAACTCGCCGGCGCGCACCACGAGGTAGTTCTCGTGGCAGCCGTAAGAGTTGCCCGCGGAGTCGGTGTTGTTCTTGAACAGGTAGATGTCGCCGCCGATGCCCTCCTCGACGAGACGCTGCTCGGCGTCGATGAGCAGGTCCTCGAGAACACGCTCGCCGGCGCGGTCGTGCGTGACCAGCTGCAGAAGGCTGTCGCACTCGGCAGTGGCGTACTCGGGATGGGAGCCGACGTCCAGGTAGAGCCGCGCACCGTTGCGCAGGAACACGTTGGAGCTGCGTCCCCACGACACGACACGCCGGAACAGATACCGGGCCACCTCGTCCGGGCTGAGTCGACGGTGCCCGTGGAACGTGCACGTCACACCGAACTCGGTCTCGATCCCCATGATTCGTCGCTGCACACTTCGACAGTACAACGGCATCGACCGCGGCATCGGCTACCCGAGCCCGTGGCAGCCGTAGTGTGGCGCAGGTGAATCCCCGATCGCTGCGCGGCCGCACCCGTTCCGTCGATCTGGCGCTGGTGAAGGCCAGTTTCGCGTCGCGACCGTCGGGGTTGGACCCCGCGCTGCGCACGCTCACCGGGCTCGCCGATCACAGTGTTCTGTGGGCGATCGTGGCGTCGGCGCTCGCCGCGTCCGGCGGCCCCCGACGACGAGGTGCCGTACGCGGCATGCTCGCGGTCGTGGGTGCCAGCTCGCTCGCGAACGGGGTGCTCAAGCCGCTGCTCCCCCGCGATCGTCCACCGGCCGCGTCGGTCCCCGCGCTCCGGCGGATCATGACCCCGCCCGTGTCCTCGTCGTTCCCGTCCGGTCACGCCGCCTCCGCCGCAGCGTTCGCGACGGGCGTGGCGCTCGAGGCTCCGCTCGCCGGTCTCCTCGTCGCCCCGCTGGCCGCGACCGTCGCGTACTCGCGAGTGCACGTCGGTGTGCACTGGCCGTCGGACGTGGTGGTGGGCGCGGCGCTCGGGGTCGCGGTCGCGCTGTCGACCCGCCGCTGGTGGGCCGTGCGCTCCACCGAGTCGGCCGAGTTGGGCCCCGCGGGGCCGGCGCCCGCCCTGCACGAGGGTGAGGGAATGCTCGTGCTGGTCAATCCGGGCGCGGGCACCCACAATTCGGAAGTCGTCGCCGACGTGGCGAAGGCCCTGCCGAGGGCGCGGTTCCTCGAGCCGGACGCCGACGACGACTTCACCGCCCAGTTCATCCGCGCCGCGGGATCGGACGTGCTCGCGCTCGGAGTCTGCGGAGGCGACGGCACGGTGGCCGCTGCCGTCGCGGCCGCGGTGCGGACGGGGCTCCCTCTCGCGGTGTTCCCCGGCGGCACGCTGAACCACTTCGCACGGGACGTCGGCGCGGTCGAGGTGTCGGTCACCGCGGACGCCGTCACTCGCGGCGCGTCCAGCCGGGTGGATCTCGGCGGTGTGAGCATCGACGGCGGTGAGGAGATCCTCTTCGTCAACACCGCCAGCATCGGGGGCTACCCGGATTCGGTTCGGCTGCGGGACAAGTGGAGCTCACGCATCGGGAAGTGGCCCGCGGCCGCGGCCGCGATGGTGGCCGTCCTGGCGGTGGCCGAGCCGATGCACGTGGAGATCGACGGGCGCCGCGACTCGGTGTGGATGATGTTCGTCGGCAACGGCACCTACACGCCGGGTGATCAGGTGCCCATGTCGCGGCCGTCGATCGCGAGCGGTGTGCTGGACGTGCGGTTCCTGCGCGCGCACATGCGGCTCTCGCGTACCCGCCTCGCACTCGCCGCGATGACGGGGACTCTCGGCACGTCGCCCACCTACCGTCATCTGCGGGTGCCGGCCGTCTCGGTGCGCAACCTGCAGACCACAGTGGCGGTGGCGGTGGACGGGGAGGTGGCGGGCGAGGGCCGGGCCTTCGACTACCGGGCCCGGCCCTCGCTGCTCACGCTGTACGGAACGGGAACCGCCGACGCGCCGCGCGCGTGACGGGTGCTTCGTACCCGATCGGTCAGGTGCCCGCAGGTTCCGAACCGGGGGGCAACAGTCCCTGGAGCGCCGCTCCGGAGATCCGCCGGAACGCACGCCTCGGCCGCGTCTGTTCGAGAACGGCCACTTCGAGGCTCGTGACCTCGAGGACGCGCTTCTCCGCGGGCTCGCTCGCGGCACCGTTGGTCGGCGGCGTCGACGTGGAGTCCTGGAGCGCACCGACTGCCAGCGCGACCGCCGCGTCGAGATCGAGCCCCGAGCGGTACTTCTCGCGCAGGACCGTCGAGATCGGTTCGGTGGCACCGCCCATGACCACGAAGTCGACCTCGTCGACGATCGAGCCGTCGTACGTGATGCGGTAGAGCTGGGACCGGGGGCTCTCGCCGACGGCACCGACCTCGGCCACGCAGATCTCCACCTCGTACGGCTTGAGCTGCTCGGTGAAGATGGTGCCGAGCGTCTGAGCGTACGCCTTGGCCAACGATCGTCCGGTGACGTCCGCACGGTCGTAGGTGTAGCCCTTGGTGTCGGCGTGCACGATGCCGGCGCGGCGCAGATTCTCGAACTCGTTGTACTTGCCCACCGCGGCGAAGCCGAGGCGGTCGTACAGCTCGCTCACCTTGTGCAGTGCGGAGGACCGGTTCTCGGCGACGAAGAGCACGCCGTCCGCGTAGGTCAGCACGACCACGCTGCGACCGCGTGCGATTCCCTTGCGCGCCAGTTCCGAACGATCGCGCATGATCTGTTCGGCGGACGCGTAGTACGGCATCGTCATCGGCGCGCACCCCCTTCTTCCGATCGGTCCTGCAGTACCGCACGGGCCAGAGCCTCGATGCGGTCCGATCCCACCAGGTTCGCTCCCCCGGCACCGATGGCCACCGCCGTCGGGTAGATGCCGCGGGTCAGATCCGGTCCGCCGGTCGCCGAATCGTCGTCGGCAGCGTCGTACAGCGATTCGACCGCGACGCGCAGTGCCTCGTCCTCGGTCATGTCCTCGCGGTAGAGCTTCTTCATCGCCGACTTCGCGAACAGCGATCCCGATCCCACCGCGTGGTAGCCGGACCGTTCCTCGTAGCGGCCACCGACCACGTCGTAGGAGACGATGCGCCCCGCATGGCGGGCGTCGACGGCGTCGAGGTCGTAACCGACGAGCAGCGGAACCACAGCCAGACCCTGCATGGCCGCACCGAGATTGGCCCGCACCATGGAGGACAGCTTGTTGGCCTTGCCGTTGAAGGTGAGGGAGACGCCCTCGATCTTCTCGTAGTGCTCGAGTTCGACCGCGAACAGCCGCACCAGCTCGATCGCCATGCCGGCGGTTCCCGCGATGCCGGCGGCCGAGTAGTCGTCCGTGACGTACACCTTGTCGACGTCGCGACTGGCGATGAGGTTGCCCATCGTCGCGCGGCGATCACCCGCGAGGATGACGCCGCCGTCGAAGGTGACGGCCACGATGGTGGTGCCGTGCGGTGCGATGTCGGACTGCATCGTCGCCTCCGGGGACAGAGCGAGATCCGCACGAAAACGGTTCTCGGGCAACAGGTGCGGTGCGTAGGCCCGCAGGTGTTCACTGAAGGAGGAGAACGGCGACCCGTAGCGCAGGGTGGTGTCGCTCTCGTGGGGACGGGGAACGGAGTTCGCGTCCGTCACTGGCCGCCCTTTTGCACGTAGGCGCGGACGAAGTCCTCCGCGTTCTCCTCGAGCACGTCGTCGATCTCGTCGAGGAGATCGTCGGTCTCCTCGGCGAGCTTCTCGCGTCGTTCCTGACCCGATGCGCCCTCGGCCGAACCGTCGTCGTCATCGCCACCGCCGGAGCGTGTGGTCTGCTCTTGTGCCATAGCCGACCTCCTCGTCACGAACCGCGTGTTCTCTCGACACGCAGCGAAACTTCACCCTACCGAGCATGCGCCGTCACAGGGTGACAACCCACCGTACGTCCGGCACGGGCGGACCGTCAGGTGGTGAGCTGGTCCACCAGTTCTGCGGCCGAGTCCACCGATTCGAGCAGAGCACCGACGTGGGCCTTGCTCCCCCGCAGTGGCTCGAGGGTGGGGATACGCACCAGCGAGTCTCCACCGAGGTCGAAGATGACCGAGTCCCAGCTCGCGGCCGCGATGTCGCGGCCGAACTTGCGGAGGCACTCGCCGCGGAAGTACGCGCGGGTGTCGGTCGGGGGGGTCGAGACGGCGTCCATGACGTCCTGCTCGGAGACCAGCCGTTCCATCGATCCGCGCGCGACGAGCCGGTTGTAAAGACCCTTGTCGAGGCGGACGTCCGAGTACTGCAGGTCCACGAGGTGCAGTCGCGGCGCCGACCAGCCGAGTCCCTCGCGGTTGCGGAACCCTTCGAGCAGCCGCAGTTTCGCCGGCCAGTCGAGGAGGGACGCGCAGTCCATCGGGTCGCGCTCGAGCTTGTCGAGGATCATCGCCCACTTCTCGACGACGTCGGCGGCGCGCGGATCCTTCTCGCCCTGTGCGTCGAGATGCGCGGAGACGCGCTCGAGGTAGATGCGCTGCAGTGCCAACGCCGTCAGCTCGCGACCGTCCGCGAGCGCGACCGTGCGGCGCAGCGTCGGGTCGTGACTGATCTGGTGCACCGCCGTCACCGGACGGGCCAGCTGCAGATCGGACAGGTCCACGCCGGCCTCGACGATGTCGAGCACCAGGGCCGTCGTTCCGACCTTGAGATAGGTCGCCATCTCGGCGAGGTTGGCGTCACCGATGATCACGTGCAGGCGCCGGTACTTGTCGGCGTCGGCGTGCGGCTCGTCGCGGGTGTTGATGATGCCGCGCTTGAGCGTCGTCTCGAGGCCCACCTCGACCTCGATGTAGTCGGCGCGCTGCGAGAGCTGGAATCCGGGCTCGTCTCCGGACTGACCGATGCCGACGCGGCCCGAGCCGGTGAACACCTGGCGGGAGGCGAAGAACGGCGAGAGCCCGGCGATGATCGCGGAGAACGGGGTCTCGCGAGACATCAGGTAGTTCTCGTGGGTGCCGTAGGACGCGCCCTTGCCGTCGACGTTGTTCTTGTACAACTGCAGGCGCGGGGCGCCGGGCACGCTCGAGGCATGGCGCGCAGCCGCTTCCATGACGCGCTCCCCCGCCTTGTCCCAGATGACGGCATCGAGCGGATCGCGCACCTCCGGTGCGGAGTACTCCGGGTGGGCGTGGTCGACGTAGAGACGCGCGCCGTTGGTGAGGATCATGTTGGCCGCGCCGACCTCGTCGGCGTCGATGATCGGCGCCGGGCCACTGAACCGGCCCAGGTCGAACCCGCGTGCGTCACGCAGCGGCGATTCCACCTCGTAGTCCCAGCGCGTCCGCTTGGCCCGCGGCACACCCGCCGCGGCGGCGTACGCCAGCACCGCCTGGGTGGATGTCAGGATCGGATTGGCGGAAGGCTCGGTAGGAGAGGAAATTCCGTACTCGACCTCGATGCCGATGATGCGCTGCATGCTCTCGACCCTAGGCTATCGACCCTGTGACCCCTGATCGAGTGGGAGCGGTGACGCATGCCTGACGACGAGATCGTGGCCGTGTACGACGAGCGTGGCCACGTGGTGGGCGAAGCGCCGCGCACCGAGGTGTACGAGCGCGGCCTGTGGCACGCGAGTGCCGGCGTGCTGGTGCGATCCACCGACGGGTCACGCGTGTACGTCCACCGCCGCACGACGACCAAGTCGGTGTTCGCGGGGATGCACGACGTTCTGGCCGGTGGGGTCGTCGATGCCGGGGAGGACCCTCGACAGACCGCCTCGCGAGAACTCGCCGAGGAACTCGGCGTCGTAGCGGACGTGACGGGCGACCCGGTGGTCGGCCGCTGGACGGGACGATCCGGCGCTGCGACGGTGCGCTGCCACCTGTTCGCGTACGAGGTGCGTCACGACGGACCGATGCACCACCAGCCGTCCGAGATCGCGGACGGCTGGTGGTGGTCGGACGTCGAGGTGCTGACACACCTGGACGATCCCGCGTGGCCCTTCGTTCCGGACACCCGCGTGATCGTCTCGGCGCTGCTACAGGTGGGCGGTCAGAGGTACTGACCCGTGTTCGACTCGGTGTCGATCGAGCGGCTCGCACTGGCGTTCTTACCGGTGACGAGCGTGCGGATGTAGACGATCCGCTCACCCTTCTTGCCCGAGATGCGCGCCCAGTCATCGGGATTGGTGGTGTTGGGCAGATCTTCGTTCTCGGCGAACTCGTCGACGATGGAGTCGAAGAGGTGTCCGACGCGCAGACCCGGTGTCCCGGTGTCGAGCACCGACTTGATGGCGTACTTCTTCGCGCGGTCGACGATGTTCTGGATCATCGCGCCCGAGTTGAAGTCCTTGAAGTACAGGACCTCCTTGTCACCGTTGGCATAGGTGACCTCGAGGAATCGGTTGTCGTCGCTCTCGGCGTACATGCGCTCGACGACGCGTTCGATCATGCCGCGGATGCAGGCGGCGCGATCGCCGCCGAACTCCGCGAGATCGTCGGCGTTGACGGGCAGCGAGTCGTCGAGATACTTCGAGAAGATGTCGAGCGCGGACTCGGCGTCCGGCCGCTCGATCTTGATCTTCACGTCCAGACGGCCCGGGCGAAGAATGGCCGGGTCGATCATGTCCTCGCGGTTGGACGCACCGATCACGATGACGTTCTCGAGGCCCTCGACACCGTCGATCTCGGCCAGCAGCTGAGGAACGACGGTGGTCTCCACGTCGGACGAGACGCCCGACCCACGGGTACGGAAGATGGAGTCCATCTCGTCGAAGAACACGATGACGGGAGTGCCCTCCGACGCCTTCTCGCGAGCCCGCTGGAAGATCAACCGGATGTGGCGCTCCGTCTCACCGACGAACTTGTTGAGCAGCTCGGGGCCCTTGATGTTGAGGAAGTAGGACTTCGCGTCGCGTGCGTCCTGCCCCCGTGCCTCGGCGATCTTCTTCGCCAGTGAGTTGGCGACCGCCTTGGCGATGAGTGTCTTGCCGCAGCCGGGAGGCCCGTAGAGCAACACACCCTTGGGCGGGCGCAGCGAGTACTCACGGAACAGATCCTTGTGCAGGAAGGGCAGTTCCACGGCGTCGCGGATCTGCTCGATCTGCCGCCCGAGGCCGCCGATGTCCTCGTAGCCGACGTCGGGGACCTCCTCGAGCACGAGGTCCTCGACCTCGGCCTTGGGAATGCGCTCGAACGCGTAGCCGGCCTTGGTGTCGACCAGCAACGAGTCGCCGGGGCGCAGGCGGCGCGACGGCCCGTCCGGATCCTCCGGTGCCTCGTCGTCGGCCATCTCCTGCAGCGGAGTCGCCAACCACACGACACGTTCCTCGTCGGCGTGGCCGACGACGAGGGCGCGCTTGCCGTCCTCGAGGATCTCGCGAAGGGAGCTGATCTCGCCGACGCGTTCGAATTCACACGCCTCGACGATGGTGAGGGCCTCGTTCAGACGCACGGTCTGGCCGGGCCGGAGTGCGGTGGCGTCGACGTTCGGCGAGCACGTCAGGCGCATCTTGCGGCCCGAGGTGAACACGTCCACCGTCGCGTCGTCGTAGGTGTGCACCAGGACGCCGTAACCGCTGGGCGGTGCGCCGAGCCGGTCGACCTCCTCGCGCAGGGCGATGAGCTGCTGGCGCGCCTCCTTGAGCGTCTCCATCAGCTTCGTGTTGCGTGTGGAGAGCGAGTCGACCCGCGACTCGAGATCACGCACGTCGGTGTTACGGGTGTCCGCCGACGGCGCACCCCCACGGGAAGCGTCGAGTTGTCGGCGCAGGACGGTGGCCTCGGCTCGCAGGGCATCGAGTTCGGCCAGGACTGCGGACTGGTCCGGGTTGTCTGTAGGGCTCATGCAGGACTCCTCCCAAAGCGATTTCTCAACGCTACCGGGCGAAACGCAAACGTGTGTGACGACCGTGGTCAGACACTGTCACCGACCACCGACAGACAGCGGACGAACGGCACACGGTCGGTGCATGAACCCCCGGTGTCAGGCGGGTTCGGTGGGGGTCTTGCCGGCCCGTCGCTGCGGTTTCGGGGTGACGGTGCCCTCGGCCAGACGACGCGCACTGACCAGGAACGCGGTGTGCCCCTGCATGCGGTGCTCGGGTCGCACTGCCAGCCCGACGACGTGCCACCCCCGCACGATCGACTCCCACGACCGCGGCTCGGTCCAGCACTCCTGCGCACGCAGGGCCTCGACGACCTTGGACAACTGCGTGACGGTGGCCACGTAGACGATCAGCACGCCGCCCGGAACCAGCGCACCGGCGACGGCGTCGAGTGCGTCCCACGGCGCCAGCATGTCCAGCACCACCCGGTCGACCATGCCCTCGTGACGCGCGACGTCGAACGCGGCGACGTCGTCGATCACCAGGTCCCAGTTCTCCGGCCGCTCGCCGAAGAAGGTCTCCACGTTGCGCACCGCGTGCACGGCGTGGTCCTCGCGCACCTCGTAGGAGATGACGCGCCCCTGCGGACCGACGGCACGCAGCAGCGAACACGTCAGGGCGCCGGAACCGGCACCCGCCTCGAGCACGCGGGCACCCGGGAAGACGTCGCCCTCGTGCACGATCTGGGCGGCGTCCTTGGGGTAGATGACCTGCGCGCCGCGCGGCATCGACAGCACGTAGTCGACGAGGAGCGGGCGCAGAGCGAGATACGGGGTGCCGTTCGTCGACTTCACGACGCTGCCCTCGTCGACACCGATCAGATCGTCGTGGCGGATCCCGCCGCGGTGGGTGTGGAACTCCTTGGCCGCGTCGAGCACCACCGTGTAGTGCCGCCCCTTGGCGTCGGTGAGCTGCACGCGATCACCGACGCGGAACGGTCCGCTCGCGCGCGCAGACGTGTCGGTGTCGGTCGGTTCCACGGGTGGTCCTCTTTCCGGTGCACTCTGGTCCCGCCCACGAAGCGGGGCGCTCTCGGGGCGCGACGCGCCCCGGGGAACTGTAGGGCAGATACCGGATCGTGTCGGTGAGCGGGCATAGTGTCGGCCCCGTGAGCATCTCGACCGAAGACCCCGTCGTCACCGACGTCGCCGCGGCGGCACCCGACCGTCCTCGCCGTCGTCCCGCGTTGTCGCCCTCGCGCGCAGCGGATTACAAGCAGTGCCCCCTGCTCTACCGGTTCCGGGCCATCGACCGCCTGCCCGCACCGCCGTCGAAGGCGCAGTTGCGCGGCACCCTCGTGCACTCCGCCCTCGAGTCGCTCTACGCGTTGCCCGCGGCGGACCGGGTCTCGACGCGGGCCGGCACCCTCGTGCGGGAGGAATGGGACGCCATGGTCGTGTCGCACGAGTACGCGGCCGATCTCGTCGAGGAGCACGAGCGCGAGAAGTTCGTCGCCGAGGCGCAGTCGCTCGTGGCGTCCTACTACTCGCTCGAGGACCCCACACGGTTCGATCCCGAGTCGTGCGAACAGCTCGTCGAGACCGAACTGGACGACGGCGTGCTGTTGCGCGGTTACATCGACCGCATCGACGTCGCGCCCACCGGGCAACTGCGCGTCGTCGACTACAAGACGGGCAAGGCGCCGCGCGAGATCGCCGAGGCCAAGGCGCTGTTCCAGATGAAGTTCTACGCGGTGGTGCTGATGCGCACGCGCGGCATCGTTCCCGCGCAGCTGCGCCTGCTGTTCCTGAAGGACAGCCAGATTCTCACCTACGCCCCGGACGAGGACGAGCTCCGCCGATTCGAACGGACGCTGTCCGCCATCTGGACGGCCATCCGGTCCGCCGGCGAGACGGGCGACTTCCGCCCCAAGCCCGGAAAGCTGTGTGGGTGGTGCGACTTCCAGGCCCTGTGCCCGTCCTTCGGCGGCACTCCGCCCGAGTACCCGGGGTGGCCGAGCGAGCCGACGGAGGTCACGGCGTGAGCGAGGACGCACTCTTCGTCCGTGTCGAGGGAACCGATCGCTATCGCGCCACGCGGCTCACCACGAGTGTGTGGGCGGAGACCATGCAACACGGCGCTCCCCCGTCGGCGCTGCTCGCCCGAGCGCTGGAGCAGTGTTCGCCGGTGCCGGGCACCCGGCTGGCGCGGGTGACGATGGAGATCCTCGGGCCCGTGCCCGTCGGAGAACTCACCGTGCAGGCCCGTGTGGAACGCCCCGGTCGCCGGGTCGCCATGCTGACGGCCGACCTCGTCGCGGATCTGCCCGACGGGTCGACCAGGGCGGTCGCGCGTGCCACGGCCTGGCGCGTGGCGATGACCGACACCTCGGCGGCCGGGCAGACTCTCGATCCACCGTTGGTGCCCGGTCCGGACGAGTCCGAGGCCGGGTGGGCCTTTCCGGACCACTGGCACGGCGGGTTCCTCGACAGTCTCGAGTTCCGGGGCGCCCGCCCGGTGACGGCGTCGGAGCCCGGCCGGGTGTGGGCACGTCCCAGGTATCCCGTGGTGGCCGGCGAGCAGACGTCGCCGATCGTCGGACTGTTCGCCGTGGCGGACATCGCCAACGGCGTCGCGGCACTTCTCGATCCGACGAAGTGGACGTTCCTCAACACCGATCTGACGGTGCAGATCGTGCGCGAACCCGTCGGCGAATGGGTGGGTGTGCAGGCCCGCACCGCGATCGGCGACGACGGCATCGGGCTGTGCACCTCGACGTTGTACGACGCGACGGGGTCGGTGGGCCGCACGTTCCAAACACTCGAGGTGCGCGCTCGCCCCTGACGTCTCCACACCGGATCAGCCGAGCCGGACCACCTGTCCGACGCGGAAGGTCCCCGCGGGATCGTGCTGTTCGGCCAGGGCTCCGAGCCAGGCCCGGGTGTCCTCGTCGTAGACCCGTGCGAGGTGAGCGGGGTCGTCGGACGCCGCGAAGTTGGGCAACGCGCCACCGGTCGACCACGGTGCCAGAGCCTCCACGACTGCCTCGCTGTGCGCGATCACCGCATCGGCCACGGGAGGCGCCAGCACTCCGATGCACAGGAGGCTGTAGGCGGCCTCGCGATGGCAGTACACGTCGGGATGCGGTCCCGGCCGGCCGAGAGCGCCGCCGAGCAGCCTCAGCTCCACGATCACCTGCGGTGAACTCGACGCGGGGCCGGTCATGACCAACACGGTCGCTGCCGCCTCCTCGTCGAACACGCGGAGCATCGTCGTGGCCTCACGTGTCGGCATCGGATCCACCGGGTCGGCATGCACCGACCCCACCGCCGCGTACGGAATGGTCGTGACCGTGTCGATGACGGTCGGGGCCGCAGCGCGCATCGGTGCGAGGACGTCGGCTGCGATCCCCGGCTCCGCGACCGATGCGAAACGCACCGCGACCACGAACTTCCCGGCCAACGGTTCCGGCACGCCGGGCAGCGGTGGGAGCTGGAGGAACGCGAGCGAGGTGTTGTGCTCCTCGGTCAGCGTGGCGCTCCACACCCGCCACGCCTCGAGTACCGCCGCCGCGTGCCGGCCGTCGTAATACAGTGCGCCCGCGTAGAACTCGGCGATCGGCAGCAGCTCCGTCTCGACCGCGGTGACGATGCCGAGTGTCGACTTGCCCCCACACAGGCCGCGGAAGAGATCGGCGTCGCTGTCCGGTGTCACCCGGCGCAGTGTGCCGTCGCCCGTGACGAGATCGAACGCGCGCACGCGACTCGACGAGACCCCGTACGTCCGAGCCACCGGCCCGATTCCCCCACCGGTCAGAAATCCCGTGACGCCGGTGTTCGGCGACGACCCACACAGCGGCGCCGATCCGGACGGCGCGCCGGCGTCGAGAACCTGCTGCCACCGGACCCCGGCGCCGAGTCGGGCGACGCGCGTGTCGGGGTCGATCGTCAGTTCGTCGAGATCACCGGTGAGGACCAGAATCGTGTCCGGACAGATGCGCACCGCCCCGTGTCCGGTGGCCTGTACGGCCACGCGAAGCCCGGCCTCGCGCGCTGCCCGCACGGTGGCGGCGACGTCGTCCGCGGTGGCGGCCGCGACGACTGCCACCGGATCGACGGGGACGGCGACGTTCCACGGCACCGACCGCTCGTATCCGGGCTCCCCCGGACGCGACAGTGTTCCGGTGAGTGCGGCGGCGAGCGAGACCAGCAGGTCGGGGCTCGCAGAATCGACGACGGTCATGACGGATCCTCTCGACGACGCGACTCTAGCGACGAGAGGAGACTGGTCGGTACCGATCAGGAACTACTGGGACCGATCACAACGGAGCGGACGCGTCAGAATGCGCGGCACGACCGGATGTCGGACGCCAGAATCGCCTTGGCGCCGAGCTCGGCGAGCTCGTCCATCACGGCATTGTGTCCCTTGCGCGGAACCATGGCACGAATGGCCACCCACGCCTCGTCAGCGAGCGGGGACAGCGTCGGCGACTCGAGGCCGGGCGTGATCTTGACGGCGTCGTCGAGGATGCTGCGCGGGCAGTCGTAGTCGAGCATCAGGTACTGCTGGGCGAAGACGACGCCCTGGACACGCGCGATGAGCTGGTTGCGCGCCTTGTCGTCGACTGGCGAGCCCGCCTGCTCGATGAGCACGCCCTCCGAGTCGCACAGGGATTCACCGAACGCCACCAGGTTGTGTTGGCGCAGTGTGCGTCCCGAGCCCACGACATCGGCGATCGCATCGGCGACACCCAACTGGATGGAGATCTCGACGGCTCCGTCCAGACGGATCACGGTGGCCTCGAGGCCCCGCGCCGCGAGGTCCCGGCGGACCAGGTTGGGGTACGACGTGGCGATGCGGAGCCCCGCCAGATCGTTCGGGGTCCACTCCTTGCCGGCCGGCGCGGCGTAGCGGAAGGTGCTGTTGCCGAACCCGAGTGCGAGCCGCTCGGTCACGGGTGCGCCCGAATCGAGCGACAGATCCCGGCCGGTGATGCCGAGATCGAGCTCACCCGAGCCCACGTAGATGGCGATGTCCTTGGGACGGAGGAAGAAGAACTCGACGTTGTTGGCGTTGTCGAGCACGGTGAGATCGCGGGAATCGGCGCGGCGACGGTAGCCCGCCTCGCTCAGAATCTCTCCGGCGAGCTCGGACAGGGAACCTTTGTTGGGGACGGCGACGCGAAGCATGGTGGGACTCCTGGGGTGCGGGAAGATCGGTGGCGGTGGAAGTGGGGTGGTCCGCTCACAGATGTCGGTAGACATCCTCGAGGGAGAGGTTCTTCCCGACCATCAACACCTGGATCCAGTACAGGAGCTGCGAGATCTCCTCCGCCAGCGCCTCGTCCGTCTCGTGCTCCGCGGCGATCCACACCTCGCCGGCCTCCTCGAGGATCTTCTTGCCCTGCTGATGCACACCCGCGTCCAACGCGGCGACGGTGCCCGAGCCCTCGGGCCTGGTGGCAGCGCGGTCGGTGAGCTCGGCGAACAGGGACTCGAAGTTCTTCACGGGTGATGATTGTTCCACGACGCGGCCCGCGGACCGCTATCAGTGTCCCCCGGCGCGCGCAGACCGGAGATCGTCGAGGGTGAGCCCCTCGAGGGTGGTGCGGAACGTACGGCCCGGTCCGCTGGGCACCTGCACCTCGGAGGGCACCACCACGACGGCGCATCCCGCCGAGACGGCGGACTCGGTTCCCGTGGGCGAATCCTCGACGGCGACGCACGACGCCGTGTCGACACCGAGCAGCTCTGCGCCCCGGCGGTACGGATCGGGAGCGGGCTTCGCGTGCGTCACCTCGTCGCCGCACACGGTCGCGCCGAAGCGGTGACGGCCCAACGTCTCGAGCGCGATCTCCGTCAGCATGCGCTCGGTGTTGGTGACGAGGGCACACCCCAGACCGGCCGACTGCACCAGATCCAGCGCGGCCTCCGCACCCGGACGCCACGGCAGACCACCCGCGAACAGCTCGACCACACGGCCGTTGAGCCAGGCAGCGGACTCCGCCAGGTTCTCCGGCGACGCCTCCCGTCCCACGTGCGCGTAGACCTTCGCCAGCGCACCCATCATCGAGTTGCCCAGAGTCGACTCCCGCACCTCCGGAGTGAGCTCGCGCCCGAGTGATACGGACAGCTCGTACACCGCGATGTCCCACAGGCGCTCCGAGTCCAACAGCGTCCCGTCCATGTCGAACAAGACGGCCTGGAGCTCAGACATCCGACCGGCCTCCGGCCTGCCCGCCCATTTCCGACCGGCCTCCGGCCTGCCCGCTAGACATTGAAGTACTTCGCCTCCGGGTGGTGCAGCACGAACGCATCCGTCGACTGCTCGGGGTGCAACTGCAGCTCGTCGGACAGATCCACCCCGATGCGCTGGGGTTCGAGCATCGCGACGAGCTTGATGCGGTCCTCCAGATCGGGGCACGCGCCGTACCCGAACGAGTACCGGGCACCGCGGTACTCGAGCTTGAAGTACCCCTCCACGTCGGACGGATCCTGATCCACGAGGGAGCGGCCGCTGGGCAGCACCAGTTCCTCGCGGACGCGGCGATGCCAGTACTCCGCGAGCGCCTCGGTGAGCTGCACGCCGATGCCGTGCACCTCGAGGTAGTCGCGGTACGCATCCGCCTTGAAGAGCTCGTTGGCGAAGTCGGCGATGGGTTGACCCATCGTCACCAGGTTCATCGGCAGGACGTCGACCACCCCCGTCTCACGGGCGAGGTCTCGCGACCGCACGAAGTCCGCGATGCAGAGGAACCTGCCGCGGTCCTGGCGCGGGAACGTGAACCGGAAGCGCTCCGCCGCATCGGGTTCCGGGGATTCGAGAACCACCACGTCGTCACCCTCGGACACTGCCGGGAAGTACCCGTACACCAGTGCCGCGTGCGCGAGGATGCCATCGGTGCTGAGGCGGTCGAGCCAGTACCGCAGGCGCGGACGGCCCTCGGTCTCCACCAGGTCCTCGTAGGACGGGCCCTCACCGGCGCGTGCGCCGCGCAGACCCCACTGACCGAGGAACAGGGCACGCTCGTCGAGAAGCCCCGAGTACTCGGACAGCGAGATGCCCTTGACGATCCTGCTGCCCCAGAACGGGGGCGCCGGAAGCTCCTTCTCGACGGAGACGTCGGAGCGCTCGGGAACGACGACCGGTGTCTCCGCGGCCTTGCGCTTCGCGGCGATGCGCCGGGACCGCTCGTGCCGCTCCTTGCGCTCCGCGGTCTTCTGCTGAGCGGCGAGCGCCTCCTCGCTGTCGGGAGCCGGCGCCACACCGCGTTTGGTGTTCATGATCGTGTCCATCAGGCGCAGGCCCTCGAACGCGTCACGCGCGTACGACACCTCACCCTCGTAGACCTCGGCGAGATCGTTCTCGACATAGGACCGGGTGAGCGCTGCGCCACCGAGCATGACGGGGAACTTCTCGGCGACGCCCTTGGCGTTGAGCTCGAGCAGGTTCTCCTTCATGACCACCGTGGACTTCACCAGCAGACCGGACATGCCGATGACGTCGGCACGCTTGTCCACCGCGGCGTCGAGGATCGCCGAGATGGGCTGCTTGATACCGAGATTGACCACCTCGTAGCCATTGTTGCTCAGGATGATGTCGACGAGGTTCTTGCCGATGTCGTGGACGTCGCCCTTGACGGTGGCGAGCACGATGCGGCCCTTGCCGTCCTCGTCGGACGCCTCCATGTGCGGCTCGAGGTGTGCCACAGCGGCTTTCATCACCTCGGCGGACTGCAGCACGAACGGAAGCTGCATCTGCCCGGACCCGAACAGCTCACCGACGGTCTTCATGCCGGACAGCAGCGTCTCGTTGATGATCGCGAGCGGCGGCTTCTCCTGCATCGCCTCGTCGAGATCGTCTCCCAGCCCGGCACGCTCACCGTCGACGATGCGGCGCTCGAGGCGATCGAACAAGGGAAGGCCGGCCAGTTCCTGCGCCCGCGACTCGCGTGCGGACGCCGCGGAGACGCCTTCGAACAGCGCCATGAGCGCCTGCAACGGGTCGTAGCCCTCGCGGCGACGGTCGTACACGAGGTCGAGCGCGACCTGGCGCTGCTCCTCGGGGATACGCGCCATGGGGAGGATCTTCGACGCGTGGACGATGGCCGTGTCGAGCCCGGCCTCCGTGCACTCGTGCAGGAAGACCGAGTTGAGCACCTGCCTCGCAGCAGGATTGAGGCCGAACGAGATGTTCGAGATACCCAGGGTGAAGTGCACCTCGGGATGACTCTCGTGCAGTCGACGGATGGCCTCGATGGTCTCGATGCCGTCCCGCCGGACCTCTTCCTGGCCCGTCGAGATGGGGAACGTCAGGGTGTCGAGGATGATGTCCGATTCCGGAAGACCCCAGTTGTCGCGGATGTCGGCGATGAGCCGCTCCGCGATGCGGATCTTCCAGTCCGCCGTCCGGGCCTGACCCTCCTCGTCGATCGTCAGCGCGACGACCGCCGCTCCGTGACGCTTGACCAGCGTCATGATGCGCTGGAAGCGCGAGTCGGGCCCGTCGCCGTCCTCGTAGTTGACGGAGTTGACCGCGCTGCGCCCACCGAGGTGCTCGAGCCCGGCCTCCAGGACTGCGGGCTCGGTGGAGTCGAGCATGATCGGCAGCGTCGAGGAGGTGGCCAGGCGCGAGGCCAGAGCCGACATGTCGGCAGCACCGTCGCGGCCGACGTAGTCGACGTTGAGATCGAGCATGTGCGCGCCGTCGCGCGTCTGGTCCTTCGCGATGTCGAGGCACTTCTGGTAGTCCTCGGCCAGCATCGCGTCACGGAACGCCTTCGAACCGTTGGAGTTGGTGCGTTCGCCGATCATGAGGATGCTGGCGTCCTGCTCGAACGGCACCGCTGCGTAGAGAGACGAGACACCCTTCTCGGGCTTCGGGTCCCGCACTCCGCGGCGCGCGTCGTGCACCGCGTCGGCGACCTGGCGGATGTGCTCCGGGGTGGTTCCACAGCAGCCACCCACCAGGGAGAGGCCGAACTCGGTGACGAAGCCGCTGAGCGCCTCGGCCAGCTCGTAGGGACCGAGCGGGTACTCGGCACCCTTGGGGCCGAGCTGCGGCAGGCCGGCGTTGGGCATGACCGAGACCGGCACGGTGGCATGCCTGCTGAGGTGACGCAGGTGCTCGCTCATCTCGGCGGGGCCCGTGGCGCAGTTGAGGCCGATCAGGTCGACCCCGAGCGGCTCGATCGCGGTCAGTGCCGCGCCGATCTCGCTGCCCAGCAACATCGTGCCGGTGGTCTCGACCGTCACGTGCGTGATGATCGGGATGCGGATACCCAGCTGCTCCATCGCGGCCTGACTGCCGAGGATGGCGGCCTTCACCTGGAGCAGGTCCTGGCACGTCTCGATCAGGACGGCGTCGGCGCCACCGTCGATCATTCCCAGCGCAGCTTCGGCGTAGGCGTCGCGCAGCGCCCGGAACGGGGCGTGGCCGAGGGTGGGCAGTTTGGTGCCCGGCCCCATGGACCCGAGCACGAAGCGGCCCATGCCGTCTCGCCCGGTACCCATCTCGTCGGCGACCTCGCGGGCCAGGATCGTTCCCTTGTAGGACAGCTCGCGGATGCGGTCCGAGATGTCGTAGTCGGCGAGGTTGGGGAGGTTGCACCCGAAGGTGTTGGTCTCGACGGCGTCCGCGCCCGCCTCGAAGTACTCCCGGTGGATCTGGCGGAGCACGTCGGGACGCGTGTCGTTGAGGATCTCGTTACAGCCTTCGAGGCCGCGGAAATCGTCCAGCGTCAGGTCTGCGGCCTGCAGCATCGTTCCCATGGCACCGTCGCCGATGACAACACGCTGGGACAGCGCATCGAGCAGGCGTGATCGGAATTCGACAGGCATGCCCCCAAGCGTAGTGGTCTGTCCCGACAGCTCTGGTCGTAGGCTGGGCGGGTGAGTGCGCCAGAAACGCCCGAGGGCGATCTCCCCGTGGTCCAGGACCCCCCGACAGACCTCGCCGCCGGCGTCGCTGCCGAGCTGGTGGCCGGTGTCGGAGCGGACGATCAGGACTCCGCGACGGACGAGTCCGAGCTGGACGAGATCCTGCCGACCCTGCGCAGCCCGATTCTCGTCGCGGCGTTCGAGGGATGGAACGACGCGGGCGACGCCGCGAGCGGCGCGGTGGAGCATCTCGAACTGATCTGGGACGCGACGCCCCTGGCCGAGCTCGACTCCGAGGACTACTACGACTACCAGGTCAACCGCCCGACGGTCCGACAGGTGGACGGTGTGACGCGCGAGATCGAGTGGCCGTCGACGAGGTTGTCGGTGTGTTCGCCTCCCGGCAGCGACCGCGACGTCGTGCTGCTGCGCGGTATCGAGCCCAACATGCGGTGGCGGAGCTTCTGCGACGACCTGCTCGAGTTCATCGACCAGCTCGGGGTCGAGACGGTCGTGATTCTCGGCGCACTGCTCGCCGACACGCCCCACACCCGGCCCGTTCCCGTGACCGGCACCGCGTACAGCACCGAGTCGGCGGAGCAGTTCAACCTCGAGCAGACCCGGTACGAGGGCCCGACCGGCATCACCGGTGTTCTGCAGGACGAGTGCGTCAAAGCGGGGATTCCGGCAGTGTCCCTGTGGGCGGCGGTCCCGCACTACGTGTCCCAGCCGCCGAACCCCAAGGCCACCGTCGCCCTGCTCCAGCGTGTCGAGGACGTCCTCGACATCGAGGTGCCGCTCGGCGAGCTGCCGTCCCAGGCGGAGGACTGGGAGGAGTCGGTCACCGAGATGACCAAGGACGACGACGAGATCGCCGAGTACGTCCGCACCCTCGAGGAGCGCGGCGACGCCGAGGTCGACATGTCGGAGGCCGTCTCCAAGGTGGACGGCGATGCGCTGGCCGCCGAGTTCGAGCGCTACCTGCGCCGACGCGGGCCGGGCAGCTTCGGGCTGTGACGCGCGCTCGTCACCGGTGAGCGCACGACTCGCACGGCTCCGCATCGGCGCTCTGTACGCCGGTGGCTTCCTCGGCCCGTTCGGCGGCGGAGTGGTGTCCTCGATGCTGCCCGAGATGGGCGCGGATCTGGGGGTGTCCACCGGGTCGGCGGCATCGACTCTCAGCGCGTACCTGTTTCCGTTCGCTCTGGCCATGCTGGTGTCGGGCACTCTCGGCGCGCGATGGGGCCGGGTGCGCACCGTGCGCCTCGCCTACCTGCTCTACGTCGTCTCCTCGCTCCTGTGTGCGGTCGCGCCCACGCTCGACCTGTTGCTGGGTGCGCGCGCACTGCAGGGTATCGGCAATTCCTTCACGACGCCGCTGCTCCTCGCGTCACTGGCGGCCGTCACTCCCCGCGAGCGCCTGGGACGGGTGCTGGGTACCTTCGGCGCCCTGCAGGCGGCGGGTCAGACCAGTGCGCCGCTGGTCGGTGGCCTCGCCGCCGAGTTCGACTGGCGGTACGCGTTCGTCGTGCTGGCCGTCGTCGCCGCGATCCTCGGGCTGGTCGGGCTCCCCGCGGCCACCGCGCCGTCCACCCCCGGCGGTCGTCCCGAACGGTTGCGCGACGCTCTCACCGTCCCGGTCCTCCGCGTGGCAGTGGTCGCGCTCCTCGGCTGGGGCGCCCTCGGGGGACTCAACTTCCTCGTCGCCTTCCGCGCGGAGGACACGTTCGGTCTGTCCTCCACACAGCGCGGACTGCTGCTGACCGTGTTCGGGGTCGCCGGAATCCTGGTGGCACGACGCGTCGGTGGACTGATCGACCGCATCGGTCCACGTCGAGCGATCGTCGGCGCAGCTCCTGTCGGCGCAGTCCTCATCGCCCTCGCCGGCACCATGCCCAGCCTGGTGGTCGTCGGCCTCGTCTGGGCGGCAGCGGGTGTGGCCAGCCAGTTCATCCTCGTCGGCGTCAACGCCGCTGTCCTCGGCTCGTCGGGGGCGAACCGCGGCGGCGCCGTGTCGGTCGTCCAGTCGTTCCGGTTCTCCGGGGCGGCCTTCGCTCCTCTCGCGCTCACCCCGCTGTACGGGGTGCACCCGACGCTGGCGTTCGTCATCCCCGCCGTTCTGTTGGCAGTCGTCGCGCCGCTGGTGATGACCGGGCCGAAGACCTGACAGCGCGCCGGTCGCGCTCGAGAGTGAATGATGACGCCGCCGTAACACGAGCGCAGCAGTGCCGTCACCGCGTGCACGGACAGTCGACCCATGGCCAGCACTCCGAAGTTCATCCAAGGCGTCTTTCCCTTCGTCGGGCACGGCCTGGGCAAGTCCGAGCTTCTCGACGCCGCCACGGCGTACACCGTTCCGTCGGGCCTGACCGCCCAGCCGCTCTACTTCCGCGGCGGTAACTCCTCCGACGAACTGGTCGTCGTCACGCTCACGCGCGACGGAGAGTCGATGCGCGTGTTCCCGATGGGCGCGAAGGCGAGCGTCAACGTTCCGCTGCGCGTCGTCGAGGACGTCGATCCCGACTCGGTTCTCGAGCTCACCGTCGCGGCGCCCGACGGCTGCAGCGGCGAGGTCGTCGTCGATTTCGGGATGATGATCTTCTGATGCCGGCTGCAGGAGAACGGCAGCGCCTGCTCGTCGTCGGCAACGGAATGGCGGGGGCCCGCACCGTCGAGGAGATCCTCGGCCGCGACCGTGCGAAGTTCGACGTCACGATGATCGGCGACGAGCCGTACGGCAACTACAACCGCATCATGCTCTCGCACGTGCTCTCGGGCGAGTCGTCCATCGACGACGACGATCTGATGCTCAACCCGATGGCCTGGTACCGGGAGAACGGCGTCACCCTCCACGTCGGAGACCGGGCGGTGGCGTTGGACCGCTTCGCCAAGAACGTGACGTGCGAGAGCGGACGCGTCGTCCCCTACGACACCGTGATCATCGCGACCGGGAGCACGACGTTCTTTCCCAACATGGACGGACTTCGAGAGGCCGACGGCAGACTGGCGCGCGGCGTCTTCGGTTTCCGGACGATCGAGGACACCAACGGGATGCTGCAGATGGCGTCCTCCCGCGACGGCATCCGCGCCGTCGTCATCGGTGGCGGACTGCTGGGACTCGAAGCCGCCTACGGTTTGCGCACTCAAGGCATCGACGTCGACGTCGTGCACTCCCCCGGTCACCTGATGAACCAGCAGCTCGACGAACGTGGTGGACGCGTGCTGCGCAACAAGATCGAGGACCTCGGCGTCGGCGTGTACACGTCCAAGCGCACCACGGCTGTGTTGCGGGACGAGAGCGGTGCCGTCACCGGGGTCGCGTTCAACGACGGTTCCACCCTGCCCGCGGACATGATCGTCGTAACGGCCGGTATCCGCCCCAACGTAGACCTCGCGCGGCGTGCCGGACTGGTGATCGAGCGCGGCATCGTCGTCGACGATCAGATGCGGTGCGAGGACGAGGGAGCGATCCACGCCGTCGGGGAATGCTGTCAGCACCGCGGTGAGGTGTACGGCCTCGTGGCCCCGCTGTGGGAGCAGGCGTCGGTCCTGGCCGACGTGCTGACCGGCGCGAATCCGGCTGCGGCATATCATGGTTCGAGGCTGACGACGAAGCTGAAGGTCGCGGGCGTCGACGTTGCGGCGATGGGCGTCAAGGGTCCCGAGCGGGACACCGACGAGTTCGTGCAGTTCTACGAACCCCGCAGCGGCACCTACAAGTCGGTGGTCGTGCGCGACAACAAGCTGATCGGCGCGATGCTGCTGGGCGACATCAGCAAGGTGAGCTTCCTGACTCAGGCGTTCGACGAGAAGGTACCGCTTCCCGACGAGCGCATCAGCATGCTGTTCGACATGGGCACGCCGAGCGCGGAGACCGGCGCCGCCGAACTGTCCGACGATGTCCAGGTGTGCAACTGCAACGGGGTCACGAAGGGCGACATCGTCGCCTGCGTGCACGGCGGGGCCACCACCGTCTTCGAGGTCGTGGGAAAGACCCGTGCGGGCAAGGGATGCGGATCCTGCAAGGGCCTGGTCGCGGACATCGTCGCCTGCGCCGCCGGTGGAGCGCTCTCGGTCGATCCCGCGGCGGACTGGTACGTCCCCTGCATCCCGATGTCCAAGCGCGAGCTCATCGAGGCCGTCCGCACGCAGAACCTCCGATCCGTCTCCGCAGTGTTCGATGCGCTGGCCGATGCCGAGGACGCGACAGCGAAGATGCCGCTGGCCTCGCTGCTGCGCGTGGTCTGGGGACCCGACTGGGTCGACGAGCGAGGCGCGCTGTTCATCAACGACCGCGTTCACGCCAACATCCAGCGAGACGGCACCTTCTCCGTCGTGCCGCAGATGAAGGGCGGCGTGACCACCCCGGACCAGTTGCGGCGCATCGCCGATGTCGCCGACAAGTACGGGGTCCCGCTGGTCAAGGTCACCGGTGGACAGCGCATCGATCTTCTCGGCATCAAGAAGGAGGACCTGCCGAAGGTGTGGGGCGATCTCGACATGCCGTCCGGGTTCGCGTACGGCAAGAGCATGCGCACCGTGAAGACCTGTGTCGGCAGCGATTTCTGCCGTTTCGGGCTCGGTGACTCCACCGCACTCGGCATCGCGATCGAGGAACGGTTCCAGGGTCTCGAAACTCCCGCAAAGCTCAAGCTGGCCGTGGCCGGATGCCCCCGCAACTGCTCCGAGGCGCTCTGCAAGGACTTCGGTGTGGTGGCCGTCGGCGACGGCCGCTGGGAGATCTACATCGGCGGCGCGGCCGGCGCACACATCCGCAAGGGCGACGTCCTCGCCACGGTCGACTCCCCCGAGGAGGTCCTGACCCTCGCGGGCCGATTCATCCAGTACTACCGCGAGGAGGCGAAGTGGCTCGAGCGGACCTACGCCTTCGTCCCGCGGGTCGGCCTCGAGACGTTGCAGCGACTGCTCGTCGACGACGCCGAGGGTCTCTGTGCAGGACTCGACGAGCGCATCCAGATATCCATCGACGGCTACACCGATCCGTGGAAGGAACGCGCGGCGCCGCGGTCACCGGCCCAGTTCGCGCCCTCCCTCCCGCTTCTCCCGCTGCCTCAGGTGCCGGTTCGATGACGACGGCACAGGCGACCGTGGTGGGAACCGTCGACGATCTCACCCCCGGCGAGGGCCGGACCTACGTGGTCGACGGACGACAGATCGCCGTCTTCCTCCTGACCGACGGGACGGTCCGCGCCATGGACGCGGTGTGCCCCCATCGCGGCGGGCCGCTGGCGGACGGGCAGATCGACGGGGCCGTCGTCGTGTGTCCCCTGCACCAGTACCAGTTCTCCCTGGACACCGGCCGGTGCACCACCGACGGCATCGGAACGGTCGCGACCCACCGTGCCGACGTCGTCGACGGGCAGGTGGCTGTCCGACTGTCCTGACCGCCTACCCTGTTGCAGTGACCGAATCCGCCGACTCCTTCGTGGTGGACGACAGGCTCCGGCTCTTCTCGTTCGCGACAGCCGAGAAACGGGCCGACTACCTGCGGGTTCTGCGCGCTTTCGAACATGCACGCACCGGCTACGTCGTTCTGCTGCACGCCGGCGAGGTGGCCGAGATCCTGGCCCGCACCGACGGCGGCGACACTCTGACCGGCGTCGAGATCGGCCCGCTGCTCGAACAGTTGCACACGTGGGGCGTCCTCGAACGCAGCTACGACGGCACCCGCGCGGCCACGCTCGCCGAGTACCGCAATCGCCACTACGTCTACCAGTTCGGTCAGGTCGGCTACCAGGCATACCGCGCCGTCGAGGACGTCCTGGCCGCCCGCCCCGAGGACGCCTCGCTCTCGCGTCTGGTGCTGCCCGAGCTGCTCGCCGACCTGGAGGATCTCGCGGCGGCGAACCTCGCCGGGGACGCCGACCTGGTGTACCGCAAACTCGATCGGCTCGACACCGCTCTCAACGACATGGCCACCCGCGCCGCGCACTTCTACCTGTCGCTGGGCGACCTCGTCCGCACCACGGACGTCACACCCGAGTCGTTCCTGGCACACAAGGACGCATTGCTCTCCCACATGCGGGAGTTCTCCCTCGACCTCGCCCGCTTCGGCCCCAAGCTCACCGCCGCCATCGAGCGGGTGGATGCCACCGGACTCGACTCGCTGCTCGACCGGGTGGCAGCCAGTGACGAACGCGTCTTCCTCAGCCGCGAGGAGCGCCGCGCCGACTGGGCGGGCCGGTGGACCGGTCTCGTGCACTGGTTCACCTCCACCGACGGCGAGCTCACCGAGTCGGATCGTCTGCGGGAGGGCACCATGAGCGCCATCGCCGCCGTGCTGTCGCTGCTGCGCCGCGTCACCGAGACCCGCAGGGGCGGAGTCAGTCGCGAGTCCCAGCTGCGACATCTCGCCGGGTGGTTCGCGTCCGCTCCCTCCGAGGAGTCCGCCCACGCCCTGTTCGGTGCCGTGTTCGGCCTCGGCCGGCCTCGTCACCTGTCGATGGTCCACCCCGACGACGACATCATTCCCACCACGCGATCGTGGTGGGACGCTCCGCCTGTCGAGATCTCGCGCACGCTCGCCGAGACCGGTCGGCCCCCCGCCGCCGGTGCTCCTGCCAGGGTCCACCGCAACGACGCCGGTGTCCGGCGTCTGCGCGAGGAACAGCTGAGCGTGCAGCGTCGCCGCGCTCAGGCCGCGCGATCACTCGCCGAACACGGGGTGTACGAACGGGATCTGACCAACGAGGAGACCGACGTGCTGCTCGGGCTGCTCAACGCCGCCCTCACCGCACGCGTCCCGGTCAGCGGCCGCGTGGGCAGCTCGACCGGCTCCGAGGGTGGCGTCACCCTGACACTGGCACCGCACGAGCAGTCCACCGTGGTGCGCACCGAACGCGGTCTACTGCACCTCGAACGGCTGTCACTCACCATCGGCGCGCGGCGATGAGAGCACGCACCATTCCGAGCCTGGCACTCGACTCGTACCAGCGCGCCGCCCGAGTCGTGTTGTCCCACCACCTGATCACCCGCACCTACCCGGACCGCATCGCCCTGCCCCTGGTTCGCCGATGGGCCACGGAACTGCGCGAGGACATGCTCGATCTCTTCGGATACCGACTCGAGGTCACGGAGACCACGGCCCGGCTCTACCCCGTACTCGACCGGTTGGACGCGAGTCGACCGGCCCGCACGACCTCCGACCGCGTCTTCGACCGTCGCCGCTACGCATTCCTGGCGCTCACCCTGGCGGCACTCGGTCGCGCGGGTGACCAGATCACGTTGTCCGAGTTGGCGGTTCAGGTCGCCTCCGATGCCGGACGGGTGGTCGGGGTCGACCTCGACACCGAACGCGCGACCGACCGGGACGCCTTCGTCGACGCCGTCGGCTGGTTGTCCGTTCGCGGTGCGATCACCCTGGCCGACGGCGATGCCGGCGGGTGGGCGCACAACCCCGACGCGGGAGAGGCCTTGTACGACATCGACCGCTCCGTCGTCGTGGCCCTGTTTCGTCCACCGCGCGCGCTCCAGCATCTGCGCAGCACGGCACACCTGCTGCACAGCACCACGGACGACCCGGCCGATCGCGCTCGCCGTGCCCGCCGTGCGCTCGTCGAGCAGCCCGTGGTCCACGGACCCGACTCGGTGCCGGACGACCGGTCCGTCGAGGATGTCCGGCTGCTGACCGGACTGTCCGTCGAACGCCGGGCGGAGGGCATCGCGCTCATCGACACGTCGGGACGCCTGTCGGACATCAGGTTTCCGTCCACCGGCACGGTCGCGCAGGTCGCCCTTCTCCTCGCCGGTGAGATCGCGGAGCGGGTACTCGATCCCGATGCCGACGATCGGACCACGCTCGAGGCGGACATCGACCCCACCGACGAGCTGCTCGCGGCACTCGACAGCGCGATCCCGGACGGCGGCGTCGTGGACGACCTGGTCGACGACTCGGTCGCCCCGGACACGGTGGAGGCGTCGGACGAGCCGATCCGGCACCCGTTCGTCGCAGACTCCTGGCTCGACGAGACCGTCGGCGCCCTCGTCGACGCCTACGGCCGCACCTTCGCCGCTCAGTGGCAGGCGGACCGTGCCGGGGTTCGCGCGGCCGCTGTCGCACTCCTGACGAACCTCACTCTGGTGGCACCGGTACGCGGGGGCATCGTCGCGTTGCCGGCCCTGGCGCGCTATCGGGGAGTGGTCGTCACCGTCCGAGAACAGGCGTCCGCCGGCCTCTTTCCCACCGATCACACGAGCACCCTCGAGGAGCACACCCCGTGACGCGCAGCACCCGATTCCGGCCCACGCGCGCCGGCATCATCAACCTCTGGGACTACCGCGATCAGGAGTTCTCGTTCGCCGACGGTCGGCTGGTGTTGCGTGGCCCCAACGGATCCGGCAAGACCAAGGCACTCGAGGTGCTGTTCCCGTTCGTGTTCGACGGCCGGATCGAGCCGCGTCGCCTCAACCCGTTCGCGGGTGAGGAACGCACCATGAAGTCCAATCTGCTCTACCGCGGCCAGGATTCGGCGCACTCGTACGTGTGGATGGAGTTCGCACGTGGCGATCGGGACGAGCCCGAAGCGGTGACCGTCGGCATCGGCATGCGTGCGACACGGTCGGCGGACAAGGTGACGCGCTGGTACTTCGTCGCCGACGGCCGCGTGGGCGTCGACTTCTCGCTGCTGGGCACCGACGACAGGCCGCTGACGAAGAAGCAACTGGCCGAGCAGATCGGGACCGACGCCATCGTCGATCGGCCGGTGGACTACCGCGCCGCCATCGACGCGCGACTGTTCGGTCTCGGCGCCGAGCGGTACGACCAGCTCATCACCCTGATTCTCACGCTGCGACGCCCGCAGTTGGCGAAGAACCTCGACCCGAAGGGCTTGTCCCGTGCGCTGTCCGACGGACTGCGCCCCCTCGACGAGCACCTCGTCCTCGAGGCGGCGCGCTCCTTCAGCGACATGGAGGAGGTGGGCCGTGCCCTCGAGGGACTGGTGCAGGCCGACCACGCGTCGAAGAGGTTCGTCGAGGTCTACTCGAAGTACCTTGCCGTCCAGGCGCGCACCGACGTCGATCAGGTCGGTCGACGTCTCGAGGCCGTCGACCACGCCACCGTCGCCCTCTTCGCCGCCAAGGGCTTGCGTGAACGACGACGGGTCGAGCGCGTCGAGGCGGAGAAGCGGTACGAGGCAGCCGAGCGCGCACTCGATCTCGCCGTCGCCGACCAGCAGACCTTGCAACGGTCCACCGCCTACGAGGGCAAGCAGCAGCTCGACGATCTCGCGGATGCGGTCCGCAAGCTCGAGGTGTCCACCGTGCAGCAGCGCGACAAGGCTCGCAAGGCGACGGAGGCCGTCGACGTCCGGCGACGAGAGGCAGACGAGGCCGCAGTGGCGCTGCGGGAGTCGACCGCGTCGATCGTCCGCGCCGAGGACGAGCTCCTCGCGGCCGCCGAGGACGCCGGCATCGCCTGGACGCCACTCCCCCGCGACGCCCGTACCGACCAGATCACGGCAGCGGTACGCGGTCATGCCGAGGAGCGGGACGGGGACGTCCGGGCCGTGCGTGCCGCGCTGTCCGTCGTCGACCGTGCCACCACCGAGCGTGCCCGTACCGAACGGGCCGCCGACCGCGCCCACACACTGCACGACGCCGCGGTGGCCTCCGTCCGCGAGGCCGAGGCCGCCGTCGAGTCGTCCCGTGCCGCGACAGCGGAATCGCTGCGCGCGTGGTGGGCCACGCACGCCTCGGTGCTGGACGACGGCGAGATCTTCGAGTCGTTGCACACCGCGCTCGCACGCATCGGTGAGGACGACGCACCCACGCTCGGCGAGGTACTCGGCGACGGAGTTCGCGAGCTGCTCGACACGGTGCGGGACCGACGGAGTGCTGCACTGCAGGACCGGGACGACGCGGCGCGCACCATCGCCGAGTCGACGGCCGAGCGCGCGTCGGTCGCCGCCGAGCACGACGACGCTCCCCCGGCGCTGCGCACCCGTACCGGCGACCGTGCGGGTCTCGACGGCGCACCGTTCTGGACACTCGTCCGCTTCGCCGACGACGTCAGCGCCGACGATGCCGCGGCCCTCGAGGCCGCGCTCGACGCGGCCACCCTGCTGGACGCGTGGGTCGCCGACACGGCTCCGACGGGGCTCGTCTCGGATCAGTACCTGACCGCCACCACACCGGTGACCGGGCGATCGCTGGCCGACGTCCTCGTCGTCGAGGACGACATCCCCGTGCAGCACAGCACCGTGCGGGCGATCCTCGACTCGATCGCTCTGGACGACGTGGGCAGTTCTGCGGGGGTCGGACGGGACGGGAGCTTCGCGCACGGTCTCGTGCGCGGCGCGCACCACAAGGACGCCGCCGAGTACATCGGCGCGACGGCACGAGCTGCACGGCGCACGTCCCGCATCGCGGAGATCGACGAGGCCCTCGAGGTGGCCACCGCGCGGCGCGACGAGGCCGATCGAGTCGCCGAGCAGTGTCGAGAACGTCTCGACTCGATCCGCGCCGCCGTCTCGACGGTTCCTCGTACGTCGGAGGTCACCGCGGCGCTCCGGGCGGTCACGTCGGCCGCCGGCGCTCTGCGATCGACGACCGAGTCGGTCGCGTCCGCCGACCGAGAACTGGACCACGCGATCGCCGAACTGTCTGCCGCCGAACGACGTCTGCGGACGGACGCCGTCGCGCGGCGGGCTCCGTTCACGCCGCGAGACCTCGACGCGCTCGCGGCGGCGATCCGCCACTTCGAGAACACCGGTTCCGCCATCCTGCGCCACCGCGGCGACGCGGACCGGTCCGCCGAGCGCGACCGGGAAGCTGCCGGGCGCCTCGACGAGGCCATGATTCTGGCCGAGGAGTACGCGGAGGAAGCGGCCATCGCCGAATCCGACTACGAGCAACAGCACGCCAAGTTGGAGATGCTGCGGGACTCGCTCGGTGCGAGCGCCGAGAAGATCGATGCCGAACTCGACGCGATCAGGATGCGCATCGAGGCGTGCAAGACCGAGCAGCGCGCCGCCACGAAGGCGGACCGTGAATCGGGCGAGGCCATCGGCAAGGCGGAGGGCGCGCACGAGACGGCCGTCGCCGGACTGACGACCGCGTTGACCGAAGCGCTCAGCGACGCCGCGCGACTGGCTCCCTACGCGCACCGCGATCTGCTGGCGGTGCTCGGTGCGGCGCGCGACTGCTCCTGGCCGGCGAGCGACGCGGCCTGGTCGACGGTCGAGCAACTGCTCTACCGAACCGACACGGCTGCCGGGCCCGACGAGGCCCCGGACGTACTGCCCCCGGAAGTGCACCGACTGCACACCGAGCTCACCGAGGCGACGGCGCAGGTCAAGGTCAGCGATGCGAGCCGACGCTCCACACGCAGCGCGCTGACGGCGGCGTTGCAGGAGTTCGACGCTCAGCTGGCCGCGTCGGGTCAGGATTTCCGGCTCAGTTGGGACGCGGCCGACGGGGTCACGGTGGTGCGGGTGCAGGACGAGCAGGGCCACTCCACCATCGCCGACTTCGCGGATCGCATCGACGCGGCACGACGCGACCAGGAGACGCTGCTCACCGATGCCGAGCGCCGCATCCTCGAGGACGCTCTGCTCACCGGCCTGGCGCAGCAGATCCACGAGCGCACGGTCGACGCCCGCGAACTGATCGCCCGTATGGGATCGGAGATGAAGCAGCGCCGCATGTCGTCGGGCAACACCATCGGCGTGCACTGGGTGCTCGCGGACAACCTCGACGACAGCACCCGTGCCGTGTCGAAGCTGCTCGAGCGGGACGCCTCCGCGCTCGGACCCGAGGAACTGGCCGAGATGCGTGTGCACTTCGCGGCACAGATTCGGACGGCGCGGGCGCAGCATCCTGAGCGCTCGTACCCCGAGATCCTCAGTGCCGCACTGGACTACCGGCAGTGGCGCGTCTTCGCGTTCACGCTCATCTCCGGTGACGGCTCCGAGGACAGGCTCACCGTCGCACGCCACAGTGCGCTCTCGGGCGGCGAGCAGTCGGTGTCGCTGCACCTCCCGCTGTTCGCAGCGGCGCACGTGATGCTGTCGTCCGCGGACCCGCACTCACCGCGGTTGCTCGCACTGGACGAGGCGTTCGCGGGTGTCGACGACAACGGTCGCAGCGAACTCCTCGGTCTCAGTGTGCAGTTCGACCTGGACCTCTTCATGACGGGCTACGACCTCTGGATCACCTACCGCGACGTGCCCGGGTGCGCCCACTACGACCTCGCGCACTCGACGGTCGAGAACACCGTCAGCGCAGCGCTTCTCGTGTGGGAGAACGGGGAGTTGCTCGCGGAGCACGACGGGTCCGACCTCGCCGCGGCACTGGGCTCGCCGTTGAGCCGCCGCGTCGACCTCCCCGCGGAGGGTGGGCTGGACTTCGCCGAGGTGTGATGGTGCATGTGGTGCTCCTCTCGTGACCCCATTCGAGCGGGAACCCGCTTGAAAGCTGGGCGAGCGGAGCAGAACCATCACCGCCGCGCGTGCCGACGACGTCGTACCTCCGCGACGATCTCGTCGGCGACGGCACCGGGATCCTTCAGCACGTCGAACGCGGCATACCGCAGAACTCGCAGATCGCCGAGGATCAGAACGTTCTGCCGTCGCCTGTCGTGGCGAAACACCTCCGGTGCACTGTGGAATGCGTACCCGTCCACCTCCACCACCAGGTTGGCGAGCTCGTCGTAGAAGTCCACCACGAACGCACCCACCCGGACATTGGTCTGCATGCGGAGATGTCGCCGGATCAGCTCACGCCCGAGAACTCGCTCGGGCTCGGAGGCGAAGCCGCGCGCAGCGGTGTCGACGAGGCGCCGCGCACGGATGTGCCCGCGCCGGCCAGGTAGTGCGTCGAGGAGCGCGCGAACGCGGTTCTCGTCGACCTCGTGCACCAGAGCGTCGTCCACGAGCCGCTCGGCAGCGGCATCGCTCAGCACCGCCGCGCAGTCGATGAGGGTCTGCTCCCGAGTGGTGACCGGCAACCCCAGCACCTCGTCGCAGGCACCCTGCCTGCGTCTGTGCACCGTCAACCATTCAGGTGCCCGTGGCCTTGCGAATTCGCCGACCAGAGCGTGAACACCGGACGGTTCGCCGATCCACCCGTACAGCCGGGCAGCACTCGTATGACTCAGCAACGCGTCGGGGCGCCACAGAGTCACGGCCAGGCAGCGGTCGAACCAGGCGGGCTCCTCCTGGCAGAAGACTCCGGGCAGCACGCGGTGGAAGCGTCGACGAATCGTCGTGGCGGACATTCCGGCACCGGTCAACTGGGCGAGGGTCGACACTCGAGTGACGGGCACAGCATCGACGATGGCCCATCGCGGACACTGCCCGATGACGGCGATCTGCGGCGATGGTCGACCCCGGGGACGGACGGCTACCTGTGGATGTGGAGTTTCTGCTCCGCTCGAGCGCCGAATCGGCGGGATCCCGCTCGATATCGCACCGAGAGGAGCAAAAACACCACTCCCGACGAGCTAGAGCTTCACACCCAGCAGCGCGTCCACCGCCAGCGACACCAGCCCCGGCGCCGCGGGGTCGGAGCCGCCGAGCGTCACGGCGTCGTGTGCCCACGCATCGATCGCGTCGAGTGCCTTGGCGGAGTCGAGATCGTCGGCCAGGTGTTGGCGCACGCGGGCGACGGTGTCCTCGGCGGACTGTGCCGACTCGAGCGCCACGGCCTTGCGCCACAACGCGAGTCGGTCCTGCGCAGCGGCGAGGATCTCGTCGGTCCAGGTGCGGTCCTGCCGGTAGTGGCCGGCGAGGAGACCGAGGCGGATGGCACCGGGATCGACACCCGCAGCGGTGAGCTTCGAGACGAGGACGAGATTGCCCAGCGACTTGGACATCTTCTCGCCATCGAGGCCGATCATGCCGGTGTGCACGTAGTGTCGCGCGAAACGGTCTGCACCCGTGAGCGATTCGGCGTGGGCCGCGGAGAACTCGTGGTGCGGGAAGATGAGGTCACTGCCGCCGCCCTGCACGTCGAAGCCGGATCCGATGCGGTTCAACGCGATCGCCGCGCACTCGATGTGCCAGCCGGGGCGCCCCGGACCGAACGGCGAGGGCCACGACGGCTCACCCGGACGCTCGGCCTTCCAGACGAGGGCGTCGAGAGGGTCGCGCTTGCCGGGGCGGTCGGGATCTCCGCCGCGCTCGGCGAAGAAGGTGTCCATCGTCGCCCGGTCGTACCCGGACTCGTAGCCGAACTGCTCGGTGGCGTCCGCGCGGAAGTACACGTCGGGGTACTCGGCGTCGTCCACCACGTAGGCGGCGCCCGAGGCGACGAGCTTCTCGACGAGCTCCACGACCTCGGTCACAGACTCGACCGCGCCGATGTAGTCGCGCGGCGGGATGACGCGGAGCGCGGTCATGTCCGACCGGAAGAGGTCGGTCTCGCGCTGTCCGAGCGACACCCAGTCGTCGCCGTCGCGTGCCGCGCGCTCGAAGAGCGGGTCGTCGACGTCGGTGACGTTCTGGACGTAGTGCACGTCGTGGCCGGCGTCGCGCCAGACCCGGTTGACGAGGTCGAACGTCAGGTAGGTGGCCGCATGGCCCAGGTGCGTCGCGTCGTACGGGGTGATGCCGCAGACGTACATGGTGGCGGTCGAACCGGGCGCGACGGGACGCACGGCGCGATCGGCCGTGTCGTACAAACGGAGCGGCGGGCCCTCGCCCGGCACGCTGGGAACGTCCACTTCGGGCCACGACTGCATGGGTGAAGACTATCCGGTCGGGCCGGAGCCGCCGCCGCGTGCCCGGTCTAGAACGCGGGCCAGGGAATGGGCCTGCTGGAGTCGGGCGCCGGCATGACCGGTTCCGCGAGCAACCGCGACACGCGACCGGCCAGCGCCTCGATCTCCTCGTCGGTGATGTGTGGCGCGAGGGTGTCCCCGAAGGCACCGCGCAGGTCGCGGGAGAAGTCGACGAGGTCGGCCAACAGAGCGGCGTCGACGGGTCGACCGGCCCACCCCCACAGCACGGTCCGCAGCTTGTTCTGCCGGTGCAGGGCGATGCCGTGGTCCACGCCGTACACGGAGCCGTCGAGTGCCTCGAGCACGTGTCCGCCCTTGCGGTCGGCGTTGTTGATGACGACGTCGAGAACAGCCATCCGGTGCAGCCGCGGATCGTCCGCGTGCACCAGTGCCACCTCGTCGCCGGCATCGTCGTAGGCCCGGAGCACGGGGATGTAGGACGAGGGCACGAGGTCGGGGCGGCAGAGGTCCACCATGTCGTAGCCCTCGCCCTTCTCGGGGAGGCGCTCGACGGTGTCGATCCACCGCTGCACCATGCCGACACCGAGCGGACCGTCCCGTAGCACGGTCGTGGGCACGACGCCCCAGCCCAGTGCGTCGGAGATCAGGTAGGACGAGATCTCGCGGCCCGCCAGCGTGCCGTCGGGGAAGTCCCACAGCGGCTGTTCCCCGCGCACCGGCTTGTAGACACAGCGCAGTGCCGGCGCCGGATCCTCACGCTCGATCTCGCACACGAGCGTCGCGTTGGACGCCTGCACCACGCGACCGACGATGGTCATCTCGCCGTGCGCGAGCAGGTCCGTGTCGTCGTCGGTCCAGGGCGCGGTGGCGTCGCCGGCGGAGGTCAGGACTCGTCCCCGAACTCGGTGGTGTCGCTTCCCAGCACGGTGCCGCGCCGGTACCCGTTGGTCCGCACGCACATGTGACCACCGGGCGCGAGGGGCTCACCGCAGAGCGGGCACGGGGGCCGACCGGCAGCGATGACGCGCTCGCTGCGCGCGGCGAACTCACGGGCCTGCTCCGGACTCAGGAACACCCGCACGGCGTCCGGACCCTCGTCCGTGTCGTCGAGCACCACCGACTCGTCGATCTCGGTCTCGGTGATGGCGAGCAGCTCCACCACGACGGCGCCGGCGTCGGCGTCCCAGCCCAGCCCCATGGTCCCGACCCGGAACTCGGCATCCACGGGCATCACCAGTGGGTCGACGTCGCTCGGATCGGCTTCCTCGGGTGGCACATCGGTACCGAAGCGCCTCGCCACCTCGTCGAGCAGGAGCCCGACACGGTCGGCCAGGACCTGAACCTGCTGCTTCTCGAGCGCCACCGACACCACTCGGGCGTCGTGCACTGCCTGGAGGTAAAAGGATCGATCGCCGGGCTCACCCACCGTTCCGGCGACGAACCGGTCGGGGGTGCGAAAGACGTGAATCGCGCGTGGCATATCTGCACCTCCAAAGATCGCGCCGCCGAACTGCCGCGGCTGTGACTCCCATTATCCGCGTGTTGTCACTGTCCGGTGGAACCACCGGGGACGGCGTCCGATTCCGACGCGGTCGGAGCCTGGTCGGACGGGGCCCCGGCAGTGGTGTCCGTCTCGGCGGGCGGCGTCGGAACGAACTGCGTCAGATCCCCACCGAGATCGCCGAGACGATGGACGAACGGCCGCGTCTCGGTGTACCGGACGACACTGATCGACGCCGGGTCCACCACGATGCGCTGGAACTGGTCCAGGTGCGACCCCAGAGCATCGGCCAGGACGGACTTGATGACGTCGCCGTGCGAACAGGCCACCCACAGCACGTCGGCGCCGTGCTCGGCGGCGAGCCGCGCGTCGATCTCACGGATCGCGCGCACCGCCCTGATCTGCACGTCGGCGAGGCCCTCACCCCCGGGGAAGACGGCAGCGGACGGGTGCTGCTGCACCACCTTCCACAGCGGCTCCCCCACGAGATCCTTGATCGGCTTGCCGGTCCACTCGCCGTAGTCGACCTCGAGCAGCCGATCCTCCACGACGGGTTCGAGCTCGCGCGCCGCAGCGAGAGGCGCGACCGTCTGTTCGCACCGGAGCAACGGTGATCGCACGATCGCCGCGAGCGGAAGCACCTCGAGACGGGCGACGACACGCTCCGCCTGCTCCCGACCGAGATCGTCGAGTTCCACGCCGTCCGACCTGCCCGCGAGCGTGCCGGCCGTGTTGGACGTCGAGCGTCCGTGGCGCAGGAGTATGACCGTCATGACCTCAGCCTAGTGAGACGCGAGGGGCGCCCGGCGTCGCGGTGGCGTCAGTTCGCTGCGACGACACCCGTGGCGAGGAGGCCGAGAACCGCGACGCCGACGACGATGCGGTACCCGACGAACCAGTACAGCGAGTGGTTCTCGACGAAGCGCAGCAACCAGGCGATGGAGGCGTACCCCAGTACGAAGGCCACGAGCGTCGCCACGACGAGCTGGGATCCCGATGCCTGCAGACCTTCGCCCGCCGGTTCGAAGGCATCCGGCAAGGAGAAGAGTCCGGACGCGGTGACGGCCGGGATCGCGAGCAGGAACGAGAAGCGGACCGCGGCGGCACGCGTCAGCCCCATGAACAGACCGGCACTCGTGGTGGCGCCGGATCGGGACACGCCGGGGATGAGCGCGAGACACTGCGCCGCGCCCATGACGAGGCCGTCGCGGGTGGTGAGCTTCTCGATCGGTCGCGTCTGTCGGCCGACCTTCTCCGCGACGGCGATGACCACGGCGAACACGATGAGCAGCGTCGCGATGATCCACAGGTTGCGCGCGCCCGTCCGGATCGCGTCCTTGAAGACGAAGCCGAGCACCCCGATCGGGATGGTGGCGAAGATGACGTACCACCCCATGCGGTAGTCCAGCGTGTCGCGCTGGGACTTGTCGGCGATTCCGCGGAACCACGCCGCGACGATGCGCCCGATGTCGCGGGCGAAGTAGAGCAGGACCGCGGCCTCGGTACCGAGCTGCGTCACCGCGGTGAACGACGCTCCGGCGTCGTCACCGAAGAAGACCTCGGAGACGATGCGCAGGTGCGCCGAGGAGGAGATGGGGAGGAACTCGGTCAACCCCTGCACGGCGCCGAGCACGAGGGCCTGCACCCAGGACATCGATTCCGCGATCATCGCTGCTCTCCTGCCGTCCGATTCCGCGGCGCGCAGACGCCACCGACGAGGTTTCCTGTCGAAGTCACGAGGCACGACCGTACTAGGGTCGTGCCTCGACCACCGTGTCGGCAGGACGAGACACGGACGGAACACGGCGAAACGGATGCACTGCCTTCATGAAGCACAGAACGGTCGGGAGCAGCGGGCTGCGGGTGTCACGCCTGGGGCTCGGAACGGGTGAATGGGGACGCGGAGTCGACGGTGACGACGCCGCGGCGCAGGTGACGGCGTTCGTCGACGCGGGCGGGACCCTCGTCGACGCGTCCGCCTCGTATGGAGACGGACGCGCGGTGCGGGTGTTGGCCGAAATCGTCGACGACGTGGTTCCGCGCGGTGAGCTGGTTCTCAGCATCGATTCCGGCGTCTCGCGTCCGGACACCTCGGGGCACTGGACCGTCGACTGCTCGCGGCGCGCGCTCCTCGCAGACCTGGACAGGACACTGCGCGAGCTCGGCACCGATCACCTCGATCTGTGGAGCGTCGGCGCGTGGGATCCGCAGACCCCTCTCGGTGAGGTGGCGGCGACTCTGGAGCACGCGGTCTCGTCCGGGCGGGTCCGCTACGCGGGTGTTCGCGGCTTCACGGCGTGGCAGCTGGCCACCGTGTCGGCGTCCGTCGACATCACCGCGGCGCAGGCGGAGTACTCCCTGCTCGCGCGCGGCGCCGAGGACGAGCTGTTCCCCGCGGCCGACCACCACGGCGTGGGCGTTCTCGCGGTGTCGGCTCTGGCGGGCGGCGTGCTCACGGGCAAGTACCGGGACGGTGTACCCGCGGATTCACGCGGCGCGGACGATCACCGACGCCACGCGCTCGCACCCTTCCTCGGTGAGGACGGCGGGAAGGTGGTCGAGGCTGTCATCACGGCGGCCGACGGTCTGGGCACGTCGCCACTCGCGGTGGCTCTGGCGTGGGCCCGAGATCGCCCCGGTGTCGCGTCGGTCGTGGTCGGGACGCGGGACATCGGTCAGCTGACGGGTGTGTTGGCCGCCGAGGAGGTCGCGCTTCCGTCGGCCATCACCTCCGCGCTGGACGACGTCAGTTCCTGACCGTCACTTCGGGTCGATCGCGTTGCCCAGCCGCCCGAGCAGCGATCGCAGGAGTGTGGTGTCGGGCGGCTGCGGCGAGTCGAGCGGACGGACGTCGGCGACCGCGTCCCGGACCGCGGCGACGATCGAGCGCTCGTCCGAGAGGTCGACGTCCGTGACATCGCGCTCCGCGACCGCGTCGACGTCGAGATCGTCGGGAACGGCCTGCGCCAGGTCGGAGCGGTAGACCTCCACGCGCAACGACTTACCGCGTACCCGGAAGGCGAAGCTCCGCCCGTCCGGAGTGGACCCGAACCCGTGGGCGTGCGCCCCCACCGACACGTCCTCCACCGAGAACTCCGTATTGCTCGGCCCCGTCATGCGCCCTCCCTCGCTCTCTCTCGTCGACAGGCACTCGTCGAAACGTACAGACGCGTCATGGTGGACACATCCCTCCCCTGTGCTCGCGCCGGGACGGCGAGATGATCGGATGAGAGAAGACCTGAAGGAGAATCACCCCCATGGCACCCCGACCGACCAGTGCCCACTCGGCACGACGCAGCAGTACCCGTTTCGTCCTTCTCGGCCTCGCCCTGGTGACGACGGTCACAGCAGGATGCGCGAACTCCGACGATCCGGAGCAGCTGAACACGCGTGAGCCGGAGGTCGCCGCGGTGTCCCCCGACACGACCGTCACGCCGGCGGGCGTCACGGCCGACCCGCGCTTCGGCGGTCCGGCCACCGTCGACGGCCTCGCGATCGAGCCTCGCGACCGGATCGCCGGGATCCTCACCGACGACGGTACGACGCTGCTGCTGACCCCGCTCGACTCGGAGGAGAATCCGCGCTCGGTGCGACTCTCCGCACCCGGCACGTCCGTCTCCGCCGGCAGGGACGGCGAACTGTTGGTCACGTCGTCGTCGGGCATCAGCCGGGTGGACGCGCAGTCCGGTGAGGCGACCGACGTCGCGATCGACGGCGGCGCCGCCTCGGTGACGCCGTGGGACGACGGGTACGCCGTCGGGACGCCGACCGGAACCGTCGTGATCACGGGAGCCGACGGCGCGGTCGAGAGCACCATCCCCGGTCAGGCGTCGGTCGACGGTCTCGTACGCACCGGAGACGATCTGGTGTCCCTGGACACCCGGCAGACGTCGGTGACGTCCGTGAACGTCGGTGCCGAACGTCTCGGCGCCGCGCTGCGCGCAGGCGACGGGGCCACCCGCATGACCGGATGCGCCGACGGTGCCGTCGTGGTCGCCGACACGACCGACGACGAACTGCTCGTCTTCACGGGCGACCCCGATCTGATCATGCGACAGCGCTACCCCGTCGCCGGTTCCCCGTTCGCCGTCGCGTGCGAGGACGACGGCACCGTGTGGGTGACCGTGACCGCACTGAACGAGGTGGTGGGATTCGACATCACCTCCGGAATTCCTGTCGAGTCGGCACGGTTCCCCACAGTGCGCCAGCCCGACTCGCTCGCCGTGGACTCGCAGTCCGGCGAACTTTTCGTAGGCTCGAACAGTGGCGCCGGGGTCCAGGTGATCCCGACCCGGGCGTGAGTGCCCGCGAGGACGAGAGCGAGATCCGTGAACCGGAACAACCGTGCGATGCCCGTCGGCTGGGAGACCCAGTCGGACGACTGGGAGTACGTGCCCATCAAGCTGCCGCCGGACGTCACCCGAGTGACGGCCTCGATGCGGCTGGCCATCTCCGCCGAGTTCGGTGGGTGGGAGCTCTCCCGGGTCCGGCTGTACACCGACGGCAGCAGGCGAGTACTTCTCAAACGACGCAAGACCGCGCACCACGTGCCCGATCCCGGTCTCTGACCGAGTGGCGGCGCCGCACCACCGACGAGATTCCCGACGAGAGGTTTCCAGGCTGTGAGCCCGTACCGGCTGCTGCTCCGCGCGATGTTCCTGCTCCCTCCGGAACGCATTCATCACCTCGCATTCGCGGCGATGGTCGCGGTGACTCGATTCGCGCCCCTGCGTGCGCTGGTCTCGCGCGTGCTCTCGGTCCGAGATCCGGCACTGCGGACGACCGCCTTCGGCGTGACGTTCCCCACCCCGGTCGGGCTGGCCGCCGGTTTCGACAAGACCGGTGAGGGTGTCGACGCGTGGGGTCCGCTGGGGTTCGGTTTCGCGGAGGTCGGCACCGTGACCGCGCAGGCGCAACCCGGAAACGCACAGCCTCGACTCTTCCGGCTTCCCGCCGACCGAGGCCTGCTCAACCGCATGGGTTTCAACAATCCGGGTGCGGCGGCGGTGGCCGAGCGTCTGCGCGGACGACGCGGGGACATCCCGGTCGGCGCCAACATCGGCAAGACGAAGGTGGTTCCCGCGGCGGACGCCGCGATCGACTACACGGAGAGTGCGCGGCTGCTCGGCCCGCTGTCGGACTTCGTCGTGGTCAACGTGAGTTCGCCGAACACCCCCGGACTGCGGGATCTGCAGGCGGTGGAATCGCTGCGGCCTCTGCTGGCCGCCGTGGCGAGCGTCGTGACGGTGCCCGTCCTGGTGAAGATCGCGCCCGACCTGTCGGACGACGACGTCGACGCGGTGGCAGACCTGGCCATGGAGCTGGGATCCGCCGGCATCGTGGCGACCAACACGACCATCGGGCGCGACGGGCTGCGGACGGCCGGGGCCGCGGATCTCGGAGCGGGTGGCGTCTCCGGCCCGTACGTCGCGGACCGATCACTCGAGGTGCTGCGCCGACTGCGTGCACGCGTCGGGGACTCGATGACGCTGATCTCGGTCGGCGGTGTCGAGACCGCCGACGACGCGTGGGAACGCATCCTCGCCGGTGCCACCCTCGTGCAGGGGTACACCGGCTTCGTCTACGGCGGTCCGTTCTGGGCGCGCCGCGTCGCCGTCGGCCTGGCTCGACGAGCCCGGGCCGCGGGATTCGCCTCGGTGGCCGACGCGGTCGGCACGGAGACTGTCCCGCGGCCCGGGCCGCGCTGACTCGGTTCTCGTCAGCTCTGCTCGTACGTGCCCACGATGACGGCACGCGCGATGGCGTGACTGAAGAGGTTGAATCCGAGGTACGCCGGTGACGCACTCTCGTCGATCTCGAGCTTCTCGACGTCGACGGCGTGTACCGCCACGAAGTAGCGGTGCGGTCCGTGCCCCTGCGGGGGTGCGGCACCGATGAACCGGGCCAGGCCCGCGTCGTTGCGCAGCGTGATCGCGTCGTTCGGCAACCCGGTGGAGCTGTCGTCGCCCGCTCCGGTGACCAGGGTGGTGGTCGAGACGGGGATGTTCGCCACCGCCCAGTGCCAGAAACCGGACGCCGTCGGCGCATCGGGGTCGTAGACGGTGACGGCGAAGCTCTTGGTCTCCTCCGGGAAACCCGACCACGACAGCTGCGGCGAGTTGTCGTGGCCGCCCGCGCCCATGATGCTGCTGACCTGGTCCTCGTGGAGCGGCTGACCGTCGGTGACGTTGTCCGACGTGAGCTCGAACGACGGCAGCGACGGCAGTGCGGCGTAGGGATCGTGTGACATGAGGTCCTCTCGGGAGATATGGGTTCGGGGGTTGTCAGCTGTGCAGAAGGAAGTGCTCGAAGACCCTGGTACCGAAGATCAACGACTCGACGGGTACCCGTTCGTCCACGCCGTGGAACAACGCCGCGAAGTCGAGCTCGGGCGGCAGCTTGAGCGGCGCGAAGCCGAAGCAGCGGATGCCCAGCTTGGCGAACGCCTTGGCGTCGGTGCCGCCGGACAGCATGTAGGGCACCGTGCGACCGTTCTCGTCGAACGCCAGGATCGCGTCGTTCATCGCGTCGACGAGGTGCCCGTCGAACGTGGTCTCGTACGGCTCCAGGTCGGTGATCCAGGACCGTTCGACGTGCGGACCGATGAGCGCGTCGACCTCGCGCTCGAACTGCGCCTTGCGTCCCGGCAGGACGCGGCAGTCGATGGTGGCGGAGGCCGTCTGCGGGATGACGTTGGCCTTGTACCCGGCCGAGAGCATCGTGGGGTTTGCCGTGTCGCGCAGTGTCGCGCCGACGATGCGGGCGATGCTGCCGAGCTTGGCGAGGGTGCCGTCGATGTCGGGCGACTCGGGGTCGAAGGCCAGGCCTGTCTCCGAGCTCACGGCGGCGAGGAACTCGGTCACCGAGTCCGTCATCACCAGCGGGAACTGGTGGTTACCCAGTGCTGCAACGGCTTCGGCGAGGTACGTCACGGCGTTGTCCTCGTGCAGGAACGATCCGTGACCGGCGCGAGCCTTGGCCGTCAGACGCATCCAGGCGAGCCCCTTCTCCGCCGTCTCGACGAGGTAGAGGCGACGCTCGTCGCCCTCGGGGGTGGACACCGTCAGCGAGAAGCCGCCGACCTCGCCGACGGCCTCGGTGACACCCTCGAACAGATCGGGTCGGTGCTCGACGAGCCAGTGCGACCCGTACCTGCCGCCGGCCTCCTCGTCGGCCAGGAACGCGAAGACCAGGTCGCGGGGCGGGACGGTGCCGGCCGACTTGAACTGTCGGGCCAGCGCCAGGGCCATGCCGACCATGTCCTTCATGTCGACGGCGCCGCGTCCCCACAGGTAGCCGTCCTCGACGGCACCCGAGAAGGGATGCACGCTCCAGTCGGCGGGCTCGGCCGGAACGACGTCGAGGTGGCCGTGCACGAGCAACGCGCCGCGTGAGCTGTCGGCGCCGGCCAGTCGGGCGAAGACGTTGCCGCGGCCGGGCGCACCCGACTCGACGTACTCGGTCTCGTACCCCACGGCCTCGAGCTGGCGCGCCACCCACTCGGCGCACTCCTTCTCGCCGGCGGTGGTCTCGAGCTCACCGGTGTTGGAGGTGTCGAAGCGGATCAGCGACGAGACGAGGTCGACCACCTCGTCCACGGCCACGGTCTGCTTCTCGGTCTGGTGGTCGTTCTCTCCTGTTGCGGACACAGCTCGTTCCTACCACTCCAGGTGCCTCGGCAGGTGCTCCGACGTGCGGTTTTGGTCCAGGGCGCGGTATCGGCTAGATTTAGCGACCGCACCGAGAACATGGGTGCGACGCGATCGTGAACTGTGTGTGACCAGCAGGGTGTGACGCGGGTTGTCCGAGTGGCGGAATGGCAGACGCGCTAGCTTGAGGTGCTAGTGTCCTATTAACGGACGTGGGGGTTCAAGTCCCCCCTCGGACACCGAAGACAGACCGACGAAAGCCCCGATTCCTCACGGAATCGGGGCTTTCGTCATGACACGGGAGCGTGGAGGCGGCGATGACGGAGCACAGCGTGACGGGCATCGACCCCGACGAACTCGCCGCGTGCCTGCGCGTGCTCGACCGCGCGGCGGCCCTGGACGACGATCACCCCGACGCCGTGACCGTGCAGCGTGCCACGGCCGGCATGTTCAAGGCCGCGAAGAAGCGTCGCCGCCTGGAGTCGCGCGCCCGCGTCGCCGACGCCGACCGCGCCGTCGTCGCCGCCACGGCGACCGGATCACCCGACCGCATCGACGACGAGACCGCCGGGCTGGCGCTGACGTCGGCCGCCACCACCGAGACCGCGGGCACACTGCAGCGTGCGCGTCCCTGCTACATCTGCAAGCAGCGGTACACGACGGTGGACGCGTTCTATCACCAGCTCTGCCCCGAGTGCGCCGCCCTGAACCACGCGAAGCGGGACGCCCGGACCGATCTCACCGGCCGCCGCGCCGTGCTCACCGGCGGGCGCGCGAAGATCGGCATGTACATCGCGTTGCGCCTGCTGCGCGACGGTGCTCACCTGACCATCACGACGCGCTTCCCCGCGGACGCGGTGCGCCGGTTCTCCTCGATGTCCGACAGCCACGACTGGATGCATCGGCTGTCCGTCGTCGGCATCGACCTGCGTGATCCCGCGCAGGTGGTCGCGTTCGCGGACTCCGTCGCGGCGGAGGGCCCGCTCGACATCCTGATCAACAACGCCGCTCAGACCGTCAAGCGGTCCGCCGGCTCGTACACCGCCCTCGAGGACGGTGAGCACGGCGTCGATCTGGCAGCGCTCGGGGTGCGCACGTTCGGCGCGACGAGCGATGCCCACCCGGCAGCGCTGGTGGGGGCGTTCGGCGAGACCGACGGCGACACCGTCGCTCTCGACACCGCCGTCATGGCGAACATGGGGCCGTCGCAGGTGACCTCCATGGCCCTCGTCGCCGGTTCGGCGTCCCTGCAGCGCATGGCTGCCGGAACGGCGATCGACGCGGGTGGGCTGGTACCCGACGAGGCGCCGACCAACAGCTGGGTGCACACCGTCGACCAGGTGGATCCCGTCGAGCTGCTCGAGGTGCAGCTGTGCAACTCGGTGGCGCCGTTCATCCTCGTCTCGCGCCTGCGCGCCGCCCTGGCGGCGTCGCCGCATCGCCGGTCCTACGTCGTCAACGTCTCCGCGATGGAGGGCCAGTTCGGCCGCGGCTACAAGGGACCGGGGCATCCGCACACCAACATGGCCAAGGCCGCACTGAACATGCTGACGCGCACCAGTGCGAACGAGATGCTCGACGACGGCATCTCGATGAGCGCGGTGGACACCGGCTGGATCACCGACGAACGCCCGCACCCGACGAAGATCCGCCTCGCCGACGAGGGCTTCCACGCGCCCCTGGATCTGGTGGACGGCGCGGCTCGTGTCTACGACCCCATCGTCCAGGGTGAGCTCGGTGTCGATCTGCACGGGAAGTTCCTCAAGGACTACGCGGCCTCGCCCTGGTGACACCGCCGAACCCCCGTGTCGTGCGCCTGGCGGCCGCCCACGTGGTGCAATGTCGTGATGGGCGACGAGGTCGAGCAGCGCACGTTCAGCCGTAAGGACCGGCAGATGTTCCGGCACAAGGTGCAGGAGTGTCTGGACGCCCTGGCGGCGATGTTGGCGGACGACACCTTCCGGGTGGACGAGCCACGCCTGGGCATGGAGATCGAGCTCAACCTGGTGGACGAGTCGATGCAGCCGGCCATGGCCAACGCGGCCGTGCTCGAGGCGATCGCCGATCCGGACTTCCAGACCGAGCTGGGCCAGTTCAACATCGAGATCAACGTGGCCCCGGAACCGCTGGCGGGCGACCGGATGCGCATCCTGGAGAACGGATTACGCACCTCCCTGGACACCGCGGACGCCCGTGCTCGTGAGCAGGGATGCGCCCTGGCGATGATCGGGATGCTGCCCACGCTGGGCAAGGATCACTTCGCCCACCAGTGGTTGTCCAGCAATCCGCGATACGACCTGCTCAACCAACAGATCTTCGCGGCGCGCGGCGAGGACATCGAACTGTCGATCACCGGGGTCCCTCTGCCCGGCAGCCACGACATCGAGTCGTTGAACGAGATCTCCGACACGATCCTCCCCGAGGCCGCGTGCACCTCCGTGCAACTACACCTGCAGGTCTCGCCGACGGAGTTCCCCGCGCACTGGAACGCCGCGCAGGCGCTGGCGGGAGTGCAGGTGGCACTGGCCGCCAACTCCCCCTTCCTCGCCGGCAAGGCACTGTGGCACGAGACCCGGATCCCCCTGTTCGAACAGGCGACGGACACGCGCCCACAGGAGCTCAAGAACCAGGGAGTACGACCCCGCGTGTGGTTCGGCGAGCGCTGGATCACGTCGATCTTCGATCTGTTCGAGGAGAACTCGCGGTATTTCCCCGCGCTGCTGCCGGTCGTGTCCGACGAGGATCCGATGGCCGAACTCGCGGCGGGCCGAGCGCCCGGCCTGACCGAGCTGAAGATGCACAACGGCACCGTCTACCGATGGAACCGTCCGATCTACGACACCTCGAACGGCGAGCAGCACATCCGCCTCGAGAACCGCGTTCTTCCCGCAGGGCCGACCGTGCTCGACGTCCTCGCCGACGCGGCGCTGTACTACGGCACCCTGCGGTCGCTCGTCGACGCGGACCGGCCGGTGTGGACGCAGATGTCGTTCGACGCCGCCGTGGAGAACCTGCACTCGGCGGCCCGCGGCGGGTTCGACTCGCGGCTCTACTGGCCGGAGGTCGGCTGGATCTCGCCGCAGGAGCTGGTCCTGCGCCGACTGCTGCCCATGGCCGAGGCGGGTCTCGCGTCGTACGGCGTGGACACCGAGGTGCGCGACCGCTACCTCCGGGTCATCGAGGGTCGATGCCTGCGCCGTCAGTCCGGATCGGTGTGGCAACGCAATGCCGTCGTCGCGCGCGAGCGTGCCGGGGAGTCGCGCGAGCGCGCCGTGGCGGGCATGTTGTCCGACTACCTGCAGCTCATGCACGAGGGCGAGGCCGTCCACACGTGGTCGTGGTGAGTGGTGGTGGGTCACAGGAGCGCTTGTAGGCTCGGGTGATGGCCGAGACTTCCGCACCTGACCCATCCGAACTCGACACTGCGTCCGATCTCGACACGGCAGGGGATCGCGAGTTGGACGTCGTCGTCTACGGCGCCACCGGTTTCGTGGGCGCGCTCACCGCCGAGTACCTGGCGAATCATGCCCCGCAGGGCACGTCGATCGCTCTCGCGGGCCGGTCCCGATCCAAGCTGGAGTCGACCCGTCGCGGTCTGCCGTCCCGCGCCGCCGACTGGCCACTGCTCGTCGCGGACGCGGACGACGAGGCCGCGCTCACCGACATCGCTTCTCGCACACAGGTCGTCATCACCACGGTCGGGCCGTACGCGAAGTTCGGACGCACGCTCGCGCACGTCTGCGCGGCGCAGGGCACGGACTACGTCGACCTCACCGGCGAAGTGCTGTTCGCTCGTCTCAGTGCCGACCAGAACCACGATCTCGCACACTCCACCGGCGCTCGGATCGTGCACTCCTGCGGCTTCGACTCGGTGCCGTCCGACATCGGCGTGCACGCGCTCTACTCCAAGGTCCACGAGGACGGAGCAGGCGACCTGACAGACACCACCCTCGTCGTGACGTCGATGAGCGGCGGAGTCAGCGGCGGCACCATCGACTCGCTGCGCGGCCAGATCGACGAGATCACGAAGGACCGCGCCGCGGCGAAGATGGCGGCGAGCCCCTACTCGCTCAGCCCCGACCGCTCGATCGAGCCGGATCTGGGACGCCAGAGCGACACCCCCATCGTCAAGGGCGCCGACATCCACCCCGATCTCAAGGGGTGGAAGGCACCGTTCGTGATGTCCTCGTACAACACTCGGGTCGTGCGCCGCACGAACGCGCTGCTCGGATACCCGTACGGCAAGAACTTCCGCTACAGCGAGGTCATGAGCGTCGGCTCGTCGCCCGCCTCCCCGGTGATCGCCGGTGCCGTGCTCGCCGGACTGGGCGCCTTCGTCGCGGGCATGGCCTTCAAGCCCACCCGTTTCCTCCTCGACAAGATCCTGCCCAAGCCGGGCGACGGTCCCAGCGAGAAGACCCGGCAGAAGGGGCATTTCACGATCGACGTCTACACCACCACCAGCACCGGTGACCGGTACGTCTCGCGCGTGAAGGCGAAGGGAGATCCCGGCTACGCGGCCACCGCCATGATGCTGGGCGAATCGGCACTGGCGCTCGCGCTCGACCGTGACGCACTCCCCTCCGTCGGCGGCGGCGTGCTCACCCCGGCCTCCGGAATCGGTGACGCGCTGATCCACCGACTCCGCGGCGCCGGCATGGAGATCTCCGCGCGCAAGGTATGACCGACCTGCTGCACCGGTACCAGGCCGACCTGGGTCTCGCTCAGGCCGCCGACATCACCGTGCGACCCGTGTCCGAGGGCGTGTTGTCGTCGACCCTGCCGGTGGCCGCGCTGGCCGTCGGTGCGGTCGCTGCACTCGGTTCCGCGGTCGACCGGTTCCGCGTCGCCTCGGGGCTGACCGCACCGTCACCGCGCGTGGTGGTCGGCGATCGGGTCGCCGCGTCGTTCGCGGGAGACAGACTGTTGCGCATCGACGGGCGGCCGGTCGCAGGGTTCGCCGCCCTGTCCGGCTTCTTCCGCACAGCGGACGGGTGGGTGCGCACCCACGCCAACTACCCGCACCACCGGGCGCGACTGCTCTCGCTACTGGAGCTCGCCGACGACGCCGACCACACCGCCGTCGCGGCGGCTCTGCTCCGCCACGAGGCTCTGGACGTGGAGGAGCGTGCAGCAGAACTCGGCGCGCTCGTCGTGGCGGTGCGGACCCCGGACGAGTGGTTCGGCTCGGCGCCCGGCCGTTTCACGCGTTCCGGCCCCATCGTCTCGTCCACCGTGCGTCCCGACGGTCTGCCGTCGCTCCCCGAACCACCGACCGACCCGATGCGACCGCTGGCCGGGGTGCGCGTACTGGATCTCACGCGGGTCATCGCCGGCCCGGTCGCCACGCGCGATCTGGCCCTCCTCGGTGCATCGGTACTGCGGGTCGACTCCCCACTGCTGCCGGAGATCGAAGCCCAGCACCTCGACACCGGCGCCGGCAAGTACTCGACACTCCTGGACGTGCTCGTCGACGACGACGACGAGCGACTGACGGCGCTGATGTCGTCGGTGGACGTGGTGGTCGGCGGCTACCGGCCGGGCTCCTACATCGACGACCACCTCCGCGCGCACCGGCCGAGCGGAGCGATCATCGGGACGGTGAGTGCGTGGGGCGGCCGGGGGCCGTGGGCGCGGCGGCGCGGATTCGACAGCCTGGTGCAGGCGGCGTCCGGCATCGCGAACATGTGCGGCGGGAAGGCCGGAGGCCGGTCGGATGACGGCGGGAAGGCCGGAGGCCGGTCGGATGACGGCGGGACGACCGGGGTTCCGGGGGCGCTGCCGGTGCAGGCGCTCGACCACGCGTCCGGCCACCTGCTGGCGGCGGGGATCGTCGACGCTCTGACCCAGCGCCTCGACGGTGGCATCGGTAGGACGGTGTCGGTCTCGTTGGCACGCACTGCCGCCTGGCTGCTCGATGCCGACGGCAGGGTCGACACTCCGGCCGACCCCGTGCTGCCGACGGACGAGCACACCGTCCTCCACGACGACGTGCGCACGGCCCGACCGGCGCTCGCGGAGTACGACGATCACCCCTTCCCGGCCCGCCCGTGGGGACGCGACGAGCCACGCTTCCCGTCCTGACAGGATGGCGGCATGACCGACGTCGACTCCCCCGCCCGCACTCGACTCCTCGTCGACGTCGACACCGGAATCGACGACTCCCTCGCTCTGGTCTACCTGGCTGCGAGTCCCGAGGCCGAGATCGTGGCCGTGTGCTGCACGGCGGGCAACGTGCCCACCGCGCAGGTGACACGGAACACGCTGTCCTGGTTGGAGATCTGTGGTCTGACCGACGTGGAGGTGGCCGTCGGCGTCGACGCACCTCTGACCGCCCCGCTGATGACGACGGAGGACACGCACGGTCCGCTGGGAGTGGGCTACGCGAATCTGCCGGCGCCCACCATGACCGTCTCCGATCGGACGGCGGCGCAGGCGTGGGTGGACCTGGCGCGCGAGAACCCGGGCGAGCTGGTCGGGCTGGTGACCGGTCCGATGACGAATCTGGCTCTGGCACTGCGGCTCGAGCCCGCACTGCCCGTGCTGCTGAAGCGTCTGGTGATCATGGGCGGCAGCATCGATCACCCGGGGAACACGACGCCCACCTCCGAATGGAACGTGGCGGTCGACCCGGAAGCCGCGAAGGAGGTGTTCGACGCATTCGACGCGTTGCCCTCGGGCCGGGAGCCGATCGTGTGCGCCCTGGGCCTGACGGAACGGATCGAGATGCACCCGTCTCACGTGGCACGTCTGGCAGAGATCGCCGGATCCGTTCCGGTGGAGCATCTCTCGATCGACGAGGTGGGAGCACGCTCGACGGCGTCCGTGCCCGTCGTGCGGTACCTGACCGACGCGGTGCGGTTCTACATGGAGTTCCACCACGCGCAGGGTGAGGGATACCTGGCGCACATGCACGACCCGTTCGCGGCGGCCGTCGCACTGCACCCGGAGATCGCCGAGTACGCCCTGGCCACCGTCGACGTCGAACTCGTCGGGACCCTCACGCGGGGAACGACGGTGGCCGACCGGCGCGGGTTCTGGGGACGTCGCCCCAATGCCGCGATCGCCGTGTCGACCGATCCGGACGCCTTCTTCGATCACCTGCTCGCGACGGTCGGGGCGTTCGCCGCCGGGACCTGAGTTCAGCCGTCGAAGGCGGTCAGGATCTCCTGCGCACCCAGTGCGGCCGTGAGCGATCCGTCGGCCACGCGCCTCTCCACGTCGGCGCGGACGGCGGTCACCGCGGGACTCGACGACAGTCGGCGCATCAGCTGGTCCTGCACCATGGTCCACACCCACTGGACCTGCTGGTCGCGGCGGCGGGCGTCGAAGTCGCCTGCCGCGGTGAGGACGTCGCGGTGGCGGCACACAGTGTCCCAGAACTCCGTGAGTCCGGTCTCCTCAATCGCGCTCATCGTCAGCACGGGCGGCGTCCACAGGGCATCGTGCGGGTAGATCAGTCTGAGCGCTCCGGCGAGTTCGCGCGCGGCACCCCTGGCGTCGCGGAGATGGTTCCCGTCGGCCTTGTTGACGGCGACCACGTCGGCGAGTTCGAGGACACCCTTCTTGATGCCCTGCAGCTGATCTCCCGTGCGCGCGAGCGTCAGGAAGCAGAAGGTGTCCACCATGCCCGCGACCGTGATCTCGGACTGCCCGACCCCGACGGTCTCCACCAACACGACGTCGTAGCCGGCCGCCTCGAGCAGCACGATCGTCTCGCGGGTCGCCTTCGCGACACCGCCGAGGGTTCCCGACGTCGGGGACGGCCGGATGTACGCCTCGGGCGCGACCGTGAGCCGTGCCATCCGCGTCTTGTCCCCGAGGATGGAGCCCCCGGTACGGGTCGACGACGGATCCACCGCGAGAACCGCGACGCGGTGGCCCTTCTCGATGAGCGTCATGCCCAGGGCGTCGATGAACGTCGACTTGCCGACTCCCGGTACGCCCGTGATGCCCACCCGATGTGACCCCCCGGCGTGCGGAAGGAGCTCGAGCAGCATCTGTTGGGCGAGGTCGCGATGGTCGTCGCGGGTGGACTCGACGAGGGTGATGGCACGCGCCAGCCCGGCACGCTCACCGGCCCGCACCGAGGCCACGAGCGCGTCGAGATCGATCGCCGGACGCGTGGGACGTGCTGCGGTCGCGTCGGACATGCTCAGGCGTTCGCTCCTGCGTCCGAGACGGCCGCGCCGTGACCCAGGCTCTCTGCGAGCTGGCCGATGAGATCGACCGCGGCGTCGGCGATCACCGTGCCGGGCGGGAAGATCGCGGCCGCCCCGGCCTCACGCAGCGCGTCGAAGTCGCCCGGCGGGATGACGCCGCCGACCACGACCATGATGTCGGACCGGCCGACGGCGGCGAGTGCTTCCCGCAGCGCCGGAACCAGCGTCAGGTGACCGGCGGCGAGCGACGACACCCCGATGACGTGGACGTCGTTGTCGGCGGCCTGGTTCGCCACCTCCTCGGGGGTCTGGAACAGGGGGCCGACATCGACGTCGAAGCCGATGTCGGCGAACGCCGTCGCGATGACCTTCTGCCCGCGATCGTGTCCGTCCTGCCCCATCTTCGCCACCAGGATGCGGGGTCGGCGGCCCTCCGCCTTCGCGAACGCCGTCGCCAGCTCGCCTGCATGCACCATGTTCGTGGCCTTCCCCGCCTCGTCCCGGTAGACACCGCTGATCGTGCGGATCTCGGCGCGGTGCCGTCCGTAGACCTTCTCGAGAGCGTCGGAGATCTCGCCCACCGTCGCCATGGCCCGCGCCGCGTCGACGGCGAGGGCGAGCAGGTTGTTCTCCATCCCGCCGTCGGTGGACGCGGCCGCCGCGGTGAGGGCGGACAGCGCCGCCTCGACGCGGCCGGGGTCGCGCTCCTCGCGCAGCCGCTCCAGCTTCTCGATCTGCTCGGTGCGCACCCGCGAGTTCTCGACCTTGAGCACCTCGATGGCGTCGGGCTCGTCGGGAACGTACTTGTTGACACCCACCAGCGGCTGCCGACCGGAGTCGATGCGCGCCTGCGTCCGCGCCGCCGCCTCCTCGATGCGGAGCTTCGGGATGCCCTCACCGATGGCCTTGGCCATTCCACCGGCCTCCTCGACCTCGGCGATGTGCGCGCGGGCCCGATCGGCGAGCTGGTGGGTCAGCCACTCCACGTAGTACGAGCCGCCCCACGGATCGATGGGCCGCGTCGTGCCGGACTCCTGCTGCAGCAGCAGCTGGGTGTTGCGGGCGATCCGGGCGGAGAAGTCGGTGGGCAGCGCGAGCGCTTCGTCGAGCGCGTTGGTGTGCAGTGACTGCGTGTGTCCCTGCGTCGCCGCCATCGCCTCGATACACGTGCGGGAGACGTTGTTGAAGACGTCCTGCGCCGTCAGCGACCAGCCGGACGTCTGCGAATGTGTGCGCAGCGACAGTGATTTCGCGCTGGACGGGTCGAACTTCTGCACCAGCTCCGCCCACAGCAACCGGCCTGCGCGCAGCTTGGCGACCTCCATGAAGAAGTTCATGCCGATGGCCCAGAAGAAGGACAGCCGCGGGGCGAACGTGTCGATGTCCATGCCCGCGGCCAGCCCGGCGCGGATGTACTCCACCCCGTCGGCGAGGGTGTACGCGAGCTCCAGATCGGCCGTCGCGCCGGCTTCCTGGATGTGGTAGCCGGAGATGGAGATCGAGTTGAACTTCGGCATGTGCGTCGAGGTGTACGCGAAGATGTCGGAGATGATCCGCATCGACGGCTCGGGCGGATAGATGTAGGTGTTGCGCACCATGAACTCTTTGAGGATGTCGTTCTGGATGGTGCCGGCGAGCTTCTCGGGTCCGACGCCCTGCTCCTCCGCCGCGACGACGTACAGCGCCAGGATCGGCAGCACGGCGCCGTTCATGGTCATCGACACCGACACCGACCCCAGGTCGATCCCGTCGAAGAGTTGGCGCATGTCGTAGATCGAGTCGATCGCGACACCCGCCATGCCGACATCGCCCTGCACGCGCGGGTGGTCACTGTCGTAGCCGCGGTGCGTCGCGAGGTCGAACGCGACCGACAGCCCCTTCTGACCGGCAGCGAGGTTGCGACGGTAGAACGCGTTGGACTCCGACGCCGTCGAGAATCCGGCGTACTGACGAATCGTCCACGGCTGGTTGACGTACATCGTCGGGTACGGACCGCGCAGGAACGGAGCCGTGCCCGGGTAGGAGTCGAGCGGGTACCCGGCCTCGGCCGCCTCCGCCCGGTCGGCGCCGGTGTACAGGGGTCGGACGTCGATGCCCTCGGGGGTGGACCACACCACCTGCTCGGGCGAGTAGCCGTGGGCCGCCGCGGCCGCCTCGACGTGGGCGCGCGCATCGTCGGCCGCCGGCGCTGCCGCGTCCGCGCCGCGGGGGTCGACGAGCGGAACGTCCGCGAAACTGCCCACGGGGCCCATGTCACCAGCGTCGTCGGTCATGCGGTGTGTCCTTCCGTACGAGCCTCGCCGGTGAGTGCATCGAGAAGAGCACTCAGTTCGGCGACGGCATCGATGGTGAGCGTGAGATGTCCGTCCGGGGTCTGTTCCGGCGACGCGTCCGCGAAGGCCGAGGCACCGCCGGCGACGAGCACCGTCCGCACCCCCGCCGACCGCAGAGCGGCGACGGCGTCCGGTCCCTCGGCGGCGTACCGCTTGTCGGTGCCGCACAGCACGGCGATCGGCGAGGCGGTCTCGCGTGCCACCGCGGCGAGATCGGCTCCCGCACCGGGGTTCACCGCCTCGATCCCGCCCGACGCCATGAGGTTCGCCGCGAACGTGGTGCGTCCGTTGTGTTCCGCGACGCTGCCCAACGGCGCCAGCAGCACCACCGGGCGACTGCCCTTGTCCGCCAGCACCGCGTCGCTGCGATCACGCAGCGCCTCGAACTCGGCGGCGTACCGCGTCGCGGGACGTCCGGCGACGGTGCCGTTCCCCGAGGCCGCGGGCGACGGCTCCTGCAGGTTCGGGAACTCGTTGACACCGGTGACCGCGGTGCGGCGGTGGGCGATGTCGCTCGCACGGGCAGCTCGGGTCTCCTCGACCCGGCGCGCGATCTCACCGGACTCCAGGGCGGCGCGGTAACCGCCGGCGGCCTCGACCGCCTGCAGGACCGACCACGCCGAGTCCGCGAGCGCGTCGGTGAGCGACTCGACGTACCAGGAACCACCGGCCGGATCGACCACCCGACCCAGGTGGGACTCCTCGAGCAGGAGCAGCTGGGTGTTGCGCGCGATCCGTGCGGCGAAGGTCTGCGAGACGTCCGCGGCGCCGCCGGGAATCGCGGCGTCGAACGGCAGGACGGTCACCGCGTCGGCTCCGCCCACACCGGCGCCGAACGCGGCCAGCGTCGTGCGCAGCATGTTCACCCAGGGATCGCGCTGCGTCATCATCGCCGCCGAGGTGACGGCGTGCTGTGGGGCCCCGCCGTGCTCCGGCGCCCCGAGCACCTCGGCCACCCGGGCCCAGACCCGCCGGGCCGCACGGAACTTGGCGATGGTCTCGAACTGCTCGTCGGTGGCCGCGAGCCGGAACTCCACCTGTCCCAATGCCTCGCCAGCGGACAGTCCCGCCGCCGTGAGCGCGCGCAGATACTCGAGTCCGGCCGCGACGGTCAGACCGACCTCCTGCGCGTCTGCCGACCCGGCAGCGTGGAACACGGTGCCGTCCAACGTGATCGCGCGCACCCGCTCGGTGCGCGCCACTGCCCGCACCGCGAGATCGATCGCGTCCTGCTCGCTCGCACCCGGGAGGTCGGCGAATCGATCGGTCAGCGGTGACGCCCCCAGTCGGACGTCGGCGGCGGCACCGCGCTCGTCCAGGAGCGCGAACAGCGCGTCGGCCACCGCTGTGACGTCCGCACCCGCGTCCAGCGTCAGGGGCGCGAGGTCGAGCAGGACCCCGTCGAGTGCGCGGGCCAGGCCCTCGGCGCCCACGGACGCCGTGTCGAGCCACAGGGCGCTCGTGCCGTTCTGCAGCGCGTCGAGGAGCTGGTCGTTGAGCGTTGCCGCGTCCGAGTCCGCACCGGCGGGACGGCCGAACCGACCGGCGACCAGCCACCCGACGTTGACGTCGCGATGCGCGTCCGTGCCGCGCGTGAAGGGGAAGGTGCCGGGCAGCGGAGCCTCGGCAGTCTCGTCCAGCGGCCCGTACAGGGGCCGCACCGTGACCCCGTCGTACGTGGTCACCTCGAGCAGCGTCTCCGGATGCTCGGGGAGCTCCGAGACGTCCACCCGACGAGCCTTGGCCAGCACCCCGGCCACGCCGCGGCGCCAGGTCGCGAAACCCTCCTCGGCGCTGCTCACCGGTACGGCCGCGCCGACGTCCTCGGCAGCGACGGAATCCGGTGTCCCGGTGTGTGACGTGGCCATGTGTCCCTTTCGCGCCTGCGGATGCTGTGATGTTAACCGCACTCCGGGCACGCTATCCCGAGTCCCATCACAGTGGCCTGAGACAAACTTCACACTAGTAGGGCGTCCGAGCATCGGTCCTCCTAGTGACCGTTCCGACCGCGTCGACGAGCACCGCTCGCATCGCTCTTCGGTAGCGTGAGCAGACGTGACGACCCCCGACATCGACCCGCACGACACAGTGCCGTCGGAGGAGTCGATCGTCGTCGGAGGCCGCCGCGCGCTCGTGCTGCGCGTGGCCGCGACCGTCACCGTGCTCGCCGCCCTGATCGTCGTGGCACTGCTCGTACCCCTCCCCACCATCGACCGCGTGCGGGAGTGGGCCGTCGCCGTCGGGCCGGCCTTCCCCCTCGTCTTCTTCGCGGCGCACGCGATCATCACGGTGGCGCCGATCCCCCGCACCCTGTTCACGGTGTCGGCGGGTGTGCTGTTCGGACCCGTGACGGGGGTCGGCGTGGCGGTCGCGGCGACGACCGTGAGTGCAGTGCTCGCGTTCCTGCTGGTCCGAGCACTCGGCCGCGACGTGGTGACCGCACGCTGGGACCATCCGGTGATCCGGGCCGTCGATTCCCGTCTCGCGCGACGGGGATGGTTGGCGGTGGGGAGTCTTCGACTCATCGCGCCGGTGCCGTTCTCGGTGGTCAACTACTCCGCCGGCCTGTCCTCGGTGGCCGTGGTGCCGTTCGCGCTGGCGACGGTGGTCGGGGTGATCCCGGGGACGGTCGGCATCGTGTTGCTCGGCGACGCTCTGGCCGGTCACGGCGATCCGGTCCTGCTCGCGATCTCGGGGGTCTGCATTGCCGTGGGCGTCGTGGGACTGATCCTGGACGCGCGGATGCCGGTGGCCGGCGATCGATGAGGTCAAGGTCACGGGCTTGATGTGGCCGGATCAAGGTCGACGACGAACTCTGTACGTCGCAACGCATCAAGACTCGAGGCTTGATTCGGACTGATCAAGCTTCTAGGGTTGATCGATGTTCGTTCTGACCGTGGACCAACGCGGAAGTCGACGCGACATCGATCGCGTCGCCGACATCCTCGACCGAGCCACCGACCTGGTGCGCCCGTTCGAACGCACGGCCGGCGACGAGGTCCAGGGTGTGGCGGACGACGCGTCGGTGGCACTCGACCTCGCCCTCGACTTCCTCGAGGACGGGCACTGGAGCGTCGGGATCGGGGTGGGGGCCGTGGAGGATCCGTTGCCACGCTCCACCAGAGCGGGTCGGGGCCCGGCGTTCGAAGCCGCGCGGGACGCCGTCGACAGCGCCAAGAACGCCGTCGCCCACATCGCGGTCCGCGGCGGTGACGCCGAGTCCGCCGGCGATGCCGACGCCGTGGTGGCACTGCTGGCACTGCTCCTGGTCCGGCGCACCGAGCAGGGCCGCGCCGCGGTCGACAGCGTCCGCAGGCTCGGATCGCAGACCGCCGTCGCCGAGGAACTGTCCATCACACCGCAGGCAGTGTCCCAACGACTGGCCGTCGCGGGGTGGCAGGCCGAGCGTGCAGCACGACCGGTCGTGGCGCGGATGCTCGCGCTCGCCGATCTGCGCGCACGCGGAACGGACGCCTGATGGCGACCACCCTCGCGCTGCTCGCACTCGCGCTCTCCGCCGGAGCAGCACTGCTTCCCGCCCGACCGGTGCCGACGATCCCACCGACGGCTGCGCCGGGTCGCCGCGTCCGGTGGCTGCCGCCGCTGCGCTGGTGGATTCCGGCACTCCTGTCCGCCGGGATGCTCGCACTGGCGGGTCTCGCCGCCGCGATCGCCGGCGCACCGGTCACCGGGCCACCACTCGTCGTCGCGATGGTCCTGGTCGTCGCGGTCGCCGTCACCGGCGGCACCGTCGTCGTTCCCGCGGTCTTCCATCTCGCGCGCCGACGGCCCGAGCCCGGAGACGGCGATGCCGACGACGAGCGCCCCGTCCTGCGTGGGGGGCTCGTCATCGGCACACTCGAACGCATCGCCGTCGTGGTCGCCGTGCTCACGGGGTGGCCCGAGGGCATCGCCGTCGTGCTCGCGGTGAAGGGACTCGCGCGCTACCCCGAACTCCGCGATCCGCGGGCGTCCGAGTACTTCATCATCGGCACCTTCACCAGCGTGCTCTGGGCACTCGCCGCGGGCGGCATCGGCGCGGGCCTGGCTGCCTGACCGTCAGCGGTCCAGTTCGCGCGGTGCGTCGTCGCCCGACCCGGACCCGTCCGGCGTGGAGGCCTCGACGGCCTTCGCGGGCTCCGGAGCCGAGTCCCGCGCCGGGTTGGGTGCGGCGGCCAACGACGTGTCGACAGGCTTGCGTGCCACGGCCTCGGCGTCGGCGACCGCCCGAGCGATGGCCGGGTCCGTCTTCGTGTCGAACCAGTCGGCCACCTCCGCGGAGTCGTCCTCCGGCTTGGAGTGCGTCTCGCCCTGGTCGCTGGGCTCGAAACGGAAGACGCCGTCGTCGCCCGGCGCACCGAGATTCTTGGCGAAGCCCTTCAGGGCATCACCGAAGTCGGACGGCACCACCCACATCTTGTTGGCATCACCCTGCGCCATCTTCGGCAGCGTCTGCAGGTACTGGTACGCGAGCAACTCTGGCGTCGGCTTGCCGGCCTTGATCGCCTCGAACACCTTCTCGATGGCCTTCGCCTCACCCTGTGCGTTGAGGTACTTGGCCGCCCGCTCACCCTGCGCACGGAGGATGCGGGACTGACGCTCACCCTCGGCGGAGAGAATGGCGGCCTGCTTGGCGCCCTCCGCGGACAGGATCTGCGACTGCTTGTCACCCTCGGCCGTCTTGATGGACGACTCACGGTGTCCCTCGGCCGTGAGGATGGTGGCACGCTTCTCGCGGTCCGCCTTCATCTGCTTCTCCATCGACTCCTGGATGGAGGGCGGCGGATCGATGCTCTTGAGCTCCACTCGGGCGACACGCAGGCCCCATCGCCCGGTGGCCTCGTCCAACACTCCGCGGAGCTGGCCGTTGATGGAGTCACGCGAGGTGAGCGTCTCCTCCAGGGTCATACCGCCGACCACGTTGCGAAGCGTCGTCGTGGTGAGCTGCTCGACACCGACGATGTAGTTGCTGATCTCGTAGACCGCGGCCTGCGGGGTGGTGACCTGGAAGTACACGACGGTGTCGATGGACACCGTCAGGTTGTCCTGCGTGATCACCGGCTGCGGTGGGAAGGACACGACGCGCTCACGCAGGTCGACCTTCGCCCGGACACGGTCGACGAACGGCACGAGGAACGTGAGCTGCCCGGAGACCGTCTTGGAGTATCGGCCCAGACGCTCGATCACCGCGGCCTCGGCCTGCGGCACGAGCGTCACCGACTTCGCCACCACCACGGCGACGAACAGCACCACCACGGCAAGGGCGATCAAGGCGGCATAGTCACCCATCTAGGGTCCTTTCCACACGACGGCCGTGGCGCCGTCGATCTTCATCACGGTCACGGTCGTTCCGGCCGCGTACACCTCGGTGGGATCGAGCGGACGAGCCGTCCACACGTCACCGTCCAGCCGCACCGTGCCGGAGTGCTGATCGATGGCATCGAGCACCTGCGCGGATCGCCCGGTGAGCGCGGCGATCCCGGTGGGGGTCGGCGGGGGCGTCGAGAACCGGCGGGTCAGCACCGGCCGGACACCCAGGATGAGTGCTCCGGACAGGATCGCGAACACGATCGCGTCGCCCCACACGGGGAAGTCGGTCAGCGCCGAGATGCCCGCGGTACCCAGGGCTCCGCCGGCCAGCATGAGAAGGAAGAAATCTCCGGACAGCGCTTCACCCGCAGCGAGAATCACCGCTCCGACGAGCCACAGAAGTGCAACCACGAACTCCACAGTAGCGACGAACGACGAGCCCGTGGGGTGCGCGCGACCGTCGTGGGGAGATCGTTACCGACCTGTCTCCCCGTTCTCGTCACCCAGGGTGACGAAGTCGACGAGGCGCTCCACCGCGCCGATGAGCGGCGCCTCGAGATCGCGAAAACTGGACACCGCACCGTAGACCCGGCGCCACCCGTCCTGCGGTGTGCCCCAACCCAACTCGCGGCAGATGCCGGTCTTCCAGTCGGTGCCGCGCGGGATCCGTGGCCATGCCTCGATGCCCACCGCGGCGGGCTTCACCGCCTCCCACACATCGATGTAGGGGTGTCCCGTGACCGTCACGTACGGGCCGAGCGACCGCGTCAGGCGGTCCTCCTTCGAACCGTCGACGAGGTGGTCGACGAGAACCCCCACCCTGCGTCCCGGCCCGGGTCCGAACTCCTGCAACCGCTCTGCCAGGTTGTCCAGTCCCTCGAGATGCTCGACGACCACACCCTCGACCCGCAGGTCGTGGCCCCAGACCCGTTCGACGATGGCGGCGTCGTGAATGCCCTCCACCCAGATACGGCTGGGCAGAGCCACTTTCGCTCGTACGTTCTCCACCCGCGTCGACCCGGAGGCCGAGCGGGTCGGAGCGACGGCACGGGTCGGCGCCGGACGCGTCAGCGTCACCGGGCTTCCGTCGACGAGGAAGGCGGCCTCGCGCATCGCGAAGAGCCTCCGTACGCCTCGGCCGTCCTCGAGCCGGACGAAGTCACCGTCGTACGTGCGCTCGAAACCCACCACGGCGCCGCAGAATCCGGTCGCCGCGTCCTCGACCACCACGTCCCGTTCGGCCGCCATCGTCGGGACCACGCGTCGCGCTCGCCTCGCGTGCCCGGCGAAGATGTCGCCGCCGTACCGGTTGTCCGCTGTCATCGTCTTCCCTCGCCCTCCGCGCTCACTCCCGGGACAGGACTGTCGGGTCACCGGGCCGTCCCACGGTATCGGCGCCGCGCACTCCCCGACCGCAGCCACGCCGGTCGCCTCCGACGCCGCCTATGATCGGACGGTGTCGTCCCCATCCTCGAGCCTCGCCATCTGGTGCGGCGCCTGGCTCGCCGGAGCCGCGCCGCCCGACGACGTGATCGATGCCCTCACCGAGTGGGCACCGTTGGCCCTCGTCGTCGCCGCCGATCCCGAGACAGCCGAGCGGCACGACCTCCCGTGGCCCACTCCTCGTGACGTCGGCATCGCCCAGTTGCTCCGAGTCGTCCGCGCCGCGGCGCCCGTCGGCGACCGCGAGGTGACCGTCGACATGGTTCTTCCCGCCCCCGGTGACGTCGCCGGGCTGCCGACCGACTCCGCGTTCTCGGCAGCCGCCGTGCTCGCGGGCGAAGGCGTCGTCATCGGAGTGCCGGGTCAGCCGGGTGTCGGACTCGTCCCCACCGACGAGGGCCCCGACGTCATGCGGTGGACGGTGTTCACCGTCACCGTGCCGGTCACCTACCAGGAGCTGGCGCTCGGGGAGATCGAGTACTCGATGCGGGACACCGTCCGGAGTGCGGCCGAGGCCCTCACCGCGGTGCAGACGGTCGACACCGGCCGTTCCGGCGGCGACCCGCACACGATGATCGCCGAGCGCCTCGCCATCGCGAGCCGCCATCGCTACCCGCCGCTCCCCGAACGCACCACCCGAGTTCTCGACACGGCCGATCGGGTGGACGCCATCCTCGCGGCCGCGCAGACGTCGGCGCCCTCGGAGGCACCCAGCAGCAGCGGTGCCGAGGCCCGCGAGGCCGTGCTCCGACCGTTGCGTCGCGCCGTGCGCGCCGCGCGACGTGCCGCCGTGCGCGCCGCCGTGGACGGATACCTGTCGCCCGATCGCCGCTAGCGGTACCCCCTCGCGCGAGTACGTCCGTAGTGTCGCGATCCATGCCCGGATCACGACACTTTCGGCGTACTCGCGGGTGGGTGGTTCCCGGGATGTTCGAGCTGTCAGGCCGGGCGGCGACGCACCGGGGGCTCACAGCAGCCGGGATTGCACGGCGTTCCGTCGACGGTGGTCCCGAAGGCGGGCTCGGAACCCAGACGCAGCGGCGCGGTGCCCACGGTGCGTTCCTCGACCAGCGTGCGCACGAGCCGGGCGAATCGAGGGTCCGCACCCGGGGTGCCGGCACGCTCGAGAGCGATGCCGAGTTCCTGCGCCTTCTCGACCGCCTCGGTGTCCAGGTCCCACACCACCTCGAGGTGATCCGAGACGAACCCGACCGGGCAGATCACCACGGCGTCGACGCCCGTCTCCGCCAGGGCCTCGAGGTGATCGCAGATGTCGGGATCCAGCCACGGGATCTGCGGCGGTCCCGACCGGGACTGCCACACGACGTCGAACTCGTCGACACCTGCTGCGGCGGCGCACAATCGGGACGCCTCGGTGACCTGACGGCTGTAGAGGTGGCCGCCCGCCGACGGCGGACCCGCGGCCTCGTCCGCCGAGACGGGCACCGAGTGCGCCGTGAAGACCACGCGAGCACCGGCCCGGCGATCCGCCGGAAGCCTGCCGATCGCCGCGCGGATCGCGTCGGCGAAGGCATCCACCATCAGCGGATGGTCGTAGTACTGCCGCAGCTTGGTGAGCTGCGGAGCGCCCTCCCCCACGGCGGCACGGGCGCGGGCGATGTCTTCATGGTACTGCCGACAGCCCGAGTACCCGCCCCAGGCCGAGGTGGGGAACACCAGCGCGTTGCGCACGCCGTCGGCCTTCATCGCGGCGACGGTGTCCTCCGCCATGGGATGCCAGTTGCGGTTGCCGAAGTACACCGGCAGATCGATGCCCGTGAGCGCGAACTCGGTCTCGACCGCGGCGATGATCTCGCGGTTGAGTCGGTTGATCGGCGAGACCCCACCGAAGTGGTGATAGTGCTCGGCGACGGCATCGAGGCGCTCGGGCGGGATTCCGCGGCCACGGGTGACGTTCTCCAGGAACGGCCGCACCTCGTCCGGCCCCTCGGGCCCACCGAAGGACAGCAGCAGAAGCGCGTCGTAGGTCATGACGCCATTGTGCCGGAACCCGTTTCGGTGGACCCGAGAGGATGCTCGGATCGAGGCGAGATGTCAGAGATTCTCGGGCAGCCAGGTGTTGTGGCTCGCGCCGCCGTCGACGTAGACGATCGACCCGGTGGTCGCCGGCAGCCAGTCCGACAGCAGCGCGCAGATCGACTTGGCCACGGCCGTCGGGTCGTTGAAGTTCCAGCCGATCGGGGACGCACCGTTCCAGTACTCGTTGAGCTGGTTCATCTTGTCCGCGTCACCCGTCGCGGTACCCGCGATGGCCTTGGCGGCGAGCGTCTTGATCGGGCCCGCGGCGACCAGGTTGGAACGGACCTTCTTGGCCTCGCCTACCTCGCGGGCGACGTAGCGGTTGACCGACTCGAGCGCAGCCTTCGCCACGCCCATCCAGTTGTAGAACGGCATCGCCGTGCGCGGATCGAAGTCCATGCCGACGATCGATCCACCCTCGTTCATGACGGGGAGCACGGCGCGTGCGAGCGAGGCGTAGGACCAGGCGGAGATTTGGAACGCAGCGGCGGCGTCGGGACCCGGTCCCTCGAGGAACGGCTTGGACCCCGGACCCATCAGGGTGCGCGGAGCGAACGCGATGGAGTGCAGAACGCCGTCGATGCCCTCCGGAGCGACCTCGGAGATGCGACCGGCGAGCGCGGCGAGATGCTCCTCGTTCGTCGCGTCCAGCTCGATCGCCGGCGGCACGGGCTCCGGCAGTCGCTGGGCGATCCTGTCGATCAGTCGCAGCCGGTCGAACCCGGTGATGACGACCTTGGCGCCCTGCTCCTGCGCGACCTTGGCCGCGTGGAACGCGATGGACGCGTCGGTGATGATCCCGGTGATCAGGATGGTCTTGCCTTCGAGCAGTCCGCCCATGTGCGTGTGCCTTTCGTGTGAAGTCTGGTGTGCCCGAGTCGATCGGGCAGGAGTCGGGACGAGGTGGGCTAGTGGCCCATGCCCATACCGCCGTCGACCGGGATGATCGCGCCGGAGACGTAGCTCGAATCGGGTGACGCGAGGAAGCTCACCACCGCGGCGACGTCCTCGGGAGTACCGAGTCGCTTCAGCGGGATGTACTCGCGCGCGGTGTCCCGGAGTTTGTCGTCGAGCTCGGCCGTCATGTCGGTCTCGATGAACCCGGGTGCCACGACGTTCGCGGTGATCGAACGCGAGCCCAGCTCACGGGTGAGCGAGCGCGCCATGCCGACGACACCCGCCTTGGAGGACGCGTAGTTGATCTGGCCGGGTCCGCCGGCCTGACCGACGACGGAACCGAGGAAGACGAACCGTCCGAAGCGTGCCCGCAGCATCGAGCGGCTCGCTCGCTTGGCCACCCGGAACGCGCCGGTGAGATTGGCGTCGATGACGGAGGTGAACTGCTCCTCGGTCATCCGCATCAGCAGGGTGTCGTCCGTGATGCCCGCGTTGGCGACGAGCACCTCGACGGGGCCCTGATGCTTCTCCACCTCGGTGAACGCGGCATCGACGGACGCGGTGTCGGTGACGTCGCACTGCACCCCGAACAGTCCGTCCGGTGCACCCGAGCTGCGGTGCGTGACCGCGACCTTGTGGCCGTCCGCGGCGAGTCGGCGGGCCACGGCCAGGCCGATGCCCCGATTACCGCCGGTGACGAGCACGGACCGGGAGACGAATCCCCCGCCGGCCGTCGCGTCGGGTGTCGCGGACTCGGGCGCAGAGGACATACGGATGAACCTTCTCTCTCGGGGGTGCTGCTCGCAGCAACGGCCAGTCGGTGGGCGACCACGGACGTCGTCGATCGCCTCGACCCGCGCGTACTTTACCGATGCGTGTCAGGGGACTCGCTGGCGTAGTGACAATGCTGTGACAAGTCCCGCCGATACGAACAGCACTCCGGCGATCAACCAGGGCCGACTCGCGTCACCGCGGGTGGTCTCGTAGCCGATCTGCTCCTCGAGCGTGTCGTACACCTCGGTGAGTTCCTCGAGACTCGACGCCGTGAAGAAGTTGCCACCCGACAGGCGTGCGATCTCCTCGAGCGACGGGTCGTCGACGGGCACCGCGACGCGCTGGGTGTCGCCCTGCTCGTCGGTGATGTCCACCGTGCCGTAACTGGTGCCGAACGAGATGGTGGAGACCGGGATCCCCTTCGTCTCCGCCTCGCGGGCCGCCGTGTACCCACCGCGCGGGTCGTCCGGGTTCTCGGGAACGGTCTGCTTGCCGTCGGACAGCAGCACGATCCGTGCCGGCGGCGCCGCGTCCGATCCACCGAGCACCGCGCCGAGTGTCTCGATCGACTGCATCGCCGTGAAGATGGACTCGCCCGTGGCGGTCCGCTCGGCCAGCTGCAGCCGATCGATGGCCGATTTCGTCGCCTCACGATCGGTGGTCGGTGAGACCAGCACCGATGCCGTGCCCGCGAACGCGACGAGTCCGAGGTTGATGCCGGGAGTCAGGCCGTCGGCGAACTGCTTGCCGGCCTCCTGCGCCGCTGCCAGTCGCGTCGGCTGGACGTCGGTGGCCTCCATCGACAACGACACGTCGATGACCAGCATGACCGTCGCCCGATTACGCGGAACCCGTTGATCGGACGTCGGTCCGGCCAGTGCGACGGTCAGGAAGAGCAGCCCCACGAGCACGAGCGCCGTGGGGACGTGGCGCACCAGTCCGGGGCGCCTCGGTGCGACGCGTTCGAGCAACTCCATGTTGGTGAAGCGCATGGTGTTGCGCTGACGGCGGCGCTGCGCGAGCACGTAGGCCACCACCAGGCCCGCGACCACGAGGAGGAAGAGCAGCCACCAGGGTGACGAGAAATCGGACAGGCTCACCGCGTACTCGCTCCCATGCTCGCGCCGTGGCGTCGCCGGGACACGAAGCGGACGACGTCGGCGATCCAGTCGCCGTCCGTCCGCAGGGTGAGCCGAGGCGCGCTGCAGCCACGCAGGATCTTCTCGACGTTCGCGCGGTGCGCCGCAGCGGCGGCCGCGAAGTCCTCCCGCAACCGGGGTGTCGTGCTGAACTCCCGCGTCCGTCCCGTCTCCGGGTCGTGCAACACCACGTCACCGACATCCGGCAGCTCGAGGTCGCGGGGGTCGACGACCTCCACGGCCAGCACGTCGTGGCGGGCCGCCAGGGCGCGGAGCGGACGCTCCCAGTCCGTCGGACCGAGGAAGTCGCTGACGACGACCACCATGCCGCGTCGACGTTCGGGCCGTCGCAGAGCGTCGATGGCGCCGACGAAGTCGCCGCGGGTGCCGTCGGGTGCGTGCGGTGTGGTGGCCACGGTGCGGAGCAGGGACTGGATGTGCGCCCGACCGCCCCGCGCGGGGACCCGGACGACGCGTTCGCCCGTCGCGACGACGGCGCCGATGCGGTTGCCGCCGCCACTGGTCAGATGCGCGATGGCCGATGTGGCCGCGACGGCAAGGTCCCGCTTCTCGCACCCCGCGGTGCCGAAGTCGAGGGAGGCCGACAGGTCGATCGCCATCCACGTCTCGAGCTCGCGGTCCGCGACGCTCTGCCGAACGTGGGGGTGCGTCGTCCTCGCGGTGACGGACCAGTCCATCTGACGTACGTCGTCGCCCGGCTGATACTCGCGTGCATCGCCCGGCTCGGAACCCGGGCCCGGGATGAGACCCAGATGATCGCCGTGCAGCACGCCGTCGAGGCGCCGGCGAACGGTCAGCTCGAGGGTGCGCAGCGCAGCCGACAACCGAGGATCCTCCAGCGATCCCGAGGCGAAGGACGGGGGCGCACCGCGCAACGACTGCTGCACGGCGGGTGCGCCGAACACCGGATCACCGGGCCGGCCACCCGTGGGTGACGCCATGGTCACCGCGTGGGATCGGTCGCGGGAGTCTGCTTCTGCATCCACGGCGCCGGGCCACCCTGCTGGGGACCGTTCTGCTGGGGGCCACCCTGCTGCGACGGTCCGTCGGGACCGGGCTGCGGGGGTCCGGGCTGGAACTGATGCGGTCCGCCCGGTCCCTGCTGCTGGGGGCCGTTCTGCAGGGGTCCGTTCTGCTGGGGTCCGTTCTGCAAGGGTCCGTTGTGCTGGGGAGCCGGCGCCTGCTGCTGGACCGGCTGGGCGCCAACCTGCGGCAGACCCACGGTCTGCAGGATGCGCGTGATGATCTGCTCGGGCGTGATCTCGTCGGCCAGGGCGTCGTACGAGAGCACGAGACGGTGCCGCAGCACGTCCGGCACCACGTCGAGGACGTCCTGCGGCACGACGTAGTCCCGTCCACGCAGGAACGCCAGCGCACGGGAGGCACTGATGATGCCGAGGGTCGCACGGGGTGATGCGCCGTAGGCGATCCAGCCGGCCACGTCGTCGAGGCCCACGTCGCGCGGAGTACGGGTGGCGGCGATGACGCGCACGACGTAGTCGACCAGAGCGTGATGGACGAACACGGATGCCGCGACGTTCTGGAGGCGCACCAACTCGACCGGGTCGAGGATCTGCTTGGGCTTCGGTGCCGCGACGCCCATGCGGTAGACGATCTCGCGCTCCTCCTCGACCGTCGGGTAGTCCACGACGATCTTGAACAGGAAGCGGTCGCGCTGCGCCTCGGGAAGGGGGTACACGCCCTCGTTCTCGATGGGGTTCTGCGTCGCCATGACCAGGAACGGATCCGGCATGGGGTACGTGTGACCACCGATGGAGACGTGGCGCTCGGCCATGACCTCGAGGAGAGCCGACTGCACCTTGGCCGGAGCTCGGTTGATCTCGTCCGCGAGCACGAAGTTCGCGACCACCGGGCCGAGCTCGGTGTCGAATTCTTCTTTGCCCTGACGGTAGATGCGCGTACCGATGAGGTCGGTGGGCACCAGGTCGGGCGTGAACTGCACGCGGGAGAACGAGCCCCCGACCACCGTCGCGAACGTCTCCACCGCCAACGTCTTCGCCACACCGGGAACACCCTCGAGCAGGACGTGCCCACGTGCGAGAAGCCCGACGAGGATGCGTTCGACCAGTCGGTCCTGACCGACGATGACGCGTTTGACCTCGTAGACGGCCTTCTCGAGCGTCTGCACGTCCCGAGAGATGTCGGTCGTGTCGGTCTCTCGTGACGTCACCTGTGGAACCACCGCTTTCTACCCGGACTCTGCTGCCGAGCACCACTATTGCAGGTGGCGAGGACACATGACGTTCTAGCTGCTCGGACGGGGTGTCACTCCACCATGCGGACGGCGTACGGCGTCATGCCGTCGAAACGGACGGGCGACACCTTCACCACCGATCCCGACTGCGGAGCCTCGAGCATCTTGCCGTCACCGAGGTAGAGGGCGACATGCTGCGAGGCGCCCGGACCGTAGAAGATCATGTCGCCGCGGCGCATCTGGGACGACGGCACCTGCTTGCCGGCCGTGTACTGGTAGCCGGTGTAGTGCGGGAGCGAGATGCCGAGACCACCGAAGGCGTACATCATGAGGCCGGAGCAGTCGAAGCCCACCTTGTTGTAGTCGCCGTAGCTGTCGGCGACACCGCCGTCACGGATGCCCTTGGTCGGCCCGTTCTCGTTGCCGCCACCCCACGAGTAGGGGGTGCCCAACACGGACATGCCGCGGTCGATGACGAGTTCGATGGCTGCGGACCCGGTGAGCGACGGATCCTTGGTGGCGGTCCCGCGACCGCCGCCGGACGACGTGCTTCCCGACGACGTGCTTCCCGACGACGTGCTTCCCGACGACGTGCTTCCCGACGACGAGGTACCCGAGGACGTGCCGCCCGAGGACGAGGTACCGGACGACGTGCCGCCCGACGAGGTGCCGCTCGACGTCGATCCGGTCAGGTCGGTGTGGTCGCGCTCCCCGTCCACCAACGCTGCGGCACGATCGGCGGCGGCCTGGTTCGCGGCCACCCGGGCGGCCGCGGCCACCGCTGCCTCCTGCGCTGCCTGCGCGGCTGCCGCGGCGGCGGCTTCCTCCGCCTGACGCTGCTGGTCCCACTGCGAGTACGCGTCGCGCTGTCCCTCGAGCCCCGCGGCGTCGTTGCGCGCCTGCTCCAGCTCGGCGGAGGCGCTGTCCCGCTGCGCCTCGACGGCCGCTTTCTGCGCTGCCTGCTCCTGCTGTGCGGTCACGGCCGCGGCGATGGCCTGTTCCGCCTCGTCCTTCTTCGCGTCCGCTTCCGCGGAGGCACGGTCGGCCTCAATCTTGCTCTGGCGTGCGGTGGAGTCTCGGTTGGCCTCCTCGGTACGCGCCCGCTGCAGGCTGTCCAGGGTGGCGTTCTGCTTGGCGGACAGCATCCGCAGGATCTGCGCGCGATCGAGCACGTCCTGCGGCCCCTGCGCGTCCAGCAGTGAGGAGACACCGGCGGACCCGGTGCCCTTGACGTAGTCGGTGACGGCGAAGGCGTCGAACTTCTTCTGCGCGTCGGAGATCATCTGGCCGGCGTCGCGGAGGGCCTGCTGCGCGATGCCGACGGCCGCGGCGGCGGCGTCGGCGACGGTGCGAGCGTTCTGCAGGTCGACGAGGGCCTTGTTGACGTCCTCGCGCTTGACGGCCACCTGCGCGTCGATCGCGGCGAGCTGCTGGTTGGCCGAGGCGACCTGGTCGATGAGTTGACCGACTCGTCCGAGCTGGTCCCCCACGCGCGCACCGGCGGCGGCGATGTCGGAGTCGGAGGGATTGGGCGGGGGCGGCGGCACGGCGGACGCGAGACTCGGTGCGAGGAACCCCGTCCCGGACAGCAGCAGCGTCGTCGCGACGACGGCGCCCCCGATCGTGCGACGCAGAGCCCGCGATCGACCGACGTGCCGTCGACCTCCGGAGTATCGCTTCACCTGTTCGTCTCCCTCACGTCCGCAGTGCGGATTCACCCACCGCACGCGTGGGGAGGACACGACGCAGCGTGACAGGATCCCGGACCACAGCCGACAACGGCCGACCCGGGAGCAACGATCAGCCCCTCTGCGACACTTCTTCCCCAAGCAGTGCCATGCGAACCGTACGACACTTCGAACGCTTAAGGAACTCCAGTCACAAATGACACATGTGTCATTCCGCCGACCGCATCCGCGCTGATCAGGACGTTGTCCGAGAAAGATTCGTTGAGACTTTTTTGGGAACGGTCACTGCCCGTCGGGCGTGACGGCCTCTCGATCGGTGACATCTCCAGAACGATGACGGCGTTCGTTCACCCACCAGGTGCCACCAAGTACGGCGACGACCACGAGAACGAGGCCCAGAGTGATGCCGGTCCACGGTGGGCCGGGCTCGACGAGCACGTCGAGGAAGTTGTCCGCGGTCTGCACCGCGTTGCCGGTGTACGCCTGATCCTGACCCGCTTCGAGCGTCACGCGATCGATCGAGTCGCTGAACGTGCCGACCTGTCCCGGACCGATCACGAGGACCGTCCCACCGTCGGTGGCACCGACCGACGTGGCGAGATCGCGGAGCTGCGAATCGAGCGGCGCCGGCGCGTCGAGCACGACGATGCTCAGGTCGATCCCGTGCTCGCCGGCGCGCGCCACAACACCCTCGAGCCCGACGACGTCCTGACCCGGCGCGGCCACCCCGTCGTCCGCGACGTCGGCGAGGGTCGCCTGCAGGTCGACGAACGTCGGCACCTCGCTGATCATCGGGAGGGCGACCAGCGGCTGATCACTCAGCGGTAGGGCCGGGAGAGGAGAGAGAGACATCGTCCGTCCGTTGTCGTCGATCGCGAGGCGATGCGGTGGATCGCGAGGCGATGATGGTCGAAGTGTGTGCGCCGTCGAGCGGGACCCTACGGGACGGGACCGTCGCCGAGTCCGAGGCGCACCGAGGTGCACGGAGGCAGCCCTTCGTTGCGCCCGGAACGCTGCCGGGGAACGATGAGTGCGCACCACGGTGAGAGCGACACGGCGATTCGGCCACTCGTTCTCACAGGACAAGCGTACTGTTAGAATCGAAACACCGAGACTGCGGCGGCCTCGACGCCACCCGGGTGCACCCTCACCCACCGGCGATGTCCGCCCGCTCTCGCCACGCCGTCGACACAGCCCCGTCGACGGCAGCCCAGAAGACGAGTGGAGCTGACGTGACCGCAAGTATCGATTCGTTCGGCGCCAAGGGAACGCTGGAGGTCGGAGAGAACTCGTACGAGATCTTCCGCCTGAAGGCCGTCCCCGGCACCGAGAAGTTGCCCTATGCCCTCAAGGTCCTCGCGGAGAATCTCCTGCGTACCGAGGACGGCGCGAACATCACCAAGGACCACATCGACGCGATCGCCGCGTGGGACCCGTCCGCCGATCCGAGCATCGAGATCCAGTTCACGCCGGCCCGCGTGATCATGCAGGACTTCACCGGCGTCCCCTGCATCGTGGACCTCGCGACCATGCGTGAGGCCGTCACCGCTCTCGGTGGCGACCCGGAGAAGGTCAACCCGCTCGCTCCGGCCGAGATGGTCATCGACCACTCCGTCATCATCGACGTGTTCGGCCGCGCGGACGCCTTCGAGCGCAACGTCGACATCGAGTACCAGCGCAACGGCGAGCGCTACCAGTTCCTGCGGTGGGGCCAGGGTGCGTTCGACGACTTCAAGGTCGTCCCGCCCGGCACCGGCATCGTGCACCAGGTCAACATCGAGCACCTCGCCCGCACCGTCATGGTGCGGGGCGGTCAGGCCTACCCCGACACGTGTGTCGGCACCGATTCACACACCACGATGGTCAACGGCCTCGGCGTGCTCGGCTGGGGCGTCGGCGGCATCGAGGCCGAGGCGGCCATGCTCGGCCAGCCCGTCTCCATGCTCATCCCCCGTGTCGTGGGCTTCAAGCTCAGCGGCGAGATCAAGCCCGGCGTCACCGCGACCGACGTCGTGCTCACCGTCACCGACATGCTGCGCAAGCACGGCGTCGTCGGCAAGTTCGTCGAGTTCTACGGCGAGGGTGTGGCCGAGGTCCCCCTGGCCAACCGCGCGACGCTCGGCAACATGAGCCCCGAGTTCGGTTCCACCGCGGCGATCTTCCCGATCGACTCGGAGACCGTCGACTACCTGCGCCTGACCGGACGTTCCGACGAGCAGCTCGCGCTCGTCGAGGCGTACGCCAAGGAACAGGGCATGTGGCACGACCCCGAGAACGAGGCGACGTACTCCGAGTACCTCGAGCTCGACCTCGGCGACGTGGTGCCGTCCATCGCCGGACCGAAGCGTCCGCAGGACCGAATCCTGTTGTCGGAGTCCAAGATCGCGTTCCGCAAGGACATCCACAACTACGTGGGTGGCGAGGACGTCGACGCCACCCCGTCGAAGCTGGACGAGGCACTCGACGAGACCTTCCCGGGCTCGGATCCGGCCACGCTGTCCTTCGCCGACGACGATGCGGCTCCGCTGCACTCCGCCGCCGGCAACGCCGAGGGTCGCCCGACCAACCCGGTGCGCGTCGACTCGGACGAGCAGGGCTCGTTCGTCCTCGACCACGGCGCCGTCGCCATCGCGTCGATCACCTCGTGCACCAACACCTCGAACCCGTCGGTCATGCTCGGCGCTGCCCTGCTGGCCAAGAAGGCCGTCGACAAGGGTCTGACCAGCAAGCCGTGGGTCAAGACCTCGATGGCGCCGGGCTCGCAGGTGGTCACCGACTACTACGACAAGGCCGGCATGTGGCCGTACCTGGAGAAGCTCGGCTTCTTCCTCGTCGGATACGGCTGCGCCACGTGCATCGGTAACTCGGGACCGCTCGATCCCAAGATCTCCGAGGCCATCCAGGACAACGACCTCACGGTCACCGCGGTCCTGTCCGGTAACCGCAACTTCGAGGGTCGCATCTCCCCCGACGTGAAGATGAACTACCTGGCGTCCCCGCCGCTCGTCATCGCCTACGCGCTGGCCGGCACCATGGACTTCGACTTCGAGCACGACGCTCTCGGTCAGGACAACGAGGGCAACGACGTCTTCCTGAAGGACATCTGGCCCTCGCCCAAGGAGATCCAGGACACGATCGACTCGTCCATCTCCAAGGAGATGTACACCAAGGGCTACGCCGACGTCTTCAAGGGCGACGAACGCTGGCGCGGACTGCCCACCCCGGACGGCAAGACGTTCGAGTGGGACCCGCAGTCGACCTACGTGCGGAAGCCCCCGTACTTCGACGGCATGCCCAAGGACCCGGAAGCCGTCACGGACATCTCCGGTGCGCGCGTGCTGGCGTACCTCGGAGACTCGGTCACCACAGACCACATCTCCCCCGCCGGCAACATCAAGGCAGGAACGCCTGCTGCGCAGTACCTCGACGAGCACGGTGTCGAGCGCAAGGACTACAACTCCTTCGGCTCGCGTCGCGGCAACCACGAGGTCATGATCCGCGGAACGTTCGCGAACATCCGGCTGCGCAACCAGCTCCTCGACGACGTCTCGGGTGGCTACACCCGCGACTTCACGCAGGACGGTGGCCCGCAGGCCTTCATCTACGACGCGTCGCAGAACTACCAGAACGCCGGCATCCCGCTGGTCGTCCTGGGCGGCAAGGAGTACGGCTCCGGATCCTCGCGTGACTGGGCTGCCAAGGGCACCCGCCTGCTCGGCGTCAAGGCCGTCATCACCGAGTCGTTCGAGCGCATCCACCGCTCCAACCTCATCGGCATGGGCGTCGTCCCGCTGCAGTTCCCCGCCGGCGAGTCGGCGGCGTCGCTGAAGCTCGACGGCACCGAGACCTTCGACATCTCGGGCATCACCGAGCTGAACGAGGGCCGCACGCCGAAGACGATGCACGTCACCGCGACGAAGGAAGACGGCTCTGCCGTCGAGTTCGACGCCGTGGTCCGCATCGACACCCCCGGCGAGGCGGAGTACTACCGCAACGGCGGCATCCTGCAGTACGTGCTGCGCAACATGATCGGCTGATCACCGCAGTGATCACTGCCCCGTGAGGGGAGCAGAACGCGCACGACCGCGCCGCGATACCGCGTGTATCGCCGGTTCGGTCGTGCGCGTTCTGCGATCAGCACGATGTCCCCAGCACACGACAGGAGCACCGAGTGCCGAAGGTCAGTGACGACCATCTCGCGGCGCGCCGAAGTCAGATCCTCGACGGCGCGCGCCGCTGTTTCGCCGAATACGGTTACGAGGGCGCCACGGTGCGGCGACTCGAGGAGGCCACCTCGCTCTCGCGAGGAGCGATCTTCCACCACTTCAAGGACAAGGACGGGCTGTTCCTCGCGCTCGCCCGCGACGACGCGCGCCGCATGGCGGACGTCGCCGCCGAGCAGGGGCTCGTCCAGGTGATGCGGGACATGCTGGCCGCTCCCGACCAGTTCGACTGGCTCGGTACACGTCTGGAGATCGCCCGACGGCTCAAGACCGACGCCGAGTTCCGGGCCGGGTGGTCGGAGCGCTCGGTCGAGCTGCAGGACGCCGTCCTGTCACGTCTCGAGCGTCAGAAGTCTGCGGGCCGACTGCGGGACGACGTGCCCACCGCGGTACTGCTGGGATACCTCGACCTCGTCATGGACGGTCTCGTGACCCGCATCGCGTCGGGCCAGGGCACCGAGAACCTGTCGGCCGTCCTCGACCTGGTCGAGGAGTCGGTCCGTCGCGATCGGCCGTGAGCCGACTCAGGCGAGCGTGATCAGGTCGAGGTAGTCCTGCGACCAGTGGTCCTCGTTGCCGTCCGGCAGGAGGATCACTCGTTCGGGAGACAGTGCCTCGGCCGCACCCGGATCGTGCGTCACCAGCACGACGGCGCCCTTGTAGCTCCGCAGCGCCTCGAGGACCTGCTCACGCGAGATCGGGTCGAGGTTGTTGGTCGGCTCGTCGAGCAGCAGCACGTTGGCCGCCGACGAGACCAGGCCGGCGAGCGCGAGTCGCGTCTTCTCACCGCCGGAGAGAGTGCCGGCCGGCTGTTCGAGCTGCGGGCCGGTGAACATGAACGCACCGAGCAGCGACCGCAGCTCCTGCTCCGGGGTGTCCGGTGCCGCGTGCCGCACGTTCTCCCAGACCGACGCCATGTCGTCGAGGGTGTCGTGTTCCTGGGCGAAGTAGCCGATGCGTAGACCGTGACCGGGCTCGATCTGGCCCGAGTCGCTCTTCTCCGTGCCGGCGAGGATGCGGAGCAGCGTCGTCTTGCCGGCGCCGTTGAGGCCGAGCACCACGACGCGGGAACCGCGGTCGATGGCCAGATCCACACCCGCGAAGATCTCCAGGGACCCGTACATCTTGGTGAGGTTCGACGCCATGAGCGGCGTCTTGCCGCACGGTGCGGGCTCGGGGAAGCGGATGTGTGCCACCCGGTCGGACACGCGTTCCTCGTCGAGGTTCGCCATCAGCTTGTCGGCACGCTTGGCCATGTTCTGGGCGGCCACGGCCTTGGTGGCCTTCGCACCCATCTTGGCGGCCTGCGCGCGCAGAGCGCCGGCCTTCTTCTCCGCGTTGGCACGCTCGCGACGACGACGCTGCTCGTCCGTCGAGCGCGCGTCGAGGTACTTCTTCCAGTTCATGTTGTAGACGTCCGGCTCGCCGCGGACGGCATCGAGGAACCACACGCGGTTCACGACGTCGTTCAGCAGCTCCACATCGTGACTGATGACGATGAGCCCACCCTCGTGGCTCTGCAGGAAGCCGCGGAGCCAGGTGATGGAATCGGCGTCGAGGTGGTTGGTGGGCTCGTCGAGCAGCAGCGTGGTGGCGGAGCGACCACCACTGCCGTCGGACGCCGCGAACAGGATGCGTGCCAGCTCGACGCGGCGGCGCTGACCGCCGGAGAGGGTGCGTAGGGGCTGCGCCAGGACACGGTCGGGAAGTCCGAGGCTGTTGCAGATGCGCGCCGCTTCGCTCTCGGCCACGTAGCCGCCGAGCGAGGCGAAACGCTCCTCGAGCTCGCCGTATCGGCGGACGGCCTTGTCGAGGCGATCCTCGTCGGCCACCTCGGCCATGAGCGCCTGCTGCTTCTCCATGTCGTGGAGCAAGGTGTCGAGTCCGCGGGCGGACAGGACGCGATCCTTGGCCAGCAGGTCGAGGTCGCCCTCCTTGGGGTCCTGCGGCAGGTAACCGATGTCCCCGGTGCGGGTGACCGAGCCGGCGTAGGGCTCGCCCTCTCCTGCCAGAATGCGAAGAGTGGTGGTCTTTCCGGCGCCGTTGCGGCCCACGAGGCCGATGCGGTCGCCGGCCTGCACGCGCAGGGCGGGCCCGGGAGCGGACAGAAGAGTACGCACGCCGGCACGAACCTCCAGGTCGGTGGCGGTGATCACGGTGCGAACTCCTCGATCGTCGTAGTTGTCCGGTGGCAGACCGGGCGCAGCGCGAAGTCGACTGCGCAGCAATCCCTCATTTTAACGCCTCCGCGGGCTCCCACGGTCCACGCAGACGTGACTCCGCTAACGTTCCGACGCATGGAGAAGGAACAGGATCTGCAGGGGCGTGTCGCCGTGGTCACCGGCGCGAGCCGCGGAATCGGTCGGGCCATCGCGGCCGACCTCCTCGCTCGCGGCGCCGCCGTGACGGTGACCGCCCGCAAGAAGGAGCAGCTCGACGCCACCGCCGAGGAGTTGCGCGCCGCGGTACCGGGGGCCACCGTGCTCGCCATCGCCGGCAACGCCGGGGACGCGGAGTCCCGCCGCGAGACGGTCGACCGCACGGTCGCCGAGCTCGGCTCACTCGACATTCTGATCAACAACACCGGCATCAATCCGGTGTACGGATCGCTGATGGAGGCCGATCTGGCCGGCGTCCGCAAGATCTTCGAGGTCAACGTCGTCGCGACACTCGGCTTCATCCAGGAGGCGCACCGAGCGTGGATGGGCGAGCACGGCGGCTCGGTCGTGAACCTCGCCAGCGTGGCGGGAATCCGATCCACCGGAGTCATCGCCGCGTACGGCTCGTCCAAGGCGGCGCTCATCCGGCTGACCGAGGAGCTCGCGTGGCAGCTCGGACCCTCGATCCGTGTGAACGCGGTGGCCCCGGGCGTCGTCAAGACCAAGTTCGCCGAGGCACTCGTCGCCAATGGTGAGGAGGCGGCGGCCGCCGGCTACCCGATGAAGCGGCTGGGAACGCCCGAGGACGTGGCCTCGCTCGTCGGGTTCCTCGTGTCCGACGCCGCGTCGTGGATCACCGGTGAGACGGTGCGCGTCGACGGCGGACTGCTGGCGACGGGAACGTTCTGACCGACGTCCTCGTCGTCGGCGCCGGCCCGTCCGGCCGCGCGGCGGCACATCGCTGCGCGGCCGCGGGGGCAACGGTGACTCTCGTCGACCCCCGTCCGGATCGTCGATGGATCAACACGTACGGGATGTGGACCGACGAGATTCCGGACTGGGTGCCGGAGTCGACGCGCGCGTCCACGTCCCGCTCCCCCGTCGTGGTCGGCACACGCCGACACGTGGTGGACCGTGAGTACTCGGTGCTCGACACCGGACGACTGCAGGACGGCCTCACGCTCGACGGAGTGTCGGTGGTCGCGGAGTCCGCGGCGGAGGTCACGCCCACGTCGATGACCCTGCGGAACGGCACGACCCTGTCCGGCCGGACGGTGATCGACGCCCGTGGCTCGGCGGTGGGCCCCGGAGTCCCCGAGCAGACGGCCCACGGGGTCGTGGTCGACGAGGACACCGCCGCACGTGCCTGCGGCGGCGAGTCCGCGGTGATCATGGACTGGCGGCGGGACAACGGTGCCGACGCGGACGCGGTGCCGTCCTTTCTGTACGTCGTGCCGCTGGGCGGCGGCGCGGTGTTGCTCGAGGAAACCTGCCTGGTCGGCCGGCCCGGCCTCACCTCACCCGAGCTCGCGCGTCGGCTGCTCGCACGACTGGCTGCGCGGGGTGTGACTCTGCGCGGCGACGAGCCCGTCGAGCGGGTGCGCTTCGCGATGCGTCCGCCGACCCGTCCGACGCGCGGGGTCGTCACCACCGGGACGCGGAGTCCGGCTCTGCACACCGCCACCGGGTACAGCGTCGCTGCCTCCCTGCGCCGAGCGGACGTCATCGCGTCGGTCGTGCTGGACGGCGGCGGCGTCGACTCGGCGGGATCGCGGGCGGTCACCCGGCTGCGGTCGGTGGGCGCGGACGCTCTGCTGTCCTTCCCGCCCGATGCCCTCGCGCCGTTCTTCGACCGATTCTTCGAGATGCCGTCGACGCTGCAACGCGCCTATCTGTCGTCGGACGACGACGTCGCCGGCATGTCCCGGGCGATGCTGACGCTGTTCTCGCGGATCGGTTCGTCCGACCGCCGCGTGATCCTCGGAGCGGTCCGTCGGGCGATGTTCTCCGCAGCGGTGGGGACGCGTTCGTGACGGGTGGTGGAAATGTGACCGGGCGTGCCCCAAGATTGGACACATGCGATCGATCTGGAAAGGCTCCATCGCCTTCGGCCTGGTGAACGTCCCGGTCAAGGTGTACACGGCCACCGAGGACCACGACATCAAGTTCCATCAGGTCCACGGCAAGGACGGCGGTCGCATCAAGTACGACCGGAAGTGCTCCGTGTGCGGTGAGTCGGTGCAGTTCGCCGACATCGACAAGGCCTACGAGACCCCCGACGGCGACCGGGTGATCCTGACCGATCAGGACTTCTCGTCGCTGCCCGCCGCCGAGAAGCACGAGATCCCGGTTCTCGAGTTCGTGCCGACCGACCAGATCGATCCGATCCTGTTCGACAAGAGCTACTACCTGGAGCCGGACTCGACGTCCCCGAAGGCGTACGTGCTCCTCCGGGAGACCTTGTCCACGACCGATCGCACCGCACTGGTGCACTTCACGCTGCGACAGAAGACGCGCCTCGCGGCCCTCCGCGTGCACGACGACGTGCTGATGATCCAGACGCTGCTGTGGCCCGACGAGGTGCGGGCCGCCGAGTTCTCCTCGCTCGACGACGTCACCGCGCCCCGCCCCAACGAACTGAAGATGGCGGGGGCACTCGTCGAGAGCATGTCGGGCGACTTCGACCCGTCCGAGTACACCGACGACTACCAGATCGAACTCCGCAAGGTCCTCGACGAGATGATCGAGAACGGCGGCGAGAAGGTGGTGCACGCCGAACCGGAGGACACCGACTCGGGAGAGGACGCCGAGGTCGTCGACCTGGTCGCGGCACTCCAACGCAGCGTCGAGGCGGCGGGCCGGTCCGGCCGTGGTCGTCGCGGCGACACCGACTCGGCATCGACGAAGGACGAGTCGGGGAACGAAGAGTCCGCGACGAAGGCTCCGGCGAAGAAGGCAGCCGCGAAGAAGGCACCGGCCAAGAAGGCGGCGGCGAAGAAAGCGCCCGCCAAGAAGACGGCCGCGAAGAAGGCGGCGGCGAAGAAGGCCGGGAGCGGCACGTCGTCGGGCGACGAGGACCAGCAGCGCAAGGGGGCGTGAGGTCTCACGACCACGGCGTGCGCGTCCGCACGGGCCTCACAATCAAGTGCCCACGGAACCGTATGTCTCACAACGCCAAACGTGGTTGATCACCCCAAGGATGCTTTTACTCTCTCTGGAGAGACACAGCGAGTCGTCCCGGTCACACCGGCGACGGGCGCCGCATCCATCGGGGGAGATCACATGTTCGACGAGTACACGTTCAGCACTGTCGCCAACGACGGGCACCTGGTCAGTCCGGTCGTCGCTCTGACGGGCGACGCGCCGTCGCTGTTGTTCTCGCGAAAGTATGCGGACGTCGCGGCGCTGTCGGCCGGCGACCACGAGCTGCTGCGACCGATCGTCGATCCGAGCACCGCCGAGCAGGTGCGCTCCATGGCGCCGCCCGCTGACGAGGTCGCGCTGGTGTTCGGTGCCAACGGCTTCGTCGGAGCGCATCTCGTCGCGGAACTGTCTCTGCGCCCCGGAATCACGACGGTCTACGCCGGTGTCCGATCCGCCGGCGACTCCTCCGCCGCCGAGCGTTTCGAGGAGACCGTCGCCCAGTACTCGATCACCGGGATCGATCTCGCGAAGATCGTCGTCATCGAGGCGGTTCCGACCCGGACGAACTTCGGTCTGGACGAGGACACCTACCTGCGGCTCCGCGGCACCGTCGACCAGGTGTTCAACTCGGCCAGTTCCACCGACTACGACTCCAGCTACCTCGAGTTGCGACAGGACTGGTTCGTCTCCCTGCTGCGCGTCGTCCAGTTCACCCTGGAGGACCGTCGCAAGCACCTCACCTACATGGGGTCGATCGGCGCCTTCATCTACACCAGCCCGGAGGACTTCCTGCGTCCCGATTCCTGGTGGTACTCGGGCTACTGTCAGATGAAGTGGATCAACGGTCAGCTCCTCGGATGGCTCGCACGGGACGGCGTCGCCTCCGTCACCCTGGTCGAGTCGCCGTACGTGCTCGGCAGCACCACCGTCGGCAAGGACCCGGGTCGCGTCTACAGCTTCTGGCGCGCGATCGAGCTGGCGAACAGTGTCGGTGCGATGTGGGACGGTCCGGGCATGAACTACGCGCCCGTCGACGTGCTCGCGCGCGTGCTGGCGGACAACGCTCTCGGCGACGGCACGCTCCCCCACCTCGTGCCGTCCAATCCGGTGCCCTACAGCAACGCCGTCCTGGCATCGGCTCTCGGCCTGGACCTCGTGCCGTGGGCGGAGTTCAAAGCGATCGTCGACAGCAAGATCCCGGCGGAGAAGACGGCGTCCCTGCTCGGGTCCGACGTCAACGACCTCATCCGCCGTTCCAACGCACCGTCGCTCATGCCGTCGTCCTTCGACGGATCCTCGTGGGATCACGATGCGCTCTTCGCGCTGTACCTGTCGGTCATCCAGTTCCGCGACGCGACGGCGCGCCGACCCCGACTGGTCACCGCGTGAGCAGAAGCGCACAGACCCGCGACGTCCTCGGTCGTGCACGATGAGTCGCGTCCCGCCGCAACCGATGTTCCTGGAAACCGGCGCGAGGTACCGGGTCCGGGTGTTCCTCGGCGATTTCGTGAACTTCACCCTCGGGCTCGTCTACTACGTCGCCTGCGCGACCCTCGGAGTGCTCGCCGTCGCGATCGACGCCGTGCTGCGCACCCATCTCTACGACGCGTTCATCGCACTGGTCGAGCGCATCGACCACGGTAAGGAGACGGCGGTGGAGCCGTCGTGACCAGAGCAGCCACCACCGCTGGAACCGTGGCTCTCGCTGCGCTCGTAGGCGGGTACTCGTACTGGCGCAGCGCCGCCTTCCTCCGTGATCCGGAGCGGTCGGTGCCCCCGGACCCGTCGTCCATCGTGTCGGCGGCCGACGGGTACATCACCTACGTCAAGCGTGTCGAGTCGGGCCAGATGCCGGTCGCCGTGAAGAAGCGGCGCGCCATCCGGCTGTCCGAGTACGCCGGGATCGACTCCGACGCCAGCGGGTGGCTCGTCGGCACCTACATGACCGAGCACTCGGTCCACCGCAATCGCGCACCGATCGAGGGGGCGGTGGTGGTGCGTGAACACCGCGGCGCGGCGCCGTTCAACAGGTCGATGGCTCGCATGACGGCGAACCTGTTCCTGCACCGCACGCCCTACGACGAGGGGTGCGAGTACCTCCTGACCAACGAGCGGCTCACCATCGGTGTCCGGCACGCCGACGGTCCCACCGTCTTCGTCACGCAGATCGCCGATCTGTGGGTGGACCGGATCGTCGCCCACGTCGAGGTCGGTGAGAATCTCGCTCGCGGCGAGCAGTACGGCCTGATCCGCTTCGGGTCACAGTGCGACGTGTTCCTTCCCGACGCTCTGCTCGACGGCGACGTCCTGGTACGGCCGGGGCAGTACGTGTGGGCCGGTGAGTCGGTGCTCGCCCGGTCCGTCGTGCGGCCGGCACCGACGACCCGGAGCACGATGCAGGACGACCTCGAGGAGGCCCTCTCATGACCTCACGTACGGTCGGTTGGCCGGTCACGACCGCGGCCGTGACCATCACAGCGGTACGCACCCGTCGCGACTGGTCGGCCTTCGCGAAGGTCCCGTTCGCGGTCTATCGGAACGACCCGAACTGGATCCCCGGCGACATCGCGGACGTGGGCTCGATGCTGCGTCGGCCCTCTGAGGAGACGCAGAGCCGGATGACGAGTCAGGCGTTCCTCGCGTATCGCGGTCGGCGGCTCGTGGGGCGGATCGCGGCCATCGCCGACCTGGTCTTCATCTCGCACTACGAGGAGCAGACCGCGTACTTCGGCTACTTCGAGTGCCTCGACGACCGGGAGGCCGCGCACGCTCTGCTCGACGCCGTGGCCGCCTGGGCTCGGGGGCGGTCGCTGAGCACCGTGGTGGGTCCGATGAGCCCGTCATTGCTGTGGAGCGCGGGAGTGCTGGTGCACGGCAACGACATTCCGCCGCTGGTCGGGATGCCCCACAATCCCCCGTATTACGCCGATCTCCTCGAGTCGTGGGGTATGACCAGCATCAAGGAGTTCCACAGCTTCTATCACGACGACCCGCACACGCTCGTCCAGTCGCCGCCGTTCGCACGCAAGTACGCGATGGGCCAGAGGTGGAAGGCGCGATCGTCCGTCGTCGTCCGGCCGATGAATCCGGCGACGTTCGACGAGGACGTGGCCAAGCTGCGCGTGCTCTACAACACCGCATTCGCGTCGTTCTGGGGATTCACGCCCGTGGAACCCGACGAACTCGATGCGCTCGTGGCGACCATGCGTCCGATCCTCGATCCCGAGATCGTGCTGTTCGCCGAACTCGACGGCGAGGTCGTCGGCTTCGTCATGGGGATCCCGGACGTGAACAAGGCGGCCCTCGGAGCGGTGCGCTCACGGTTCGGCATCGTGCGCGATCTCCACACGATCGCGCGGTGGCGGGGGCCCGGCGGACGCAGACACCGCACGCACGTGCGGCTCGACATGATGTTCGTGGACCCGAGCTGCCCCGACAAGGGCACCTCGGCACTGCTGATCTTCGAACTGTTCCAGCGCATCCACGACGGCGGATACGCCTCCGTGGAAGCAGCCCCCGTGCTGGCGGACGGAGGCTGGTTCCACTCGGTGCGTTCGTCCTACCCGGTGGACCCGAGCAGGACGTACCGCATCTTCTCGCGTGAGATCGGGTGAGCCGGCTCTAGACGGTGAAGCCGAGCGCGCGCAGCTGCTCGCGGCCGTCGTCGGTGATCTTGTCCGGTCCCCACGGCGGCATCCAGACCCAGTTGATCTTGAGGTCCTCGGCCAGACCACTGCGCACCAGGGCGGTGCGGCTCTGGTCCTCGATGACGTCGGTCAACGGGCACGCCGCGGACGTCAGCGTCATGTCGAGGGTGACCACGGCCTCGTCGTCGATGGTGATTCCGTAGACCAGTCCGAGGTCGACGACGTTGATGCCGAGCTCGGGGTCGACGACGTCACGCATGGCCTCCTCGAGGTCTTCGATGACGGAATCGGGCGCCACTGCGCCGTTGTCGGTATCGGTCATGATCGTCCTCCACTGTTCGCGTGCTCGTCCTGCGTCTCCACAGTACGAACAACGGCGTCCTTGAATGCCATCCATCCGAGCAGCGCGCACTTCACGCGTGCCGGGTACTTCGCCACACCAGCGAAGGCGATGCCGTCGCCGATGACGTCCTCGTCACCCTCGACGGTGCCGCGGCTGCCGACCATCGCCGAGAAGGCGTCCACCGTGAGAAGCGCGTCCTCGACGGAGAGTCCGACGACCTGGTCGGTCAGAACCGAGGTGGCCGCCTGACTGATCGAGCACCCCTGCCCGTCGTAGGACACGTCGGCCACGACACCGTCGGCGACGTTCACGCGCAACGTGACCTCGTCACCGCACGTGGGGTTGACGTGGTGCACCTCGGCGCCGAACGGCTCGCGGAGCCCACGACCGTGCGGGTGCTTGTAGTGATCGAGGATCACTTCCTGGTACATCTGTTCCATTCTCACGCGGCACCGCCGACGCCGAAGAACGACTGTGCCGTGCGGATCGCGTCGCGCAGCGCGTGCACTTCCTCCACCGTGTTGTAGACGGCGAACGAGGCACGGGCCGTCGCGGCCACGCCGAAACGACGGTGCAGCGGCCACGCGCAGTGATGCCCGACGCGGATGGCGACGCCCTCGTCGTCGAGGATCTGCCCCAGATCGTGCGCATGGATGCCATCGACGACGAACGACACGGCTCCCCCGCGGTCCTGCGTGTCCGTGGGCCCGATGATGCGGAGCCCGTCGATGGTGGCGAGCTCCGACAGTGCGGCAGCAGTGAGCGTCTGTTCGTGCGCGGCGACGGCGTCCATCCCCAGCGCGTTCAGGTACTCCACGGCGGCACCCAGACCGACGACCTGCGACGTCATGGGCACACCGGCCTCGAACCGCTGCGGGGGCGGTGCGTAGGTGGTCTGCTCCATCGTCACGGTCTCGATCATCGACCCGCCGGTGATGAAGGGAGGCATCTCGGCCAGGAGCGCCGACTTGCCGTACAGGACACCGACCCCGGACGGTCCGAGCATCTTGTGCCCGGAGAACGCCGCGAAGTCGACGTCGAGCGCGGAGACGTCCACCGGCATGTGCGGCACCGACTGGCAGGCGTCGAGGACGACCAGTGCGTCGACCGCCCGTGCACGACGGACGAGTTCCTCGGTGGGAGCCACCGCGCCCGTCACGTTGGACTGGTGGGTGAACGCGACCACGCGCGTGCGGTCGGTGAGCTCGAGCGAGTCGAGATCGATCCGGCCGTCGTCGGTGACCCCGTACCACCGGAGCGTCGCACCGGTGCGGCGTGAGAGCTCCTGCCATGGAACGAGATTCGCGTGGTGTTCGAGCTCGGTGATGACGATCTCGTCACCGGGACGCAGCGACCGCGCGAAGCGGTCGTCGCCGAGGACGTGCGTGACCAGGTTGAGCGACTCGGTGGCGTTCTTGGTGAACACGATCTCGTCCGCGCGGGCACCCACGAAGGCGGCAATGCCCGCGCGGGCACCCTCGTAGGCGTCCGTGGCCTCCTCGGCCAGCTGGTGGGCCCCGCGGTGCACGGCGGCGTTGCAGGTGGTGAGGAAGTGCCGCTCGGCATCGAGCACCTGCACCGGACGTTGAGACGTCGCGCCGGAGTCGAGGTACACGAGAGGCTTGTCGTCTCGCACGGTACGACCGAGGATCGGGAAGTCCTCCCGAAGCCTCGCGACGTCCAGGGTGCCGACCGACGCGACGGCCGTCATGCGCCCGCGGTGGTCTTCGTGAAGCGCTCGTATCCGTTCGCCTCGAGCTCGTCGGCCAGCTCGGGTCCACCGGACTCGACGATGCGGCCCGCGGAGAACACGTGCACGTGATCGGGCGTGATGTAGCGCAGGATGCGGGTGTAGTGCGTGATCAGGAGAATGCCGCCGTTCTCCCGCTCCTTGTAGCGGTTGACACCCTCCGACACGACCCGCAGGGCGTCGACGTCGAGGCCCGAGTCGGTCTCGTCGAGGATGGCGATCTTCGGCTTGAGCAGACCCAGCTGCAGGATCTCGTGGCGCTTCTTCTCGCCGCCGGAGAAGCCTTCGTTGACGCTGCGCTCGGCGAAGGCCGGATCGATGTCGAGCTCGGTCATCGCCTCCTTGGCCTCCTTCACCCAGTGCCGCAGCTTCGGGGCCTCGCCGCGCACGGCGGTGGCAGCGGTGCGGAGGAAGTTGGACATGGAGACACCGGGAACCTCGACGGGGTACTGCATCGCGAGGAACAGGCCGGCGCGAGCACGCTCGTCCACGGACATCTCCTGCACGTCCTCACCGTCGAGCAGGATGGTGCCCGAGGTGACGCGGTACTTGGGATGGCCGGCGATCGCGTAGGAGAGCGTCGACTTGCCCGAGCCGTTGGGGCCCATGATGGCGTGCGTCTCGCCCGACGAGACCGTCAGATCGACGCCCTTCAGGATCTCGATCGGCTGCGCGGCGTCGTCGGTGTTCGCGACGTCGACGTGCAGATCGCGGATTTCGAGAGTGGACATGATGTTCCTTGCCTGTCTGTGAATCGGGAGAAGGTGGTCGCGCGAGGGGTCAGACGCCGGTGATGGCGAGTTCCGCCTCGACCGCGTCGGAGAGACGCTCACGGATGGACGCGACCGGGATCTTCGCGATGATGTCGTGGAAGAAGCCGCGCACGACGAGCTTGCGTGCCTGGTCCTCCGGGATGCCGCGAGCACGGAGGTAAAACAGCTGCTCGTCGTCGAAGCGACCCGTGGCACTCGCGTGACCGGCCCCGACGATCTCGCCGGTCTCGATCTCGAGGTTCGGGACGGAGTCCGCGCGCGCGCTGTCGGTGAGAATCAGGTTGCGGTTGAGCTCGAACGTGTCCGTCCCCTCCGCCTTCGCACCGATGACGACGTCGCCGACCCACACGGTGTGGGTGTCGGGCTTCTTCGACGCCGGGTCGCCCTGCAGGGCGCCCTTGTAGACCACGTTGGACTTGCAGTGCGGCGCGGTGTGGTTGACCAGCAGGCGCTGCTCGAGATGCTGACCGTCGTCCGCGAAGTACAGGCCCAGGAGCTCGGCGTCGCCACCCGGACCGGTGAAGTTCACCGTCGGTGTCAGGCGCACCAGATCGCCGCCGAGGCTGACCGACACGTAACGCAGGACGCTGTCGCGGCCCACCTTCGCGTGATGCGACGCGACGTGCACCGCGTCGTCGTCCCACTCCTGCAGCGCGACGACCGTGAGGTGTGCGCTGTCCGCGACGACGAACTCGACGTTCTCGGCGTAGGTTCCGCTGCCGCGCTGCTCGAGCACGACGGTCGCCTTGGCGAACGCCTCGACGCGGATCTGGACGTGGCCGTAGGCGACGACGTCCGCTCCCGGACCGTCGACCGTCACGATCAGCGGATCCGCGAGCTCTGCCTCGGAGGCCACCGTGACGACGGTGGCCGAGTCGAAGGACGAGTACGCCTGGGCAGCGACCCGATCGGCCGGCGCACCCGCGGTGCCGAGCCGCGCGTCGTCACGACCGACGGTCTCGACGCGCACGGACTCGGGCGCATCGGTGACCGTCACGGTCGCGGAGCCCGTGGCCACGGCGGTGCCGTCGTGGAGACCTCGCAGGCGCCGCAGCGGTGTGAAGCGCCAGATCTCGTCGCGGCCGGACGGCACCTCGAACGCGGCGACGTCGTAGGACGAGAACTGCGCGCCCTTGTTCGCGACGATCGCGCGCTTGTTCTCGGTGGCGGGGTTCTCGCCGGTGACGGCAGCCTTCACCCCGGTGTCGGTGTGGGGCAGGGTCATCCGACCGATCCCTCCATCTGCAGCTCGATCAGGCGGTTGAGCTCGAGGGCGTACTCCATCGGGAGTTCCTTCGCGATGGGCTCGACGAAGCCGCGCACCACCATGGCCATGGCCTCGTCCTCGGTCATGCCGCGGCTCATCAGGTAGAACAGCTGATCGTCGCTGACCTTCGAGACGGTGGCCTCGTGGCCCATCGTCACGTCGTCCTCGCGGATGTCGACGTACGGGTAGGTGTCGCTGCGGCTGATCTGATCGACCAGGAGTGCGTCGCACTTGACGGTCGACTTCGACCCGTGCGCGCCCTTGTTGATCTGGATCAGGCCGCGATACGACGCCCGGCCGCCGCCGCGAGCGACGGACTTGCTCACGATGTTGGACGACGTGTTCGGCGCGAGGTGGAGCATCTTCGAGCCGGTGTCCTGGTGCTGGCCCTCGCCGGCGAACGCCACCGACAGAACCTCGCCCTTGGCGTGCTCACCGGTCATCCACACGGCCGGGTACTTCATCGTGACCTTCGAGCCGATGTTGCCGTCGATCCACTCCATCGTCGCGCCGGCCTCGGCTTTCGCGCGCTTGGTGACGAGGTTGTAGACGTTGTTCGACCAGTTCTGGATGGTGGTGTAGCGGCATCGACCACCCTTCTTCACGATGATCTCGACGACCGCCGAGTGCAGCGAGTCGGACTTGTAGATCGGCGCGGTGCATCCCTCGACGTAGTGCACGTAGGCACCCTCGTCGACGATGATGAGCGTCCGCTCGAACTGACCCATGTTCTCGGTGTTGATGCGGAAGTAGGCCTGCAGCGGGATGTCGACGTGGACGCCCGGCGGCACGTAGATGAAGGACCCACCGGACCACACCGCGGTGTTCAGCGCGGAGAACTTGTTGTCACCGGCCGGGATCACCGAGCCGAAGTACTCCTGGAACAGCTCCGGGTGCTCACGCAGACCCGAGTCGGTGTCCAGGAAGATGACGCCCTGCTCCTCGAGATCCTCGCGGATCGAGTGGTAGACGACCTCGGACTCGTACTGAGCGGCGACACCCGACACGAGGCGCTGCTTCTCCGCCTCCGGGATGCCGAGGCGGTCGTACGTGTTCTTGATGTCGGCGGGTAGATCGTCCCACGTGGCGGCCTGCTTCTCGCTGGACCGCACGAAGTACTTGATGTTGTCGAAGTCGATGCCGTCGAGGTTCGAGCCCCAGTTCGGCATGGGCTTGCGCTCGAACGTGCGCAACGCCTTGAGGCGTGCCTCGAGCATCCACTCGGGCTCGCTCTTCTTGTCGGAGATGTCGCGGACGACGGCGTCGCTGATGCCGCGCTTGGCGCTCGCACCGGCGACGTCGGAGTCGGACCAGCCGTATCCGTAGGTCCCGAGAGACGCGATGGTCTCGTCCTGCGTGAGTGTCGCGGGCACCGTGGGGGTCACCTGGTCTGGTGTGACGGTCATGCGGGCTCCTTCCGGAGACGATCGAGCGGGCTGTTCGGGCTGGAGCTGGTGGTACGGGCCGAATCGAGAGCTGTGCGGTCGTGGTGGACCGTGCCGCTGTCGGCAGCATCACTCGGTGCAACGCCGACATCGTCGTCGGTATTGCCTGATTCGGGAGTCGAGAGTGTGCGAAGGGGCACATGGGTGGTGCACGCGCAGTCGCCGTTGGCGATGGTGGCGAGGCGCTGCACGTGCGTTCCGAGCAGATCGGCGAACGCCTCGCGCTCGGCGGTGCACAGCTCGGGGAACTCGGCCGCGACGTGCGAGACCGGGCAGTGGTGCTGGCAGATCTGCACCCCGTTGCCGACCGGGCGGGTGGACGCGGCGAAGCCGGACTCGGTCAGCGCCTCGGCGATGGCGTCGGCCGTCTCGGAGACGGACTGCTGCGAGGACGTGTCGGCAGGCTCGACGTCGCCCACGATGGACTGGATGCGTCGGCGGGCGAACGTGCGCACCGCGTCGTCGCCGCCGATCTCCCGTAGGTGCCGCATGGCCGCACCCGCGAGATCGTCGTACGAGTGGCCGAGTCGAGAGCGTCCGTGCGCGGTCAGGGAGAACAGCTTCGCGGGGCGACCGCGGGTACGTGCACCGGGACGCGAGGTCATCGTGACGCGCGCGTCGCCCGCGTCGATGAGAGCATCGAGGTGGCGCCGCACGCCGGCGGCGCTGATGCCCAGACGGGACCCGACCTGCGTGGCGCTGATCGGACCCTCCTCGAGCAGGAGCGTCACGACGGACGACCGCGTGCGACCCTCCGACGTTGCCGAGCCCGACGTTGCCGAGCCCGACGTTGCTGAACCAGATCCCGAAGCCGGAGTGACAGTGACCGACGCGACGTCGGCGCGGGCGCTGACGCGCTCGCCGGAACGTTCGGTAGTCGTTTTCACAACACCAGTGTGACCGAATTACCGGAGAGGTTCCAGCAAGGGCACCCTGGGTAGCAGGGCCGATGCCGCGGCGACGTTCGTGATCGGCGCCGGTGTCGATACGCTCCGTTCTGTGCCCGCACCTGCCGACGACTCCGTGCCCTCCGCGCCGGTGACACCGACCGACGCCTCGGCGTCCCTCGCGGGCGGCACCGACGACGTGGTCACGGCGGGTGCGACGGAGCCGAGAAGCTCCGGTACCACCGCGCGGATGCGGGCGACGGCCCGTCGAGCGACGCGTCGGGTGCTGGGGATCGAGGGGTCTCCGCGCAGCGACCGCGTCGCGTTTCTGCACGACAACGAGCCCGAGCGCCCCGAACTGAACGCCGCCGAGGTGCGCGATCTCACACGGATCCGCCGCTTCGGTGCCATCGGCGCCGCGATGATGGCCCTCGGTGCACTGGGCGCCGGCGCACAACCGGTTCTCCAGAACCCGGTGCAGGGTGTCCGCGTGCTCGGGCTCTTCGCTCGCGCGCTCCCCGCCGCACTCACCATCACGATGATCGGCACCGCCGTCGTGGTGCTCGCATGGCTGCTCCTCGGCCGCCTCGCCGTGGGATCTTTCGGCGCGCACTCGTCGCCGCGCCGGATGTCTCGCTCCCAGCTGGACCGCACGCTCGCGCTGTGGATCGTGCCGCTGTGCGTCGCGCCACCGATGTTCAGCAAGGACGTCTACTCGTATCTGGCGCAGAGCGAGATCACGGCCCGCGGACTCGATCCGTACGCCATCGGTCCGCAGGCGGCACTCGGCGTCGACCATGTGCTCACCAGGACCGTGCCGACCATCTGGCGCGACACCCCGGCGCCCTACGGACCGTTCTTCCTGTGGATCGGTCGGGGCATCACCGCGCTCACCGGTGACGACATCGTCGCCGGGATCTTCCTGCATCGCATCGTCGCGCTGATCGGCGTCGCGCTCATCGTGTGGGCTCTCCCCCGCCTCGCCGCCCGGTGCGGAGTGTCCAGCGTGGCGGCGCTGTGGCTCGGTGCCGCCAATCCGCTCCTGCTCTTCCACCTCGTCGCCGGGATCCACAACGAGGCCGCAATGCTGGGCCTGATGCTCGCGGGGCTCGAACTCTCGTTCCGTGCGGTCGAGTCCGCGGCACCACTGCGGGGCCGTACCGGCGTGCTGCTGCTCGTCGGCGCGGCGGTCATCGCCCTGTCCGCGACGATCAAGATCCCGTCGGTGCTCGCGCTCGGATTCGTGGGCATGGCCCTGGCCCGTCGATGGGGTGGTCGGCCCCGCGACGTCGCCGCCGCCGCCGCCCTGCTCGGCGCGGTGACCGTCGCCGTGATCCTGGGCGTCAGCGCCGCGAGCGGGCTCGGATTCGGCTGGCTGGACACCCTGGGCACGGCCAACGCCGTGCGCAGCTGGATGTCGTTGCCCACACTGCTCGGCCTCGCCACGGGAGGCGCCGGCGTCCTCCTCGGCATCGGCGACCACACCACTGCCGTGCTGTCCCTCACCCGCCCGATCGCCTCCCTGGTGGCCGCGCTGATCATCGTGCGGATGCTGGTGTCGGTCCTGCTGGGTCGGCTCCACCCCATCGGAGCCCTCGGCGTGTCGCTCGGGGCACTCGTGCTGCTCTTCCCCGTGGTCCAGCCCTGGTACCTGCTGTGGGCCGTCACCCCGCTGGCCGCCTGGGCCACCCGACCGGCGTTCCGGGTGCCGGTGATCGTCTTCTCCGCGTTCGTCTCGCTGATCGTCATGCCGACCGGCGGTGAGGTCCAGCCCTTCGTCATCGTCCAGGCGGCGGTGGCGACAGTCCTGACGATCGCCGTGCTGTACGCCTCGACGCGGCGACTGCTGCCCTGGCGGGCACGCGACGGGGCGGCGGCGCCGGACCGTCCGTCGGACGCCTACGCTGGATCATCGTGACCGCCCGACCTGTCCCTCCGCCCACGGCGTCCGATGCCGGGACGCCGACGGACTCTCCGGCGGTGTCGCTCCGCGGTGTGGTCAAGCACTTCGGTGACGTCGCGGCCGTCGACGGACTCGACATCGAGCTGCAGCGCGGCCGGGTGCTCGCACTCCTCGGTCCCAACGGGGCCGGCAAGACCACCACCGTCGAGATGTGCGAGGGCTTCCACACGCCCGACTCCGGTGAGGTCCGCGTCCTGGGGCTCGATCCCATCGTCGACTCCGACCGTCTCAAGCCGCGGATCGGGGTGATGCTGCAGGGCGGCGGCGCCTACCCCGGCTCGCGTGCGGGCGAGATGCTCGACCTCGTCGCCGCGTACTCGGCCGACCCGCTCGATCCCGCGTGGCTCCTCGGACAGTTGGGGCTCACCGATGCCGTCCGCACGCCGTACCGACGACTCTCCGGCGGTCAGCAACAACGCCTCTCGCTGGCCTGTGCTCTGGTCGGCCGCCCCGAGCTCGTGTTCCTCGACGAGCCGACCGCCGGGCTCGACGCACAGGCCCGGCTCCTCGTGTGGGACCTCGTCGAGGCGCTGCGGCGCGACGGCGTGAGCATCCTGCTGACCACCCACCTGATGGACGAGGCCGAGCACCTCGCGGACGACCTGGTGATCATCGACCACGGCCAGGTCGTCGCCTCGGGGACGCCCACCGAGCTCACCCGTCGGGGCGCCGAGGGCCAGTTGCGCTTCTCCGCGCCCTCCGGCCTCGACCTGTCGTTGCTGCAGATGGTGCTGCCCGAGGGGTTCGATCCGGTCGAGAGTTCGCCGGGCTCGTATCTGCTCGAGGGGACCATCGACCCCCAGGTGCTCGCGACGGTGACCTCGTGGTGTGCTCGACTGAACGTGCTGGCCACCGATCTCCGTGTGGAGCAGCGCAGCCTCGAGGACGTCTTCCTCGACCTCACGGGGCGGGAACTGAGAGGGTGAGCGTGACATCACGGTCCGAACGTGCGTCCGACCGATTCGCACCGGGGACGTTCACACCGGATCCGCGGCCCGCACCGCGCCGCCGCATGCTGCTGGCGCAGAGCCGCCTCGAACTGCTTCTGCTGCTGCGCAACGGTGAGCAGCTGCTGCTGACGATGTTCATCCCGGTGACCTTGCTCATCGGCCTCACGCTGCTGCCGTTCGGCGACTTCGGCACCGAGCGCGTCGGCACCGTCGTACCCGCCGTGATGACCGTCGCGGTGATGTCGACCGCGTTCACCGGCCAGGCCATCGCCGTCGGCTTCGACCGGCGCTACGGCGCTCTCAAGAGACTCGGCGCCACCGCTCTGCCGAAGTGGGGCGCGATCGCCGGGAAGTCGATCGCCGTCCTACTCGTGGTCGTGCTGCAGTCGGTACTGCTCGGCGCCATCGGCCTCGCCCTCGGGTGGCGTCCGACTCCCGGCGGACTCGTGCTGGGCGCGCTGGTCATCGCTCTGGGCACCGTCACCTTCGCCACGATGGGCCTCCTGCTCGGCGGGACGCTGCGGGCCGAGATCGTGCTCGCCCTCGCCAACATCGCGTGGTTCGTGATGCTCGGAATCGGCAGCGTGGTGTTCGCGAACGAGGCACTTCCCGGCGGCGTCCGCATGATCGCGCGACTGATCCCGTCGGGCGCGATGGCGGAGACGCTCGAGCAGGCCGTCGTGGGACGAGCCGATCTGTTCGGCATCCTGGTCCTCGTCGTGTGGGCGGCGATCTGCGGCTTCTGGGCGACCCGCAAGTTCTCGTTCACCTGACACCGAAGCCGCAGTCCGACCACCCGAAGCCGCAGGCCGACTACCCCAGGCCGCAGGCCAACTACGCAGCGTAGGAGATGCCGTCTACCATCGACGTGTGCTCTCCCGTGCGTACTTCTCCGTGGTCGACCGCCTCCCGGTCCCCTCCGTTCGCGTCCAGCGAATCATCGCGTTCGTCGTGATCCTGACGCAGGGCGGTATCTCGGTGACGGGCGCCGTGGTCCGGGTGACGGGCTCCGGGCTCGGGTGCCCCACGTGGCCGCAGTGTTTCCCCGGCAGCTTCACGCCCGTCGGCGTGTCCGAGGTGCCCGTCCTGCACCAGGCGGTCGAGTTCGGCAACCGCATGCTCACCTTCGCCGTGGTCCTCACCGCGGCTGCCATCGTCCTGGCGGTGACACGGGCACGGCGCCGCCGCGAGGTGGTCGTCTACGCGTGGCTCATGCCTGCGGGCACGGTGCTGCAGGCCGGCGTCGGCGGCATCACGGTGCTCACCGGGCTGCTGTGGTGGACCGTGGCGGTGCACCTCGTGATCTCGATGCTGATGGTCTGGCTCGCGACGTTGCTGTTCCACAAGATCGGTGAGAAGGACGAGGGCGTATCGGTACCCGCCGTGCCCGCGCCGCTGCGGTGGTTGACCGTGCTGTCTGCGGCCCTTCTCGCCGGAGTTCTGGTGGCGGGCACCATGGTCACCGGCGCGGGACCGCATGCCGGTGACGCGGACGTGGCTCGGCTCGAGGTGGAGATCGTCACGCTGGTGCACCTGCACGCCGAACTTCTGGTGGGGTACCTGGCGCTGCTGGTGGGGCTCACGTTCGCCGTCTACGCCGTCAGTCCGTCCGGAGCCTCCGCCATCAAGAAGCGTCTGCAGGTGGTCATCGCGATCGTCGTCGCCCAGGCGTGCGTCGGCATCGTCCAGTACTTCACCGACGTCCCTGCGGCCCTCGTGGCCGTCCACGTCGCCGGTGCTGCCGCGGCCACGGCCGCCACGGCCGCTCTCTGGGTGTCTCTGCGGGAGCGGGAGACCGTGCCGGCAGCCGAGGACACCGACGTGACCTCGCCGCGGCTGGCCCGCGCGGACTGATCGGACGCGGTCAGAGACCGTTGCGCGCCTTCGGGAAATGCGACTGACGCGCCACCCATCCCGCCATCTGCGCGAAGTGACCCTTGCGCGGGGTGACGATGCTCGTCAGCTCGCGGTCCCAGTCACCGAGGGTCACGGAGTCGAGCGAGTCCACCACCGCGTGCGCGATGCGGAGATTGCCGGCGACCCGGTCCCCCAGGATCCCGTCGGCACCGACCAGGGTCATGCGGACACCGGCGCGGCCGAGCGGCTGCAACACCACCGTCGCGGACCCGCCGTGCGCTGCGACGAACGACTCGATCGAGGACACCAGGTTCGACGGCGGGGCCGCCGTCTCGGTGCTCTGCCCGGAGTCACCCTTGGGTGCGTTCTCGATGCTCTCGGTGCTCATGATCGTGAGAATACCCGGTCCGTCCCACGCGTCCCTACTGGCCGGTAACTCAGCGGTGGGTCCGTCCCGCCCCCGCTGTCGCGGGCGCGGTGGCAGACTTTTCCCATGCGCGCTGTACTCGTGACCAGAACCGGCGGACCCGACGTCCTCGACGTGACCGACGTCCCCGATCCGGTACCCGGCCCGGCCGATCTCCTGGTCCGGGTCCAGGCCTCCGGGATCAACTACATCGACACGTACTTCCGCAGCGGGTCCTACCCGCGGGAGCTGCCGTACGTCCCGGGCGACGAGGGCACCGGCGTCGTCGAGCAGGTGGGCTCGGAGGTGTCCGGGTTCTCGGTCGGCGACCGCGTCGCATGGGCCGCAGCGCCCGGGAGCTACGCCGAACTCGTGCGGGTCCCGGCCGCCGCTGCCATCGCGGTGCCGGCGGGTGTGGATCCCCCTCAGGCGGCATCCGTGCTGCTCCAGGGCATGACGGCGCACTATCTGATCGAGTCGACGTACCCCGTGCGATCCGGCGACGTGGTGCTGGTGCATGCCGGCGCGGGCGGAGTCGGGCTGATTCTCACGCAGCTCGTCACGGCGAAGGGCGCGACGGTGATCACCACCGTGTCCACCGACGAGAAGGAGGCGTTGTCGCGCGAAGCAGGCGCGACTCACGTTCTCCGCTACGACGACGACATCCCGTCACGCGTGCGCGACATCACCGACGGTGTCGGCGTCGCGGCGGTGTACGACGGCGTCGGTGCCTCGACGTTCGACGCGAGCCTCGAGAGCGTGCGCATCCGCGGGACAGTGGCCCTCTTCGGTGCCGCGAGCGGGCCGGTACCGCCGGTGGACCCGCAACGCCTCAACAAGGCCGGCTCGGTGTTCCTGACCCGCCCCACCCTCGCGCATCACATCCGCGACCGGGCAGAGCTGGAATGGCGCGGCGGAGACGTGGTGCGCGCGCTGGCGGACGGAACCCTGACGGTCCGAGTCGAGCATCGCTATCCGCTCGAGCAGGCCCGGCAGGCGCACATCGACCTGGAGAGCCGGCGGACGGCGGGATCGATCGTGCTGGAACCCTGACGCGGAGCGGGTGTCAGGAGAAGAAGTCGGAGACCGTGGACATCCCGAGCACGGAGTCGACGGCGAGACCGATGAAGACGACCGCGAGGTAGTTGTTCGACTGCAGGAACAGGCGCAGCGGCTTCACGGCCTCGCCGCGTCGCACGCCCGAGTAGAGCTGGTGCGCCATGAGGAGGAACCAGGCACCCGCCGTCAGGGCGACCGCGGCGTAGACGACACCGGCCGCCGGGATCAACGCAGCCGTGGCCGCAACCGTGGCCCAGGTGTAGAGGACGATTTGCCGGGAGACGACCTGTTCGGTGGCGACGACGGGCAGCATGGGCACACCCGCCGCCTTGTAGTCGTCCTTGTAGCGCATGGCCAGGGCCCATGTGTGGGGCGGAGTCCAGAAGAAGATGACGAGGAACAGGACGATCGCCTGCCACCCGACGGTCCCGGTCACGGCGGACCATCCGACGAGTGCGGGCATGCATCCCGCGGCACCGCCCCAGACCACGTTCTGCGAGGTCCGGCGCTTGAGCACCATCGTGTAGACGAGGACGTAGAACAGAATCGTCGCGACGACCAGGATCCCACTGAGGAGGTTCGCCGCCCACCAGAGCCAGAGGAAGGATCCGACTCCGAGGAGCGCGCCGAAGACGAAGGCGTGCGACGTCGGCACGGCCTCGCGGGCCAGGGGCCGCCGCGCGGTGCGCTTCATGACCTTGTCGATGTCCGCGTCGACGACGCAGTTCAGCGTGTTGGCGCTGGCGGCACCCATCCACCCGCCGAACAGCGTGGCGAACAGCAGCGGGAGGTTCACCGTGCCGCGGTCCGCGAGGAGCATCGTGGGGATGGTCGCGACCAGGAGGAGCTCGATCACGCGCGGTTTCGTCAGCGCGATGTAGGCGGCGGGTTTGGCCGTCAGCCGGCCGAGTCTCGACGTGGGAGCGGTCGACACGTCCCGGGTCGGACTGTCGGTGAACCCGTGTCCGCTCGGGCTCTGCCGCATACCCACTCGAATCTCCCTCTCGCACCGTCCGCTCCACCACCCGGCCCAGTTACCGAGCGGAATGGTGCTACTACAAGCGATGGTAGACGCCGCCTGTGTCATCACCCCAATCGGCGGGTAGTCGGATGGTTCGGGCGTCGTGTGACGGATCGGCGGCGGACCACCCGTCGCGGAACCAGCGAGGCGTCCCGGACGGAACTAGGCTCGACCGTGAACCGGGTATCCCCGACCGACCCGCCGGGGAACTAGGCTCATCACGCGCGGAGCGGCGACGAGTGCGCCGCGTCCGTGCACTACTGGCCACCCCCACCCCGACAGTGTCAGGAGATCTCCACCCGTGTCGATCACAGACGACATCACCGTTCTCACCAGCGCTCACCATCCGAGCGACTGGACCGATCTGGACACACGGGCGGTGGACACTGTGCGTGTTCTCGCTGCCGACGCGGTGCAGAAGGTCGGCAACGGCCACCCCGGAACCGCCATGAGCCTCGCTCCCCTGGCGTACTCGCTCTTCCAGCGCACGATGCGCCACGATCCCACGGACACCACGTGGATCGGCCGCGATCGCTTCGTGCTCTCGTGCGGCCACTCGAGCCTCACGCTGTACATCCAGCTCTACCTGGGCGGCTTCGGCCTCGAGCTCGCCGATCTCGAGGCGCTGCGCACGTTCAAGTCGAAGACTCCCGGCCACCCGGAGTTCCGCCACACCAAGGGCGTCGAGATCACCACCGGCCCGCTCGGTCAGGGCCTGGCCTCGGCCGTCGGCATGGCCATGGCGTCGCGCCGTGAGCGTGGACTCTTCGATCCCGAGCCCGCATGGGGCGACAGCCCGTTCGATCACTACGTCTACGTCATCGCGTCCGACGGCGACATCGAGGAGGGCATCACCTCCGAGGCGTCCTCACTCGCCGGCACGCAGCAGCTCGGCAACCTGATCCTGTTCTACGACGACAACAAGATCTCCATCGAGCACTCCACCGACATCGCGCTGTCCGAGGACACCGCCAAGCGCTACGAGGCGTACGGCTGGCACGTGCAGGTCGTGGAGGGCGGCGAGAACGTCACCGCCATCGAGGAGGCGGTCGAGGCGGCCAAGGCCGTCACCGACAAGCCCTCGATCATCGTGCTGCGCACCATCATCGGCTTCCCGGCCCCCACGATGATGAACACCGGTGCCGTCCACGGTGCCGCTCTGGGTGACGACGAGGTCGCCGCCGTGAAGAAGGCGCTCGGCTTCGATCCCGAGAAGACGTTCGAGGTCACCGACGAGGTCATCGAGCACACCCGCGGCCTGCAGGCGCGTGGCCGCGCGGCGCACGAGGCGTGGAGCAAGGACTTCGACGCGTGGAGCGAGCGCGAGCCCGACCGTCGCCGCCTGCTGGACCGTCTGACCGAGGGCACGCTGCCCGACGGATGGACCGACGTCCTCCCCACCTGGGAGCCGGGCGGCAAGGCCATCGCGACGCGCGCCGCGTCCGGTGAGGTCCTCAGTGCCGTCGGCCCGGTCCTGCCGGAGCTGTGGGGCGGCTCCGCCGACCTCGCCGGCAGCAACAACACCACAATGAAGGGCGCCAAGTCCTTCGGCCCGACGTCGATCTCCACCGACGACTGGGACGCCGAGCCCTACGGCCGCACGCTGCACTTCGGTATCCGCGAGCACGCGATGGGCGCGATCCTGTCCGGCATCGTCATGCACGGACCGACTCGTGCGTACGGCGGCACCTTCATGCAGTTCAGTGACTACATGCGTCCCGCGGTGCGCCTCGCGTCCCTCATGGACATCGATCCCATCTACGTCTGGACCCACGACTCCGTCGGTCTCGGCGAGGACGGCCCGACGCACCAGCCGGTCGAGCACCTCGCGGCGCTGCGCGCGATCCCGAACCTCTCGGTCGTGCGCCCCGGCGATGCGAACGAGACCGCCCACGCCTGGCGCGCGGTGCTCGCGCGCTCCTCGAGCAGCGGCCCCGTCGGCCTCGCGCTCACCCGTCAGGGCATCCCGATTCTCGACGGCACCAGCTACGAGGGTGTCTCCAAGGGCGGGTACGTCCTGGTCGAGTCGTCCAAGGCCGCACCCGACGTGATCATCGTCGCGACCGGTTCCGAGGTGCAGTACGCCGTGGAGGCACAGAAGCTTCTCGAGGCTCAGGACATCGCGGCGCGCGTCGTCTCGATGCCGTGTGTCGAGTGGTTCGAGAGCCAGGACCAGAACTACCGCGACCAGGTCCTTCCGCCCACCGTGAAGGCCCGTGTCTCCATCGAAGCCGGCATCGCGATGCCCTGGTACAAGATCGTCGGCGGCTTCGGCGAGATCATCTCGCTCGAGCACTTCGGCGAGTCCGCGGACGCGGCGACGCTCTTCCGCGAGTACGGCTTCACGGCCGAGGCCGTCGTGGCCGCAGCTCAGCGCTCCATCACCAACGTGAAGGGATGACAGCATGACTCAGAACCAGAATCTCGCAGACCTGTCCGCCGCCGGAGTCTCGGTCTGGCTGGACGACCTCTCCCGTGACCGGATCTCCTCGGGCAACCTGAAGGACCTGATCGACTCCAAGTCGGTCGTCGGCGTCACCACGAACCCGTCGATCTTCCAGGCCGCCCTGTCGAAGGGCACCTCGTACGACGAGCAGGTGAACGAGCTCGCCGCTCGCGGTGCCGACGTCGATTCCGTCATCCGCACGGTCACCACCGACGACGTCCGCAATGCGTGCGACGTGCTCGCACCGGTGTACGAGGCGACCAACGGAGTCGACGGACGGGTGTCCATCGAGGTCGATCCCCGCCTGGCCCATGACACCGACAAGACGGTCGCGCAGGCGATCGAGCTGTGGAAGATCGTCGACCGGCCCAACGTCCTGATCAAGATCCCCGCCACCGAGGCCGGCATCCCCGCCATCGCCAAGGTCATCGGCGAGGGCATCAGCGTCAACGTCACGCTCATCTTCTCGGTCGAGCGCTACGAGGCCGTCATGAACGCCTACCTCGAGGGACTCGAGTCGGCGAAGGCCGCGGGCCATGACCTGTCGTCGATCCACTCGGTCGCGTCGTTCTTCGTCTCGCGCGTCGACACCGAGATCGACAAGCGTCTCGACGCCATCGGAACACCGGAGGCGACCGACCTGAAGGGTAAGGCCGCACTGGCCAACGCACGCCTCGCGTACGTCGCCTACCAGCAGGTGTTCGAGATCGGGTCGCGTTTCCAGGGCATGCTGACCGACAACGCCCGGCCGCAGCGCCCGCTCTGGGCCTCCACCGGAGTGAAAGACCCGACCCTGCCCGACACGCTGTACGTGTCCGAGCTGGTCGCCCCGAACACCGTCAACACCATGCCCGAGAAGACGATGGACGCCTTCGCCGACCACGGCGAGGTCACCGGCGACACCATCACGGGCAAGGGTCAGGAGTCGCAGGCCGTCTTCGACGCCATCAGTGCACTGGGTATCGACCTGACCGACGTCTTCCTCGTGCTCGAGAACGAGGGCGTCCAGAAGTTCGAGGCGTCGTGGGGCGAACTGCTCGACGCCACCTCCGAGCAACTCTCCGCCGCGTCGAAGAGCTGAACCGTGGCGACGGAGTCAGCCACACCCTGGGTGAATCCGCTCCGTGACAGCAGAGACAAGCGTCTCCCGAGGATCGCCGGGCCCTGCAGCCTGGTGATCTTCGGTGTCACCGGCGACCTGGCGCGCAAGAAGTTGATGCCGGCGGTGTACGACCTCGCGAACCGTGGGCTTCTGCCGCCCGGATTCGCGCTGGTCGGGTTCGCCCGGCGTGAATGGTCGGACCAGGACTTCGGCACCATCGTCCACGACGCGGTCCGGGAGCACTCCCGGACGCCGTTCCGTGAGGACGTGTGGGAACGGTTGTCGGAAGGTATCCGCTTCGTACAGGGGTCGTTCGACGACGCCGCGGCGTTCGATCAGCTCACGAGAACGCTTGCGGAACTCGACGTCGAGCGCGGAACCGGTGGGAACCACGCGTTCTACCTGTCCATCCCGCCGGGCGCGTTCCCCACGGTGCTCGAGCAGTTGTCGGCGTCCGGTCTCGCCACCGGGCCAGAGTCCGAGGACGAGGCGCCGCGGCACTGGCGTCGAGTGGTGATCGAGAAGCCCTTCGGCCACGATCTCGCGAGCGCGAAGGAGCTCAACGCGATCGTCAACCGGGTGTTCCCGGAGGATCGCGTCTTCCGCATCGACCACTACCTCGGCAAGGAGACGGTCCAGAACATCCTGGCGCTGCGCTTCGCCAACCAGCTGTTCGACCCGATCTGGAACGCCCACTACGTGGACCACGTGCAGATCACGATGGCCGAGGACATCGGCCTGGGGGGTCGAGCCGGGTACTACGACGGCATCGGCGCTGCGCGCGACGTGATCCAGAACCACCTGCTGCAGTTGCTCGCCATCACCGCGATGGAGGAGCCGGTCAGCTTCAGCCCCAGTGAGCTGCAGAGCGAGAAGATCAAGGTCCTCTCGTCGACGCGTCTGGCGGAGCCGTTCGCGCAGACCGCTGCCCGGGGGCAGTACACCTCGGGGTGGCAGGGCAGTCAGAAGGTGAAGGGGCTCAAGGAGGAGGAGGGGTTCGACGCGGAGTCGAACACCGAGACCTACGCGGCCATCACCCTCGAGGTGGACACTCGGCGGTGGGGCGGCGTGCCGTTCTACCTCCGCACGGGAAAGTCGCTCGGGCGGCGCGTGACCGAGATCGCGATGATCTTCAAACGCGCACCGCACCTGCCGTTCGACGCCACGATGACCGAGGAACTGGGCCAGAACGCACTCGTCATCCGCGTGCAGCCCGACGAGGGCGTCACGCTGCGCTTCGGATCGAAGGTGCCGGGGTCCAGCATGCAGGTGCGGGACGTCAGCATGGACTTCAGTTACGGCCAGGCCTTCACCGAGTCGTCGCCCGAGGCGTACGAGCGGCTCATCCTCGACGTGCTGCTCGGTGAGCCGTCGCTCTTCCCGGTCAATGCCGAAGTCGAGCTGTCGTGGAAGATCCTCGACCCCATCCTCGAGTACTGGGCGTCCGGAGGCGCGGCCGATCCGTACGAGGCCGGCACGTGGGGCCCCGACTCGGCCAACGAGATGATGCAGCGCACCGGACGCGAATGGAGAAGGCCGTGATCGTCGATCTGCCCGCCACCACCACCGGTGCCGTCTCGAAGAAGCTGGTGGAGCTCCGCGAATCGGGCGGCGCCGTCACGCTTGGTCGGGTGCTCACCCTGGTGGTCGTCATCCGTGATCCCGCGAAGTTCGAAGCCGCGATCGAGGCGGCCAACGAGGCCAGCCGGGAGCACCCGTGTCGTGTGATCGTGTTGGCCCGCGGTGATCGCGACGACGACGACGTTCTGGACGCGCAGATCCGCGTCGGCGGCGACGCGGGCGCGTCCGAGGTGGTCTTCCTGCGACTACGGGGCGAGCTGTCGGAACACGAGCAGAGCGTCGTTCTCCCCTTCCTGCTGCCGGACACCCCCGTGGTGGCCTGGTGGCCGAGCGGAGCACCGGCGGTCCCGAAGGAGGACCCGGTGGGCCGACTCGCCATCCGCCGGATCACCGACGCGACCAACTCACCCGACCCGCGCGCTGCCATCTCGTCGCGACTCGAGTCGTACGCCGAGGGGGATTCCGACCTCGCCTGGTCGCGCATCACCTATTGGCGTGCGCTGCTCACCACGGCACTCGACCAGCAGGCCGAGCCGGTGCGATCGGTGACCGTGTCGGGTCTGCGCGAGGAGCCCGCACTGGACATCCTCGCCGGGTGGTTCGCTGCCCGCCTCGACGTCCCCGTGGTGCGCAAGGTCGGCGACCTGCGTGTGGAGATGGTGCTGGCCGACAGCACCGTGTCCATCAGCAGGCCGCAGACCGGCACCACGGCCACCCTCATCCGCACCGGACAACCGGACACGCTGGTCTCACTCGCCCGGCGGGAGACCCGCGACTGCCTCGCGGAGGAGCTGCGTCGACTCGACCGTGACGAGATCTACGAAGAGGCCCTCGCCGGCCTGACGAAGGTGACCTATGAGTGAGACACGACCGGAGATCCACCGTTCCGACGACACGGCGGCTCTCGCCCGCGCCGCGGCCGAGCGATTCGTCTCGGTGGTCGTCGATGCCCAGCGAGCACGCGGTACCGCATCCGTCGTGCTGACCGGTGGCGGCACCGGCGTCGCGACCCTGGCCGCTGTCCGCGACCTCGGCGGCGACATCGACTGGTCCGCCGTCGACGTCTTCTTCGGTGACGAACGCTTCCTCCCCGAGGGCGACCCGGAACGCAACTACGTGCAGGCCAGGGACGCCCTGCTCGATCACGTCGGCGTCGATCCCGACCGCGTGCACGTCATGGCCCCGTCCGACTCGCCGCTGGGCGACGACGTCGAGGCCGCGGCGGTGACCTACCTGCAGTCGGTGGCAGCCTTCGCACCGGAGGACGGACCCGCCTTCGACATCCACCTGCTCGGCATGGGCCCGGATTCTCACGTCAACTCCCTCTTCGCCCACGGTGACGCGGTGCAGGAGAAGTCACGCTGGGTCGTGGCCGTGACCGACTCCCCCAAGCCGCCTCCCGTGCGCATCACGCTGACGCTCCCGGCGGTGAACAGGTCTCGGCACGTGTGGTTCCTCGTCTCGGGCGAGGGCAAGGCCGATGCCGTCGCCGCCTGTGTCGGGGGCGCGGACCCGGTTGAGCATCCGGCCGCCGGGGCACACGGCCTCGAGTCGACCGTGTGGTTCCTGGACGCGGGGTCGGCGTCCCGCCTCTGAGCGACGCGGGGTCGGCGTCCCGCCTCTGAGCGACGGTCAGGCCGGCGGCCGTCCGGGCTGATCGTCCTTCGGTCGGACGGGTGTCGAGGCCGCTGGTCGACGCCGGGGCACTCCCCTGCGCCACGCGGATCCGGTTGCGGTGCAACGGTGTTCGTTCTGCGGAGTCATGACGGAGATCCTCCCGGCGTCGAATGGGTCTGTTCTGTTCGACGCCGGGAGGGTCCTCGCGGTTCCCTCTATCCGCTGTTGCGCAACGCGGTCGCGAGCCCGTTCATGGTCAGCAGGATGCCGCGCTTGACCTGCTCGCGATCGTCTCCCGCCCGCAGCTGTGCGAGTAGTTCCACCTGCAGGTGGTTCAGCGGCTCGAGGTACGGGAAGCGGTTGAACACCGAACGCGCCAGCGCCGGGTTGTCGTCGAGCAGCCCGTCGTGCCCGGTGATCTTCAGGTACATCGACACGGTCTTGGCATGCTCTGTCGAGATCATGTCGAACACGGTCTTGCGGAGCTGCTCGTCCGGCACCAGTTCGGAGTACCGGGCGGCGAGCCCCAGATCCGACTTGGCCATGACCTGCGCCATGTTGGACAGCACCGTCCGGAAGAACGGCCACCGCCGGTACAGATCGGTCAACGTGGCCAGCTTGTCCGCGTCGCCGCCGACCCAGTCCTCGAACGCGGTACCCACTCCGTACCAGCCGGGCAACATCACCCGCGACTGACTCCACGACATCACCCACGGGATCGCCCGCAGGTCGTACACCGAGTTGGTGGGCTTCCGCGACGCCGGCCGGCTGCCGATGTTGAGCTCCCCGATCTCGGCGACCGGTGTGGACATCCGGAAGTACTCGACGAAGCCCGGCGTCTCGTGGACCAGCGCCCCGTACGCGGCCTGGGCGCGTGCCGCCAGATCGTCGAGCAACGCGTAGGCCGGCTCGGCGTCGTCCCCGAGCCCCTCGACGTCGAGCAACGTGCTCTCGATGGTCGCCGCCAACAGCGTCTCGAGGTTGCGGCGCGCCAGGCGGGGTTCCGCGTACTTCGCCGCGATCACCTCGCCCTGCTCGGTGATCCGCAGCGAGCCGGTGACCGCACCGGTGGGCTGAGCGAGGATGGCGTCGTAGCTCGGGCCACCGCCGCGGCCCACGGTGCCACCGCGGCCGTGGAACAGTCGTAGCCGGATCCCGGCGGCGCGTGCAGCCTCGACGAGGTCGAGTTCGGCACGGTAGAGCGCCCAGTTCGCGGCCAGGTACCCGCCGTCCTTGTTGGAGTCGGAGTACCCCAGCATCACTTCCTGGTTGTCCCCGCGGGACGTCACCAGCGCACGGTAGACGGGGATGGACAACGTCGCGGTGAGGGTCGCCGCGCCCTGCTGAAGATCGTCGATCGTCTCGAACAGCGGCACCACACCGACGGGCGAGGACGGACCCGTCTCGGCGTCGCCGGGATCGAGGATGCCCGCCTCCTTGAGCAGCACCGCGGCCTCGAGCATGTCGCTGACCGAGGTGCACATACTGATGATGTAGTTCGGCACCGCGCCGCCGCCGAACGTGCGCACGGCGTCCGCGGCGGACTCGACGATCGCCAGTTCCTTGGCCGTCTGCTCGCTGAACTCCGCGCGGGGCCCGATGAGGGGTCGCCGCGTCTCGAGCTCGGCGGCGAGGATCTCGACGCGCTCGTCCTCGGACAGTGACGCGTAGTCCGCGTGGACGCCCGCCCAGGCCAGCAACTCCGCCACGACCTGCTCGTGGATCTCGGAGTTCTGCCGCATGTCGAGCCCGGACAGGTGGAACCCGAAGGTCTCGAGCGCCTGCCGGAGCGTCGCGAGTCGGTCGTCGGCGATGACGCCGTTGGCCGTGCGCCGCAACGAGCGGTCCAACAGGTCCAGATCGTCGAGCATCTCCTGCGGGGCGCCGTACGGCTCGAGTTTCGGCGAGTCGAGGGTGTTGTCCGGAACCACGTCCAGCATGCGGCGTGCCGTCGCCGACAGTCGCCCGCGGATACCGCGCACAGCTCGCCGGAAGGGCTCGTCCGCACGGAACGCCGACTCGTCCTTCGATGCATCGGCCAGGGCCTGCAGGTCCGCGTCCACGTCGATCAACCGAGCCGACATGGACAGCTCGTGCTCGAGACCGACGAGATCCGCGAGATACCGGGTGAACGCGACCTGCGCGGCACGGTTGGTCGCGCGGTGCACGATCTCCCCGGTGACGAAGGGGTTGCCGTCCCGGTCGCCGCCGATCCACGATCCGGGTCGCAGCATCGGCTGCGTCAGCAGGTCGGCATCCGGCCAACGGCTGCGTAGCGCTGCCCGCAGCTCGGTGTTGATGCGTGGGATCACGTCGAAGAGCGACATGTCGTAGTAGCGCAGACCCACCTCGATCTCGTCCTGGATCCGCAAGCGGGACAGCCGGATCAGCGCCGTCTGCCACAGTGCGAGGATCTGCCGCTCGATCTTCGCGTCGGTCTCCGCGATCTCCGTGTCGTCCAGTTCCGTGCGCTCACGGAAGCGCATCAGATCGGTGATGCGGCTCTGGATCTCCGACACGGTGCGGCGACGCGTCTCGGTGGGATGCGCGGTGATGACGGGCGACACCAGGGCGTCGCGGAGCAGGTCCTCCACCGTGGCGGCGTCGAGGCGCGCCGCATCGAGCTTGCTGTAGGTGGAGGCGAGACTGCTGTCCTGGGGCGGCTCCCCGGCACGCACGTGCACGGCGCGGCGGCGCTCGCGGTGAATGTCCTCCGCCAGGTTGGCGAGAAGCGAGAAGTGACTGAACGCCCGGATCACCGGGATGGCACGCGTGATGTCGATACCGTCGAAGAGCCGGGCGAGTTCGCCGCGATCGATCTCCGACCGCCGCACGCGGAACGACTCCACTCGGGCCTGCTCGACGAGGTCGAAGATCTCCTCGCCCTCGTGGTCCCGGACGACGGAACCGAGTATTCCACCGAGGAGCCGAATGTCCTCTCGCAGAGGTTCGGTGGCGGGCAGACCTGGATCCACGACTGTCATGAGGACAGTATCGTCGGCGCACCCCCGGACCGCAGCGCGGGGCTCACGGCAGGGATCACGTCACCCGATCAGGCGAACTTGATCTCCAGGCCGATGCCCAGGATGCAGATGAGCCACACGACACCGGTGAAGACGGTGACACGGTCGAGGTTCTTCTCGACGACGCTGGACCCGGACAGAGACGACTGCACGCCACCACCGAACAGGCTCGACAGGCCGCCGCCCTTGCCGCGGTGCAGCAGGACGAAGACGAGCAGGCCGATGCTGGTGACCACCAGCAGGATGTCCAGGAACGTGCGCATGATGGCCAATGTTACAGGCCGCGCGCCGCCGAACGACGAAGGGCACGTCGCGTGTGCGACGTGCCCTTCGATCGGTCATGCGCGGTGGGTCAGGGAAGCGGTCCCCCGGCGGCGATGGCACACAGGGTGGCGAACTCGTCCGCCTTCAGCGACGCTCCGCCCACCAGTGCACCGTCGACGTCGGTCTGGCCGACGATCTCGCCCACGTTCTTCGAGCTGACCGATCCGCCGTACAGCACACGGACCGCTGCCGCGGTGTCGACGTCGGCGAGCGACGCCAGCTCCTGACGGATGGCTCCGCAGACTTCCTGCGCGTCCGCGGCACTGGCCACGCGGCCGGTACCGATGGCCCACACCGGCTCGTAGGCGACGACGATCTTCCCGATCTCCTCGGCACTCAGACCCGCGAGGGACCCGCGGAGCTGCTCGACGTTGAACGCCACGTGCTCGCCGGCCTCCCGCACCTCGAGACCTTCACCGATGCAGACGATCGGCACGAGTCCGTGCTTCAGCGCGGCCTTGGTCTTGGCGAGCACCGTCTCGTCGGTCTCGCCGTGTCCGGCGCGACGCTCGGAGTGACCGACCACGACGTACGTGCATCCCAGCTTGGCCAGGAACGCGCCGCTGATGTCGCCTGTGTACGCGCCGGAGTCCTGCGGCGACAGGTCCTGCGCACCGAAGGTGAGCAGCAGCTTGTCGCCCTCGATCAGCGTCTGGACGCTGCGGATGTCCGTGAACGGCGGGATGACCGCGACGTCGACCTTCTCGAAATACTTTGCGGGCAGTGAGAACGCGATCTTCTGCACCAGCGCGATGGCCTCGAGGTGGTTCAGATTCATCTTCCAGTTACCGGCGATGAACGGGGTCCTGGCCTTACGGTCGAGCGAAGCTCGTGGAGAAGTCATGGTTCAGCCCTCCAGTACCGACAGGCCGGGGAGCTGCTTGCCCTCGAGGTACTCGAGGGAGGCACCGCCACCGGTGGAGATGTGCGAGAAACCGGCGTCCGGGAGACCCAGCGTGCGCACGGCCGCGGCGGAGTCGCCACCGCCCACGACACTGAACGCGCCCTTCGTGGTCGCCGCGATGATCGCCCGAGCGATACCTTCGGTGCCCTTCGAGAATTTCTCGAACTCGAAGACTCCGGCGGGACCGTTCCAGAAGATGGTCTTGGCGTTGCTCAGCACCGCCTCGAACCGGTCCACCGAGTCGGGCCCCACGTCCAGACCCATCCAGCCGTCGGGGATCTCCGACGCCTTCACCGTCTTCGACTCCGCGTCGGCGGAGAAGCTGTCGGCGACGACGACGTCCGTCGGAAGGTGGATGACGTCACCGAAACGCTCGAGCAGGTCCTTGCACGTCTCGATGCGATCTTCCTGCAGCAGCGACGTGCCCACGGAATACCCTTGCGCCGCAAGGAAGGTGAAAGCCATGCCGCCGCCGATGACCAGCGTGTCGACCTTCGGCGCCAGCGCCTCGATGACACCGATCTTGTCGGACACCTTGGAGCCGCCGAGCACCACGGCGTAGGGACGCTCGGGGGTCTCGGTCAGCTTCGTCAGGACGTCGACCTCGGTCGCGACCAGCGTGCCCGCGTAGTGCGGGAGCAGCGTCGCGACGTCGTAGACCGACGCCTGCTTGCGATGCACGACACCGAAACCGTCGGACACGAACGCGGCGTCGTCGCCGGCCAGCGTGGCCAGTTCCTTCGCCAGCGCCAGCCGCTCGGCGTCGTCCTTGCTGGTCTCGCGCGGATCGAAGCGGATGTTCTCGAGCAGGAGAACGTCTCCGTCGGTCAGACCCTCGGCGCGAGCCTCGGCGTCCTGACCGACGACGTCACCGGCGAGCTGGACGTGGCGTCCCAGCAGTTCGCCGAGCTTCGCCGCGACCGGAGCCAACGAGAACGCGGCGTCCGGCTTGCCCTCCGGCCGGCCGAGGTGCGCGGTCACGATGAGCTTGGCACCCGCCTCGAGCAGCGTCTTCAGCGTCGGAAGCGACGCCTCGATACGGCCGGCGTCCGTGATCTGCCCGTCGTCGAGCGGAACGTTGAAATCGGCACGGACGAGGACGCCGCGTCCGTCGACGCCCTCGTCGATGAGATCCTGCAGTGTCTTGACGGCCATCGGGTCAGAGCGACTTTCCGACGAGTCCGATGAGGTCGACGAGACGGTTGGAGTAGCCCCACTCGTTGTCGTACCAGGAGACGATCTTGACCTGGTCCTCGATGACCTTGGTCAGGCCCGAGTCGAAGATCGACGACGCCGGGTCGGTGACGATGTCGGAGGAGACGATGGGTGCGTCGGTGTACTTCAGGATGCCCTTCAGCGGGCCCTCGGCCGCAGCCTTCATGGCCGCGTTGATCTCCTCGACCGAGGCGGTCTTGCGCACCTGGGCGGTGAGGTCGGTGACCGAACCCGTGGGGATCGGGACGCGCAGCGCGTAGCCGTCGAGCTTGCCGAGCAGCTGCGGGAGCACCAGGCCGATGGCCTTCGCGGCGCCGGTGCCCGTGGGCACGACGTTGAGCGCGGCGGCGCGGGCGCGACGCAGGTCCGAGTGCGGACCGTCCTGCAGGTTCTGATCCTGCGTGTAGGCGTGGATCGTGGTCATGAGGCCCTTGACGATGCCGAACTCGTCGTCGAGCACCTTGGCGATGGGGCCGAGGCAGTTGGTGGTGCACGAGGCGTTCGAGATGATGTTCTGGCTGCCGTCGTACTTGTCGTCGTTGACGCCCATGACGATGGTGATGTCCTCGCCCTTGGCCGGCGCGGAGATGATGACCTTCTTGGCACCGGCGTCGATGTGGCCCTGAGCCTTCGACGCGTCGGTGAAGATGCCTGTGGACTCGACGACGACGTCGACGCCCAGGTCTCCCCACGGCAGCGCGGAGGGACCCTCGCGCAGTGAGAGAGCCTTGATCTTGCGGTCGCCGACGACGATGGTGTCGTCGCCCTCGAGCGAGACGTCGTGCGGGAGGCGGCCGAGGATGGAGTCGTACTTGAGCAGGTGAGCGAGAGTTGCGTTGTCGGTGAGGTCGTTCACCGCAACGATCTCGATGTCGGTGGTGCCGAGCGCCTTCTGCGCATCGACCGCCCGGAAGAAGTTACGTCCGATACGACCGAAGCCGTTCACGCCAACCCGAACCGTCACTGTTCGCTCCTTTGTGTTGAAACTCGTGTTCCTCGTCGATGCACGGGTCGTGCATCGGTTTCCTCCACCGCACGTGATGGTGCGGACGTGTCCGTCACGGGCGACCGAGCCGCTCCGTGACCTGTGATCACCCTAATGGTTCGGGGTGGTGCAGTTCTCGGTCAGGCACCCGCGCTCATGCCTCGTCGAGCAGGTCGGCCGTGACGGCCGACTCCGTGTCCGGGATGCCCGAGTCCTTCGCCTTGCGGTCGGCCATGGACAGCAGTCGGCGGATCCGGCCCGCCACCGCGTCCTTCGTCATGGGCGGATCGGCGAGCTGCCCGAGCTCCTCGAGCGACGCCTGGCGGTGCTGCACGCGCAGGTGACCCGCCGCGGCGAGATGGTCCGGGACGTCCTCGCCGAGAATCGCGAGCGCCCTCTCGACCCGCGCCGCGGCCGCGACGGCCGCCCGCGCGGAGCGGCGCAGGTTGGCGTCGTCGAAGTTCGCGAGACGATTCGCCGTGGCTCGCACCTCGCGGCGCATCCGGCGCTCCTCCCACGTCAGTCGAGTGTCCTGGGCGCCCATCCTCGTGAGGAGGACACCGATGGCCTCGCCGTCGCGTACGACCACGCGATCGGCGCCGCGCACCTCTCGGGCCTTGGCCGCCACACCGAGCCGGCGGGCGGCGCCGACCAGCGCGAGCGCTGCCTCGGGTCCGGGGCAGCTGACCTCGAGCGCGGACGACCTACCGGGTTCGGTGAGCGAGCCGTGCGCGAGGAACGCACCGCGCCACGCCGCCTCGGAATCGGCGACGGTGCCGCCCACCACCTGGGCGGGAAGCCCGCGCACCGGCCGACCACGCATGTCGAGGAGCCCGGTCTGGCGCGCCAGGGCCTCGCCGTCCTTGGCCACCCGGACGATGTAGCGGGTCGACTTGCGCAGCCCGCCCGCGCCGATGGAGTGCACGTCCGCGTTGTAGCCGAACAGATCGAACACCTCGCGCTTGAGCCGCCGGGCGATGGACAGCTGGTCCACCTCCGCCTCGACGACGACGCGACCGGCCACGATGTGCAGCCCCCCGGCGAAGCGCAGCAACGCGGCGACCTCCGCCTTGCGGCAGCTGACCGCCGTGATGGTGAGGCGGCTCAGTTCGTCCTTGACATCGGCTGTCATGGCCACGACGTCGATCCCTTCCTGCTGTCGGTGCTGCTGTCGAGGTCGGCCCGGTCGGCGCCCTCGAGAACAGCGGCGAACACGGCCGCGAGCTTGCTCGGGTCGTGTGCGTGTGGTGTCGCCCCCGCGACGTCGGCGTGGATCACATCGGCGCCGAACACCGCGGCGGCCCGCGCGAGGTGATCACGCTCGGACCCCGGCGGCACCGACGTCGAGTCGACCACCACGTGATGCACCCGAAAACCCGGCGCGTGTTGGGACAGTACGTGGAGATGACGCTCCGCCGAGAATCCCGTGGTCTCCCCCGGCTCCGGCCCGAGATTGAGCACCAGCACCTTGCGGGCCTCGGTGGCGCGCAGCGCCGAGGCGAGCTCGGGCACGAGGACGTGCGGCAACACGCTGGAGAACCAGGACCCGGGTCCGAGGACGACCAGATCGGCGGCGCCCACAGCGGTGACGGCCTGCTCGGTGGCCGGCGGATCCGACGGGCGCAGTCGGACGCGCCGCACCTTGCCGGGAGTGGTGGCGACGGCGACCTGCCCACGGATGACGCGGCTCACGCGCGGGTCGGACTCGAGTCCCGACACGTCCGCCTCGATATCCAGGGCGATGGGCGACATCGGCAGCACCCGGCCGTCGACACCGAGCAACCGCGCGGCCTCGTCGAGTGCGGCCACCGGGTCACCGAGCACCTCGGACAGTCCGGCGAGCAGAAGATTGCCCACCGAGTGCCCGGCGAGCGCGCCGCTGCCGCCGAAGCGGTGCTGCAGGATGTCCGCCCAGAGCCTGCCCTGCGGAGAGTCTGCGGCCAACGCCGCGAGCGCCATGCGCAGATCGCCGGGCGGGATCATGCCGAGCTCCGCGCGTAATCGGCCGGACGACCCGCCGTCGTCGGCCACGGTGACCACCGCCGTCACCCGGGTGGAGAGCGACCGTACGGCGGACAGGGTCGCGTAGAGGCCGTGTCCGCCGCCGAGCGCGACGATGTGCGGAGCGTCGTCGTCGCCGCGTCCGCCGTCCGCGCTCACTCTCGACCCAGGTCGCGGTGCACGACGCGGACACTGGTGTCGGCATCGGCACGCAGCCGTTCGGCGAGCGCCTCGGTCATGGCGACGCTGCGATGCTTGCCGCCGGTGCAGCCGACGGCGACGGTCATGTATCGCTTGCCCTCGCGCCGGTAGCCGGCGAGCGTCATCGTCAGCAGGCGGTGATACAGCTCGAGGTACTCCTCCGCGTCCGGCTGCCCCAGCACGTAGTCCCGCACGCCGGCGTCCTTGCCGGTGAGCGGGCGCAGCTCGGGGATCCAGTGCGGGTTCGGGAGGAAACGCATGTCACACAGCACGTCCGCGTCGAGCGGTACCCCGTACTTGAAGCCGAAGGACTCGACGGTGACGGCCACGGTGCCCACCACGTCGTCGCCGAACGCCGCGGCGACACGATCGCGCAGACCGTGCACGGAGAGCGAGCTCGTGTCGATGACGATGTCCGCGGCCTCCTTGACGGTGGCCAACCGGGCCCGCTCGTCCGAGATGCCTTCCGTGAGCGTGCCGTCCACACCGTAGTTCTGCAGCGGGTGGCTGCGGCGCACCGATTCGAATCGCCGGATCAGCACGTCGTCGGACGCGTCCAGGAACAGCACGCGCGGGCGCACCCCGTCCGCTGCCAGGTCGGCGAGCAGGGTGCCGACGTCGCCGTTGAACAATCGGCTGCGCACGTCGACCACCAGGGCGAGCCGTTCGATGCCGGGGTCCGAGGTGCGACCGATCTCGATCATGCGAGTGATCAGCTCGGGCGGCATGTTGTCGGCGACGTACCAGCCCAGGTCCTCGAGGACCTTCGCCGCCGTGCCGAGCCCGGCACCGGACAGCCCTGTGACCAGAGCGACGTCGATGTCGGAGTGCGGTCGAACGGGGTCACCCACCTGCTCTCGCTGCACGTTCACTCGTCCCGGTGTCCTGTTCCTCGATGCGCGGCCACCGACAGCGGCTCACCGGACGGTGCCGGCAGCTCGTCACGGTCGCTGCCGTCGGTGCGTTCATCATGTCGTACCGGGGCGCTGTCCGCTTCGTTGTCGGGGACCGCGGTCGGTTCCGACGCGGCCGCGGCAGCCGACGCGTCCTGGTCCTGTGGAACTCCCAGTGCCTCGAGGACGGCGCGTGCCGTCGTCTCGCCGATACCCGGCACCTTCACGATCTCGGACACCTCGGCCTGCTTGAGCTTGGCCACCGAGCCGAAGTGCGTCACCAACGCCGTGCGACGCGCCTCACCGAGCCCGCGCACCGAGTCCAGCGCGGACGCCGTCATGCGCTTGGACCGCTTGCTGCGGTGGAACGTGATGGCGAAGCGGTGCGCCTCGTCGCGAACCCGCTGGAGGAGGTACAGCGACTCGCTGGTGCGCGGCAGGATCACGGGGTCGCTCTCACCCGGCACCCACACCTCCTCGAGCCGTTTCGCGAGACCCACCACCGCGACGTCGGTGACACCCAGCTCGTCGAGCACCTCGGCCGCCGCGGCCACCTGCGGTGCGCCGCCGTCGACGACGAAGAGGTTCGGCGGATAGGCGAAGCGGCGGGGCCGACCCGTCTGCGGGTCGAGGGAGGCCTCGGGAGCCAGATCGCCGCCGGAGTCCTTGCCATGACGCAGGAACCGTCGCCGTGTGACCTCGGCGATGCTCGCGACGTCGTCCGAGTGACCGTCTCCCGCAGCCTCCTTGATGGAGTAGTGGCGGTAGTCGCTCTTGCGCGGCAACCCGTCCTCGAACACCACCAGCGACGCGACCACGTCGGTGCCCTGGACGTGCGAGATGTCGATGCACTCGATGCGCAACGGTGCACTGTCGAGGTCGAGCGCTTCCTGGATGCCCTGCAACGCTGCGGAGCGCGACGTGAAGTCGCCCGCACGCTTCATCTTGTGCTGCTGGAGCGCTTCGACGGCGTTGCGATACACCGTCTTGGCGAGCTCCTTCTTGTCGCCGCGACGAGGCACCCGCAGCTGCACCGCGGACCCGCGCAGCGAACTGAGCCACGCCTGCACCTCGTCGGCGTTCGGCGGCAGCACCGGAACGAGCACCTCGCGGGGTACGGCGTTGGCAGCGGCGTCCTCGGTGGACGACGACAGCGAGGCCTGCTCGCCGTAGAACTGGGTGAGGAACTGCTCGACGAGAGCCGGCAGATCGGACGCCGCCTCCGCGTCCACCGGAGCGTCCTGCGCCTCGGTACGGTCGTCGGCCCCGGCGGACGTCGCCTCGGCCGCGACCGCAGCGTCGATCACCTCGCCTGCCTTCTCCACGACCCACCCGCGCTGGCCGCGCACGCGACCGCCGCGGACGTGGAACACCTGGACCGCCGCTTCGAGGTCGTCGCTCGCGAAGGCGACGAGGTCCGCGTCGGTGCCGTCGCCGAGCACCACGGCCTGCTTCTCGAGCGCGCGCCGCAGTGCCCCCACATCGTCACGCAGCCGGGCCGCCGTCTCGAAGTCCAGGTCCTCCGACGCCTTCTGCATCCGGTTCTCGAGCTCGCGGACGAGCTTGTCGGTCTTGCCGGACAGGAAGTCGCAGAAGTTCTCGACGGTCGCACGGTGTTCGGCCGCCGACACGCGTCCGACGCACGGCGCCGAGCACTTGTCGATGTACCCGAGCAGACAGGGCCGACCGATCTGGTTGTGCCGCTTGAACACTCCAGCGGAGCACGTCCGCGCAGGGAACACCCGCAACAGCAGGTCCAACGTCTCTCGAATCGCCCACGCGTGCGCGTACGGGCCGAAGTAGCGCACACCCTTGCGCCGGGGCCCGCGGTAGACGAACAACCGCGGGTACTCCTCGTTGAGCGTGACCGCGAGCATCGGGTAGCTCTTGTCGTCCCGGTACCGGACGTTGAATCGAGGATCGAACTCCTTGATCCAGTTGTACTCGAGCTGGAGCGCCTCCACCTCGGTGGTGACTACGGTCCATTCGACGCTGGCAGCCGTGGTGACCATCTGACGAGTGCGCGGATGCAGGCCGGCGATGTCGGCGAAGTAGGAATTGAGACGGCTGCGCAGGCTCTTCGCCTTGCCGACGTAGATGACGCGGCCGTGCGGATCACGAAATTTGTAGACCCCTGGCTCGACCGGAATGGTTCCGGTGGCCGGGCGGTACGTAGCGGGGTCGGACACGCCTCCACGGTAGTCGTCGTGACCGACAGTCGAAATCCGCCGTTCGGGCTGCGAACCACGCGAGGACGCGGTGTCATGGATCGGTGACTTCCCGCCGATCACTGACTCGACCTCTCGCCCTCGCGGCCGTCGTCGCCCTCACCGCCATGTCCTGCTCCTCGGGCAGCGGTGACGACGCTTCCGGCTCGGCCCCCTCGTGCGTCGCGGGCGGAGGCGGCACCCCCGTCACTGCGGACGCGGGCACGGGACCGGACGGTGCGCCGGAGGTCGCCACCGGCTACCGCACCGGAATGACCGCGGTGCGCACCGCCACGTACGCGGTGTCGACCGCCAACCCGGTGTCGACGGAGGCGGCGTGCGAGGTGCTGCGCGACGGCGGGACCGCGGCCGACGCGCTGGTCGCGGCGCAGACGGTGCTCGGACTGGTCGAGCCGCAGAGCTCCGGTATCGGCGGCGGCGCCTTCCTCCTCTACTACGACGCCGAGTCGAGGACTCTGCGTGCCTACGACGGCCGTGAGACGGCCCCCGCCTCTGCCACTGCGAATTACCTACGCTTCGTGGACGACACGGCTGCCCCCGGTGCGCCCGCCGATCTGTCCGTGCCGAAGCCCGATGCCCGATCGAGCGGCCGCGCGATCGGCGTTCCCGGCGTCGTGCGCATGCTGGACGACGTCCACCGCGATCACGGGAGCAAGGAGTGGCGGTCACTGTTCGATCCGGCCATCGCGCTGTCCGACGACGGCTTCGAGATCAGTCCGCGGATGGCGTCGTCCATCGCGGACTCGGCGCCGAAACTCGCTTTGGACCCCGCCTCGCGTGACTACTTCCTCGAGCCGGACGGCAGCCCGAAGGCGGCGGGGACGACGCTGACGAACCCCGCGATGGCCAAGACGCTCGGCGCGATCGCCACCGAGGGTGCCGACGCGTTCTACACCGGTGCGCTGGCGCAGTCCATCGTCGACGCGACGGCGGACACGACGGGCGGGCGCACCCCCGGCCGGCTGACACTCGACGACCTCCACGGATACGAGGCGAAGGAGCGGGACGCGGTGTGCGTGCCGTACCGCGACACGGACGTGTGCGGCATGCCGGGCCCGTCGTCGGGCGGTATCGCGGTCGCGTCCACGATGGGCATCCTGTCCCACTTCGACATGGGGCAGTACGCACCCGCCTCCCCCGATGCCGACGGTGGAGTCCCCGACGCGGAGGGCGTCCATCTCATCGCCGAGGCGGAGCGCCTCGCGTACGCCGACCGCGACAAGTACGTCGCCGATCCCGACTACATCCCCCTGCCCGGTGGCAGCCCCGCCGAGTTGCTCGATCCGGACTACCTCGAGCAGCGCGCCCGCATGATCGATCCCGCCCGCAGCATGGGCACGGCTCAGCCGGGCGACTTCGGTCCCATACCCCTGAGCAGCTACGCCGGACCGGAGGCAGGGACCAGTCACCTCAGCATCGTGGACAGCGCGGGGAACGTCGCGTCGATGACCACCACGGTGGAGTCGGCGTTCGGCTCCTTCCACATGACGAACGGCTTCCTCCTCAACAACCAGCTGACCGACTTCTCGGCCGCACCCGAGGGGCCCGACGGGGTACCCGTGGCCAACCGCGTGGAGCCCGGCAAGCGTCCCCGCAGTTCCATGGCGCCGACGATCGTGTTCGACCGCGGGGACGACGGTGCGCGGGGTGACGTGCGGCTGGTGACCGGATCACCCGGCGGTTCGGTCATCATCCAGTTCGTCGTGAAGAACCTCGTCGGCATGCTCGACTGGGGTCTCGATCCGCAGCAGGCCGTGTCCGCCGTCAACGTGGGTGCGGCCAACGCGCCGACGACGAACGTGGGCGGCGAGCATCCGAACATCGACGCGCAGAACGACGGTGCCGCGGATCCGCTGGTGTCGGCTCTGCGGGCGATGGGCCACCAGGTGTCGGTGGCCGATCAGTCCAGCGGCTCGAGCGCCCTGGTCCGAACGGCCGACGGCTGGATCGGCGGTGCCGATCCCCGACGCGAGGGTGTCGTCATGGGAGACGGGATCGAGTGACCTCGGTCAGCTCGCTGCGGCGTACTTCTGCTCGAGAGACCGGAACGTACGCGCGGCGTGCACCGCGTACTCGCGATCGTTGGACTGGATCGCCATGACCGGCACGTACTCGTCGTCCGGCAGTTCCACGCGAGCCCAGCTCGATCCGGGCGAGAAGGACAAGCCGCGCACGAGGTCCCACGGAATCAGTTTCTCGGTGACGAGGTTGCGCACCAGCACGCCCTGCGCACCGACCTTGATCCGCGGACGAGTCAGCAACAGCACGCCCGCCGCCATGCCACACCCGATGGCGATCATGGCGAACTGGTCCACGCGCTGGAAGAACACGCCGGTGTTGCCGGTCCGCAGCAGAATCCCCAGGGTGGTGTGCACGATGACGAGGAGAGCGGCGACACCGACGGCGTACTTCGCGCTCTTGCGCGGCCGCGCCTCGAGTTCCCACTGCTGACTCGGTGTGTCGGTCACGACGGACTCCCGTGACGCAGGCCCTTCAGCGTCAGCGCCGTGTCGACGGCCGCCGCGACGGCCTGCGCACCCTTGTCCTCCTTGGACCCGGGAAGACCTGCGCGATCGAGTGCCTGCTGCTCGTCGTTCACGGTGAGTACTCCGTTGGTGACCGGGGTGGACTCGTCCAGCGACACTCGGGTCAGCCCGGCGGTCACGGCGTCGCACACGTACTCGAAGTGCGGTGTCCCGCCCCGGATCACGACGCCCAGAGCGACCACCGCGTCGTGGGTGCGGGCGAGCTGCTGTGCGACCACGGGGATCTCGATGGCTCCGGCGACACGCACGAGAGTCACGTTCCGTAGTCCCACCTCGTCGGCCTTGCGGAGTGCGCCGTCCACGAGTGCCGTGCTGACCTTCTCGTGCCACTGGCCCGCGACGATCGCGACCTCGAGGTCCTCGGCGCCCGAGAGCTGCAGGACCGGTTCGCCCTCGCCGCTCATCAGAGGCCGCCCGCGTCGGGGGTGACCACCGGCGTCTCGAAATCGTCCAGTCCGACGAGGTCGTGGCCCATCCGGTCACGCTTGGTACGCAGGTAGGTGAGGTTCTCTGCGTTGGCACGCAGCGGCATCGGCACCCGCTCGGTGATGTGCAGGCCGTAGCCGTCGAGGCCGACCCGCTTGGCCGGGTTGTTGGTCAGCAGACGCATCGACGAGATGCCCAGGTCGACGAGGATCTGCGCTCCGATGCCGTAGTCCCGCGCGTCGGCGGGCAGGCCGAGCGCGAGGTTGGCGTCGACGGTGTCGGTGCCGGCGTCCTGCAGCTGGTAGGCCTGCAACTTGTGCAGTAGGCCGATGCCACGGCCCTCGTGACCGCGCATGTAGAGCACCACTCCGCGACCCTCCTGCGCCACCATGTCGAGCGCCGCGTCCAGCTGCGGACCGCAGTCGCAGCGCAGCGAGCCGAACACGTCCCCGGTCAGACACTCGGAGTGGACGCGGACCAGTACGTCGCTGCCGTCGCCGTCGGGCCCGGCGATGTCGCCGCGCACCAGCGCCACGTGTTCGACGTCCTCGTAGACGCTCTGGTAGCCCACCGCACGGAACTCGCCGTGCGCCGTCGGGATGCGCGCTTCGGCGATGCGCACCACGTGCTTCTCGTGCTTGCGTCGCCACGCGATCAGGTCGGCGATGGAGATGAGCGCGAGGTCGTGGTCGTCGGCGAAGACACGGAGCTCGTCCGTGCGGGCCATCTCGCCCTCGTCCTTCTGCGACACGATCTCGCAGATGACGCCGGCCGGGCGTAGATCCGCCATCCGGGCGAGGTCGACCGCGGCCTCGGTGTGGCCGGGGCGGCGCAGCACGCCACCTTCCTTCGCCCGCAGCGGGACGACGTGACCGGGACGGGTGAAGTCGTTCGCACCGGTGTCGGGGTCCGCGAGCAGACGCATGGTCGCCGCGCGGTCCGATGCCGAGATGCCCGTACCGATACCGACGCGAGCGTCGACGGTCACGGTGTACGCGGTGCCGTGCTTGTCCTGGTTCGTGGAGTACATGGGAGGCAGTCCGAGGCGATCGCAGTCCTCACCCGACAGCGGAACGCAGAGGTATCCCGAGGTGTACCGCACCATGAAGGCCACCAGCTCGGGTGTGGCCTTCTCTGCGGCGAAGATGAGATCGCCCTCGTTCTCGCGGTCCTCGTCGTCGACGACGACGACGGCCTTGCCGGCGGCGATGTCGGCGACAGCGCGCTCGATGGTGTCGAACCTGGTCACGCCGTGCGCTCCCCACGTCTGCTGCCCGCAGTGTCGGGCAGATCCTGTGTTCTCAAGACTACGACCCCCGCTGCGGGGGCCGATGTTCAGTCGACTTTCTGCAGCCGCTCGACGTACTTGGCGATCACGTCGACCTCGAGGTTGACCTGCGTTCCCGCCTCCGCCTCGCCCAGTGTGGTGAGCGACAGGGTGGTAGGAATCAGGGAGATCTCGAAGCACTGATCGTCCTTCTCGCCGCCCAGTGCGGACACCGTCAGCGACACTCCGTCGACCGTGATGGACCCCTTGTGCACGACGTATCGCGCGATGTCACGGGGCAGCGAGATGCGTACCACGGTCCAGTTGTCCGACGGGGTGCGCGAGAGCACCACCCCGGTCCCGTCGACGTGGCCCTGGACGAGATGCCCACCGAGCCGCGACGCGAGCGAGGCGGCACGCTCGAGGTTGACCGGTGACCCCACGGCCAGGGACTGCAGTGACGAACGGTTCAGTGTCTCCTGCATCACGTCGGCCGTGAACGCGCCGTCCGCGACCTCGACGACGGTGAGGCACACACCGTTCACGGCGATCGAGTCCCCGTGCGACGCATCGGAGGTGACCAGCGGGCCACGCACGGTGAAGCGAGCCGCGTCCGCCAGATCCTCCTTGGCGGTGACACTGCCCAGTTCCTCGACGATTCCGGTGAACATGCTCGTCATCCTCTCGGCACCAGCTGGTGCAGTGATCTCTGTTCGGCTCAGTGGTCGGACGACCGTAGCGGAGCGAGTCGGACGAGCAGATCGTCGCCCAGCGTCTCCACCGACTCTCGTCGAAACCTCATCGCATCGGCAATTGTTCCGACACCCGTCCCCCGCACGGCGGTCGGACCCTCGCCCAGCGCGACAGGGGCGAGGTACGCCGCGACGCGGTCGACCAGGCCCGCCGACAGGAACGCTCCGGTGAGCGTCGATCCGCCCTCCAGCACCACGTCGGTCAGATCCGCGAGGGCCTCCATCACCGCGAACGGGTCGCGGGTCCGCACGACGCGGGTGGGGGCGGAGTCGTCGAGGATCCGAGACCCGGCAGGGATGTCGCGCAGCCCGACGACCACGCGCACCGGCTGGTGCGCAGCGAGCGACCCGTCGGGCAGTCGCGCCGTCAACACCGGATCGTCGGCGAGCACGGTCCCGGTACCGACCACCACCGCATCGATCCGCGCGCGCTCGGCGTGGACGTGTGCGCGAGCGATCTCCCCCGTGATCCAGCGGCTGGTGCCGTCCGGCGCCGCGGTGCGGCCGTCGAGCGTGGCGGCGTACTTCCACGTGAGCATCGGGCGCCCGGTGCGCTGCCGATGCAGCCAGGCACGCATCGGCCCGGCCTCGGCGAGATCGGCGAGAACGCCGGACCGTACCTCGACGCCGGCACCGCGCAGAGTCTCCGCGCCGCCTGCCGCCAGCGGGTTCGGATCGCCGAGCGCGTGCACGACGCGGACGACACCCGCGCGCAGCAGCGCCTGCGAGCACGGACCCGTGCGTCCCGTGTGGTCGCACGGCTCCAGCGTCACCACGGCGGTGCCGCCGCGCGCTCGCTCGCCCGCCTGCGCTAGCGCGGCGATCTCCGCGTGGGCCCCGCCCGGTGCCGCGGTGGCGCCGACTCCGACCACCAGCCCGTCCCGGTCCAGGACGACGGCGCCGACGGGAGGATTGGGAGTGCTGACACCGCGCGCCGCGACCGATGCCTCGATCGCCCGCCGCATCGCGGCATCGATCGGGTCGAGGCTCCCGGTCACCGGCCGGACAGGTGGGGCGACGCGCTCGCGGCGGACTCACGCAGCGAACGCACGGCACCCGCGGGGTCACTGGTCGAGTACACCGCCGAGCCCGCGACGAAGCAGTCGATGCCCGCGGCAGCGGCCTGCTCCACGGTGTCGGCGTTGATGCCGCCGTCGATCTCGATCACCAGCGTCAGTTCACCCGAATCGACCAGCCGGCGGACGGCGCGAGCCTTGTCCAGCACCTCCGGCATGAAGCTCTGGCCGCCGAATCCCGGTTCGACGCTCATGATCAACAGCGTGTCGAAGTCCTTCAGGACCTCCAGGTACGGCTCGATCGGGGTACCGGGCTTGACCGACAGCCCGGCCTTAGCGCCCGCCGCCCGGATGTCGCGGGCGACGGCGCGCGGATCGTCGGTGGCCTCGGCGTGGAACGTCACGTTGTACGCGCCGGCCTCGGCGTAGGGCGGCGCCCAGCGGGCGGGGTCCTCGATCATGAGGTGGCAGTCGAGCGGGATGTCGGTCGCCTTCAGCAGGCTCTCCACCACGGGCAGACCCAGGGTGAGATTCGGGACGAAGTGCGCGTCCATCACGTCGACGTGCAGCCAGTCGCTGCCCGCGACGGCCGCGGCCTCGTCGGCGAGCCGCGCGAAATCGGCGGACAGGATGGACGGTGCGATCATCGGGTGCTGCGGAGTCGGGGCCACGGGCGATCAGCCTAGTAGGTCCGGATCCACCTGCATCAGAGCGTCGTCGATGTGGCCGGCGAGGAGGTACTGACCCTCGTCGGTCGGGTGATCACCGTCGTCCTGGATGATCAGCGGGTCGGCCAGCCACTCCTGCGGCAGCGCGTCGACGTAGTCCAGCCCGGCCGACACCGCGGCGGCGGAGACCGCGGCGTCCACGTCCCACATCTCCTCGCTCACCGGCTCCCCGCTCCAGATCGGTCCGATGACGACGATGCGGGCCTCGGGTGAGCGCTCGCGCAGCGACGCGTACAGGTCGGTGGCGTCGGCGAGCACGTCCGCCGGATCCGCGTCGACGTCGTTCTCGCTGCCGACCACGAGGATGACCGTCGGGTTCTCCTCGGTGGCATAGGCGACCTGGTCCGCGAAGGTGCCGAGATAGTCGTCGCCCGCCTCGTAACCGGCGCCGCCCAGGCTCGCGTTGGTCACCTCGAATCCGTGTTCCTCCGCCAGGACGTCCGGCCAGACCACGTCGTTCATGGAGCCGGCGGAGAACGAGTCGCCGATCACCGACACACGGACCGCGCTCCACTCCGACTCTGCCGCGACCACCCGCTCCGCGTCGGCGGTCCGCGCCGAGGCCGTCCCTGCCGTCACCGACGGGGACAGCGAGCAGCCACCCAGCACCGCGACCGAGGCGAGGGCGGCCACCGCTGCCCCGGCCGTGCGGTGTCGAAGGAGTCGCGGAGTCACGTTCCTGTTGTACCCGCGAGTCGTTGCCGACCGGTAACGAGCGCGGTCAGGAGGCATCCTTGCGCAGCGCGGCGAAGAACATCGCGTCCGTTCCGTGCCGGTGCGGCCACAGCTGCACAGACGTTCCCGAGGCCGCCCGCGGCACGCCGGGCGCGAGCGTCGCGGTGTCGAGCGCGGTCAGACCGTGACGTCGGACCGCATCGGCCACGACGCCGACCGTCTCGGACAGATGCGGCGAACACGTCGAGTAGACGACGACTCCGCCCGGCCGCACCAGCTCCACTGCTGCCGCGAGCAACTCGCGTTGCAACGTCACCAGACCCGCCACGTCGCTCGCCTGACGACGCCACCGCGCCTCGGGTCGACGACGGAGTGCACCCAGACCGGTGCAGGGTGCGTCGACGAGGACGCGGTCGTATCCCGCGTCCAGTCCGCTCGCGCGACCGTCCACCGCGTGCACGGTGACCGGGAGATCCCGCACCGTCTTGCGCACCAGGTCGGCTCGATGCTCGGACGGTTCCACGGCATCGACCGTCGCACCGTCGATCGCCGCGATGGCGCCGAGCAGCGCAGCCTTGCCGCCGGGGCCGGCGCACAGATCCAGCCACCGACCTCCGTCCGGCCCGTCGAGCTCCGCGAGCGTGAGAGCCCGAGCGACCAGCTGACTGCCCTCGTCCTGGACGCCGGCCAGCCCCTCACGCACGGCGTCGAGACGACCCGGATCGCCGCCACTGTCCAGATGCACCGCATAGGGCGACCACGGTCCGGGCTCACCGCCGGTGATCGACGCGAGCTCGTCCGCCGAGATCTCGCCGGGCCGCGCCACCAGGTGCACCAGCGGGCGGGCGTCGTCGGCGGCGAGCGCCTCGTCCAGCTCCGCAGCATCCGCTCCCAACGCGTCGTTGAACGCCTGTGCGATCCAGGCGGGATGTGCGTGCCGGAACGCCGAGTGACCCACCGGATCTCGCTCCGCGTCGGGAGCCAGCAACTCGATCCACTCTGCTTCCGTGCGCTCGGAGACCCGGCGCAACACGGCGTTGACGAACCCTGCCTGCCCCTGCCCGGCCTCGCTGCGCACCAGGTCGACCGACGTCGCCACCGCCGCGTGCGGAGCCACCCGCGTGCGCAGCAACTGGTACGCACCGAGCCGGATGACGTCCAGCAGTCGACCGTCGATGTCCGACACCGGACGCGAGGCCGCGTGCTCGACGACCGCGTCCAGCACCCCCTGCGCGCGGGCCGCGCCGTAGGCCAACTCCGTCGCGAGGGCGGCATCACGCTCGTTCAACCGGCGATCCCGGAGCAGACCCGGAAGCACCAGGTTCGCGTACGCGTCACGTTCCCGCACCGCGCGCAGGACGTCCCGTGCCGCGATCCGTGCGGGGTCCAATCCCGCCTCGGCAGGATTCGGGCGACCCGGCTGCTTCGGACGCGAATTCCCGGACCGACCACCGGCCTTGCTCGAACCCCCGGCCACCGCCGGCCGGCCTCCGGCCTTCCCGCCATCCGGCCGGCCGCCGGCCTTCCCGGCGGCCTTCCCGCCACGCTTACGAGGACCGCCGGACCCCGGTGTCTGCTCACCGCTCATCGTGCAGTCGCTCCGTTCACATCGCGGGCGCCGCGCGCCCAGTCGGTCGCTGCCATCTGCTTCTTGCCGTGCGGCTGCACGAGCCCGAGCGACACGGCCGTCGTCGCGGTACCCACCAGGACCGCCTTCTTCCGTACCTCGACGAGCCCGGGTTCGAGCTCCTCGTCGGTGATCGTCACCGGACCGATCTTGACGCGGACGTCGCCGATCTCGGTCCACGCTCCGGGTGCCGGTGTCACACTCCGGACGTGCCGGTCGATCAGGTGCGCCGGGCGACCGAAGTCGATGCGGGCCGATTCCACGGTCACCTTGGGCGCGTGTGACACGCCGTCGCTCGACTGCGGAACCGCCTGCAGTGCACCGTCGTCGATCCCGTCGAGGGTGGACGCGAGCAACTGGCTCCCGCTGTCCGCGAGCCGGGTCAACAGATCTCCGGCGGTGTCCGTGGGGCGCACCCTCTCGGTCACGACGCCGTACACCGGACCGGTGTCCAGCCCCTGCTCGAGGAGGAACGTCGACGCGCCGGTGACCTCGTCACCCGCGGCGATCGCGGCCTGCACCGGCGCGGCCCCACGCCAGGCCGGCAGCAGGGAGAAGTGCAGATTGATCCAGCCGTGTCGCGGAATGTCGAGCACGGGCTGTGGCAGCAGCGCGCCGTAGGCGACGACGGGACAACAGTCCGGTTCCAGATCGCGGAGCGCGGCCATCGCCTCGGGGTCGGACGGCTTCGCGGGCTGCAGCACCGGGATGCCGTGCTCGTCGGCCAGCATCGCAACGGGCGATCGCACGACCTTGCGCCCTCGACCGGCCACCGTGTCGGGTCGGGTGAGCACACCGACCACCTCGTGACGGGAGGAGTCGAGCAGTCGCCGCAGCGACGGGAGAGCGGGGTCGGGAGTACCGGCGAAGACGAGGCGCACGCCGTTCACCCTATGCGGAGCGGGTCGACCTGGATTCGCAGCGCCGACGCGGTCTTCTTCGCCCCCACCACGGCCCGTGCCTCACCGAGTGCGCGGGAGAGGGCGGCACCGGACGATCGCGGGACGCGGACCAGCATCCGCTCGACGGGCGCGGACGAGTCGGCGTCGATCTCGCTGCCGAACGGCAGCCGCTCGCCGGGTGGCAGGTCCACGGGTCCCAGCGTGACGGCGTCGTCCGGGAGCCGCGCCGATTCCATCAGGGCGCGCAGCGATTCGGTGGTGCCGTCCACGGCGGCGATGTGCACCGCGGGTGGAAACCCGACCTCGGTGCGTTCGGAGAGTTCGGTGCGCGCGTGTCCGACGGGGTCCCACCGCACCAATGCCTGCACGGTGGGCAGTCCCGAATCCGCGACCACGACCACCTCACCGCCCTCGGCCGACGGGCGCACGAGGGTGGCGGCGGCCATCCAGCGGCGAAGGGTCTGCTCTGCGGCGCGCAGATCCGCTCGACCCAGCAGCGCCCACCCGTCCAGCAGCAGCGCGGCACCGTAGCCGCCGTCCGCGACGGGTTCGGCGCCCACGGTGGACACGACGATGGCCGGGCCGGCCGGCACCGTGTCGAGCACCGAGGTACCGCCGGACTGTCGCACGGTGACGCCGCTGAACGCCCGGCCCAGCTCCTCGGCGGTCCGTCCTGCGCCGACCACGACGGCGCGCAGTACTCGTGAACCGCACGTGGGGCACGAGTACGACGGGTCGGCGGTGCCGCACCACTTGCACGTGGGGCTGCCCGCGCCGTCGGCACCGGGCGCGGACGGCAGCGCCAGGGGTCCGTGGCACCGTCGGCACCGGGCGGGCGTCCTGCACTTGGAGCAGGCGAGGGAGGGCACGTACCCGCGCCGCGGGACCTGGACCAGCACGGGGTGCCCGGCGGTGAGCGACGCTCGGGCCGCCGCGAAGGCGATCGCCGGGAGTCGCGCCGCGCGCGCTCCGGGGTCGCGGGCGAGCGCGTGGTCGCTGTCCGCGAGAGCGGTGACCCGTGGAACGCGCCCGCGGACGGTGTCACGGGTGGCCACGAGATCGTGCGCCCACCCCGTCTCGACCAGAGCCTGTGCCTCCGCCGTCCGGGAGAAACCGCCCACCACGGCGGCGCAACCGGCTCGGTGTGCACGCAGCAACGCGACCTCGCGGGCATGGGGGTACGGCGCACGCGGCTCCGACAACGAGTCGTCGCCGTCGTCCCAGACCACCACCAATCCCGGGTCGTGCACCGGGGCGAAGACGGCGCTGCGCGTGCCGATCACGACACGAGCGCGGCCACGAGCGGCGGCGAGCCACCGTCGGTAGCGTTCGGCGGGACCGAGCCCCGCGGCGAGCGCGACCACCGCGTCGTCGTCGAGGACGGCTCGGCAGGCCGTGTCCACGCGATCGAGATCGCGCTGGTCCGGGACGACGAGAACGGCTCCCCGTCCCGACGACACGGCCACGGCTGCCAGGTCGGCGAGCCGGGCGGCCCAGTCCTCCCCCGGCAACGCCTGCCAGACCGCCCGCGGCGCCCGACCGCCGCCGAGCGCGTCGAGGAACTCGGCGCCGTGCCGGTACGCGGACCACTCGTCCCGGCGAAGGAGGGGGATCGACTGCGCACCGGAGGCGAGAGATTCGTTCTCCACCCGCGCGTGTCGGGGTGGGACAGCGAGACGAAGAACGTCCGGACGGGTGCCGGCGTAGCGCGTCGCGACGGCGTCGACGAGACCGAGCAGTTCGGGGCCGAGCACCGGCTCGGCGGAGACCACCTTGTCGAGGAAGCCGAGCTTCCCCGGATGGTCGCTGGTGTCGAGGCGGGCGAGCAGGAACCCGTCGACCAGCCGCCCGGCGAAGCGGACGCGGACACGCACACCGGGTTGCGCCACGGCATCGAGTTCGGCGGGGACGACGTAGTCGAAATCGCGATCGAGGTGGGACAACGCGAGCATGGGAAGCACGCGGGCAATGGGCCGGGTGGGGGCCGGTGAGCGCACACCGGATGCGGTGGCACTCACCGACCGACCCCTTTCAGACGATGATCACGAAGTGGAGCGAGACGTCACAGACCTGCGGCGGACCGCAACTTCTCGGCACGGTCGGTGTTCTCCCAGGGCAGATCGATGTCCGTGCGGCCGAAGTGGCCGTACGCCGCGGTGGGCGCGTAGATCGGACGCAGCAGGTCCAGATCGCGGATGATCGCGCCGGGACGCAGGTCGAACACGTCGGTGATGGCGGACTGGATCTTGAGCGGATCCACGTTCTCGGATCCGAACGTCTCGACGAAGAGACCGACGGGAGCGGCCTTGCCGATGGCGTAGGCGACCTGCACCTCGACTCGTTCTGCGAGGTCTGCGGCCACGACGTTCTTGGCCACCCACCGCATCGCGTACGCGGCGCTGCGGTCGACCTTCGACGGATCCTTGCCCGAGAACGCGCCGCCGCCGTGGCGGGCCCAGCCGCCGTAGGTGTCGACGATGATCTTGCGACCGGTCAGGCCGGCGTCGCCCATCGGCCCGCCGAGGACGAACTTGCCGGTGGGGTTGACGAGCAGGCGTACCGACGAGGTGTCGAGCGAGTCGTGCCCGAGCTCGGCCAGTACGGCCTCGAGGACATGGGTCCGGATGTCCGGGGTCAGCATGTTGTCGAGATCGATGTCGGCCGCGTGCTGGGTGGAGATGACCACGGTGTCGAGGCGAACGGCCTTGTTGCCCTCGTACTCGATGGTGACCTGGGTCTTGCCGTCGGGACGCAGGTACGGCAGCACTTCGGTCTTGCGCACCTCGGTGAGGCGACGCGACAGCCGGTGCGCCAGTGCGATCGGCAGCGGCATGAGCTCGGGCGTGTCCTTGATGGCGTAGCCGAACATCAGGCCCTGGTCGCCCGCACCCTGACGGTCGATCTCGTCGTCGGTCAGACCCTCGACGCGGGACTCGTGCGAGTTGTCGACGCCCTGGGCGATCTCGGGCGACTGCGCGCCGATGGCGACGTTGACCCCACAGGAGTTGCCGTCGAAGCCCTTGGCCGACGAGTCGTAGCCGATCTCGAGTACCTTCTCGCGCACGATGTGCGGGATGTCGGCGTACGCGGTGGTGTTGACCTCACCGGCGACGTGAACCTGCCCGGTGGTCACCAGGGTCTCGACGGCGACGCGTGCGCGCGGATCGTCGGTCAGGAGCGCATCCAGGATGGAGTCGCTGATGGCGTCACAGATCTTGTCGGGATGACCCTCGGTGACGGACTCGCTGGTGAAGAGCCGACTGGCGGACGTGCTCACAGATGTTTCCTCTCGTACACGCATGAATGTGTCGACATGATCGAACCGCTCCCCGAGACGCCAGTCGACGATAGACGGAGCCACCGACGTCTCGAGTACTGCGGGTCACCGCGAGTCGTCGGCGCTCGTACACTCCTGCGACGTCGGTGACGGTTGACGCACGCGCAACAGGGGCACCAACGCATCGATCACACGAGACGACATGAGCGCCTTCGATCCGTGTTCGAGCGCCAGCTCGGTCCCGTCCGCGGACAGGATCCAGCCGTCGTTGTCGTCCATCTCGAATGCTTTACCCTCACCGACCGCATTCACAACCAGGAGGTCGCACTTCTTGCGTGCCAGCTTGGCGCGGGCGTGCGTCAGCACGTCGCCGTGCTGGTCGCCGGTCTCGGCCGCGAAGCCGACGATCGCGGCGTCGGCGGCCAGGTCACCGGCATCGCGTACCGCGACGAGGCCGGCCAGGATGTCGGCGTTGCGCGTGAGCGGGATGGTGTCCGGCTCGTCGGCACCCTTCTTGATCTTGCTGGTGGCGAGCGTCGTCGGCCGGAAATCGGCGACGGCGGCGGCCATGATCACGGCGTCGGCACCGACGGCGGCGGCCGTGACCGCGGTGCGCATGTCCTCGGCGGTGCGGACCGTCTCGACGCGGACACCGGCAGGAGCGGACAGGTCGCTGGTGTAGCCGGAGATCAGCAGCACGTCGGCACCGCGCTGGGCGGCGACCCGCGCGAGCGCATAACCCTGCTTGCCCGAGCTGCGGTTGCCGAGGAACCGCACCGGGTCCAACGGCTCGCGCGTGCCGCCGGCGGAGACGACGACGCGCCGCCCCTCGAGGTCACGAGGCAGCGCATCAGGTCGCTCGAGCAGCAGCTCGGCGATGCCGGCGATCTCGTCCGGCTCGGGCAGACGGCCCGCTCCGGTGTCCTTGCCGGTGAGCCGACCCGAGGCCGGCTCGATCACCGTGACACCGCGTCGGCGCAACGTCGCGACGTTCTCGACGGTCGCGGGGTGGTCCCACATCTCGGTGTGCATGGCCGGCGCGAACACGATCGGGCACCGCGCGGTGAGCAACGTCGCCGTCAACAGGTCGTCGGCGCGTCCGGCAGCGGCCCGCGACAGCAGGTCGGCCGTGGCCGGGGCGACGACGACGAGATCGGCGTTCTGGCCGAGGCGGACGTGCGGTACCTCCGGCACGTCGGCGAACACTCCGGTGTGCACCGGGTTGCCCGACAACGCCTCGAAGGTCGCCCGGCCGACGAACTGCAGCGCCGACTCGGTGGGGACGACGCGGACGTCGTCACCCGCCTCGGTGAAGTGGCGGATCAGCCCGCACGCCTTGTACGCGGCGATCCCTCCCCCGACACCGACCACGACGTGACGCCGTGTCGTCGTGTCCGAGGGAGACAGGGAACTCACTCCCCTTCGACGTGCTCGAGAAGGTCGGCGTGGATCTCGCGCATGGCGATGGACAGCGGCTTCTCCTGCAGACCCGGTTCGACGAGGGGGCCGACGTACTCGAGGATGCCGTCACCGAGCTGGTTGTAGTAGTCGTTGATCTGACGCGCGCGCTTGGCGGCGTAGATGACCAGCGCGTACTTCGACGACGTCCGGTCCAGCAGCTCGTCGATGGGCGGGTTGGTGATGCCCAGCGGGGTGTCGTACGTCGCCACGTCGATACGGGAGAAGGAATCGGACACGTTCGCCAAGGGACTACTCACAAATGCTCCTGAAGATTCACCGGGGCGGATGCCTCGGAAGAGAAAACTGGTGTTACCTGTGCGGTCACGCGGTCCCGAACTCACCGTTCGGGACGCCACCGACCAACAAGGATACCAACTCCGCGCACGCTCGGTCGACATCGTCGTTCACGATGACCGTGTCGAACTCGTCGGAGGCCGCCAGTTCCTCGCGCGCGGTCTCGAGCCGACGCTCGATGACGTCCTGCGGTTCGGTGCCGCGGCCGGTGAGCCGACCCACCAGCACGTCCCAGGAGGGCGGCGCGAGAAACACGAGCAGAGCCTCCGGGGCGGCGGCACGGACCGCGCGCGCACCCTGCAGATCCACCTCGAGGAGAACCGGCTCACCGGCGGCGAGCGCGCGACGCACGGGCTCGGCGGGCGTACCGCTGCGGTGCAGGCCACGGTGGATCTCCGCCCATTCGAGGAGATCACCGGCCTCGATCATGCGATCGAACTCCGCTGCGTCCACGAACCGGTAGTCCTGTCCGTGCACCTCGCCGGGGCGGGGATCGCGCGTCGTCGCCGACACGCTGAAGTACAGATCGGGAAGCTGCTGACGCACCTTCGCGACCACACTGGACTTACCGACGGCGGAAGGGCCGGCCAGTACCACCAGCCGGCCCTTCCTGAGCGAGGAGTCCTCGCTCGACACTGCCGTCGACTCGTTGTCGGTCGACACGTCGCTGTCAGGCCTCGAAGTCGAACCTGGCGAGAAGCGCCTTGCGCTGACGATCGCCCAGTCCGCGCAGGCGGCGGGTGGGTGCGATCTCCAGCTCGGTCATGATCTCCTGAGCCTTGACCTTGCCGACCTTGGGCAGAGCCTCGAGCAGTGCGGACACCTTCATCTTGCCGAGGATCTCGTCCTCTTCGGCGTCCTTGAGGACCTGCTTGAGGTCGGTTCCGCCGCGCTTGAGGCGTTCCTTGAGCTCAGCCCGGACACGACGAGCTTGTGCCGCCTTCTCCAAGGCAGCAGCGCGCTGCTCATCGGTCAACTGGGGAAGGGCCACGGTTCCTCCGTCTCATCGGTGAATCTCTGTCGAGAAGTGCATTCCGTACTCGCGTCACGCGATGTGCGCGAGCCGGCCGTTCTGGTACATCCAGTCACTGCCACCGGATTGACCAGCGGCGATAGCGACCGTACCCGGGCAGGGCGCCGATTGCGAACTTGCCCCCCGCCGCCGTGTCGCCGCGATGGTGGTCTATGCGAGGGCGTGCTCGACGGTGTCGCGAGCGACGATCGCCGCTCCCCGTAGAGCGGCCACGTCCGGACCGTGTCGCAGGACGTCGCGGGAAGAGTTGGGCAGCAACAACTCTGACGAACCCTGGAACAGGGAGGGCAGGTCCAGCGCGGTGGCACCCTGGGCGCCGAGTCCGGGCGCGAGGATCGGCCCCGAGAACGTCCGCAGATCGAGCCCGTGTCCGCGTGTCGCACCCACCACGAGACCCATGACGTCGTCGTTCGCCCGCGTGTTGACCGCCGCGGCCTCGTCGACCACGGCCTGCGCGACGCTCGCACCGGTGGCGGTGACCGCCTGTTGCAGCGCCGCGCCCTCGGGATTCGACGTGCGTGCGAGCACGAACAGGCCGCAGCCGTGCTCAGTCGCCTGCTCGACGAACGGCGTCAGCGCACCCACCCCGAGGTAGGGCGAGACCGTCACGGCGTCCGAGGCGAGTGGTGAGGACGGGTCCAGCCACGCCCGGGCGTACGCCTCCGACGTGGACCCGATGTCCCCACGCTTCGCGTCCGCGACGACGAGCACGCCCGCCGCACGCAGATCGGCGATGGTCCGCTCGAGCACGGCGAGTCCACCGGACCCGAAGCGCTCGAAGAACGCCACCTGCGGCTTGACCACCCCGATGTCCGACGCGAACGCCTCGACGCAGAGCCGCGCGAAGCGGTCGAGGCCCGCCACGGTGTCGTCGAGGCCCCACGACGCGAGGATCGCGGAGTGCGGATCGATGCCGACACACAGGCGTCCCCGCGACCGGACGGCCGCGGTCAGCTTCCTGCGCCACACCCCGGCCTCCGGACTACCGGTCACCGAGGGGTGACCGGGTCGGTCGTGGCCGTCGGCCCGGTGCCCGCTCGCAGGTACGTCGTCAGCGAGCTGTGCAGATCCTGGAGCGACTGCACCCCGATGTCGCCGCGGATGCTCGCCTCGATCCCCTGCACCGCGGCCGCGGCACCCTGCACGGTGGTGATGCACGGGATGTTGCGCGCCACCGCGGCGCTGCGGATCTCGTACCCGTCGACCCGCGGGCCGGAGTTGCCGAACGGTGTGTTGAACACCATGTCGACCTCCCCCTCGCGGATCAGGTCCACGATGGTCCGCTCACCGTCCTCGAGCACGTCGGAGTGCTTGCGCACCACGTCGCTGCTGATGCCGTTGCGGCGCAGCATCTCCGCCGTTCCCTCGGTCGCGAGGATGCGGAAGCCCAGATCGGCGAGCCGCTTGACCGGGAACACCATCGACCGCTTGTCGCGGTTCGCGATGGACACGAAGATCGACCCCGTCGTCGGCAGCGAGCCGTACGCGGCGGTCTGGCTCTTCGCGAACGCGGTACCGAAGTCCGCGTCGATTCCCATGACCTCGCCGGTCGACTTCATCTCGGGGCTCAGGAGGGTGTCGACGCCACTGCCGTCCGCCTTGCGGAACCGGTTGAAGGGCAGCACGGCCTCCTTGACCGCGACCGGTGCATCGAAGGCAGCGTGCCCGCCGTCACCGGTGGGCGGCAACACGCCGTCCGCCCGCAACTCCGCGATGGTCGCGCCCAGAGCGATCCGGGCCGCGGCCTTCGCGAGCGGCACCGCCGTGGCCTTGGAGACGAAGGGCACCGTGCGGCTCGCACGAGGGTTGGCCTCGAGCACGTAGAGCACGTCGTCCTTGAGGGCGTACTGCACGTTGAGCAGCCCGCGGACCCCGATCCCGAACGCGAGCGCCTCCGTCGATCGGCGGACCGCGTCGATGTCGGTGCGGCCGAGCGTGATCGGGGGCAGCGCGCACGCGGAGTCGCCGGAGTGGATGCCCGCCTCCTCGATGTGCTCCATGACGCCGCCGAGGTAGACCTCGGTGCCGTCGCACAGGGCGTCGACGTCGATCTCGATCGCGTCCTCGAGGAACCGGTCCACCAGCACGGGGTGCTCCGGCGTGAGCTCGGTGGCGCGGGAGATGTAGTCGTCCAGCGACGCCTCGTCGTAGACGATCTCCATGCCGCGTCCGCCCAGCACGTACGACGGACGCACGAGCACGGGGTAGCCGATCTCGCTCGCGATGCGCTTCGCGCCGTCGAACGTGGTGGCCGTGCCGAACTTCGGCGCGGGCAGACCGGCGGCGACAAGCACCTCACCGAACTCCTTGCGGTCCTCCGCCAGGTCGATCGCCTCGGGCGACGTGCCGACGATCGGCACACCGGCGTCCTGCAGTCGCTGCGCGAGACCGAGCGGCGTCTGCCCACCGAGCTGGCAGAGGACACCGACGACACCTGGTCCACCTTCGCCCGACTCCTTCTCCGCCAGGTACACCTCGAGCACGTCCTCGAACGTGAGCGGCTCGAAGTACAGACGATCCGCCGTGTCGTAGTCGGTGGAGACGGTCTCGGGGTTGCAGTTCACCATCACGGTCTCGTAGCCGGCGGCCGAGAGCGTCGTGGCCGCGTGCACGCACGAGTAGTCGAACTCGATGCCCTGGCCGATGCGGTTGGGACCGGAGCCCAGGATGAGCACCTTGCCGAGCGTGGTCTGCGGGGCCACCTCGGTCTCCGCGCCGGGATCGAGCTCGTAGGTGGAGTAGTGGTACGGCGTCTTCGCCTCGAACTCCGCGGCGCACGTGTCGACGGTCTTGAACACGGGCCGCACTCCCAGCCGGTGGCGCAGCGAGCGCACCCCGTCCTCCCCCGCGAGCTCGGGACGCAGTGCCGCGATCTGCCGATCGGACAGGCCCGAGTGCTTCGCCCGACGCAGCAGGTTCTCGTCGAGGACGGGAGCGTCGAGCAGCCGGGTCCGCAGTTCCACCAGACCGGCGATCTCGTCGATGAACCACGGGTCGATACCGGACGCGGCGGCGACCTCCTCGACGGTGCCGCCGAGGCGCAGTGCCAACTCGGCGTCGTAGATGCGTCCCTCGGTGGGAACCTTCAGGTCGGCCAGCACCGCCTGCAGATCGTGCGCCCGGTCCCCCGCCAGCACCTCGTCCGACGTGGTCCAGAATCCGGTGGCCTTGGTCTCGAGCGACCGCAGCACCTTGCCGAGCGCCTCGGTGAAGTTGCGGCCCAGGCTCATCGCCTCGCCGACCGACTTCATCGTCGTCGTGAGGGTGGCGTCGGCCCCCGGGAACTTCTCGAACGCGAAGCGCGGCGCCTTGACGACGACGTAGTCCAACGTCGGCTCGAAACAGGCCGGTGTCTCGCCCGTGATGTCGTTGACGATCTCGTCGAGGCTGTACCCCACCGCGAGCTTCGCCGCGATCTTGGCGATCGGGAATCCCGTCGCCTTCGAGGCGAGTGCACTCGACCGCGAGACGCGCGGGTTCATCTCGATGACGATCAGACGACCGTCCTTCGGATCGATCGCGAACTGGATGTTGCATCCGCCCGTGTCGACGCCGACCTCGCGGAGGATGGCGATGCCCAGATCGCGCATCTTCTGGTACTCGCGGTCGGTGAGCGTCATCGCCGGAGCGACCGTCATGGAGTCGCCCGTGTGCACACCCATCGGGTCGACGTTCTCGATCGAACACACGATCACCACGTTGTCGCGGTTGTCGCGCATCAGCTCGAGCTCGTACTCCTTCCATCCGTAGATGGACTCCTCGATGAGCACGTTCGCAGACGGCGACGCGGCCAGTCCGCCGCCGGCGAGACGCTCGAGATCCTCGGTCGTGTACGCCATGCCGGAGCCGAGCCCGCCCATGGTGAAGCTGGGCCGGATGACGACGGGCAGGCCGAGTTCGGCAACGGTGTCGTGCACCTCGGCCATCGTGTAACAGACACGCGACCGGGCACTCTCGCCGCCGACCTTCGCGACGATGTCCTTGAACTTCTGGCGATCCTCACCGCGCTGGATCGCCTCGAAGTCGGCTCCGATGAGCTCGACGTCGTACTTCTCGAGGATCCCCTGCTCGTGCAGCGCCACCGCGCAGTTGAGCGCCGTCTGGCCGCCGAGGGTGGCGAGCACCGCATCGATGGGATGGCCCTCGGCCTTCTCCTTCGCGATGACTTTCTCGACGAACTCCGCCGTGATGGGTTCGACGTAGGTGGAGTCCGCGAACTCGGGGTCCGTCATGATCGTCGCCGGGTTCGAGTTCACGAGGCTGACCCGCAGGCCTTCCTCGCGGAGCACACGGCAGGCCTGCGTTCCGGAGTAGTCGAACTCGCATGCCTGACCGATGACGATCGGTCCGGATCCGATGACCAGGATGTGCTGGAGGTCTGTGCGCCGTGGCATTACTGGCCGGCTTTCTTGTCGAGGAGCTGCAGGAAACGGTCGAAGAGGTACTCGGCGTCGTGCGGACCGGCCGCGGCCTCGGGGTGGTACTGCACCGAGAACGCCGAGTCGTCGAGCAGGCGGACACCTTCGACGGTGCCGTCGTTCGCGCACGTGTGGCTGACGATCGCCCGGCCGAAGGGGGTGTCGAACTCCTCGCCGGCCTCGCCCTCGAGCGCGAACCCGTGGTTCTGGGCCGTGATGGAGATGCGGCCCGTGCCGTGTTCGATCACCGGGATGTTCATGCCCCGGTGACCGAAGGTCATCTTGTAGGTGGAGCGGCCGAGTGCACGGCCGAGGATCTGGTTGCCGAAGCAGATGCCGAACAGCGGGGTGCCGTCGCCGAGCACCTGCTCGGTCAGCCGCACCACCGAGTCTGCGGTGGCCGGGTCGCCCGGTCCGTTGGACAGGAACACGCCGTCCGCGCCGAGTGCCCGCACCTGGTCGATGTCGGCGTTCGCCGGGACCACGTGGACCCGGATTCCCCGCTGCGCGAACATGCGCGGCGTGTTCGACTTGATGCCGAGGTCGACCGCGACGACCGAGTACCGGGGCTCGCCCTCGGGGTCGACCGTGTACCCCTCGGTCGTGCTCACCTCGCCCGCCAGATCCGCACCCACCATGCTCGGCTGGCTGCGCACGGTCTCGATCAGCGCGTCGACGTCGGTGAGGGCCTCGCCGGAGAAGATGCCGGCCTTCATCGACCCGCGGGTGCGCAGGTGCCGCACCAGCGCGCGGGTGTCGATCTCGGCGATGCCGACGACGTCCTGCCGCGCCATCTCCTCACCCAGGGTGCCGGTCGAGCGCCAGCTCGAGCTGCGGCGGCTGGGGTCGCGGACGGCGAACCCGGCGACCCACATACGGGAGTCGTCGGCGTCGCCGGTGCGTCCGACGGACTCGTTGTCCTCACCGTTCCAGCCGGTGTTGCCGATCTGAGGGGCCGTGGCCACCACGATCTGGCGGTGGTAGCTCGGATCGGTCAGCGTCTCCTGGTAGCCGGTCATGCCGGTGCAGAACACCGCCTCGCCCAGGGTCGAACCCCGGGCTCCGAACGCGGTGCCACGGAAGATGCGCCCGTCCTCGAGGACCAGTGCCGCGGCGTCCTGGGTGCTCACGCGGTCTCCTTCTCGTCACTGCTCGTGTCGTCCACCCACTGCGGGTAGACCGTCTTGTCATCGGCTCGGAAGCCGGTGTCGATCTCGGTGCCGGTGGGCAGTTCCCAGCGGACGACCAGCAGGCCGTCCCTGGTCATGACCTTGCCGGCGAGGCCACGCTCGGTCCGCACGGCGCGGAGCGAGTCGGCGGGCATCCAGATGTCGGACTCCCCCGTGCGCTCGAGCAGGATGCCCGTCTCGTAGCGCGTCAGCGTTCCGGTGGCGCGATGGCCCATGTCGCCCACGGCGATCCGGTTCTGCCAGCTCGGGGCCAACGTCGATCCCACGTACAGACCTGTGCAGGCCGGGGTGACGACGGCGCCGAGCTGCTCCGGCACGGCCGGGAGGGTTCCGATCGCGTCGGCCTGACGCTTCTGACGGTTCTTCCAGCCCCAGATGATCAGGCCGATCATGGCGACCCAGAACACGAGGAAGCCGACCACCAACAGCACTCTGTCCATCTAGTTCATCCCTCCCGATGGCGCGGCCGCGACTCCGTCGCGGCTGGTGATCCGTCCGCGCAGCAGCGTCGCGGTGACCTTCGCGGGCAGCTCGAGCGACTCGTACGGGGTGTTGGCGGACAGCGAGGCCAGATCCCTCGGGACGACGGTCCACCGGACGTCCGGGTCGACGATCGTCAGGTTGGCGGGCTCTCCGACCGCGATGGGCCGACCCTGGTCGGTGAGCCCGACGATCTCCGCCGGTCGCTCGCTCATGACCCGTGCGACGCCGCGCCAGTCGAGCAGACCGGTCTCCACCATGGTCGTGACGATCACCGACAGGGCGGTCTCGAGGCCGAGCATGCCGGGCCGGGCCTGCGAGAACTCGCAGCACTTGTCCTGCTCGGCGTGCGGCGCGTGATCGGTGGCCACGCAGTCCACGACACCCGAGGCCAACGCCGCGCGGAGTGCCTGGACGTCGGAGGCCTCCCGCAGCGGCGGGTTCACCTTGTTCACGGCGTCGTAGGTCTCGAGACGCGAGTCGTCCAGGAACAGATGGTGCGGTGTCACCTCGGCCGTGATGGCGATGCCCTGCTTCTTCGCCCAGTCGAGGAGCTCCACGGTGCCGGCGGTGGAGGCGTGGCAGATGTGGACGCGGCTGCGCGCGTCCCGCGCGAGGATCGCGTCGCGGGCGACGATGGACTCCTCCGCGGACCGGGGCCATCCGGTGAGACCCAGGCGCGCCGCGGTCGGACCCTCGTGGGCGACGGCACCTTCGGTGAGCCGCGGCTCCTCGGCGTGCTGCGCGATGAGCACTCCCAGGCCGGCCGCGTACTCGAGGGCACGGCGCATCAGCAGTGGGTCGGCGACGCAGTGACCGTCGTCCGAGAACATCCGGACCGCACCGACACCGGCGTTCATGGTGGCCATCTCCGCCAGGGCCTTGCCCTGCAGGCCCACGGTGACGGCGCCGACGGGGTGGACGTCGACCAGCCCGACCTCCTGGCCGCGACGCCACACGTGGTCGGTGACCACCACGGAGTCCGCGACCGGAGAGGTGTTCGCCATCGCGAAGACGGCGGTGTATCCGCCGAGAGCTGCTGCGGCGGAACCCGTCTCGATGGTCTCGGTGTCCTCGCGGCCCGGCTCCCGGACATGAGTGTGCAGATCGACGAAGCCGGGCAACAGAACGCCACCGGCACCGTCCACGATCTCGGCACCCTCGGGAACGGTGACGTCCGCGCCGATCGCGTCGATGACGCCGCCCGACACCACCACGTCCACGGGATCACCCTCGCCGTAGGGGCGCACCGAGCGCAGCACCACGGTCCCGCTCATCGCGCGAGTCCCGTGGTCGGCTCGGACCCGATGAGCAGGCGGAACAGCACTGCCATACGCACGTGCACTCCATTCTGGACTTGGTGCAGGACGGCGGTCTCGGGTGCGTCGGCGACCGAGAAGCCGATCTCCATGCCGCGGAGCATCGGACCGGGGTGCAGCACCACCGCGTGGTCGGGGAGCAGATCGAACCGCTTCTGCGACAACCCGTATCCGATGGAGTACTCCCGCGCCGACGGGAAGAAGCCACCGTTCATGCGTTCGGCCTGGACGCGCAGCATCATGACGGCGTCGAGCGCCGGCAGCTCGGAGTCGAGCGACGGTGCCACGGTGACAGGCCACGTCTCGATGCCGACCGGCAGCAGCGTGCGCGGCGCGACGACCACCACCTCGGCACCGAGCGTGGCCAGCAGGAACGCGTTGGACCGGGCGACGCGGCTGTGCAGGACGTCACCGACGATGGCGATGCGGCGGCCCTCGATTCCGCCGAGACGCTGGCGCAGCGTCAGCGCGTCGAGCAGAGCCTGGGTGGGATGCTCGTGCGTGCCGTCGCCGGCGTTGATCACGGCCGGACCCGATCCGTCGGGCAGGGCCGTCCACTGGGCGATGCGGTGCGCCGCACCGGACGCGGGGTGCCGCACGATCAGGGCGTCCGCGCCGGCCGCTCGCAGCGTGAGGGCGGTGTCGCGCAGCGACTCACCCTTCGACGCGGAGGAGCTGCTCGCGCTGACGTTGATGACGTCCGCGCTCATCCACTTGCCCGCGACCTCGAACGACACTCGGGTGCGCGTCGAGTTCTCGTAGAAGACGGTCATGACCGTCTTGCCACGCAAGGTGGGGAGTTTGCGCACGTCGCGGCCGAGCAGCGCCTGCTCGAAGCGCTCCGCCTCGTCCAGGATGTCGGTGGCGTCGTCGCGACTCAGGTCCATCGTCGACAGCAGGTGCCGGGCACTCACGAGAGCTCCACCCCGTCTCGACCGTCGTGCTCGTCGAGCAGCACCGAGACGTCCTCGGTGCGCGCGGTCGGCACGTTCTTGCCCACGTAGTCCGCGCGGAGCGGGAGTTCGCGGTGGCCGCGGTCGATGAGCACTGCGAGCTGCACGGCCCGCGGACGCCCGAGATCGCGGAGAGCGTCGAGCGCGGCGCGCACCGATCGGCCGGAGAACAGCACGTCGTCGACGATCACGACGAGAGCGCCGTCCACACCGGTGTCGGGCATCGAGGTGCGCTCGAGCGCGCGATGGGGCTTGCTGCGCAGATCGTCGCGGTAGAGCGTGATGTCGAGAGAGCCGACCGGCGGGCGGAGTCCGGAGTACTCCTCGATCCGGTCCGCGAGGCGCGTGGCGAGAGTGGAACCGCGAGTGGGGATACCCACGAGAACCAGCGGAGCGGCGTCGGCCGAGCCGAACGCGGTCTTCTCGATGATCTGGTGGGCCATCCGGGCGATGGTGCGGCCGACGTCCGCCGACGACAACAGCTCGCGGGACTGGCCTGCTGGACCGGGGGTACCGGGCTCGTCTGAGGACACGAGAACAGGTGACCTCCTTCTCCGCCTCACTGGACGGATCGTTAAAGGATGTCTGACGCGGTGACTATACCAACCACGCCGGGCTCGAACTCAGCTCGAGGCGGGCGGTACGGCGTCGTCGGCGGTGTTCTCCGTCACGGGCCGGCTCTGCGCCGCCGGACGCGCCGCCGCGGCGGCGCGCACCTGGGGTGCGACGAGCACGATCTGGCCCAGCACCCCGTTGACGAAGGACGGCGAGTCGTCGGTGGAGAGTTGCTTGGCCAGCTCGACCGCCTCGTCGACGGCCACCACCGGCGGGACGTCGACCGCGTTCAGCAGTTCCCACACCGCGACGCGCAGGATCGCGCGGTCGACGGCGGGGAGACGATCGAGAGTCCACTGGTGCAGGTGATCCCCGATGACCGAGTCGACGCGGTCGAGGTTCTCGGCCACTCCGGTCACGAGAGTCGTGGTGTACGCGTTGACCGGCGCCACCGTCTCCTCGTGAGCGGACAGCTCGCCGCGCTCGGTCGCGAGCACCACGGGATCGAGATCCCGAGCCTCGGCCTCGAAGAGGAAGTCGACGGCGCGCTTACGCGCCTTGTGCCGTGCTCCGAGCTTCTTCGCCGCCGGCTTTCCCGGTGCGGCAGGGTTCTTGGAAGGCTCGCTCACTCAGGAATTCACGCGCCCGAGGTAGTTGCCGTCGCGGGAGTCCACCTTGAGCTTGTCGCCGGTGTTGATGAAGAGCGGCACGTTGATCTCGGCACCCGTCTCGAGGGTCGCCGGCTTGGTGCCACCGGTGGAGCGGTCGCCCTGCAGACCCGGATCGGTGTGCTGGACGATCAGCTCGACCGTGACCGGCAACTCGACGTACAGCGGCAGACCCTCGTGCATCGCCACCTGGACCTTCATGTTCTCGAGCAGGAAGCGCGAGACCTCGCCGATGGTCGCCTCGGCGACGGAGATCTGGTCGAAGGTGTCGCCGTCCATGAAGACGTAGTCCGAACCGTCGTGGTAGAGGTACGTCATGTCGCGTCGGTCGACCGTCGCGGTCTCGACCTTGACGCCCGCGTTGAAGGTCTTGTCGACGACCTTGCCCGACGTGACGTTCTTGAGCTTGGTGCGCACGAAGGCCGGTCCCTTACCAGGCTTGACGTGCTGGAACTCGATGATGGACCACAACTGGTTCTCGATGTTGAGAACGAGTCCGTTCTTGAAATCACTGGTGGAAGCCACTTGCTTCGCGTCTCCTCGTCGACTGTCGTCTCGGTCTCTCGGTACCCGGACGCCGCGCACGGCCTCCGGGCCTGACAAGCACTGGTCGGCAGGCCCTCGCCTACAGAACGGTGAACTCTTTGCTGGTGAGCGTCAGCAGTTCCGGCTCGTTCTCTCGAACGATGAGCGTGTCCTCGATCCGTACGCCTCCGCGACCGGAGAAGTACACGCCGGGCTCGACTGTCACCGCAGCACCGCAGAGCAGTGTACCGGTGCCGGTGGCACCGATTCCCGGCGCTTCGTGGATCTCGAGTCCCACGCCGTGGCCGAGTCCGTGCAGGAACTTGTCCCCGTGCCCCGCGTCCACGATGACCGAGCGAGCCGCTCCGTCCACCGCCTGCACGTCGGCGCCGGGGAGGACGGCGGCGCGTCCGGCGGCCTGCGACTGTTCGACGAGGGCGTACAGCTCGCGCTGCCAGTCCGCGGGGGTGCCCAGCACGTAGGTACGCGTCATGTCGGAGTGGTACCCGTCCACCTCCGCGCCGAAGTCCAGCTTCACCAGGTCACCCTGCTCGAGCACCGCACCGGTGGGGCGGTGGTGCGGCACCGCCGAGTGTGCGCCCGCGGCCACGATGGTCTCGAACGAGATGGCGTGCGCTCCCAGCTCGAGCATGAGGAACTCCAGATCGATCGCGACCTGCTTCTCGGTCCGGCCCGCGCTGATGCCACCCCGCTCGATCAACGCGGCCAGCGCGGCGTCGGCGACACCGCAGGCGCGTCGCAGCGCGTCGATCTCGCTCTCGTCCTTGATCATCCGCAGCTTCTCCACCAGTCGCGGCATGCGCTGGAGCGAGAGCGAGGACGCGGCGTCGGACCATGCCTGATGCTCGTCGACGGACACGACGTGCGATTCGAATCCGACGGTCTGCCCGCCCCGCGCACCGCCGGCGTCCTGCAGCAGGCGAACAGGGCCCGCGCGGTCGATCACCGCCGCGAGGTCGGGCACCTGCTCGCCCACCTGCGTCACGTACCGACCGTCGGTGCACACCACGGTGCCGGACTCGTCGGAGGCGGAGTCGTGCGCACTCAGCAGCAGCGCGGCATTGGAACCGGTGAACCCCGTGAGGTAGCGGACGTTGAGCAGATCGGTCACCAGGAGCGCGTCGGCCTCCCGGTCGCGGACGAGTTCTCGGAGGGCGTCACGCCGTGCGGCGCGGTCGGAGGACGGCATCTCTCGAACCTACCGCCGCCGTCACCGACGGTCGGCGACACCGGTCCGCCAGACGACACCGCACCCGGATATGTGGGCAGAAGCACACGCGACTGACCGGGGTGATTACTGTGTGCAGCATGACTGGGTGGGTGGTTCGCGGTGTGGGGATGGCGCTGGTTCATGTGGTGGCACGAGTGCTGCTCGCGCTGGCGGTCTCCGCCTGGCCCGCGCAAGGGTCCGTGTTGCGCATGATCACGCTGGCCGCCGTCGTTCTCGTGGCCGTCGTGTGGGGCGGAATCGACGGGATCAACGCGCACCGCCGCGGCGACCACGGTGAGGGCCGGACCGATTTCACGATGCTGTGGCTGAAGGCGTCGGTCGTGGCCGGTGTTCTCGCCGGGCTCGTCTGCTGGGTGTTCTCGGCGGTGGCGAACCTCGCGGTGAGCAGCAACTCCCTCTTCTTCGAGGTCACCTCCGGCGCGGCGTTCACGATTCTGCTCGTCTTCATCCCCACGGTCATCGCCGTCACGGTGGGCCGCTGGCTGGCCGGACGCGGCGACGACAAGCAGGAGGACCTGCGGCCGGGCAAGAAGGAGGACGCGACCGAGCGCGACCGCGTCACCTCCGGAGCACCCGCACGGGGCGAGTCGGACGCCGACACCGAGGTCTTCGCGCCGGTCCGGGACTCCGATCGGCGCCCGAACCTCGCGAAGGGCGACCGCTCCTCCTGACCGACCCCGTCGTCAGAGGAAGATCGACGACCCCGTCGTCGGCTCCTCACGCGCCACTGCGGAGTACGCGGCGGCCAGGAGCGCCGGATCCGGTCCCTCGAGGCGGCCCGGCTTGGCCAGTCCGTCCAGCACGACAAAGCGCAGCAGCCCGTTTCGGTTCTTCTTGTCCGTCTGCATGCCCGACAGCAGATGGGCGAACGCGTCCGCGTCGTAGCTGACGGGCAGTCCCACCGCCTGCAGGATGCTGCGGTGCCGGTCGGCGACATCGTCCGACAGTCGCCCCGCGAGGCGTCCGAGCTCGGCGGCGAACACCAGACCGACGGAGACCGCGGCGCCGTGGCGCCACTTGTACTTCTCGCGGCGCTCGATCGCGTGTCCCAGGGTGTGGCCGTAGTTCAGGATCTCGCGAAGATCGGACTCCCGGAGATCGGCCGCGACGACCCGAGCCTTCACCTCGATGGAGCGCCGGATCAGCTCGGGCAACACCTCGCCCGTCGGGTCCAGCGCGGCAGCGGGATCCGCCTCGATGAGGTCGAGAATCACTGGGTCGGCGATGAATCCGGTCTTGATCACCTCGGCGAGCCCGGCCACGATCTCGTTGTGCGGCACCGTCTCGAGGGTCGCCAGGTCCACCAGGACGGCCGCAGGCTCGTGGAAGGCACCGACGAGGTTCTTCCCGGCGTCGGTGTTGATGCCGGTCTTGCCTCCCACGGCCGCGTCGACCATGGCGAGCAGCGTGGTGGGCACGTGCACGATGCGGACGCCGCGCATCCAGGTGGCCGCGACGAAGCCGGCGAGATCGGTGGCCGCGCCGCCGCCCAGGCTGACCACGGCGTCGCTCCGCGTCAGACCGATGCGGCCGAGCACCTCCCAACAGAAGCCGGCGACGGCCAGTTCCTTGCCGTCCTCGGCATCGGGGATCTCGATGCGGTGTGCGTCGATCCCGTTGTCCGCCAGTGCTGCTCGGACGGCCTCGGCGGTCTCGGCGAGCGGAGGCTGATGGAAGATCGCGACGGTGCGCGTGCCCGCGAGCTGCTCCACCAGGTCGGTGAGCAGACCGCGACCGATGATCACGGGGTACGGGTTCGCCGTCCGGACGTCGATACGAACAGGTTCTGTCACGAGAGCGTCTCCTGTGCTGGGGGTGGATCCTGCGGTGGTCGGGTACGGCCGGTCCGTGGTGCCGACTGCCGCGGCAACGGTCCCGGATCGGTGGGGATCGGACGTCCGCCCTTGCGCCGGATCCGGCGCCGCGGCGAGGTCCGCTGCGGTGGTGCGGCCGGCGCGGGGACGCGGTCGGCGGGGGCAACGCCGAGACGGCCGAGCACAGCGGTGACGACGCGAGCGGGGCTGCGGCCGTCCGTGCGGACACGGATGGTGGACACCTCGCGGTACAGGGGTCGCCGAGTACGCATCAGTTCGCGGTACTTCGCCCGTGGGTCCGAGCCGGCCAAGAGGGGTCGTGAAGCGTTGGCACTGGTCGCACCGGTGCGCCGGAGGCCCTCGCCGACACTGATCTCGAGGTAGACGACGGTGTGACCGCGGAGCGCCGCACGAGTGCGCGAGGACAGGATCGCCCCACCGCCCAGGGACACGATGCCCGGATACGTGCGCAGCGCATCGAGCACGATGCGCTCCTCGATGGCACGGAACTCCGCCTCACCGCTCTCGGCGAAGATCTGCGGGATGGTGCGGCCGGTGTCCTTCTCGATGGCCACGTCCGTGTCGTACACCTGCGTGCCCAGGGCCTGAGCCAGCCGTCGGCCGATGGTGGACTTCCCGGCGCCGGGTGGCCCGATCAGCACCGCGCGCGGCGGACCGGAAACCTCCCCGGCCTCACCGGTCTCCCCCGACCGGCCTCCGGCCTGCCCGGCATCCTGCGACCGGCCTCCGGCCTGCCCGGTCATCGCGGCGGACGGGCTTGCGCGTTCTCCACGTAGCGGCGCACGTTGCCGGCGGTCTCGGCGACGGAGTCGCCTCCGAACTTCTCCAGCGTGGCGCGGGCGAGCACCAGAGCCACCATGGTCTCCGCGACGACCCCCGCGGCCGGCACGGCGCAGACGTCGCTGCGCTGGTGGATGGCCACCGCACCCTCGCCGGTGGACATGTCCACCGTCGCCAGGGCACGCGGAACCGTGGAGATGGGCTTCATGGCCGCGCGCACCCGCAGCGGGGCGCCGTTGGTCATGCCGCCCTCGATGCCGCCGGCGCGGTTGGTGGTGCGGACGATCCCGTCCGGGCCGGGGAGGATCTCGTCGTGGGCGGCGCTGCCGCGGCGGCGTGCGGTCTCGAACCCGTCGCCGACCTCGACACCCTTGATGGCCTGGATGCCCATGAGTGCCGCGGCGAGCTGCGCGTCGAGCTTGCTGTCGCCGGTGACGAACGAGCCGAGTCCCACGGGAAGGCCGTGGACGACCACCTCGACGATGCCGCCGAGGGTGTCCCCGTCGCGCTTGGCCGCTTCGATCTCGGTGATCATGGACTGCTCGGCCACGGCGTCGAACGCCCGCACGGGGCTGGCGTCGATCGCCTCGATGTCTCCCGCCGACGGCTCCGGGCCCTCGTACGGGTCGGACGCGCCGATCGAGATGACGTGCGACAGGACGTCGACGCCGAGGACCTGTTTCAGGAACTGTCGCGCGACGGTGCCGACCGCGACGCGGGCGGCGGTCTCCCGTGCGCTGGCGCGTTCGAGCACGGGCCGGGCGTCGTCGAAGCCGTACTTGAGCATGCCCGAGTAGTCGGCGTGGCCGGGGCGCGGACGGGTCAGGGGCGCATTGCGCGCGAGGTCGGCGAGCACGGCGGGATCGACCGGGTCGGCCGCCATGACGGTCTCCCACTTCGGCCACTCCGTGTTGCCGATCTCGATGGCGACGGGACCGCCGAGCGTCGAGCCGTGCCGGACACCGCCGATGACGGTGACCTTGTCGGCCTCGAACTTCATGCGGGCGCCGCGGCCGTAGCCCAGGCGTCGTCGGGCGAGCTGAGCTCCGATGTCCTCGGAGGTCACCTCGACTCCGGCCACCATGCCCTCGAGAATGGAAACCAGGGCAGGGCCGTGAGATTCTCCGGCAGTGATCCATCGCAACACGGATCGATCTTTTCACGTCCCGGCGTTCACCCACGCCACCAGGGTCGCCGCACACAGAGCGGGTCCGTGCGGAATCCCCGCCGCTCCCCCGGTTCGTCCCGTCATCGCCGCCAGCACCAGCGTCGTCGTCGGTGCCAGCACGGCGGCCACGGTCCACACGGACGGCCCCGAGACCGCGCCCAGTCCCCCGAGTGCGAGGCACAGCTTGACGTCGCCGCCTCCGATCGATCCGGGTGACGCCACCGACCCGACGAGGTGCACACCGGCCAGAGCCAGGCCGCCGAGGAGCGCCGACTCGCCCCCACCCTGGTGGGCGGCTGCCAGGAGCACCGCACCCGCGGCGGGCAGCGTCAGATCGTCCGGCAGGCGGTGACGGACCAGGTCGACGAGCGCGACGGCACAGGACCATGCCCCGACCGCGAGGATCGCCACGTCGGTGGTGACCGCGCCGAGCGCGGCACCGACGACGGCGGCCGCGAGCAGGTCGGGCACCGTCGGCGTCACCCACCGACCGACGGTGAGAAGAGCGAGGCAACACAGCGCGGATCCGAGGAGGACGGTCATGCAGTCACGGTGGCACCGGTGACTCCCATGATCCGTGCCGCGGCGACCCGCCCGGGGACGACGGCGCACCCGGGGATGATCAGGACTCCCGCAGAGCCCGCTCCATCGCAGCACGCGGGGCAGGCATACCGGTGAACTGCTCCACCTGACCGAAGGCCTGGTGCAGCAGCATCGCGAGGCCGCCGACGACGACGCCACCGGACTGCTCGACCGCGGCGGCCAGCGGCGTGGGCCACGGGTGGTAGATCGCGTCCAGCAGCACGCGCGTCCCGCGCAGTGCGTCGATCATCGCAGCGCCGCCCTCGGGCGGGACGGTGGACACCACGGCTGCCGCGTCCGCGACCGCTCGCGGCAGCGCGTCGTCGTCCGGTGCACTCCACCGGGCGGTGAGACCGGCGTCGCGCGCACAGACCAGAGCTCCCTCCGCCCGCTCCTCGTCCCGCGAGACGACGGTGACCGCATTCGCCCCGAGATCACGCAGAGCGACGAGCGCCGGGCGGGACGTTCCGCCCGCCCCGACGACGACCACCGACGCTCCCGACAGGTCACGGACACCGACCGTGCCGAGGGCGCCCGTGACACCGTCGACGTCGGTGCAGTCGGCGCGCCAGCCCGAGTCGGTGCGTACCAGGGTGTTCGCCGAGCCCACAGCGATTGCGCGCTGCGTTCGTTCGGTCGCACAGGCCAGAGCCGCGAACTTGCCCGGCATCGTCACCGACAGTCCCACCCACTCGGGTCCGAGGCCGTCCACGAACTCCGGAAGCCGTTCCGCGGTGCACTCCACCCGCTCGTAGGTCCACCCGGTGAGCCCGAGCTCCCGGTACGCCGCCGCGTGCAGGATCGGTGAACGCGAGTGCGCCACCGGCGACCCCAGAACGGCCGCGCGCCTCGTCGACGAGGCGTCGGAGACGGACGTCACCGGCCGCTGTCGAGGAACCCGCCCTCGACCTTCGTGATGTTGTCCAGGTGCACCTGGTAGTCGTCGGTGAAGAGCGTCTCACCGGCGGCGTTGATGGTGACGAAGTAGAGCCAGTTGCCGGGCTCGGGAGCCTCGGCGGCCTGCACCGCTGCCACACCGGGAGAGCAGATCGGCGTCGCCGGCAGACCCTCCTTGGCGTACGTGTTCCACGGCGTGACGTTCGCACGGTCGGCGTCGGTGGTGGCCACCTCGGTGGTGTCCAGCGAGTAGTTGACCGTGGAGTCGAACTCCAGACGCTGCCCGATGGCGAGACGGTTGAGGATGACGCGCGCCACCTTGGCGAAGTCCTGCGGCAACGCCTCGCGCTCGATGAGGGACGACGCCACGAGCACCTGGTACGGGTCGAGACCCGAGGAGGCGCCTGCCTCCAGTAGACCGGTGTCCTCGTAGATCGCGGCACTCTCGGACACGAGCTGACGCAGGATGTCCGTCGGTGCGGCGCTGGGGTCGAAGTTGAACGTGCCCGCGGCGATGAGCCCCTCGAGCTGACGATCGCGATCCGGCACCTGCCGCACCGCGTCGGTCGCCCAGTCGGCGACACCGAGTGCGGAAGGATCGTCCCCCGCACCCGCGAGGTTCAGGTCGTCGTATGTCACGCACGGAAGACCCTCTCCGACAGCACAACTGGCCTCGGAGATCAGCGTGTAGATGCCCTTGCGGACGGCGCCGGTGTTGACGTCGGTCGAGTCGTGCAGCTGACGGCCCTCGGCGATCTGGATCTGGCCCACTCGCGATGCCGGGTCCACCAGTGCGGAGACGGCGTCGGCCGCCGCCATCTGCGAGCGCATCCGATAGAAACCGGGCTGCACGGAGGTCATCGCGGTGTTCTGGACCGCGGCCTCGTAGAAGGCCGCCGAGCTGGCGGTGACGTCCTTGTCCGCCATCTCGGTCGCGATCTCCTGTGCGGTGTCGCCCGAGGCGACCTGCACCACCACGGCGTCGCCGCCGGGACCCGGGTAGTCCTCCGCGACCGCGGCCCCGCCGCCGGTGAACTTCGACACTCCCCACACACCTCCGACGGCCACGAGGCCGACCAGGACCAGCACACCGAGTCCGCCGATGATGCGCGAGCGACGTTTGCGACCGGCCGCGGCGCGGTCGCGGCGGGTGTCCGCGCGGCTCGCGCGGCTCGGGCGGTCACCGGGACCCGACGCCACTCGCGCAGGACGGGCGCGGCGGTCGTCGGCGAGCGGCTGACGGCGCAGGTCGTCGACCGGGAGATTCAGCTCGTCGGTGTCCCACTCGTCGCGTCGGCCGGGCCGCTGTCCACGACCGTCGTCCGTCACGGGGTCGTCCCCGGTGTGTCCTGCTCCGGACCGTGATTCTCGGGCACCGTTGCCCCCTCCTCGTTCGCCTGGGCGACCATCTCTCGCGCCAGGACACTGCGGCGCTCGTCGAGCCACCCTTGCAGGATGGCGACCGCCGCCGCCTGGTCGATCATCGACCGTTGGTCTCTCGCGCGGACGCCGCTGTCTCGAAGACCACGCGCGGCACTCACCGTAGTCAAGCGTTCGTCGGACAGCCGCACCGGCACGCCGGGCAGCGCACGGTGCAGGACTCGGGCGAAACGGACAGCCAGCGTGGCGGCGGTTCCGCGCTCGCCGCGCAGCGTGCGCGGCAGACCGACGATGATCTCGACGGCCTCGTACTCCTCGGCGAGCGCGACGATCCGCTGGACGTCGGCCGAGTCGGTGTGCGTCTTCGCTGCGCGCGGGACCGTCTCGACGGGTGTGGCGAGGGTGCCGTCGGGATCGGAGGACGCCACTCCGACGCGCACGCTCCCGACGTCGATCGCGAGCCGCCGCCCTCGCCCCGGGTCGTCGGCGCCCGGCCGGTCGGGCGCGGAGCTGCCGGCGGCCACCGTCAGGAGTTCCCGGCGATCTCGGTGACGCGACCGAGCAGAGCCTCGATCGCCGCGGGAACACCCGACGCGTCCGACCCGGCTCCCTGCGCGGTGTCGGCCTTGCCACCGCCGCGGCCGCCGATGCTCGGACCGAAGGCACCCACCAGTTCACCGGCCTTCACGCCGAGTTCCTGCGCGGCCTTGGTCGTCGACACGACGAACGGCACCTTGCCGTCGACGTCTCCGAACAGCGCCACCACCGCGGGCTGCGTGCCGAACCGGCCGCGAACGTCGCCGACGAGGGTGCGCAGATCCGCGGCACCGACGCCGGCCGGCGCGGGCTCCGCGACGACGAGCAGCGACCCGACCCGGCGCGCCGTGTCGACGTAGGACCCGGCGGACGAGAGCACGGCGGCGGCGCGAGTGGCCTCGAGCTCCTTCTCGGCGACGCGGAGCCGTTCGACGAGGTTCTCGATCCGCGCGGGCACCTCGTCGGTGGGCACCTTGAGCGACGAGGCGACACCGGCGAGCAGCGCCCGCTCCTTGGCGAGGTACTTGTACGAGTCGAGGCCGACGAAGGCCTCGACGCGTCGCACGCCCGACCCGACCGACGACTCTCCGAGGAGCGTCACCGGGCCGATCTGCGACGAGTGCTGGACGTGGGTGCCGCCGCACAGTTCCATCGAGAACGGTCCGCCGATCTCCACCACCCGGACCTCGTCGCCGTAGTTCTCACCGAACAGCGCCATCGCCCCCATGGCCTTGGCGTCGTCGAGATCGGTGACGAAGGTGTTGACCGCGAAGTCGGACGCGACGGCGTCGTTGGTGACGGACTCGATGTCCTCGCGCTGCGACTCCGACAACGCACCCTGGTACGTGAAGTCGAATCGCAGGTAGCCGGGCTTGTTCAGCGATCCGGCCTGTACCGCGTTCGGGCCCAGGATCTGGCGGAGTGCGGCGTGCACCATGTGCGTGCCGGAGTGTCCCTGGGTGGCGCCGCGGCGCCACTGCTGGTCGACGTGCGCGGTGACGACGTCGCCCTCGGTGAGCTGCCCCTCGTCGACGGTGACCTTGTGCACCCACACGGTCTTCGCGATCTTCTGCACGTCGCCCACGGTGACACTCAGTCCCGGGCCCGTGAGGGTGCCGATGTCCGCGAGCTGTCCGCCGGACTCGGCGTACAGCGGGCTGCGGTCGAGGATGACCTCGACCTTCTCCCCCGCAGCGGCGGTGGGCACCCGCACGCCCCCGGCGATGATCGCGAGAACCGTTGCCTCGCTGTCCAGCTCGTCGAAACCGGTGAACTCGGTGGGACCACGGTCGACGAACTCCTTGTACACCGTCAGGTCGGTGTGCGCGTGCTTGCGCGACTGCGCGTCGGCCTTCGCACGGTTACGCTGCTCCGCCATGAGCGTGCGGAATCCGGCCTCGTCGACCTGCAGGCCCGCCTCGGCCGCCATCTCGAGTGTGAGGTCGATGGGAAAGCCGTACGTGTCGTGCAGGACGAAGGCCTCGTCACCGCTGATGCGGGTGCCGCCGGACGCGGTCACGGCCTGAGCAGCGTTGTCGAAAAGGCGCGATCCGGACGTGAGGGTCGCGAGGAACGCCTTCTCCTCGCCGACGGCGACGGACTCGATGCGCGCGAAGTCCTCGACCAGTTCCGGGTACGACTCGGCCATCGTGTCGCGGACGACCGTGACGAACCGCGCCATCGAGGGGTCCTCGGCACCGAGCAGGCGTGCGCTGCGCACGATCCGGCGCAGCAGACGCCGCAGCACGTAGCCACGGCCGTCGTTGCCCGGCGTCACGCCGTCGGCGATGAGCATGACCGCGGTGCGGGCGTGATCGGCGATGACGCGGAACCGTACGTCCGCGTCGTGGTTCTCCCCGTACCGACGGCCGGACAGTGCCTCGGCCTCGGTGATGACGGGACGGACCAGATCGGTCTCGTAGACGTTGTCGACGTCCTGCAGCAGGAACGCCACGCGCTCGACACCCATACCGGTGTCGATGTTCTTGCGCGGCAACGGCCCCAGGATCTCGAAGTCGTCCTTCGACGTCCCCTGTCCGCGCTCGTTCTGCATGAACACGAGATTCCAGATCTCGATGTAGCGGTCCTCGTCCGCCTCCGGACCGCCCTCCTTGCCGAACTCGGGTCCGCGGTCGTAGTAGATCTCCGAGCACGGCCCGCAGGGTCCGGGAATGCCCATGGACCAGTAGTTGTCGGCCATGCCTCGGCGCTGGATGCGCTCGTCGGGCAGACCGGCGACGTCCTTCCAGATCTGGATGGCCTCGTCGTCGTCGAGATACGCTGTGGCCCAGATCCTCTCGGGATCGAAGCCGTAGCCACCGTCCTCGACGGACGAGGTTAGCAGTGACCACGCGAAGCCGATGACCTCGCGCTTGAAATAGTCGCCGAACGAGAAGTTGCCGGCCATCTGGAAGAACGTGTTGTGGCGGGTGGTCACGCCCACGTTCTCGATGTCGCCGGTGCGCACACACTTCTGCACACTCACGGCACGCGCGAACGGCGGGGTGCGCTGCCCGAGGAAGTACGGGACGAACTGCACCATGCCGGCATTGATGAACAGCAGATTCGGGTCGTCGAGGACCAGCGAGGCGCTGGGGACGGGGGTGTGTCCCAGCTTCTCGAAATGGTCGAGGAAACGACGGCGAATCTCGTGAGTCTGCACGGAAACACCCTAGCGCGCGAGAGCACGCACGATTCTGCGGAGCTTGCCGACGCGCGTCTCGAGGTCTCGCTCCGCTCCGTGGTTGGTGGGCCGGTAGTAGTCGGCGCCCACCAGCTCGTCCGGCGGGTACTGCTGGGCGAGCACACCGTCGGGGTCGTCGTGCGGAAACTTGTAGCCCGCCGCGTTGCCCAGTGAGGCGGCTCCCGTGTAGTGCCCGTCGCGCAGGTGCGGCGGCACGGCGCCTGCCTTCCCCGCCGCGATGTCGGCCATCGCCGCGGACAGCGCGCTGGTGACGGCACCGGACTTCGGTGCGGTGGCGAGGTGGATGGTGGCCTGGGCGAGGGCGAGCCGCGCCTCGGGCATCCCGATCGTCTGCACCGCCTGCGACGCCGCCGTCGCGACCAGCAACGCGGTGGGGTCGGCCATGCCGATGTCCTCGCTGGCGTGCACCACGAGCCTGCGGGCGATGAAGCGTGCGTCCTCACCGGCGGTGATCATCCGGGCGAGGTAGTGCATGGCCGCGTCGACGTCGGAACCGCGGATCGACTTGATGAACGCGCTGATGACGTCGTAGTGCTGGTCACCGTCCCGGTCGTACCGCACCGCGGCTCGGTCGACACTCTTCTCCACGGTCTCGAGATCCACGGTGCCGCCCGCACCCGCAGTGTCGGCGGCCGCCTCGAGCGCTGTCAGACCCCGTCGAGCGTCACCGCCGGCCAGCCGCACGAGGTGTCCGAGCGCCTCGTCGGTCACCGTCACCGACCCGCCGAGACCGCGCTCGTCCGCCAGGGCCCGCGTGAGAACCTCGCGGATGTCGTCGTCGGTGAGCGACCGGAGCTGCAGCACCAGGGACCGTGACAGCAGCGGCGACACGACGGAGAACGACGGGTTCTCCGTCGTCGCGGCGACGAGCAGCACGATCCGGTTCTCGACGGCGGCGAGCAGGGCGTCCTGCTGGGTCTTGGAGAACCGGTGCACCTCGTCGATGAAGAGCACGGTCTGCTCGTTGTTCAGCAGCCGGCGACGCGCCAGGTCGATCACGGCCCGGACGTCCTTGACGCCCGCGGAGAGCGCGGACAGGGCCTCGAACTTGCGGCCGGTGGCACCCGAGATCAGGGACGCGAGCGTGGTCTTGCCGGTGCCGGGTGGGCCGTAGAGCATGACCGACGCTGCCCCGGACCCCTCCACCAGGCGGCGCAGCGGGGCACCCGGGGTGAGGAGGTGGCCCTGGCCCACGACCTCGTCCAACGACCGTGGACGCATCCGCACGGCCAGCGGCGCACCCGGTGTGCTCGCACGCGGGGACGGGACGAACGCGTCCCCGTCGGGAGCAGCGGTGTCGTCGTCGAAGAGGGAGTCGTCGGCGCTCATCGGACGGTCAGGACGCGGCGGCGGGCCACCGCGCCGCGAGTGCCTGCCGGACATCGCCCGCGAAGTCCGCGAGGTCGTGGTGCCCGACGAAGCGCGCGTACTCCGAGAGGATGGACCACCGCGTGGTCAGCGCGGCGGCGCGGGGCACCGAGAGGTGGTGCCGACGCAGTGCGGCGTTGCGGGTGTCGTCGTCGGGGAGGAACCAGTGCGTCGTGAGCCAGGCCCACACCAACTGGGCGTCCAGCAACTTGGCGTGCAGCACGTCGTCGTCGGCGAGGTGCGGCCAGATTCCGACCACCTCGGCGCGCCACGCATCGACCATGGCCTCGGCGCGTTCCGGCGTGAGATCGAGACGGCACAGGCAGCCGGGGTAGGACAGGAGCGTGTAGGCCACGTCGAGAGTGGCGTCCCGGAAGCCTCCCCACTCGTAGTCCAGGAATCGCACGCCCTCGTCGTTGACGATGATGTTGTCCGGGCACAGGTCCGACGGACTGAAGGCGCGGTGTCCGCCGGAACCGAAGAGTTTGGCCGCGCGGGCGACGGCGGCGGCGACCGCGGGCGGCACCTCGATGCCGAGATCCGCGGCGAGCATCGCCGGGACGTCCGACTGGGCCACCGCGACCTGATCGGCCAGCCCGTCCCGAGAATCGGCGACGCCGGCGCGACCGAGGAGCGCCCCGAAATCCTCCTCGCGGCCGAACGTGGCGGCGTGCATCCGCCCGAGTGCCTGGGCCAGAGCCATGAGCGAGTTGGTGACGGACGACGGATCGGGGTTCGCGATCAGACTGGTGAACGGCGCGGCGTCCCCCAGGTCACTGAGGACGAGGAGCCGTTCCTTCAGGTCGTACGCGATGAGGGACGGACCGGGACGGGTGTGCGTCGCGAGGGCGGTGGCGAACTGGTACGAGACCGCTTCGCGCAGGAACGCCGTGTGGTCTCCGGCGCCGAGACCCGTGCGGGACACCGACTCCGTGGACGTCTCGCGGACCTGCTTGATCACGAGCGTGCGGGGCAACTGGAACGGGTTCTCGGCCACCCGGACACGGATGACCACGGTGCGCCCGCTGCCACCGAGATCGACCGGGTCGACCAGGGTCACCGATGCTCCCGTGCGTCTGGTGAGGAGTTCTCGTGCTGCTGCCACTGCTTCGGTGACCGGATCTGCCAACATTGCCGTCATCGATTGTCCGACCCACCTCGTCCGTGAACGGGCAGGTCATTCCTCGTTTCCGTACTCGCGCCGGCCCTTCGCGGACCGGCTGTGGTGCTGTGTGCGTACTGCCGGAGCAGGATCGGGTTCCCCGCTCCACAGTCGATGAAACGGGCTCGCTGTGCGGTTTCTCGACCCTATCGCACTCTCAAGACAGCTCGGGGGCACCGCTGGGACCGCGGTGCCCACGAGAGGCAAGACCCGAGGTCAGACGGCTCGGACGATCGGCGCGACGTCGACCGACACGGCGATGCGGCTCCCCGCCGACTCCGTGTAGATGATGCCGCGCAGCGGCGGGACGTCGTCGTAGTCACGGCCCCACGCCACCGTCACGTACCGCTCGTCCACCCACTGGTCGTTGGTCGGGTCGAAGGCCAGCCACGAGCCGTCCGGTGACCGCACCGCCGCCCAGGCGTGGGTGGCGTCCACACCCACCATGCGTTCCTTGCCCGGCGGCGGCTGAGTCGCGAGGTAACCGGAGACGTAGCGCGCGGCGAGGCCGTGCGAGCGCAGACACGCGACGGCGACCCGTGCGAAGTCCTGACACACACCGGTCCGAGCGGCGAGGACGTCCGCGACGGTCGTCGAGATGGTCGTCGATCCCGACAGGTAGGCGAACTCGGTGTGGATCCGGTGGTTGAGGTCGAACACCGCTTCCACCAACGGGCGCCCCTCGGTCAGCGAGAGCGCGGCGTACTCGTGCACCTCGTCGGTGATCTCCGGTGGCACCAGATCGAGCACGAAGTCGACGTCCAGGGCCCCGTCGACCCCGGTGGGACGAGCACTCTCCCACGCCGTCGTCGCAGCCCGGGTGGTGAGGCGAGCGGGATCGGGAGGGTCCACGGCGACCAGGGCGCGCGCGGTCACGCACAACCGGTCGTGATCGGTGGTGACGTGGAAGTAGACGTCCTCGTTCCCGAAGAGGTCGACACCGGTGGACCGGTCGGTCGGCGTCGGCGTCACGGTGACGGAGGCGTCGAGACACCGCTGCTCCGAGGTCGAGCGCGGGAAGAGGTGGCCGCGGCCGTACGACGACGACACGGTGCCCTGATAGACGTACTCGGTGCGGTGGGTGATGGCGTACCACCGCGCACCCTCGTGATCGGTCACGACAACACCCGTCCGCCGCCGCGTCCCCACAACGGCTGCGTGCCGCCGGGCAGCGTCAGGTGCGCCGCGGTGATCGACTCGGAGAGGTCGAGCAGATCGGTGTGCACCGACCGGACGACGTCGTCGAACTCCGATCGGGTCCCGGTGGCGTCGACGTCCTCGAGATCGGACGGGTCGACTCGGCGCAGCGTCGCGACGATGCGCTCGAGCGCCCGATCGGTGCGGGAGGTCCCCGTCGATCCGGGCAGCGACGCCAGGTTCACCGCTGCTCGTTCCACCGAGTGGATGACCGAGCGCGGGTTGCCGCCGTCGAAGAGCACGAGCTCGGCCACGGCGCCCACCTCGGGAGCACCGCGATAGCGGCGCCGGTAGGTGACCGACGAGTCGGCGGCGTTCAGCACCGCCCCGAGCACGGCCTGCTCGACGGCCGGTGGGCGCGCGGTGCCCACGGTCTCGGCGAGCAGGGCGGTGATCTGCAGAGCGCGCTCGATGCGCTTGCCCGTGTCCATGAGGAACCAGCCCGGATCGTGCACCATCGACTCGGCCGACAGACCGGCGACGGCGAGCATCGACCCCACGACACGGCTCTGCGTCGACCAGAGCCCCGCCTCGTCGGACACCGGCGACGCCGCACACTCGGCGAGCGCGGTGTCGAGCCGGTTGAACACCGCCCAGGTGTCCTCGCCCAGCTGATCTCGCACCGCGCGGGCACACGTCTGCAACGCCGCCACGGCGTGCGCGAGCGAACCGGTGCGCCGCGTCCGCACCGTCAGCGACCGGAACTCCGCGAGCAGGTCCGACCGCGTGGTCGCGGCGCGGAACCCCGGCGCCGTCGCGGTCACCGCGGTCACCGCGTCGAGCACCACGGCGAGGGCGACGTCCGTGTCGGACCGCGCCTGCTCCCCGAACGGCGTCTCGCCGCGATGATCGCGGACCATCTGGTTCGCGGCCACCAGCAGGCGGGCCGTCGCCTCGGCACGCTCGCCGTAGCGACCCATCCAGTACAGGTCGTCGAGCACACGCGGCGTGCTCACCGAGTCGATGACACGGGGACGGCGTCCACCCATCGGACGCGGTGCGTCGACGGCGCTCGACACGTCCGGCTGATCCGACCGGCCGCGACGCTCGGCCAGCACCCACACGTCCTTGGCAGCGGTCGTGGCCATGGGCTCCGACGGCGGATCCGTGACCAACACCTGGGCCAGACCGCCCGTCATCGGGGTGTAGCCCCGGCGCCCGGCCACGTCGAACAGTCGGATGCCGACGGGCCTCGGCAGCACGGCGGCGTCGTGCCGGCGATGACCGACCGGCCCGACGGGCGACGTCGCCAGGTCCGGAATCGCCCGCGCCGCCCACCCCGTCGGGTCCGCCCCGATCCGCCGCACCAGCTCGTCCCGTTCGCGCATGGACAGCGCGGGACCGACGACGCTCTCGTGCGAACCGATCGCGTACACCACGAGCGAACCGATACGAGAGACGATGTGCGACAAGCCGTGTGGATCCCCCGCCCAGAAGGCCGGGACCGAGTCGAGCAGGGGCTCCTCGCCGAGCAGCGCCCGACCCAGCTCCGGCAGCCGTCCGAACAGCGCCGCGTTCTCGAGGACGCCGCTGCCGATCGTGTTGACCACGGTGACGGCTCCGCGCCGCGCGACCTCGAGCAGTCCCACGACACCGAGGCGTGACTCGGGGCGCAGGTCGAGCGGATCCACGTAGTCGTCGTCGACACGGCGCACCACGACGTCGACGCGGCGCAGGGTGCCGAGCGAGCGCATCCACAGGGCGCCGTCGCGGACGACCAGATCAGCGGACTCGACCAAGGGGAATCCGAGCACCGAGGCGAGATGCGCCTGGTCGAACGCCGTCTCCGACCAGACACCGGGACTGAGCACCACCACGAGCGGGTTCTCGGCGGCGGCAGGCGCCACCTCGACGAGGGCCACGCGCATCGCACCGACGTAGGTGCTCGCGGGACGGGGCGCCACCCGGCCGAAGACAGCCGGTACCGCACGCGCGACGATCGACCGGTCCGCCAGGGCGTAGCCGGCGCCCGACGGTGCCTGAGTGCGGTCGGAGAGGACTCGGAACTCGCCGTCGGTGCATCGGGCGATGTCCGCCGCGTGGAAGAACAGCTGATGTGGGCCGGGGATGGTGATGCCGTGCGCGGCGCGGAGATAGCCGCGATGCCGGAAGACGATCTCCGGCGGCAGTAGACCGCGGCGGATCAGGGTGCGCTCGCCGTACAGATCGGTGAGCACCGCGTCGAGGATGCGCGAGCGTTGCAGCATGCCGGCCTCGAGCCGGTCCCAGTCGGCCGCCGACACCACCGTCGGCACCACGTCGAGCTCCCACCGCGCACCGGACTGCGTCGACGACGGCGATTCGAACGACGCGTCCGCCGTGTCGTTGTAGGTGATGCCGGAGTCGTCCACCAGACGGCCCACGCGCAACTGTGCGGCGGCGAGGTCAGCCGGGGTCACGTCCTCGGCGCCGGGGAGGGCCGCCCAGCGCTCTCGTAGCCGCGGACCACCGTCGACGGCGTTCTCCACGAGGTCGTCGTGGCCGTCCGGACGGATCTCGTCGAGGTACGCCGCGAGCACGGGAGATGTGGCCTCACCCTGCTGCACGCAACTCCCCCTCCGCAGACGACCGGCACCGCGCTCGGCGCACGTCCGCGAGAAATCTACCTGTCCGCCTGTGCCCGAGCCGATCGCCGGTGCAGGGAGAGCACGAAGGTCGCCGCGACGACGATGCCGAGGAGGTTGATACCCAGCTGTCCCGCGGACAGAGCGGCGATGCGCCAGCTCCCCACCGTGGCCGCGACGACGGCGAAACCTGCTGCCGGAACGGTGGTCACGGAGATGAAGACCCCGACCAGGGCGGCCGATTTCGCCGACACCAGCGCGAGCATGCCGGCGGCGCCGGCGAGCAGAGCCACGACGAGAGAGAACGGACCGACCTGGTAGATGAAGTCGACCTGCTGCAGGTCGTCCATCGCCTCCGGTCGGATCCATCCGAGGGCCTCGGCCCCGAACGCCCCCAGCGCCGTGATGACCATCGCGGTCGGGAAACCCACGAGCAGCGCCAGCAACGATCGACGGATCAGTGATCGCTGACGACGCACCAGGCCGACCGACAGCGCTGCCAGCGGACCGAACTCGGGTCCCACCACCATCGCACCGACGATGGTGACCGGCGAGTCGGTCACGACGCCGATGGCCGCCAGCAGCAGCGCGATGGTCAGGAAGGCGACGAACGTCAGGGTGAGGGACGATTCCTCCCGCGTACGTCCGACCAGTTCGTCCCAGACGATCGAGTCGTCCGGGTCACCGGGCGCGTCCTGTTCCGCGGTGCGCGCCGCGTCCGACAGCACCGTCTCCACGGGTTGCATGGTGATGGCTCCGTCGTGGGTCAGGCGCAGCGAACGCAGACCGTCGAGAACCTGATTCGCGCACTCCCGCACGACGACGGCGTCCACGACGTCGCCCTCCGGGCGCACGGCGGCACCGCGCAGAACGACAACGTGAGCGACGCCGGGAGTCTCGTCGAGCACCCGGAGCACCTCGTCGGTCCGGTCCGCCGGACTGACCACCCTGAGGTTCTGCATGCACTCTCCGTCCGCGCGTCGTCGACGCGTGACCGGCGACGCCTCGACCCTAGGTCGTGGGGCCCTCCGACGCGGGCTTCTCGCCCGATGCGCCACCCGGCGTCTGACGAGGAACCGGCTTCGCGTCGATACCCGACTCCTTGCGCTGCGCCGGGGTGATCGGAGCCGGCGCGTCGGTCAGCGGATCGACGCCGCCGCCCGACTTCGGGAATGCGATGACCTCACGGATGGAGTCCACTCCGGCCAGCAGGGCCGTGATGCGGTCCCAGCCGAAAGCGATACCGCCGTGGGGCGGCGCACCGAAGGCGAAGGCGTCGAGGAGGAAGCCGAACTTCTCCTGCGCCTGCTCCGCGTCGATGCCCATGATCGCGAAGACGCGCTCCTGGATGTCCTTGCGGTGGATACGGATCGAGCCGCCGCCGATCTCGTTGCCGTTGCAGACGATGTCGTACGCGTAAGCCAGGGCGTTGCCGGGGTCGGTGTCGAAGGTGTCCATCGACTCTGGCTTCGGCGAGGTGAAGGCGTGGTGCACGGCGGTCCACGAGCCGGAACCCACGGCGACGTCGCCGCTGGCGGTGGCATCGGACGTCGGCTCGAACAGCGGCGCGTCGACGATCCAGACGAAGGCCCACTCGTTCTCGTCGATGAGGCCCTGCTTGCGGGCGATCTCGCCGCGGGCGGCACCGAGCAGTGCGCGCTGCGCCTTGGCGGGGCCGGCCGCGAAGAAGACGCAGTCACCGGGCTTCGCGCCGACGTGGGCGGCGAGTCCGTCGCGCTCGGCGTCCGACAGGTTCTTGGCGACGGGACCACCGAGGGTGCCGTCCTCCTGGACCAGGACGTACGCGAGGCCCTTGGCGCCGCGCTGCTTCGCCCAGTCCTGCCACGCGTCGAGCTGACGACGCGGCTGCGACGCACCGCCGGGCATGACGACGGCGCCGACGTACGGCGCCTGGAAGACGCGGAACGGCGTCTCGGCGAAGTACTCGGTGCACTCCACGAGCTCGACTCCGAAGCGGAGATCGGGCTTGTCGGAACCGAAGCGGCGCATCGCGTCCGCGTAGGTCATGCGCGGGATGGGTGTGGTGATCTCGTGGCCGATCAGGTTCCACAGCGAGGTGAGGATCTCCTCGGCGAGGACGATGACGTCGTCCTGCGTGACGAAGCTCATCTCGACGTCGAGCTGAGTGAACTCCGGCTGCCGGTCGGCGCGGAAGTCCTCGTCCCGGTAGCAGCGGGCGATCTGGTAGTACCGCTCGATGCCGCCGACCATGAGCAGCTGCTTGAACAGCTGCGGGCTCTGCGGGAGTGCGTAGAAGCTTCCCGGCTGGAGTCGCGCGGGAACCAGGAAGTCGCGGGCACCCTCGGGGGTCGAGCGTGTCAGCGTGGGCGTCTCCACCTCGACGAATTCGTGGTGGGCCAGGACGGACCGTGCCGCCGCGTTGACCTTCGAGCGCAGTCGGATCGCATGACCGGGTCCGGCGCGACGCAGGTCCAGGTAGCGGTACTTGAGCCGCGCTTCCTCGCCCGGAGTCTCGTCCAGCTGGAACGGCAGCGGCGCGCTCTCGCCCAACACCTCCAGCTCGGTCACGTTCACCTCGACGGCGCCCGTCTGGATCTCGTGGTTCTGGTTGCCCTCGGGGCGGAGCTCGACGATGCCGGTGATCTTGACGCAGAACTCCGACCGCAGGCGGTGCGACTGCTCGGCCGCCGGACCGTCGCGGAACACGGCCTGGACCACTCCGGAGGCGTCACGCAGGTCGATGAAGATGACTCCGCCGTGATCGCGCCGTCGAGCGACCCAACCGGTCAGGGTGACGTGTCGGTCCGCGTGCTCGGCTCGAAGCGAACCGGCGAGGTGCGTGCGCAGCACAGGAGTCCTTCCAGAAGTAGACGAATACAGCTGGTGATCCTACGGACCATTCGAGCCCACCCCGACGCCGGGAGAAACAGCGCTGTGTCGGTGGTGGCCACGTGCGAAGCTGTGAGCCGCACACGCCGACGAAAGTGGTGACTCATGACGTTCGACCCCGACGCCAGGATCGACTCCTCCCGGGTTCGACGGTCCTCCGGTGGCCGCGGCAAGGGCATCGCCGTCGGCGGCGGTCTCGGCGGCATCGTCATCGTGGTGATCACGCTGCTGCTCGGCGGCGACCCGTCGTCGGTGATCGGGCAGCTCGGCGGCGGTGAGGCCACGTCGCAGGACTCGGGCAGCGGCGCCATCGAGAACTGCGACACCGGGGCCGACGCCAACGCGAATGTCGACTGCCGGGTCACGGCCACCGTGAACAGTCTCGATCAGGTGTGGGACGCCGAGCTGGCGGCGCAGACGGGCGTGCCGTACGAGCGCCCCGAGGTCGACATCTTCTCCGGTCAGGTCTCCACCGGGTGCGGCGCCGCGACGTCCGACGTCGGCCCGTTCTACTGCCCCGCCGACTCCACCGCGTACTTCGACACCGGATTCTTCCAGGTGCTCGTCGACCAGTTCGGTTCCAGCGGCGGCCCGCTCGCGCAGGAGTACGTCGTGGCCCACGAATTCGGCCATCACATCCAGAACCAGCTGGGCGACATCGGCCGGGCGCAGGCCGACCCGAACGGACCCGAGTCCGGCGCCGTGCGCACCGAGCTCCAGGCCGACTGCTACGCCGGCGTGTGGGCGAACAAGGCCGACGACGTTCCCGCACCCGGCAGTTCCGAGCCGCTGCTCGATCCGCTCACCGACCAGGACGTGTCCGACGCGTTGTCGGCCGCGTCGTCCGTCGGCGACGACCGGATCCAGCAGGCCTCGACGGGCCGCGTGAACCCGGAGGGCTGGACCCACGGCTCGTCCGACCAGCGACAGGCGTGGTTCGACGCCGGCTACCGCACGGGAGCTGTCGCCGCCTGCAACACCTACGACGCGTCGGATCTGAACGACCCGTCGTCCGTCCGCTGATGTCGTCCCGCACGGAGCTGCCGGTCTGTGAGACGTGTGGCGTGCAGTTCGACCGCGTCGATCCGGACGAGTGCCCGATCTGCACCGACGAGCGCCAGTACGTCGGACGCGGCGGCCAGCGGTGGACCACCGTCGCCGAGGTGTCGGCGTCGCACCGGACCGTGGTGCGCGAGGAGTACCCGGGCCTGTGGGGCATCGGCACCGAGCCGACCTTCGCGATCGGCCAACGCGCGCTGCTGGTCCCCGGCGACGGCGGAAATCTGCTGTGGGACAGCATCACCACGATCGACGACGCCGCGATCGCCCGTGTCACCGAACTGGGCGGCGTGTCGGCCGTCGCTCTGTCCCACCCGCACTACTACAGCGCGATGGTCGAGTGGAGCGAGGCCTTCGGCGACGTGCCGATCTACGTGCACGAGTCCGACCGTGCGTGGCTGCCCCGCGCCGGCAACATCCGCACGTGGTCGGGCGACTCCCTGGAGATACTGCCGGGGCGGACGCTGATCAACACCCGGGTGCACTTCGCGGGCGGTTCGGTGCTGCACTGGCCGGGCACCGACGGCCGCGGCGCGCTGTGCACCGGGGACATCGTCCAGGTGGTGTCCGACCGCCGATGGGTCTCGTTCATGTACAGCTACCCCAACCTGATCCCCGAACATCCCGACACGATCCGCCGGACGGTCGCCCTCCTCGAGAACGTGGCCTTCGAGCGCATCGTCGGGGCGTGGTGGGACCGGGTCGTCGAAGAGGACGCTCACGGCGCGGTGGTCCGCTCGGCTCGGCGCTACCTCGAGCACATCGGCGTGACCCCCGGCTTCTGACCGACCGGCTCAGAACAGGGTCATCGCTGGTTCCGGAGCGGGTTCCGCGGGAGCTGCCCTGGCCACACGCCGCGCACCGGCCGGATCGAGCCCCGTCAGAGAGTGCTTCTCCCGCAACGGTTCCACCTTGTCGCGGAGCCACTGCTTGTATTCCGGGCTGACGTACGCCCCGCGTCCGTAGAGCACCCGGTAGCGGCGCACGAGAGCCGGATGATGCTCGGCGAGCCAGCTCATGAACCACTCCTTGGTGCTGGACCGCAGATGCATCGGCAGCGCGGTCACACCGGTCGCGCCCGCCTCCTCGAGAGCCGCCATCAGGGCGCCGAGGTGTTTGGGACTGTCGGTCAGGAACGGGATGACGGGCGCGATGAGCACGTGGCACGACAGACCCGCGTCCGTGATGGCCCGGATCATGTCGAGGCGAGAGCGCGGTGACGGCGCCCCCGGCTCGAGGGACTTCTGCAGATCCTCGTCGTGGAAGGCGAGACTGACACTCACCTGCACGTTCACCTGCTGAGCGGCGAGGGTCAGCAGCGGCAGATCCCGTCGCAGCAGCGTGCCCTTGGTCAGAATCGAGAACGAGGTGCCGGACTCGGTGAGCGCCCGGATGATGCCCGGCATGAGCTCGTAGCGACCCTCCGCGCGCTGGTACGGGTCGGTGTTGGTGCCCAGGGCGACCGGGTCACGTTTCCACGAGGCGCGGGCGAGCTCCTTGCGCAGCACCGAGACGATGTTGGTCTTGACCACGATCTGCGAGTCGAAGTCGCGGCCCGCATCGAGGTCGAGGTACTCGTGGGTGGGCCGGGCGAAGCAGTAGCGGCACGCGTGCGAGCACCCGCGCGCGGGGTTGATGGTCCAGCGGAACGGCAGCGCCGATTCCTCGGGCACCCGGTTGAGGGCGCTCTTGCAGAGCACCTCGTGGAAGGTGACGCCCTCGAACTCGGGCGTGCGGACAGTGCGGACCAGACCGGCACGCACCAGCCCGGTGCGCTCGAGGCCGGGAAGCGCCCCGTCGGGAGCGTCGAGTGTCTGACCGTCCCACCGCATGACCCCTCCTGTTCTCCGGCTACCCCGGCACACCGATGCCTCGAACACACGATCGATCGACGATTCGCAGACAGTCGAACATCCGTTCTATCGAGGTGTCAACTCTTCGGTAGTGTCGGTGGACATGGCCCTCCTCCCGACTCCCCCGTCACCTGCGGACGGCGCCCGGTCCGACGATGTCGTCGCCTGGGTCGCCGAGCACCTCGGTGACCTCACCCTCGAAGAGCCCGAGGAGATCCGGGCGGGCGGTCTGCGCGGCGGACAGTCGGCAGCCGACGCCGCTCTCGCGAGCCTGGACATCACGGGCTACGCCCGGTCCCGCAGCACGGTGGAACCGCCGTCGCGGCGCGGGGCGAGTCGCATGTCGCCGTACATCCGGCACGGCCTGCTCACGCTGAGCGAGGTGTGGGACGCGGTGGCGGACGCGCCGACCCGGGACCGGTCTCGTTACCGCGACGAGTTGCTGTGGCAGGAGTACGCCCGCCACCTGTACGCACGGGTGGGCTCGCGCCTGGGGGCGTCACTCACGCGCGAGCAGCCCCGTCCGACCGTCTCGGCGCACGACACCTGGTCCGACGATCCGTGGCCGGCCCGGATGCGCTGCATGGAGTCCGTCGTCGACGAGCTGCACGAGGACGGGTGGCTGGTGAACCAGACGCGCATGTGGCTCGCGTCGCAGTGGGCCGTGCGGGCCGGCGCGACATGGCGGGACGGCGAGGACGAGATGTTCACCCATCTCCTCGACGGCTCGAGGGCGGCCAACCGACTCGGCTGGCAGTGGACCGTCGGTACCGGCAGCGGCAAGGTCTACGGGTTCAGTCGCTGGCAGGTGGAGAAACGCGCACCCAGCCTGTGCCGATCGTGCGCGCTGTCGTCAGCGTGTCCCATTCAGGACTGGCCGACGGCCGCTCTCGGCCCGTCGGTCGACGGACCGAGCCTGGCCACCGGCGACACCCCGGCCGGCCCCGCGGACACCGTGGGTGAGGACGGCGACGAGGTGTGGCTGACGGCGGAGTCGCTCGGCAGCGCGGATCCGGCCCTCGCGGCCGACGACGCCCGCCCCGCGGTGTTCGTGTTCGACGAGCCGCTGCTCCGACGGTTGCAATTGTCCGGCAAGCGGCTGGTCTTCCTCGCCGAGACACTCGGCGAGCTCGCCGCCGTCCGGCCTCTGGAGGTACGGCGCGGACGGGTCACCGAGGAGCTCGCCGGACGGCGCCTCGCCGCGACCCACGCCCCGGTACCGGGGTGGGCACGCATCGCGGCCGCCCTCGATCCGGTGGAGGTGCACCCGTGGCCGTGGTTGGTGCGTCCGACCCGATCGTCGGTGCGGTCGTTCAGCGCGTGGCGCCGGGCGTCGGAGCGGGGAGGGCGGAGCCCGGCCGGGAAGTAGGCGGGGAGGCCGGAGGCCGGCCGGGAAGTAGGCGGGGAGGGCGGAGCCCGGCCGGAAAGTCGGCAGGAGGGCACCAGGTGGATCGGATACGGTCGAGCGCGTGACCGAACCCACGGACCCGTCCGCGTCGATCGAACCGACCGCCCCCACGCTCGAGCCGCTGCTGCGCATCGTGTTGCGCACCGCGGATCCGGTGCAGCTCGGCGACACTCCCGTCGGCGCGGAGTCCGTGGCACCCGTCGTGGGTGGTGTGCTGAGTGGGCCCGGGGTCGAGGCCGTCGTCCGCGCCGTCGGTGCCGAGCGCGCCCACGTCCGAGCGGACGGATCGACCACGTACTCCACCGACCTGTTGGCCGACGTCGAGTCGGACGACCCGGGCGCCGTGATGCGGTTGACGCTGAACTCCGTCCGTTTCGGATCGGCCGAGGTCGTCGAGGCCCTCGATCGCGGGGAGGACGTGGAGTCCGCGCTCTACTACTTCCGCGGCACCCTCACGGTGTCCACGTCGATCCGGACGCTCGCCTACCTGAACAGGGCCGTGATCGTCACCTCCGGCTCGCGTCAGGGCACCCAGTCCGTGGTCGACGCGTTCCTGGTCACGTAGTCGATGACCACCACCGGTGCCGGGCGTCCCCGGCTCACCACCCGTAAGCGACCGGGAGCCACGGCGCGGGAGGAGATCCTCGACGCGGCGGCGGAGTTGTTCACGACGCGGGGTGTCACCAGCACCTCCACCCGCATGATCGCCGACGCGGTCGGGGTCCGGCAGGCGTCGCTGTATCACCACTTCGCCACCAAGGACGACATGCTCGCGGCGCTGCTGGTGGGGACCGTCGACGCACCCCTGGCCTGTGCGCAGGCGCTGCGTGACGCCGCGGCCGACGCTCCGAGGGCGCTGTATGCCCTGGTGTGGTTCGACGCGGACCAGCTCCTGACCTCGCGATGGAACCTCGGCGCCCTGTACCTCGTCCCCGAACTGCGCAGCGCACGGTTCGAACAGTTCCGCACTCGTCGCTCCGACCTCATGGCGCTCTACGCCTCGCTGTCGCGGGACGCTCTCGTCGACATCGGCACGCTGGTGGTCTCCGAGGAACTCACACCCCTCCCGTTCCGCATCGTCGAATCGGTGATCAGCGCCCGGTCCGATGCGGAATCGACGCGGCACTCCCTCGCGACGCCCGACACGATCGCCGACGCCGCGGTGCGCGTGCTGGGGTGGACGGGCTCGACGGCGTCGCTGCGTGACACGGCCACGACACTGCTCGACGCCGCTCGGCCGATCAGTCGGTGAGAGCCGCGACCTCGGCGTCGGTGAGCACGGTCGCCGGGGCTCGCCCGGACGTGCGGACCACGTCGATCGCCCGATAGAGCGGGCGCTCCGTCAGCCCGGCCTCGCGGGCCTCGGCGCGAAGCTGGGTCACCAGTACCGACGACAGCGCCAGAGCCGACGCGAGCGGGGACGAGGCCAGTCCGTCCGCCACCGCGCGCAGCGCGATCGGCTGCAGTTCGCGACCGCCGTCGGTCGTGTACATCGCCACGCCGACCGTGACGTCGCCGGACGAGTCGCCGACACGGATCAGCACCTGGCTGACGCGCGCGACCCGCACGAGGACCTCGACCTTCGTCGCGTCCGACAGGTTGACCCGTCGCACGCGGAACGACCCGCGCCGGCTCACCACACCGTGATCGATCCACACGCGTCTGCGGCCGCCCGACACGACGGCGAACCCTGCCGTGGCGACGAGCGCAGCTCCCAGAGCGACACCGACGTACGGCGAGATCAACAGTCCGGCGACGACACCGAGCACGGCACCGACCACGGCGAACACCGCACCGGCGACGCGGAGCCGCGGAACGATGAGCTCCGGCGGCACCAGATCGAGCGCCACCAGCCCTCTGTCGGCCATGGTCAGCTCACTGGCGACAGCGTGGCACGCACGCGAGCGGTGGCCTCGGACAACGGGATCGACGACTGCTCGCCGGTCGCCAGGTCCTTCAGGCCGATCTCTCCGGCCTCGAGATCGCGATCACCGAGCACCAGCGCGAGGCGGGCACCGGAACGGTCGGCACCCTTCATGGCGCCCTTCATTCCGCGGTCGCCGTAGGAGAGGTCCACGCGGACGCCGGCGGCCCGAAGTTCCCGGGCGATCACCGCGAGACGCAGCTTGGCCTCCGGACCCATGGGCACGCCGTACACCTCGCACCGGGCCGTCGACGCGGGCGCGACGCCCTCGGCCGCGAGAGCGAGCACCGTGCGGTCCACGCCGAGACCGAAACCGATGCCCGACAGGGGCTGCCCGCCGAGCTGCGCCATGAGGCCGTCGTACCGTCCACCGCCGCCGATGCCGGACTGCGCACCGAGACCGTCGTGGACGAACTCGAAGGTGGTCTTCGTGTAGTAGTCGAGACCGCGCACCATGCGCGGATTGACCACGTACGGCACGCCCATCGCGTCGAGATGGGCACGCACGGTGTCGAAGTGGACGCGAGCCGACTCCGACAGGTGGTCCATCATCAACGGTGCGTCGGCCGTCATCTCACGGACGTGCGGTCGCTTGTCGTCCAGGACGCGGAGCGGATTGATCTCGGCGCGGCGACGCGTGTCCTCGTCCAGCTCGAGACCGAACAGGAAGTCCTGCAACAGCTCCCGGTACTGCGGGCGGCAGGTTTCGTCACCGAGCGAGGTGAGCTCGAGCCGGAAACCGGTGAGACCGACGCTCCGGAACCCACTGTCGGCCACGGCGATGACCTCGGCGTCGAGCGCAGGATCGTCGACCCCGATGGCCTCGACGCCGACCTGCTGCAGCTGCCGGTACCGACCGGCCTGGGGGCGCTCGTAGCGGAAGAACGGGCCGGAGTAACTGACCTTCACCGGGAGCGCTCCGCGGTCGAGGCTGTGCTCGATGACCGCGCGCATCACGCCGGCGGTGCCCTCGGGACGCAGCGTGACACTGCGGTCACCCTTGTCGGCGAAGGTGTACATCTCCTTGCTCACCACGTCGGTGGACTCACCCACGCCGCGTGCGAACAGCGCCGTGTCCTCGAAGATGGGGAGCTCGATGTGGCCGTAGCCCGCGGCCCGGGCAGCGGCGGTGAGACCGTCGCGCACGGCCACGAAGGTCGCGGAGTCGGGTGGCAGGTAGTCCGGGACGCCCTTGGGGGCGGCGAACGGCTGGATCCGCTGTGTGTCGCCGGTCATCGCACACCACCGAGTCCCACGAGGAACGGGTTGCTGCCGCGTTCCGCGCCGATGGTGGTGGACTCGCCGTGTCCGGGCAACACGGCGGTCTCGTCGTCGAGGCACAGCAGGTGCTCGGCGATCGAGGCGAGCAACTGCTCGTGATCGCCGCCGGGCAGATCGGAGCGGCCGATCGATCCCGCGAAGAGCGTGTCCCCCGAGAAGATCACCTGCTGCTCGCCCCCGTCGAGACGGAAGACGACGGAGCCACGGGTGTGACCGGGCGTGTGCGCGACGGTGACACCGAGTCCGGCCACGTCGAGAACGTCGCCGTGCGCCAGTTCCACCACCGTCGCGGGCTCCTCGAAGGTGGAGTGCGCGATCAGCGGCGCCAGGACCGGGCCGATACCGGACGCCGGATCGGTGAGCATGTGGCGGTCGTCGGGATGCACGTACAGGGGAATGTCGAAGCGCGCGCACACCGGCGTCGCGTCCCACATGTGATCGAGGTGGCCGTGCGTGAGGAGCACTGCGATGGGCGTCAGGCCCGCGTCGTCGAGGAACGAGTGGAGCGGCGCCGCGGCGTCCTGGCCGGGATCGACGACGATGCAGTCCGTCCCCTCGTCCCGACTGACGACGTAGCAGTTCGTCTGGAACATGCCGGCGGGGAATCCGGTGACACGCACAGTGAAGGACTCCTCATGCTTTGCGGTGCAGCGATCCGCGATCGGACGAATGCCACCAGCGTAGGCGGTGCGACCGGGCGCCCCGGAACGTGGGGCAGGCACCTCGGCCGTCCACCGGGTCAGGTGCCTCTCAGGGAAGCCTGGCACACTTCTGCTGCTCACCCGCTCCAGCGAGAAGAGGAACGCCAACCGTGCCGACGAACGAACAACGACGTGACGCTGCCAAGCGCAAGCTCGAACGCCAGCTCGAGAACCGTGCCGCTCGGGCGCGACGACGCAAGCAGGCGACCATCGCCGCCGCCGTCATCGGACTGGTCGTCGTCATCGGCGGCGTCGCTGTCGCCATCGGTGTGACACGCGGCGACGACGACACCGCCGTCGAGGCCTCCGACTCCCCCACCAGCGAGAACGCGACCCCGGAGGGCATGCTGCCCGCCGGCCGCTCGGAACCGCTGCCCGAGACCGTGAGCTGCTCCTACCCTGCGGGCGGCACTGCCGCGAAGCCGGCGAACGCTCCGCAGACCGAGAACGTGCCCACCACGGACGACAACGTCAGCGTCAGCATGGACACCTCGCAGGGCCCGATCGGCCTGTCGCTGGACGCCACGAAGGCGCCGTGCACCGTGAACAGCTTCGCCTCGCTGGCCGGGCAGAACTATTACGACGCCACTCCCTGCCACCGTCTGACCACGGCCGACAGCCTGAAGGTACTGCAGTGCGGTGACCCGACCGGCGCCGGAACGGGCGGCCCGGGCTACCAGTACGCCAACGAGTTCCCCACGGACCAGTACGCCGACGATCCGGCCGCGTTGCAGTCGCCCGTCCTGTACCCCCGCGGAACCATCGCGATGGCGAACGCCGGCGCCGACACCAACGGCAGCCAGTTCTTCCTCGTGTTCGGCGATTCGCAGCTGCCCCCGAACTACACGGTGTTCGGCACGATCGACGAGACCGGCCTCGCGACGCTCGACAAGATCGCCGCAGCGGGCGTCGAGGGTGGCGCGCAGGACGGTGCGCCGGCTCTCGCGACCACCCTGAACACGGTGCGGCTCGACCTGGCCTGACGGCTCACCTCGCACCCTCCCCGCGAGTACGCCGACAGTGTCGTGATTCCGTACGGGATCACGACACTGTGGACGTACTCGCGAGAAGGGTGTCGAGTTCTAGGCAGCCGAGGTCAGGCGATACACGTCGTAGACACCCTCGACGTTGCGGACCACGTTGAGCACGTGCCCCAGGTGCTTGGGATCGCCCATCTCGAAGGTGAACTTGGAGATGGCCACGCGATCACCGGACGTGGTGACCGACGCCGACAGGATGTTGACCTTCTCGTCGGCCAGCGCCTTCGTGACGTCGGAGAGCAGACGGTGGCGATCGAGTGCCTCGATCTGGATCGCGACGAGGAACACCGACGACGGCGACGGGGCCCACTCGACCTCGATCAGCCGCTCCGACTGCGTCTGCAGCGACCCGGCGTTGGTGCAATCGGTGCGGTGCACGCTCACCGAGCCACCGCGGGTGACGAAGCCCATGATGTCGTCTCCCGGCACCGGGGTGCAGCACTTCGCCAGCTTGGCGACGACGCCGTCCGCACCCGACACCATGACCCCTGCGTCGCCGACGCGGCGCGGACGGGTGGGAATGGTGGACGGGGTGGACCGCTCGGCCAGTTCCTCCTCGACATCGCCGACACCGCCGAGGTGAGCGACGAGACGCTGCACGACGTGCTGCGCCGAGACGTGGTTCTCCCCCACCGCGGTGTAGAGAGCCGAGACGTCGACATACCGCAGCTCGTGCGCGATGGCCGACATGGACTCGCCGTTCATCAAGCGCTGCAACGGAAGTCCCCCGCGCCGCACCTCCTTGGCGATGGCGTCCTTGCCGGCCTCGAGCGCTTCCTCGCGACGTTCCTTGGCGAACCACTGGCGGATCTTGGTCTTCGCACGCGGCGACGTGACGAAGGTGGCCCAGTCGCGGCTCGGTCCGGCCGTCGGGGCCTTCGAGGTGAAGACCTCGACCACCTCGCCGTTGTCGAGCTGACGCTCCAGTGCGACGAGGCGCCCGTTGACGCGGGCACCGATGCACCGGTGCCCCACCTCGGTGTGCACGGCGTAGGCGAAGTCCACGGGACACGATCCGGCGGGCAGGGTCACCACGTCGCCCTTGGGGGTGAAGACGAAGATCTCCTTGACCGCGAGGTCGTACCGCAGCGACTCGAGGAACTCCCCCGGGTCCGCGGCCTCCCGCTGCCAGTCGAGCAGCTGGCGCATCCACGCCATGTCGTCGAGCTCGGTCGCGTCACCGGAGTGACGGCCCTTCGTCTCCTTGTATCGCCAGTGCGCGGCGATGCCGAACTCGGCGGTGCGATGCATGTCGCGGGTGCGGATCTGCACCTCGAGAGGCTTACCCTCGGGACCGACGACCGTGGTGTGCAGCGACTGGTAGACCCCGTAGCGCGGCTGCGCGATGTAGTCCTTGAACCGTCCGGCCATCGGCTGCCACAGCGAGTGGACCACGCCGACGGCGGCGTAGCAGTCCCGGATCTCGTCGCACAGGATGCGCACGCCGACCAGATCGTGGATGTCGTCGAAGTCGCGGCCCTTGACGATCATCTTCTGGTAGATCGACCAGTAGTGCTTGGGCCGACCCTCGACCACGGCACTGATGCGGGAGGCCGACAGGGTCGCGTTGATCTCGGCGCGCACCTTGGCGAGATAGGTGTCGCGTGACGGGGCCCGGTCGGCGACGAGGCGCACGATCTCGTCGTACTTCTTGGGGTGCAGGATCGCGAACGCGAGGTCCTCGAGTTCCCACTTGACCGTCGCCATGCCGAGGCGGTGCGCGAGCGGTGCGATGACCTCGAGGGTCTCCTTCGCCTTGCGCGCCTGCTTCTCCGGCGGCAGGAAGCGCATCGTGCGCATGTTGTGCAGCCGGTCGGCCACCTTGATGACCAGCACCCGCGGATCCCGCGCCATCGCGATGATCATCTTGCGAATGGTCTCGCCCTCGGCGGCGGTGCCGAGCGCGACCTTGTCGAGCTTCGTCACGCCGTCGACGAGATGGGCGACCTCGTCGCCGAACTCGGTGCGCAGCTGGTCCAGCGAGTAGCCGGTATCCTCGACGGTGTCGTGCAGCAGCGCCGCGACGAGCGTCGTGGTGTCCATTCCCAGCTCGGCCAGGATGTTGGCGACCGCGAGCGGGTGCGTGATGTACGGGTCGCCCGACTTGCGCATCTGCGTGGCGTGCCGCTCGTCGGCCACGTCGTACGCGCGCTGCAGCAGCCCGAGGTCCGCCTTCGGGTACATCGACCGGTGGGTGCCGGCCAACGGCTCGAGCACCGGCTTGACCGCGGTGTTGCGCTGCGCGGTGATGCGGCGGGCCAGCCGCGCACGAACGCGCCGGGACGCGGACGACGGCGCAGTGGGGGTGGCGGAGGAGGGTGCCGGATCGGGCACGGGCTCCGCGGCGGGTGCGACCGGCTCCGGTGTCAGGGCATCGGTGCGCGCTGTCGGATCGGCAGGCTCCACCCTGGAGGGCACGGGCTCCGTCGCGGCCTCGTCAGCAGCAGCGTCGGCAGGCAGGACGGCGTCGGACGGCAGGGATTCCCCCGCGGCAGGCGGCACTGCTGCGGACTCCTCGGCGGTACGACCGATGTATCGCGTCATGATCGACACCTCCTCAGCTGCTCGAGAGACCCGACTCTATCCGCCGTCACCGGAGCGCACAGCGCACGCCCTCACATCTTCTCGAGGTCGGATGCTCAGACGACGCCCAGTGTCGTGAGCGGTCCATGCTTCCAACGCTCGCGGCCGCCCAGAACTTCCACCTCGAGAACGACGGCGGCACCCACCACGATCGCTCCGCACCGCGTCAACAGTTCGGCGGCGGCCTCGAGTGTGCCGCCGGTCGCGAGCACGTCGTCGACGACGAGTACGCGGCGCCCCTCGAGCGCGATGCCCTCGGCGGAGATCTCGAGCTCCGCCGTGCCGTACTCGAGTTCGTACGACTGCCGGTGCACCGGCGGGGGCAACTTCCCCGCCTTGCGGACGGCGATCACGCCGGTGTTCAACGCCAGCGCGACGCCGGCACCGAGAAGGAAGCCGCGCGCGTCGATACCGGCCACGACGTCGGCGTCACGGCCCGCCTCGGCGAGCGAGTCCACCACGGTGCGCAGCCCCTCCGCGTCGGCGAACACGGGCGTGAGGTCGGCGAAGCGCACTCCCGGCGTGGGGAAGTCGTCGGCCCAGCGCGTCAACCGGGCGACGACGTCCGATCCACCGGGTGCGCTCGTGGTGGGGCTGCTCGATCCGGGTGTACTCATCCGACGAGTATCCACTTGTCCATGTTCCAGCCCGCACCCGCGACCGTCGGGTTCGACTCCACACCACGCATTCCGGACGCCACCGCGGTGACGCGCGGCGCGTTGTAGAGCGGGAGGGTGGGCATGTCGGTCCACAGGATGTTCTCCGCCTCGACCGCCGCGGAGAGCACGGTGGCGTCGGACTGGTCGACGGCCAGGCGATCGATCAGCTCGTCGAGACGCCCGTTGGCGTAGCCGCCGACGTTGACGCCCTGTCCGCCGCGCAGGGCGAAGCGACCGGGATCCGCGGAGGACGTGCCCGACGCTCCCGCCTGTCCGGCGGTGGAGGCCAGGACGGCGTCCACTTCCCCGGCGCGCAGAGCGAGCGGCGAGAAGGTCGGCGACGACGCGTCCACGATCTCGATGCCGAGAGGTGCGCAGGACGATGCAATGGCGGCGACGACGGCCGCGCGGCGCTCGTCGGGCCCCAGGTAGCCCACGCGGACGACGGGGTCGGTCAGACCCGCTTCGGCGAGACCCGCGGTCACCCCGGCGACGTCCGCGGTGCGGTACCGCTCCGCCGCGGTGGCCGCCACCGAGCGGTAGGGCAGCGTCGCGGGAAGGGTGGTCCGGCTGTCGACGAGGCCGGACCCGCGGCCGGTCTCCGCCTCGTATCCGGGGTGGCCGTGCTGCGCGTACAGCTCGCCGCGGGGAACGCATGCAGCGAAGGCGCGGCGTGCGGCCGGGTCGACGAAGACACCGGACGTGGCCATGGTCAACTGCTCGACGCCGAAGGACGGCTGAGCCGTCGACGTGAAGCCGTCGGGAGTCGCCGTGCCGCCGTCGGCGTCGACGACCTCGATGTCGCCCGATGCCGCCTTGGCCGCGATGTCGGCGCCCTTGGGCCACACGACGACACGATCCGTGGCGGCGGGAACACCCCACCACCGTTCGTTGGGAACGAGCGCGAGACCGTTCTCGACCGAGTACGACTCGATGCGGAAGGGCCCGGACGACACGAAGACCGCCGGGTCGACGGTTCCGACGTCCTCCCCCTCCGCCGGGGTGAGGTTCCATCCGGTGTTCCAGACGTCCGCGACGCGCCGCAGTGCGTCCTGGTCACCGCCGGCGAGGGTGCTCACCACGTCCGGCACGCCGGCGATGCGGGCCGCGACGTGTGCGGGCATCATCGTCCCGGCGCCGAAGAGGGACTGCCACTCGACGTACCCGCGTCCCGAGCGGAACGTCACGGTCGCGACCTTGTCCGCGGGAGCGCAGTCGATGCGTTCGATGTCGGTGTAACCGGCGGTGGACGCGGCGTCGAAGAGCGGCGCTCCGTCCGCGGCCGTCCGGCCGCTGCGTGCGGCCCACGCCAGCACGAGGTCGTCGCACGTCATCGGCACACCGTCGGACCACACGGCGGGCGCGGCGAGCGTGTAGGTGACCACCTGCTGCTCGCCGGGTACCTCCACGGCCGTCCCGATGTCGGTGTCGCTCACGGCACCGCCGCTCGGGGCTGTGAGCGCGAATCCGGGCAGGACTCGCGAGAAGGCCTGCGGCGCAGCCGAGACCGATCCGGCGACGGTTCCGCCGTTGTAGGTGGTGACGGTGTTGTCGACGGCGTAGCCGATGGACGGGATGCGGGTGTCCTCGTCGCCGCACGCCACGAGTGTCGTGGCCGTGATCGCGGCGAGCGCCGCGACGGCGACGCCTGTCCTGACCCCTGACGACGCACGCATGTCAGCTCCTCCGCTTGCCGCGCTTACCCGTCGGGCGTGCGCCTGCGCGGGGCGCCGCGGCCGCAGCGCGTGCGGTCTTGGCCGGAGCACCCGTTGCCGTTGCCGTGGCGGTCGCCGTGCCCGTGGCGCCGGCCGGAACCGCGCTCTCGGCGCGCGGACGCGTGGTGCCCTCGCGCTTCGCGAGCACCTTCTTCGTGTGCGCCGCGACCGGGCCCCACCGTTCCTTCAGCGTGACCACCAGCGGGGTCGCGAAGAAGATCGACGAGTAGGCGCCGATGACGATGCCGACGAGCTGGACCAGTGCGAGATCCTTCAACGTCCCCACACCCAGCAACCAGACCGCGATGACGATGAGGGCGATGACAGGGAGCACGCTGATGACGGTGGTGTTGATCGAGCGCATCAGCGTCTGGTTCACCGCGAGGTTGGCCTGCTCGGCATAGGTGCGCCTGTTGAGGTGCAGGATGCCGCGAGTGTTCTCCTCGACCTTGTCGAACACCACCACGGAGTCGTACAGCGAGAAGCCCAGAATGGTCAGCAGTCCGATGACGGTCGCCGGAGTGACCTCGAACCCGACCAGCGAGTAGACACCCGCCGTGACGAGGATGTCGAAGAACAGGGCCGCGATACCGGCGAGCGCCATGTCACGCTCGTACCGGACGGCGATGTAGATGCTGACGATCACCAGGAACACCACGAGCGCGATCAGCGCCTTGTCGGTGATCTGGGAACCCCAGGTCTCACTGACGTCGGTGAAAGAGACCGCATCGCGCGTGGTCTCACCCTCCGCGTTGGCGGGCTGGAACGCGTCGAACAGGGCCGTCTGCAGCGCGGACGCCTGCCCCTGGTCCAGCGACTCGGAGCGGATCTGCACGGTGGCGCCGGATCCGGTGCCCACGGTCTGGACGGCGACGGCGTCCTGACCGAGGGTGTCGGTGTAGATCTCCTCGACCTGCGCGGTGTCGACGCCCTGCGGAGCCGGGAACTGCACGCGCGTGCCGCCCTCGAAATCGATACCGAGCGTGAAGCCGCGGACCGCGATCGACAGCAACGACACCAGCACGAAGGCCGCGGTGACGCCGTACCAGAGGCGACGGCGTCCGATGATGTCGAACGCGCCGGTGCCCGTGTAGAGCCGCGACAGGAGTCCGCGACCGGCCTCGGGTGCGTCGGGAACGGTGTCCTCGGTGGTGGTGGTCGTCTCGGCCACGGGTCAGGCCTCCTTGCTCGGGCCGGCTGCCGCGGTAGCAGCATCGCGGGTGGTCTTGGCGGCGGCAGCGCGTTTGCGCGCGCGGGCGATCTCCTGGACCGCACCGAGACCGTTGATCGACGGCTTGGACCAGAACTCGGACCGCGAGGCGAGATTGACCAGTGGCCACGTCACGAGGATCACGATGACGATGTCCAGCAGGGTCGACAGGCCGAGCGTGAACGCGAAGCCGCGCACCTGACCGACGGCGAGCACGTACAGCACCGCCGCCGCGATGAAGCTCACCGCGTTGCCGGACAGGATGGTGCGCCGCGCACGGGCCCAACCACGCGGAACCGCCGAGCGGAAGCTGCGGCCCTCGCGTATCTCGTCCTTGATGCGCTCGAAGAACACCACGAACGAGTCGGCGGTCATACCGATACCGATGATCAGACCGGCGATGCCGGCGAGATCGAGCGTGAACGAGATCCATCGACCGAGCAGGACGAGGATCCCGTAGATGGCGACCAGCGACAGCACCAGCGACAGCGCCGTGAGGATGCCGAGCATGCGGTAGTAGAGGAGGCAGTAGATGAGGACGAACACGAGGCCGATGGCGCCGGCGATCAGGCCTGCCTCGAGCGACGCGAGTCCCAGCGTCGCCGACACTGTCTCCGCCTCGGAGGCGGCGAACGACAACGGCAGCGATCCGTACTTCAGCGTGTTGGCGAGCTCGCGGGCACTGTCAGCGGTGAAATTGCCGGTGATCTGCGTGGCGCTGCCCGCGGGGGTCGCGCCCTGGATGACCGGTGCGCTGACGACCTTGGAGTCGAGGGTGAACGCGGCCTGCTTGCCGATGTTCGCCGACGTGAACTGAGCCCAGGTGTTGCCACCCTCGGTGGTGAAGCTGAGGGAGACGACGTTGCGGGACTGCTGGGTGTCGAACTGCGAGCTGGCGTCGGCGATCTGCTGTCCGTCGATGATCGACGGCTCGAGGATGTAGACCGCGGTGCCGTCCGTGGAGCAGGCGACGAGCGGCAGGGCCGGATCGTCGTTGCCCTGCAGGGGGTCGGGCGCGGAGCAGTCGATCGTGGCCATGGCCTGCTGCTGCACTGTCGGGTCGGTGCTCTGCCGCTGCGCCTTCGCCTCGGCGATCGCGTCGGCGGTCTCGTCCGCCGACGACGCGGGCGGGGCGGCACCGGGCTCGGAGGCGGAGGTGTCGGACGGCGCGGGTGTCTCGGACGGGGCGGGGGTGTCCGTGGGGTCCTGCGCCGGGAAGGGGCGGTTCTGCGGCGCCGGTGTCGCCGGAGCCGTGGTGGCCGCAGGGTCGGCAGCCGCGGGGTCGGCAGCGGGGTCGGTCGCCGCGGGAGCGGGAGTGCCCGCCGGAGTGGGGGCCTGGGACGTCAGCACCGGGCGGATGTACAGCCGGGCCGTCTGACCGAGTGTGCGGGCCTGCGAGCTGTCGTCGCCGGGAACCGTGATGACCAGGTTCTGACCGTCGACGACCACCTCGGAGCCGGAGACACCGAGACCGTTGACGCGGGTCTCGATGATCTGCTGCGCCTGACGCAGGCTCTCCTGGCTCGGGGCGCTGCCGTCGGGCGTGCGCGCGGTGAGCGTGACGCGTGTTCCACCCTGCAGGTCGATGCCCAGCTTGGGAGTCGGGGACTTGTCACCGGTGAAAAAGACCAGGACGTACACGAGGGCGATGAAGACGCCGAACACGGCGAGATACCGCACCGGATACGAGGATCCGCTGGATGGGGCCACGGTGAGTGCTTCTCCTGAGTGAGACGGACCGGCTGGAGGAGACGGACCTGCTGCTGGTCGGACGGGGGTGGAGCGCGGCGGCGGCGGGCGTCACGGACGGCCGGAGCCTGACCGACCGTACCCTCTCCACAACGACGCACCGCCCCCGAGGACGACCTCGGGGGCGGTGTATCCGCTTTGTCTCACTCCTTGGTGAGTCGTGCCTGCGATCGGCCGTCGTCCGCTCCGCCGAGGCCGTTCTCCAGGCTGTCGACGCGCGATCCGGCGTCGCTGTGGTCCTCGAAGTCGCTGGTCGGAGCGGCGTTCTCCGCAGCCGACTCGTCCAGCTCGTCCTCGTCGGGCAGCACGTCGCGCACGACGGCACGCGACCAGGTGGTGATGATGCCGGGAGCGATCTCCAGGTCGACGGTGGTCTCGGTGAGTCCGTCGACGAGGCCGTGCAGCCCGGACGTGGTCAGGACGCGATCACCGATGGACAGCGCTTCCTGCAGCTCGACCGTCTTGGCCACCTCACGCTTCTGGCGGCGGATGCCGAGAAACATGGGCACGAGCAGGGCGAGAACGAGAAGCGGAAACAGCAGTTCCATCAGAAACGTCAATCCTTAGATCTTGGGACTCGGAACCTTCAGTGTGCCACGTTCGGTCGGGCGATCGGGCGTGTCGACCGCCCGAAACGCCGGAATCGTCCGGATCCACCGGCTCAGGTCTCGTCGAAGAGCGTGCGTTGCGGCTCGTTCGTCCGCACCGAGATGCCGCCGACCGCGAGATCCGGCGGGGGTGTGAGACCCATCCGTTCCCACGCGGCGGCCGTGGCCACCCGACCGCGCGGCGTCCGCGCGATCATGCCCGCGCGGACGAGGTAGGGCTCGCACACCTCCTCCACGGTGGCCGGTTCCTCCCCGACCGCGACCGCGAGCGTCGAGACCCCCACGGGCCCGCCGCCGAAGCTGCGGACGAGGGCGCCGAGCACGGCTCGGTCGAGGCGATCGAGGCCGAGCTCGTCCACGTCGTAGACCTCGAGCGCCGCCCGGGCGACCTCGAGTGTCACGCGGCCGTCGGCACGCACCTCGGCGTAGTCCCGCACCCGGCGCAGCAAGCGGTTGGCGATGCGGGGTGTGCCGCGCGATCGTCCCGCGATCTCCGCGGCGGCATCCGCCTCGATGCGCACTCCGAGGATTCCCGCCGACCGCGTCAGGATGCGCTGCAGTTCACGGGGGTCGTAGAAATCCATGTGCGCGGTGAAGCCGAAGCGGTCACGCAGCGGGCCGGTGAGGGCGCCGGACCGGGTGGTGGCACCGACGAGCGTGAACGGTGCGACGTCGAGCGGGATCGAGGTGGCGCCCGGCCCCTTACCGACGACCACGTCGACGCGAAAGTCCTCCATCGCCAGGTACAGCATCTCCTCGGCCGGCCGCGCGATGCGGTGGATCTCGTCGATGAACAGCACGTCACCCTCGACGAGGTTGCTCAGCATCGCCGCGAGGTCTCCCGCTCGTTCGAGGGCCGGCCCGGACGTCAGGCGCAACGCCGAGTTCAGCTCCCCCGCGATGATCATCGCCATGCTGGTCTTGCCGAGTCCGGGCGGACCGGACAGCAGGATGTGGTCCGGTGTTCCGCCGCGTTGCGTCGCGCCCTGCAGGACGAGCTGCAGTTGCTCCCGCACGCGGGGCTGACCGATGAAGTCGTCGAGCGACTTCGGCCGCAGACTCGCATCGAGATCGCCGTCGTCCGGCACCATCTCGGCGGTGACCAGTGAGTCGTCCGTGCCGTCCGGGTCCGTCACCGCGACCTGCCCAGGCTCACCAGGGCCGAGCGCAGAGCCTGCGCCGTTCCGACGGCGGGGTCGTCTGCCAGCACGGCATCGACGGCGGGCTCGGCCTGCTTGGCCGGGAACCCGAGGCCGAGCAGCGCCTCGACCACCTGATCACGCACCGGGCTCGACGAGTGGCCGGGTGCGGCGACACCGGCCGGACCGGACACCACCGCGTCCACCTTGTCGCGCAGTTCGACCACGAGACGCTCGGCGCCGCGCTTACCGATACCCGGTACCCGCATCAGGGCCGTGACGTTGCCGTCGGTCAGCGCGGTGCGCAGCGCATCGGGTTCGAGGACGGCGAGCACGGCCATGGCGAGCCGGGGACCGACGCCGGACACCGTCTGGAGCAGGCCGAAGAGATCGCGCGACGTGGCGTCCGCGAAGCCGTACAGCGTCATGGAGTCCTCGCGCACGATCATCGAGATGACCAGGCGCGCCTCGGTTCCGCGAGAGAGCCCGGCCAGCGTCGCCGGCGTCGCATTGACGCGGTAGCCGATGCCTGCCGCTTCCACCACCGCGTGGTCGAGGGCGATCTCGAGCACCTCGCCCCGTACCGAGCTGATCATCGCGGTTGCGCTCCCGTCCTCGCGGCGGCCCGCACGGCCGCGCGCTGCTGCTTCAGTTTCTTCTCGTACGCGGCCTTCGCCGCGGCTGCCTGCGCCTCGGCGGCGGCCATCCGCGTCATCATGGGTGCCCGCCAGCAGTGACAGATCGCCAGGGCGAGAGCATCGGCGGCGTCGGCGGGGCGGGGGGCCTGCTGCATGCCGAGAATGCGGGTCACCATGGCCGTCACCTGAGCCTTGTCCGCGGTGCCGTTCCCGGTGACAGCGGCCTTGACCTCGGACGGGGTGTGGAAGGCGACCGGGATACCGCGCCGGGCGGCCGCGAGGGCGATCACTCCCCCTGCCTGCGCGGTGCCCATCGCGGTGCGCACATTGTTCTGGGAGAACACCCGCTCGACGGCGACCACCGTGGGCCGGTGAGTGTCCAGCCAGTACTCGGCGGACTCGGCGATCAGGAGAAGTCGCTGCGCCAGCTCCATGTCGGCCGGCGTCCGCACCACGTCGACGTCGAGCGCCGTGACCGCTCTGCCTGCGCCGGACTCGACCAGGCTCAGTCCACACCGGGTCAGCCCGGGGTCGACTCCCATGACACGCAACGCCCACTCCCTCACCGGATTCGGCCGCTCCGGACCTTCGAACACGTAGAACTGTTGTTCGATACCTTAGCGGCGAGTCGGTGACGAGTGTGGGCGGCGCGCTGGAGTCAGTCCTCGTCGAGCTGCGCGAGCACCTCGTCGGACAGATCGACGTTGGACCACACGTTCTGCACGTCGTCGCTGTCCTCGAGCGCGTCGATCAGCTTGAACACCTTGCGCGCTCCGTCGACGTCGACGGGCACACTGACGGACGGCTGGAAGCTGGCCTCGGCGGAGTCGTAGTCGATGCCCGCCTCCTGCAGCGCGGTGCGCACGGCGACGAGGTCGGTCGGCTCCGAGACCACCTCGAAGGTGTCCCCGTTGTCGTTGACCTCCTCGGCGCCGGCGTCGAGCACGGCCATGAGGACGTCGTCCTCGGACTGGCCGTTCTTCTCCAGCGTGACGACGCCCTTGCGCGAGAACAGGTAGGACACGGAACCCGGGTCGGCCATGTTGCCGCCGTTGCGAGTCATCGCGACGCGGACCTCGCCGGCCGCGCGGTTGCGGTTGTCGGTGAGGCACTCGATCAGGACGGCGACACCGTTGGGCCCGTAGCCCTCGTACATGATGGTCTGCCAGTCGGCGCCGCCCGCTTCCTCACCGGCGCCGCGCTTGCGCGCACGCTCGATGTTGTCGTTGGGGACCGAGGTCTTCTTCGCCTTCTGGATGGCGTCGTACAACGTGGGGTTACCGACGGGGTCACCACCACCCGTGCGCGCGGCGACCTCGATGTTCTTCACCAACTTGGCGAAGGACTTCGATCGGCGGGCGTCGACGACAGCCTTCTTGTGCTTCGTGGTCGCCCATTTGGAGTGGCCGCTCATCGGCAATAGCCCCTTTCGTACCGGCAGAGAACGTGCCCATCTTACGCGGGCGTGGACGAGGTCCTTCGCTCCCGCACCATGTCGGCGAACAGGGCGTGGACCCTGCGGTCCCCCGTGACCTCGGGATGGAACGACGTCGCGAGCACGTCGCCCTGCCGCACGGCGACGACGCGGCCCGCCGCGGGACCCTCCGGGACGGTGGCCAACACCTCGACTCCGTCGCCGACCCGCTCGACCCACGGCGCCCGGATGAACACGGCACGCATCGGCTCGCCGCCCACCCGAGCGACGTCGAGGTCGGTCTCGAAGGAGTCGACCTGACGACCGAAGGCGTTGCGCCGCACCGTGATGTCGAGGCCGTCGAGATGCACGGCATCCGGGGTGGTGTCCAGGATGTCGGAGGCCAGCAGGATCATGCCGGCGCAGGACCCGTAGGCGGGCATACCGGCGGCGAGGCGCTCGCGGAGCGGATCGAGGAGATCGAAGATCCGCAGCAGCTTCCCCATCGTGGTCGACTCGCCGCCGGGCAGCACCAGACCGTCGACGGCGTCGAGTTCCTCGGGACGGCGCACCGTCACCGCGCTCGCACCGGCGGCAGTGAGCGCCTCGAGATGCTCTCGCACGTCACCCTGCAGCGCGAGCACTCCGATGGTCGGAGCTGTCACCGTGACGTCTCGAGGCCCGGCGTGTGCTGCGCCGAGCGGTCGTAGCGCATCAGACCCTCCTGCGTGACGGCCGCGACCATCCGGCCCTGACGGTCGTAGATCCGTCCCTGGGTCAACGCGCGGCCGAGGCCTGCGGAGGGCGACGTCTGGTCGTACAGCAACCACTCGTCCGCACGGAACGGGCGCAGGAACCACAACGCGTGATCGAGCGACGCGGTCTGCGTGGCGACGTCCTCGTGTGGGACCTTCGCCGAACCCAGCAGCGTCATGTCCGACATGTACGCCAGAGCGCACACGTGGAAGACCTGATCGTCCGGCAGCGGATCGCGGTAACGGATCCAGACCTGTTGCTGAGCAGCAAGACTGGAGCTCCGGGTGATGCGGTCCTGCGGGACGAGCCGCACGTCCCACCGGTTCCACTCCTTGTAGAACATCTTCTGCCGCAACGCCTCGTCCTCGGCGACGTCGGGGAGGTCTTCCGGACCCACCACTGCCGGCATCCGGTCCTGGTGCTCGATGCCCTCGTCCTCCACGTGGAACGACGCCGACATCGTGAAGATCGCCTTGCCGTCCTGGATGCCCGTGACCCGACGCGTGGCGAACGACCGACCGTCGCGGATGCGGTCGACCGTGAAGACGGTGGGCTCGTTCGGGTTTCCGGGGCGCAGGAAGTATCCGTGCAACGAGTGCACGCGGAACGCGGGATCCACCGTCTTCGCCGCGGACACCAACGACTGCCCGGCGACCTGGCCGCCGAACGTGCGCTGCAGCTGACTCGGGACGGAACTCCCCCGATAGATGTCGTTCTCGATGCGCTCGAGCTCGAGGATCTCTTCGATTCCGGCCATGATCACCCTTTCCGGTCGGGACAGACGGGACCTGCCCCGCGAGTACGGCAGAAGTGTCGCAGAATCGGGCCCCGGAACGACACTTCGGCCGTACTCGCGGGGGGCGGAGGCGGCGCGTCGGGCAGGATCGAGGCCGTGCCCCGCTTCTCCCCCACCACTCCCGACGCGGTGGTGGACCACGTCGTGGACCGCATCGACGCCGTCGACGGACGGTGTGTCGTGGCCGTCGACGGCGCGGACGCCGCCGATCCGGTGGCCTTCGCTCAGCGCGTCGTCGCCCGGCTCCGCGCGGACGGCCGCGCCGCCGATCTCGTCTCCCTGCACGACTGGGTGCGGCCCGCGTCGCTGCGACTCGAGTACGGGCACGAGGACGAACTCTCCTACCGCACCCTGTGGTTCGACTACGACGCACTGACGCGCGAGGTGATCACGGCGGTGCGCACGCGCGATCAGTGGTTGCCCGCGCTGTGGGACGAGCGGTCCGATCGCTCCGCTCGCGCTCGGCCGCGAACGGCGGCGCAGAATCAGGTGGTGGTCGTCGCGGGCCCCATGCTGCTGGGGCGTGGCCTCGATCTCGACGTCACGGTGGCGCTGACGCTCACCGAGCGCACCGCGTCGCGCCTCACCCCGGAGGACGAGCGCTGGACGGTGCCTGCCCTGACGGCGCACGCGGAGCACGGCGAACGGGCGGACGTCGAGGTACGGATGGACCACCCCGACCGCCCGGCCCTGCTCGTCGAGCGCTGACCACCCCCCGCAGACCGGAGGTGGTGTCAGATCACCAGCCGCGCTCGGCGAGGCGGTGCGGCTGCGGGATCTCGTCGACGTTGATGCCGACCATGGCCTCGCCCAGGCCGCGGGAGACCTTGGCCAGCACGTCCGGGTCGTCGAAGAAGGTGGTCGCCTTGACGATGGCGGCGGCGCGCTGCTCGGGGTTGCCGGACTTGAAGATGCCGGACCCGACGAAGACACCCTCGGCACCGAGCTGCATCATCATCGCGGCGTCCGCCGGGGTGGCGATGCCACCGGCGGTGAACAGGGTGACGGGGAGCTTGCCCGCGCGGGCGACCTCGACGACGAGATCGTAGGGAGCCTGCAGCTCCTTCGCGGCGACGTACAGCTCGTCCTCGGGCAGCGACGTCAGGTGGCGGATCTGGTCACGCAGGGTGCGCATGTGCGTGGTCGCGTTGGACACGTCACCGGTGCCGGCCTCGCCCTTCGAGCGGATCATGGCCGCGCCCTCGGTGATCCGGCGCAGCGCCTCGCCGAGGTTGGTCGCACCACAGACGAAGGGAACCGTGAACTTCCACTTGTCGATGTGGTTCGCGTAGTCGGCGGGGGTCAGCACCTCGGACTCGTCGACGTAGTCGACGCCGAGGCTCTGCAGGATCTGTGCCTCGACGAAGTGGCCGATGCGTGCCTTCGCCATGACGGGGATGCTGACCGAGGAGATGATGCTGTCGATCATGTCGGGATCGCTCATCCGCGAGACGCCGCCCTGTGCGCGGATGTCCGCGGGCACCCGCTCGAGAGCCATGACGGCGACGGCGCCGGACTGCTCGGCGATCTTCGCCTGCTCGGCGGTGACCACGTCCATGATGACGCCACCCTTGAGCATCTCTGCCATACCGCGCTTGACGCGGGCGGTTCCGGTGGACGGAGTGGCGTCCTGCTCGGACGGGAGGGTGGTGGTCACGGTGATCTCCTCAGGCATGCGGGAATGTGTGCACCGCGAGCCTAGGCTCGGCTGGACCTCGTCGCGATAACCACTTCGACCGCACTGGCCCGCTATGGCTGCCATCACACCAGGTCAGTGGATGGCGCGCACGTCCGGATCGGTGCGGAGAGCCAGCACCGTGTCCGCCTCGTCGAGCAGCTCCGCCATCGCGCGCGGATAGACCGCGTCGCCCGAGGCGGCCAGTGACCGGATCTCGTCCGCCGTGCACCAGCGATGCCCGGTGACGACGCGTCGCTCGAGCTCCGTGAAGCCTGTGCGCACCGGCTCGAACGCCTCGGCGCGGAGAGCGAAGAACAGCTCCTCCGACCGGATCACGACGCCGTCGAAGGAGAACGTCGCGGTCCGACGCCACATGGGCCCGCGCAGGTCCTCCGCCGAGGCGACCATGCCGGTCTCCTCGCGCAGTTCGCGAACAGCGGCGTCGCGCAGGGTCTCCCCCACCTCGACGCCCCCACCGATGGTGAACCAGAAGTGCACGTCGGGCACCGACGGATCGTGACCCCGCAGCAGCAGCACGCGGCCGCGCCCGTCGAGCAGCACGACGCGCGCCGACGTCCGGGTCGACGCGCCCTCGACCTCATCGAGGGTCGCCTCGCTCTCGGAGAGCTCGAAGTAGGTCGGCATCGCGGCCGTCCCGCCGAGTCGGAGCAGGCGGACGGGTCGACGCGATCGCAGTGCGACGGTGTCGCGGACCGCGTCGTTGTGGAACCGCCGGGCGATCTGCACCCGCGCCTCCGCGTCGGCGAGTTCGGAGATCATCTGCGGGTTCAGCCGGGCGAGGTCGATGCGGCCGAGTGCGACGGACACCGCGTTCTCGGCGCGCTCCCGGTCGGCACGCTCCGCCCGTTCCGCCCGATCCGCGAGCGTCGTCAGGGTGCGGCTCTCCACCGATCCCGGCGCGTCCAGGGCGGCGGCGACCGCACGGGTCACCACCGACCGACGGGCCAGGGCGGCCTCGAGGGACTGCCAGGACCGGTCCGAGCGCACGTGCAGTCGGTCGAGACGGTGCGCCGTCGAGTACGCCCACAGGCCGAGGAGGAGGACCAGCAGTGCCACGACCACGACGGCGGCGGCCACCCAGAACGTCATCAGTCGATCACCTTCACCGTGCGACCGGCCACCGCGACCGCTTCGTACACCCGGACGATCTGCTCCGCGACGACCGGCCAGTCGTAGGACACGGCGGCGCGGCTCGCCTGGCGCACCAGGTCGGCCCGCTCGTCGTCGTTCGACAGCACGCGGATCACCGCGTCCGCCATGGCCTCGGAATCGCCCACCGGGAAGAGCACACCGGCCGTGCCGTCCCGCAGCACGCGGCGGAACGCGTCCAGATTGCTCGCGACCACGGGCGCGCCCGCGGCCATGGCCTCCACCAGCACGATGCCGAAGCTCTCGCCGCCGGTGTTGGGAGCACAGTAGATGTCGGCGCTGCGCAGTGCCGACGCCTTCTCGGCGTCCGTCGTCTGGCCGAGGAAGCGGAAGTGCTTCGCCAGATCGCCGGCCTCTCGGCACAGCTTCTGCTCGTCGCCGCGGCCCACGACCAGCACCTCGATGTCCGGGAACACCGCGGCGATGGGCCGGAGCGCGGCCAGCAGGGTCTGCATGCCCTTGCGGGGCTCGTCGTAGCGGCCGATGAACACCAGCGTCCGGCCCGGCCGGGGATACCCGGGCAACAGGGGCGCCGTCGCGAACGCGGGGACGTGGACCCCGTTGGGGATCTCCACCGCATCGGACCCCAGAGCCTCCACCTGCCACCGTCGCGCCAGCTCCGAGACGGCGATGCGCCCGGCGATCTTCTCGTGATACGGGCGCAGCACACCCTGGAAGGTGCTCAGCAGCAACGACTTCGTGGTCGAGGCGTGGAACGTGGCCACGATCGGACCGTCCGCGATCTTCAGCGACAGCATCGACAGACTGGGCGCGTTCGGCTCGTGGATGTGCAGGACCTCGAACTCGCCCTTCTCGATCCACGCCCGGATGCGGGTGTAGGTCACCGGACCGAACGCCAGGCGCGCCACCGAGCCGTTGTACGGAAAGCTCAGGGCCTTGCCCGTCGAGACGACGAAGTCGGGCAGCGCCGTCTCGTCGCTCGCCGGGGCCAGGACGCTGACACGGTGACCGCGCTGGATCAGTACCTCGGCCAGTTCCGCGACGTGCGCCTGCACGCCACCCGGGACGTCGAACGAGTACGGGCAGACGATGCCGATCTTCACCGGTCGGCCTCACCGGTCATGCGGTCACGCCGGCCCTGCGAGAGGTCGTCCCACCACAGCGGCTGCAACATGTGCCAGTCGGCCGGATGCGCGGCGATGTTGGCGGCGAAGTGGTCGGCGAGCGACTGGGTGGCCTGCTCGACGCCGGCGGAGACGTCGATCGGGGGCTCGATCGAGAAACCCCAGCCGGTGGGGGTGAACCAGCAGTGCACCGGGAGCAGAGCCGCACCGGTGTCGATCGCGAGACGCGCGGGCCCGGCCGGCATGCGGGTCGGCTCCCCGAAGAACGTGACGGGCACCCCGTGGCGGGCGAGGTCGCGCTCGCCGAGGAGGCACACGACCTTTCCGTCTCGCAGGCGCTCGGAGAGTTGCTCGAACGGCGGGCGTTCGCCGCCGCTCAGCGGGAAGATCTCGAACCCGAGGGACTCGCGGTACGCGACGAAGCGTTGGTAGAGCGACTCCGGCTTCAGCCGTTCGGCCACCGTCGTGAACTGGCCGCGGGTGCGCGTGAGCCAGACGCCCGCCATGTCCCAGTTCCCGCTGTGCGGGAGCGCGAGCACGGCGCCGCGGCCGGACGCCAGCGCCGCGTCCAGATGTTCCTGGCCGACGACGGCGTCGTCGATGGCCGCGGCCTGGGCCGCGAGATCCATGGACGGCAACCGGAACGCCTCGCGCCAGTACCGCGCGTAGGAGCGCACCGACGCCTGCACGAGGTCGTCCGGTACCGCGTCCGCGGTGGTGCCCAGCACGCGGGCGAGGTTGCGGCGCAGCTGCTCCGGTCCTCCGTTGCGGCGCGCGGCGAGGTCGGCGCCGGCGTCGAAGAGTCGGGTCGCGACGCCGTCGGGCAGCGCCCGGACGACCCGCCATCCGGCGATGTATCCCGCGGCGCCGAGCCGCTCCGACAGACTCATCCAGCCGTGCTGTCCGGCTCGATCCGGTTGGCCTTCGGCTGGATCGGAATGATGTCGCGGGCACCGGCGGAGTTGCGGACGGCCAGTACACGCTGGAACACCGTGACGATGCTCGCCGCGGCCAGGAAGTACGTCGCGACGGGCAGAGCGAACTGCAGCCAGGTGAGATCGGCGAGTTGGCCGATGCCGGTGAGCCCGGATCCGACGAGGACGATCACCAGGCGGTCCGGACGTTCGATCAGGCCACCGTCTGCGGACAGTCCGCTCGCCTCGGCACGGGCCTTGGCGTAGGAGATGACCTGCGACGTCACCAGACACACGAGCATCGCGACGAACAGCGGCCGATCGTTCTGGTGGAAGACCGCCCACCACGACAACCCGGCGAAGATGGCGCCGTCGGCCACGCGGTCGCACGTCGCATCGAGCACGGCGCCGTACTTGCTGCCGCCGCCCCGCGCACGTGCCATCGCACCGTCGAGCATGTCGAACATGACGAACAGCCAGATCACCAGCGTGCCGATGAACAGATGGTCCGCGGGGAACAGCGTGATCGCGGCGACGACGCTCGCGACGGTGCCGATGACGGTGACGGAGTCCGGCGTGAGACCCGTGCTGTTGAGGGCGCGGCCCAGCGGCGCGGTGACCTTGGACGCCGATGCCCTACCGAAGATGCTCAGCACGACGGAGTCAGTCCTTCCACGCGGCGGCGAGCAACGCGCGAGTGTCTCGGAGGAGTTGCGGCATGACCTTCGCACCGCCGATGACGGTGATGAAGTTGGCGTCACCGCCCCACCGCGGGACGACGTGCTGGTGCAGGTGCTCGGCGAGCGAACCGCCTGCGGGCGCACCGAGATTGAGACCGACGTTGAACCCGTGCGGGCGTGAGACACGCTTCATCGTGCGGATCGCGTGCTGCGTGAACCGCATCAGCTCCACGCTCTCCTCGTCCGTGAGGTCCTCGAGGTCGGCCACCTTGCGGTACGGCACCACCATCAGGTGACCCGGGTTGTACGGGTAGAGATTCAGCACCGCGTACACGTGCTCTCCGCGCGCGACGATGAGCCCGTCCTCGTCCTCCAGCGTGGGGATCTGGGTGAACGGCTCCGACGCCATCTTGTCGTCGACCTTCGGAGCCGTCGCGATGTAGGACATCCGATGCGGCGACCAGAGCCGCTGAAGGCGGTCCTCGTCACCCGTCCCGGTGTCCACGATGGCTCCCGCGTCGGCGGTGGCGTCGTCCTCGCTCATGCTCCGTCACTCCCGCCGGGGATGGTGTCGAAGGTGTCCGCCGTCGGGGACTCGTTGCGGCGCTGCGCCACCCAGGAGGCGACCGCCGTGACCGCGTCGTCGACGGGGACACCGTTGATCTGGGTGCCGTCGCGGAAGCGGAAGCTCACCGCACCGGCATCCGCGTCGTTCTGCCCGGCCAGCAGCATGAACGGCACCTTCTGCGTGGTGTGGTTGCGGATCTTCTTCTGCATGCGGTCGTCACTGGCGTCGACCTCGGCGCGGATGCCCGACTTCCGCAGCGCGGCGATCACACCGAAGAGGTGGTCCGCGTACGCCTCGGCGACGGGGATGCCCACCACCTGCACGGGGGCGAGCCACGCCGGGAAGGCACCCGCGTAGTGCTCGGTCAGCACACCGAAGAAGCGTTCGATGGAACCGAACAGTGCGCGGTGGATCATCACGGGGCGCGTCTTCACACCGTCGCTACCGGTGTACTCGAGGCCGAAACGATCGGGCAGGTTGAAGTCGAGCTGAATGGTCGACATCTGCCATGTCCGGCCGAGCGCGTCCTTCGCCTGCACCGAGATCTTGGGTCCGTAGAACGCGGCGCCGCCCGGATCGGGAACGAGGTGCAGCCCGGAGGCCGCGGCGACCTCGGCGAGGGTGGCGGTGGCCTCCTCCCACACCTCGTCGGAGCCGACGGACTTGTCGGGATTACGGGTGGAGAGCTCGAGATAGAAGTCGTCGAGGCCGTAGTCCTTCAAGAGTCCGAGCACGAAGTTCAGCGTGTTCGTGAGCTCGTCGTGCATCTGCTCACGGGTGCAGTAGATGTGCGCGTCGTCCTGCGTCATGCCGCGCACTCGGGTCAGCCCGTGGATGACACCCGACTTCTCGTAGCGGTACACCGACCCGAACTCGAAGAGCCGCAACGGGAGCTCGCGGTACGAGCGGCCGCGGGAGTCGAAGATCAGGTTGTGCATCGGGCAGTTCATCGGCTTGAGGTAGTAGTCCTGGCCGGGCTTGCGCACCGTGCCGTCCTCGGCGAGTTCCGCGTCGAGATGCATCGCGGGGAACATGCCGTCCTTGTACCAGTCGAGGTGACCGGAGACCTCGTACAGCGTGCTCTTGGTGATGTGCGGTGAGTAGACGAACTCGTAGCCCTGCTCGACATGGCGCTGGCGCGAGTAGTCCTCGAGCTCCTTGCGCACGATGCCACCCTTGGGGTGGAAGACCGGCAGGCCGGATCCCAACTCGTCGGGGAAGCTGAACAGATCGAGCTCCGACCCCAGCTTGCGGTGATCGCGACGCTCGGCCTCCGCGAGGAGCTCGAGGTAAGCGTCGAGCGCCTCCTGCGACTCCCAGGCGGTGCCGTACACGCGCTGTAGATCGGCCTTCGACTGATCGCCGCGCCAGTACGCGGCCGAGCTGCGGGTGAGCTTGAACGCCGGGATGTACTTGGTGGTGGGCACGTGCGGTCCGCGGCACAGATCGCCCCACTCGCGATCGCCGGTCCGCGGGTTCAGGTTGTCGTAGGCGGTGAGCTCTCCCCCGCCCACCTCCATGACCTCGGGATCGTCGACCGAGCCCTTGTCGTCGACGAGTTCGAGCTTGTACGGCTCGTCGGCCAGCTCGGCCTTGGCGGCGTCCAGGGAGTCGTAGACGCGCCGCGAGAACCGCTGACCACTCTTGATGATCTGCTTCATCTTCTTCTCGAGCTTGGTCAGGTCCTCCGGAGTGAACGGGTTCTCCACGTCGAAGTCGTAGTAGAAGCCGTTCTCGATGGGCGGGCCGATGCCCAGCTTCGCGTTCGGGAACATCTCCTGGACCGCCTGGGCCAGCACGTGCGCGGCCGAGTGGCGGATGACGCTGCGGCCGTCCTCGCTGTCGGCGCGCACGGGCTCGACCTCGGTGTCCGCCTCGGGAGCCCACGACAGGTCGCGGAGTCGACCCTCCTCGTCCCGGACCACCACGATGGCGTCCGGCCCCTTGTTGGGAAGGCCGGTGTCGCGCAGCGCCGTTCCGGCGGTCGTCCCTGCGGCCACGCTGATGCGAGGTGCGAGGACAGCGGAATCGGGCATGCTCACGGTGATGCGCTCCTACGGACGTGGGTCGGTGCCGCCCGGGTGGGGCGGCGGCGACAGGTGTGGGTCGGGTGTCGTGCACAGCGTATCGGCATCGGGGACGCGGCAGACACCTCGCCCGAACGCCTGGCGCGTCAGAGAAGCGCCGACCACCGTCGGGCTCTGTCCTCGGGGGTGCGACGCGGACAGCTGACGCACATGTCGACCCCGGCCTCGAAGACCAGACAGCACGATCCACGACGGACGACACGGCGCGAGTGCGCATCCGGCGCACTCGCAGTCGCCGGTGTGACGATCGCGTCCGCCGTCACGTCCACGAAACGCGGTTCGGGGAACCGATGCGTCCGAGCCTGCGACGTGAGGAGCCGCGCCATCGCGGTGGCGTCGGCCACGCGTCCGAGTGCGGAGGCCACGTCGAGCACCCGGTTGGCCACGGAGTCCGAGGCGATCGCCCACAGGCTCGGTGCGGACAGCCCCGGCACGCGCTGTGCGAGCCCCCCGACCAGGCGCTCGACCAGGTCCGCCACGACTGTGCCCGCCGACGTCGCCACCGTGGGCGACATCAGTGCGGCAACGGTCCCGGTGTCGCCGATGGCCACCACCGCATCGGGAGCCGTCGGGTCGACGCAGTGCCCGGTGACGAGCATCTGAGCGCCGAGGACCAGTGCGAGCGTCGAGCTGGAGCCGTACCACCACAGCGTCGCGCACGTGGTGTCCGAGACGTCGGGCCACCGCGCGGCGGACCGAGCCAGTGCGACGTCCAGCAGCGCTGGATCGGGGATGTCCCAGCCGTCCCCGGGCGGGACCACCATGAGGTTCGCGGTCCACGGCAGCGCCTTCGCGGTGCGCGTGACGACGTCCGCGGCGGTCAGAGTGGGCTCTGCAGCCACGCCCAGTCCAGGCCCACCCAACCGGCGACCAGCTCGAGGGCGCCGAGCAGCCACAGCGTGGCGAGCACGACCACGGTGGTCAACAGTGCGCCGAGTCCCTTGACGACGATGTTCTGCCGACCGAACCACTCCATGAACGTGTCGTACCGGGCCCGCACCCAGTGCAGGACGGTCTTGGCCCACGCGAACTCCGAGGCGAGGATGCCGAGACCGGCGAAGACGATGAGCCATCCGGGACCGGGATACGGGATGGCGACGATGCCGAGGGCGAGGACGACGGTTCCCACCGCGGCCACCGCGATGCGGTACGCACGATCCACGGTCGGGCGCGAGGCGATGCCGTCACGCCACTCGCGGTACCGGCTGCGCTCCTCGCGCCCGCGGCTGCCGCGCTCACGCGATCCGGAGTCCGTCACCGCGGACGGGTCGGCAGTCGCTGCGCGCTCTGCGGGGGCGACCCTGTCTGCGGGGGCCTTGTCGGTACTCACCAGGTCACCATACCCGGGGACACCGGCCTCGGAACGGCGAAAGGCCCCCGCTGCAGCGAGGGCCTGTCGTCTTCTCTGTGGTCCCGGCTGGGATCGAACCAGCGACCTTCCCGGTGTGAACGGGACGCTCTTCCACTGAGCCACGGGACCGGGCCGCGTGCGAGCACGCCGTCCGAACGAGGGGAAACGTTAACACGTCCCCGAGGGTGCTCCCAACACGGACCCCGACCCGCGCCGGCCACCGCTGCGGCCGACCGACCCTGCGGCGGTCGTGACAGGAGTGACGGCAGGGAAACACGGTGTGAACAGCGGATTTGTGACTTCCGGCCGACGTGGGCTAATGTTTCGAACCGCACCACGGAGGCGGAAACGCCACCGAGGAGTGTGCGGACGTGGCGCAGCTGGTAGCGCACAACCTTGCCAAGGTTGGGGTCGCGGGTTCGAATCCCGTCGTCCGCTCGAGGGTATCGAGTCCCCCGGTTCTCACGAGCCGGGGTTCTCGTCACCACGGTGGAGTGGCCGAGTGGTGAGGCAACGGCCTGCAAAGCCGTGCACACGGGTTCGATTCCCGTCTCCACCTCGTCACCCGTCACCGGGTCCCGCGCGATTAGCTCAGCGGGAGAGCGCTTCCCTGACACGGAAGAGGTCACTGGTTCAATCCCAGTATCGCGCACCACCACACGAAGCCCCCGTCCTCGGACGGGGGCTTCGTGCATTCCGCCTCATCCCACTCGGTACCGCTCGAACAGCTCGTCGAGGTGCCGCGTCGTCGTCTCGTCGTCGACGTAGTCCACCTCGTCGCGCGTCGTCACGTGCACGTGATCGTGGGCGTACTGGATCCACTCGAAATCCGCCACCAGCTGATCGCTGCCGTACGCGCCCGCCTCGTCGACGGCCTTCTGAACCGCTGCCTTGACCCGGTCCACGCGACCCGTGAAGTACTGCACCGTCATCTGTTCGCTCATGTCGATCCTCTCGTCGTCGCCACGCTGCGGCGTCGTGACCCCGCGCCATCGTTCGTCGTTCATCCTCCGCCTACCCGATCGTCCGGTGTCGTGAACGACACGTCTCGGACGTCGGGAGTGAGAAGACACAACGGCGATCGCCCGCCGATCACCCGAATCGCCGTGTGCGTCCGGCGCAGGGTGATTGACTTGCCTCATGCCTACCTGGGGTTGGTTCGTCGTGGCTCTCGTGGTCATCGATCTCGCCGTCGTCGTCACCTGGTTCGCGCTGCGACACCGCACCGCCGCCGCACGGACGGAGACCGTCGACCGTCATCCCGTCGACGCCGAGACGCACACCGCCGTGGCCGCTCTGGTGCACGCGCGCAAGCCGGCGCAGGCGATGTCGCTGCTGCGCGATCGCACGGGAATGCCTCTGCGACAAGCGAAGAACGTGGTGGACGCCGTGGAGGCGACGGACCGCCCCCACGCCGCCCACCCTCGATCGGCCTGACGGGTGGCGACACAGCCCACGAGACGCGCCACGCACGCCGACGTGCCGGCCCTCGCCGATCTGGCGGGACGGACCTTCCCCCTGGCGTGTCCACCCGGAACGCTGCAGGAGGACATCGACCATTTCGTGGCGACCGTGCTGTCGGAGTCGGCGTTCCGCACCTACCTCGACGACGACGAGCGCATCGTGCGGGTCGCTCCGCAGGGCACGGCACTGGTCGGGTACACGATGCTGATCCTGTCGGCGTCGACCGACCCGGACGTGTCGAGCGCCCTCACGGCCACGGACGCCGTGGAGGTGAGCAAGATGTACAGCGACCCCGCCGCCCACGGCACGGGAGTTGCTGCAGCACTGATGGAGTCGGCCGCGGACGAGGCTCGACGGCTCGGACGCAGCGCGCTGTGGCTCGGAGTGAACCAGCAGAACGCCCGCGCGCTGGCGTTCTATCGGCGCAGCGGTTTCCGGCAGCTGGGAGAGAAGCGTTTCGCGCTGGGAGCCGTGCTGCACGAGGACTTCGTCATGCAGCGCGACCTCACCTGACGCCGACTCGGACGGTAGCGACTCAGACGGAGGCGAAGCGCGAGAGCGCCAGCAGACGCGACGTCGCGCGCAGGTACTTCTTCCGGTACCCGCCCTGGAGCATCTCCTCGGTGAAGAGCTCGTCGAGCTTCGCACCCGACACGGTGACCGGCGTACCCGCGTCGTACAGGCGGTCGGCCAGCACGACGAGGCGCAGCGCCACGGACTGGTCGGGTGCCGCGTGGACGTTCTCGATGAAGACGGCCGTGACACCCTCGATCAACTTCCCGTAGCGCGACGGGTGCAGGGTGCTCAGATGCTTCACCAGCGCGTCGAAGTCGTCGAGCGTCGATCCCTCGACGGCCGCCGCGGCGGCTTCGATCTGGTCCGCGCCGATCGGGTCCGGAGCCGGGGGCAGGTCGCGGTGCCGGTAGTCGGGACCGTCGACACGAATGGACTCGAAGATCGAGCCGAGCTTCTTGATCTCACGCAGGAAGTCCTGAGCGGCGAAGCGACCCTCGCCCAACTGGCCGGGCAGCGTGTTGGACGTCGCGACGATGGAGACGCCCTTGGCGGCCAACTCGGTGAGCAACCGAGACACCAACATCGTGTCGCCCGGATCGTCGAGCTCGAACTCGTCGATGCACAGCACGCTGTGCCCGGACAGCTCGTCGAGCGCCTTCGTGAATCCGAGAGCTCCGACGACGTGGGTCAACTCGACGAAGGTGCCGAACGCCTTGGGCTCCGGCGACGCGTGGAAGATCGACGCCAGCAGGTGGGTCTTGCCGACGCCGAACCCACCGTCGAGGTACAGACCTGCGCCGGAGGCCGGCGTCTTCTTGCCGAACAGACCGCGCTTCCCGCCCGACCGGATCTTCGCGACCTTGCCGGCGAACTCCTCCGCCTTGCGCACGGCCTCTGCCTGCGTCGGCTCGTTCGGGTCCGGGATGTAGGACGCGAAACTCACGTCGTCGAACATCGCCGGCGGCACCATCTGGGCGATCAGCTGGTCGGCGGGCACCACGGGATCGCGGTCGACGAGGCGTTGTGGCATGGGACGAGGTTAACGACGTGGTGTGATGGCTTTTGTGCAGCGTATCGATAATGGGACCTACCTCACAGTGACCGACGACGATCTCACCGATCTCTACGCGTATCCGGCCGAGCTCCACTCCCCCTGGATCCGCGTCAACTTCGTGGCGGGCATCGACGGTGCGGTGTCGCAGGACGGGGTGTCCGGTGGACTGGGGACCCCTGCTGACAAGGCGGTCTTCGGCGAGCTCCGCTCGCTCGCCGACGCCGTCCTGGTGGGTTCGGGCACCGTCACGGCAGAGAACTACGGAGGTGTCGAGGTGTCCGACGCGGTGCGCGCCGCGCGCACCGCGCGGGGTCAGAGCGAGGTCCCTCCGATCGTCGTGGTGACCGGATCCGCGAGCGTCGATCCCGAGTCGACGGTGGTGACGGGCGCGGAGGTGCCGCCGATCGTGCTGACCACCTCGCACGCGCCCGAGGACAAGGTGCAGGCACTGCGCGACGCCGGGCTCACCGTCGTCCGCGCCGACGGCGACCTCACCGGCGACGTCGTGGTCGCGCTGCTGCAGGACCTCGGCCTGCAGCGAGTGCTGTGCGAGGGCGGGCCCGGACTCTTCGGGTCGCTTCTCGCCGCGGATGTCGTCGACGAGGTCTGCGTGACCACCTCGCCCACCCTCAGCGCCGGGACCTCGGGCCGGATGGCGACGTCCGATGCCGCCGTCGACCGCCCGATGACCCCGGGCCACATCCTGCTCGACGACGACGGGACCATCCTGGTGCGCTGGGTGCGCGCGCGCGAGATGGCACGCTGAACGTATGCAGATGTCGAGGTTCGTGTCACGGCTCGCCGCCCTGACGGCCGTCGTCGTGGTCGCCGCCGCGTGCGGGGCCGGACCGTCGACCCGTCCGGACGTGGCGATCGAGGGTGGATCGGCCGGGTCCGACGGCGGGCCCGCGACGACCGAACCCACCGACGAGGGGCCACGTCCCCTCGAGGCACCGGTCACCGACCTGAACTGGACCGACTGCACGGCCCGCACCACCGCTGCTCGCGGGGTCACGGCCGCGCCCGGAGTGCTGGTGGACTGCGCGACCTTCCCCGCTCCCATCGACCGCACCGTCGCCTCGGACGGCACGTTCGAACTCTCCGCGGTCCGCGTGCGCACGGCCGCCACGCCGGCGGACGCGGCGCCGCTGGTCTACACGTCCGGCACCGATCGACCGTCGTCCGCGGACATGGCGGCGCTCGCCGCGCAGCCGGACACCGCGCTCCTCGACGCCCACCCGATCGTCGGCGTCGATCGGCGCGGCATCGGCAACTCCGCGCCGTTCGACTGCTACTCGGGTGCCACGTCCACCCGCGACGCGCTGACCGACCTCGGGCAGTACTCACCCGGCACCGACGCGGCGGACAAGGTCGCGACCCTCGCCCGCGACGCGACGATCGCGTGCACCGACTTCCTGCTTCCCGAGGCACTCATCTTCGGGGTCACCAACAGCGCCGACGATCTCGAGGCGCTCCGGGAGGCGTGGGGAGTGCGTGCCCTGTCGCTCCTGGGATCGGGCAACGGCGCCCTCGTCGCGCTCGGGTACGCGGCCGCGTACGGCGACCACGTCGCCCGTCTCGTGCTCGATTCCCCCACCAGCGTCATCACCGACGCCGTCACCAGCGCCGAGCAGACCGTGCGCGGGGAGGAGGCCGCCCTGACGGCGTTCGCCACCCGATGCGCCGCCGTCGGATGCTCGCTCGGGGCGGATCCGCGCTCACAGGTGGTGGAGCTGTTCCGCCGCGCCGACGCCGGTGATCTCGCACCGCTGTCCGGTGCCACCGTTCGACAGGCAGTCGTCCACCTGCTGGCGTATCCGTCCACCGCCGACGGCGCCGCGCGGGTGCGCTCCACGTCGGACACGGTGGCAGGTGCGCTCGTCGGGAACACCACCGCACTCGACGACGCGGTCGACGAGGTGCGTGCCCTGACCGAGACCGACGGTCATTTCGTGAGCCGCTGCACCGACGGCCAGCAGTGGCCCGCGCCCGACCGGGTCCGGGAGCTGCAGACGTCGTGGTCCGGCCAGTACCCGGCCTTCGGTGCGACGGCGGCGTTGAACCTGCTCACCTGCTCGGCGTGGCCGGCGACCACCCCGCCGCCCGTCCCCTCCACCCTGGGGCTCCCGGTCCTGGTGCTCAGCGGGAACGCCGACGCCGTCACCGGTACGGAGCCGCTTCCGGCGGTCACGGGAGCGTTGGGCGCGGCCGGCGCGGCCACCACGACGATCACCTGGGACGGCATCGGACACCCCGTGTCGGTGGGCTCGGGGTGCGGGCGCGCGGCCGTCGCGGCGTACCTCGAAACGGGCGACGTGCCGGAAGGCGGTAATGCGTGTCCGGCCTAGTTGCCGGGGTACCGTCTCCGGGTGTCGTTCCGTCATCTCGAACCGCGAACTGGTGAGACCACCGCGCAGGTGATCCGTTTCGCGTTGTGGCCCATCGCCATCCTGACGGTCCTCAATCGCGTGATCGTCAAGGCCGTCAACGGCAACATCACCGACGATTTCCGCCCGGTCTACAACGCCGCGTTGGCATTTCTGAATCGACGCGAGGTCTACACGGCGAACTTCGACTCGGTCGACCCGCACTATCTCTATCCGCCGAGCGGGACGCTGATCATCGCGCCGCTGGCCGTACTGGACCCCGAGCGCTCGCGCTGGTTGTTCATCGGGGTCAACGCCGTCGCCGTGATCGTCGCGCTCTACCTGCTGCTGCGCATGTTCCAACTCGGCCTGTCGTCGGTGGCCGCACCGGTGGTGCTGCTCGCCGCGTTCTCCACCGAGACCGTCACCAACACACTGATCTTCACCAACATCAACGGCCTGATCCTGCTCGGCGAAGTGCTGTTCATGATGCTGCTGTTGAGGCGGCACCCGTACTGGTCCGGCGCCGCCATCGGCCTGACCATCGCCGTCAAACCGACTCTCGCACCGCTGCTTCTGCTGCCGCTCGTCCGCAAGGAGTGGCGCGTCTTCGTCACCGCCGTCGGCATCCCCGTCGTTCTGACGCTGCTCGCCCTCCCGCTGTCGGTCGACCCGATGGCCTTCGTCTCCCACACGGTGCCGTACCTCCTCGAGACGCGGGACTACTTCAACAGCGCGATCGTCGGCAACGGCCTCTACTACGGACTGCCCACCGCGCTGGTGCTCGCGCTCCGCGCCGTGTTCGCCGTGATGGTGCTCGTGTCCCTGTGGCTGCTGTGGAAGTACTACCGCCACGACGAACTGTTCTTCGTGACCACCGCGGGTGGGCTGCTGCTGGTTGCATCGTTCCTGCTCGCGTCGCTCGGCCAGATGTACTACTCGATGATGCTGTTCCCGCTGATCATGTCGGTGGTGCTGCGCAACTCGGTGATGCGCAACTGGCCGGCGTGGCTCGCCGTGTACGGGTTCCTCAGCTACGACAGCTGGCTCGTCGGCCGCTTCCCGGAGTTCGGGCGCTCCATCGAGTACCTCCGCACGACGTGGGGTTGGTCGCTGATCATCGTCGTGATCTTCGCCGTGCTCGTCGGTCGCTATCTCACCGCGCGCCGCGAGGGCCGGCTGGACGGCGGCATCGATCCGGCGTTCCTGCTCGACGAGAACCCGACCTCACCGAAGCCTGTACCTGCGACGACAGCGGGAACCGCGGCCACGCATTAGCGTGGAGGCATGAGTTCCGCACCAGAGAAGAAGCCCACGTTCGAGCTGTCCGACGACGAGTGGCGTACCAAGCTCACCGCAGCCGAGTACGCAGTGCTGCGCAAGGCCGGCACCGAGCGGCCGTTCGTCGGCGAGTACACCGACACCACCACCGAGGGCGTCTACAAGTGCCGCGCCTGTGACGCCGAACTGTTCCGCAGCACCGAGAAGTTCGAGTCCCACTGCGGGTGGCCGTCCTTCTTCGATCCCAAGGACACCGACGCCGTGATCCTGAAGGTCGACCGGTCGATGGGCATGAAGCGCACCGAGGTCCTGTGCAGCAACTGCCACAGTCACCTCGGCCACGTCTTCGAGGGCGAGGGCTACCCCACCCCGACCGATCAGCGGTACTGCATCAACTCGATCTCGCTCACGCTGGAGCCGAAGGGCTGAGTGAGCCGTAGTACCCACACTGGGACGGGTGGTAGTCGTCGAAGGACGGCGACCACCCTTCCGTGTGTGTGGAGACCAGCATGTCGAGGTAGTACTCCCATCCCGGGCCGATGTCCTCGAGGCCGTCCGTCGTCGTCAGGTGGTGCCGGAACATCAGCGTGGTCCCGTCTCCCGTGGTCCTGAGCGTCACGTCGAACGTCCACCCGTCGGACTCCAGTGCGAGATACCTCGGCGCGTCACACGCCAGGATCGTCAGGTCGGAGACGGGTGCGTTCTCCTCGAACCCCATCGTCACCCGCACGGTGCTGCCGGCTCCGGGCGTTCCCTCCCAGCTCCCGTACCACCGCGCGGTGCGCTCACTGATGGTGAGACTGTCCCAGACGTCGTCGATCGGTACGTCCAGGACGCGCTCCAGCACGAGATCGACACCCGTCTCGGCGCGCTCGAGTAGGCCGGTGGGTTCCGGGTGTGACGTCATCGGCGCATCGTACTGCGCTCTTCCTGCACACAGGCCGGGTCCGCAGGGCCGGATGTGGCGCCCCGACAGAGGTTCTGTGCAGAACGGCTCGCCGCCGCTAGTGTCGGCTCCATGCGTACCTTCACGTCCGCGGACGACATCGTGTCCGCCCTCGGCGAGACCATCGGCACCAGCGACTGGCTGGAGATCACGCAGGAGCGCGTGAACCAGTTCGCCGACGCCACCGGCGACCACCAGTGGATCCACGTGGATCCCGAGCGCGCCGCGAAGGAGAGCCCCTTCGGTGGTCCCGTCGCCCACGGGTACCTCACGCTGTCCCTGTTGCCGGCCCTGTCCTGGCAGACCTACACGGTCGAGAACTCCACGATGGGAGTCAACTACGGCAGCAACAAGGTTCGCTTCGTCAATCCTGTGCTCGTCGGGTCGCGCGTTCGTCTGACGGCCGTCCTCGCCGCAGCAGATCGGCTGGACGGCGGAGCGGTGCAGATGACCGTCGACTCGACCATCGAGATCGAGGGTGCGACGAAGCCCGCGCTGGTCGCCCAGGTCATCAGCCGCGTCTACTTCTGACGCACGTCCCCACGATCGACGAACTCCGGCTGATCGTGCGCGCGGATCGGCGGCAGTTCGCCGGTCCACTTCTGGACGTCCACCAGGACGTGCTGGCCGGTGGACCCCTGCGCGAGCGACGACGTGCCGCGGTCGGCGGTGAGCACGTTCGGGTTGCCGTGCACGCACATCGAGCGCGGGTCCGACGGATCGAGCGGGTCGTACCAGGCGCCGGTCGACAGTTGCACCACGCGCTCGCGCAGGCGATCGTCGACGACGAGCCCCGCGAGGCACGAGCCACGGTCGTTGAACACCCGCACCACGTCGCCGTCGCGGAGTCCGCGCGCTGCGGCGTCCGCGGGATGCATCCGCATCGGTTCCCGGCCCTGAATCTTCGACGCGAGGCTCACGGCCCCGTGATCGAGTTGGCTGTGTAACCGGGTCCGCGGTTGGTTCGCGATCAGGTGCAGCGGGAACGCCTGTGCGCGTTCACCGCCCAGCCACTCGTCCGGTGCGTACCACCGTGGGTGTCCCCCGCAGTCGGCGTAGCCGAACGACTCGATGTCGGCCGAGAAGATCTCGATGCGCCCGCTCGGTGTCCGCAAGGGGGCCCGCTCGGGATCGTCGCGAAAATCGGACAGCAGCGTCAGACCGTCCTCGGTGTCCATCCGGAACGTTCCCTCGGTCCAGAACTCGTCGAACACCGGCGGCGTCACCCGCCCCGCATCGGACACGAAACGTCGCCACTGGTCGTAGAGGTGCCGCAGCCAGTCCGCGGACGAGCGACCTTCCGTGAATTCGTACTCGACGCCGAGCTCTCGCGCGAGCAGCGCGAAGGTGTCGTAGTCGTCGCGGCTGTCGGCGAAGGGCGGGACGGCGGCCTGCATCGCCACGAGCAGCGGGTCGTTGCGGGTGCAGCTCAGGTCGTCGCGTTCGAGGGTCGTCGTCGACGGCACCACTAAGTCGGCGTGCCGTGCCATCGGTGTCCAGTACGGCTCGTGCACCACGATGGTCTCGGGGCGAGCCAGCGCGGTGCGCAACCGGCCGATGTCCTGGTGGTGATGGAACGGGTTGCCGCCGGCCCAGTGCAGCAGCCGGATGTCCGGATACGTCGACGCGGTGCCGTCCGCGTCGTACGGCCCACCAGGGTTCAACAGCATGTCCGAGATCGCGGCGACCGGAATCGACGTCGACACACCGTTGAGGCCCTGGGGAAGCGTGGGCAGCGGATACGGCACGGGTGCCAGGCCGGGCTCGTTCATCGACCCGTAGCCGTGGCCGAAGCCCGCGCCCGGCACACCGACGCCGCCGAGCATCGCGGCGAGCGTGAGACCCATCCACGGCGCCTGCTCCCCGTGGCGGATGCGCTGCAGTGACCAGGTGACGGTGACCAGCGTGGTGGCGCGAGCCATGCGCCGCGCCAGGGCGGTGATGTCCGACGCCGGGACGCCCGTCAGACTCTGCGCCCACTCCGGTGACTTCGGGATACCGTCCGTCTCGCCGAGCAGGTAGCGCTCGAAGACGTCGTACCCGGTGGTGTACCGCTGCAGGAACGCGGTGTCGTGCAACCCCTCCGAGGCGAGAACGTGTGCCAGCCCCAACATGAGGGCGACGTCCGACCCCGGTACGGGTGCGATCCACTCCGCCGCTCCGTCCGTGTCGTCACGCAGCGGCGAGATCGAGACGATCCGGCCGCCGCGCGCACGGAGGCGATGCAGCGCGTCGCGTGTCGGATGATCGCTGGTGCCACCGTGATTGACCGACGTGTTCTTCAGCGGAACCCCGCCGAACGCGACCAGCAGATCGGTGTGCTCGGCGATCACGTCCCACGAGGTGGAGCGCGAGAACATCTTCCAGTGCGTCCCCATGACCCGCGGCATGATCGTGCCGGTGGCGCCGAGGGAGTAGCTGCCCACCGACCGCGTGTAACCACCCAGGGTGTTCAGGAACCGGTGAACCTGACTCTGCGCGTGGTGGAACCGGCCCGCGCTGCCCCACCCGTACGACCCGCCGAAGACGGCCTCGTTGCCGTGCTCGCGCACGACTCGACGGAGCTCGCCGGCGAGCAGGGGGAGGAACTCGTCCCACTCCATCTCGACGAACGCATCGGCGCCACGCGCGGTGGACGGTCCGGGGCCGTTCTCGAGCCAGCCCCGACGCACCGCCGGTCGACGGATGCGCGAGCGATGGGTCACCGACCCGGGAACGTTGCCCAGGATCGGGGACGGATCGGCGTCGCCCGTCGGCGGACGGACCGCGACCACGTCCCGGCCGTCCGTGTCGGCGGTGTACATACCGAAGTGGGCCATGTGCTGCACCCCACGGCGCGCGGACGTCACGGCGCCCTACGCGAGCGCGAGACCGTGCGCCGCCACGGCGTCGAGCAGAGCCGACGGTCGTTCGGACGTCGGCAGTGGATCGAGCAGCGCGAAGGACATACCGAGCGCCTGCGCTCCGCCGTCGGCCTCCTCGCTGTCGCCGACCATCAGGCACGAGGCCGGGTCGACGCCCAGAGCGTCCACGGCGGAACGGAAGATCGCGGCATCGGGCTTGACGGCGCCCACCTCGAACGACAGAGCGTAGTGCGCGACGGTGTCGTGCACGCCGAGCAGATCGAACGCCGCCCGCAGATCGAACGCGATGTTGCTGACCACCGCCACGGGAACGCCGCGATCGGCGAGGCCGTGCAGCACTCGCGCCGTGTCGGGGTACGGCGTCCACGAGGACGGGTCGATCACTTTGTCGTACAACGCCTCGGCGTGCTCGACGCGGTGCACACCCGACGCCTTCAGCACTGCCAGGTAGGCGGCCCGGTGCATCGCGGGGTCGAGATCGCGAGCCTCCCAAGCCCGGTGGCCGTCGTCGTCCAGGGTGACCACCGACCCGACGGGCTGGGTCATGCGGCGCATCAACTCGGCCTGGAGATGACCGTCGATCTGCTCGTCGTCGCCGACACGCAGATCGGTGAACCAGCTCTCGTCCTCCTCGAGACGGAACAGCGTGCCGGAGAAGTCGAAGAGCACCGCTGCCGGCGTGGTCACGGTAGTGACTCGACGAGCGCCTCGACCGTCACCCGGGGTCCGCTGAAGAACGGAACTTCCTCCCGCACATGACGTCTGGCCTCGGTCGCACGCAGATCACGCATGAGGTCGACGATGCGGTCCAGCGTCGGAGCCTCGAACGCGAGAATCCACTCGTAGTCGCCCAGGGCGAACGACGGGACGGTGTTGGCGCGCACGTCCTTGTAGCCGCGTGCCGCCTTGCCGTGGTCGGCGAGCATCGTGCGACGCTCCGCGTCGGGCAGCAGGTACCAGTCGAGCGAGCGGACGAACGGGTACACGCAGATGTAGGCGCCCGGCTCCTCGCCGGCGATGAAGGCCGGGACGTGCGACTTGTTGAACTCCGCGGGGCGGTGCAACGCGGCGTTGCTCCAGAACGCGTCGCACGCGCGGCCGAGAGCCGTGGACCGACGGAAGCGCGCGTACGCCGCCTGCAGGTCCTCGATCTTCTCCGCGTGCCACCAGATCATGAAGTCGGCGTCGGCGCGCAGTCCGGCCACGTCGTAGATCCCGCGCACCACGACGTCGGTCTCGTCGAGACCGTCGAAGAACGCGCGGGCCTCGGCGAGCACCGCCTCCCGATCCTCACCGAGAGCGCCCGGCCGAGCCGTGAACACCGAGTGCATCGAGTAGCGCAACGTGGAATTGAGTGCTTCGAAATCGAGACGTGCCATGACACCCATCGTGCCACCCGGCCGTCCCGATCGGGCCGTCAGGCCAGCGCCTCCGCCAGCCGGGCCGCCGCCGCGGATGCCGTCGCGACGCATGCGGGAACTCCGACGCCGTGCAGGTACGCGCCCGCGAGTTCGAGTCGGCCCACCGCCGAGGCGGCGTCCTCGACGCGGGCCACGAGGTCGGTGTGGCCGGGGCGGTACTGCGGCAGTCCGCCGTGCCAGCGTTGCACGAACGTCGTCGTCGGCTCCTCGTCCACACCGAGCACCTCACGCAGATCCGTGCGGGCCGCCGACACCAGGTCGACGTCGGGCCGGTCGACGATGTCCGCGTCCCCGAAGCGTCCGAAGGAGACCCGCACCAGCTGGCCGCCGCGCTCGGCGAGATGCGGCCACTTGCGGCTCGACAGCGTGAATGCTTTGGCGCGCAACGGAACACCGGAGAAATCGAGCTCCCCCGTGGCGACCAGGACGCCCGAGTTCTGCGGTAGTCCCCCGTCCTCGAACCCGAGGGCCACCACTGCCGACGAGGCGAGTTCCACGTCCCCGAGTTCCCGCGCGAGTGCGGGCGCCGTGTCGAGCAGCATCGAGACCGTCTGCGGTGCGGGCGCGGCGAGGACGACGCCGTCCACCACCCCGACGCCGTCGACGTGCCACGCGCCCCGGCCGTCGGACGTCACCCGCCGCACGTCCGCGGCGACGAGTTCGGCACCGGAGGCGGCGAGCAGCGCGTCGAGAAGCACGCCGTAGCCACCGCGCAGTCCGCCGAACACCGGTCCCGGCGACGGCGTCGGGCGCGCTCGCTCGACGGCGTCCACCAGCGACGGGGCACCGGCGTCGAGGGCCGCGGCGAGAGTCGGCACCGCGGCACGGATGCTCGTGGTGACGGCCAGCCCGGAGTAGACGCCGCCCAGCAGCGGGTCGACGCTCCGCGCGGTCACCTGGGAGCCGAAGCGTTCGGACACCAGGTCACCCACCGACGCATCGTCGCCGGGCGTCCACCGCAGCGGCCGGTCACGATCGGTGTCGATGCGGCGGCACGTGGCGTCGTCGACCAGAGTCCGCACCGAGTCGGACGTGGCCGGGATGCCCATCAACGTGCCGGTCGGCAGTCCGTGCAGTGCGCCACCCGAGCGCAGGAGCGGGCGGGCGGCGGGCGACGGCCGCACGAGCTGATCGGCGAGTCCGAGCTCGTCGAGCAGAGCGGGAACCTCGGGACGACGCGCGATGAACGCCTCGGCACCGACGTCGACCGGGCCACCCGCCAGGTCCACCGACCGGAGTTTGCCCCCGATGCGCGGCGCCTTCTCGACCACCACGATCCGCGCGGCTGGTCCCAGCGACTGCCGCAGCCGGTACGCGGCCACCAGTCCGCTGATGCCCGCTCCGACGACGGCGACCGAGGTCACAGCGAGTGCACCAGCTCGACCACCGACGTCACCACGTCGGGATCGGTGGCGGGCAGGACCCCGTGGCCCAGGTTGAAGATGTGCCCGGTGGCGCCGGCCGCGAGTGCGGCGTCCGCCTCGCCCACGATGCGGGTGACCTCGCGGCGCACCGCGTCGGGGCCCGCGAACAGCACGGCGGGATCGAGATTGCCCTGCAGAGCCTTGCCCGGACCGACCCGACGAGCGGCGACGTCGAGCGGGATCCGCCAGTCGACACCGACGACGTCCGCGCCCGCCTCCCCCATCGCACCGAGCAGCTCGCCCGTCCCGACACCGAAGTGGATGCGCGGCACGCCGGCCGACGCCATGGCCTCGAACACGCGGCTGGAGTGGGGGAACACGAACTCGCGGTACTCGGCGAGTGACAGCGCCCCGGCCCACGAGTCGAAGAGCTGGACCGCGTCGACGCCGGCATCGGCCTGCGCGGTGAGGAAGGCGATGGTCATGTCGGCCAGCGACGAGAGCAATGCGTGCCACGTCTGCGGATCCGAGTGCATGAGCGCCTTGGTGCGCTCGTGGTTACGACTCGGACCGCCTTCGACCAGGTAGGACGCCAGCGTGAACGGTGCGCCCGCGAAGCCGATGAGGGGCACGTCCTTCAACTCGGCCAGGAGCAGGGAGATGGCCTTCGCGACCGGCTCGATCTGCTCCGACTGCAGGACCGGCAACGACTGCACGTCGGCCACGGACCGCACCGGGTTCGCCACGACGGGACCGGTGCCGGCCACGATCTCGAGGTCGACGCCGGCCGCCTTGAGCGGCACGACGATGTCGGAGAACAGGATCGCCGCGTCGACCCCGTGCCGCCGGACCGGCTGCATCGTGATCTCGCAGACCATCTCGGGGTCGAAGCACGAGGCGAGCATGGAGGTGCCCTCCCGCAGCGTGCGGTACTCGGGCAGCGACCGACCGGCCTGACGCATGAACCACACGGGCCGACGCGACGGCGTCCGTCCCGTCGCGGCCGCGAGGAAGGGAGCTTCGGGCAGGCTTCGACGCGGGCCGACGGCGTCAGGGATGGTGTTCATCGGCGTCCATGCTGCCAGAGACGCACACCTGCCCGGCGCGCCTCCTCCGCTGGGCCGACGGTCGCGGCTAACGTCCGCACACGTGACCACGTCCGAGAGCGCCTCGCAGCCTGCGCCCTTCCGCGCCGCCATCGACGCGATGCACCGGGCGACGGTCCACCCGAGCATCGAGGTCGGGCCTATCCGGCCTCCGCAGCGCCTGGCACCGTTCAGTTACGCACTGGGGGCCGAGGTGCGCCACTCCGAGACGGAGTCGGTGCCCGAGCAGAGCGAGGGTGACGCGTTCGGGCGTCTCATCCTGTTGTACGACCCGGACGGCGACGAGGCGTGGAACGGCACCATGCGCCTGGTCGCCTACATCCAGGCCGACGTCGACGCGTCGCTGGCGTCGGATCCGCTGCTGCCCGAGGTGGCGTGGAGTTGGCTGGTCGACGCGTTCGAGGCGCGGTCCGAGCCGCTGACGGCGCTGGGCGGCACGGTCACCTCGACGAGTTCGGTGCGGTACGGGGACATCGCCGGTCCGCCGCGTGCCCACCAGCTCGAGCTGCGGGCCTCGTGGACCGCGCTCAGCGAGGAACTGTCGGTGCACGTCGAGGCGTTCGGTGAGGTTCTCGCCTACGCCGCGGGGCTGCCCCCGGCGGGCATCACGGCGCTGGGTGCACGCGCCGACTCGGGCAGCTCCGACGCCTGATCGTCGGACAGCCTAGAGTTCGAACAATGCCCGACACGCCCGACTCGACTCCTGCCTCCTCCGGCGACACCGCCGTCGAGCCGGAGGCGACTCCCCTTCTCGCACCACGCGAGGGGGTCCCGCCGTTGACGGACACGGCGGACGCGGTGCGAGCGGCCGCGGAGCTGCTGGCGTCGGGAACCGGACCGTTGGCCGTCGACGCGGAACGCGCATCGGGTTTCCGATACTCGGCTCGCGCGTATCTGCTGCAGTTCCGTCGCCGGGGTGCGGGCACCGTCCTGCTCGATCCGATTCCGGTGGTCCGCGACGGTGGTGTCGAGGCGCTCGCGGGCTTCGCCGCCGTCGTGAACGACATGGAGTGGGTACTGCACTCCGCCGATCAGGATCTGCCGGGGCTCGCCGAGCTCGGCATGACGCCCGCGTCGCTGTACGACACGGAGCTGGCGGGCCGACTCGCCGGCTTCGACCGTGTCGGTCTGGCGGCCATCGTCGAACGGACGTTGGGCCTGTCGCTGCAGAAGGGTCACGGTGCGGCGGACTGGTCCACCCGACCGTTGCCCGACACCTGGCTCAACTACGCGGCACTCGATGTCGAGGTGCTCGTCGAGTTGCGTGACGCCATGGCCGAGGAGCTCGAGAGCCAGGGCAAGACCGACTGGGCCGCACAGGAATTCGAGTACATTCGCACCGCACCCCCGGCGCCTCCCAAGCCCGACCGCTGGCGCCGCACCTCCGGTATCCACACCATCAAGAACGCGCGGACGCTCGCCGTCGTCCGCGCGCTGTGGACCGCCCGCGACGATCTCGCGCGCCGCCGCGACATCGCGCCGAGCCGCGTCCTGCCGGACTCCGCGATCGTCGCCGCCGCGCAGAGGAACCCCGCCACGGTGTCCGAGCTGAACGCGTTGCCCGTCTTCGGCGGACCTCGTCAGCGTCGCCAGGCGCGCGTGTGGATGGACGCGATCGAGCACGCCCGCGCACTTCCCGACGATGCGCTGCCCCCGGTGACCCAGCCCTTCGTGGGGCCCCCGCCGGTCAGTCGGTGGGCGCGGCGCGATCCGGAGGCCGCCGGGCGTCTGTCCGCCGTCCGCGACGCGATGGCCGCCCTGTCCGCGGATGTCGCGATTCCCGTCGAGAACCTGCTGACTCCCGATCTCGTCCGTCGGATCTGCTGGGACCACCCCGCTCTCGTCGCGGAGTACGGGACGGACGAGGACGTGCTCGTAGACCGTTTCCTCGAGGCGCACGGGTCGCGGCCCTGGCAGCGCGAGGTGGCGGGTCCCGTCGTGGCAGCAGGCCTACGGACCGCCGAGGAGTCGAGGACGGCCGAAGTTACCGGCGAGTAGGCACGGGTTAGAGTGGGCGCGCGAGCCGGGCGTCCGGCTCGTTCCAGCGCCTGCCGGAAGGAACCATGTCTTCTCCGAAATCCGCTCCCGCTCGATCCGCGTCCAGTCGTGGCGTCGCGTTCGTCGACGGTGTTCGTACGCCGTTCGGCAAGGCCGGCCCCAAGGGTATGTACGCGGACACCCGAGCGGACGACCTCGTGGTCAAAGCGATCCGTGAACTGCTCCGCCGCAACCCCGAACTGCCACCCGAGCGCGTCGACGAGGTCGGCATCGCCGCCACGACGCAGACCGGCGACCAGGGTCTGACCATCGGCCGCACGTCGGCACTGCTCGCCGGGCTCCCCCGCAGCGTGCCCGGTTTCGCCGTCGACCGGATGTGTGCGGGTGCGATGACCGCGGTGACCACCACCGCGTCGGGCATCGGCTTCGGACAGTACGACGTCGTCATCGCCGGCGGCGTCGAGCACATGGGCCGGCACCCGATGGGCGAGGGCGTCGATCCGAACCCGCGCTTCCTGGCCGACAAGCTCGTCGACCCGAGTGCGCTCGTCATGGGCAACACGGCCGAGAACCTGCACGACCGCTACCCGTCCATCACCAAGGACCGCACGGACGCCTACGCCGTCGCGAGCCAGGAGAAGTACGACGCGGCGAAGAAGGCCGGACTCATCGGCGAGACGCTCGTTCCCGTTGCGACCAAGTCCGCCGCCGGGTGGGGCCTCGCCACCGAGGACGAACCGCCGCGCCCCGGCACGACCCTGGACGATCTGGCGAAGCTCAAGACTCCGTTCCGGCCCGCCGGACGCGTCACCGCCGGCAACGCCGCCGGACTCAACGACGGTGCGACAGCGGCGATCCTGGCCGGCGAGGACACCGCCGCGGAACTCGGCCTGAAGGTCGGGATGCGCATGGTGGGCTTCTCGTTCGCCGGCGTCGATCCGGCCGTGATGGGCATCGGTCCCGTCCCCGCCACCGAGAAGCTGCTCGGACGCACCGGCCTGTCCATCGAGGACATCGGCCTCTTCGAGATCAACGAGGCCTTCGCCATCCAGGTCCTCGCGTTCACCGAGCACTTCGGTATCGCCGACGACGACGCCCGGATCAACCAGTGGGGCGGCGCCATCGCCTGCGGCCATCCCCTCGCGTCCTCGGGCGTTCGACTGATGACCCAGCTCAGCCGGCAGTTCGCCACTCGCCCCGATGTCCGCTACGGCCTCACCACCATGTGCATCGGCCTCGGCATGGGCGGCAGCGTCATCTGGGAAAATCCCGCCTACGACGGAAGCAAGTGATTGCCATGACTTCTGCCTTCTCCGATGAAGTGGTGACCCACGCGTTCACCAGGATCGTCACCGTGCCCGGCCTCGACGGCCCGGTCGCCATCGTCACGCTCGACAACGGCTTCGACCACACCAAGCCGTCCACCTTCGGACCCGCCGGACTCACCGAGCTCGATGCGGCACTGGACGCGGCCTACGCGGCGAATCCGGTGGCCGTCGCGGTGACCGGGAAGCCGTTCATCTTCGCCGTCGGCGCGGACCTCAACGGTGTGCCGAACATCTCCGACCGCGCCGTCGCGCTGGAGATCGGCACGTTGGGGCACAAGGTGTTCCGCCGCCTGCGTGAGTCCACGGTGCCCACGTTCGCGTTCGTCAACGGCGCCGCTCTGGGCGGTGGACTCGAGATCGCGCTGCACTGCCACTACCGCACCGTCGCGGACAACGCTGCGGCACTGGGGCTCCCGGAGACATTCCTGGGCCTCGTTCCCGGCTGGGGCGGAACGCAGTTGCTGCCCAACCTGATCGGGCCGGCCAATGCCGTCACCGTGGTGATCGAGAACGCGCTCAACCAGAACCGCATGCTGAAGCCCGCGGACGCGCAGAAGCTCGGAATCGCCGACGAGGTCTTCGGCGGCGCCGACTTCCTCGAACAGTCGCTGCTGTGGGCCGCGAAGGTCGTCTCCGGTGACGTCACCCCCGCCCGCCCCGACATCGATCGCGGCCAGGGCTGGGACGACGCGATCGCGCGCGCGAAGGCCATCGTGTCCGGCAAGACGGGAGACCACGCACCGGGACCGGTGCGCGCCGTGCAGCTGCTGGAGCTGGCGAAGTCGACCGACATCACCGACTCCGCGTCGCTCGACGCCGCCTTCGCTGCCGAGGACGAGGCGCTGGCCGACCTTCTCATGGCCGACGAACTGCGGGCCGGGCTCTACGCCTTCGACCTCGTGCAGAAGCGTGCCAAGCGGCCTGCCGGAGCGCCCGACAAGTCCCTCGCCCGGAAGGTCACCGGCGTCGGCATCGTGGGCGCCGGCCTCATGGCCAGCCAGCTCGCCCTGCTGTTCGTACGTCAGTTGAAGGTGCCGGTGATCCTCACCGACATCGACCAGGAGCGCATCGACAAGGGCGTCGGCTACGTTCACGCCGAGATCGACAAGCTGCAGGGCAAGAAGCGACTCTCCCCCGACGCGGCGAACCGTCTCAAGGCGTTGGTGTCCGGATCGCTCGACAAGTCCGCATTCGCGACGACCGACTGGGTCATCGAGGCAGTGTTCGAGAACCTCGACGTGAAGAAGAAGGTCTTCGCCGAGCTCGAGGAGTTCGTCTCCCCCGAGACAATCCTCGCGACGAACACGTCGTCGCTGTCGATCACCCGCATGGCGGCGGAGCTGAAGCACCCCGAGCGGGTCGTCGGATTCCACTTCTTCAACCCCGTGGCCGTTCTTCCGCTGCTGGAGATCGTCCGCGGCGAGAAGACCGACGATGCCACGCTCGCAACAGCATTCGCGACGGCGAAGTCTCTGAAGAAGTCGGCCGTGCTGATCGCCGACAAGCCCGGCTTCGTCTTCAACCGCTTGCTCACCCGCGCCCTCGGCGAGGTCATGAACGCGATCGACGAGGGCACGCCCTTCGACGTCGCGGACAACGCCATCAGCGAGCTCGGCATGCCGATGAGCCCGCTCACGCTGCTCTCGCTCGTCGGCCCCGCCGTCGCACTGCACACCGGCGAGACCATGGCCGAGTACTACCCGGAGCGCTTCCACGACTCCCCCGGCCTGCAGGCGATGGTCGCGAACAAGAAGTCCGCGGTGTGGACCTACGGCGCCGACGGAGCCAAGACCGTCGACCCCGAGATCGCCGATCTGTGGCCGCAGGGCGACTCACCGTCGACGGCCGAGCAGGTGCTCGATCGCACCCGCCGCGCCTTCGCGGAGGAGATCGACATCATGCTGCAGGAAGGCGTCGTCGCGGCCGCTCAGGACATCGACCTCTGCCTGATCCTCGGCGGCGGCTTCGGGTTCTGGAACGGCGGCATCGTGCCGTACCTCGATCGCACCGGCACCTCCGAGGCCGTCACCGGTCACCGGTTCCTCGACAAAGGTGTCGCCAGCGTGTGATGGGGCTGCGCCCTCGTGCGCCCTTTGCGCATCCCTGGATACGCGAAGGGCGCACGGGGCCGGAGGCCGTACATAGGTTAGGCTAACCATGTGAAACGCTCTCGCCTTCTCCCCGCCGTCGCGGCCACCGCCGCGCTCGCCCTCGTCGCCGGATGTTCGTCCGATGCCGACTCCGACGCGCCCGCCGCCGCGTCGGGTGGCGCGTTCCCCGTCACCATCGACCACGCCTTCGGTTCGACCACCATCGACGCCGCACCGGAGCGCATCGTCACGATGGGCTGGAACGCGCAGGACATCCTGGGCGCCCTCGACATCACGCCCGTCGGCCAGCCGAAGTACACCTACGGTGCCGACGAGAACGGTGTGATGCCGTGGGCGCAGGAGTTCTACGACGCGGACGCCACCACCCTGTACGAGGATCCGGCTGCGGGTGAGCCCGACGTCGAGGCCCTCGCGACCCTGGCGCCCGATCTGGTGCTCGCGCCCTACGAGGGTTTCCCGCAGTCGTACTACGACACGTTGTCCGCTGTCTCGCCCGTCGTCGCCTACCCCGGTGAGGCCTGGCAGACGACGTGGCAGGACCAGACCACGATGATCGGTGAGGCAGTCGGGAAGCCCACGGAGGCACAGGCTCTCATCGACGGTATGGGCCAGCGGCTCGCCTCGGAGGCCGAGGCCAATCCGGAGTTCGCGGGCAAGACCGTCGCGGTGGTGAACCTGGACACGGACGCCGGTCAGGCGAACGTCTACATGCCGTCCGATCCACGCGTGCAGGTTCTCAACGAGATGGGTTTCGTCAACGCCCCCGGCGTCGTGGCACTCGACGAGGCCGACTCCGCGGACACCTTCTTCTCCACCGTGTCACTGGAGAACGTGCAGAGCTTCGACGCCGACGTGATCGTCGCGTTCACTCCGGAGGGCTTCGACCTCGCCTCGGTTCCGGCTGTGGCGACGCTGCCCGCGATCGCCTCCGGATCCGCGGTCGCGCTCAGTGACAAGCAGGTCATCGCCGGTCTGAGCAACGTCAACCCGGTGAGCACCCCGTGGGTACTCGACCGGATCCTCCCGCAGTTGAAGGACGCCGCCACCAAGGCGACATAGCGACCGTCAGATGTCGCCGGGCCGGTGTGCGATCCATCCGCGCACCCGGCCGGCGATGTCCGACGGGGTGAGGCCGATGTCGGCGTGAATGCGATCCCGCGAGCTGTGGTCCAGGAACTGCTGTGGCACACCGAGATCCCGACAGGGGACGTCGACGCCGCCGGCGCGCAGGGCAGCCGACACGGATGCACCGATGCCGCCGTGCAGACCGCTGTCCTCGAGCGTGACCACCAGACGGAAGTCCGCGGCGAGCTTCACGAGCGAGTCCGGAACGGGCAGCACCCACCGCGGATCGACGACCGTGGCCGAGACACCGTCCGCGGCGAGTTCTCGCGCCGTGTCCAGTGCCAACGACGCGAACGGACCGACGGCGACGAGGAGTACGTCCGACTCCCCCTCGGGCTCGTGCAGCACGTCGACGGAGTCGTCCAGACGCCGCACCGCCTCGATGTCGTCGGGGATGGCGCCCTTGGGGAAGCGCAGCGCGGTGGGACCGTCGGACACCGCGAGTGCCTCGGCGAGTTCCTCGCGCAGGGTCGCTCCGTCGCGAGGCGCCGCCACGCGCATGTTCGGCACGATGCCGAGCAGCGACATGTCCCACATGCCGTTGTGGCTTGCGCCGTCCGATCCGGTGACCCCGGCGCGATCGAGCACCAGGGTGACCGGCAGGTTCAGTAGTGCCACGTCCATCAGCAGCTGGTCGAACGCCCGATTGAGGAACGTCGAGTAGATCGCCACCACGGGATGTAGACCACCGAGTGCGAGACCGGCGGCGGACGTGAGCGCGTGCTGCTCGGCGATGCCCACGTCGAAGAAACGGTCCGGGAACACCTCGCCGAACGCGGCGAGCCCGGTGGGTCCGGCCATCGCGGCGGTGATGGCCACGACGTCCTCGCGGTCGGTTCCCAGGGCGATGAGTTGACGGGAGAACTCCGACGTCCAGTCCGGGGCCGCGACGCTGGTCGCCAGGCCGGTGAGCGGGTCGATGACTCCCGTCGAGTGCATCTGGTCGGCGACGTCGTTCTCGGCGAACGAGTAGCCCATGCCCTTGCGCGTCACCGCGTGGACGATGACCGGCCCGCCGAAGGCCTTCGCGCGGCGCAGCGCCGATTCCAGAGCCGCCTGATCGTGTCCGTCGACCGGACCGAGGTACTTGATGCCCAGATCGGTGAACATGACCTGCGGGCTGATCGCGTCCTTCAGGCCGGCCTTCATGCCGTGCAACATGGCGTACGCGGCCGACCCGACCACGGGCAGGTTCTTCACCATGTGACGGCCGGTGTCCAGCGCGCGTTCGTAGTTGGGCTGCAGGCGCAGCGTCGCGAGATGGTCGGCGAGGCCGCCGATGGTCGGCGAGTAGGAGCGACCGTTGTCGTTCACGACGATCACGACGGAACGATCCTTGCCGGCCGCGATGTTGTTGAGCGCCTCCCAGCACATGCCACCGGTGAGGGCCCCGTCCCCGACGACCGCGACGACGTGACGATCGCCGCGCCCGGTCAGCTCGAAGGCCTTGGCGAGGCCGTCGGCGTAGGAGAGGGATGCCGACGCGTGCGAGGACTCGACCCAGTCGTGCTCGCTCTCGCTGCGGGACGGGTAGCCGGACAGCCCACCCTCCTTGCGCAGAGAGTCGAAGCGGTCCGCTCGACCGGTGACCATCTTGTGCACGTACGCCTGGTGGCCGGTGTCGAAGATCACCGGGTCACGAGGCGAGTCGAACACGCGGTGGATGGCCAGAGTCAGCTCGACGACACCGAGATTGGGTCCGAGGTGGCCACCCGTGGCAGACACCTTCTCGACCAGGAACCGACGGATCTCGTCCGCCAGTTCGGCCAGCTCCACCGGGCCGAGGGCACGCAGGTCGCTGGGCTCGTGCACGCCGTCCAGAACACCCAACGAAATCGCTCCCCTCCGAAGATTGCCTTGTCGTCCGTCGTGCCGTGAGGCACTCGGACAGGCCAGTTCGGACAAGTCTACGTGGACCCGGATCGGCGGGTTACCGTACGAGCGCCGAGCCGCGGCACAGAATCGAGAGAGTGGTGACGATGACCGACGTCGTGCAGGAGATTCTGGAGGAGGTCCACGCGCTGTGTGTGGCGGACACCTCCGGTGGCGTCGCCGACTACATCCCCGAACTGGCGGCCGCGAACCCCGATCGCTTCGGTATCTGTCTCACGACGGCCGACGGCCACGTGTACCAGGTGGGCGACACGGACGTGCCCTTCACGATCCAGTCGGTGTCCAAACCGTTCACCTATGCCCTCGCTCTCACCGATCGCGGCGAGACCGCGGTGGCCCGCAAGATCGACGTGGAGCCGTCCGGTGAGCCGTTCAACGAGATCAGCCTCGACCCCGTCACCGAGCGCCCGCGCAACCCGATGATCAACGCGGGCGCCATCACCTCCGCGTCGCTGGTGCGAGGCGCGACGCCCGACGAGCAGTTCGAACGGATCCGGGCCTCGTTCTCGCGGTACGCGGGACGCGAACTCGCCATGAACGCCGCCGTGCACGCCTCCGAATCACGCACCGGCCATCGCAACCGCGCCATCGGCCACATGCTGCGCTCCTTCGGCATCGTCGAGGGCGATCCCGACGCGATGGTCGATCTCTACTTCCGCCAGTGCTCGCTGGACGTCACGTGCCGCGACATCGGCGTCATGGCGGCGACCCTCGCCAACAACGGCCTCAACCCGTGTACCGACGTCCGAGCCCTCGAACCGGTGCTCGTCGAGCGTGTGCTGAGCGTCATGACGACGTGCGGCATGTACGACGGAGCCGGCGACTGGGTCAACCGCGTCGGACTCCCCGCCAAGAGCGGTGTCGCCGGTGCGGTGCTCGCGGTCCTGCCCGGTCAGCTCGGTATCTCGGTGTTCTCACCCAGACTCGACGCCCACGGCAACAGCGTGCGCGGAGTCAAGGCGTGCCGCGAGCTGTCCTCGCGCCTCGAACTGCACTTCCTCCACGTCGGCCGGGCCGCACGCAGCGCCGTGCGCGCCGAGTACACCGTCGCCGACTCCCCCTCGCGTCGCCGGCGCACCGCCGCCGAACAGGAGACGCTCGCCGCGCGGGGACGCCGAGTCCGCGTCTTCGAACTGCACGGCGATCTGCTGTTCTCCGCAGCGGAGAGCGTCGTGCGCGCGGTGTCCACGGCCGTCGACCACGGCGCCGACGACGGGAGCGCACTCGACGGCGTGATCCTGGACATGCGTCGGGTCGACGAGGTGAGCGACGTCGCCCGCTCGATGCTGGACACCCTCGCCGCCGGGCTCCGCCGACAGGGTTGTGCCGCCGTCCTGGTCGATCCCCGAGCTGCGATGGCGCACACCGTGTCGTCCCTGTCCGAACACGACGGCAGTGGCCGGGTCTTCGACGATCTGGACTCCGCACTGCGCTGGGGCGAGGACACCGTCCTCGACCGGTGGTGCGGCGGCGCACGGCAACCCACGGAGGTGACGGTCGATCAGCACCCGATCGTCACCGCGCTGGACGAGGCCCACCGCGATGCGATCACCTCCCGCACGACGGACGCGCAGTACAGCGCAGGCAGCGTCATCGCCGAGGTCGGTGACGTGTCACTGGGTCTGGTGATGGTGCTGTCCGGCCGCGTCGCGGTCGACTTCATCGGCGCGGACGGCCGGGCCCGCGCCGTGTCGACGCTGTCCGCCGGCATGAGTTTCGGTGAGATGCCGTTGGTCCGGCGCTCGCGCTTCGGGCTCCGCATCACCGCGGTGAAGGACACCACGGTCGCGATCCTCGGCCCGAAGGACTTCGACGCGCTGACCGAGAGCAACCCCGCTGCGAAGACAGCCTTGCTGGAGGTGCTTCTCGATCGCGCGTACGAGCAGGCCGAGTCGATCGTCGCCGCACTGCGCCGTTCCGGCGTCGTCTGAGCCGGCGGCTGCGCTCAGGCGTCGAGCGTGACCGCGGCGATGGGCGTGGTGGTGGGTGCGTCCGAACCGCTCTCGGGCTCGACCGTCACCGCCCACGTGGTCGCGTCGCTCAAGCCTGTGACGACGTGCTCGCGAGCGGGCGTGGCGGCATCGGCGGGGACGAGACCTGCCGGGCGCGGCGCGGGATCCTCTCCGATGAGCCACATCTCGAACACCTTGCCGTCGCCGGGCTCCGCGAGCCCGTCGAGCGTGACCACGGCGGCGTCCTGCGAGCGCGACCAGCGCACGGTGGCGGTACCGCCACCCTCGACCTCGACGGTGCTGGTCCTGATGTCACCGGCCGCAAGCACCTGCGACGTGGGCGACGACGGTGCGTCTCCCAACTGCTGCGTGACCACGGCGCCGCCCACTCCGACGATCACGACGGCCGCCGCGGCTGCCGCGAGCACGCGCAGGCGTGTGCGGCGGCGATCGTCGAGCGACACCACCGGAGCGACCGGAGCGTCGTCGATCGGATCGGCCAGTGGCCGGGCATCACCCTGCGGAGTGCTCTCCACCGCGGCGAGAATGCTCGCACGCAACGACGAGGGCGGTTCCGCGGCCGTGGACGACGCGCTGAGCGCCATCGTCTCGTCGACCGACTCGACGATGCTCTCGAACCACGACCGCGTCGCCGCGTCCGACTGCGCGAGCCTGCGTTCGATGTCCGCCCTCTCGGCGGGGTCGATCGCGTCCAGTGCGTAGGCGTAGGCGTCGTCCACCACGCTGTCGTTCATCTCGTTCACGTCCCGCATCGCATCCTGCTCCGACACGTCGTCGGGTGCGGACGCGTCGTCATGGCGGCGATGGCGACCTTCTCCGTCACTCACCGGTCTCCACCCCCAGACAATTCTTCAACTTGATCAGACCGTCCCGGATCCGGGACTTCACGGTGGGAACGGCCACGCCCAGGCGCTCGGCCACTTCCCGATACGTCAACCCGCTGTAGTACGCCATCCGTACCGATTCGCGTTGGGTCTCCGTCAGCGTGTCCAGGCATCGGACCACCGACTCCGACTCCAGGGTCTGGGTGACGGATTCGAGGACCTCGTCGTGCGCGGGACTGTGGGTCGAGGAGCCGTAGAGCGCCTCGCGATCCGTGCCGGACTGCTCCGACCGGACACGGTCGACGGCGCGGCGATGCGCCAACGTCATCATCCAGGCGAGCGGAGACCCCTGCGCGGGGTCGTATCGGTCGGCCGTCTTCCAGATCTGCAGGAACACCTCCTGCGCGGTCTCCTCGCTGAACCCGGGATCGCGCAGCACACGCAGCACCATGCCGAACACCCGAGACGAGGTCGCGTCGTACAGATCGGCGAACGCTCGGCGGTCACCGGTGGCGACACGTGCGAGCAACGCACGCAGTTCGTCGGCCTCGGCGACACGCCGACGCTTGAGGTCGGGATCGGGAACGGGGCACGACGGATCGGCGGTGTCGTCCGGGGCGCGTCGGTGCCGAGGCTCGCCGGCGCTCGGGTCGGCTGCGCTCGTACCTCCGGCGCTCACAGACCCCCACCTCGCTGCGAGACGTTCATCGTCGAGTTCATCGACCATGAGACTAGTGGCCATCGTCGTCATATCCTCACCCCCTCGGCGATCGTGGTCCTGCGCGTCGCGGTCCTGGCGTACACGCCACCGGATCATGGCGGCCACGCCGCCGGGCAATGGCGCCCACGCCACGGGCAATGGCGCCCACGCCACGGCGCGAACATCGTGCAGGAATCATTCGTCACCGGGGCGTGAGTGGATCGGTGACCGGCGTCTCCGGCGAAAAACCCGTTGCGGACCTGCAATGACTGCGGGACGCTCGTCGCACCGGATCGGACGATCCGGACATACCGATGAGATCGTGGCGGATCAGGAGTCAGCACTCACATGACGACACATGACGGGAAGGCCGGAGGCCGGCCGCCGACGGACGGGAAGGCCGGGAAGGCCGGAGGCCGGCCGCCGACGGACGGGAAGGCCGGAGGCCGGCCGCTGGAGGACGGGAAGGCCGGAGGCCGGCCGCCGACGGACGGGAAGGCCGGAAGCCTGGCGATCGAGGCGGTCGGTCTGGTGAAGAGGTTCGGGGACACCGTGGCGGTGGACGGCGTGGATCTCGCCGTCCCGCGGGGCGGTGTCTACGGGGTGCTGGGGCCGAACGGGGCCGGCAAGACCACGACGATGCGCATGTTGGCGACGTTGACCGGCATCGACGGCGGGTCGGCCCGCGTGCTCGGCCACGACGTGGCGACGGAGTCCGACGCGGTGCGGTCGAAGGTGGCGCTCACGGGCCAGTTCGCTTCGCTGGACGAGGACCTGACCGGAGTGGAGAACCTGGTGCTCCTCTCGCGGCTGTACGGGTTCTCGCGCCCGGCGTCGCGGGAGCGTGCCGATCTGCTGTTGGGCGTCTTCGATCTGGTGGAGGCCGGCGGCAAGCAGGTCAAGGCGTACTCCGGCGGTATGCGGCGCCGCCTCGACATCGCGGCGAGTCTGGTGGTCACGCCGGAGCTGATGTTCCTGGACGAGCCGACCACGGGTCTCGATCCCCGCAGCCGCAACCAGGTGTGGGAGATCGTGCGCTCCCTGGTCGAAGGCGGCACGACGGTCCTGCTCACCACGCAGTACCTCGACGAGGCCGATCAGTTGGCCGACCGGGTGGCAGTCATCGACCGGGGCCGCGTGATCGCCGAGGGCACCACCGGTCAGCTCAAGGCATCGGTCGGCTCGGGGTCGCTGCACGTCCGCGTCGCGGAACAGTCGCGCCGCGACGACGCCGCCGACGTCCTGCGCGCGACCCTGCACACCGACGTGACTCTCGAGTCCGATCCCTTCGCCGTCACAGCGCTGGTCGACGACACCGCCCTGGTGGCCCGCGCACTCGCGACGCTGTCGGACGACGGCATCGGCGTCACCACCTACGCCCTCGGGCAACCCAGCCTGGACGAGGTGTTCCTGGCACTGACCGGACGAACGACAGAACTGGAGGCGTCCTGAGAATGACCACCACCAACTCCCCCACCGCCGCGACGGGCACCGCGCAGCCGACCATCGCCGAGTTGCTCCGCGACTCCGGTCCCCGTCCCGATCGACCGTCGTCGATGTCGGCGGCGCTCTCGTTCGGGTGGCGAGCGCTGCTGAAGATCAAGCACGTCCCCGAGCAGCTGTTCGACGTGACCATGTTCCCGGTCATGTTCACGCTGATGTTCACGTTCTTGTTCGGCGGCGCGTTGGCGGGCTCGACCAGTGCCTACATCCAGTTCCTGCTGCCGGGCATCCTGGTGCAGACCGTCGTCATGATCACGATGTACACGGGTCTGACCTTGAACAAAGACATCGAGAAGGGCGTCTTCGATCGGTTCCGGTCGCTGCCCATCTGGCGGCCGGCGCCGTTGGTCGGCGCCCTGCTCGGAGACGTGGTCCGCTACACCCTCGCCTCGACGATCGTGCTCGTGCTGGGTCTCGCGCTGGGCTTCCGGCCGGCGGGCGGCGTGCTCGGCGTGCTGGCGTCGGTGGCGTTGCTGCTGGCGTTCTCGTTCTGCGTCTCGTGGGTGTGGACGATGTTCGCGCTGATGCTGCGCAGCGAGACCGCGGTGATGAGCGTGTCCATGCTCGTGCTGTTCCCGCTGACCTTCGCCAGCAACATCTTCGTCGACCCGACGACGATGCCCGGGTGGCTGCAGGCGTTCGTGTCGGTCAATCCGGTGTCGCATCTGGTGACGACGCTGCGCGGCTTCGCCGACGGTGTGCTCGAGACGGACGCGCTGATGTGGACCGGCATCTGGTCCGTCGGACTGCTGGCGGTGTTCGGACCGATCACGATGCGCCTGTACAACGCCAAGTGACGCGTCAGTCCCGGACGAACGATCCGATGCACTCGACGTGGCTGGTCATCGGGAAGGCGTCGAACGCACGGAGATTCTCCAGGCGGTAGCCGTGCGAGAGGTAGAGCCCCGCGTCCCGTGCGAAGGACGCGGGGTCGCACCCGATGTGCACGACACGATCCGGGTGCGCACCGGCGACCGCCGCGATCACCTGCCTGCCGGCGCCGGATCGTGGCGGGTCGAGGACGACGACGGACGGCTGCGGCGGCAGGGATCCGATCGCGCGCTCGACGGGCGCTGCCTGCATCGACAGCTGCGGCAGGTCCGTCACCGCCGCACGCCCGTCCACCACCGCCCGGTGGGAGAACTCGACCGCTGCGACGGTGCCGCCCGGTCCCACCGCCTCGGCGACGACGGACGCGAAGGTGCCCGCACCGGCGTAGAGGTCCCAGGCCGTGTCACCGGGCCGAGCACCGGACCACTCCCGGACCACCTCGGCGTACTGCGTGGCAGCCGCCCGGTGAGCCTGCCAGAACCCCCACGAGTCCACGGTCCACTCGCGCGACCCGACGCGCTCGACGGCCCGACCCGAGCCCGCGCGCACCCGGTGCGCGCGGTCACCGGACTTCGCGGCGCGGCGCGAGGAGGCGCCGCGACGACTGGTGTCGGCGCGCACGCGACGGTCGACGGCAGGAGCGATCTCCACGACGTGACGGGTCCCGTCGGAGTCCACGGCCACCGCGAGATCGGCGCCCGGCGTCCACGACCGGGCAGCCAGCCCGTCGTACATCCCCGGAACCGCTTGTGGGCAGGCCAGATCCGTCACGATGTCGGCGCTGCGGAGCCGGTGGAAACCGGGCCGTCCCTCGTCGTCCACACCCAACCGGATGCGCGTCCGCCAGCCGGTCTGATCACCGAGCGACTCCACCTCGACGGTGCGCTCGATGCCCCCGACGCGGCTCAACTGCTCGGCGACCACGGCCGCCTTGATCTGGCGTCCGGCCTCGGCGGTCGCGTGGGAGAAGTCGCAGCATCCCGACCCACCGGGGCCGGAGATGGGACACAGCGGCGCGATGCGGTCGGGCGAGGCCTCCAGGATCTCGACGGCGTCCGCGCGGCAGAAGGACTTGCCGGTGTCCTCGGTGACCCGCGCCGTCACCAGCTCGCCGGGAAGGCTGTGCCGGACGAACATGACGCGGCCCTCGTGCCGTGCGACGCAGAAGCCGCCGTGTCCCGGCTTGCCCACGCGGACCTCGACGACCGCGCCGAGCCACGAGTCGGTCATCGTTCGGATCGCCGTTCGGCCGAGGTGGGCTCGTAACCACGACGGGACGAGCCCGGTGCGTTCTCGAGGCTCTCGCGCTTCGCCCGCTCGGACGAGTTGAGCTGCCAGGGCACGCTGGTGACCATGACGCCGGGCTGGAACAGCAAGCGACTCTTCAGTCGCAACGCACTCTGGTTGTGCAGCACCTGCTCCCACCAGTGACCCACCACGTACTCGGGGATGAACACGGTGACGACGTCGCGCGGTGAGTCCCGCTTGACCCGGCGCACGTAGTCGAGCACGGGCTTGGTGATCTCGCGGTACGGCGACTCGACCACCTTGAGCGGGACACTGAGGTCGCTCTTCTCCCACTCGCGCACCAGTGTGCGGGTGTCCGCCTCGTCGACGTTGACCGTGATCGCCTCGAGGGTGTCCGGCCTGGTCGCACGGGCGTAGGCGAGGGCGCGGAGAGTCGGGCTGTGCAGCTTGGACACGAGCACGATGGAGTGTGTGCGGCTGGGGAGCACACCGTCCCACTCGACGTCGGCGAGCTCGGTGGCCACCGAGTCGTAGTGCTTGCGGATCAGTTTCATCAGTCCGAAGATCGCCAGCATCGCGATGATCGCGATCCAGGCACCCGCGAGGAACTTGGTCAGCAGAACGATGACCAGGACGGCGCCCGTCATGGCCAGTCCGATGCCGTTGACGACACGCGAGCGCATCATCGACCGGCGCTGCGCGGGGTCCGTCTCGGTCCGCAACAACCGGGTCCAGTGCCGCACCATGCCGGTCTGACTGAGCGTGAACGAGACGAACACTCCGACGATGTAGAGCTGGATCAGCTTGGTCACCTCGGCGCCGAACATGACGACGAAGAAGATGGCGGCGGCCGAGAGGAACAGGATGCCGTTGCTGAACGCGAGCCGGTCGCCGCGGGTGTGGAACTGGCGGGGCAGGAATCGGTCCTGGGCCAGGATCGACCCGAGTACCGGGAACCCGTTGAAGGCGGTGTTGGCGGCCAGCACCAGGATCAGCGCCGTCACGATGGTGATGAAGTAGAAGCCGGGCGTGAAGTGCCGGAAGACGGCCTCGGCCAGCTGCGCGATGAGCGTCTTCTGCTGGTAGTTCTCGGGAGCCCCGACGAGCTGGGTCGCGGGGTCCGCCGCGTACTTCACACCGATCTTCTCCGCCAGCAGGATGATGCCGAGCAGCAACGTGATGCCGATCGAGCCGAGCAGCAGGAGCGTCGTGGCGGCGTTGCGCGACTTCGGCTTGCGGAAGGCGGGCACGCCGTTGGAGATGGCCTCGACACCCGTCAACGCCGCACACCCGGAGGAGAACGCGCGCGCCAGCAGGAACGCGAACGCGATGCCGTAGAGGTGACTGTCCTCCGCCTGCAGCTCGAAGTTCGACGACTCGGCCGACACGTCGTCGCCGAGGACGTACACCTGCACCAGGCCCCACACGAGCATGACGACCATGCCCACCATGAAGGCGTAGGTGGGGATCGCGAACGCGGTACCGGACTCGCGGACGCCGCGCAGGTTGATCGAGGTGATGAGCACGATGGCGGCGACCGCGAACAGCACCTTGTGCTCCGCGACGAACGGCAGGGCCGATCCGATGTTGGAGGCAGCGGCCGAGATGGACACGGCGACCGTGAGCACGTAGTCGACGAGGAGGGCGCTGCCGACGGTCAGGCCCGCGGTCGGTCCCAGGTTGGTGGTGGCCACCTCGTAGTCGCCACCGCCGGACGGGTAGGCGTGCACGTTCTGGCGGTAGCTCGCCACGACCACCGCCATGACGACGGCGACGGCGAGACCGATCCAGATGGAGAACGAGTACGCCGAGATCCCGGCGACCGACAGCACCAGAAAGATCTCTTCGGGCGCGTAGGCGACGGACGACATGGCATCGGACGCGAACACCGGGAGGGCGATGCGTTTGGGCAGGAGCGTGTGTCCGAGCGTGTCGCTACGGAACGGCCTACCCAGCAGCAGCCTCTTGGTGGCCGTCGAAAGCTTGGACACATCGCAGAGCGTAGGCCGTACCGGGCTCGACCGTGGGGCAGGGTGACCGATAGCGTTGCGCGAAGTCCCTCCCGGCAGCAATCACCTGGGCACCGTCCTCTCGACTCCCGAACGGAGCGTCTGTTGTACGTAGTCGTCATGGGGTGTGGCCGCGTCGGCTCCGCCCTCGCGGGTGCACTCACCCGCATCGGCCACGAGGTCGCGGTCATCGACCGCGATCCCACCGCGTTCCACCGGCTCGGTCCCAACTTCACCGGACGTCAGGTGATCGGCATGGGGTTCGACCGGGACGTACTCGTCGAGGCGGGCATCGAGAAGGCCGACGCACTGGCCGCGGTGTCCTCGGGCGACAACTCCAACATCATCTCCGCGCGTGTCGCCCGCGAGACGTTCGGTGTCGAGCGCGTCGTCGCGCGCATCTACGACGCCAAACGCGCCGCGGTGTACGAACGCCTCGGCATCCCCACGGTGGCCACGGTGCCGTGGACGACGGATCGATTCCTGCACACGCTGATCCACGACAACGAGCTCACCAAGTGGCGCGATCCGTCGGGCAGCGTCGCGGTGGCCCGCCTCGACATCGGCGAGGGATGGGTGGGCAAGGGCGTGACCGCGCTCGAGAGTGCGACCAAGTCCCGAGTGGCCTTCATCATCCGCTTCGGTGCCGGACTGCTGCCCGACCGCAAGACGGTGATCCAGGCCGACGACGAGGTGTGGATCGCGGCGGTCGACGGCATGGTCGCCGAGGCCGTGGCGCTCGCGAGCAACCCTCCGCCCGAGGACTGACGGCTCCTGCCTCACCTCGTGTCCGTCCCCGCACCAGACCTGTCACCGAAGGATCCGTCATGAGAGTCGCCATCGCCGGAGCGGGAGCCGTGGGCCGTTCGATCGCCCGCGAGCTCCTCAGGTCCGACCATCACGTCCTGCTGATCGAACGCAAGGCCGACCACGTCGACCCGGCATCGGTCGAGGCGGCCGAGTGGATCCACGCGGACGCCTGCGAGCTCGCCACCCTCGAGGGCGCCGGCATCGAGTCGTACGACGTGGTCATCGCCGCCACGGGCGACGACAAGGCCAACCTGGTCCTGAGCCTGCTGGCGAAGACCGAGTTCGGCGTCGACCGAGTGGTCGCCCGCGTCAACGACCCGCGCAACGAGTGGCTCTTCGACGCGTCGTGGGGAGTCGACGTCGCTGTGTCGACACCGCGCATGCTGGCCTCGCTCGTCGAGGAGGCGGTCTCGGTGGGAGATCTGGTGCGCCTGATGACGTTGCGGCAGGGCAAGGCGAACCTCGTGGAGATCACGTTGCCGGCGAACACACCGCTGGCGGGCAAGCCGGTGCGCCGCATCACGCTTCCTCGCGACGTCGCGCTGGTCACCATCCTGCGCGGTGGCCGCGTCATCGTCCCGGAGAAGGACGACCCGCTCGAGGGCGGCGACGAACTGCTGTTCGTCACCACCGTCGACGTCGAGGACGAACTCCGCGAGGTGCTGGGACTCTCCCAGCGTTGACCGACAGGACCGACTGACAGCCGTCAGGGCTCGATGCGGTCCGCGTCCACGACCTCGGTGGTCTCGCTCTCCCGGTGCGTCGCTGCGGCCACGACAGCGTCGGCCCGTCGCACGGCCCAGAACGTGACGGCGAACGCGACCGCCGCGAGCGGCCAGCCCATCGCGATGCGGGCGACCGCGAGCCACCCGGTCTGGTCGGAGTCGTAGAGCTGCGATTGCACGACGTACCGCGCGACGAACACGAGAACCCAGGCGAACGTCGCGATGTCGTACGCGCGGACGGCGGCCCGATGCTCGCGCCAGGCCTTGCCGGTGCCGTTGAGGTAGCCCCACACGATGCCGACGAGCGGCCGACGAGCGAGGATCGAGACGAGGAACACCCCGCCGTACGCGAGCGAGGTGTAGATCCCGAACAGGAAGTAGCCCTTGGCGTCTCCGGTGCGGTAGGCGATGAACGCGCACACCGCCACGCCGAAGAATCCCGACACGGCCGGCTGGATCGGATCCCGCTTCACGAGGCGCCACACCAGGATCGCCACGGCCAGACCGAGGGCGGCCCAGATGGCCGCGGTGAGACCGGCGAGGGAGTTGACTGGAACGAAGACCAGCACGGGCAGGGTGGAGAACACCAGTCCGCTGACCCCACCGAGCTGGGACAGGATCGTCTCGGGAGGCGCGTCCTCGGTGGGCTGACTGTTCGGTGACTCGCTCATGCAGTTCAGGGTGCCAGACGATGCGGCTCCCGAAGAACTAGTCCTCGGTGCGCAGCTCGTAGTACGGGTTGTAGATGACCTTGCGGCCCTCGCGCTCCCCCACGCGACCACGGACCAGCAACTGCGTGCCGGACTCGATGCCGGCGATCTTGCGTCGGCCGATCCAGATCAGCGAGATGGTGTCGGTGCCGTCGAAGAACTCGGCCTCGACGATGGCGTTGGCGGCCTTGCTGCACGTCTCGACGCTGCGGAGCCGTCCGACCATGGTGACCTCGTCACCGCGAGTGCAATCGCATGCTCGTTGGGCGCCGGACGCCTTCGACGTCGACTCCAACTCCTCGGCATCGAGTTGATCGATGTCCTCGGTCAACTTCCGGGCCATGCGGCGGAAGTATCCTGCGGCAGCGGGTGCCATGAGTGCTCCTGGAGCGGTTCGCGCGGGCCTTCCGCGGCGGATGTTCTGCTTCTGTCAGCGCCACTGTAGACCTTTCCGAGCACGCCTCACCACACCCGGCCGGTCGGGTCGGTGAACGCCACGAGAAGATGCGGACACCATGGAGACAACCACCGTCGTACTGCTGCCCGGCACCGGCTCCGACGCGTCGTTCGTCGAGGGGGCCTTCGGTGATGCCGTCGCGGATCTCGGCTGGTCACTGCGGGTGATCGAGCCCGAACCCGCCGACGTCGTCGGGGGCTACGTGCGGGCGCTCGACCACGTACGAGGCGCCGTTCGAGGGGACCTGATCGTGGGCGGTGTCTCACTCGGCGCGGCGGTCGCGGCGCGGTGGGCGCTCGACCGTCGGGGCGCCGCGCAGGGCGCCGTCCTCGCGATGCCGGCGTGGACCGGATCTCCGGGCGACTCCCCCGCTGCGGTCGGTGCCGCCGCGACGGCGGCGACGCTGCGGGCCCACGGCCTCGATGCGTCGGTGGCGGCGATGGCGCAGTCGAGTCCGCGGTGGCTCGCCGAGGCGCTGACGCGGTCGTGGCGAGCACAGTGGCCGATGCTGCCGACGGCGCTGGACGACGCCGCCCGGTACGTGGCACCCACCCTCGACGACCTGCGATCCCTCGCGGTGCCGGTCGGCGTGGTGGCAGCGATGGACGACCCGGTGCATCCGCTCGGTGTCGCGCAGGACTGGTGCGCGGCTCTTCCCACGGCGCACCTCGACACCTTCGCGCTCGACGTCCTCGCCGCGTCCCCGGGCGAGCTCGGCAGGCTGGGCGTCACCGCGCTCCGGCGTGCGACGGGCGGGTCCTAGTCGAGCTGCTGCATCGCCGAGAACTCAGTCGAGCTGCTCTCGCCGAGAACTCAGTCGAGCTGCTGCATCGCCGAACCGGAGGGCCCGCGCCGACGTTGCGCCTCGGTAGCGGCGTCCACGTCGGGGGCCTGCTGCTGAGGTACCTGCTGCTGGGGCACCTGCTGCTGCACCGCAGCTCGGGCCTGCGCCTGTGCGGCAGCCATCTGCTGCTGCTGCGCGGCCGCGAGCTGCTGAGCGAGTGCCGGCGGCAGACTGATGGGCAACGGCGTCCGCACCGGGTGCGGATCCGAGCCGCGATCGACCACGGTCGCCGCCACGACGGCACGCGCCTGCTCGACCAGCGGCGATCCGGCCTCGACACTGCCTGCCGGTCCGCTCGCCACGCCGCGGATCATCCAGCGGTACCCGTCGACGCCGATGAAACGCAGATCCCCGCCGGCCGCGGAGCCCACCACCTCACGGCCCCACGGGCCGGTCTCGGTGGCCACCCGCGCGTTGTCGCGGCGCAGCGTGTCGGCCAACTCTGCGGCGACGTCACGCCACTGACCGGGCGACTTCGGAGCGGCGAAGGCCGCCACGGTGATGCGCCCGTTCGGAGTGACGATGTGGACGGCCTGGGGTGCGCCGGCCTGCGTCATCTCGACCTGCAGCTGTCCGCCGGCCGGAAGCATCAACAGCACGGATCCCAGATCGAGCCGTCCCTCCGCGATGCTCTCGCGGTCGCCGTCCAGGTCGTCGATCGACCACGGCCCGGTGGTGTCGTCCGCCGTACCGTCCACCTCGTCGACCTCGTCCACTTCCTCGACCTCGACCTCGACGTCCTGCGCGGAGTCGAGATCGGTGGCGTCGACGTCGTCGCGCCCCTTCTTCTTGCGTCCGAACATGCTCAGTTCTCCTTCTCGCTGGCGGTGACGGCATCGAGAACCGCGTGTCCGCCGCTGGAGCCGTAGCCGCCGACACCCCGGGTGGTGTCGTCCAGCTCGGCCACCTCGACGAAGTCGGGCAGTTCGACCCGCTGCACCAGCAGCTGGGCGATGCGGTCCCCGCGCCGCAGTTCGATGGGGGTGCGTGGATCGTGGTTGATGAGGCAGACCCTGATCTCGCCGCGATAACCGGCATCGACCGTTCCCGGCGTGTTGACCACCGACAATCCCGCTCGCGCGGCGAGGCCGGACCGTGGGTGGATCAGGCCGACGGTGCCGACCGGCAGCGCCACGGCGATGCCCGTACCGACCATGGCACGCTCACCGGGTTCGATGACGACGTCGACGGTGGAACACAGGTCCACGCCCGCGTCACCGGCGTGTGCACGGACGGGCAGCGGGATGTCCGGATCGAGTCGTCTGACGGCCACCGTCTCGACGGCCTGTGCCGATCCCTGGTCTCCGCGGGTCGTGCGTGTCGCCGTCTCGGCCGTCAGATCGCTCACATCGGTCGAGATTACTCGCCGATGCACCGTCGACCTCCCGCCCGTCCGACCCTCTACTCTGGAGAGGTGTCCGACGCAGCTTCGAGAGAGACCTCAGCAGATCACGCCACCCGGACGTCCGGGACGGCACACGACGGCGGGGGTGAGACGGTCGTCTACAGCGAACGGCTCCGCGTACCCGTCTGGTACTGGGTGGCCGCGATCGGCGTCGCGGCGATCCTGTCGGCCGAGGTGCACATGGGATCACCCGGCGTGATGGCCTGGCTGCCGTACGTGGTGCTGGTGCCGTTCGCGATCTGGGTGGTCACGTACCTGGGCCGGATGCGCGTCGAGGTGACGGAGCAGAACGGCGAGCGCATGCTGCACGCCGACAAGGCTCGGCTCCCCGCATCGGTGATCGATCGGGTGGCGGTGGTGCCGGGGACGGCGAAGAGTGCCGCCCTCGGACGCCAGCTCGACCCCTCCGCCTTCGTGCAGCATCGTTCGTGGGTCAAGCCGATGGTGTTGGTCGTCCTCGACGACGAGAACGACCCGACACCGTACTGGTTGGTGAGCACCCGGAACCCGGATGCAGTGGCTGCGGCTCTGACTCCGCAGCCACCGACCTCCTGACGGAGGTCTCCTCGGTCAGGCCGCGCAGTCGCGGCAGACCAGAACGCCGCCGTTGTCGGACGACAGCCGCGAGCGGTGATGCACCAGGAAGCAGCTCGAGCACGTGAACTCGTCGGCCTGCTTCGGCACGACACGCACGGACAGTTCCTCACCGGACAGGTCTGCGCCCGGCAGTTCGAAGGACTCCGCGGTGTCCGTCTCGTCGATGTCGACGACGGCGGACTGCGCCTCGTTGCGGCGTGCCTTCAGTTCTTCGAGGGAGTCCTCCGACACGTCGTCGGACTCGGTACGGCGTGGTGCGTCGTAATCGGTGGCCATGTTGTTCCCCTTACCTTCCTGCTGAGACCGGGTGTGCCCGGTCTCCTTCGATCGCCTTCATGGGGGATGTTCAAGACGTCGACCGCTTCTTGTTCGACGAACTCGTCCTCTGTCGGACTCACACCCTCGGATCCCGATGCAGGTCGTTCGTGTTCCTCGTCTGCTGTTCGTGGCAGAACATCGATCCGGTCGGACTTCTTCCCGACTTCCGCCGGGAGGATCTCCGTCCTTCTCGCTCACCTATTCGCAGCCGTCGTCCTGACGGATGACGGCCGGCGTGCGGGTGAGCCGACTGTGCCCGAATCCCCGTGACGGGAAACATTCTCTTGCTGCGGGCGTGCAGGCCCGAGGAGCCCGACCGGCCGTGAGTTCGATCCGCCGGGCCGCCAGACAATAGCCGACGACGAGCCGGTGTGGAAAACACCCTGCCCAGCGCGGTGTGTCGTGGCGCGAACGGCTCCCGCAGGAACCGCATCTCCCCTGTTCACCCCGCCCAACGCCGTCGACCGTGCAGACGTTCCCACCCGCCGTGCGTCCCGCGTCACATGCCGACGCGGCCCACTACAGTGAGCGAGTCACCGCCCGTGACACGACAGCGCGACACGTATCAGCAGAAGGGCACGCTCCCGTGGTCTCACTCATCACTCACGGCTCCTCGACCGACGACAAGGGGCGGCCGTACGCGCGGCGTCGGGCCTTCCCGATCCTCGTGGTGCTCGTCGTGCTCGCCCTCGCCGGTGCGGCCGTGTGGGTGAACATCCTGACCACGACCGAGACCGGCACGGACGCCGTCGCCTGCAACGCCCCCCAGCCGGCCTCCGATCCCGCCGCCCCCGCGGCCGCCGAGCCCGGCAGCGTCGTGGACGCCTCGGTGGTCACGGACACCCAGCCCGCCCCGTTGTCCGCCACCCGCGTGCGCGTGTTCAACGCGAACGGACAGGGCGGCCAGGCCGCCGAGATCGCCGCCGATCTCAGCGATTTCGGCTTCGCCAGCGCACCGGACGTGCAGGTGGGCAACGACCCGGTCTACGTCGACCAGAACATGCAGTGCATAGCTCAGATCCGGTTCGGCGCGGCCGGCGTGGCCGCCGCTGGCACCGTCGCACTGGTCGCGCCGTGCGCCGAGTTCGTTCAGGACACCCGCGAGGACGACACCGTGGATCTCGCGCTGGGCACCAACTTCCGTGCGCTGGAACCGAACACCGACGGCGAGGAGGTCATCCGCTCGCTCGCGGACGTGGCTCCGGGCGCCGCGGCACCGAACCTGGACGTCGATCTGCTCGCCGCCGCGCACCGCGTCAACTGCTGACGCGGGTCAGGCCTTCGCGATGGCGGCGACGCCACCGAGACGGTCGAGTACGGACAGGAACCCGTCTGCCACACCTTCCGCCACGGCGATCGTCACCTCGCCGTCGTCGCTGCGGGAGTGCGGCGACGGAGTGATCACCCGCGCACCCGCCTCCGCCGCGACCAGAGCGCCCGCCGCCCAGTCCCACGGGCTGAGCCCGTGCTCGAAGTGGGCGTCGACGCGCCCCGCCGCCACCATGCACAGATCCAGTGCCGCCGAGCCGATGCGACGAACGTCCCGCACCTCGGGCAGCAGAGCCGCGATCAGCGCGCCCTGACGGCGGCGGCGCGCCGCGTCGTAACCGAATCCCGTGGCCACCAACGTGAGTGCCACGTCGTCGATGTCGTTGACTCGGAGGCGCACCCAGTCTCCGCCCGCGTCCGAGCACCACGCGCCGCCGCCGAGCGACGCCGCGTACGTGCGATCCCCCACCACGTCCTCCACGGCGCCCGCCACCGACGCACCGTCGATCTGCGCGGCCACGGAGACCGAGTAGGCCGGGATGCCGTAGAGGAAGTTCACGGTGCCGTCGATCGGATCGAGGACCCACCGGACACCGGACGGGGCGATGTCCTCCCCGCCGCCCTCCTCGCCCAGTACCGCGTCGTCGGGACGCAGCCGGCTCAACAGGTCCCGGATGACGTGTTCGGTCTCGGTGTCGACCACCGTCACCGGATCGGTGGGCGTCGACTTCGACCGGACGGCGTCCACCGCCGCACCGCCCGCGCCGAACACCTCCGGCCGACGCCGACGTACGTGGCGTCCCGCCTCACGTGCGACGTCGACGGCGATGCGGCGCAACATCTCCGGGTCGAGCGTGCTCGTCGAGTCGTCCTGCGGCAGATCGTCATGAGGAGTCACCCGGTAATCCGAACACATCGGGCGGCGGAACGGTACGGCGCGCCACCCGCCGCGGTGCCGCGCGACCGGGAACGCCGTCAGCAACTAGGGTGACGTGCGCGCACCAGATCTCGCACGAACGCGCCGGTCGCCGACGCGTGCGTACGCCACCAGGAGGTTCTGTCATGACGAACGACCACACCGAACCCGGCCCGGTCTCCATCGCCGGGAAGACGGGCTCGCACCCCGAGGGCCGAGGCTTCGGTGTCGACGTCGGTGGCAGTGGCGTCAAGGGTGGCGTGGTCGATCTCGCCACCGGCGAACTGATCGGCGAGCGCTACAAGATCGAGACCCCGCAACCGTCGACTCCCACGGCCGTGGCCGAGACGGTCGCGGCCATCGTCGACCACTTCGAGTGGACCGGGGACGTGGGCATCACCCTCCCCTGCGTCGTCACCGGTGGCGTGGCGCGAACCGCCGCGAACGTCGACAAGGGCTGGATCGGGACCGACGCCGGCGCGCTGTTCCGCGACCATCTCGGGGGTCGTTCGGTGACCGTGCTCAACGACGCCGACGCCGCGGGCATCGCGGAGGACAAGTTCGGCGGCGGCAAAGATTCCAAGGGTGTGGTCATCCTGCTGACCTTCGGCACCGGCATCGGATCCGCGATCCTGCAGAACGGTGTCCTCCTGCCCAACACGGAGCTCGGGCACATGGAGGTGGACGGCAAGGAGGCCGAGCACCGCGCCGCGTCGTCGGTCAAGGACGACAACGGACTGTCGTACAAGGCGTGGGCCAAAGAGGTCTCGCGCGTGCTCGAGCGCATCGAGGATCTGTTCTGGCCGGACCTCTTCATCGCCGGCGGCGGCATCAGCCGCAAAGCCGAGAAGTGGATCCCCCTGCTCACCAACCGCACCCCGGTGCAGCCCGCGACGCTGCGCAACGCCGCCGGAATCGTCGGCGCGGCCCTCGCCGCACAGTCCGGTGTGGCGCCCTGATTCTCGTCGAGGGCGAACACGCGCCCCTCTGACCTGCGCCGCGTCGGCTCGCCGATGCGCGATGTGACTCACACCCCACTGCCGGTGAGCCGGGAACCTCGGCGTCCTCCCGCGCGTTGGTGCTGTGCACTCGCGGCGGTCGTTACAATGGTCCACGCCCCGGTTTCACGCCGGGAAATCCACAGACCTCTCCGCCGGATCATCACTCTGGCGTGACGCCGCACGACACCGTCACGAAAGGGCGTACGTGGCAGCCATCGATATTCGTCAGACCGCGGACACCGCGCCGGCAGTCGACAGCACTCCGGCCGTCGACACCGCGTCGGCCGACGGCACCGCACCCGGCGCCGTCGGAACCGCACCCGCGAAGGCCCCGGCCAAGAAGGCGGCCCCGCGCAAGGCAGCAGCCAAGAAGGCCGCGCCGCGCAAGGCCGCAGCGAAGAAGACCGCAGCGAAGAAGGCGACGTCTCCTGCGACCGGCGACGACGCCGACGAGCCCACCGCGGACATCGAGGACATCGACGTTCCCGAGGGCGAGCTCGCAGCCGAGTCGGACGTCGTCGAGGTCGTCGCCGTCGGCGACGAGGTCGAGGACGACGCGACCACCGAACCCACGCCGGAGGACAAGGCGTCGGGCGACTTCGTGTGGGACGAGGAGGAGTCCGAGGCGCTGCGACAGGCCCGCAAGGACGCCGAACTCACCGCCTCCGCCGACTCCGTCCGCGCCTACCTCAAGCAGATCGGCAAGGTCGCCCTCCTCAACGCCGAGGAGGAGGTCGAGCTCGCCAAGCGCATCGAGGCCGGTCTCTACGCCGTCCAGCTCATGGCCGAGTCCGCCGAGAAGGGCGAGAAGCTCCCCGTGGCCCAGCGCCGCGACATGACCTGGATCTGCCGCGACGGCAACCGGGCGAAGAACCACCTGCTCGAGGCCAACCTGCGCCTCGTCGTCTCACTGGCCAAGCGCTACACGGGCCGCGGCATGGCGTTCCTGGACCTCATCCAGGAGGGCAACCTCGGTCTGATCCGCGCGGTGGAGAAGTTCGACTACACCAAGGGCTACAAGTTCTCGACGTACGCGACGTGGTGGATCCGTCAGGCCATCACCCGCGCCATGGCGGACCAGGCCCGCACCATTCGTATCCCGGTGCACATGGTCGAGGTCATCAACAAGCTCGGACGCATCCAGCGTGAGCTCCTGCAGGACCTGGGTCGTGAGCCCACTCCCGAGGAACTCGCCAAGGAGATGGACATCACGCCCGAGAAGGTGCTGGAGATCCAGCAGTACGCTCGCGAGCCGATCTCCCTCGACCAGACCATCGGCGACGAGGGCGACAGCCAGCTCGGCGACTTCATCGAGGACTCCGAGGCCGTCGTCGCAGTCGACGCGGTGTCGTTCACCCTCCTGCAGGACCAGCTCCAGTCGGTTCTCGAGACCCTCTCCGAGCGCGAGGCGGGTGTCGTGCGACTGCGTTTCGGCCTCACCGACGGCCAGCCGCGCACGCTCGACGAGATCGGCCAGGTCTACGGGGTCACGCGTGAGCGCATCCGACAGATCGAGTCGAAGACCATGTCGAAGCTGCGGCACCCGAGCCGGTCGCAGGTGCTGCGCGACTACCTCGACTGACAGTTCCGCACCTCACCCGACGGCGACGAACGTCCCGTCGTCGTCGGGCAGGTAGGGCTGCACCTCGACCACCGCGGTCAGCGGGACCGGTCCGTAGAGGTGCGGGAACAGCATCGAACTCGGATCGCCGGGTACTCCCGGCTCCCATTCCAGACGGTCCTTCAGTCGAGTGGGGTCCAACGACAGGAGCACGATGTCCCGGCGCCCGGCGAACAGCCGGTTGGCCGGGAGATGAACCTGCTGCGGCGTCGACAGATGGACGAACCCCTGCTCGGCGAGCGACGCGGGTGCCACCTCCCCCGCGGCCACACTCGCCTCCCAGTCCGCCGCCGGGCACATGTGTACCAGGATCTCGGTCATCGGCCGTCCTCTCGTGTCGGGTCCTGCAGTCGCGTCGTGTCGGCCGGCGGCGCCGGTCGTGCGCGTCGTTCCACACCGCCCAGCGCGACGGCGACGATCACACACAGGATGCCCGCGAGTTCGGCGATCGAGGGCACCTGCCTCAGCACCACGACGCCGACCACCGTCGCAGTGGTGGGCAGCAACGCGAGCAACAACGCGAACCGTGCCCGTCCGACCGTGCGCAGGACCACCTGGTCGAGCGCGTAGGGGATCACGCTCGACAACACACCCACCCCGACACCCAGCAGCCACGTGGACGGCGCGGTGAACACCGACGGATCGTCGAGTACCTGGGGCGTCAACGCGAGCGGGGCGAGGATCACCGACGCCACCGCCATGCCGACGGCGAGGGAGTCCAGCCCGTCGCCCGCCGTCGCGACCGACTTCCCGAGCACCACGTAGCCGGCCCACAGTCCGGCGGCGAGGAGTGCGAAACCGACCCCGACCAGGCCCACGTCGAATCGCGCTCCGGCCACCAGCGCGACTCCCGCGACCACCAGGACGAGTGCGAGCACGTCGCGAGCGCGCCGCGATCCGAGTGCGGCGACGAGGACAGGACCGAGGAACTCGATCGCCACGGCGGTGCCCAACGGGATGCGGGCGATCGCCTCGTAGAACGCCAGGTTCATTCCCACCGTGACGACACCGAACCCACCGGCCACCGCGATGGTGCGGGCCGTCCATCGCGTGCGCCAGGGACGACGCCAGGCCAGCAGAACGGCCGCTGCGCCTGCCGCGCGCAGCCACGCCACGGCCGCCGGCGAGATGGTGTCGAACAGATGGACGCCGATGGCGGCACCGAGATACTGCGCGAGCGCTCCGACCACGAAGACGAACGGCACCGACCACGGCGGGAACGAACGCCCCACCGACGCGAGGCCGCGCGCGTCCACATCCGTCATGGTCGAACCGTATCCACCGGTCGCGACACGGGCGCACAGGGGCAGGTGAGTTCTGCCGACAGCGAACGATGCTCGGGAGGGACGTGATTCACCAGCATGTTTCGTGTCTGTGACAACACACGGCCATCCGCGTGGGAACAACGCACGAACCCCATACGTCTGTAAGAGTGAACGAACCGCGTCGAACCGACGTGGCGGACCGACCCCAGGACCGTGGTAGTCACGGTCAGTACGGAGGAGTCATGCCCGAATTGTTGACCGACACCACCCTCACCGCTGCCGACAGGTGTGATCGTTGCGGAGCGGGAGCGCGGGTGCGTGCCGTCCTCCCCACCGGCGGAGAACTGCTGTTCTGCCGTCACCACGCCAACGAGCACGAAGCGCGTCTCCTCGAGATGAACGCCACCATCGTCGCTGACGCGGATTCCGACGCCATGGCGTGATGACCGGGGCACTCGGTCCCACAGCATCAGCACTCGACTCCTGACACCACGAAGGGCGACCACCGATCCGGTGGTCGCCCTTCGTCGTGCGCGGGGCTCGTGCAGTGCTGCGATCACCACGAACGCAGGGCCGAGATCCTCTCGGTGAGCTGCTCCGCCGTCGCGATCGCGGTGGGCGGCCCACCACAGCTCCGTCGGAGTTCGCCGTGGATGATGCCGTGGGCCTTGCCGGTGCGGTGGTGATGCATCGCCACCAGGCCGTTGAGCTCCTTGCGCAGATCTGCCAGCTTCGCGGCGTCCGCGGACCGCCCGGCGGGCGGGAGGGTGACCGGAGCCGGAGTCTCCGTGGGCGTCGCCGGGCGTGCCAGCTGCGTCTCCTGCCGTTTCCGCAACAGCGCGCGCATCTGGTCGCCGTCCAACAGGCCCGGCAGGCCGAGATAGTCCGCCTCGTCGTCGCTGCCCGAGAACGTCGCGGTGCCGAAGGAGGAGCCGTCGAAGATCACCTGGTCGAGCTCTGCGTCGGCACCGAGCGAGGTGAACGCCTTCTCCTCCTCGCCGGGCTCGTCCTTCTGCTGGTTCGCCTCGATGAGCAGGTCGTCATCGAGACCGTCCTTCTCCCGGTGCGGCTTCCCGATGACGTGGTCGCGCTGCGCCTCGAGCTGGCTGGCCAGGTCCAGGAGCACCGGCACCGAGGGCAGGAACACGCTCGCCGTCTCACCCTTGCGGCGAGAACGCACGAAGCGCCCGACGGCCTGGGCGAAGTACAGCGGTGTGGAGGCGCTGGTCGCGTAGACGCCGACCGCGAGGCGCGGGACGTCCACCCCCTCCGACACCATGCGCACGGCCACCATCCAGGTCGACGTTCCCGCGCCGAACTCGGCGATGCGGGCCGAGGACCCGGGATCGTCGGACAGCACGAGCGTCGGGGTCTCCCCCGTCGCCGCCTCGAGGATTCCCGCGTAGGCGCGCGCGGTGGTCTGATCCGACGCGATGACGAGGCCACCCGCGTCGGGAATGCCGCCCTGCCGGAGTTGGTGCAGCCGGGTGTTGGCCGCGGCGAGCACCGACGGCACCCACTCGCCGGACGGGTCGAGAGCGGTACGCCAGGCCCGCGCCGTCTGCTCGGCGCTGAGCGGCTCCCCGAGACGGGCGGCGAACTCCTCGCCCGCACTGTTGCGCCAGCGTGCCTCGCCCGAGTACGCGAGGAAGACGACCGGCCGCACGACACCGTCCGCCAGCGCGTCGGCGTAGCCGTAGCTGTGGTCCGGGCGCGACCGGGGCAGGCCCTCGTCGTCCGGCTCGTAGTTCACGAAAGGAATGGGGCTGTCGTCGCTGCGGAAGGGCGTTCCCGTCAGTGCCAGGCGGCGCGTCGCGTCGCCGTAGGCCTCGCGGATGCCCTCGCCCCAGCTCTTGGCGTCACCGCCGTGGTGGATCTCGTCGAGGATCACGAGCGTCTTGCGGTTCTCGGTCCGCACCCGGTGGCGGGAAGGGTGCGACGCCACCTGTGCGTACGTGACGACGATGCCGTGGAAGTCGCTGGACGTCTGCCCGGTGCTGTTGGAGAAGCGGGAGTCGAGGGCGAGTCCGACGCGCGCCGCCGCCTCCGCCCACTGGTGCTTGAGGTGCTCGGTGGGAGCGACGACCGTGACCTGGTCCACGGTGCGGTCGCTCAGCAGCTCGAGCGCCACGCGGAGCGCGAACGTGGTCTTGCCGGCTCCCGGCGTGGCGACGGCCAGGAAGTCGGTCGGACCCGCCGACAGGTACTTCGTGAGCGCTCGCCGCTGCCAGGCGCGCAGTGGCGGCAGGGCGACTCCGGCCGGCCCTGTCACAGGGAGACCTCCTGCGCTGTCGACCTTCTCGCCGATCTCGGCCGTCATGAACGGGCCTCGTCCGGCGCCGTACGTCCACCTGAAAGGATGCGAACCACCCGTGGCATGGAACTCCCGTTCGGCTCGTCGTCTCGTGTGCACATCCGTCGATCAGACTATCGCGGACGTCGGCGCGCCCACCAATGCGCACGTCGCCGCCGGTGCCCGCGACGGCGACACACCGGGCCGGGACGTGCCCGAGCGACGCCGGTGGGCCATGCTGGAGTCATCATGAGCGCACCCGCCGACAACACGTCCGATCGGGACACCGCGGCAGCGTCGACGCCCGACGGAGAGCCGGGGCCCGGTCCCGTCCCGGGACGGCCGCTGCGCACGGCCTGGCGCGTCGTCGCGAGGACGGCGGGCAAGGCGTGGGACGACTCCATCTTCGGCAAGTCCGCCACCGCCGCCTTCTGGCAGACCCTGTCGCTGCCGCCGCTGGTGCTCGCACTCCTCGGCAGCCTCACCTACATCGCGGGGTGGTTCGGACCGAACACTCTCGACATCATCGAGTCGAAGATCGTGACGTTCAGCTCCACGCTGTTCAGCGACAACGTCGTGGACGAGATCATCGCCCCCACGCTGACGGACATCCTCAACAGCGGACACGGTCCCGTCGTGTCCGTGGGCTTCCTGCTGTCGTTGTGGGCCGGCTCGTCGGCGATCTCCACCTTCGTCGACTCCATCGTCGAGGCACACGGTCAGCAGGACGCGCGCAACCCCGTGTGGCAGCGCATCTTCGCTCTGCTGCTGTACGTCGCGTTCCTGATCGTCGCGGTGTTCGTCCTGCCCCTCGTCGCGCTGGGGCCCACCATCATCGGTCGGGTGCTGCCGTCGTCGTGGTTCGAGATCGGCTCGCAGGTGATCGACATCGCGTACTACCCGGGTGTCGGACTGCTGCTCATCGTCGGCCTGACGACGCTCTACAAGGTGGCTCTGCACACCTCGCTGCCGTGGCACCGCCTGCTCGGCGGATCGCTGCTGGCCGGAGTGTTCTTCATGCTGGCGAGTGCGGTGCTGCGCACCTACCTGTCCTGGGTGACCGGAACGGGCTACACCTACGGCGCGCTCGCGGCTCCGATCGCCTTCCTGCTCTTCACGTTCTTCCTGGGATTCGCGGTGGTGCTGGGGGCGGAGTTCAACGCCACGGTCCAGGAGTTCTGGCCGGCGCGCGCCACACGCATGGACCAGGTCAAGGGATGGATCGCCGAGAAGGCAGCCGATCCGGGTGCGGGCACCGTCGGCGCTCTCGGCCGGCTGGCCACCGGCCCGATCCGCATCGCACGGTCGGATCGGGACGGCGGCGAGTCACCGGAGAAGCGTCAGGTGACGCGTGATCGGCAGGATCACTCGCCCTTGCGCAAGCCGTCGTAGACCTTCTTGCAGTCGGGGCACACGGGTGACCCGGGCTTGGCCGACTTCGTGACGGGAAAGACCTCGCCGCACAGTGCGACGACGTGGGTGCCCATCACCGCGCTCTCGGCGATGCGGTTCTTCTTCACGTAGTGGAAGAACTTCGGAGTGTCGTCGTTGGTGGTCTCGTCGGTGCTGACGTCGGGGCGTTCCTTGGTCTGCGTGCTCATGCATCGATTATGACGGTTGTTCCCGACACGCGCGTCGCACATCTCACCACCTCCGATTACTGCACACTTCGTTCAGTAGTGACACAGTGGAGTCATGGCACACGACGGCATCTCACCCCGCGACAGCGTTCGCGAGGCCGTACTGATCACCGAGGCACGAACGTCGGTCGAGGAACAGCACCGAGCGCGCGTGCGCAAATACCTCTTCATCATGTCTTTCCGTATCCCGGCGCTGGTCCTCGCGGCGCTGTCGTACGGCGCGTGGCAGAACCCGTGGATCGCCATGGCCATCGTCGGCGTGTCCATTCCTCTCCCGTGGATGGCAGTCCTGATCGCCAACGACCGACCGCCGCGGACCGCGGACGAGCCCAGCCGCTACGGCTGGCGGGCGACCGACTCCACCGCGCTGGAGGCCCGCAGCCACCCGGTGGTGAACCTCGACGAGGAACCCGATCTCGACCGCCGCGCGATCTCGAATCCGCGCGCCACGTCCTGAGACGGGTCCGTGCCGAGATCGGTCTGCTGACACACTGGCGCGGTGACCGACTCGAACCACCGCACCTCGCCTCCCCCGTCCGTCCCGGTGGACGCAGACCGCCTCGTCGACCTCGCGTCCACGTTGCGGGTCGCGTTCGACCGAGCGGACTTCACCGCGGACGGGATCCTGGAGGCACTGGGCGACTCGGTCCATGCCGCGTTGGGACGTGGCGAACCCGCACCGGTGCGTCGCCGCTGCGGAGAACTCGGTCCACTCGGCACGCTCGTCCGGCTGTTCCTGCTCTCCGACGACGTGGCGATCGACGCCGCGACCACCGCCCTCGCTCCGACGACACTCGACGGGGCGGTCGCTGCCGGCCTCCTCGAGACCGGCAGCGACTCCGTGCGCAGTCTGCTCGACATCCGCCCCCTCGATCTCGGCACGGGCACGCGGTGGGTGGTGTCCGACATCGACGGCAGCATGCGCGACGTCCGTATCGGATCCGATCACGTGCTCGGCGTCGGGCACGCGTCGCTGTCGCTGGTCCGCGGGACACCCACCCGTGTCGACGGGAGTCCGCCCACCGTCCTGGATCTCGGTACCGGCTGCGGCATCCAGGCGCTCCACGCGGCGCCGTACGCCCGGTCGATCACCGCCACCGACGTCAGTGATCGTGCCATCGCCCTCACCCGCATGACGGCTGCCCTCAACGGTCTGGACTTCGAGACGATCCCGGGCTCGTGGTTCGCACCCGTCGCGGGGCGGACCTTCGATCGCATCGTCGCCAACCCGCCCTTCGTCGTCGGATCGGGCCGAGTCTCCCACTCCTACCGCGATTCCGGCCTGGACCTCGACGGTGCCAGCAGCCTCGTCGTGGGAGCGGCACCAGAGCATCTCGCTCCCGGCGGGACCGCCTCGTTGCTCGCCTCCTGGGTTCACGTGGACGGTGAGGACTGGCGGTCACGGGTCGCCTCCTGGCTGCCGGACCACGGTGTCGACGCGTGGATAGTGCAGCGCGACATCGCGGACCCCGCTCTCTACGTGGGCACGTGGCTGCGGGACGGTGGCCTCGATCTGCGAGACCCGGCCGTCGACGAGACGGCGACCGCCTGGCTCGATCACCTCGACGCCGCCGGCGTCACGGGTGTCGGCTTCGGCTTCGTGTACCTCCGCCGGACCGACCGGCCCACCAGCGTCCTCGCGGAGGACCTGATGCACGGGTACGAGGATCCCCTCGGCGACGAGGCACTCGACGTCCTGGACCGGGTGGACTGGCTCCGCACACACGATCTGCTCGACGAGTGTGTGGCCGTCGCCCCGACCACGGCACTCGAGGAGGTCTCCACCCCCGATCCGGACGGTGGGTGGACCACCGTCGTACGCCGGGTCCACCGCGGCGACGGGCCCGCGTGGTCCCACGAGATCGACGCGGACGGGGCGGCACTCCTGGCCGGGATGCGCGCGGGCGGACTGACGGTCGGCGACCTCACCGAGCTTCTCGCGGCCGCACGCGGTGTGGACGCCGCGGAGCTGACGGACTCGGTCGTCGCGTTGGTCGCGGGGCTCGTCGTGCACGGGTTGGTGATCCCCACCTGAGCCGAGCAGTCGTTTCTCTCAGCAACTTCTCAGGGCTGAGGTGGTGAAACCGCAGCTCAGAGTGTTTGACGGAGGTGGGCTTCGGGAACTTTTCTGACGTGTCCCGGCGTTGTAGCCAGTGAGACACCACCGATCAGGAGGCACGTCATGACCAGCCCCACCACCATTCGCCCTCGACCGAGTGATGCCGACCTGGATGCACAGAGCCCGGCAGCGGACCTCGTTCGCGTCTACCTCAACGGTATCGGCCGCACGGCTCTGCTGACGGCCGCGGAGGAAGTCGATCTGGCGAAGAAGATCGAGGTGGGTTTGTACGCGACCCATGTGCTCGCGACCGGCAAGCGCCTCTCCCCCGCCAAGAAGCGTGACCTCGCGCTCATCGTCCGCGAGGGCCAGTCCGCTCGGGCACACCTCCTCGAGGCCAACCTCCGTCTCGTCGTCTCACTCGCCAAGCGCTACACGGGCCGCGGGATGCCGCTGCTGGACCTCATCCAGGAGGGCAACCTGGGTCTCATCCGTGCGATGGAGAAGTTCGACTACGCCAAGGGCTTCAAGTTCTCGACGTACGCCACCTGGTGGATCCGTCAGGCAATCACGCGCGGCATGGCGGACCAGAGCCGCACCATTCGTCTCCCCGTGCACCTGGTGGAGCAGGTGAACAAGCTCGCGCGGATCAAGCGTGAGCTGCACCAGCAGCTCGGCCGCGAGGCCACAGACGACGAGCTCGCCGAGGAGTCCGGCATCCCGGTCGAGAAGATCGCGGATCTGCTCGACCACAGCCGAGACCCGGTGTCGCTCGACATGCCCGTGGGCAGCGACGAGGAGGCACCGCTGGGCGACTTCATCGAGGACTCGGAGGCCACGTCCGCCGAGAACGCCGTGATCGCCGGGCTGCTGCACACCGACGTGCGCAGCGTGCTCGCCACGCTGGACGAGCGTGAGCAACAGGTCATCCGGTTGCGCTACGGCCTCGACGACGGTCAGCCGCGTACCCTCGACCAGATCGGCAAGCTGTTCGGCCTCTCGCGTGAGCGCGTACGCCAGATCGAGCGTGAGGTCATGGGCAAGCTGCGTCAGGGCGACCGCGCCGAGCGACTGCGGTCCTACGCCAGCTGATCGTCCCCCGCATCACGAGACAGGCCCCCGGCTCTCGCCGGGGGCCTGTCGTCGTTGACGGGCTCAGCGCAGGCGACGGGGGCCCAGATCGATACGGCTGGGCTCGGGCCCGATGCGGATCCGTGCGTCGGTGGTCTCCGCGCCACTCGGTGACGCGAGGACCGGGTCGCACACCAGCTCGCGCACCTCGGACAGATCGTCCGCCAGTGTGGAGACCCGGAGCACGACGTCCACCAGCGCGCCCTTGTTCACCGGGGACGCGGTGCGGTACCCCGACAGCATCGGCGCGGCCCGCGGCGCGTCGATGAGCTCCGCGGCTTCCCTCTCGGTGAGTGGGAGCACACGGTACGCCCTGTCTCCCAACAGATCCGACATGATGCCGGACAGCCCGAACGACACCAGTGAGCCGAACGACGGATCGTCCTGGACCCGCACCAGGCACCCGATCCCCTTGGTCGCCATCCGCTGCACCTGCATCACCGGGGTGCCCGATGCCTCGAACAGATCCCGGTACGCGCGGGCGACGGCGTCCGGCCCCACGACGTCGAGGCGGACTCCGCTCAGGTCGGGGCGGTGTCGCCACTGATCGCCGGTGGCCTTCACCGCGACGGGTCCTCCCAGCTCGCGGGCCGCCTCCACCGCCTCGGCCTCGTCCGTCACCGTGCGGAAGGCGGCGATCTCCACGCCGTAGCACCGCAGCAACTGCTCGGTCTCGACGTCCGAGAGCCACCGCCCCGAGGGACTGGCCGCCATCCAGCCGGCCACCAGTGCGCGCGCCGCGTCGGCGTCGACGCCGCCGGGCCGCACCACGCTGTCGGCCGGTCGATTCAGCCACGAGGCGTACCGCCACGCCTTCTGCAGCGCGTAGACCGCCCGCGCCGGGTCGGGATACGACGGCACCGATCCGCGGATCGGCGTTCCGTCGTCGCCGCGGACCGCCAGCACGTCCGGAATGCCCTCGGCGGCGAGGAAGGTCGTCAGCACCGGCTTGTCGGCGCCGCGGACCGCCGCGCCGAGTGCCTCGGCGTAGGAGGCGACACGGACGGCGACCGGAGGCACGAAGACCGCGAGAACGGTGTCCACGTCGTCCGACCGCAGCGCCGTGGTGACCGCGGCCGCGAACTCCTCGGGCGTGGCCTGCGCGCCCACGTCGACCGGGTCCGGTGCGGTCATGCCGCTGTCGCGTGCGGCGTCGACGGCGAGGACGCCGAGCGCCGTCGAGTTGCCCACCACCGCGACCCGCGGACCTGCCGGCAGCGGCTGATAACCCAGAAGGATGGCGCAGTCGAACAGTTCCGCGATCGAGTCGACCTGGATCACTCCCGCCTGCTCAAAGAGGGCACGCACGATCGTGTCGTCGATGTCCGTGCCGGTCGCCAGCGCGGGCGGCACGGCTCCGCGTCCGCTCTTGACCGCGACGATCGGCTTGGACCGCGCGACCCGGCGCGCGATGCGCCAGAACTTGCGGGCGTTGCCGAAGCTCTCGAGGTAGAGCAGGACCACCTCGGTGGCCTCGTCCTGGTCCCAGTATTGCAGCAGGTCGTTGCCGGACAGGTCGGCGCGGTTACCGGCGGAGACGAACGTCGACAGTCCCAGGAGCCGTTTCGACGCCTGCGCCAGGATGGCGATACCCAGGGCACCCGACTGGCAGAAGAAGCCCACGCGTCCGCGACCCGGGAGGTCCGTCGCCAGCGTGGCGTTGAGCGACACCGCGGGATCGAGGTTCGCGACGCCGAGAGCATTGGGGCCGACCAGGCGCATGCCGTGTGCACGAGCGGAGTGCACCAGGCGCCGTTCGTTCGCGCGCCCGTCCTCTCCCGTCTCACCGAACCCGGACGAGACCACCACCAGCGCCTTCACGCCCTTGGCGAGACAGTCGTCGAGCACCGCGTCGATCTGGTCGGCCGGCACGGCGGCCACCGCGAGATCCACCTCGTCGGGAATGTCCCGCACCGTCGGGTACGCGCGCACTCCGCGCACCGACGTGTGTTCCGCGTTCACGGGATAGACGGGTCCGGTGAACGACGCGCGCAGCAGGTTGGTCAGCACCGCGTTGCCCACCTTCTCGGGGTCCGTCGAGGCACCGATGACGGCGACAGAGCGTGGGCCGAGCACGTTGCGGACACTGCGGGCCTCGGCCGCGCGCTCGCGGGAGTTGCGCACCTGGACGAGCGCGTCGCTGGGATCGATGTCGAAGTCCAGGTTGAGCACGCCGCCGTCGAAGCTGCGACTGACCTGGTAGCCGGCCTGCCGGAACACGGTGACCATGTTGCGGTTCTCCGCGAGCACCTCGGCGACGAAGCGGCGCACCCCGTTCTCCGCGGCCGCCCCCGCCAGATGCTCGAGCAGGATCGGACCGAGCCCACGACCCTGGTGCGCGTCGGCGACGACGAAGGCCACCTCGGCGGAGTTGCCGTCGCCCTGCGGCAGGCGCTCGTACCGGCCGACGGCGATGATCTCGTCGCCGAGCGTCGCGACGAGGGCCACCCGCGACGTGTGATCGACCGTCGTGAAGTTGAGGATGTCGCGCTTGGGCATGGTGGGGTACGGACCGAAGTAGCGCAGGTACCGCGTCCGCTCGGACAGCTTGCCGTGGAACTCGACCAGGGCGTCGGCGTCACCGGGCACGATCGGCCGCAGATGCACCACGCGGCCGTCGGACGCGAGCACGTCGGCGGCCCAGTGCCGCGGGTAGTTCTCGGCCCGCTGCCGCTCGAGCTCCTTCGGATCCGGCGGCGTCGGCGCGTCCGGTGCCGTCTGCGCTGTCGGTGTCTCGGGTGCGGGCGTCTCGTCAGTCACGCGGATCCTCCGGGTCGAGTCCCCACAGCGGGTAGACGGCGCGGCGGGTGGCCACGATGGCGGTGTCGATGCGTTGGATGGCGCGATCGACGTGCTCGACACCCGACTCCGGGGAACCACCCGGCCCGTCCCACGGCGGGTAGTCCACGTCGCCGTCGTCGCTCATCGTGGACGGCAGGTCGATGCTCGGCGCGGCGAGCCGCACCTTCTCGTGCCACTCGTCCGGAATGGACGTCGTCGGATCGAGATCGCGGTCGAGCACCGCGGCGATGAGATGGGTCCAGGCACGTGGCACCACTCGCACCAACCCGTATCCGCCACCCCCCACCGCGAGCCACCGACCCTCGCAGACCTGGTCGGCGAGATCGCGCATCGCACGGAACGCGGCGCGCTGCCCGTCCACGGTGAGTCCGAGATCGGCTAGCGGATCCTCGCGATGACTGTCCACGCCGCACTGGCTGATGATGATCTGCGGCTTGAACGCCGCCACCGCTCCGGGCACGACCGCGTGAAACGCCCTCAGCCACAACCGGTCTCCCGTGCCGGGGAGAACCGGCACGTTGACGGAGGTGCCCTCCGCAGCGTCGGCACCCACCTCGGTGGACCATCCGGTGTTGGGCCACAGCGTGGCCGGGTGCTGGTGCACCGAGACCGTCATGACGCGGGGATCGGCGAGGAAGGCCGCCTGGACACCGTCACCGTGATGAGCGTCCACGTCGATGTAGGCGATGCGGTCGTACCCGTTGTCGAGCAGCCACGAGATGGCGATGGCCGCGTCGTTGTAGACGCAGAAGCCCGACGCCCAGTCCGCCATGGCGTGGTGCATGCCCCCGCCGATGCTCACGGCGCGGCGCGAGCGTCCCGAGGCGATGGCGCGCGCGGCGGTGAGGGTGCCACCCGCGATCACCGCACTGGCCTCGTGCATGTCGGGGAACACCGGGTTGTCCTCGGATCCGAGACCGTGCAGCACCTCGGACGCCCGCGAACCCAGCGGCAGGTCACGCGGCGCGCGCTTGACCGCCTCGACGTACCCCGGTGTGTGCACCCGCAACAGCTCACTGTCCGACGCGACCTCCGGCGGCAGCAGTTCGGTCCCCTCGAGCAGGCCGATCCCCCGTGCCAGATCCATGGTGAGCGCCAGGCGGGTGGGATTCATCGGGTGGTCGTCGCTCCACCGGTAGTTCAGGTAGTCCGCGCTCCAGACCAGAGCGGGCTGCCCCGGAGGCGACTGCGATGTCGAGGACGACTGCAGAGTCATGGCCCTCAACCTACGTGTCCGATTCGGCGTTCGTGATCGACTCGCGCACACCTGCTCGACGGGTCGTGGCAGGGCGGGCGCACCGCGGCTCACCACGCCCGCACCTGGACCCACCGGTGAACCGTCCGTACCGGTAGAATCCACAACGACGAAGGGTGTGATTGTGAAGGATCTGGTGGACACCACCGAGATGTATCTCCGGACCATCTACGACTTGGAAGAAGAAGGGGTCGTTCCCCTGCGCGCCCGCATCGCCGAGCGCCTCGAGCAGAGCGGACCGACCGTGAGCCAGACCGTGGCCCGGATGGAGCGCGACGGGCTGCTCCTGGTCGCGGGCGACCGGCATCTGCAGTTGACGGAGAAGGGCCGCGAGCTCGCGGTCGCCGTGATGCGCAAGCACCGGCTCGCGGAGCGGCTGCTCGTGGACGTGATCGGCCTGCGCTGGGAGGACGTGCACGCCGAGGCCTGCCGCTGGGAGCACGTCATGAGCGAGGAGGTCGAACGGCGCCTGGTCGAGGTGCTGGACAACCCGACCACTTCGCCGTACGGAAACCCGATTCCCGGTCTCGCACTGCTGGGTTCGTCCCGGCCGACCGAGCAGCCGGAGGACCTGGTCCGCCTCAGCGACATCGCGCCCGGAACGCCCACCGCCGTGGTGGTGCGCCGCCTCGCGGAGTACGTGCAGTCCGACCCCGACACGATCGCGCGCCTGCGCGAGGCCGGAGTCGTCCCGGACGCGCGCGTCACCGTGTCCGTCACGCCGGGCGCGGTCACCATCACCGTGCCGGGCCACGACGACGTCGACCTGTCCGAGGAGATGGCGCACGCCGTTCAGGTCCGCACCATCTAGCTGCTCGGGTCTCTCGCGGAGTTCCCAGACACAGGAATCGGAGTTCGAGTGAAGTTCGTGGTGACCGGCGGCGCCGGCTACGTCGGCAGTGTGTGTGCGGCCGTCCTGATGGAGAACGATCACGACGTCGTCGTGGTCGACGATCTGTCCACCGGCAACGCCGACGGGGTGCCCTCGGGTGCGGAGTTCGTCGAGGGCCCCGTCGCCGAGGTCGTCTCGTCCGTGCTCGGACGCGAGAAGGTCGACGGGGTCCTCCACTTCGCGGCTCAGTCGTTGGTCGGCGAGTCGGTGGAGAAGCCGGAGAAGTACTGGCGCGGCAACCTCGGTGCGGCGCTGGAACTGCTCGATGCCATCGTCGAGCACCAGGTTCCGCGCCTCGTGTTCTCCTCGACCGCCGCGACGTACGGGGAGCCCGAGCGCACGCCCATCACGGAGGACTTCCCCACTCGGCCCACCAACCCGTACGGAGCCAGCAAGCTCGCGATCGACCACGCGATCACGGGATACACCGCGGCGCACGGGTTCGGGGCGACCAGCCTCCGATATTTCAACGTGGCCGGAGCACACGCCGGTCTCGGCGAGAACCGTGTCGTCGAGACCCACCTCATTCCTCTCGTCCTGCAGGTCGCTCTCGGACACCGTGAGTCCATCTCGGTGTTCGGCACCGATTGGCCGACACCGGACGGTACGGCCGTCCGTGACTACATCCACGTCCGCGATCTGGCCGACGCGCACCTGCGCGCCCTGTCCCAGAGCGTCCCCGGGAGTCACCGGATCTTCAATCTGGGTAGTGGCGAAGGGTTCTCGGTGCGCGAGGTCATCGACGCGTGCCGCCGCGTCACCGGCGTCGACATCGCCGTCACGGACGCACCCCGGCGAGCCGGCGATCCGGCAGTGCTCGTCGCGTCGAGCGAGAAGGCCATGGCCGAGCTCGGCTGGAAGCCCGAGCTCACCGATCTCGACGTGATCGTCGCGGACGCCTGGGCGTTCCTGCAGTCTCTCGGCGACAGGGCGCACTCCGCCCGTCGCTGACCCCGGGCCTCACACCGCGTCCGGCGGCAACTCGACCCCCAGGTCCTCCGCCAGTGACCGCGCGGACAGCACGAGCTCACGCACCACGGTGGGTCGCACACCGTTCTGCAGAGCCGTGTCCAGCAGTTGCGCGAAGCGGTACTCCGGATCCGCGGTCAACGCCGTCTGCAGCGCCACCCCGGCGAGCGGTCCGTCTCCGCGCAGGTACGCCCACGCCCCCAGCATCGTCGCGGGGTGCGCTCGGTCCGGTCCGCTGACCCGCCGCGTCAGCTCGACCCACACCGCCTCGGCCGTGGGTCCCAGCGCGGTCGTCGCGAGGCCGAGAACGGCGTCCCGCACCGCGATCGTGCTGATCGCCACCATGATGCGCGCCGCTGTCAGGTGGTCGAGCTCGTCGGAGGCGTGCAGTGCCTCGAGGAAGACGACCGTGTCCGCCAGCAGGTCCGAGTGGCCGACCGGCCCGTCCTCCAGCTCGACCCGCAGTCGGCTGTTGCGGAACCGTTCGCACTCCGACTCCGGAACGGGTTGCAGCAGCAGCGCGATCTCCGACCGGGACGTGCGGATCTGCCGTCCCGCCATCACGCGGGACGCCGCGACCTGCGACGATCCGGGATCGGGCAGCGTGCCGCACCGCGGATCACCACCCAGGCTGCGCCACCGCTGACCGACCGCCAGGTGGGACACGTGGTGCACACCGAACAGGTCGATCCCGCGCGGGTCGAGTGTGTCCCGCAGCGCATCGGCCACCACCTCGTACGGCATCGTGAACTTCGACCCGGTGATCAGCACCGCGACGACCGCGTCCAGACCCTCTCTCGTGCAGACCTCGCCGCACCGCTCGATCACGTCGGCGAGCTCGGGTGAGTCGAGCCGGTCGGAGAGGTCCTGCCGCATGCACATCTCCACGACGGTGGGGCTGCCGGTGCTGAGGCAGATGAGCACGATGGACCGCGCCGGCACGAAGCCGAGCAGAGCCGGAACGGCGGCGATGAGGTCGCCCACCGACGTCACGACGGGGTGGTCCGCCGTCGTGGACGACGGGGATCGATGGCGGGGAACGGGGTACGGGCGTCGAGTCATGAGGAGGACTGTCCGCGTGCGGCCGACAGGTCCTCCGGGGTCGACCTGGGCCGATGAAACGGCCTGTGGATCGGCCCGCGCCCGGGGATGGACGCTCGCGCGGCTGCCACACTCGTCAGGAGACGACGAGAGGCAACCGTGCGCGCAGTGATCCAGCGAGTGAGCGAAGCGACCGTTCGAGTCGACGGCGTGGAGGTCGGACGTATCGGCGCCGGACTCCTGGCCCTCGTCGGGGTGTCACCGTCGGACGGCGCCGCGGACGTCGAGCACGTCGCCCGCACGATCGCGGATCTCCGCATCCTGCCGGACGAACGATCCGTCTCGGACGATCCCGACGCAGCCGAGGTCCTCGTCGTGTCCCAGTTCACGCTGTACGGGGACACGCGCAAGGGCCGTCGGCCGTCGTGGAACGGTGCGGCGGCGGGCGACGTCGCAGAACCGCTGGTCGATGCGGTGGTGGCGTCGCTCCGGGTGCACGGCATCACGGTCGCGACGGGTGTGTTCGGCGCGCACATGGCGGTGCAGTCGGTGAACGACGGGCCCATGACCGTCCTCGTCGACAGCCCCTGACTCAGCGGCCTCGTCGGCGCCGCGGACGGCGCCACACCACTTCCTCAGGCAACATCCAGCCGCGACGGCGCGCGAGGAGACACAGGGCCGCGCCGACCACGGTCGCGGCGATCAGAGCTATCGTCGGTTGCCCTGCAGCCTGCACCACCACGAGGGTGGCGCTCGCGATCAGGGCGCACGACGCGTAGAGCGTGTTGCCACCGAAGATGGTGGGGATGCGCCCCACCGCGACGTCGCGGATCGCACCGCCGCCCACCGCGGTGACGGCGCCGAGCCCGATGGCCGGAAGCCACCCGAGCCCGACGCCCAGGGTCTTCTGCGCTCCCGCCGCGGCCCAACAGCCGAGTGCCAGCGCGTCGACGTAGGGGAAGACGCGGTCCCACCCACGCCCTTCGAAGCGCACGGCGAACGCGACGACGGCACCGATCAGCGCCACCGTCAGATAGCGGTAGTCGGTGAGTGCGACGGGCGGCCCGGCCTGGAGCAGCGTGTCGCGGATGATGCCGCCGCCGAGCCCCGACACGATGGCGAGAACCGAGAAGCCGACCAGGTCGAAGCGGAAGGCCCGAGCGACGGCGCCGCCGAGAAGGGCATTGGCGAAGACACCCGTGAGGTCGAGGACCCGGAACAGCTCGGGCACTGCCCATGACATGGGCTATCCCCCGGCCTTGACCTTCTGCACCGCGGCGGTGAACGTGCGGTCGAGCGTGGCGGAGTCGGGCGTCAGTTCCCCGAAGGACATGTACGTCGCCGTGACGCGGACGTCGTCGACCTGGGCGAGCAGCGACAGCATGGACTGTGTGACCTCGCCCGCCTGGCCACCGGAGGTGACGGTACGACGTAGCGCGAGGGTGTCGTCGGCACCGATGGGCGGCGGCGGGACGATGTCGGTGGTCACCAGGCTCGTCACACCGGCTGAGGTGGCCTCGACTTCGGAGCACTGCTCCCAGAGTGCCTTCCGATCCTCCAGCGTCGTGTCCACCCGGGACAACTCGATGGAGATGGTGGCCCGGTCGTCGGGATCGGTCGCGACGAGCAGTGCCGTCGAGTCGGGATCGGACGATCGTGCCTCGGGCTTGCATCCCGTCGGTTGGACGGACGCGTCGGCCGCGATGCCGTCGAGGTCCTGAGCCGCCTGCGCCACGGCCTGCGGGGGCAACACCACGGCCTGGTACGGCGCCGTGAAGGTGCTGGGATCGAGGAGCAGGGCCGACAGCGATCCCGCCGCGTCGGGACTCGCCGAGGTGCTGGACGGAGAGCTCGACGGTGTGGTGGTGGTCGACGACGATCCGGGTGCGCTGGACGGCGCGGCGGAGGGCGGCGGACCGCCGGCCTCCGGCGTCCCGCTCACCGTGGAGCCACCGCATCCCGCCAGCACGGCGGCGGCGAGGGCGAGGGCGAGCAGCGCACCGGCACGCACCGCGGACACTCTGCTGGTGGCACCGGTACTCGTCGCTCGCGTCTGCATGTCTCCCCTGTCGGTGAGGTCCCCGGGCGTCCGGTGACCGTGCGTGGCCTCGACGCTGCCACACTGGCGCCCGCCCGCCCGCGGGCCACACCGAGGGGTGTCCGGTTCGTTACCCGGCACTCGGCTCAGGATCCGCGTGCGATCCATTCCTCGAGATGGGGCGATTCGTCGCCGATGGACGTCCCGTCCCCGTGTCCGGTGTTGACCACCGTCTCCGGTGACAGGGCGAACAGTCGTTCCCGGATGCTGCCGATGATCGTCGGGAAGTCCGAGTAGGACCGCCCGGTGGCACCGGGCCCGCCGGAGAACAACGTGTCGCCGCTGAAGAGCTGACCGGCCTCGGGGAGATACAGGCAACTCGATCCCGGTGAGTGACCCGGCGTGTGCAGGACCTCGATCTCGGTGCCGGCGACCGAGATCCGGTCCCCGTCCGCCAGATCACGGTGAGCCAGTCCCGGGTGCGTCTGTTCCCAGAGCACGTCGTCTGCCGGGTGCAGCAGGATCGGTGCGTCGAGCCGCTCCGCGAGCTCGGGCGCGACCGTCACGTGGTCGTTGTGTCCGTGGGTGCACACCACGGCGACGACCTTCCGGCCACCGACCGCGTCGATGATCGGGGCCGCGTCGTGCGCCGCGTCGACGATCACCACCTCGGAGTCGTCGCCGACGATCCAGATGTTGTTGTCGACGGCCCAGGATCCGCCGTCGAGCTCGAACGTGCCCGTGGTGACGACCTTCTCGACACGGAAGCCGGAAGGCGTGGTCACAGGACCACCACCGAACGCAGGACCTGACCCTTGGCCATGGTGTCGAACGCCGCCTCGACGTCGTCCAGCGCGATGCGCTCGGTCACGAACTTCTCCAGCGGCAGACGACCCTGCTGGTACAGGTCGACCAGCATCGGGAAGTCGCGCTCGGGAAGGCAGTCGCCGTACCAGGAGGACTTGAGTGAACCGCCGCGACTGAAGAAGTCGATCAACGGCATCTCGAGCGTCATGTCCGGCGTCGGGACACCGACCAGGACGACGGTGCCGGCCAGGTCGCGGGCGTAGAAGGCCTGCTTCCACGTCTCGGGACGTCCGACGGCGTCGATGACCACGTCGGCACCGAAGCCGCCCGTCAACTCCTGGATGGCCTCGACCGCGTCCACGTCGGAGGCGTCGACGGTGTGCGTGGCACCCAGATCACGAGCCCACTCCAACTTTCCCTTGTCGCGGTCGACCGCGATGATCGTGCCTGCGCCTGCCAGCCGGGCACCGGCGATCGCGGCGTTGCCGACGCCGCCGCATCCGATGACGGCGACGGAGTCACCGCGACCGACGTTGCCGGTGTTCATCGCCGCGCCGAGGCCCGCCATGACGCCGCAGCCGAGCAGTCCGACGACGGCGGGGTCGGCGGAGGGATCGACCTTGGTGCACTGGCCCTCGTGCACGAGGGTCTTGTCGGCGAAGGCGCCGATGCCCAGTGCGGGCGAGAGTTCCGTGCCGTCCTCGAGTGTCATCTTCTGCGAGGCGTTATGCGTGTCGAAGCAGTACCAGGGCTCACCGCGCTTGCAGGCACGACACTGACCGCACACCGCGCGCCAGTTGAGCACCACGAAGTCGCCGACCTCGACGTGGGTGACCGCGTCGCCGACCGTCTCCACGATGCCGGCCGCCTCGTGGCCGAGCAGGAACGGGAACTCGTCGTTGATGCCACCCTCGCGGTAGTGCAGGTCGGTGTGGCAGACGCCGCAGGCCTGCACCCGCACGACCACGTCGTTGGAGCCCGGATCGGGGATGACGATCGTCTCGAGGGACACCGGAGCACCCTTGCTCCGAGCGACGACGCCGCGGACCTGCTGTGGCATTTCTTGCCTCCATCTGTCGGTACTGCCGGGTGCTGCGAACTTCACCGTCACCCTAACGATGCACAGGTGCGAACTGCTGCATCGGAGAGGTGTTCACCCAGTCGTGACACGCACGGCACACCGGATTCTCCTGACGGGACTACTTGTTGGGGCATGTCGGACCAACTCGAATACGACCTGGTAGTCATCGGTTCCGGACCGGGAGGGCAGAAGGCCGCGATCGCGGCGGCGAAACTGGGCAAGCGCGTCGCCATCATCGAGAAGGGCAGCATGCTCGGCGGCGTGTGCGTCAACACGGGCACCATCCCGTCGAAGACGCTGCGCGAGGCGGTTCTCTATCTGACAGGCCTCAATCAACGCGAGCTCTACGGAGCGAGCTATCGCGTCAAGGCGAACATCACGCCGTCGGATCTGCTGGCCCGGACGTCCCACGTGATCGGCAAGGAGGTCGAGGTCGTCCGATCGCAATTACTGCGCAACCGAATAGAGATGATCACCGGCGAGGGCCGGTTCCTCGACGCGCACACCATCGCGGTGGACGACCGCAGCCGCGGCGAGCGCATCACGGTCGGCGCGCGGAACGTCGTGATCGCCACCGGGACGGCGCCCGCCCGTCCCGACGACGTCGAGTTCGACAACTACCGCGTGCTGGACTCCGACGGCATTCTGGATCTGCAGTTCATCCCGTCGTCGATGGTGGTGGTCGGAGCCGGCGTCATCGGGATCGAGTACGCCTCCATGTTCGCGGCGCTCGGATGCAAGGTGACCGTGGTCGAGAAGCGCGACACCATGCTCGACTTCTGTGACCGTGAGATCGTCGAGTCGCTGCAGTTCCACCTGCGCGACCTCGCGGTCACGTTCCGCTTCGGCGAGGCGGTCACGGCCGTCGACGTGGGTCCGTCGGGAACGGTCACCACGCTGGCGAGCGGGAAGAAGATCCCGGCCGAGACGGTGATGTACTCGGCCGGACGTCAGGGCATGACCGACGGGCTGGATCTGGAGAAGGCCGGACTCGAGGCGGACGCCCGAGGACGGATCGACGTCGACGACGACTTTCAGACCAAGGTGGACACGATCTACGCGGTCGGTGATGTCATCGGATTCCCCGCGTTGGCCGCGACGTCGATGGATCAGGGCCGACTGGCCGCGTATCACGCCTTCGGCGAGCCGGGGAACAAGCTCACCGACCTTCAGCCCATCGGCATCTACTCCATCCCGGAGGTGTCCTACGTCGGCGCGACCGAGGTGGAACTGACGAAGAACTCCGTTCCCTACGAGGTGGGCGTGTCCCGCTACCGCGAACTCGCGCGCGGACAGATCGCGGGAGACTCCCACGGGATGCTGAAACTGATCGTGTCCACCGTCGACCGTCGGGTTCTCGGCGTGCACATCTTCGGTTCCGGCGCGACCGACCTCGTGCACATCGGCCAGGCGGTCATGGGGTGCGGGGGCACGGTCGACTATCTGGTCGACGCCGTCTTCAACTATCCGACCATGTCCGAGGCGTACAAGGTCGCGGCGCTGGACGTCGCCAACAAAATTCGGGCTCTGGAGGCTTTCACGCGCTGACCGGCGACGGCGGGGAATGTCGGGGTCCCCGCCGTCGTTGGGAGGAGAAACGGGTGAAGCCCGGTCGCGCAGGGTCGCTGTGGGAAAATGGGGTAACCGCACAGTGGTGCCCCGGCAGGACACGCACGGCGACGAGGAAGGACACCGGCATGGACGAGAAGTCGAGAATGTACGAGCTGGAGTTTCCAGCGCCCCGAGTGTCGTCCGAGGACGGCGTGGGTCCGGTGCTGGTCCACGGCCTCGAGGGTTTCTCCGACGCAGGTCACGCGGTCAAGCTGGCCACCACGCATCTGCGTGAGACCCTGGAGACCGAACTGGTGGCGTCCTTCGACGTCGACGAGTTGCTCGACTACCGCTCACGTCGCCCCATGATGACGTTCTCCGCCGACCACTTCTCCGACTACGACGAGCCGCACCTCAATCTCTACGCGGTGCAGGACGCCGTGGGCACCCCGTTCCTGCTGCTGGCAGGTCTCGAACCCGACCTGAAGTGGGAGAAGTTCACCACCGCGGTGCGTCTGCTGTCGGAGCAGCTCGGAGTACGCCGCACCATCGGCCTCAACTCCATTCCCATGGCGGTGCCGCACACCCGGCCGCTGGGCGTCACCGCCCACTCCAGCGACACCGACCTGGTGGGCGAGCACCACAAGTGGTCGGGTGAGCTGCAGGTGCCGGCCAGCGCCTCGTCCCTGCTCGAGTACCGCATGGCTCAGCACGGCCACGAATCGATGGGCTTCTCGGTGCACGTGCCGCACTACCTGGCACAGACGGCGTACCCGAGCGCGGCGGAGACGCTGCTCGAACTGGTAGCCGAATCGTCGAAGCTGACCATTCCGTTGAACGCACTGACGGAATCTGCGGCACGGGTGCGCGAGCAGGTCGACCAGCACGTCGAGGGCAACCCGGAGGTCCAGTCCGTGGTCCAGGCACTCGAGCGTCAGTACGACACCTTCGTCACGGCGCAGGAGCAGCAGTCGACGCTCCTCGCCGCGGACGAGGAACTGCCCAGCGGCGACGAACTGGGTGCCGAGTTCGAGAAGTTCCTCGCGGAGCAGACCGAGTTCGTCGAGGACGAGCCGTCGCCCGAGGGTCCCGAGGACGGAACAGACCGCTCCTGACGTCACGAGTTCTTACCCAGCCGTAACCCGACGGCTGTGTGAACGGTGACGATCCCGGTTTACGCTCGGTCGGCGACACACACGGTGCCGCCGATCGAGAGGGACCGGGATGTCCGACACACGCCGCCGCGCCCTGCGTCCGGTTCCCGACGCGGAACCGCGGCTGCACTTCCGCACGGTGCACGGTTATCGACGTGCCTTCCGGATGGCGGGAGAAGGACCGGTACTGCTGCTGATCCACGGCATCGGTGACAGCTCCGAGACCTGGCTCGACGTGCTCCCCCATCTCGCGTCGAAGTACACCGTCATCGCGCCGGACCTGCTCGGCCACGGACTGAGCGACAAGCCTCGTGCCGACTACTCGGTGGCCGCATACGCGAACGGCATCCGCGATCTGCTCGTCACCCTCAACATCGACGCGGTGTCCGTGGTGGGCCACTCGCTCGGCGGCGGTGTGGCCATGCAGTTCGCCTACCAGTATCCGGACATGGTCGAGCGCCTCGTCCTCGTCTCGGCGGGCGGTGTCACCAAAGACGTCCACCCGGCGCTGCGACTCATGTCCACGCCCATCGTCAACGAGGCGTTCAAGTTGCTGCGCCTGCCCGGCGCCATGCGCATGCTGCGCATGGCGGGCGCTGCGATCGACCAGTTGGACGGCACTCCTCTGCACCCCGGGGCCGTCCTGCACGACACGCCCGATCTGGTCCGCGTTCTCGGCAACCTCCTCGACTCCACCGCCTACGACGCCTACCTGCGCACGCTGCGGGCCGTCGTCGACTGGCGCGGGCAGGTGGTCACCATGCTCGACCGGTGTTACCTGACCGAGAATCTGCCCGTGCAACTCATCTGGGGTGATCAGGACACGGTCATCCCCATCGCCCACGCGACGCTCGCGCACGCCGCGATGCCCGGCTCCCGCCTCGACGTCTTCGCCGGCGCCGGCCACTTCCCGTACCGCGACGATCCGATGCGCTTCCTCGAGGTCCTGGAGAACTTCCTCGGGACGACGATGCCGCTGAAGTTCGACGAACAGCGATGGCGGCAGATGCTCGTCTCCGGTGTCGGCGAGGACGCCATCACCGGCAGTGCGACGACGAGGCAGGCGGTCCTGGGTGCCATGGGGTCGGACGAGAGGTCGGCTACGTAACCTGTAGTGATGCTGCTGACCGAGATGGTTCCTGACTCCGCGTCGGCCGACGATCTGTACGACGCGTTCACCAACTGGGTCTCCGACCGTGGACTCGAGCTGTATCCGCTGCAGGACGAGGCCGTCATCGAGTTGGTCTCCGGCAACAACGTCGTGCTCGCCACCCCCACCGGGTCGGGAAAGTCGATGGTGGCCATCGCCGCTCACTTCGCCGCGTACGCGGCCGGCATCCGATCGTTCTACACGGCGCCGATCAAGGCGCTAGTCAGCGAGAAGTTCTTCGCACTGTGCGAGATCTTCGGTGCGGACAAGGTCGGCATGGTCACGGGCGACGCCTCGGTCAATGCGTCGGCACCCATCATCTGTGCGACAGCGGAGATCGTCGCCAACATGGCACTGCGGGAGGGGCCGGACTCGTCCATCGGCCAGGTGATCATGGACGAGTTCCACTACTATTCCGAGCCCGATCGCGGCTGGGCGTGGCAGGTGCCGCTCATCGAACTCCCCCACGCCCAGTTTCTGCTGATGTCCGCCACTCTCGGCGACGTCTCCTTCTTCCGCGACGACCTGACCCGCCGGACCGGACGGGTCACCACCGTCGTCGAGGGCTCCGAACGCCCTGTGCCGCTGATGTTCTCCTACCGACTCACACCCGTCGTCGAGACCATCGAGGAACTCGTCTCCACGCACCTCGCACCCGTCTACGTCGTGCACTTCACGCAGGCCTCGGCACTCGAACGGGCTCAGGCGCTCACCTCGATCACCGTCGCCTCCAAGGAGACCCGTGCGGCCATCGCCGAGGCCATCGGTGGCTTCCGGTTCACCACCGGATTCGGTAAGACGTTGTCCCGCTTGGTCCGTCACGGCATCGGCGTGCACCACGCGGGCATGCTGCCGCGCTACCGGCGGCTCGTCGAGAAGCTGGCGCAGGAGGGTCTGCTCGCCGTGATCTGCGGAACGGACACTCTCGGCGTCGGGATCAACGTGCCCATCCGCACCGTGCTGCTCACCGGACTGACGAAGTACGACGGTGTTCGCACGCGCCAGTTGCGCGCCCGCGAGTTCCATCAGATCGCCGGTCGCGCAGGCAGAGCCGGGTACGACACCCTCGGCACCGTCATGGTGCAGGCACCCGAACACGAGGTCGAGAACGCCCGACTCGTCGCCAAGGCGGGCGACGATCCCAAGAAGCTGAAGCGTATTCAGCGCAAGAAAGCACCCGACGGTTTCGTCTCCTGGGGCAAGCCCAGTTTCGAGCGACTCGTGGCGGCGAGCCCGGAGCCGCTGACCTCGAAGTTCTCGGTGAACAACTCGATGCTGCTCAACGTCATCGCCCGCCCGGGCAGTTGTTTCGACGCGATGCGGCATCTGCTCGAGGACAACCACGAGACCAGGGCGAACCAACGGCGACACATTCTCCAGGCGGTGCGGTTGTACCGGGGTCTACGCGACGCCGGCATCGTCGAGCAGCTTCCCGAGCCGGACGAGGACGGGCGCACCGCACGGCTCACCGTCGACCTGCAGCGCGATTTCGCTCTCAATCAGCCGCTGTCGCCGTTCGCCCTCGCGTCGTTCGAGCTGCTCGACCAGGAGTCGCCGTCCTACGCGCTCGACGTGGTGTCCGTCATCGAGGCCACCCTGGACGACCCCCGCCAGATCCTGATGGCCCAACAACACGCGGCGCGCGGCGAGGCGGTGGCGCAGATGAAGGCGGACGGTCTCGAGTACGAGGAGCGTATGGAGCTGCTCGAGGAGGTCACGTGGCCCAAGCCGCTGGCCGATCTTCTGGGCCCCGCCTTCGAGATCTACCGCGGTGGGCACCCCTGGCTGTCCGAGTTCGGCCTCTCCCCCAAGTCCGTGGTGCGCGACATGATCGAGAAGTCGATGACGTTCACGGAGCTGATCTCACACTACGGTCTCTCCCGCTCGGAGGGCTCCGTGCTGCGGTACCTCGCCGACGCGTATCGCGCTCTGCGACAGACGGTTCCACCGGAGGCGCGGACCGAGGACGTGCAGGACATCACCGAGTGGCTCGGCGAGACCGTGCGCCAGGTCGACTCCAGCCTTCTCGACGAGTGGGAGAACCTCACCGATCCGACGTTCGAGGAGGACGGCACACCCGTCGTCGCGTACGGAGCAGACACACCGAAACCCATCTCTGCGAACCCCCGAGCGTTCCGAATCATGGTGCGCAACGCCCTGTTCCGACGCGTCGAGCTGGCGTCCCGTCGTCGCTGGGACCTCCTCGAGGAGCTGGGCGACGAGGTCGACTGGCAGGACGAGCTCGAGCCCTACTTCGAGGAGTACGGCGAGATCGGCATGACGCCCGCCGCCCGCGGACCGCACTTGTTCTCGTTCGTCCAGACCCGCGAGGAGACCACTGCGCGTCAGGTTCTTGACGATCCGGACGGCGACCACGGCTGGTCGCTGGACGCGACGGTGGACGTCGAGGAGTCCGACGCCCTCGCCGAGATCGTGTTCGACGACATCACCGTCACCGCAGGCTGAGAGGAAGACCATGTCATTCGACGTCCATGTCGTGCGGGTGTTCACCGACGACCAGGGTCGATGGGGCAACCCCCTCGGCATCGTCGACGCTGCGTCCGTTGCCCCGTCGGATCGCCAGTCCGTGGCGCACGACCTGCAGTACAGCGAGACGGTGTTCGTCGATGTTCCCGAGAGCCCTGTCGACTCCGCCGCCCTCCGCATTCACACGCCCGCCGTCGAGTTGCCGTTCGCCGGGCACCCCACCGTGGGCACAGCAGCATGGCTGGCCGGCCGCGGAACTCCGGTGGAGACGTTGCTCGTCCCCGCGGGCGAGGTTGCCGTCCGAGTCGCCGGCGACACCACCTACGTCCGTGCACGGCCCGAATGGGCACCACACTTCGAGTTCCGTCAGGTCCGGGGCGCCGACGAGGTTCTGGCCGTGGACCCCGCCGAGTTCACCACGGGCCACCACTACGTCTGGGCATGGGTGGACGAGGAGCGCGGGGCGATCCGGTCACGCATGTTCGCCCCCGACATGGGCGTCCCCGAGGACGAGGCCACGGGCTCGGCCGCCGTCCGCGTCACTGAACTCCTGGGTCGAGATCTGAGCATCGTCCAGGGCCGCGGGTCGATCCTGTCGACCACGCTGTCCGACGACGGATGGGTGGAGCTCGGTGGGCGCGTGGTGGCGGACACCTCGCGCACCGTTGCGAGCCACTGAAACAGACCGACCGTAACGGAACGGGTCGACGCCGACGATGACACTGCATGAGAACATTCCGGGCCGCGCTCCTCGCCTGCACCGTCATCGTTCTGTCGTCCTGCGGTGCCGAGAACAGTGCGCCGACGGAGCCGAGCGTGGCGCCGTCGACAACGATCTCCACGCAGACCACGACGACTGCCGCCGCACCACCCCCCGCCGGCGCGCAGACGGTCACCGAGACAGTCGACGTCGAACCGATCTACACCGAACCCGTCCAGGCGGAGCCGGTGATTGTCGACTGCCAGATGGGCCTGGGACCGGTCGTCACGTACTGGTCGGACGGAACGGTCACGGGGTACAGCGACTACTGCCAGTCCGTTCACGATCAGGTCCTACAAAGCGAGATTGCCGCGAACACGCCGACCTGCGATGGTTCCGTCTGCACATATCCGAACGGCGCCTCGTACCCGGATCCGAATGCGGCGCCTGATGACAGGTGCACGAACCAGATCGACTACGCCGGCGACCCGAGATCGAACGCGGAGATCAACTCGCTCGGAGAAACGAACGGCGTCTGTCCTGCACCGATCGCGTGACAGACCGAAACCACTAGTCCAGCACGACCGCGATCTCACGCCCCAGCTCGACGCCCTCCGCCAAGGGAAGGTGATCGCCGCTCCAGAACCGGCCGGGGTCGTACCAGTTCGCGCGGCGCCGCGGTGGCCTCAGGCCCACCTTGTCGAAGGGCTTCAGCGGCGTCGGTGACTCTCGTGGATCGAGCAGACCCATCGCCTCGTACGTCAGGGCCACCACCTCCGCGCAGTAGGCGGTCTCGAGTCGACGGTCGTCCTTGGCCGACACCGCTGGGAGCCGCCCCGCGAACCATCTACCCGCCAGCTTCGCGGTGGTCGGGAATGCGGTGCCGTCGAGTCGCGCGATGGTCCGCATCAGCTCGTCTTCTTGTTCACGCGTGATCGGCGACTGCAGTTGCCGGAACCAGCATTTCTGGTCGTAGCGCTCGCCCCAGTGAGTGACGGCGTCGCGTAGGTCGTGCAGCTGCACGCCGCGCTGATGGCGCCCGGTCCACATGTCGGGCAGTGACTGGCCCAACTCGGCATGCCACATCAAGGGCGGCAGATCGTCGAGGACCACGGCCATGCCCACGTGATTCACCGGGCTGTTCGTCAGCGTCTGGATCGCTCGATCCGCCGCCGACCGGCCGCGGAAGATCCAGAGATCGCCTGTCCGCGTGGTCTCCACGGCGGTGGCGAGGTTGACTGAGGACACTCCGTCGACGCTCATCGACGACGAGCCTAGTTCGTGGCGCTAGCCTTCATGAATGGCTGCACGATCCCGAAAGATCTCCGTGCGCGGTCTGCTGAAGGTCGCAGGTCTCGCCGGCGCCGTCGGCGTGGCAGCGTCCGGCGTCCTCGTCGCCCGCAACGAGCGTCAGCGTCGTCAGTACGAACCGGACGAAGTGCGCGAGCGGTTGCACCAGCGGCTGGCCGTGGCCACGTCCACGAAGCGCTAGCGTTCGATCGTCACCTCGTAGCCGATCGGAGTGGTGATCGAGCGCGCGAGCGCAGTCGCGGGAAAACGCTCGTCGCGCCGATAGTCCCCCAGTCGGCGCGCGAGCGCCTCGGCAACCTGTCCGGGCGCGTCATCGCCCACCAGCAGTCGCAGCCTGTCGTCGCCCGGGCTGCGGACATGGTCGACGATCGCCGCCGCAGCATCCGCGGGCGCCGTCCCACCGCCCGTCCCCTCTCGCGGCCACGGCACGGCGGGAGTGCCGAACACCGCGGTCCGCAGATCGTCGTAGTCGGGAGACGGAGCGCTGAATCGCATGCTTCCTGTGCCCCACTGGGTGTCGACCGCGCCGAGCTCCGCGATGCTCACGCGAATCCCGAAATCCTTCACCTCTGCTGCCATCGCCTCACTGAAGGCTTCGAGCGCCCACTTCGACGCGGCGTACAGGCCCAGGGTGGGCATCGTGCCGACGGCTCCGACGGTCGATATCTGCACGATGTGGCCGGACCGCCGAGGCCGCATGACCTCGACGGCTGCCTGACTGAGCCAGAGCGCACCGAAGAAGTTCGTGTCGACGATGTCGCGGGCCTCCGGCTCCGTCGTCTCCTCGATGGCACCCACCGCCCCGTGACCCGCGTTGTCGACCAGTACGTCGAGGCGGCCGAACTTCGCGACGACGGACGAGACGACCGCCCGCGCCGCGCCGCGATCGCGCACGTCCAGGTGATCGACGACGAGTCGCTCGTGAGCGGGAAGGTCTGCCTCGCCCCTCACGGTCGCGATCACGCTGTCCCCCACGTCGAGCACACGGTCCACGAGCGCGCGACCGAGCCCTCGACTCGCACCGGTGATCAGCCACACCCGGCCGCTCATGATCCGACCCCCGCTCGACGGGTGTACTCGGCGATGACGACTCCGGAGTCGAACGCCCGCAGTCGGGTGCGCTCGAACGGCCGGTCAGCGTATCGGGCACCGGCGAACAGGCGCACACCGTCTCCGAGAACAACCGGGTTGATCTTCAGGACGAGTCGGTCGATCTGGTCGACGAGGTCACCCGCCAGCGCTCCCCCACCCGCCAGCCAGATCCCGGCGCCGTCTTCCCCACGAAGTCGGTCGAGGGTGGCTGCCGGATCGTTCGTGACGGTCACGTCGTCGGACTCGGATCGGCGGTGCCGGGATGCCACGAACTGCCGCAGGTGCGGATAGGGGCTGACGATGCCGACGTCCAGGGCCGCGGAATATGTCGTCCACCCCATGATCACCGTGTCGAACATCGTTGCGTCCGAATGGATCCCGAGCGCGTCCTGCACGTGTCCGGGAAGAGTGTCCGCGAACTCGTCCAGGAGCACTTCCATATGGTCGCCCTCGTCGAGGAACGCGCTCCAGGTGCCGTCGGGAGCCGCGATGAATCCGTCGAGACTCGTGGCGACGTAGTAGGTCAGTTCTCGCATGGGCGAACCCCTCTCGGTCGACTCTTGCACGGTAGGTGCTCGACCAGCGACCGCGCGACCCCATTTTCGTGGTGGGTGCAATCGGGCGCGCCTGACGCCACATGATTGCGACACATTCTGCGGATCGGTGGACATCGTGCCGATCGTGTGGCAGAAAGCGCACGCAGGGGTGAGTAGCCGCCGATGCCGAGGTTCGATGCCCGGATGGCTGTCATGACACGGCGGTGACCGCGTGGCAGAGGACACGTACCGCGCGCGGCCCGGGTTTCGTACCGTCGAACGATGTGGCGACGACGCGTGCGCGGGCCTCTCGTACCCGAGGGAACGCTGGCCGCAGCAGCGGCGACGCAAGGGCTTGTTCTCGACACGTCTCAGCTCGAGGCCGCAACCCGTCTCGAAACCATGGCCGGCCAGGGGATCTACCTCTGGGGTCCGCCCGGTCGGGGCAAGAGCTGGCTGATGGACACCTTCCTCGCGGAGGCACGCACCAGCCGGACGACGAGGACACACTGTCACCGCTTCTTCACCGACCTGCACGCCGAGCTGAACCTGCGCGGTCACGACCTCGACGCCGCGCTCGATCAGATGCTCGGTGATGCGGAACTGGTGTGCTTCGACGAGTTCCACGTCCATGACCCGGCGGACGGCATCTTCGTCGACCGACTGCTCGACGCGTTGTTCCGGCGGCCCGTCAGAGTGATCCTGACGTCGAACTACCCTCCGCGACGGCTGCTTCCGAACCCTCTGTTTCACAGCAAGTTCGAGCCCACCATCCACCGCATCGAGCAGGCACTGGCGATCGTGCACGTCGACGGCCCGATCGACTATCGCACCCTGGACCTCGACACACCGCGCAGCGGGTTCGCCGCGGGACGGTGGATGACGGGGGACCGATTCTCCGATCGGCGAGAACCAGGTGACGGAGACGCGGCCTCACTCTCGATCGGGGTACGTACGGTCGTCGCTCGAGCTGTGCGTCCGGACCTGGTGTGGTTCACGTTCGACGCTCTGTGCGCGCGACCCACCGCACCGTCCGACTTCCTCGAGCTCGCGGACCGATTTCCACGGTGGGTCATCAGCGAGGTACCGGGACCCGACCGCCTCGGACGAGACGCCGCCCATCGGTTCGGCAGCCTCGTCGACGTGCTCTACGACGCGTCGATACGCACCGATTTTCTCGCGGAGGTTCCACTCGGACAGTTCCTCCTGAGCCGGCATCTTCCGGTCGATGCCGAACGTATGGCGAGCCGCCTGAGCCAGTTGCAGACGACCCCGTGAGCAGCCGTCCCGCGGATCGAATCGGTTCCCGCTGATGCTGCAGCATCCACCACTCCCGATGACGTCCGCGGGAACTACGGCGACTCCACCAACTCCGGCCCCGCGGGGAAGTCGAGCACGTATTCCTCGCCCACGTCCCCCACAGCATCGGACGCGGCGGTCGTCAGGACGATGCGGTGGTCGTCCAGAGATCGGATGCGCACCGTGCGCCCCTCGAACCGGAACCTGTTCATGAGGAACCGGAGGCCGCGGCGCTCCAACGCTTCTTCCGCATCGGGCCACTCCGACACCGCCGACAGGGGTCGACCCAGTCGATCGATGGGGATCAGATTCGGAGTCGCCGTCTGCATGTCGATCCACCCGATCACCTCGCCGTCCTCGCGGGCGTGCGGGATCCAGTGATCGGGAACTGCCACGACGCTCAGCTCACCGTGGCGTCCAGCGCCCGCGCGGTGGCGGAGGCCATCTGTTCGACCTGCTCGTCGGTCATGACGAACGCCGGCGAGAACTGGATCGCGCCGTTGCCGGCCGCTCGCGCGGAGACACCTTCGCGGCGCAGAGTCTTGACGAACGGCATCGCGTAGGACGGATCGGCGAACTGCACCGCGGCGACGACACCCATCCCACTGCGGACCTCGCTGACCAGGTCGTGCGAGGCCAGGGGCGAGAGATGCCGGTGCAGCGTGGCTTCGAGGCGCGACGCGTGCGTCAGCAGGTCCTCGTTCTCGATGATGTCGAGGTTGGCCATGGCCGCGGCAGCGGCGCCGGCGTGACCGCCGTACGTGTAGCCGTGGCGCCACCAGGCGCCGCCCTCGTAGAACGGCTCGGCGACGCGCGGGGCGACGAAGACCGCACCCATCGGCACGTAGCCCGACGTCAGACCCTTCGCGGTGCACATCATGTCGGGCTCGAGGCCCAGCTTCGACGACGCGAACCACGCTCCGCCGATACGACCGAATCCTGTCACCACCTCGTCGGCCACGAACAGGATGTCGTGGTCGCGGCAGATCTGACGCACCTCGTGCAGGTAGCCCTCGGGCGGCAGGTAGACCCCGCCGGCACCGATGATCGGCTCGGCGAAGAACGCGGCGATGGTGTCCGCGCCCTCCTTCTCGATCAGTTCGAGCAGCGCCTTGCCCTCGTCCCACGCGACCGTCCGCGCGTCCGTCATCAGCTCGCCGTAGTTCTCCCGGTTCAGCGGGAGTCCGGACAGTGCGGTGCCGGCGACGTGCATGCCGTGGTACGCCTTCTGGCGGCCGACGACGACGGTCTTGCCGGGCTTGCCCATCTGGTGCCAGTAACGCCGGGCCAGCTTGGCAGCGGTGTCGATCGAGTCGGAGCCGCCCGAGGTGAAGAAGATCTTGCTGCCCGCGACGGGCGCGATCGCTGCGAGGCGGTCGGCGAGTTCCAGCGTCACGTCGGGAACGACGTCGCCGAACGTCGAGTAGTGCGCGAGCGTGGACAGCTGCCGCGCCACGGCGTCCGCGATGGCGGTGCGGCCGTGACCCACGTTCGTGAACCACAGACCCGCGGTGCCGTCGAGATACTCGGTGCCGGCCGTGTCCCAGATGCGCGCGCCCTCACCTCGGGCGACGACGAATCGGCCGCCGGACTCGACGGTGTGCATGTCGGCGAAGCCGTGCCAGAACGCGGAGGACGTGTGCTGGGGAGTGGTCACGAGAGGTCAGCCTAGGCCACTCGTGGCGTGCTTCCGCGACCGGCGGGACGCCGCCAGTTCGCCCACTCTGTCGACCGCCAGGGCGATGAGCAGGAACGCCACGACCAGGACGGCGAGCCCGATCGCGAGGGGGCCGTACCCCCGCTCCCGCGGGTCCAGGAACGGATACGGGTACCACTCGACGATGGGCCCGCGGATCAGGCTGTAGACCCCGTAGACCACGGGAAAGACCAACCACAGTACCGGCCCGCTCTCCGCGCTGCGACGACGTGGTGGCGCCAGGATCCAGTCGAGAACGATGAGGACGGGCACGATGCGGTGCAGCACCGAGTTGGTCCACGCGTCCTGGATCTGCACGTCGACGTTCGACAGCAACACCGCGTACACGATTCCGGTGATCACCATGTAGGTCGTGGCCGCCCCGCGAAGCCTGTCGAAGATCTCGGAGCGGGGATCGACGACCCCGCCGATCACGAAGACCACGACGGCCAGCACGTTGCTCAGCACGGTGAAGTAGCTGAAGAAGTTGGCTAGCGAGAATCCGGCGACGTCCGCGGACCGGACGGGGATCCAGATCAGGGCGGCCAGCCCGAGCAGCGCGGCGACGACTCGGAGAACGCGCAGCGCGACAGGGGTGGCGACGCGATCGTCCGGCGGAGTCATGGAGCGATCCTCACACGAGCGCGGTCCTCGGCGCCGAGCAACGAAGCACTAGATCGCGACGCGATGCTCCCTGTCGCCCTGCCATGCGTCCACCGCGTCGGAGACCGGCAGTCCCAGTGCCGCACAGATCTGCAGCACGGTCCCGAAGCTGGGGCTCGCGATCCGACCCACCTCGATCTTGCGGAGCGTCTCGGGTGAGATCCGGGCGTCACGGGCGACGATCTCGGGGTCTCGTCCCGCTCGTGCGGCGCGCAGGACGGCGCCGAGGCGACGACCGGCCTCGACCTGCTCGGGACTCAGAGGAATGCGGACCACGAGGTCAGCATAGCGGTATTCCTGTACCGGTCTGCTACCGTTCGTTGGTATTGAAATACCGACAGGAAGCGATGGACGGATGATCGAGCTCAAGGGCCCTGCCGAGATCGACAAGATGGCGGTGACCGGCGCGTTCGTGGCCGAGACGCTGACGACGCTGTCGGAGCAGGCGCAGCCCGGCGTGAACCTGATGGATCTCGAGCATCACTGCCGCGACCTCGTCGCCACCCGCGGCGCGGTGTCCTGCTACTGGGACTACGCCCCCGAGTTCGGCAGCGGGCCGTTCCGCAACGTCATCTGCCTGTCGGTCAACGACCGTGTACTGCACGGCCTCCCGTTCGACCACACGCTCGCCGCTGGGGACGTCCTGAGCCTGGACTTCGCTGTCTCCATCGACGGATGGGTCGCCGACTCGGCGCTGACCGTCGTCGTCGGCGACAACCCTGATCCCGCGGACGTCGAACTGATCGAAAGCACCCGGCGCGCACTGGATGCCGGCATCGCCGCGGCCGTCGTCGGTGGGCGACTCGGGGACATCTCGGCGGCGATCGAGAACGTCGCCCGGGAGACCGGAAAGCAGGTCAACACCGATTTCGGTGGTCACGGCCTGGGCCGGACGATGCACGAGGACCCGCACGTGGCCAACGCCGGCCGTGCGGGATCGGGATTGACACTCCGGGCCGGCATGACACTCGCGTTGGAACCCTGGTGGTCCCGCGGGACGGCGAAGCTCGTCATGGACCCGGACGGATGGACCCTCCGGTCGGCCGACGGATCCATGACCGCCCATTCCGAGCACACCATCGCGATCACGGACGACGGGCCACGCATCCTGACGCAGCGGTGACGGATAAACTGGCGTGAGCCATGTCGACATCTGCTCCCCCGTCCTCCGGACCCACCCGCCGCGACCTCACGGCCCGCCTGTCCGACCTCACCTTCCGTGACGCGCACAGGCTGCGCCGTCGGCTCGACCGCAGCCGCAAGCCCGCCGAACTCGAATCGATCGCTGCCGACATCGGCCGCGCCGAAGCCACGATCGCGGCTCGTCGAGCCTCCGTTCCCACGATCACGTACCCCGAGGCACTGCCGGTGTCCGCCCGCAAGGACGACATCGCAGCCGCCATAGCGGAGAACCAGGTCGTCATCGTCGCGGGCGAGACCGGCTCGGGCAAGACGACACAGATTCCCAAGATCTGCCTCGAGCTCGGTCGCGGCGTCCAGGGCGTCATCGGACACACACAGCCCCGGCGACTGGCCGCCAGGACGGTCGCGGAACGTATCGCCGACGAGCTCGGTCAGGAGATCGGCGACGCTGTCGGTTACACGGTGCGCTTCACCGACCACTCCAGCGACAACACCCTCGTCAAGCTGATGACGGACGGCATCCTGCTCGCCGAGATCCAACGGGATCGGCTGCTGCGTCGGTACGACACGATCATCATCGACGAGGCGCACGAGCGCAGCCTCAACATCGACTTCATCCTGGGCTATCTCGCCCGGTTGCTCCCCCAGCGTCCCGATCTGAAGGTCATCGTCACCTCGGCCACCATCGACCCTGGCCGCTTCGCGCACCACTTCGCGGTGAACGGGGTCGACGCGCCGATCGTCGAGGTGTCGGGCCGGACGTTCCCCGTCGAGGTCCGGTATCGGCCGCTCACGGTCGAGAACGGCGAGCAGACCATCGAACTCGACCCGGTCGACGCCACGTGCGACGCCGTCGAGGAACTGCTCACCGAACCGGAGGGCGATGTCCTCGTGTTCCTGTCGGGCGAGCGCGAGATCCGCGACACCGCCGATGCTCTGAAGGATCGCCGACTGCGCAACGTCGAGATTCTTCCGCTCTACGCCCGGCTGTCGGCAGCCGAGCAGCACCGCGTCTTCACCGGCCACACCGGTCGACGAGTCGTGTTGTCCACCAACGTCGCCGAGACGTCGCTCACCGTGCCCGGCATCCGGTACGTCGTCGACCCCGGAACCGCGCGCATCTCGCGGTATTCGCTGCGCACCAAGGTGCAGCGTCTGCCGATCGAACCCATCTCGCAGGCGTCGGCCCGCCAGCGTGCCGGCCGGTGCGGTCGCGTCGCGGACGGCATCTGCATCCGGCTGTACTCGGAGGAGGACTTCGAGGCCCGCCCCGAGTACACGGATCCCGAGATCCTGCGCACGAACCTCGCATCGGTGATTCTGCAGATGGCCTCGCTGGGACTGGGCCGCATCGACGCGTTCCCGTTCGTCGAGGCACCGGACCCGCGCAGCATCCGTGACGGCCTGGGACTGCTCGACGAGCTCGGAGCGCTGGAGTCGCAGGGCGAGGACGGGCCCGTCCTCACCTCGCTCGGCAAGGAGCTCGCCGGCCTCCCGGTCGACCCGCGCATGGCGCGCATGCTGGTCGAGGCCAACCGCAACGGATGCCTGCGGGAAGTTCTCGTCATCGTCTCGGCGCTCTCGATCCAGGACGTGCGCGAGCGGCCCGCGGAGCATCAGCAGGCCGCCGACGAGATGCACAAGCGCTTCGTCGTGGAAGGTTCGGACTTTCTCGCACTGTGGCAACTGTGGACGTATCTAGGAGACCAGCGCCGAAAGCTGTCCTCCAACCAGTTCCGACGCATGTGCCGATCAGAATTCCTGCATTACCTGCGCATCCGCGAATGGCAGGACCTGCACGGTCAGCTGCGCCAGATCACGCGCGGCCTGGGCTGGACCATGCCTGACGCGGGCGACTCCTCGGAGCCGAACCATGCCGTGATCCACCAGGCACTGCTGCCGGGCCTGTTGTCGCACATCGGTCTTCGTGAGGGCGACAAGAAGGATTTCCTCGGAGCACGTGGGTCGACCTTCGCCGTCTTCCCCGGTTCGAGCCTGTTCCGCAAGCCGCCGCGGTGGATCATGGCGGCCGAACTCGTGGAGACGAGTCGACTGTGGGCGCGCATGGGTGCGCGCATCGAGCCCGAGTGGGCCGAGAAGTTGGCGCCGCACCTGATCAAACGGCAGTACTCGGAGCCGCACTGGTCGACGAAGCGCGAAGTCGCGATGGCCTACGAGCGCGTCACGCTGTACGGGATTCCGCTCGCTGCTCGCCGCCCGGTCACGTTCAGCTCGATCGATCCCGAGATCTCGCGGGATCTGTTCATCCGGCACGCCCTCGTGCAGGGCGAGTGGCGCACGCACCACCGCTTCTTCCATGCGAATCAGGAGATGCGCAGCGATGCAGAAGAACTGGAGTCGCGTGCTCGTCGCCGCGACATCGTCGTCGACGACGACACGCTGTTCGCGTTCTACGACGAGCGTGTACCTGAGACCGTAGTGTCGGCCCGTCACTTCGACCGGTGGTGGAAGAAGGCGTCCCGCACGACGCCGGACCTGCTCGACTTCGACCGCGCCACCGTCGTCAACCCGGACGCCGCCGCGGTCGTCGAGGGCGACTACCCCGACGCCTGGCGTCAGGGCGAGGCGCAGTTCCCCCTGACCTACCAGTTCGAGCCGGGCAAGGAGGACGACGGCGTCACCATCACCATTCCCATCGCCCTCCTCCCCCGCGTCGCCGACGTCGGATTCGATTGGCTCGTCCCCGGCATGCGCGTCGAGTTGGTGACGGCCCTGATCAAGACTCTTCCGAAGGAGTTGCGCCGCAACGTCGTCCCAGCGCCCGACCACGCGGTGGCCGCCGTCGCGGCGATGCGACCGAGGACGGAACCACTACTGGTCGCACTGTCGCGTGAACTCACCCGCATGGGCGCCCTGCCGATCGCACCGTCGGATTTCGACCCGTCCGCGCTGCCCCGCCACCTGAAGATGACGTTCGTGGTGGTCGACGATCGCGGCCGTCGACTGGACAAGGACACGTCCCTCTCCGCCTTGCGCACCCGACTCGGTGCTGCCGCGGCCGCTGCGGTCGGCGTCGCCGCCAAGGACTCGGAGAAGGCCCCGGTGACACGGTGGACGTCCGAGACCATCGGCACACTCGAGCCCACCGTCACCCGAACGGTCAACTCGCAGAAGGTGACCGGGTATCCCGCCCTGGTTCCCGAGAAGGGCGGGGTCGCCGTTCGTGTCCTGGGCACCGCCGCCGAGCAGCGAGCAGCGATGCGCGAGGGCACCCGACGCCTCCTGCTCGACGCCATCCCATTGTCGACGAAGAACCTGCTCACCGGACGCTCCCCGGCTCAGCGGCTCGCGCTGGGGCAGAATCCGCACGGAAGCATCGAGGCGTTCGTCGAGGACTGCCGCACCCTCGCGGCCGACGAGCTCATGATGAAGCACGGCGGCCCGGTGTCCACGCCCGAGGCGTATGCGGTGCTGGAGAAGGCGGTCCGGGGCGAGCTCGCCGGCCGGACGGCCGCGGTGCTCCGGGTGGCGGAACCATCTCTCGGTGCCGCGACGAGGGTCCGCCTCGCACTCGACGACGCGACGGGAGATGCCGCGGACGACGTGCGCCAGCAGCTGGACGGGCTGATCTTCCCCGGATACGTCTTCGAGACCGGCGAAGCTCACCTGCCACATCTTCCGCGCTACCTCGAGGCGGCCGAGCGCCGACTTCGCGCATTCCCGTCCAGCGCTCGCCGCGACGCGGCGGGGATGGACGTGCTGGACCGCGTCTATGCGGACTACGACGCCCTGCTCGGGTCGGTACCGGACTCGGTGGGCCGCAGCGATGCCGTGCGGGAGATCGCCTGGATGATCGAGGAGCTGAGGGTCAACCTGTTCGCTCAGACCCTGGGAACGCTGTACCCGGTGAGCGAGAAGCGGGTGCGCAAGGCCATCGACGACGTCCGACGTGCGGTGCGGCGCTGACTCACCGCTGAGCGGCGGGCTCCGCGTCCTGGGCGGGGGCGGCATCGTGCTCGGCGCGGTGGCGACGAAGGTCCTCGATCTCGCGCTCGAAGTCGTCCGCACTGCTGAACGAGCGGTAGACGGAGGCGAATCGGAGGTAGGCCACCTCGTCGAGATCGCGCAGTGGCCCGAGGATGGCGAGCCCTACCTCGTTGCTGGGGATCTCGGCCGACCCGGAAGCCCGCACCGTGTCCTCGACCTGCTGGGCGAGGAGGACGAGCGCGTCGTTGTCGACCTGGCGGCCCTGGCAGGCCCGACGGACTCCCTTGACCACCTTCTCGCGACTGAACGGCTCACTCACGCCACTGCGTTTCACGACGGAGAGCACTGCTGTCTCCACCGTGGTGAAGCGTCGACCGCACTCGGGGCAGGAACGACGCCGCCGGATCGCCTGGCCCTCTTCCGCTTCACGCGAATCGACGACGCGCGAGTCGGGGTGACGGCAGAACGGGCAGTGCATCGGACAGAGACCCCTCGATGGCTCGGGCATTTCCCGAGCGCCACGGCGGCTCTCGGTGTGTCCAGCGTACCGGGACGGCCTTCCGCGGCCCCGCGGGCGTGTCCGGCCGGTGTCAGCGTCCGGAGACGACGCCCATCTCCACCTGCTCCGAGATGGACGGCTGTGCCGGGACGTCGGCGGAGCGCATGTTCGCCAACCCCACCAGCCCCAGAACGGACACTGCTGTGATCAGCGCCACAGCGATGGGCGTCGCGAATCCGTGTCCCCGACGAGTGCGGTGTTCGACCTGCGAGACACCGTTCGAGCGGCGACGGTAGTCGACAGTGCCGCCGTCGGGGCGGCGGGAGTCGCGCGGAGCGGGGCTGCGGCGGACCGTGGTGCGCTCGCGCACGTCGGTCGTCGTGGACCCGGCCGCGCGGTCAGCCACACCCCAGTAGGAATCGTCGTCGCAGGTCCAGCGCGTGCGGACGGGTGCATGCATGTCGATGGAACGTGCGGTGCCGACAGTCAGCAGGTCACTTCGAGTCATTGCAACCACTCCTCGTGGATAGCCGGTGGCCGTCCGCGTCGCCGATGCACCGAGGTGTTCGAACAACACATTCGCCCACGCGTTCGAATGAACGCATGTTCGATGTATAGCAGTCCGGTCCGACAAAGTGCATCGAACACGCGACACGCTTCGAACAGGTGTTTGATCCGAGTCCCGTTTCGGTTTAGGTTCGACACACGCACAACGGACGTGACACCAGCACCACCTGCCCCACGTCCACTGCTACCGATGGAGGTATCTCGATGAAGGACGACAGCTCATCCGGCACGGTCGGCGGGCGCGCGTCAGCGACCGGCTCGGCCACGACCGCCGACACCGAGTCCGGTCTCACCGAACGTCAGCGGCGAGTGCTCGAGGTGATCCGTGCGTCGGTCGTCGAGCGCGGCTATCCGCCGAGCATCCGGGAGATCGGTGACGCCGTCGGATTGACGTCCACCTCGTCGGTCGCGCATCAACTGCGCACCCTCGAACGCAAGGGGTTCCTGCGCCGCGACCCCAACCGTCCCCGCGCCGTCGACGTGCGTCTGCCGGGCGAGAACGGGCGCCCCGAAGAGGTCTCTGCCGTCGCGCAGGACGATCTCGTCGCCACGGACACCACGAATCACCTCGACAGCGCGGACACACCGTCGTCGGACGACGATCGCCTGCCCGCACCGACCTTCGTCCCCGTCCTGGGACGTATCGCCGCGGGTGGTCCGATTCTCGCGGAGCAGGCCGTCGAGGACGTGTTCCCGCTTCCGCGCGAGCTCGTCGGGTCCGGCTCGCTGTTCCTTCTCCGCGTCGTCGGTGAGTCGATGATCGACGCCGCCATCTGCGACGGTGACTGGGTGGTCGTGCGTCAGCAGAACGTGGCCGACAACGGGGACATCGTCGCCGCCATGATCGACGGAGAGGCCACCGTCAAGACGTTCAAGCGGACTGGTGGGGACGTCTGGCTGCTCCCCCACAACGACCTGTTCGAGCCCATTCCCGGGAACGACGCCGTGGTGCTGGGCAAGGTCGTCACCGTGATGCGCAAGCTCTGATTCCGGACACACGAACGCCGGCGCTGGATGTCCAGCGCCGGCGTCGTCGTGTTCGAGGTTCCTACAGGTCCAGACCGCGACCGATGATCTCCTTCATGATCTCCGTCGTGCCGCCGTAGATGGTCTGCACGCGGGAGTCCATGTACGCCTTGGCGATCGGGTACTCCTTCATGTAGCCGTAGCCACCGTGCAGCTGCAGGCACCGGTCGATGAGCTTGACCTGGTTCTCGGTGGTCCACCACTTCGCCATGGCGGCTTCCTGGACCGACAGCTCGTTCGCGTTGAGCTGCTCGATGTACTTGTCCACCATGATGCGGACGGCAGTCGTCTCGGTCGCGCACTCCGCCAACACGAATCGCGTGTTCTGGAACTTGCCGATCGGCTTGCCGAACGCCTTGCGGTCCTTGCAGTACTGGATCGTCATCGCGAGCGCGGACTCCATCGCGGCAGCCGCGACGACGGCGATCGACAGGCGCTCCTGCGGCAGGTTCTGCATCAGGTAGATGAAGCCCATACCCTCCTGACCGAGCAAGTTGGCGGCAGGGATGCGGACGTCGGTGAAGCTGAGCTCCGCGGTGTCCTGCGCCTTCATACCGATCTTGTCGAGGTTGCGGCCGCGCTCGAAGCCCGGCATGTCGCGCTCGACGACGAACAGGCTGAAGCCCTGCGCGCCCTTCTCCGGATCGGTGCACGCCACCACGATGACGATGTCGGCGTTGATGCCGTTGGTGATGAACGTCTTGGAGCCGTTGAGCACCCAGTCGTCACCGTCACGGACGGCCTTGGTCTTGATGCCCTGCAGGTCACTGCCCGTGCCCGGCTCGGTCATCGCGATCGCGGTGATCAGCTCACCGGAGCAGAAGCCGGGCAGCCAGCGCTGCTTCTGCTCGTCGTTCGTCAGCTCGATGAGGTACGGAGCGACGACGTCGTTGTGCAGCGTGAACCCGATGCCGCTGTACCCACCGGCCGTGGTCTCCTCGGTGACGATGGCGTTGTAGCGGAAGTCCTTGACTCCGCCGCCGCCGAACTCCTCCGGCACTGCCATGCCCAGGAAGCCCTGCTTACCGGCCTCGACCCAGACACCTCTGTCGACGATGTTCTGCGTCTCCCACTCCGCGTGATGCGGCGCGACGTGCTGCTCGAGAAACTTCTTGTACGAGCTGCGGAACAGGTCGTGCTCGGGCTCGAACAACGTGCGCTTCATGATTCTCCTCGTCGTGCGTACGGCGGATCTGTCTCGAGCCTAGAACCAGGTACGAGTGGGGTCGATGACCAGTGCGAGCACGTTCGGTGACCTCGGCGTCAGCCGATATCGCCTGGCCCGTCCGCAATCGGCTCCGTAACCTCTGCGCGATGCCTTCTCACTTCCATGTCTCGTCGTCACGTAACCGCGACTCGATCTCGCGGTTCGGGCTGGACTGGCAGCGCATGGGTGCGGCACGGGGCATCGCAGGCAGCAATGAGCCCGAGCAGCAGGGATGCTTTCTGGCGCGAGACGAGTGGGAGTGTGACTGGTTCGTCCGGATGAACAACACCGGCGGGCCGGTCGATGTCTGGGAAGTGGCAGGTATCCGTTCCTCCGATCTCGTCGAGTCGCCTCACCACTACTTCTACTACCCCGGCGTGATTCCGCCCGCGCGGCTCACACGGCGTCACTGACTCGAATCCGGTGTGCTGAGCCGCGGTATCCGCGGCTCAGCGCACCCAGCCGCCTCAGAGCCCGAGCACCCACCGGTGCCCGACGCGCTCTGCCACCACACCGCCGCCGGTCGCGGACGCGAGGACACCGTCGAGCCGGTCGCCGTCACCGATCACCCGGAGCCGCACGTCGGATCCGTAGGCGACGTCGTCGACGGCGAATCCGTGCACTCGCAGAACGCCCTCCACCCGACCGGCATCAGCATGGGACAAGCCCATCTCGAGGACGTCGACTCGCGCGAGCTCGCCGACCTCCGCGCGGTCGAGCGCCGCACTCACCGCGCCCGAGTAGGCGCGCACCAGGCCACCGGCGCCGAGCTTGACGCCCCCGAACCACCGACTGACGACGGCCACCACATCGACGAGGTCGCGGCCGGTCAGCACGCCGAGCATCGGAACACCTGCCGTACCGCCAGGTTCGCCGTCGTCCGATGCGCGCTGACGACGGTGCTCCTGATCTGCGCCGACGACGAAAGCCCAACAGTGGTGGCCCGCATCGGGGAACTTTGCCGACACCGCAGCGACCACGTCGAGCGCCTCGGACTCGGTGTGGACGGTGACCACGCGGGCGAGAAACCGGCTCCGCTCTATCACCGTTTCCGCATCGACGTGTCGGGTCGAGACGAGGGCATGCGGCACGGAGCCAGCCTAGATCCGGTGCAGAAATCGTCGGTGAGCGACGAAATCTGCACCGGATCGCGTGACCCGGCGGTTGTGCCGACCCTGCAGAACGAGGGGCGGCAGAACCCAGACGACGAGCGCCGCGGTCACCCACCAATACCAACCCGGAACGGCATTCAGCGCCAAGGCCCCGACGAACAGAGCAGACTCACTGCAGCTTTGAAGCAGGTCGACGTCTCGGCGACGCACCGCGGGGCCGCGCAACCAGGAGATGCGCTGGTCGCCGCTCTCGCGCACGGCTCGGCGTACGGATGCCACGGCGAGAACCACAGCAACGATCAGGGCAACAGCCGCAACGGCCGCACGAGCAACAGAGTTCGGCAGCGCGAAGGTCGCCACGACGATTGCAACCCAGACGACGCCGATCAGCGGAACCTTCCACGCCGGCGTCGAAGGCCACTCGTCCGGCGCGAGGCGCACGGGTCGCATCGGGTCGAGGTGTGGGTGGCTCACCGCTTCAGCGTGGCACAGACCGCTCAGTCTCGTCGCCGCTCCGACAGCGCGCGCAGCACCGGGTACGCGACCAGGATGCCGACCGAGCCCCACACGATGCCGCCGAGTTCGACGGATCCGATGGTCAGCGTCAAGTCACCGACACCGGCGACGAGGGCGGCCGCCGCGACCATCAGGTTGAGCGGCTTGGTGAAGTCGATCCCCGCTTCCTGCCAGATCCGCACGCCGAGAAGGCCGATGAGACCGTAGAGCACGAGCGTCGCGCCGCCGATCACACCGCTCGGGACCGTGAAGATCAGAGCGCCGAACTTCGGGGAGAACGAGAGCACCAGCGCCGTGGCGGCGGCGACCCAGTAGGCAGCGGTGGAGTACACGCGGGTGGCGGCCATGACGCCGATGTTCTCCGCGTAGGTCGTGGTGCCCGAACCACCACCGGCACCGGCGAGGACGGTCGCCGCGCCGTCCGCCATGAGGGCGTCACCGGCGACGTCGTCGAGGGACCGACCCGTCATCGCCGCGACCGCCTTCACGTGACCGACGTTCTCGGCGACGAGCACCACGACGACGGGCAGTGCGACGAGCACGACGGAGAGCTGGAACGAGGGGCCGGTGAACTCGGGCAGTCCGATCCACGACGCGCTACCGAGTGCGTCGACGCGTGCGGGATCGAGAGCACCGGTGACGGCAGCGAACACCCATCCCACGACGACGCCGACGAGGATGCCGAGGCGACCGATCAGCCCCGGTACCGAGACGGTGACCAGCAGGACCGCCACGAGGGTCACGGTCGCGACGAGCGGCTGAGCCTCGTATGAGGTCGCGGCGGTGGACGCGAGATTCAGGCCGATGAGCGCCACGATCGCGCCGGTCACGAGCGGCGGCATGACGGCGTCGAGGACGCGGCTCCCCGCCAACCGGACGAGCAGGCCGACCAGGAACAACACCACGCCCACCACGAGCACCGCGCCGAGCTGCGCAGCGGGACCGTCGCCCGCCGTCGCCGCCAAGGGTGCGATGAAGGCGAAGGACGAGCCCAGGTAGCTCGGGATCCGGCCGCGCGTGGCCAACAGGAAGATCGCGGTACCCAGACCGGAGAAGAACAGCGTCGTCGTGACCGGGAACCCGGTGATGGTCGGCACCAGCAGAGTGGCGCCGAACATCGCGACGACATGCTGCATCCCGATCCCGATCGTGCGCGGCCACGAGAGCCGTTCGTCCGGAGCGACGACCGCGTCGGGCGCCACGGTGCGACCGTCACCGTGGACGGACCAGCGAGGGAAGAACTGCCTGGATCGAGTTGTCGTCACGGCGGAAATGATGTCATGCGGGAAGGCCGGAGGCCGGTCGGCAGGTCACCGGGAAGGCCGGAGGCCGGTCGGCGGGCGGGAGCGCACTACCCGAGCAGGCCGGCGGCCACCTCGCGTGCTTCGGCCGGGCTGGAGGTGGACAGCACGGCCTCGGCCGCGGCCTTGCACTGCTCGAGCGTCACGGTGCCGAGCTTCGCGCCGACACCGGCCACGGCGGCCGACGCGGCCGAGAGGGACGTGACGCCGAAGCCGACGAGGACACAGGCCAACAACGGGTCCGCGGCGGCCTCTCCGCAGACTCCGACAGGCTTGTTCACCGCTGCGCCGGCCTTCGCCGCGTGGGCGACGAGCGTCAGGACTGCGGGCTGCCACGGATCGGTCAGTGCGGCCAGGTCGGCGGACATGCGGTCGGCCGCCATCGTGTACTGCGCGAGGTCGTTGGTTCCGATGGACAGGAAGTCGACGTGATCGAGGATCCGGTCCGCGAGCAGCGCCGCGGCGGGCACCTCGATCATGACGCCGGGGGTGAGCCCGCGTTCCCGCACGTCGGCGGCGAAGGCCTGCGCCTCGGCGGACGTGGCGATCATCGGGGCCATCACCCACGGGGACGACTCGGTCGAGGCCGCTGCGGCCGCGATGGCGTCGAGCTGGCGGTGCAGGATGCCGCGATTGCCCTCGGCGATACGGATGCCGCGCACTCCGAGGGCCGGGTTGGCCTCGTCGGCGTGGTTCGCGAAGCGCAGCGGCTTGTCCGAGCCGGCGTCGAGCGTGCGGACGACCACCTTGGTGCCCTCGAACGCGGTGAGCACCTCGGCGTAGATCGAGGCCTGCTCGTCGACGGTGGGCTCGATGTCGCGGTCGAGGAAGCTGAGTTCGGTGCGGAAGAGTCCGACGCCGTCGGCTGCGGTCGAGCGGGCTGCGCGAGCGCCGGCGCCGTCCTGCACGTTCGCGAGGATGTCGACACGGTGACCGTCGGACGTCCGGCCGGGCCCGCTCCAGTCGGCGACCTCGGCGAGGTGGGTGGCCGATTCCTCGACCGCGGAGCGTGCCGTGGACGGATCGGGCTCGATCTCGATGCGGCCGGTGGTGCCGTCCACCATGACGAGCGTCCCGGCGGGGACGTCGTCGAGGCCCGTCGCCGCGACGATGCACGGGATGCCGAGTTGACGGGCGATGATCGCGGTGTGGCTGGTGGGTCCACCGAGAGAGGTCGCGAGTCCGACGACCAGCGTGGCGTCGAGTCCCGCGGTGTCGGCGGGTGCGAGGTCCTCCGCCAGGAGAACCGAGGGCTCCGAGGGTGTGGGAACGCCGGGCTCCGGGAGATCGGACAGCTCGGCGATCACGCGGTCGCAGATGTCCATGAGGTCGGTGATGCGCTCGGCCATGCGTCCGCCGAGCTTGGCGAACATGGCGACGAACTGGTCCGTCGCGGTGACGGCGGCGTACGCGGCGTCGGAACCCTTGCCGATGGCCTTGACGCCGGCGCCGATCCACCCGCGGTCCTCGGCCATCGCGGCGTTGGCGGCGAGCACCTCGGACGCGGAGCCGGTTGCCAGTGCGGCACGGGCCTGCAGACGTCGACCGACCTCGGCCGCCGCGGCGCGGAAGCGCTCCTTCTCTGCATCGCGCGCGTCCTCGGCGATCTCGACGGCCGTGTCGGGACGTGAGGGGCGCGGCGCCGGGCGGATCGCGGGGCCGTAGCCGACGCCGGGCACCACCGGCGTGCCCTGCACCGCGTGGGCCGTCGGCTGTGCCTCGTTCACGGTGAGCGATCCCGTCATCTGCTTCCTCCTGCTGCGCGGTGGTGCGGGGGCATCTCGCCTACCCGCTGTGCATCGCGTCTCCCGCGATGGCTCTTGTGACTCAGATTACTCGAACCTCTTGACATGTCAACAGAGACGGGCGTAAAACAACATAAACCAACAGTGAAACAACGGATCGGACGGAGGGGCGGTGAACACGATGTACGCGGAAGAGCGGCAGAACGCCATCGCCGGCCTCATCGGACAGCGCGGTCGCGTCTCCGTCGCCGACCTGGCCGACACGTTCGGTGTCACCACCGAGACCGTGCGCCGTGACCTGGCCTCGCTCGACCGTATGGGCGTCGTGCGCCGAGTCCACGGTGGCGCAGTGCCCGCCACGTCGGTCACCGCGGTGGAGCCAGGGATGGCCGAGCGCGAACACACCCGCGCGAAGGAGAAGGACCGCATCGCCGCTGCCGCCCTCGCCTACCTGCCTGCACCCGGCGGATCCATCGCGCTCGATGCCGGCACCACCACCGGTCGCCTCGCCGCGCTGATCCCCGTCGAGTCGGATCTGACGGTGGTGACCAACTCGCTTCCCATCGCGACGCGTCTCGCCGCGGTTCCGTCCCTCGATCTCCACCTGCTCGGTGGCCGCGTCCGCGGTGTCACGCAGGCGACCGTCGGCGAGGACACCCTGCGAGTGCTCGGGACCGTGCGTGTCGACGTGACGTTCATGGGCACCAACGCGATCAGCGTCGGCCACGGTCTCTCGACTCCCGACACCGACGAGGCCGCCGTCAAGCGCGCGATGGTGAGCGCGGCGGACCGCGTGATCGTCGTCGCGGACTCGGCCAAGATCGGCCTGCAGTTCTTCATGTCCTTCGCCGCACTCGACTGTGTGGACGTCCTCGTCACCGACGACGGCATCACCGACACCGACTGCACCCGTCTGCAGCAACACGGATTGGAGGTGGTGGTCGCATGATCCTCACCCTGACGGCCAACCCCAGCATGGATCGCACGGTCTCCCTCGACGTGCCGTTGGTGCGCGGATCGGTGCATCGCAGCGCACTGACCACGACGGAGCCCGGCGGCAAGGGGGTCAACGTCGCACGCGTCGTCACCTCCGCCGGACGGACCGCCACAGCGGTGCTCCCGTGCAGCGGTTCCGATCCGCTGCTCAGCGCGCTCGGCACCCTCGGAGTCCGGTACCACGCCGTACCCACGTCGGGTGTCGCGCGCACGAACCTGACCATCAGCGAGTCCGACGGCACGACGACCAAGATCAACGAGCCCGGGGCCGGACTCGCGCCCGAGACGGTCGACGCCCTGATGGCGTCCGTCCTGGAACTCGCGCAGCGCGCCGACTGGGTCGTCCTGTCCGGATCGATCCCGCCCGGAATCGACGCCACCTGGTACGGCCGCCTCGTCACCGCGCTGCACGAGGTGTCGGCCAAGGTCGCGGTGGACACCTCCGACGATCCGCTCTCGGCACTCGCCGCCGGCTTCCCGGCGACGGCACCCGATCTGATCAAGCCGAACGCGGAAGAACTCGCGCACCTCACCGGCCACGACGGCGCCATGCTCGAAGCCAGTGCCGCACAGGGTGACCCGTATCCCACGGTCGAGGCCGCGCGCGTTCTCGTCGACCGCGGAGTGGCTGCCGTCCTGGCGACACTCGGTGGGTCCGGGGCCGTCCTGGTCACCGCGACAGGGTCGTGGTTCGCCACCCCTCCCCCGATCACCCCGCGAAGCACCGTCGGGGCGGGCGACTCGTCGTTGGCCGGATACATCCTGGCCGATCTCGACGGCGAGGACGGTGCCGGTCGACTCGCCCGGGCCGTCGCCTACGGATCCGCAGCCGCCGCCCTACCGGGCACCCGGTTGCCGACGCCGTCCGACGTCGACGTCACTGCCGTCCCCGTCCACACCCTCGACTCGTCACCCGCCGTACCCCAGTCCTGAAAACCCCAGTCCTGATCCCCCAGCTCCACTCCACTCCCAGAGGAAACGACATGTCCAGTCCCACCACGGCTCACGATGCCAAGCCCGGCATCATCGCCGAGGACCTCATCCTGCTCGACGCCGATCTCGGCTCGACGAAGGACGATGTCATCGCCCGCCTCGCTCGCGTCCTCACCGACGCGGACCGTGCATCGGATGCCGACGCCCTGCGCGACGCCGCGATGGCTCGTGAGGCGCAGTCGGCCACCGGCCTGCCCGGCGGCATCGCGATTCCACACTGCCGCTCCGCCGCGGTCACGACGGCATCGCTCGGATTCGCTCGCCTGAACCCGAAGGTCGAGTTCGGCGCACCCGACGGCGACGCGGACCTGGTCTTCCTCATCGCCGCACCGGAGGGCGCCGGCGCGGAGCACATGAAGCTGCTGTCCTCGCTCGCACGCGCGCTGGTCAAGCCCGCATTCGTGACGTCGCTGCGCGAGGCGGCCACCCCCGCCGACGTCGTCGCACTGGTCGAGGGCGTTCTGGCCCCCAAGCCTCCGAAGGCTGCGACTCCCGTCACGACCACGAAGACCGCTCCTCCCGCTCCGACCGCCACGGCGGACGCTGCCAAGCACATCGTCGCCATCACCGCGTGCCCCACCGGCATCGCCCACACCTACATGGCTGCCGACTCCCTCAAGGACGCCGGCGACCGTGCGGGCGTCACCGTGCACGTCGAGACGCAGGGCTCGAGCGGCTCCACGGCACTGGACCCGGCTCTCATCGCGTCGGCCGAGGCCGTCATCTTCGCCACCGACGTGGGCGTCAAGGGCCGCGAGCGCTTCGCGGGCAAGCCTGTCATCGAGTCCGGCGTCAAGCGCGCGATCAACGAGCCCGACAAGATGGTTGCCGAGGCTCTGCGCGCCGGCGGTGACCCGAACGCCGCACGCGTCTCCGGTACCGCACCGGGAGCGTCCGCTGCCGCCGCTGCCGGTGGACTCGGCTGGGGCACGCGGTTGCGCCAGATCCTCCTGACCGGTGTCAGTTACATGATCCCGTTCGTCGCGGCCGGTGGACTCCTCATCGCCCTCGGCTTCCTTCTCGGTGGATACGAGATCAAGGGTGTCGCCGAGGACATCATGACCAACAACAGCCTCACCAACCTGCCCGACGGCGGGCTCCGCATCTTCATCGGTGCGGTGCTGTTCCAGCTCGGCGGCCTGGCCTTCGGCTTCCTCGTCCCGGCTCTATCCGGTTACATCGCCTTCGCCATTGCGGACCGTCCCGGTCTGGCACCCGGCTTCACCGCCGGTGCGGTGGCCCTGTTCGTCGGTGCCGGCTTCATCGGTGGCCTCGTCGGTGGCCTCATCGCCGGCTTCGTGGCGCTGTGGATCAGCCGGATCGCGGTGCCGCCGTGGCTGCGTGGCCTGATGCCCGTCGTCATCATCCCGCTGGGAGCGACCCTCGTCGTCGGCGGTCTGATGTTCCTCGTGCTGGGTCGCCCGCTCGCTGCCATCACCACCGGCCTGACCAACTTCCTCAACGGCCTCTCGGGCTCGTCGGTCATCATCCTCGGCATCATCCTGGGCCTCATGATGTGCTTCGACCTCGGTGGACCGGTGAACAAGGCCGCCTACGCCTTCGCCACCGCCGGGCTCAGCGTCGACAACGAGGCATCGCTGCGCATCATGGCCGCCGTCATGGCTGCCGGCATGGTTCCCCCGCTCGCCATGGCACTCTCGTCGACTCTGCGTCCGAAGCTCTACAGCGAGGCAGAACGCGAGAACGGCAAGGCTGCATGGCTTCTCGGAGCTGCGTTCATCTCCGAAGGTGCGATCCCGTTCGCCGCGACCGACCCTCTGCGCGTCATCCCCTCGATGATGGCCGGCGGCGCTGTGACCGGCGCCCTGATCATGTCCTTCGGGACGACGCTCAGCGCGCCCCACGGCGGACTGCTGGTGTTCTTCGCGATGAACAACTTCTTCCTGTTCCTGCTGGCTCTGGCGATCGGCACCGTGGTCTCCGCGGCGCTCATCACCGCGGCCAAGCAGTTCGCCGGCAAGAAGCCTGCGGAGATCGTCGACGAACCCGTCGCCGTCGCAGCCTGACACCCACGTCACCACCCCCACAGCTGGCAGTATCGACACCAGCACTCACCTGACGAAGAAGGAGATCACCACGATGCCCAGCACCACGGTCACGGTCGGATCCGCCATCGGCCTGCACGCCCGTCCCGCCGCCGTCATCGCCGAGGCGGTCGCCGACTCCGGCGTCGACGTCACCCTCGAGGTGGAGGGCGAAGAGGCCGTCGACGGCGGCTCCGCGCTCATGATCATGACGCTGGGGGCCACCAAGGGCACCGAGGTCACGATCACCAGTGATGATCAGGCCACGCTCGACAAGGTCGCCGCACTGGTCGCGTCGGACCTCGACGCCTGATCTTCCGCACAGACGACGACGGCCCCCACACACCGTGGGGGCCGTCGTCATGTGTGCTTCTGTGTCTACCGCGACCGGAACAGTCGACGCACGAAGAACAGGGTCAGCACCACGACCACACCGACCGACGCCGCGGCGGCGATCAACGGAACGAGGATGGACCCGGTGGGCTCGGCGGGTGATTCGGAGTCCGCGGTCTCGGTGGCCTCCGGGCCGGCCTCGGCGGAGCGTGCCACATCGCGCAGGACGAGGACGGCGGGACGAGCTGCAGCCGTGTCCACACCCTGCTCGGACCCGAGCAGCACCTCGTCGTCCGAGGTGAAGGCGATCGACTCGCCCTGCGGCTGCGGCGGGAGCGCGACGACGCGGGCGGGGGCCGACGCGAAGGCCGCGGCCACGTCACCGTCCCGCACGGACCACAGGTACAGATCGGTGTAGGTGCGCACGGCAGCGATGGACCCGTCGGCGCTCACGGCGCCGCCGGTGACCAGGCGACTGCCGTCGAGCAGCGGCGGACCCCCGGGTGTGGTCGTCGCGGACGGCGCGAAGTCGGCCACGCGGCGCAGCGGGGTGGGACCGGGACTCGGGAGATCGGACACCGACGTGTCCGCGGTGTACACGGCACCGGTTCCGAGACCGTCCTTCGTGACGACGACGGGACGGCCGTCGGGCCCGATGAGGAGTGCTTCGGCATCGTGCGCACCGTCGGGATAGGTGAGCCGGTGCAGTTCACCGGCACCACCGGCCGCAGGATCCATCCGGGTGAGGGCCACGGCGTCGCGTCGACGGTCGTTGTCGCCGATGTCCGCGAGCCACAACGACCCCTCGAACGACGAGAGATCCTCGACGTCGTACGGATCCACCGGATTCGGAAGCCACTCCGCGACAGCACACTCGGAGTCGAGGCGCGCGACACGGTCGTCGGCGCCGCTGTCCCCGATCGCGTACACCGTCCCGTCGAGCACCGTCATACCCGAGAGTTCGGACAGTCCCGGATCGGTCGGCACACAGTACGGCTCCGCATCCGGTGCCTCGGTCTGCGCCGCCGCGGGAGACGCTGCCACGAGCGCCACCACGGCAGCGCCGAGCACCGGCGCGAACCGACGGCTCACGCGCTGTGGGCGTATCGCGTGAGTATCGAGGCCAGCGCCGTCGGCACGGTCGCGTCGATGCGCGTACCGCCGCTCTCGTGACTCGTGCTCGAGATCCGTCCGTCCGCATGGATGCGCGACACCAGGTCGCCGCGGTCGTAGGGCAGCAGGACGCTCACCGACACCTCGGGCGGGCGGACCAGCTCGCCGAGTCGTGTCCGCAGCTCCTCGATGCCCTCACCGGTCTTCGCGGACACGAAGACCGCACCCGGCAGCAGGCCCCGCAGCTGCGTCAGCGTGACGGGATCCGCGGCGTCGATCTTGTTGACCACGATCAGTTCCTCGGGCGCCGCGGCGTTCTGCTCGCGCACCACCGAGACGATGACCTCGCGGACCGCCTCGATCTGCCCGATGGGGAGCGGGTCGGACCCGTCCACCACGTGCAGCAGCAGATCGGCGTCCGTCACCTCCTCGAGCGTGGAGCGGAACGCCTCGACCAGCTGGGTCGGCAGGTGGCGGACGAAGCCGACGGTGTCGGTGAGCACGCACTCGCGGCCGTCCTCGAGCGTCGCCTTGCGCGTGGTCGGATCCAGGGTCGCGAACAGTGCGTTCTGCACCAGCACACCGGATCCGGTCAACGCGTTGAGCAGCGACGACTTCCCCGCGTTGGTGTAGCCGACGATGGCGATGGACGGCACGTTGCCCTGCAGCCGGCGCTCACGTTTGGTGTCGCGGGCCTGCTTCATGCCCCGGATCTCGCGACGTAGCTTCGCCATGCGCTCGCGAATGCGACGACGATCGGTCTCGATCTTCGTCTCACCGGGACCACGCAGGCCCACACCGCCGTTGCTGCCGGCGCGGCCACCCGCCTGACGCGACATGGACTCACCCCAGCCGCGCAGACGCGGAAGCATGTACTCCATCTGCGCCAGGGCGACCTGCGCCTTGCCCTCGCGGGAGGAGGCATGCTGAGCGAAGATGTCGAGGATCAGCGCGGTGCGGTCGATGACCTTCACCTTCACGATCTTCTCCAGTGCCGTCAGCTGCGCAGGCGTGAGTTCACCGTCGCACACGACGGTGTCCGCGCCGGTCGCGATGACCACCTCGCGCAGTTCCTTCGCCTTGCCGGAGCCGATGTAGGTGGAGGCGTCGGGTCGGTCGCGACGCTGCACCAGCCCTTCGAGCACCTCGGAACCCGCCGTCTCGGCCAGAGCCGCGAGTTCGGTCATGCTGGACTCTGCCTCCTCGGCGGAACCGCTGGTCCAGACACCGACGAGCACCACGCGCTCGAGCCGCAACTGGCGGTACTCGACCTCGGTGACATCGGTGAGCTCGGTGGAGAGTCCGGCCACACGGCGCAGTGCGCTGCGATCGTCGAGCTGCATGTCGCCGGTGGACCACTCGGCGTCCTGCTCGAACCCGTCGCTGTGGGAGGAACCTGTCGTGTCGGCCCTGTCGGCCGCTGCATTCGTTGTCGTCATACGAGACCCATGATCCACGAGAACGTCCTGACGTGCACTGTCATTTACGCAACCGTGTCGCGGGGAATACCCGCACCCCGGCCGTCACGCTTCCAGCCCCGCCCACCAGGCGTCCGACAGCTCCCCCGACGCCACCAGCACCGACGGCCCCCGCATCGACGCGGAACCGTTCGACACGCGCACCGACACGACACCACCGGGAACGTGGACGGCCAGCTCGCCGTCGCCGGACCCGTCGAAGCGCAGGGCCGCGACCGCGGCGGCGACGATGCCCGTGCCACACGATCTGGTCTCCCCCACGCCGCGCTCGTGGACACGCATGCTCACCGCACCGTCCTTCGGCACGGTGACGAACTCGATGTTGACCCCGTGCGGGTACACCGCACCGTCGAAGGTGGGTTGCGCCGTGAGGTCGAGGTCGCCGAGGGTCTCCGCATCGAGATCGGCGGACACGCAGGCCAGGTGCGGATTGCCGACGTCGACGCCGATGCCCGTGAAGGACCTGCCGTCGACCTCGGTGTCGGAGGTCTCGAAGACCTGCGGGGTGCCCATCTCGACGGTGACCACGGCGTCGGTGGCGTCGTGCGAGTGCACCGTGACCGGTTTTCCGCCGGCGCGCGATCCGACGACGAACTCGTCCGAGTCCACGAGACCGGCCGCACGAACGTAATGGGAGAACACCCGGACACCGTTGCCGCACATCTCCGCGATGGACCCGTCCGCGTTGCGGTAGTCCATGAACCAGTCGCCGGCGGACACGCCCTCGGGCAGCGCGTCGAGCACGCCGCGGTCGACGAGAGCACCGCTGCGGGCGACTCGCAGTACCCCGTCCGCGCCGAGCCCGGCTCGGCGATCGCACAGCGTCGCCACACGGTGTGCGCTCAGATCGAGGAGTGCGTCCGGATCCGGCAGCACGACGAAATCGTTCTGCGTTCCGTGTCCCTTGGTGAACTGCATGGGATCAGTCTCCCACCGGCGCGGACGTCCGCGCGATCAGCCGTTGGCGGGTGATCTCGTACAGCCCGACGGCGCCGGCGGACGGTGCTCCGAGGGAGCTCGCCGCGCCGCCTATCGGGATGGACACGACGACGTCGCAGGCATCCCGCCACGCGGCACTCATGCCGCGGGTCTCGTTGCCCACCACCAGCACCGTTCCTCCTGTGAAGTCGTGCTCGTGCGCTGCCACCGTGCCGGTCTCGTCGGTGCCCACGATCGTCATGTCGGTGCCCTGCTGCCGCAGCCTGTCCACCATCGCGCGAACCTGCTCCGGACCTCCGACCTGCCCCACTGGGAGTGCGAACAGGGAGCCGGTGGTCGCGCGGACGCACGCGGGATCGAACGGGTCCGCGGCATGCCCGCTGACCAGCAGCCCGGACGCTCCGAAGGCGTCCGAGGACCGGATCAGGGTGCCGAGATTGCCCGGCGACGTCGGCCGATCGAACGCGACCACCACCGGCGCGTCGCCCGTCGGAGTCCAGTGGCCGGGATCGAGGAGCCGGGACCGTGCGAGGAGCAGGACCTCCGGTGGTTGATCGACGCGTTCGCCGAGCTCCGCCATCAACTCCGGCGCGACACCCACCGCGGGCACGCCTGCGGCCCGGCAGCGGTCCACGGTCGACGTGGCCCAGGACGACAGGGAGTCGCCGGTTCGATAGAGCACGGACTCGAGAGGCCACTCGTGCTGGACGGCCAGTGTGACCGGCCGCACTCCCTGCACGAGGAAGACTCCCGCCTTGGTGCGCTTGCCGCGGGTGACGAGGTAGGACTGCCACTGCTGGAACCGCGCGTTCCTCGACAGGACGAGCGCATCGCTCATCGGTGTTCTCCCCTCGTGCGCAGTGCGGCGTCCAGCAGGTCCGATGCGCCCCCGCGCAGCCAGTGCACGCGGGGATCGCGGCCGAACCAGGACCGTTGGCGGCGAACATAGCGACGGGTACCGACGAAGGTCGCCTCGCGCGCGGCCGCCTCGTCGATCTCGCCGTCCAGCAGCTGCAGCACCTGCGCGTAGCCGATCGCTCTCGGGGCGGTGACTCCCTCGCGCAGTCCTCGACCCACGAGGGTCTCGACCTCGGCGACGAGCCCCTCGGCGAACATCGCGTCGGTGCGTGCCGCGATGCGCGCGTCCAGCTCGTCGGTGTCACGGTCGATGCCGAGGACGACGGTGTCCCAGCGCGGCTCGCCGATGGTGGGCGCCGACGCGGCGAACGGCTTCCCGGTGAGGCGTCCCACCTCGAGCGCGCGGACGATGCGTCGGCCGTCGGTCGGCAGGATCGATGCCGCGGCCGCCGGATCGGACTCGGCGAGTGCGCGATGCAGCGCCGCGACCCCCTCGGCGGCGAGCCTGGCCTCGAGTTCGGCACGCACCGCGGCATCCGTGGCCGGGAACTGCCATCGGTCCAGCAGAGCCTGGACGTACATCATCGATCCGCCGACGACGACGGGCACGACGGACTGCTCGAGCAGCTCCTCGATCTCCCGCACCGCGGCGTCCTGGTACGCCGCCACCGTTGCCGTCTCCGTGACGTCCAGGACGTCGAGTCGGTGGTGCGGGATGCCGCGACGCTCCGCGACCGGCGTCTTCGCCGTGCCGATGTCCATGCCTCGGTACTGCTGCATCGCGTCGATGTTCACGATGTGCCCGCCGAGGCGCTCGGCGAGATCGAGCGCGAGGGCCGACTTGCCCGTGGCCGTGGGTCCGATCACCGCGACCGGTGTCGGTCGCGTCACAGCGACCACGAGGCGACGTGATACCCGACTCCGTAGGGGGCACCGCGAAAGAGACTGTGCGGCACCACTCGTGTGGGTCCGACCAGCGTGGCCGCCACCTGCCATGCCACCCGCCCGTCCACGCCGAGGGCATCACACAGAGCAGGGTCCAGGGACGCCAGCGCGTCGACGTCGGCTCTGCCGAGCGCATCGTCGATCGCGTGCTGCACCGCCTCGGCCCGGTCGTCGAACGCGCCGGGCGCCTTGTCGGTCAGGGTCGTCGCCCCGTCACCGACGACGAGCAGCCCCATCGGGCCGGGCGCGGCGTCGACGCGGCCGCGCAGGTCGAGCGCCACCGCCGCCACGTCCTGGACACTCGCGTTCCGAGCGACGAGCTGTACGGGGACCGACCACTGCGGAACAGCCTGCCCGCGGAGCAGCCCGACGGTCAGCGCGGCCAACTCCATCGCGCGATCGACAGGCCCGCGATCCGGGGCGAGACCGACCACGACATCGGCCCCGAAACCGGCGTACGTACCCGCGGCATCGCCGTCGATCCAGGTCGTGGTCGCACCGACCCCGACCCCGATCCAGCCGTGACAGGACTGCCCCAGGTCGTCGCACACCTCGCGCACGGCTGCACGCAGATCGTCCAGTTCGCCTGTGGCGGAACCGGCGAGCTCCGCGAGCAGCAACGGAGGCGACGGGACGAAGGCGAGGGCGGACAGCACGGACGCCACGGTAGTCGACCGTCCGAGGGCGTCCCTTTTCCGCGCGTCCCTCGGGGTTTGCATGGTCGCCGACGCGCGGAGGGGGTTGAATGGGCCGAGAACGACCGAGCAGAGAACCACGTAGCGCCAGGCAGCCGTGACGCGCGGCAGAGACGGAGAGAACCATGACCGAGCACGAGACGACCGAGAACGCCCCCGGCGAGGCGCAGGCGAGCCCCACACCTCCCCGGCCCGGGCCCCGACCGGGTCCTCGACCCGGCGGCGCACCGCGCCCGGCGCCCACCCGGCCCAGTGCCCCGGCCGATCCGTCCGCACCGTCGTCGTCCACAGGCGACGGGGAGTCGCACCCGACGCCGCATCCGGCTGCACACCACGTGCCGACGACGCCCGCTGTCGTCCCGGTCGTCACCGATCCGTCCCGCTGGGGCCGGGTCGACGAGGACGGTTCCGCGTGGGTACGTACCACCGACGGAGAGCGACAGGTCGGTTCCTGGCAGGCCGGTGACGCGGCCGAGGGCCTCGCACACTTCGGGCGCCGCTACGACGATCTCGCCACCGAGGTCGCACTCCTCGAGGCGCGACTCGCCTCCGGCGCCGGCGACGCCAAGAAGACGAAGACCGCCGCCGCCGCGCTCGCCGAGACCCTGCCCACCGCTGCGGTGATCGGCGACATCGACGCGCTGGCGACCCGCCTGCAGGCCGTGATCGAACACTCCGAGGAGGTCGCCGCCGAGCATCGCAAGCGCAAGGACTCCGAGCGGACCGAATCGACGGCACGCAAAGAGGCGCTGGCCGTCGAGGCCGAGACCATCGGCAGCGAATCCACGCAGTGGAAGGCCGCGGGTGACCGTCTTCGCGTGATCCTCGAGGAGTGGAAGACCATCCGCGGCGTCGACCGCAAGGTCGACGACGCCCTGTGGAAGCGCTACTCCAAGGCACGAGAGGCGTTCAACCGCCGCCGCGGCGCGCACTTCGCCGATCTCGACCGCGAACGCGGTGCCGCCAAGGTGCGCAAGGAAGAACTGGTCGCCAAGGCCGAGGAACTGTCGTCGTCCACCGACTGGGTGGGCACCGCGCAGGTGTTCCGCGATCTCCTGACCGAGTGGAAGGCCGCCGGCCGGGCTCCCCGCGACGCCGACGACTCGCTGTGGCAGAAATTCAAGGGCGCCCAGGACGTGTTCTTCGAGGCACGCAACGCGGCTCAGTCCGAGCAGAACGCGGAGTTCGAGCAGAACGCCGAGGCGAAGGAACGGCTGCTGGCCGAGTCCGGTCACATCGACCCGTCCAAGGACATCGAGGCGGCCCGCGCAGCACTGCGGACATTGCAGGACAAGTGGGACGCCATCGGCAAGGTCCCGCGCGAGAAGATGCACGATCTCGAGGGCAAGCTCCGCGCGATCGAGAAGCGCGTCCGCGACGCCGCCGACTCCGAGTGGCGACGCACCGACCCCGAGGCGATGGCGCGCGCGGCTCAGTTCCGCGAGCGGGTCGCGCAGTTCGAGGAGCAGGCCCAGAAGGCCGAGGCCGCGGGCAAGGCCAAGGACGCCGAGAAGGCCCGTGCGCAGGCACAGCAGTGGCGCGAGTGGGCCGACGCCGCCGACAGCGCCCTCGGCGGTCTGTGACTCCGGAGGATCAGTTGTCGCGGCGCCGGGACGTGTCCAGCACGTTCTCGCGCCGCGCCTCGTCCATCACGGCCGCGTCCCGCCGGGCGGCGGCAGCCGCCCACTGAGCGTTGGAGCGGTTCCACACCACCTTGAACCAGTGGAACGCCAGCACGACCACGAGCAACCAGCCGAGGACGAGGCCCAGCCCGGGGCCGGCCCCGGTGAGGCCGACAGGAACGGTCTGACGCGACCAGATGGCCAGGATGCCCAGCACCGTCGCCACCCCGGACCCGTAGAGCGCGACCCAGGCCAGCGCCCAGCGTTGAGTGACCAGGGCGAGAGCCGAGAAGCCGACCGCGAACACCAGGGTCAGCCACACGAAGATGCGTGACGGCAGTGCCACCGACTCCGCCACGGCGTCCTCGTCGTGCACCAGCACGTCCCACGCGTTGGCCGAACCTGTGTGCGGCAGTGCGAAGCTCAGTAGCAGCAACAACACGACCACTGCCACGACGACGGCGCGGACCCCCGGGTCGATACGACCCGAGATCCGCTTCTCGGCGGCCGCCGGATCGGACCCGGTCGTCGGCTCGGTACTCACAGTGAACATCCCATCGTCGTGACCGGCTCGGGCGCCGGGGCGCCGACGGACGGCAACCCCAACCCGACACCGACCGGTGCGGTCCGGGGCATCGTGCCCCGCTCGTGTCGGTCGCCGGCCGTGGTGCGCCGGTGCGAGCGCACCGGGACGTCGGCGACCAGGTGGTACGGCTTCGCGTCGGTCACCGTGGTGACGACGACGTCGCCGGGCCGGACGGCGCGATCGATGGCGCCCGTCGGGGTGAAGTGCACGAGTCGCCCGTCGCGGGTGCGTCCACTCATCCGCTCGGTGACGGCGTTCTTGCGTCCGGCCCCGTCGGCGACGAGCAACTCCACCTCGGTTCCGACGACCCGACGGTTCTCCTCGTGGGAGATCTCCTCCTGCAGAGCGGCGAGCCGCTCGTAGCGTTCCTGCACGACGGCCTTCGTCACCTGATCCGGCATGTCGGCGGCCGGCGTTCCCGGTCGCTTGGAGTACTGGAACGTGTAGGCGCTGCTGAAGCGAGCGCGACGGACGACGTCGAGGGTCTCCTGGAAGTCCTCCTCGGTCTCCCCGGGGAAGCCCACGATGATGTCCGTCGTCAGTGACGCGTGCGGGATGGCTTCGCGCACCCGGTCGATGATGCCGAGGAACTTCTCCTTGCGGTACGAGCGGCGCATGGCACGCAGCACGCGGTCCGATCCGGACTGCAGAGGCATGTGCAGCGTCGGGCACACGTTGGGCGTCGACGCCATCGCCTCGATGACGTCGTCGGTGAACTCGGCGGGATGCGGCGAGGTGAACCGGACGCGCTCGAGACCGTCGACCTCCCCGCACGCGCGCAGGAGCGATGCGAACGCACCCCGGTCACGCGGCTGCTCGGGATCCGCGAACGAGGCGCCGTACGCGTTGACGTTCTGTCCGAGCAGCGTCACCTCGAGCACGCCCTCGTCGACGAGGGCCTGCACCTCGGCGAGGATGTCGCCCGGCCTGCGGTCGACCTCCTTGCCGCGCAGTGCGGGCACGATGCAGAAGGTGCAGGTGTTGTTGCACCCCACCGAGATGGACACCCACCCGGAGTAGGCGGAGTCGCGCTTGGCCGGGAGAGTCGAGGGGAACGCGTCCAGTGACTCGAGGATCTCGACCTCGGCGCGCTGGTTGTGGCGCGCCCGGTCGAGCAGCGCCGGCAGGGATCCGATGTTCTGGGTGCCGAACACGACGTCCACCCACGGCGCCTTCGTGACCACGACGTCGCGGTCTTTCTGTGCGAGGCACCCACCGACGGCGATCTGCATGTCGGGGTTCTCGTCCTTGGCCGGCCGGAGTTGGCCGAGGTTGCCGTACAACTTGTTGTCGGCGTTCTCGCGTACCGCACACGTGTTGAAGACGACGAGATCGGGGGACGACCCGGAGTCGGCCTTCTCGTAACCAGCCTCCTCGAGAAGGCCGGACAGTCGTTCGGAATCGTGCACGTTCATCTGGCAGCCGTACGTGCGCACCTCGTAGGTGCGCGCAGTCCCGGACCGCGCAGGCAGAGTCTGGGTGTCGATCGTGTCCACCCCTCCAGGGTACGGCGGCGCACGTACCCGACTCACCGAGCGGTCCGAGTAAAGTTTCCATTACATATACGCGGTCCCCGCACCAAAACGAGCAGTGGCGGAGGAAACTACCTCTAGGGTCATCGCCATGACCCACCCTGACGGCGAGCGCGAACATCGCTCGTCCACAGCATCGTCTGCCCCCATGATCGCGATGCACGGCGTGCAGAAGCACTTCGGTGATCTGCACGTCCTCAAGGACATCGAACTCGACGTTCCCAGCGGCCAGGTCGTCATCGTCCTCGGCCCCTCCGGGTCGGGTAAATCGACGTTGTGCCGCACCATCAACCGGCTCGAGCCCGTCGACGAGGGCACCATCGAGGTCGACGGCAAGGCACTTCCCTCCGAGGGCAAGTCGCTCGCCGCGCTCCGCGCGGACGTCGGCATGGTCTTCCAGTCCTTCAATCTTTTCGCGCACAAGACGATTCGTGAGAACGTCATGCTCGGGCCGACGAAGGTCCGCAAGATGAAGAAGGACGAGGCCGAGAAGACCGCGCAGCGTCTGCTCGAACGCGTCGGCATCGCCAACCAGGCCGACAAGTACCCGGCGCAGCTCTCCGGCGGCCAGCAACAACGTGTCGCCATCGCGCGTGCACTCGCCATGAACCCCAAGGTGATGCTCTTCGACGAGCCGACCTCGGCGCTCGATCCCGAGATGGTCAACGAGGTGCTCGACGTCATGACGTCGCTGGCCAAGGAGGGCATGACCATGGTGGTCGTGACCCACGAGATGGGCTTCGCCCGACGCGCCGGCGACCGTGTCATCTTCATGGCCGACGGCCAGATCGTCGAGGACACCGATCCCGAGACCTTCTTCACCACACCGAAGTCCGATCGCGCCAAGGATTTCCTCGGCAAGATCCTGAGTCACTGATCTCCCACCCGCTCGTCCCAACTTCTGGAGGATCTCGATGAGAATCACACGTACCGCCCGTGTCGGCGTCGCCGCACTCGCGCTCGCCTTCGCCGCCACCGCGTGTGGTGGCGACGAGGCCACCAGCGCGTCGTCCAGCGCCGAGAGCGGCAAGCTGACCGTCGGCATCAAGTTCGACCAGCCGGGCCTGGGCCTGCGCACCCCCGACGGCTCGTTCAGCGGCTTCGACGTCGAGGTCGCGAAGTACGTCGCCGGCAAGCTCGGTGTCACGCCGGAGAACATCACGTTCAAGGAGTCGCCGTCGGCGCAGCGCGAGACGCTGATCGAGAACGGTGAGGTCGACTACATCGTCGCCACCTACTCGATCACCGACGCCCGCAAGGAGAAGGTCGACTTCGCCGGACCGTACTTCGTCGCCGGACAGTCGCTCCTCGTTGCCGACGGCAACACCGACATCACGGGCCCCGAGTCGCTCAGCGGTGGCAAGCGCCTCTGCTCCGTCTCCGGCTCCACCCCCGCGCAGAAGGTCAAGGACCAGTACGCGCAGGACGTGCAGCTGCAGGAGTTCGACACCTACTCCGCCTGTGTCGAGGCACTGCGCAACGGCGCCGTCGACGCGGTCACGACCGACGACATCATCCTGGCCGGCTACGCGGCTCAGTACCCGGGTGAGCTCAAGGTGGTCGGCGAGCCGTTCACCGAGGAGCGCTACGGCATCGGCCTGGCCAAGGGCGACGACGAGACCCGCACCAAGATCAACGACGCGATCGACGCCATGATCGAGGACGGGTCGTGGCAGAAGGCATTCGAGGACACCGTCGGACCGTCCGGGTACCCGCTGCCCGCACAGCCGACCGTCGATCGCTACTGATCACCACTCTTCGCGAGACCCGAACGGGCGGTTCACACCGGTGAACCGCCCGTTCGACTCGTCACCGCTCTCGGAAGGAGTCGCCGGTGGACATACTGAGTGACTACGCGCCCGAACTCCTCGACGCGTTCTGGATGACGATCAAGCTGACGGTGCTCTCCGCCATCGGCGCTCTCGTCCTCGGCACCCTGCTCGCGGCGATGCGGGTCTCCCCCGTTCCCGTCGCGCGGTGGATCGGTGCCACCTACGTCACCATCTTCCGCAACACCCCGCTCACGCTGATCCTGCTGTTCTGCGCCTTCGGCCTCTACCAGACCCTGGGCGTCACGCTCGCCGATCAGGCGTCCCCGACCGGCCAGGCGGACAACAACTTCCGGCTCGCCGTGCTCGGTCTGAGCATCTACACGGCCTCGTTCGTGTGCGAGTCGCTGCGGTCCGGAATCAACACGGTGAACGTCGGGCAGGCGGAGGCCGGGCGTTCGCTCGGTCTGACGTTCTCGCAGAACCTGCGCTTCATCGTGCTCCCCCAGGCGTTCCGTGCGGTCATCGGCCCGCTGGGCAGCGTGCTCATCGCCCTGACGAAGAACACGACCGTCGCCGCGGCGATCGGCGTCCTCGAAGCGGCCATTCTGATGAAGGAGATGATCGAGAACGAGGCGGCGATCTTCGTCGTCGGCGGTATCTTCGCGCTCGGCTTCGTCATCCTGACCTTCCCCACCGGCCTCTTCTTCGGCTACCTCGGCAAGCGATTGGCGGTTGCCCGATGACCACAGCGAACGCACCTCTGAGCACCGAGGCACCGCCCAAGAAGGTCGCCTCCGCCGAACGCGCCACCGTTCTCTACGACGCTCCGGGGCCCCGCGCCAAGGTGCGCAATCACATCATCTCGGCCGTCGTGCTCGTCCTGGTACTGCTGGCGGCGTACGTGATCTACGCGAAGCTGGACGAGAAGGGCCAGTTGACATCGGAGAAGTGGAGCCCGTTCGTCGAGTCGTCGACCTGGAGGACGTACCTGGTTCCCGGCATCCAGGGCACCCTGGTCGCCGCGGGGCTGTCGATCGTGCTGGCGCTGATTCTGGGCGCGGTCCTGGGCATCGCGCGCCTGTCGGACCACCGCCCGGTGCGGCTGGTCGCCGGATTCTTCGTCGAACTGTTCCGCGCCATCCCGGTGCTGATCCTGATGATCTTCCTGTACCAGTTCTTCGCCGAGTACCAGGTGTTCAAGTCCCGCTACCTGGCCCTGGCCGCGGTGGTGACGGGCCTGACGCTCTACAACGGCTCGGTCATCGCCGAGATCGTGCGGTCGGGCATCCAGTCCCTGCCGAAGGGTCAGACCGAGGCGGCCATGGCCATCGGCCTGCGCAAGGGCCAGATCATGCGCATGATCCTGCTTCCCCAGGCCGTGACCGCGATGTTGCCGGCCATCATCTCGCAGATGGTGGTGGCGCTGAAGGACTCCGCGTTGGGGTACATCATCGGCTATGTCGAGGTGGTCCGGTCGGGCCAGCAGGTCGGTGCCTTCTACGGCAACTTCCTGCCGGCGCTGATCATCGTGGCCATCATCATGATCATCCTGAACTCGCTGCTGACGTACCTCGCCACGAAGGTGGAGAAGCGACTGCGACGAGCGAAGAAGAGTCCGGTTCCTGTCGATCAGGGTGCCGCCATGGGTGGCGCGACAGTCTGACGTTCTAGTACTCGAGGCCTTCGGAATCGTTTCCGAGGGCCTCGAGTTCTGTCCGAACCACGTCGAAGGCCATGCCCTGGGCGAACCCGCGACGCGCGAGCATCGACACGAGCTTGCGCACCACCTTGTCGCGTTGCGCACGCCGCTCCCGCGGATCCTCGATCTCCTCGTTCAGAGCGGACAGCAGAGCCGGGGCCCGGAGCTTCTTGACGACCAGTTCGCGCGCACGCTCCCGCTCGTCCTCGGGCTCGATCGTGTCGAGTGCCTCGGTGGCCAGCACCGGATCGATTCCCTTGGTGCGTAGTTCTGTGCGCAGCGCCTGCTTGCCTCGGCCCGAGTACGTATGTCGCGAGCGGACCCACTGATGGGCGAAGTCGCGATCGTCGACCAGCTTGATCTCGGTCAGCCTGTCGAGCACGGACGTGATGATCTCGTCCGTGAATCCTTTGGCGGCCAACCGCTGTTCGAGCTCGGCGCGGCTCCGGGCGCGATCGGTGAGCAACCGCAACGCGGCATCCTTGGCCTGCACCGCCGTGCCCCCGCCCGGGGGCGGCGTCTCGCCCGATCGGCGGCCGGAACGGGACCGGGCGCCCGACGTACGTCGGGCGCCCGGTGCACGCGAGTCCGGAAACTCGTCGTCGTTCACAGTCGAGAGACCTGCTGTCAGAAGTCGACCGGAGCAGCGACGGCCTCGTCGGGCGTACGCACGTCTGCACCGATGCCGAGCTTCTCCTTGATCTTCTTCTCGATCTCGTCACGGATGTCGGTGTTCTCGAGCAGGAACTTGCGAGCGTTCTCCTTGCCCTGGCCCAGCTGATCACCCTCGTAGGTGAACCAGGAGCCGGACTTGCGCACGAAGCCGTGCTCGACACCCATGTCGATGAGCGAGCCTTCCTTGCTGATGCCCTTGCCGTACAGGATGTCGAACTCGGCCTGCTTGAACGGCGGCGACACCTTGTTCTTGACCACCTTGACGCGGGTGCGGTTACCGACTGCGTCGGTTCCGTCCTTGAGCGTCTCGATACGACGGATGTCCAGGCGCACCGATGCGTAGAACTTCAGCGCCTTACCGCCCGTCGTGGTCTCGGGCGAGCCGAACATGACGCCGATTTTCTCGCGCAGCTGGTTGATGAAGATGACCGTGGTGCCGGACGAGCTGATGGCGCCGGTGATCTTGCGCAGGGCCTGGCTCATCAGGCGGGCCTGCAGACCGACGTGACTGTCACCCATCTCGCCCTCGATCTCGGCACGGGGAACCAGGGCTGCCACGGAGTCCACGACCAGGATGTCGATGGCACCGGACCGGATCAGCATGTCCGCGATCTCGAGTGCCTGCTCACCGGTGTCCGGCTGGGAGACCAGCAGCGCGTCGGTGTCGACACCGAGCTTGGCGGCGTAGTCCGGATCGAGAGCGTGCTCCGCGTCGATGAACGCGGCGATGCCGCCGGCGGCCTGTGCGTTGGCGACCGCGTGGAGCGCGACCGTCGTCTTACCCGAGGACTCCGGGCCGTAGACCTCGACGATGCGGCCGCGCGGGAGTCCGCCGATGCCGAGCGCGACGTCCAACGCGATCGAACCCGTGGGGATGACGGCGATGGGCACACGGGCCTCGTCGCCGAGACGCATGACCGACCCCTTGCCGAAGTTCTTGTCGATCTGCGCGAGCGCGAGATCGAGCGCCTTGTCCCGATCGTATGCAGCTGCAGCCATCATGGTCTCCTTCTCGAAGTTCTTGTCCCCGAAGCGTCTGTACCCCGTCGATCTGTCGCCAAGGTAGAGGGGGGTACCGACAAGAACCGCTGCCGTGCGATTCCCGTCGACTCTGCACACGACTATAAGCGAACAGGTGTTCGATACCCAGCGACACGCCGGAGGTTCACCACCGCGATCGGGGAACGTCGAACTCGACGCACAGTGCGCGCCACACGTCCTTCGGATCCTCGCCGTCCTCGATGGCCTGCGCGGCGGTGCGGTTCCCGAGGCTCAGCAGCAGGTGGTCGACCAGCATCGAGTCCCCGGTCACGGTTCCGAACTGTTCGGCGACACGGTCGTGGAAGTCGGTCAGGCGCACCATGTCACCGTAACCCGGGACGTCCGCGCTCCCCCTCAGCGCGGGCGGGAGTCGACGATCACGCTGCGGCACACCGCGACGGGATCCTCGACCGCGGCGGCGGTCGCCGCGGCACGACCTGCCGCGGCGGCGTACGTCGAGTCGTTCAGCACCCGGTCGATCGCCTCCGCCACGGCGTCGGCGGACACCGGACGCACGATCGTGGCGCTTCCTTGCCGGGCCGCGCGGTTGGCCAGTTCCCACTGATCTCCCCCGCCGGGGATCACGACCACCGGGACGCCGGCGGACAGCGCCTTCGCCAACATCCCGTGGCCGCCGCCGCACACCACGACCGACGCCAGCGGCAGCAGCGCGTCCTGGCGCCCCAGTCCGCCCACCGCCCAGGACGGTAGACCGGCCGGAACGTCGTCCACCGTGGTGATCACCAGTCGACGACTCCGGCCGCGCGCACGTGAGGCCGCCGTCGCCTCGACAGTGGCCTCGACCATGGACACGGCGCCGGTCGCGGCCGTCGACGGTGCCAGCAGGATCAGCGGTTCGGTCCCCGGCGGCGGGTCGAGGAGAGCGGTCGTCGGCTCCCACAACAACGGACCGACGACCCGCGCCTCGGCCGGCCAGTCCGTCCGCGGCACCTCGAGCGCGGGGATGGTCGCGACGAGGCGCCGCGCGGGGCCGGGGTCCGACGCGGGCAGACCGACGCCCTCGCGCGCCCGAGCGCGCTGCGCCAGCCCCGCTCGGACGGAGCGGTCGGTCAGAGCTCGCATCACGGTGTCCCGCAACCGACCTCGCAGTCCCGTGCCCGGTGCGAGGCCACTCCCGATCGGGGGCAACGACACGGAGGGCCGGTAGAGCGGGTGCGGAGACAGTTCCACCCAGGGAACTCCCAGCCGCTCGGCGGCGAGACCGCCGCCGGCCGTGAGAATGTCCGAGACCACCAGATCGGGAGCCGACTCGGAGAGCACCGGCAGCAGCATCGAGGACATGTGGGCCGCTCGCTCGTGAATTCTGCGGCCGGCGTCCGCGTCGTCGTCCTCGGGCCGCGGTTCCAGTCCCGGCAGCAGGCGAGTGTCCACCCCGTCCGCTCGCGCGGCGTCGAGCCACCGATGGCCGGTGTAGACCACGGCCGTCTCTCCTGCGGCCGTCAGCGCCTTCGCGAGCGCGATGGCAGGGAAGGCGTGCCCCGCATCGGGGCCGGCGACCACCGCGACGAGCATGGGCGAAGCCTAGGTCAGCGCGGCACCGGGGACGTCAGAAGGGTGACTTCGCCGAGTCGCGATCGCCGCTCATCGCGCGGAAGAGGAAGTAGAGACCGGTTCCCACCACGGCCAGCGCCACCAGGGGGAACAGCGCCTTCAGCAGGGCGCCGAGAACGACGACGCCGATCCACACCAGAACGATCGCACCGAGAATCTTCCAGAACATGTCGAACTCCTTCTCGTCGGGGACTCCCGTCGCCGGCCGCGGTGGAGGTCACCGGCGATCCGTCGACGAGTTCGACACTGCCAGAACCGAACTGGCACAGCACCGAATCGTCCCGGAGTTCAGGGTGAAGATCGGGGTCGACCCCGAGGACGGTACGTCGATCTCAGGGTCGCGGTCGGGGTGAGACCGTCGCCGAGGTCAGGGCTTCTGCAGGTTCTCGAGGCCGAATGCCCAGCCCTCGAGGCGATCGGACGCGAACTGGAGGGCGTCCCGTCGCGCGTCGAGTGCGGTGAGCGAACCGGAGGAGCCCGGTGCGGTGAGCAACGCAGCCGCGGCGACGAGCCCGTCGAACTGATGCACACCGTCCGTCAACCGGGCCGCGGTGGACCCGATGGACCCGGACAGATGGACCGCTGCAGCCGGACTTCCCAGCGCTGCTCTCTCCATCGCGACGATGTCGTGCGCGACCTCGGTGAGAGCTGCCGACGCGGCCGCGGCGATCCGAGTCGTGTCGTGCACGTCGTCCGCGGCGACCGCCCCGGATCGAGCGAGGATGCCCGTCAGCTCGTGCAGACTGCGTTCGGCGGCCGCGAGACGTTCGATGGGCTCGCGAGCGGCGGAGCCCACCGGAGGCAGAGCACGGCGGACCGGCGCTGCTGCCGGCAGTGGCTGTGCCCGCAGCCGTCGGTAGGCCGCCGCCGCGGCCACGGCGGGCACCGCGAACAACACCGTGGTGCCCGATCCCCCGACGACGATCCAATCGGGTGCCGACGTGGCCGCCACCGTGACGGTGGCGACGCCCATGGACCCGGACGCCGCGCCGAAGAGCGTGGCCCGCCGGCGAGTCCGACGGATCCGCCGTTCGGCCTTCTTCCGCGGGTCGTTCCACGACTTGGCGGCGTCGAGGAACGGCCGCGTGACGTCGACGACACCACGGGCCCGAGCGCGCACCAGGTCAGCAGCGCGCCCCACCTCGGCCGGTGCAGCGGGCCGCTCGTGCCACATCTGCCGTCGGTGCGGGTCGCCGTGTCCGGACATCAACGCTCCGTGAGGGTCTCGTGCAGGCAGATCAGTTGGCCTGAGGAGGCTCGGGGGTCGCCTGCGGGGACGACAGGTTCTTCTGCGTGGACACGCCGTCCGCGGAGGGGCCGGCGGTGAGCGAGTCGCCCGCCATGGAGGCACGGATCTGCTCGAGGCGGCTGTGTCCGGCCATCTGGACGCTCGCCTGCTGGACCTCCATCATGCGGCCCTGCACGGAGTTCTGAGCGAGCTCGGCGGAGCCGAGCGCGTTGGCGTAGCGGCGCTCGATCTTGTCCCGGACGGCGTCGAGGCTGGGCGTATTGCCGGGCGCGGACAGCGTGGAGTCCATCGAGCGGAGCGACTCGCTGACGCGCTCCTGCATCTTGGCCTGCTCGAGCTGGCTGAGCAGCTTGGTGCGCTCGGCGACCTTGGCCTGCAGCGTCATGGCGTTCTGCTCGACGGCCTTCTTGGCCTGGGTGGCGGCCTGGAGCGCCTGGTCGTGCAGAACCTTGAGGTCCTCGACGCTCTGCTCGGCGGTGACCAGCTGGGCCGCGAACGCCTCGGCGGCGTTGGTGTACTGGGTGGCCTTCTCGACGTCAGCAGCCGCATTGGCCTGGTCGGCGAGGGTGACGGCCTGGCGCGCATTGGCGTTCAGCTTCTCCACCTCGTCGAGCTGGCGGCTGAGCTTCATCTCGAGCTGGCGCTGGTTACCGATGACCGACGCGGCCTGCTGCGAGAGCGCCTGGTGCTGACGCTGAGCGTCCTCGATGGCCTGCTGGATCTGGACCTGCGGATCCGCCTTCTCGTCGATCTTGGAGTTGAACAGAGCCATCAGATACTTCCAGCCCTTGACGAAAGGATTGGCCATCGGTTCTTCCTGCCTCCATGTGATCCGCCGCGTACGCGACCCGGCTGGCGACCGTCACCGCCGGTGATGCTGCGCGTGTCCGGGACACGCGGTCTGTCTGTGATCGGTACCCGCCATGATCCCATGTCGAACCACGAATGGTCGGAAACGGGACGCGAAGATCAGGCAGCGGCGAGTGCTCGCGCGGTCGGGGCCGGGATGACCACGCGCGTCTCGTCCGAGATGTGGGCCGCACCGCGCTCGGCGGGAACACCCGTCGACGCGGCCGCACTCGCCATCGTGTCCGTGAGCGATTCGCTCACATCGAACAGAACGTCCGACAGTGGGACGTCGAGGGCATCGCAGATGGCGTTGAGCAGTTCGCTCGACGCCTCCTTGCGGCCACGCTCGACCTCCGAGAGATACCCGAGGCTGACGCGCGCCGTGTTGGAGACCTCGCGCAACGTGCGGCTCTGAGCGACCCGTGTGCGGCGAAGACTGTCGCCCAATGCCTCACGCAAGAGCAGCGCCATGTGGCCCCTCCTTCATCGTGTTCGAACTACGTCGTGGTCGACCGCGGGAACGCCTGTCGGTGCACCGTCGCTCGACCCTCGTCCACCTACAACGCCGGAACGGTCCGATCGGTTCCCGCGACGCGTGTGGACACCCGTCGGAACGGGTGAGAGAACCCTAACCCCCGCCCGCGATCCGCACGCGGCGGAGCACCGGACGGCTCATCGCCCGTCGTGTGGTGTCCGGACCCGCGGCCGCACTGCCTGCACCACGTAGTCGAGGCCTGTGATCACGGTCAGCGCCACGGCCACGATCATCAGCACCATCGCTGCCGGGATCACAGCGTCGGGAAGCGGCAGAACGTAGACCCCGATGGCCACGCTCTGGACGAGGGTCTTGAGCTTGCCGCCGCGTCCCGCGGGGATGACACCGTGCCGCAGGACGGCGAACCGCAGCAGCGTGATGCCGATCTCGCGGGCACCGATGACGAGGGTGATCCACCAGGGCAGGTCCCCCAGCATGGACAGTCCGACCAGGGCCGCCCCGATCAGTGCCTTGTCGGCGATGGGGTCCGCCATCTTGCCGAACTCCGTCACGAGCCCGTGCTTGCGCGCCAGTTGACCGTCGATGCGATCGGTGATCGCCGCGACGACGAAGATCCCGAAGGCCGCGAGCCGCCACCCGGTCTCCTGGCCACCGTCCGCGAACAGTGCCCACAGGAACACCGGGACCAGCGCGATCCGCAGGACGGTCAGGACGTTGGCGATGTTGAGCAGTGGAGCCGGAGTGAGCGGGCCCGAGCCGACGACGGCGTCGGGCGTCGGCGCGGACGCGTCACCGGGGCCACGACCGACGTCGTACTGAGCGCTCACGTCGCCGAGCCCGCTCTCGGGACGTGACGTGAGTTACCGGCGCGGGACACACGGTCACAATATCGGTACGCCCGATGACTACTGTTCACCCCATGACTTCCGACCTCGATCCGGAGACGGACTCCCGGGCGGCGCAGGATCGCGCAGACGTCCGGACCGCGTCCGGGTCCACCACCGAGCGCGTGCGCCTGCGCCGTGCCCGCACCTCCGACATCCCGGAGATCAAGCGACTCATCGACATCTACGCGGGCCGGATCCTGCTCGAGAAGAATCTCGTGACCCTCTACGAGGCGGTCCAGGAGTTCTGGGTCGCCGAGGTCGATGGTGTCGTCGCCGGCTGCGGCGCGCTGCACGTGCTGTGGGCGGATCTCGGCGAGATCCGCACGGTCGCCGTCGATCCGTCGGTCAAGGGTCACGGCGTGGGCCACCTCATCGTGTCCCGGTTGATCGACGTCGCCCGCGAACTGCAGCTCTCCCGCATCTTCGTGCTCACCTTCGAGGTGCCGTTCTTCGCCCGCCACGGGTTCTCCGAGATCGACGGGACCCCGGTCACCGCCGAGGTCTACGCGGAGATGTGTCGCTCGTACGACACCGGTGTCGCCGAGTTCCTCGATCTCAGCTACGTCAAGCCGAACACTCTCGGCAACACCCGCATGCTGCTCACGCTCTAGATCACCCACCACCCGCTCACACCGCAGGAGAACATCGATGGCCCATTTCCTCGTCAACTACACGTACTCGTCGGCCACCGCCGAGGGACGCGACCGCGTCCGCGCCGAGCACCGCGACTGGCTGCGGGATCTCCTCGCTCGCGACATCGTGGTGGTGGCGGGGCCGTACGCGGACGACAGCGGCGCGACCATCATCGTCAAGGGTCAGAGTGCGGACCAGGTGGGCACGCTGTTCGCCGAGGACCCGTTCGCGGTGGAGAAGCTCGTCGACGCCGTGGCGATCCAGGAGTGGAAGCCGGTGATGGGCGTCCTCGCGGAGTGACCCGCCCTCCGGCACCCGCCGGACACACGAACAGCCCGGCACCTCTCGGTGCCGGGCTGTTCTCGTGCGGGACGGATCAGCGCGAGTCGCGCTCGGTGTCCGTGACGCCGGTCGACGTGGTACCGGTCGAGGCGGCCGTGGTGTCGTCGCCGAGGACCGGGCTTCCGGTCTCGCCGTCCTTCACCGCGGGCTTCGCGTCGCCGCGGGTCTTGAGCAGGCTGGCCACGGTGGTGACGATCAGGATGCCCATGATGACACTGAGCGACACTCCGGTGCTGATCTCGGGGACCGACAGGTTCTCGCCGCCGTTGATGAAGCCGAGCTCGTTCTCGTGGAGCGCGTGGAGGACGAGCTTGACGCCGATGAACGCCAGTACCAGGGACAGGCCGTAGGACAGGTAGACCAGGCGATCGAGCAGTCCGCCGATCAGGAAGTACAACTGGCGCAGACCCATGAGGGCGAAAGCGTTGGCCGTGAAGACGATGTACGGCTCGGTGGTGAGACCGTAGATCGCCGGGATCGAGTCCAACGCGAACAGGATGTCGGTGAAACCGATGACGACCAGGGCCAGCAGCATCGGGGTGACCACGCGCTTGCCGTCGATCTTCACCGTCAGACGATCACCGTGGTACTCGTCCGTGGTGGGGAGGATCTTCTTGGCGAACTTCATGATCTTGGTGTCCTGCTGGACCTCGTTCTCCTCTTCTTCCCCGGCCTCCTTGATGAGCTTGTAGGCCGTGTAGATGAGGAACGCACCGAAGAGGTAGAAGACCCAGCTGAAGTTGTTGATGGCCGCGGCACCGAGGGCGATGAAGCCACCGCGCATCACGAGCGCCATCACGATGCCGATGAGCAGCACCTTCTGCTGGTACTGACGCGGTACGGCGAACGTCGTCATGATGATGAGGAAGACGAACAGGTTGTCGACGCTGAGCGCCTTCTCGGTGACGTACCCGGCGAAGTACTCACCGCCGTAGGTCGCGCCGTACTGCCAGAACACGATTCCGCCGAAGATGATGGCGATCGTGATGTAGACGACGGACCACGTCGCCGATTCCTTGAAGGTCGGCTCGTGGGGGGTCTTCACGTGAGCGAAGAAGTCGAAGACGAAGAGTCCCAGGATCACCACGATGGTGACGATCCAGACTGTGGACGAGACATTCATGTGAGCAACTACCTCCGGTAGTCCATGGGTGGGCTCCGGAGGTCTCTCCCACAGAACCAGTGATGATGTCTCGTGTGACCACTGTGTCTGCCGATGACCCGGATCGAGGCAGGGCTCGATCGTGCTGACGGGTCCTTCGCAAGCTGGGGATACTCCCCTCCTGAGAACAACCATGCCACAGCCCCGGCCGCATGGAGGCACGCGAAGGGTAATGCACAGGTAAAACTCAGCTAGCGTGAGAGTCAATTCACAACGGGGCCACCGTCACTCGTCCGGATTGTCCGACTCTCCCGGATCCCCGCCCTTGATCGACCACAGCAGCCCGTCCAACTCGTCGGGCTTGACCAGGACGTCGCGGGCCTTCGATCCCTCGCTCGGGCCGACCACGCCGCGCGTCTCCATCAGATCCATGAGCCTGCCGGCCTTGGCGAAGCCGACGCGCAACTTGCGCTGCAGCATGGACGTCGAGCCGAACTGACTCGTCACGACGAGTTCGACGGCTTGGAGCAGCACGTCGAGATCGTCGCCGATGTCGGCGTCGACGTCCTTCTTCTCCGCGGCCTTCTGCGCGGTGACGCCCTCCTGGTACTCCGGCTCCGCCTGGTTCTTGGCGAAGTCGACGACCGCGGTGATCTCCTCGTCGGTGATGAAGGCGCCCTGTAGACGGGTGGGCTTGCCCGCGCCCATCGGCAGGAACAGGGCGTCGCCCATACCGATGAGCTTCTCCGCACCCTGCTGATCCAGGATGACGCGGGAGTCGGTCAGCGACGACGTGGCGAACGCGAGCCTGGACGGGACGTTGGTCTTGATCAGGCCCGTGACGACGTCGACGGACGGGCGCTGGGTCGCGAGCACGAGGTGGATGCCGGCCGCGCGCGCCTTCTGCGTGATGCGGACGATCGCCTCCTCCACGTCCCGCGGCGCGGTCATCATCAGGTCCGCGAGCTCGTCGACGATCGCGAGGATGTACGGGTAGGGCTTGTAGACGCGCTCGCTGCCGAGCGGTGCGGTGATCTCGCCCGACTTCACCTTCTTGTTGAAGTCGTCGACGTGGCGCACCCTGTTTGCCTGCATGTCCTGGTAGCGCTGCTCCATCTCCTCGACCAGCCAGGCGAGGGCCGCGGCAGCCTTTTTCGGCTGCGTGATGATCGGCGTGATGAGGTGCGGGATCCCCTCGTACGGGGTCAGCTCGACCATCTTGGGGTCGATGAGGATCATCCGGACCTCCTCCGGCGTCGCCCGCGCGAGCAACGACACCAGCATGGAGTTGACGAAGCTCGACTTGCCCGAGCCGGTGGAGCCCGCCACCAGGAGGTGCGGCATCTTCGCGAGGTTGGCGCTGACGAAGTCGCCCTCGATGTCCTTGCCGAGGCCGATGACCAGAGGATGGTGATCCTTGCGGGTCGAGGGCGCCGTCAGCACGTCGGCCAGGCGGACCATCTCTCGGTCGGAGTTGGGCACCTCGATGCCCACCGCCGACTTGCCGGGGATGGGGGCCAGCAGACGCACGTTGTCGGTGGCCACCGCGTACGCGATGTTGCGGGCGAGCGCCGTGATCTTCTCGACCTTGACGCCCGGTCCGAGCTCGACCTCGTAGCGCGTGACCGTCGGTCCGCGGGTGAAGCCGGTGACGGCGGCGTCGATCTTGAACTGCTCGAGGACCTCGGAGATCGCCTCGATCATCGCGTCGTTCGCCTGGCTGCGCGTCTTCGGCGGGTCGCCGTCGATCAGCAGGGACAGCGAGGGCAGGACGTAGTCGCCGTCGACGACGCGGTCCACGACGAGTTTGTCGTCCTCCTTCGGCTTCGGCGGAGTCGCCGCGACGACCGGAGTGGGCTTCGGCTTCGGCGTCGGCTCGACCGCCGGTTCCTTCGCACGCGTGCGGACGGGCGGCGGCACCGGCACGTACTCGGTGGGAGCGTCGTCCACCGGTGCCGACTCCTCCACCGGGTACGCGTCGGTCGGCGCGGACGATCGGCGGCGGCGCGACCTCGCCGGCTTCTCGTCGACCGGGTAGCCGTCGGCGTCGAACAGGGCCGGGTCGTACTCGTCGTACGAGGAGCCGTAGCCCGCGGAGTCGTACCCGTTCGGTGCGAAGTCACCGAGGTGCGACTCCTCCTCCCAGTCCTCGTAGTCGCTGTACTCGTCGCCGCGGTTCGCCGTACCGAACAGGGTCCGCAGACGCGCGGGGATGTCGCGCACGGTCGTCCCGGTGAGGAGAAGGACGCCGAACAGGACCGCGAGCAGGAGCAGCGGCACGGCGAGCCAGACGGTGACCCCGCTGCTGAGCGGACCGCCGACGACGAAGCCGACGAAGCCGCCGCCGGACGCACGCCCGGCCAGGTCGTCCGGTGATCCGGAACCCAGATGCCAGAGTCCGAGCATCGGCAGGCCGACGAGCAGAGACCCGAGGACGAGCCGGGGGCGGTCGTCGGGAGCGGGTTCGGTCCGCATCAGGGCTACGGCGACGCCGATGCCGAGCAGCGGCAGCAGGATGGCCGCGCTGCCGACGACGGCGCGCAGCCCGATCTCGATCCACTCCCCGACCGGGCCACCGGCCGAGAACCAGAGACCGGCGGCGACGACCACGCTGACCGCGAGACACCCGAGGGCGATGCCGTCGCGGCGGTGGCCGTGTTCGATGTCGGCGGCCTTGCCGACGGTGCGAGTGGTGGCACCGAGTCCGCGCGCGGCGAGGCCCCACCCCTTGCCGATGCCGCGACCCACGGAGTTCAGGGCCGCGCGACCGGGCGAGATCGTGCGCTTGGGGGCGCTGCGAGGTCGGGCTCCGGACGACGACCGTGCGGTACCGGACGAGCGAGTCGCCGGGGTGCGCCCGGTGGACGACCGGGGGGCGGTGGGCTTGCGCGGCGTCGTGACCGTCCGCCCGCGTCCGGTGGAGGCACCACTCGTGCCGGTGCCTGCCTTGCTCGATCCGGCCGCGCCGGATCGGGACGCGCGCGTACTCGTCTTGCCTGCCATACCCGTCAGGCTAGTCGGTCGACCCCATCCGGACCATCCGCAACACCAGTAACAGCTCGACCGCTGTCACACGCCGCGGTCGAGGCCCTTCACCGCGGCGACGTCCGCTTGGTCGCCGTCGAACTCCAGCACCACCGCATCGCGGCCGAACGCGTGCAGCACCAGCTCCGACGGCTCCCCGCGCAGCGCCACCCGGCGCGAGGCCGACTTCTTCCCGAACGTGCGCCGACGACCGTCCGGGGTCTCCACGTCCACGGCCACGGGGGCTCCCCTGTAGGCGACACGGCCGAGCAGACCCAGCAGACCCCACAGGGCGGTCTGCATCTCGGCGCTCAGTTCTCGCGGAGTCGGTGCGGATCCGTCGGCCCGCCGGACGTCCTCGTGGTGGACGAACATCTCCCCGAGGTTGATCTGCGCGTCGAGGAGCTTGTACGGCGACCACACCGGAGGTCCCGTGCGCACGTCGTCGACGAGGCCCACCCACTCCCCCGCGGCGACCGAGTCCTGCACGCGGCGCGTGTACCCCGCCAGCGGCGGCAGGAAGATGCCCGGAGCCGCATCGAGGCGGCGTTCGCGGATCACCAGATGCGCCGCGAGATCCCGGACGGTCCAGTCACCGCAGAGGGTGGGAGCGTCCGGACCGACCTTCGCCATCGTGTCGGCCAGTTCCAGACGTTCGTCGTGCGCAAGGCTCATGACACACGAATCTAGCCGTGTCGTACGGTCGCCGGTGTGCCCGTCTCCGAAATAGTCCTCGTGCTGCTCGCGGGGTTCGCCGCCGGTGGCATCAACGCCGTCGTCGGGTCAGGAACGCTCATCACGTTCCCCACTCTCATAGCCTTCGGTTACCCACCCGTCACGGCGACCATGAGCAATGCGATCGGACTGGTGGCAGGCAGCGCCTCCGGCGCATGGGGCTACCGACGCGAACTACGCGGCCAGTGGTCGCGGTTGCGCTGGCAGCTCCCCGGATCGCTGCTCGGCGGCGTGCTCGGTGCCTGGCTCCTGCAGCACCTGCCCGAGAAGACCTTCACCGCCGTGGTTCCGGTGCTGCTGATCCTGGCGCTGGTCCTGGTGGTCACCGGCCCCCGCATCCAGGCCTGGGCCCAGAAGCGCTCCGAGCCGGACACCGCCGCCGGGATCGGCCGCGGACGCTTCGTGCTGCTGGTGATCGGGACGTTCGCCGTGGGTGTCTACGGCGGCTACTTCACCGCGGCCCAGGGCATTCTGCTGATGGGCGTCATGGGAGCGTTGCTGCCGGAGAACATCCAGCGCATGAACGCGGCCAAGAATCTGTTGTCGCTCGTGGTCAACGTCGTGGCGGCGGCATCGTTCATCATCTTCGCCTTCGACCGGATCAGTTGGGCGGCAGCCGGTCTCATCGCCGTCAGCTCCCTGATCGGCGGCGCGGTGGGAGCACGGTACGGCCGGCGTCTGTCACCGCGGGTGCTGCGTGCCTGCATCGTCCTGCTGGGCCTCGTCGGTCTGTACAACCTGCTCGCCTAGCGGGCCGACGACGGGGCGAGAGACACGACAGGCCGGCGCCGGGGTGTCCCCGGGGCCGGCCTGTCGAGTGCGACCGTGTCAGCTCGGCGTGACCTCGAGCACGGTCGGCACGATCATCGGCTTGCGGCGGTACTTGTCCGCCACCCAGCGACCGACGATGCGGCGGACGGACTGCGCGATGCGGTGCGTGTCCCGCACACCCTCGCCGGCGAGACGCACCAACTCCGCCTCGACCAGCTGCGCCGCTTCCTTCAGTGCCGCGGGATCGTCGGAGAAGCCGCGACCCGAGACCTCGGGAGTGCCGACGGACTTGCCGGTGGTGGTGTCCACGGCCATGGTGATGGCGATGAAGCCGCCCTCACCGAGGACGAGGCGGTCGGACAACGTCGAGTCGCCCACGTCGCCGACGGACAGGCCGTCGACGTACACGTGGCCCACCGGCACCTGGCCGACGATCTCGGCGAGGCCGTCGACCATGTCCACGACGACGCCGTCCTCGGCCAGCACCACGCGCTCCTCCGGCACACCCGTCGACACCGCGAGAGCGGCATTGGCGCGCAGGTGCCGCCACTCGCCGTGCACGGGCATCGCGTTGGTGGGACGGACCGCGTTGTAGAGGTACAGCAGCTCGCCGGCCGACGCGTGGCCGGAGACGTGCACCTTGGCGCTCTGCTGCGTGACCACCTTGGCGCCACGCTTCGCGAGCCCGTTGACGACGGCGAACACGGAGTTCTCGTTGCCGGGGATCAGCGACGACGCGAGGACGACCAGGTCGTCGGCACGGATGTTGATCTGACGATGCTCACCCCGCGCCATCCGGGACAGCGCGGAGAGCGGCTCGCCCTGCGAGCCGGTGGAGACCAGGACCAGCTTGTCGTCCGCGAGCTTCGTCGCGGTGTCCATGTCGACCTCGACACCCGAGGGCACCGTCAGGTACCCGAGCTCCTGGGCGATGGCCATGTTGCGCACCATCGACCGCCCGACGAAGGCGACCTTGCGGTTGTAGCGGTGTGCGACGTCGATGACCTGCTGGATGCGGTGCACGTGGCTCGCGAACGACGCGACGATCACGCGGTTCCTGGCCTTGCCGATGACCGTGTCCAGGACACCGCCGATCTCACGCTCGGGCGTGACGAATCCGGGCACCTCGGCGTTGGTGGAGTCCACCAGGAAGAGGTCGACACCCTCGTCGCCGAGTCGCGAGAACCCGCCGAGATCGGTCAAGCGGCCGTCGAGCGGCAGCTGGTCGAGCTTGATGTCGCCGGTGTGCAGCGCGACACCGGCATCGGTACGGATGGCGACGGCGAGCGCGTCGGGGATCGAGTGGTTGACCGCGAAGTACTCGAGCTCGAACGGTCCATGGTTCGTGCTCTCGCCCTCGCGCACCTCGACGAGCTTCGGCTTCTGGCGGTGCTCACGGCACTTCGCCGCCAGCAGCGCCAACGTGAACTTGGAGCCGATGACCGGGATGTCCGGGCGCAGGCGCAGCAGGAACGGCACGGCACCGATGTGGTCCTCGTGACCGTGGGTGAGCACCAGGGCGACCACGTCGTCCATCCGGTTCTCGATGTGACGGAAGTCCGGGAGGATCAGGTCGACACCGGGCTGTGCGTCCTCGGGGAAGAGCACACCGCAGTCGACGATGAGCAGCTTGCCCTTGTGCTCGAAGACCGTCATGTTGCGGCCGATCTCGCCGATGCCGCCGAGGGCGACGACGCGGAGACCGTTCTTCGGTGCCTTGGGCGGCGCTCCGAGTCGCTGCGTCTTGTCCACGACCGTGCGCGCATCGGGTCGCTGGATGGCAGCGGAGTTCTGCGGGGTGCGCGCGGGACGCGACCGAGGACCGCGGCCCCCACCCGAGCCCGAGTTGCCGTTCGACGATCGCGAGCCGCCCGACTGGCGGTCGCGGCCGGTCGGCGCGTCCTTCACGGGAGCGGCTTTCGCCGGCGCCTGCGCCGCGGGGGCGTCCTGCACGGGCGCGGCCTCGGCCTTCGGTGCGGGAGGAGCGGGCTGCTGTTCCTGCGGAGGAAGTTCCGCGGGCGGTCCGGCACTACGGGTGGCACTGCGCCGCCTGGGCGGTCGAGTCATCAAAGAACTCCTGCACGGTGAAGATCGGCTGCCAGAGCATCGATCTGATCGGTGGACGGTGGAACTTGCGGCAGACGGGGCTCCCCCACGTCGATGCCGAGAAGACGAAGGCCCGCCTTGGAGCCCGTGACGCCGCCGAGTCGGGCGAACGACCGCACGATCGGGAGCAGACCGACGTTGATGGCCTGCGCTGCGGCGATGTCGCCCGCGGCCCAGGCGGAGTGGAGATCCCGGAGCTTGCCGGGCACGAGGTGCCCGATGACGCTGACGAAGCCGACGGCCCCGACGGACAGCCAGGGCAGGTTGAGCGGGTCGTCGCCCGAGAAGTACTCGAGACCGGTCGAGGCGATGAGTTCGGCTCCCGCGGCGAGGTCGCCCTTCGCGTCCTTCACGGCGAGGATGCGCGGATGATCGGCGAGGCGACGCAACGTCTCCGTCTCGATCGGCACCACCGAGCGGGGCGGGATGTCGTACAGCATGACGGGCAGATCGGTCGCGTCGGCCACGGCGACGAAGTGGGCGTACAGGCCGGCCTGCGGCGGGCGCGAGTAGTACGGGGTGACGACGAGCAGTCCGTGTGCCCCGGCGTCGGCGGCGGCACGAGCGAGTTCGATGCTGTGCGCGGTGTCGTTGGTACCGGCGCCGGCGACGATGCGAGCGCGATCTCCGACGGCAGCGACCACGGCGCGCAGCAGGTCGGCCTTCTCGCGATCCGTCGTGGTCGGCGACTCGCCCGTCGTTCCCGAGATCACGAGGCTGTCGCACCCGCTCGAGACCAGATGCGCGGCCAGTGCGACGGAGGCGTCGATGTCGAGAGCACCGTCCGGAGTGAACGGTGTCACCATCGCGACGGAGACGGCACCGAACGGCGAGGGCGTGCTGCTCGTCTGCACTCGTGCCGCAGTGTCGACAGTCCCCGCAGCGTCGACAGTCCTCGCGGTGTCACCGATGGTCATGGTCAGGAAGGTTACCCGGTCCCCGTCCGGCCGCCGGACCCCCACGACCCGCGCCGCCTATTCCCCCGCGTACGAACTCCTGGCGACTTCCGTTCCGTCGGCCAGTGTCTCGATCTCGAAGTCGGCGAAGACGTCGGGTGCGACCTCGACGAGGCGCCGCAGGCAGGCCACCGCGAGCCGTCGGATCTCGAGATCCGCGTGCTCGGAGGCCCGCATGGTGACGAAATGCCGCCACGACCGGTAGTTCCCGGTCATCACCAGGCGCGTCTCCACGGCGTTCGGGAGCACCGAGCGCGCGGCCTGCCGCGCCTGCTTCCCGGCGACGACCGCAGGCGAGTCCGCACCGGTCTCCGCTTCGAGTGCGGACAGCAACGCGTCGTACGCGGCACGGGACGAGTCGGTCGCATTCTGGAACAACTCACGCAACGTCGCGTCGGACTCGAGAGCTGGAGGCACGACCATCAGCGCGTCGCGTTCGGACACCGAACGCTGGGAGAGCTGAGAGAAGGAGAAGTGGCGGTGCCGGATCAACTCGTGACTGCAGGATCGTGAGATGCCGGTGATGTAGAAACTCGCGGACGCGTGCTCGAACACCGACCAGTTCCCCACGGCCAGTAGATGGTTGAGATACCCGGCGTTGGTCGCGGTGCGCGGATTGGGCTTCGACCAGCTCTGGTAGCAGGCCCGGCCGGCGAACTCGACCAACGCCTGACCGCCGTCGGCGTCGGTCTCCCACGGCACCTCCGACGGAGGGGTGAAGGACGTCGCGGCCACGAGCTGAACGGACAACGGGGCACCGGCTCGATGCTCTGACACTGGACGCTGGGACATTCGACACAGACTATGGGGTGGCGGAGTCATCGAGAGACGGCGCGTACCTCGCGGCCCAGGTCGGCCGCGAGATCACCACGGTCACCGACCACGACGTCGGCCACGTCCAGCCATCGCGCCATCTCCGTCACCGACGCGGCCAGCGCCGCCGCCACCTCGCCACGGCGGCCGCGGGCGTCGACGGAGGGCTCGGTGAACGCACCGGGCACCGTGAGCACTCCGGCGGAGCGATCGACCCGGATGTCGACGCGGGCCACGAGCTCGTCGTGCAGCAGGAACGGGAAGACGTAGTACCCGTACGTCCGCTTCGGCTCGGGCGTGTAGATCTCGATGCGGTAGTGGAAGTCGAAGAGACGCTCGGTGCGCGGACGCCCGAAGATCAGCGGGTCGAACGGGCACAGCAGTGCGGCCGCCTCGACCGACCGCGGTACCCGGGTGTCTCGATGCAGGAAGGCCTGATCCCGCCACCCGGTCACGGTCACGGGCACCAGCACGCCCGCGTCCACCAGGTCGGCCACGGCCCGAGTGGTCTGGGCCGCCGACAGCCGGTAGTGATCGCGCAGGTCGGCCGCCGTGGCGACCCCCATCGCCTCGGCCGACTTCTCGACGAGCTGACGCACCGCGTCCACCTCGTCCACCCGTCGCGACACGACGTCCGGGGGCAGCACGCGCTCGGCGAGGTCGTACAGCCTCGTGAACCGTTCCCGCCGCGGTACCGACAACACGCCGCCGGCGAAGAGCTGTTCGCACACCACCTTGACGTCACTGTGGTCCCACCACGGCCCCTTGGGGCCGGGTCTCCGGCGATCCAACAGAACTTCGAGCTCTCGCGCGGTGACGGGCCCCTGGTCGCGGATCGCGTCGAGCACGTCCTCCACCAGTCCGGGACTGCGCGCAGCGACCCTCGCGGCGCCGCCCCACCGACCGTGCTCGTACTGATCCATCCGCCACCGCATCAGCGGCCAGTCGGCGACGGGCAGGAATGCCGCCTCGTGCGCCCAGTACTCGACGAGCAGGCGCGGCGATCGCGCCGTGTCGGTCCACGCCGCATCGTCCAGCGCCTGACGGTCGTAGGGGCCGACACGACTGAACACCGGCGCGTAGTGCGCCCGCACCGCCGCGGACACCGAATCGATCTGCAGCAACTTCGTCGAGCGCACCACACCCGCCACCGCGCGCCTGCCGGAGACCGCACCGGACCGCGCTCGACCGAAGCCCTGGGCCGCGACGGCCGTGCGACGCGCTGCCGCCGCGGACAGCTCACGCATGGGCACCGCCCGCGTTCGTCCGGGCGTGGGTCACTCCGGCGTCGACGACGGACACCAGGAGCAGCACCGCACCGACGGCGCCCACCGCCGTGAGTCGTTCGTCCAGCAGGATCACTGCCAGGACGGTACCGGTGAGAGGTTCGAGGAGTGCGACGACCGCCGCCGTCGACGCCGCCGCGGTCCGCAGTCCGCGGAAGTACGCGCTGTAGGCCACAGCCGTCGGGACGAGGGCGAAGCTGAGCACGAGGAGAATGCTCGTCACCGACACGACCGGGAGCAGCGCCGTGCGGTCCGTGGCTGTCGCTGCCACCGCGAGCAGCGCCCCGCCCAGCACGAACGACCATCCGGTGACGACGGTGTCGTCGCCCTGCGCGGCATGTCGACGACCGACGAGGGTCATCGTCGCGAACGCACTGCCCGACACCACCGCCAGAGCGCCGCCCACGACGGTGGACCGCAGATCGCCGTCGGCCGGGGAACCGACGAGCAGCCCGAGCCCCGCGACACCGACGACGACGGTCCGCACGACGGCACCCGCCGGGCGGCGACGTGCCGTCAGCGACTCCACGAGGACGACCACCACGGGAGCCGACCCGATGGTCACCAGGGTCGCGGCCGCCACGCCCGCCGTGATGGTGGCCGCGAAGTAGGCACCCTGGAAGACCGCGGCGAGTGTTCCGATGACGGCGATGCGACGCCACACAGGTCGGCCGCGCGGCAGGACGCCCCCGGTCGCGGCCACGACCGCGAGGAGCATCAGCCCGCCGAGGCCGAGCCGGTACGCGGCGACCGCGGTGGACGGGAGGTCCGCGGAGCGACCCAGCGCGGTTCCGAGAACACCGCCGGTCCCCCACAGCACGGCGGCGACGACGAGCAACGCCACACCTGATCGCGGCGCACTCGTGTGCGGCACCGGCAGCCTCCTCACCCTCACGTGTCCAGCGACCGTAGCGCCGGTGGACAGTACTGCTCACTCCGGCGTAACGTGCGTAACAGTACAAGCGTACTGTTTGCCGGCCCGTCGAAGGAGCCATCATGTGGAGCCCGTCCGACTACCTCACCTTCGCCGACGAGCGCACCCGTCCGTTCCGCGAACTGCTCGCACGCATCTCTGTCGGGAGTCCCCGGCGCGTCGCCGATCTCGGCTGCGGCCCGGGCAATGCGACGGCGTTGCTCGCGCACCGCTGGCCGGACGCCGCCGTCGAGGCGTCGGACAACTCGCCGGACATGGTCGCGGCCGCGCGCGCTGCCGGTCTGGACGCCACCGTGCTCGACGTGCGGGACTGGGTGCCGTCCTCCGACACCGACGTCGTCGTCTCCAACGCGACTCTGCAGTGGGTGCCCGAACACCGGGAACTGCTGGCGCGCTGGCCCGGCCAGTTGCCGGACGGTGCCGTGATCGCCGTCCAGATGCCCGGCAATTTCGATGCACCGTCGCACCGCATCATCCGGGACCTCGCGACATCGGACGCCTGGGCACCGCGACTTCCCACTCTCGAGCTGCGGCACGCGAACGCCGTGGACGATCCCGAGCAGTACGCCGACCTGCTGGCCGCCCGGGGTTGCGCCGTGGACGCCTGGGAGACCACGTACGTCCAGCAACTCCGTGGTGCCCGGCCCGTTCTCGACTGGGTCTCCGGCACCGCTCTCACCCCGATCTTCGACCTCCTCGACGAGAAGGGTCGGGACGAGTTCCGCGACGACCTCGCTCCGTTGTTGGCCGAGGCCTACCCGGCACGATCCGACGGGACCACCTTCTTCCCGTTCCGACGCGTCTTCGTCGTCGCGGTGGTGCGGAACGGCTGACGAGCAGGACGGTGCGGCCGGACGGATACTCTCGAATCATGCATCGGTCGGCGCTCGTTCCCCTGATCCTGTCGGCCGCCCTCCTCGCCGGGGGCTGCGGCAGGGCCGTCGAGGGACGTCCGACGGCCGACGCGTGGGTGCCCACCGCCGACAATCCCGACCCCTCTCTCGCGCTCGACGGCATCGAGGTGGTCGACTACCCGCCCGCCTACCACGTACTGCCGAACTACCGTGTGGCGTACGCCTTTACACCGCCGATGGGTGGTCGACACGACAACGCGTGGGCGACGTGCACCGGCGTGGTCTATCCGGAGGCCGTGCGCACCGAGAACATGGTGCACTCCCTCGAACACGGTGCCGTGTGGATCGCATACGACCCCGCAGCGCTCGACGACGGCGAGATCGCAGCGCTGGCCGCGCGGGTGGAGGGCGAGCCGTACCTGATGATGTCGCCGTATCCGGGCATGGATCGCCGGATCTCGCTGCAGTCGTGGGGGCATCGCCTGGCAGTGGAGAGCAGCGACGACGAGCGCATCGACCGTTTCGTCTCGGCACTGCGCCTGAATCCGAACACTTTCCCGGAGCCCGGCGCGACGTGCGCGACCCTGCCCACCACGTTCGACACGGCGAACCCGCCGGCGTTCGTCGAGAGCGCGCCGGATCCCGCATCCCCGCTGACCCTTCCGGAGTGATCAGGCAGGCATGATCGTCGCGGCCACCGTGCCACCGAGTTCGACGAGCCGTTCCCGCGCAGCGGCGTCGAACCCGGTCACCTCGACGGGCACCGCGGCCGGCTCGAGGCCCCATCCGCTCACGATGCTCGTCAGTGCGCGCACCGCGCCCGCAGTGTCGTTGTTGCCGTACACCCAGGCGCCCCAGGGCTTTCCGTTCATCGACCCGAGCGTCGGGTAGTACACCGTGTCGAGGAAATGCTTGAGAGCACCGGACATGTACCCGAAGTTCGCGGGAGTGCCGAGGAGGATGCCGTCCGCGTCGACCACGTCGGCGATCGTGGCACTCAGGGCCGGGCGCACCCGGACGTCGACACCCTCGATGTCGGGATCCCGCGCCCCGGCCAGCACCGCCTCGAGCATCTCCGCCATGGGCGGCGACACCGTGTGGTGCACCACCAGCAGGACGGTCACGCGCTCTCGGTGCGCTCGAGTTCCACGGCGCGCCGCATGATCTCGCGTGCGCGCCCGCGATCGCCCGCGTAGTCGTACGCACGGGCGAGACGGTAGTTCGTGCGCCAGTCGTCGGGCGACTTCTCGTACTCCGCCTTGACGTCCGCGAAGAGCGAATCCGCCGCGCCGCGCTCGATGCGCCCCGACGGCATGCGCGGAAGGTCGTCGACGTCCAGCTCGAGGTTCTCGTCGTGGATCCGACGGGCCAGGTGCTGGTGCCGAAAACCCGCCCGCAGCGTCGCCGCCACGATCCACAGGCCCAGCAGCGGAAGGATCAGCACACCGATACCCAGCCCGATGTTCACCGGACCGCCGAGCTGGATGAAGTCGATCCCCCGCCCGCCCAGGATGACGAAGTAGACGCCGAGAACCAACACCATCACGGCGATGATCGCGACCACCCGCGAATACTTGCTCACTCCGACCGTCCTCCGGACTTCCCGCTGCTCATCACAGATCCATCAGCGGTTCGATGCCCAACGTCAACCCGGGCCGCGCCGCGATGGACCGGACGCCCAGCAGCACACCGGGAGTGAAGGAGGTGCGGTCGATCGAGTCGTGCCGGATGGTGAGAGTCTCGCCCTGCGTTCCCAGGAGCACCTCCTGGTGCGCCACCAGACCGGCGAGGCGCACGGAGTGCACACGCACTCCGTCGACGTCGGCGCCGCGCGCACCGTCGAGTTCGGTGGTGGTCGCGTCGGGACTCGGGCCCACTCCCGCCGCGCGCCGCGCGTCCGCGATGAGCGCCGCCGTGCGGTACGCGGTGCCGGACGGCGCGTCCGCCTTGTTCGGGTGGTGCAGCTCGATCACCTCGACCGAGTCGAAGAAGCGTGCCGCCTGCTGCGCGAACGCCATCGACAGCACGGCGCCGATGGCGAAGTTGGGAGCGATGAGCACTCCGGTCGCGGGCGAGTCCGCGAGCCAGGACCGCACCTGATCGAGTCGCTCGTCGTCGAACCCGGTGGTGCCCACGACGGCATGGATCCCGGCGCCGATCAGGTACTGCAGGTTGTCCATGACGACACTGGGATGGGTGAAGTCGACCACGACCTGCGCGCCGTTCTCAGCGAACGTCTCGAGCCGGTCGTCCTTGTCCACGCGAGCGACGAGCTCCGTGTCGGCCGCGGCCTCGACGGCCTCGCACACCGCCTGGCCGACCTTGCCGGCCGCGCCGAGTACTCCGACACGTATCGCCTCTGTCACCTGTTCACCCCTCACCTGGAACCGTCGGGGACAGCCTAGTGGTCGAACTCGATGACCTGACGAATCGCCTTGCCGTCCGCCAGTTCGTCCATCGCCCGGTTGATCCCGTCGAGCGTGATGCGTGAGGACACCAGTTTCTCCACCGGGAAGCGGCCCTCGCGCCACATCTGCTCGTAGGTCGGAATGTCCCGTTCGGGAACGGCGGACCCGAGGTAGCTCCCGACGATGGTCCGCGCCTCGGCCACGAGCGTGAGGGGCGAGATCGACGCTCGGGCGTCCGGCGACGGCAGGCCCACTGTCACGGTGGTGCCGCCCGGAGCAGTGGCAGCGAGAGCGGTCTCGAAGGCGCGCGCGTTGCCGGCGGCCTCCACGACGATCTGGGCACGCACGCCGGACTCGGCCAGTTCCTGCGGGGTGTACACGGACGTGGCGCCCAACTCGCGGGCCGTCTCCAGCTTCTCCGGCATCGAATCGACCCCGATGACGTCGCCCAGTCCGAGCGAGGCCGCGGTGAGCACCGCGGCCATGCCCACTCCGCCGAGCCCCACCACCATGATGGTGTCGCCCTCGGTGGGGGACGCGGCGTTCAGCAGTGCGCCGCCGCCGGTGAGCACCGCGCACCCGAGCACCGCGGCGACGGCCGGCGGGACGTCGTCACCCACGGGCACCACCGACCGCCGGTCCACCACCGTGTGCGTCGCGAAACCGGACACCCCGAGATGGTGCTTGATCTCGACGCCGTCGCGGCGCAGCCGCACGTCTCCGCCGAGCAGAGTGCCGGCGTTGTTGGCCGCGCTGCCGGGAATGCACGGTGTGCGCCCGTTCGACCGGCACCCCGAGCACTCACCGCATCGAGGCAGGAAGGTCATCACCACGCGCGTGCCGAGCGCGAGATCGACCCCCGGGCCGACGCCCTCGACGATGCCCGCGGCCTCGTGCCCCAGCAGCATCGGGACGGGGCGCACGCGGTTGCCGTCGACCACCGACAGATCGGAGTGGCACAGCCCCGCCGCCTCGATGCGTACGAGGATCTCCCCTTCGCCGGGAGGATCGAGCTCGAGCTCGGACACCGTCAGGGGACGCGACTCCGCGAACGGCCGCGAACGGCCGATCTCTTCCAGGACAGCTCCGCGAATCTTCATGCCGCCACGTTAACCCGGCGGCGTCGGCGGTTGCGGCACTCTGGGATTGAGAAGATGCGCGACCAGCGCGGTCCAGCCGGTCTGATGGCTGGCGCCGAGCCCCTCTCCGGTGTCCCCGTCGAAGTACTCGCTGAAGGTCGGATGCTCCGACCACAGCGGATCGTCCGAGGACTCGATGCGATCGCCGTCCGACGGCCGACCGGATCCGCGCACGCGGAACAGGTCCGCGAGGCCGTTCTCGATGATCTCGGCGGCCTCGACCAGGGTGCGCTGCACGCCGGACCCGGTGGGGATCTCGATGGTGAACGTGTCGCCGAAGTAGCGACCATAGGCGCGGAGCTTGTCGGCGAGCAGCACGTTGACGGGGAACCACACCGGACCACGCCAGTTCGAGTTCCCGCCGAACATCGACGTGCGGGACTCCCCCGGCTCGTACTCGATGGACAGTGATCGGCCCTCGACCTCCATCGTGACGCCGTCGCGGTAGGACGCGGACAGCGACCGGATACCGAAGGACGACAGGAACTCGTCGCTGTCGAACATGCGCTCGAGGATGCGCCGCAGCCGATCGGGATCGACGAGGGCGAGGAGCATGCGCCAGGTCCCGTTGTCGTTGCGCGACATCATCGGGGACACCAGATCCGGTCTCCGGTGCTGCAACCACCGCAAGCGAGACGTCAGGTCCGGACACTCCTTCGGCACCCACGACGGGATCTCGGTGGCCCCCAGGATCGGCAGGAGGCCCACCATCGAGCGCACCCGCAGCGGCACCGCGTCACCGTGCGGTGGGGCGAGGACGTCGTAGAAGAATCCGTCCTCCTCGTGCCACAGCGACATCTGCGCCGACCCGAAGGATCCCACGGCCTCCGCGATGGACAGGAAATGCGCGAAGAACTTCGTCGCGACGTCGTCCCAGGCGGAGTCGTGGCGTGCCAGTTCGATCGCGATCTTGAACATCTGCTGGCAGTAGAACGCCATCCAACTGGTCGCGTCGGACTGCTCGAGTCGGAAACCGGGAGGCAGTGGCTCCGAGCGGTTGAACATCCCGATGTTGTCCATCCCGAGGAAGCCGCCCTCGAAGATGTTGGAGCCGCCCGCGTCCTTGCGGTTGACCCACCACGAGAAGTTCAACAGCAGCTTGGTGAACACCCGGACCAGGAACTCACGGTCGCGGTGTCCGTCGATGCGGTAGACCTGCCACACCGCCCACGCGTGGACCGGCGGGTTGACGTCTCCGAACTCCCACTCGTACGCGGGCAGTTGACCGTTGGGGTGCATCGCCCACTCGCGACACATGAGCACGAGCTGTTCCTTGGCGAAGTCCGGGTCGACGTGCGCCAGCGGGATGGTGTGGAAGGCGAGATCCCATGCGGCGAACCACGGGTACTCCCACTCGTCCGGCATGGAGACGACGTCCGCGAGCGAGAAGTGCGACCAGGCATGGTTGCGGGCGGTCGCGTCGAGTCGCGACTGCGGCGCCGACGCTCCCACCGGATCACCCTGCGCCCACTCGCGTACGTCGTAGCGGTAGAGCTGTTTGCACCACAGCAGGCCGGCGTAGGCGCGCCGTGCGACGTGGCGGTCGGCCGCGGACAGATCCGGGCCGATGACGTGGTCGTAGAACTGGTCCGCCTCGTACCGTCGGTCGGCGAGGACCGCGTCGAAGCCGGGGCCGAACGTGAACGAGTCCGGCACCGCGGTGCTCAACCGGAGACGGATGCTGCGGGTCTCGCCGGGCGCCACGTCGTCGAGCGAATACCAGAACGCACTCTTCGTCCCCGTGCCGTCCGGATTGACGGCCGACTCGTCGCCCTCGACGATGCGCCGCCCGATGCCGTCCTTCGTCCAGGCCGAGAGGTTCTCCGCGGCGCCGAACAGCTCCACCGCATTGGTCTCGTTGTCGCAGAACAGCACTCGCGCATCACCCTGAGCGGCGAGGTGGTACCGGCCGAGAAAACCGTGCTCCGCACGCACCACGGCCATGTCACCGGGAAGCGCGTCCGCCGTGACGTCGACGATGGAGGCGGTGCGATCGTCGCGCCCCCAGGACCACGTGTTGCGCAACCACAGATGCGGCACCACGTCGACCGATGCGGCCTCGGGCCCGTGATTGGTGACGTCGACGACGATGCACACGTCGTCCGGCGACGCCTTGGCGTAGGTGACGACCACGTCGAAGAACCGGTTCTCGTCCAGCACCCCGGTGTCGGCCAGTTCGAACTCGCGGTCCATGCGTGTGCGCGCGCGGCTCGCCTCACGCAGCCCCTCGTAGGGGTACTCGGCCTGCGGGTAGCGGTAGAGCCACGTCATCCAGCTGTGGGTGGGCGTTCCGTCGAGCGCCCACCAGTACTCCTTGGCGTCCTCGCCGTGATTGCCCTCACCGTTGGTGAGTCCGAACAGCCGCTCCTTGAGGATCGGATCGCGCCGGTTCCACAGGGCCACCGAGAAATTGAGGAAGCCGAAGCGGTCGCAGATGCCCCCGAGGCCGTCCTCGCCCCATCGGTAGGCGCGCGAGCGGGCGTGGTCGAAGGGGAAGGACTCCCAGGCGTTGCCGTCCTCGGAGTAGTCCTCGCGCACGGTGCCCCACTGACGGCCCGCGAGATACGGGCCCCAGGTACGCCAGGCGCTCTGTGCTCCGGGCGATTCGGCGAGCCGAGAGTGCTCGACGGTCGGGTGTGCAGGCTGATCTGCGGCGTCGGTCACCGCCACAGTGTGCCCCGAGGGACGCGGACGTGCATCGCACCGGAGGCCCGGGCGTCACACCGCCGCGGGAAATCCCCGTCCGGGCGCGCTGACGGTGCAGCCGGTGACCAGACCGGCCAGAAGTCCGACGAGACCCGCGACCGAGGCCGACGGGTGGGACAGGTCGAAGAGAGTGCCCGGCGCGAGACCCGCACGGACGGCGAGATCGGACACCGACGCGGCCAACTCCTCGTGCGTGACGGTGACGCGTCCGGTCGTGCCCGGACCGAGCGCGACGAGGGCGGGCCGCCAGGTGTCGAGTGCGGTGGGCCGGCCGGCTTCGGTGAGACCCTGATCCCAGGCGGTCGACTCCCACCAGACACCCTCGTGATCCACGACGGCGTCGCGACGAGCATCGAACGTCACCGACGCGGCCGGTACGGCACCGACGGCCGCGCAGGCGTGCGCGCGGAGCACGTCGGGAAGTTCGGCGTCGACGGCGAACAGGGGATGTCCGGAGGCGAGGACGGCCAGGACGGAGGTGACCGCGTCGACCGAGCCGTCGGCGAGTACGGCGAGCGGGACGCGGTCGCCGGCGTGGGCACGGCGCAGCGCGGCTCCGCGGTTTCTGGCGGCCACGGCGAGCTCGCCGTAGGTGATCGAGTCGGCGGGTGAGACCAGCGCGAGACTCGACGGGTTCCGCCGCGCCACCGCGTCGATCGCGGCGACGATACCGCTCTGGAGCGCCGACGACGGCGGTGCGTCGAGCACGCCGCGCGGATGGAGACCGGTCATACCGCAACACCGCCAACTGCCGAGGAAACTATCGGCGATCAGGTCAAGGACTCCATAACCATACCTGAAGTATGTTTCCATTCGTAACACTCACCCCCGAGACTGTGAGAAGTCACGGTGTCAGTCGCCGCCGTATCCCAGCTTGCGGCTGATCTCGAGGGCCGCACTCATCGCGTCCGCCGCGACGGACGCGAAGTCGTCCGGTTCGAGCCGGTAGGCCGGACCCGAGACGCTGAGCGCAGCCACGACGTCCCCGGTGTGGTCACGCACGGGCGCGGACACCGCGTTCAGACCGATCTCGAGTTCCTCACGCACTGAGGCCCAGCCCCGCGAGCGCACCGCCTCGAGCTCCTGCTCCAGCGCGGTCGACGAGGTCACCGTGGTCTCCGTGAAGGAGTCCAACCGGGACGGGAGGCGCCGACGTACCTCGTCCCGCGACAATCCGCTGAGGAGAATCTTCCCGCTCGACGTGGCGTGGACCGGGCTGCCCTGGCCCACCCACGTACGCAGCGCGACCTCGGACTCGGACCGAGCCTTGACGATGTTCACGGCGCGGTCCTCGTCGAGCACCGCGAGGTTGGTGGTCTCCCCCACCTTCTCGGCCAACATGTCGCAGATGCCCTGCGCTGCCTTCGCGAGGTCGCGTTCGGCCGTCGCGGACCCGGCGAGGCGGACGATGGTGAACCCCAGCCGGTACTTGCCCCGTTCACCCACCTGCTCCACGAAGCCGCGGGCGTCCAACACCCCCAGCAGCCGCGAGACGGTGGACTTGTGCACCCCGAGTTCGTCGGCGATGGCCGTGACACCGGCCGTCCCGAGTCGAGCGACGATCTCGAGGACCTCGAGAGCGCGGTCGACCGACTGCACCGCGGTACCGCGCGTCACCGCTCTCCCCGCGTCGTCGCCGTCGTCGGTGCCGGACGTGTCGGACACGGAGATCTCGGAAGAAGCCATGATGGTGTCCGATTCTATCCGGCACCGGGTGTCAGCGGTCGCGCACCGCGCGGGGCACGGGGACACCGACGGTGGACGCCACGTGGCCCACCCTGCGCTGGACCGACGCGATCTCCCGGATCGCGTCCATCACCATGCTGCGCTCGAGGGGTGTCAGCTCACCGAGGGCCACGACGTCCGTCGGGGTGCGTCCGTCGCTCAGGCAGTTCACCTGATGGCCGAAACGCAGGTGCTGCAGCCGCTCGAACACGTCGACGAGCACGCGTGAGTCCGGTTCCGACAGCAATCCGTTGCCCGCCGCCGCGGTCAGCCGGGCGGGTGTCGACGCGCAGGCGACGCCGACACTCATACCGCCCCACCGCGCCAGGTTCACGATCGGCGACACCGCGTGCGACTTGAGATCCACCGTCGTGCCGCGCCGCGCGAGCACGTCCCGCACCGACCGCACCCGTGCTCGGGTGGCCAGCGCATCGCGGAGCTGGAGCCGCAGTGCCTCGGGATGCTCGACGGCCATCTCGCGGTACGCGTCCGGAACCGAGTGGAGATCGGGATCGCCCCACACCACCCGGCCGTCGACCAGGAGCGAGGACATGACGATGCCGCGATCGCCCAGGGGGTCGTCGAGCCAGCCGCTCGCGGCGGCGCGCCACGCGGAGGCCGATCGGGCGAAGCGGGGGCTGGACGCGATCGCGTTGTTGGTGTCGGCGGGCAGTCCACAGGCGTCGAGCGTGCGGTGCACGGCGCGGGCAAGGCCGCGGAGCGCCTCCTCTCGGCCGGCGAGGCCGTCCCTCCACGACAACGCGCTGTCGACGTCGGACGACGGCATCGCCTCCCGTCGTCCGACGCTTCCCAGCGACAACCACGCGAGATCTCGGCCGCGCAGCGGGGTCGGCGATGCCGCGATCGCCAGCTCCACGGCACGACGGACGAGGGCGTCCACCACCACGGACAGGATCCCGGACGCGGCCCCCGCGGTGGTCCCGGTGCGCCACAGGTCGACGATCAGCGGACGCAGACCCGCACTCACCCCGATCAACGCGTCGGTGGACTCGGCTGCCTCGACGTGCCGACGCAACGAGAAGCTGCGGGTGGTCGAGTTGGCCAGCAGATCGGCGCTCTCGAGGACACCGACCAGACCGCCCCGGACATCGACGACCGGCATGTGTTGCACGCCGAGCTCGAGCATCTCGAGCAGGACGCCGGTGGGCGTCCGGTCCGCGTCCACCACGGCCGCGGGCACTGTCATGACGGATCCGATCCGTGTGTCCACCGGCACACCGGCGGCGACCACCCGCGTCCGCAGGTCTCGATCGGTGAAGATGCCGTACCGGCCCCGCGTCGTCGGGATCACCACGCACGACGACCCGCGCTCCGTCATCAGGCAGACCGCGTCGCGGATCGAGGTGTCGGCGTCCACGGTCGCCGCCGCACGACGCACGAGGGCGGCCGCGGTGCCGCCGGGCGCCGCCGACAGACCGGCGCCGTCGGGACTCGGTGAGGCGATGGACCGGCCGCCGAAGGACTGCGCGATCGTGCGAGCCAGGTACGTCACGCCCGCGGGGCTCGCGAACACCGGTCGCACGGACGGACCCGGCAGGCGCACGACGACCGACGGCCGCGCCGCCGTCGCCGTGAAGGTCGTGCGCAGACCGACGAGCATGGCCGAGAAGCCGAACAGCCCACCCGGCTCGATCGTGTCGAGCGGCGCGGCGCCGTCGACGTCGTCGGGGTGCAGCAGGTCGACGCTGCCGGACCACACCACCCACACCGCGTCGATGTCGTCGACACCCGGTCCGACCACGACGTCGCCCGCCGCGTACTCGGCGGTGGACGCCGTCGCCGCCAGATCGGCGAGATCGCTTCTGGTCAGCGAGTCGAACGGCGAGTGACCGGCGAGGAATTCTGCGAGCGTGTCAGCCGGTGACGAGGTCGGCACACCGTTCCGCCATCGTCATCACCGTGATGTTCGGGTTCACCGCCGGCAGCTTCGGCATCGCCGACGCATCGACCACCCGCAGATTGTGCACGCCCTTGACGCGCAATTCGGGATCGAGCACCGCCATCGGATCCGACGCGGCACCCATCTTCGCGGTGCCGGCCGGGTGATACACGGTGTTGTGAGTGCGATGCACGTAGTCGAGGAGATCGTCGTCGGTGACGGCGTCCGGCCCCGGCGCCAACTCGCGGGCGATCCAGTCCTTCAGCTGCGGCTGGTCGGCGATGCGTCGAGCGAGCTTGAGACCCGCGAGCATCACGCGGTCGTCGTGCCCCTCGCTGTCGGTGAAGTACCGCGGATCGACCTTGGCGCGATCACGGAAATCGCGTGAGCGCAGTCGGACGGTTCCGCGTGAACGGCCCTGTGTCACATTGGGAGTCAGGCAGAAGCCGTTGTCCGTGGTGGGGTAGCCCCAGCGCAGGGTGTTCATGTCGAACGGCACGCTGCCGTAGTGCATCATCACGTCCGGATACGTCAGATCGTCCTCGGTCGTGGCGAACAGGCCGATCTCCCACCACTGCGACGACGTGGTGACCATCGGCTTCGACGCCTCCCAGAACACCAGGCCCTCGACGTGGTCGTCGAGGTTCGCGCCGACGCCCGCCGAGTCGACACGCACCGGAATCCCCATCTCGCGCAGGTGCACCGAGGGCCCGATTCCCGACAGCATCAACAGTTTCGGAGTGTCGATCGCACCCGCGGTGACGATGACCTCACGGCGTGCGGAGACGACGTCGTGCCCCGTCAGATCAGGACGCTGATACCGCACTCCGGTGGCCGTGAGCGAGTCGTCGATGACGATCTCGCTGACCCAGCAACCCGTGCGGACCTCGAGATTGGGGCGCGTCGCCATGATCGGATGCAGGTACGCGTGCGAGGTGGACATGCGCAACCCGTCGTCGGACGAGTTGATCTGGAACCAGCCGGCCCCGTTGAGCACCGTCTCACCGCGATTGAACTGCACGGTCGGCAGTCCCACGCCGGCCGCGGACTCGAGGACGGCGGCACCACACGGATCGAGTGGCGGAACGTCCCGCAGCGTCACCGGTCCGGTGACGCGCGAGACGTACGGGAGGATCGACTCGGCGTTCCAGCCCGTGGCGCCCATGGCCTCCCAGTCGTCCAGGATCCCGGCCGGTGGATGGAACGCGATGCACGAGTTGTGAGACGAGCAGCCGCCCAACACCTTCGCCCGCGCGTGGCGCATGAAGCTGTTGCCGCGTTCCTGCGGCTCGACGGGATAGTCCCAGTCGTAGCCGGAGTCGAGCAGATGCATCCACCGGTCGAGCACCAGAATGTCGTCGTTCCCGACGTCCGTGGGTCCCGCCTCGACCAGACACACGGTCACGGTGGGATCCTCGCTGAGGCGTGCGGCGAGAACACATCCCGCTGTTCCACCGCCCGCGATGACGTAGTCGAAGATCGCGTCCGTCATACCTTCTCGCCTTCCGCCGTACCCGCTGTGGTGGTCGCTGCGTGTGACGTCAACGTACCGATGTGTCCGCGACCGACGGTGAAGTACCACAGATATCCGAGCCCGAGGATGACACCGATGTAGACGAACGCACCCCAGGTGTTGTACCAGGGTGTCCCGTAGACGGCTTCGCGCGGCCACGCCAGATTCAGCGCCATACCGGCGCCCCACACGACCGCAAAGATGTTGACGGGCAGACCCCAGCGACCCATCGTGAAGTAGCCACCCTCCTTCAGGTCCTTCGGCGGCCACTCGCCCTTCAGTCGCTTCTTCAAGAGCGGTCCCGTGACCATCAGATACGCCAGGTAGATCATGATGATCGCGATCGACGTGAGCACCGTGAAGATCTTGGGCTGCCCCACGTTGATCACCAGGATCAGGATCGAGAGCAGACCGATCACGACGGCGGGCACCACGGGCGTCTGGTACTTCGGATGCACGGTGGCCAGCCGCTCGCCGAACGGCAGCGCGTTGTCGCGCGCCATCGCGAAGGTGAGGCGGATCGCCGCCGTGTGCACCGCGAGCGAGCACACCGTGACGGCCACCAGGATGCAGATCAGGAACACCGTTCCCAGGGGTCCGGACAGCACCGAGGTGACGATGGACTGCAGTCCACCCTGCGGCGTGCCCAGCTCGGGATCGTTCAGATCCGGCGCCGCCATGACGGCGAACACGAGGATGGCGCCGCCGATGACGAACGACGCGAGGATGGCCCGCAGGATCGCCTTGGGGGCGGTACGCCGCGGTTCGACGGTCTCCTCACCGAGCGAGCTCGCCGTGTCGAAGCCGTACATCACGTAGCCCGACGCCAGCGACGCCACGAGGAACGCGCCCAGGTACCCGGCACTCTCCTCGGTTCCGTACCCGTTGGTGGAGAAGAAGATCTCCGGGCCGCGCTGAATGTTGAACGCCAGGATCACGGCGATGAGCACGGCCGCGACGAGTTCGATGAAGACGCCGGCACTGTTGATCCGCGCCATCAACCGGATGCCCGCGGCGTTCACCAGAGTCGTGAACGCGATCATGATGGTGCCGAGAACGACGGCATTGGTGGCGTAGTCGTACTCCCCCGTGCCGTCCCCGATGAGCTGGAAGCCGGACCACAACCGAGGCAGGTTCACCTGCAGGGCGAGCACCACCGCCGACAACGTGACGATCGACGCGGTGAGCATGAGCCACCCCGACGACCATCCGACGATGCGGCTGCCGAGCAGCTTCGCCCAGTTGTAGACCGAGCCCGCCACCGGATACTTGGCCGCGAGTTCCATGAAACACAGCGCCACGGCCATCTGCCCGACGAAGACGATGGGCCAGGACCACAGATAAGCCGGGCCCGCGGACCCGAATCCGAAGTAGAACAGCTGGAACGTGCCGGTCAGGATCGAGATGTAGCTGACGCCGGCCGCGAAACTCGCGAACTTGCCCAGACTGCGGTCGAGAGATTCCTTGTATCCGAAATCGCCGAGACCGCCGTCCTCGACGTCGGAAGTGGAAGACACCATGTCGCCTCGCTCACGTGAGAATGGAAGAAACTAGCTCGTCCGACCCCGGCCGGCCTCCGGCCTACCCGCCGGCCCCGGCCGGCCTCCGGCCTACCCGCCGGTGCCGAACCAGTCCGCCCGAGGTGCTGCGGTGTTGTTCCAGATGTGCTTGGTCTCCTGGTACTCGTGGAGTCCCGCGGGCCCGAGTTCGCGCCCGTTGCCCGACTTCTTGAAACCGCCCCACTCGGCCGCGGCCGTGTAGTACCCGAAGTCGTTGAGCCACACGGTTCCGTGTCGCAGCCCGCGCACCATGCGTTCGCCGCGTTCGGGATCGGTGGTGCGCACACCGGCCGCGAGACCGTAGTCCGTGTCGTTGCCCAGTCGCAGTGCCTCTTCCTCGGTGGTGAACCGTTCGACGGTCAGTATGGGCCCGAACGTCTCGAGCTGCACGATGTCCATCTCACGAGAGCAGTGGTCGAACACCGTGGGCAGGAAGTAACTTCCGTCCGCCAGAGCCGGATCGGACGGTGCGCGGCCGCCCGTGCGCAGAACTGCACCCTCCGCGAGGGCGGTCTCGACGAACGCCTCCATCTTGTCGCGTTGAGTCGTGGAGACCAGTGGCCCCGTCTCGCTGGACGGGTCCGTTCCCGGTCCCATCCGGATGGCTTCGGCGCGGCGCACGATCTCGTCGACGAACCGATCCGCCACCGAGTCCTCGACGATGAGACGTGTTCCGGCCGAACACACCTGGCCGGAGTGCAGGAAGACGCCGGTGAGCACCTGGTCGACGGAGGCGTCGAACGTGTCCTCGTCGGCGGCGTCCGCGAACACGATGTGCGGATTCTTGCCCCCGAGTTCCACCGCCACCTTGGTCACGTGCGGCGCGGCACTCGCGAGGATCGCACTGCCGGTCGCCAGTCCACCGGTGAACGATACGAAGTCGACGTCCGGATTGTCCGTGAGCGCCGGCCCGATGGTCGCGCCGCTGCCCTGCACCAGATTGACGACACCGTCCGGCACCCCCGCTTCCTCCAGCAGGTGGGTGAACGCGATGGTGCTCAGCGGGGTGACCTCGCTCGGCTTGAGCACCATCGTGCAGCCGGCAGCCAGCGCAGGCGCGATCTTCCACGAGATCTGCAGCAGAGGGTAGTTCCAGGGCGCGATCATCACGCAGACACCGATCGGCTCGTGCACCACGCGCGAGATGACCGCAGGATCACCCACGTCGACGAGACGATCGCTCGAGACGGCGGCGAGCTGAGCGTAGTACCGGAACACCGAGGTGACGTCGTCGATGTCGATGCGGCTCTCCGCCAACGTCTTCCCGGTGTCGAGGGTCTCGATGACCGACAGTCGCTCCTTGTCGCGCTGCAGGAGATCCGCCACGCGGTCGAGCACCGCACAGCGTTCCGCGACCGGGGTGGCGGGCCAGTCGCCGCGATCGAAGGTGGCACGGGCCGCGGCGACGGCGGCGCGGGCGTCGTCCGGCGAGGCCTCGTCGACCGACACCAGGACGCGACCGGTCGCGGGGTCGATGCAGTCTCGGGTCTCCCCCGAGGTGGCAGGAACCCACTCACCCCCGATGAGGAGAACGCGCTCGAACAGTGTCGGATCGACGTCGTGCTCGGTCTGTTGATTCACTGCCCCACCCTTTCACCGATCGGTCACCCCTGCAGGCGCCCGTCCTCCCGCAGGCGTTCCGCCAGCCAGTCGTGGAAGAGCCCGATGTGATGCTCGGCCGGCACCAGAACGCCACCGTCACGGTATGCCCGTGAGCTCATCGCCGGTTGGGTTCGCTCACATGCGTCGAAATCCTGCATGTTGACGCGATGGAACAACTCGACCGATCGGCTGACGTCGCGGCCGGACTCGACGACGTCCCGCGTGTACAGCCAGTCGCACTCGACGACGGTGCGGTCCGCGGACACCGGGTACATGCGGTGCAGGATCACGTGGTCGGGAACCAGGTTGACGAAGACGGTCGGCTTGATCGTGATGGCGTAGTACCGCCGGTCCTGATCCTCCGAGAGCGTCGGCAGGGCGCCGAACCCCGCGGACCCGTCCACGGTGAATCCGTCGATCTCCGCGCCGAACTCCGCACCGTGGCCGACGAAGTACTGGGCCGCGAGCCCGTCCGCGAACTCGGGGAGGACCTCGGTCAGCTCCGGGTGGATCGTGGCGCAGTGATAACACTCCATGAAGTTCTCGACGATCAGCTTCCAGTTGGCCGCCACGTCGTAGACCTCGCGGCGACCGAGTTCGAGAGACGGCATGTCGTACCGGTCGATGGCCGTCGGGTCGCCGAGCCGCTCGGTGACCGCGCCGATCACCTCGTCCTCGAAGGACGGCGGCTCGTCCGCAAGGCACAGCCACGCGTAGCCGAGCCACTCCCGGAGCGCGACCGGGATCAGACCCCACTCCGTACGGTCGAGCGGGGCACCGGACCCGTCCGACAACGCGGACAGATTGGGAGCGGCCACGAGCTTCCCGTCCAGCCCGTACGTCCAGGCGTGGTACGGACACTGCAGATTACGCTTGACCTGGCCCGACTCCTCCGTGCAGATCTGTGCGCCGCGGTGGCGGCACACGTTGAGGAACGCGCGCAGGGCCCCGTCACGCCCGCGCACCACCAGCACGCTCTCGCGGCCCACGTCGACGCGGCGGAAGGCGCCGGGTGCCGCGAGATCGGCACTGCGGACGGCGCAGAACCACATCGTCTCGAACACGTGCTCCTGCTCGGCCAGGAACGTCTCCGCGCTGGTGTACCAGGATCCGGGGAGAGTGGGGATCAACGACTGAGTGCGGGGCGCGGCGCTTGTCATACGGTCACCAATCGGCGGGGATCGAAGAGGGTGATGGGGTGCGCGGTCGTCCCGGTGGTAGCGAGGTCGGCCAGGATCTCACCGACGACGGGCACGAACTTGAAACCGTGGCCGGAGAACCCGCACGCGACGGTGACGTTGGTGGCGTCGGGGTGCCGCGCGATGACGAAGTGCTCGTCCGGAGTGTTGGAGTACATGCACGTCGCGGAGTGCACGCTCGGCCCGTCGAGGCCGGGCACCGTCTGCCGCACCCGGGTCTGCATCGCCTCGATCTCGTTCGGGTGCACCGTACGGTCGATGGTGTCCGGCGTGCACTCGATGCCCTTGCGGAAGAAGGCCACCTTGACGCCGCCGTCGGGACCGTCGATCGCCGGGAAACCGTAGTCCTGCATACCGTCCGCGGCCTCGTGGATGAAGATCGGATTGTTCTCGTACGCGGCGGTACCGGCGCTCGCGCCGAACCAGTGCAGTACCTGGCGCTCGACGACGATCGGTACCGCGAACTGCTCGAGCAACTGCGGCGCCCAGGCACCGGGGCAGATCACCACCTGGCCCGCCGTGTGGGTCCCCTTGTCGGTGGTGACGGTGACACCGTCCCCCGACTCCTCCCAGCCGAGCACCGTCTCACCGAACTGCAATGTCGCACCGCGGTTCTCGGCGAGGTCCAGATGGGCCTGAACGGTGAGTTCGGGCCTCGCGAAACCCGCGGCGGCCTCGAACAGTGCCACCTCGTCGGGGTCGGGATCGAAGGTGGGGAACGCCTCGCGCACCTGCGCGGCGTCCAGGATCTCGTGCGGCAGCGACCATTGCCGTGACGCCAGCAGCGAGCCCGAGAACGTCACCGAGCTCTCGCGCCCGAGGAACAGTCCTCCGGTGATCCGATGCACCTCCTTCCCGGACATGCTCCTCAGTTCGTCCCACAGTTCGTAGGACCGCAGGAGGAGCGGGACGTAGGCCGGGTCCTCGAAGTAGGACTGCCGGATGATCCGCGATCCGCCGTGGCTCGATCCCTTGTCGTGGGCGGGGGTGAACTTCTCGAGTCCCAGCACCCGCTGTCCGCGGTCGGCCAGATGGAAGGCGGCGGCGCTGCCCATGCCGCCGAGTCCGATGACGATGACGTCGTAGCTCACGTGGTTCATCTCCTGATCAGCTGTCCGGCGGGATCGACGACCGCGTCGTCGGACACCGTCGCACCCAGTGCGGCGGCGAAGTAGGTCACCGACACCGCGGTGCCGAGTGGAGTGTCCAGCGGAAGCCAGGCGTACGCGACGCACCGCCCGAGGGTCGCCGACCATCCCGCGCTCGTGACGTACCCGACGACCGTGCCGTCGAGAGAGACCGGCTCCTTCCCGAGCACCACGGCGTCCGGGTCGTCGAACACGAGGGTCCGCAGCCGTCGCGTCGCGGGCCGAGCGGCCAGGGCCGACCGACCGACGAAGTCCGTGGCGTCCTTGACGGCGAACTCGACGCCCGCGTCGGCCGGGGTGTCCTCGGAGGTCATGTCGTGCCCCCACGCGCGGTACCCCTTCTCGAGTCGCAGGCTGTCGAACGCGAGCCGACCGGCAGCGATCACCCCGTGGTCGGACCCGGCCTCCCACAACAGGTCCCACAGGGCGCCGCCGTACTCGGCGTCGGTGTAGATCTCCCACCCGAGTTCGCCGACGTACGACACCCGCATCATGATCACGGGAATCGCACCGACGTACGTCCGCACGGCGCGGAAGTAGCCGAAGGCCTTGTGTCCCAAATCCGCGTCGGCCAGCGGTGCCACCATCGCGCGGGCACGGGGACCCCACACTCCGACACAACACGTCGCTCCAGTGACGTCCCGCACCGTCACCGGACCGTCGGGCGTTCCCGCCCTGGTGCGGCGCAGCATCGCATCGAGGTCGAGTGGACCGTTCGCTCCGACGCGATAGTGATCGGCGCCGAGTCGCGCGACCGTGAGGTCGCTGCGGATCCCGCCTCTCTCGTCGAGCATCAGCGTGTAGGTGACACGGCCGATCGCGGTGTCCACGTCGTTGGTGGTGAGGTGCTGCAGGAAGTGGGCTGCGCCGGGTCCCTCCACGTCGTACCGGGTGAGCGGTGTCATGTCGTACATCGCGACCCGGCTCCTCGTCACCGCGGCCTCGGCCACGGCGATGTCGGAGAAGTGACGCGCGGACCACTCGTCGCGGACCGGAAGGTGGAACCCGGTCTCGAGGAGCGCCGCGAGTTCGCCTGCGTTGCTCTCGTACCAGGCGGGGCGCTCCCAGCCTCCGCCCTGGACGAAGCGGGCGTCCAGCGCGACCTCCGCGGCGTGGAACGGGCTGCGCCGCAGTCCTCGCAGCGCCGTGCGCTGCTGGCGGGGGTGCACGATGTCGTACACCTCCACGAACGCCTGCGCGCTGGTCGCGGCGATGAAGGCGGGACTGCGCTCGACCGATTCGAAGCGATACAGATCGGACTCGTGGAGGTCGATCTCCGAGGCGCCGTCGATCAGGGTCTGGGCGAGAGCGCGCGCGATACCGGCGGAGTGTGTCACCCACACCGCCTCCGCCACCCAGAAGCCGGCCAGATCCCGGTGCTCCCCGACGATCGAGTGACCGTCGGGAGTGAAGGAGAAGATGCCGTTGAATCCGGATTCGACCTTCGACTCCCGCAGCGCCGGAAGCACTCTCGCGGACTCACGCCAGGCCGGCGCGAAATCGTCCTCGGTGAACGGCAGCATCGACGGCATCGGTGGGGGCGCCACGGACGACGCGTCACCGTCCGCGTCCCACGACAGCGCGCCCATGTCCGCGGGCATCGGGTCGTGGCCGTAGTAGCCGATACCGAGACGATCCCCGTGCTCCCGGTAGTAGAGGTCGCCGTCCTGATGACGAAGGATCGGCAGACCCGCGTCCGTCGCACCGGTGTTCCGGCCGACCAGCGCCTCGATCTGTCCGGTGTAGGCGTACTGGTGCGCCATCGGGACCAGGGGAACCGTGAGTCCCACCGTGCGCCCGAGCTCGGCACCCCAGAAGCCCGCGGCCGACACGACGATGTCCGCCGGCACGTCGCCGTGCGGGGTCCGCACTCCGGTCACACGTCCACTCGCCTGGAGGATCTCGGTCACCGGACTGTCCCCCCGGAACACCGCCCCGCGGGCCTGCGCCGCACGCGCCTGCATCTCGGCGGCCCGCACCGCCCGGGCGAGACCGTCGCTCGGAGTGTGGAACGCGCCGAGCACGACGTCCGGGTCCACGAGCGGGTGCAGAGCCGCTGCGGCCGCGGCGTCGACGAGCCGTCCCTCGATGCCCCACGAGCGCGCCCACCCGGCCTTGCGTTGCAGATCCGTCCACCGAGCTTCGGTCGTCGCGATCTCGAGGCCGCCGAGCGTGTCGAAGCACGGCCCGTCGTCGTGCGTGAGTGCGCGGAACTTGTCGGCCGTGTAGGCCGCGAAGTAGGCCATGGAGCGCGAGGGATTCGTCTGGAACACCAGCCCGGGGGCGTGCGAGGTGGATCCGCCGGTGGAGAACAGCGGCCCCTGGTCGAGCACGGTGACGTCAGTCCACCCACGGGCGGTCAGTTCGTCCGCCAGGGAGGTCCCGACGATGCCGGCGCCGATGACGACGATACGAGGTGTCACGAGCGTCCCCCTGGGACCTGTTGCGATCAGCGCAACGATGGGTGGTTTACGCAACACAGACTCGACGCCCCGGGCCGGACTGTCAACCCGGCACGCTGTGGTTCGACACACCGGTGCAGCGATTGACGTGGTGGATCGTCCTGGTGCATCCTGTTGCGCAGGTCGATCACAGTTGCGATCGACGCAACATCGTCACACTTGCGGGAGGCATCATGCCGGACACCGTTCATCGCGTCGCCGTCTGCTCCGCATCGGCCCTCCCCGTCGGCGAGGTCGCCACCGTCACCCCGCCGGGTCACACCGCGATCTCCGTCTTCCACACCGAGGAGGGCCTCTTCGCGATCGACGACACGTGCACACACCAGGACGCCTCGCTCGCCGACGGATGGGTGGAGAACTGCGCGGTCGAGTGCCCGCTCCACGAGTCGTGCTTCGATCTGCGGACCGGCGCCCCCTCGGGCACACCGGCGAAGACTCCCGTTCGGACATATGCGGTGCACGTCGTCGACGGCGCGGTCGTGCTCGACCTCCCCGGCTCGTGACGACCCCCGACAGGCCCGACGTCGAGACGGTGAACTCCGTCCTGGTCGTCGGGGCGTCGCTCGCGGGCTCGACCGTCGCGACCGCTCTCCGCGAGGACGGGTTCACGGGTCGCGTCACCGTCGTCGGCGACGAGCCCCACCTGCCGTACGATCGCCCGCCCCTCTCCAAGGCCTTCCTGCAGGGATCGGCTCCCGACCCGTGGCTCGTTCCCGAACCCGATGCGCTCGACGTCGACTGGGTGCTCGGGACACCGGCTGTCGGCATGACCGGGCGGAGCGTGGAGCTCGCGGACGGGCGGGAGGTGAGTGCCGACGTCGTCGTCATCGCGACCGGCGCGCGCGCACGGACCCTGCTGGGCGCCGACGACCTCCGCGGCGTTCACACGCTGCGCACGTTGGACGACGCCGCCGCACTGCGCTCGTCGCTGGCCACGGCGACCACCATGGTGGTGATCGGCGCGGGATTCATCGGAGCCGAGGTGGCCTCCACGGCCGCCGGCCTCGGCATCTCCGTCACCATCGTCGAGGCGTCCACCGCTCCCCTGTCCGGCCCGCTCGGCCTGACGATGGCGGAGGTCTGCGTCGATCTGCATCGTGCGAACGGCGTGACCCTCCTGCTCGGCGCCGCCGTCGACTCTCTCGAGGGCCGCGACGGGGCCGTCACCTCCGTCCTGCTCGGGGACGGGACGGTACTGCCCGCCGACGTCGTGGTGATCGGAATCGGATCGATCCCCAACACGGAGTGGGCGGCAGCGTCCGGCCTCGCCATCGACGGCGGTTTCGTCACCGACGCGCAGTGCCGCACCACCGTTCCGGGCGTCTACGCGATCGGGGACTGCGCTCGCGCGTTCGACGAGGTGCTGCAGGACCACCATCGCAGCGAACACTGGTCGCACGCGGTCACCCAGGCTCGGCGAGTGGCGCGGTCGATCGTGGGGGCGCAGCCCGCGCCGTCCGGTGTTCCGTATTTCTGGTCGGACCAGTACGGCTCTCGCATCCAGTTCGCCGGCCGCCGCCAGTCGACCGATTCGGTGCGCGTGGTCGAGGGCGACCCGGAGGCCGGCTCGTTCGTCGCCGTGTACGAGCGAGCGGACGACGTCGTCGCCGTCCTGGCGATGAACAACGCCCGATCGTTCACCAGGATGAGGAAGAGCCTCGGGGCCTGATTCTCCGCATGCCGATCAGCATTGGGTGCGTATAACAATCTCGAAGTCGCTTTTCTGTGATCAGCCCGGAGAACTCCGTTGGCACTGCACAGCGCTCGTCGCCGGGGATAGGTTGCCGTCATGACTGCCGAGATCCTGGCCACCGACGCCGTCGCGAGCGACACCACGTTCGACCCGGCGCAGCATGCGCTGGACATGGTGGGCTACCACTACCGCGCCGACGACTACTACGAGGTCGGCCGCGAGAAGGTGCGGGAGTACGCGAAAGCCGTCCGCGACTTCCATCCGGTCCACTGGACCGAGGAGGGCGCACTCGAGGTCGGCTATCCGGCGCTGATGGCGCCGCCCACGTTCTTCTCGCTGGTCGGCATCATCGCCCAGCAGAAGCTGCTCGAGCGCATCGCCACCGGATACGACCTCAGCCGGATGCTGCAGACAGACCAGCATGCCGAGTACTTCGCGCCGATCCTGGCGGGCGACCGGCTCACGTGCGACGTCTCGCTCGACTCCTTCCGCACGGTCGTCGGCCGCGACATGATGGTGACCAAGACCGTCATCACCAACCAGCGCAACGAGCTGGCGCAGATCACGTACACCACCCTGCTCATCGGGCGCGCCGACGACGGCGACGACAGCATCGCGGACGTCGCGCGCGGCATGGTCATGAACGGCATGTTCACCCTGTCCACCTCCGACGAGGTGGCCGACGTCAATCCCGGCGGTGACGACCTCGAGACGGTCTACGCCCCGCCCGTCGTCGTCCCGCACACCGGCCATGCCCGTCAGCGCTTCGAGGACGTGGCGGTCGGCGACGCACTGCCCACCAGGACAGTGCTGCTCTCGCGCGGCGATCTCGTGAACTACGCGGGCGTGGTCGGCGACAACAACCCCGTGCACTGGAGCGACCACTTCGCGTCGCTGCTCGAGCTCGACACCGTCGTCGCCCACGGCATGCTCACCATGGGCCTCGGCACCGGCTTCGTGTCCGAGTGGCTCGGCGACCCGGGTGCCCTGAAGGACTGCACCGTGCGCTTCACCAGCCCTGTCATGGTCGACCCGGTGTCCAAGTCGGAGATCGTCATCGACGGCACGGTGAAGTCGAAGGACGAGGCGACCCGGACTGCGGTGGTCTCCATCGACGCCCGCTACAAGGGCAAGCGCATCCTCGGCCACAAGGCGATGGCCACCGTTCACCTGGCCTGAGACGCCTCAGCTCCCGGCCACGGCTCCGCGTACCGAGGCCGGGAGCTTCGTCACCTTCGAGAACGGCCCGACCACGGCGGCCGCCATGGGCCGCGCCAGCAGGGTCCGGGCGACATCGCGGACCTCGTCGTTGGTCACCTGATCGATGCGCGCGAGCGTCTCCTCCACCGACCTGTGGTCGCCGTAGTTGAGCTCGCTGCGACCGATCCGGTTCATTCTCGATCCGGAATCCTCCAGTCCGAGAACCAGTCCCCCGCGCATGCTCCCCTTCGCGCGAGCGCACTCCGCGTCCGTGATGCCGTCGGTGGCCACCGACGCGAGCACGTCGCGGATCACCGAGGTGACCTCGCCGAGATTCTCGGGCTGGCATCCGGCGTACACCGAGAACGCACCCGTGTCGGAGAACGTGTCTACCGACGAGTACACCGAGTACGCGAGACCGCGCTCCTCCCGGATCTCTTGGAACAGACGCGAACTGAGCCCTCCACCGATGGCGGTGTTCAGAACCGACAACGCCCACCGATGACCCTCGTGGCGTCCGAACGCCCGCACGCCCAGGCACAGGTGCGCCTGTTCACTGTCCCGCGTCGTCAGGCTCAGGGCCGGGCGCGCGGTGATGCGGCCCGCTCCCCCACGCCGCGGTGCCGGTTCGGCGGCACCGGCGATCCGGTCGGCGAAACTGCGACGGACCCCCGCCACCACGTCGTCGTGGTCGACGTTGCCGGCGACCGCCACCACCATGCGCGGCGGGGTGTAGCGCCGAGTGTGGAACGAGTGCAGCTGATTCCGCGTCATGGACTCGATGGACTCCACCGATCCGATGACGGGACGACCGATGGGGTGGTCACCGAACAGCGCGGTGAGGAAGGCGTCACCGAGCAGGTCCTCGGGGTCGTCGTCGCGCATCGAGATCTCCTCGAGCACCACCTGGCGTTCGACATCGACGTCCTCGGCGCGGCAGCGACCGCGGAGCACCACGTCCGCCACCAGGTCGAGTCCGAGGTGCAGGTCCTCGTCGAGCACGTGCGCGTAGAAGCACGTGTGCTCCTTGGACGTGAACGCGTTGAGCTCGCCGCCGACTCCGTCCATCACCTGCGCGATGTCCAGAGCCGTACGGGTGGGGGTGGCCTTGAACAGCAGGTGCTCGAGGAAGTGCGCGGCACCGGCGACGGTGCGGCCCTCGTCGCGCGAACCGACGGCGACCCAGACGCCGACCGAGGCGGACCGCACGCCGGGAACGAACTCCGTGACGACTCGGACGCCGCCCGGCAACACCGTGCGGCGGACGCCGGACGGTTCGGGTGTACGCACACGGCGGCGCGGCCGGGAGCCCGAGAGCTCCGCAGACCGCGCCGCCGCGTTCGTGTACTTCTTACTCAGCGCTGACCTCGTCGGAGGTGGCGACCTGATCGTCGGCCGGCGCGGCGGCTGCCGCGTCGTCCTCGACCGGGACGAGGCTGATCTTGCCGCGGTTGTCGATGTCGGCGATCTCCACGCGGAGCTTCGATCCGACGCTGACGACGTCCTCGACCTTGTTGATGCGCTTGCCGCTGCCCAGCTTGGAGATGTGCACCAGGCCGTCACGACCGGGGAGCAGCGAGACGAACGCGCCGAATGCCGTGGTCTTGACGACGGTTCCGAGGAACCGCTCGCCGACCTTGGGCAGCTGCGGGTTCGCGATGGCGTTGATCATGTCGATCGCAGCCTGTGCGGACGGGCCGTCCGCAGCACCGACGTAGACGGTGCCGTCATCCTCGATCGAGATGTTGGCGCCGGTCTGCTCGGTGATCGAGTTGATCATCTTGCCCTTGGGCCCGATGACCTCGCCGATCTTGTCCACGGGGACCTTGATCGCGGTGACGCGCGGTGCGTACGGGCTCATCTCGTCCGGAGCGTCGATGGCCTCGGCCATGACGTCGAGGATCGTGACGCGCGCGTCCTTGGCCTGCGACAGCGCACCGGCCAGAACCTGCGACGGGATGCCGTCGAGCTTCGTGTCCAACTGCAGGGCGGTGACGAACTCGCGGGTGCCGGCGACCTTGAAGTCCATGTCGCCGAACGCGTCCTCCGCACCGAGAATGTCGGTGAGGGCGACGTAGCGGGTCTCACCGTCGACCTGGTCGGAGACCAGACCCATGGCGATGCCGGCGACCGGTGCCTTCAGCGGCACACCGGCGTTGAGCATGCCCAGCGTCGACGCACAGACCGAGCCCATCGACGTGGAGCCGTTGGAGCTGAGCGCCTCCGAGACCTGACGGATGGCGTAGGGGAACTCCTCCTGGCTGGGGAGCACGGGGAGCAGCGCGCGCTCCGCGAGGGCTCCGTGGCCGATCTCGCGACGCTTCGGCGATCCGACGCGTCCGGTCTCGCCGGTGGAGTACGGCGGGAAGTTGTAGTGGTGCATGTAGCGCTTGCTGGTCTCGGGTCCGAGCGAGTCGATCTGCTGGGCCATCTTGACCATGTCGAGAGTGGTGACGCCCAGGATCTGGGTCTCGCCACGCTCGAACAACGCGCTGCCGTGGGCGCGCGGGATGACGGCGACCTCGGCGGAGAGCTCACGGATGTCCGTGATGCCGCGGCCGTCGATGCGGAACTGGTCGCGCAGGATGCGCTGACGCACGAGCTTCTTGGTCAGCGAGCGGAACGCTGCGCCGATCTCCTTCTCGCGGCCCTCGAACCGGTCGCCCACGCTGGTGAGGATCTGGTTCTTGACCTCGTCGAGCTTGCTCTCGCGCTCGGTCTTGCCGGCGATGGTGAGCGCCTCGTTGAGCGGGATCTGAGCCGCACCCTCGACGGCCTCGAACACGTCGGACTGGTACGCGGGGAAGAGCGGGAAGTCGCCGGTGGGCTTGGCGGCCGCCGTGGCGAGCTGCTTCTGCGCCTCGCACAGCGATGCGATGAACGGCTTCGCCGCTTCGAGGCCCTCGGCCACGATGGCCTCGGTGGGCGCCTGCGCGCCGTCCTCGATGAGGGCGATGACCTTCTCGGTCGCCTCGGCCTCGACCATCATGATCGCGACATCGGCGTCCGCACCGGTGCCCGAGACGACGCGGCCGGCGACGACCATGTTGAACACGGCCTTCTCGAGCTGCTCGTTGGTGGGGAACGCGACCCACTGCTTGTCGATCAGGGCGACACGGACGCCGCCGATGGGGCCGGAGAACGGCAGGCCCGCGAGCTGGGTGGACGCCGACGCGGCGTTGATGGCCACGACGTCGTACAGGTCCTTCGGATCGAGGCTCATCACGGTGATGACGACCTGGATCTCGTTGCGCAGTCCGTCGACGAACGTCGGACGCAGCGGCCGGTCGATCAGGCGACAGGTCAGGATGGCGTCGGTGCTGGGGCGTCCCTCACGACGGAAGAACGATCCGGGGATGCGGCCGGCGGCGTACATACGCTCCTCGACGTCCACCGTGAGCGGGAAGAAGTCGAAGTGGTCCTTGGGATGCTTCGAGGCGCTGGTGGCCGAGAGCAGCATGGTCTCGTCGTCCAGGTACGCGACGACGGCGCCGGCGGCCTGCTTGGCCAGCCGCCCGGTCTCGAAGCGGATGGTGCGGGTGCCGTACGACCCGTTGTCGATGACGGCAGTGGTCTCGAACACGCCCTCGTCGACCTCGGTGGCCGCTGCGGTGTTCGTGGTGGTCTCTGACATGGAAGTCTTCTCGTCCTCTCGTCTTTGCCGTGCCCACCCGGGCGCGCACTCGAACCCGGTGGTCCGGTGCGGCGTCCCCGAGTCGACGTGCGAGCGGAGGCGGCCCACGATCGAAGTCCCCCGGGCCGGGTCGCGCTCCGCGCGTCCGGAAACCGAGAGACCACTACCGAAGACCGACACCGCGACGTGTGTCGGGGACGAACGGCTGATGGTGCTCACCGCCGAGTCGGCGGCCTACCTGTGGTGCTGTGCACTCCCGGAGAGGGAGTACTGCTGTGACACTACCGGTCCACGACGAACGGCCGACGAGGAACAGCCGTGGGCTGCCTCGCCGGCGCGATCGCGTGAACCATGACGGAAATTATCGACGCAGTCCCAGACGCTCGATGAGCGAGCGGTACCGCGCGACGTCGACCTTCTGCACGTACTTGAGCAGACGACGACGACGACCCACGAGCAGCAGCAGGCCGCGACGCGAGTGGTGATCGTGCTTGTGCACCTTGAGGTGCTCGGTGAGATCCTGGATGCGCTTGGTGAGCATCGCCACCTGGGCTTCTGGCGATCCGGTGTCCGTCTCGTGGACGCCGTACTCGCCGAGGATCTGCTTCTTCTGTTCGGTGGTCAAAGCCACAGTGAAACTCCTGATGCAGTGCCGTCCGCGCGTGGATGGTGCCGCACCCGAGGGCGCGGTGTTGCAGCCGCCGCGGACCGCAGCGAACAACAGTCGTCCATCCTACCTCAGTGGCCGAGGCCCGAACGACACCTCTTCATTCAGGCGTCCAGGGCGGCGAGGATGTCGCGGGCGCGGTCGACGTCGAGATCCATCTGCGCGATCAGCTCGTCCACCGACGCGAAGGCCTCCATGCCGCGCAGACGCTCGACGAAGTCCACCGCGACGTGCTGCCCGTAGAGATCGGCGTCGCCGTCCAGGACGAACGCCTCCACCGTGCGGGTGCGCCCCGAGAACGTGGGATTGGTCCCCACCGACACCGCTGCGCGACAACGCTTTCCGGGAGTCACGGTACCCATGATCGGTCCGGGCCCGAGCACCGTGAACCACGACGCGTACACCCCGTCCGCCGGGATGGCGGCGTGCATGGGCGGCTTGACGTTGGCCGTGGGGTAGCCGATGGTGCGGCCACGGCCGTCACCGTGCACCACCACGCCCTCGACTCGGTGGGGTCGACCGAGCGCGTCGGCGGCGGCCGCGACGTCACCGGCGTCGACGCAGGCACGAATGTAGGTGGAGGAGAACGTGACCGACTCCTCGGCCAGCAGAGTGACACCGTCGACCGCGAACCCGAACCGCGTGCCGGCGGACCGGAGCAGAGCGACGTTGCCGGCGGCCTTCTTGCCGAACGTGAAGTTCTCCCCCACCACGACCTCGGCGGCGTGCAGCCGCTCGACGAGGATGTCGTGGATGTAGCGATCGGGGGTGAGCTTCATGAACTCCGGCGTGAAAGGCATGACGCAGAAGACGTCGATGCCCAGTTCCTCGGCCAGTTCGGCACGCCGGGTGAGGGTGGTCAGCTGGGCCGGGTGACTGCCCGGACGCACCACTTCCATCGGATGCGGATCGAAGGTCATGAGCACACTCGGCACTCCGCGTGCCGCCGCCGATGTCACGGCGCGGTCGATCAATTGGGCGTGGCCGCGGTGTACGCCGTCGAACACGCCGATCGTCAGAACACATCTGCCCCAGTCGGCCGGGACATCGTCGAGACCTCGCCATCTCTCCACGACCAGGAGCCTACGGGCCGACGATCGACCGGTCACGTCCGGCGCACCGACGGCTAAGCTGTCGGCGTGCCAGCCCCTGCCCTCTCCACCGTCGCGCAGGACTACCTCAAGGTCATCTGGACCGCGAGCGAGTACTCCGACGAGCCGGTGAGCACCAAGATGCTCGCCTCCCGGATGTGCGTCTCGCCGTCCACGGTCTCCGAGGCGGTACGCAAACTCGCCGATCAGGGCCTCGTCGACCACGCCCGCTACGGGTCAATCACGCTCACCGAGGCCGGGCGGCGCGCCGCCATCGGCATGGTCCGCAGGCATCGGCTCATCGAGACCTGGCTGGTCGAGGAGATGGGCTACGGCTGGGACGAGGTGCACGACGAGGCCGAGGTGCTCGAACACGCGGTGTCGGACCTGCTCGTCGAGCGCATCGACGCCAAACTCGGTCGGCCGTCACGCGACCCGCACGGTGATCCCATCCCTACCATCGACGGCACCATTCCCGCGCCGCCGGCGGTACCGCTCAGCGATTTCGTCGCGGGCCAGAAGGGCCACGTCACCCGCATCTCCGACTCGGATCCGGACATGCTGCGGTACTTCGATTCCATCGGCATCACCCTCGACCTGTCGATCACGATGGTCGAGCGCCGCGACTTCGCCGGGACCGTGGCCGTGCAGGTGGCCGACACGGTACTCGACCTGGGTCATGTTGCCGCCGAGGCGATCTGGATGACCACGGACTGACGCCGGACCGCCCCGACGAACTCAGGGGCGCAGCGTGGCCGGCCGCACGACCATCACGGTGCTGGCCCGCTTGCCGCGTTCCTGCACCAGGGCGATGGTGTGGCCGTTCTCGTCCAGTGCCGCGTAGATGCCGGGCATCCCGATCGGGTCGAGCCAGCGTCCCTGGCTCAACGATTCGGCCTCGTCCGACGTGACCGTCCGGTGCGGGAACGCCGTGCGAGCGGCAGCGTCGATGTCGAGGCTCACGTGCGGGTCGTCCCGCACCTCGTCGAGAGTGCGGGCGTGCTCCAACGTGAACGGTCCGACCCGGGTGCGCCGCAACGCGGTCAGGTGGCCGCCGACGCCCAGGGACGCACCCAGGTCTCGCGCGAGCGCCCGCACGTAGGTCCCGGACGTGCACTCGACGTGGACGTCCAGATCGATCACGTCGCTCCCCCGGCGACGCTCCAGGACGTCGAAGCGGGAGACGGTGACCGTGCGCGGTTCGAGCACGACGTCCTCGCCCTCCCGAACGAGAGCGTGGGCGCGCTTGCCGTCCACCTTGATGGCGCTGACACTCGACGGGACCTGACTGATCTTCCCGGTCAGCGCGGCGACGGCCTCGTCGATCCCGGAGTCCGTCACCGCACTCGTGTCCGCCGTCGACACCGTCTCGCCCTCGGCGTCGTCGGTGGTGGTGGCGGCTCCGAGGCGGACGGTCGCGGTGTACTCCTTGGTGGTCAGCGAGAGCAGACCCAGCATCTTGGTCGCTCGCTCGACACCGAGCACCAGCACCCCCGTCGCCATGGGATCGAGCGTGCCGGCGTGTCCGATGCGGCGCGTCTTCAAGGCCTTGCGACAGGCGGAGACGACGTCGTGGCTGGTGACTCCGCCACTCTTGTCCACCACCAGAAGTCCGGCGCCGTCGAGTCCTGTGGGGGGTTTGGGGTGAGCTGGCACGAGGGAGAAGTCTGTCAGAAGATCGCGGGAAGGCCGGAGGCCGGCCGTCAGAAGACCGTGATCGCAGTGACGACGAGGCCGTCGGAGACGGCCCAGCGTCCGTCGAAGGAGGTGAGCGGTGCGCCGCTGGTGGTGTCGCCGGGGACCAGCAGCCGGGAGCGGAAGGTACCGGTGACGGTCGAGCGTCCCGCCGAGTCGGCATCGCGCTCGAAGGTGATGTGCGCGTCCTCGAATCCGAGCCACCGCCCGGTCAGCGGGTACCAGGCCTTGTACGTCGCCTCCTTCGCGCAGAACAGCAATTTGTCCCACTGCACCTCGTCGTCGGTGCGGGTGGCCAGGACCTCACGCTCGGCCTCGATGCTCACGGCTTTCAGCACGCCGTCCGGCAGCGGTTCGTGCGGTTCCGCGTCGATGCCCACCGAGCGGACCTGCAACGCGTAGCCCACGGCGGCGGCGCGATAGCCGTCGCAGTGCGTGAGCGAGCCGACGACGCCGCCCGGCCACACCGGCGATCCCATCTCGCCGCGCAGGATCGGACCGGGCTCGAGTCCGAGCCGGCCCATCGCGAGTCGGGCGCAGTGCCGCGCCGAGGTGAACTCGCGCTTGCGCTTGTCGACGGCCTTCTCCACGAGATGCGCCTCGCGGGGGTGCGGGGTGAGACCGGGCGGATCCTCGAACAGCTCCTCGGCGACGACGCCGCGCGCGAGCAGCCCGCCGAGCAGGGAGGTCTCTCGTGCCGTCGTCACAGTCGCTTCTCCGCTCGCATCTTCTCCACTTCCGCTTCCATCTCCGGCGTGACCGTGAAGTGGCCGCCGAACTTGTTCAACGATCCCGGCGGGTACTCGGGGACCGGAAGGATCTGTCGCAGCACCTGATCCGGGAGTCCGCGGCGTTTCCACTCGCGCGGGTAGCCCACCGACACTTCCTCGAACCGCACGCCGTCGTAGTACGTCGTCCGTGGGATGTGGAGGTGGCCGTAGACCGCACACAGGGCGTTGTAGCGGGTGTGCCAGTCCTTGGTCGCCGTGGTTCCGCACCAGAGGGCGAACTCGGGATAGAACAGCACCTCGGTGGGCTGCCGCACCAGCGGCCAGTGGTTGATCAGCACCGTCGGGATCGAGGTGTCCACCTCGGCCAACCGCTTCTCGGTGATCGCCAGCCGCGCCGCGCACCACGCGTCGAGGGACGCGTAGGGCGTCGGGGTGATGAGGAACTCGTCGGTGGCCACCACGTTGCGGCTGCGCGCCAGCGCCAGACCGTCGAGCTTGTTCGTGGTGCCCGCAGGCAGGAAAGAGTAGTCGTACAACACGAACATCGGCACCAGCGTGACGGGGCCCAAATACCCCGACCGGCCTCCGGCCTGCCCGACCTCCCCCTCCCACACGGGGAACGGGTCCTCGGGCGTCAGCACACCCAGTTCCCGGCACATCGTGACCAGGTAGTCGTAGCGCGCCTCACCGTGCATCTGTACCGGGTCCTTGACCGTGGTCCACAGCTCGTGGTTTCCCGGCACCCAGATCACGGTGTCGAACTTCGACTTCAGCTCGGCGAGCGCCCAGCGAATGTCGTCCGTCTTCTCCGACACGTCTCCGGCGACGATCAGCCAGTCCTCGGGGCTCTCCGGTTCGATGGCCTCGGTGACGGGCCGGTTGCCCTTGTGACCGACGTGGATGTCGCTGACGGCCCACAACTTGGCTGGCACACTCACGACCCTTCTGCGGTTGATGTTCGGCTCCCGACGGTATCGGTCCCCGTTCTGATCCAGGCGCCCGACGCGGTCCGCCAGACCACGGAGACCGCTCTCAGGCTGACGAACACCATCAGGCCCACCCAGATTCCCGGCAACCCCCAGTCGAGGATCGCCGCGAGCCAGATCAGCGGTAGGAATCCGACGACGGCGCTCGCGAGAGTCGCGTTCCGCAGGAAGGCGGCATCACCGGCCCCGAGCAGCACACCGTCGAGGGCGAACACGACGCCGGCGACGGGGATCAGCGCGACGAACAACCACCAGATGCCGTCGATGCTCGTCAGGGTCGACGAGTCGGACGTGAAGAGCGGCGGGATCACGGCGTGGGTGGCGGCGAACAGTCCTGCGAGCACGACGGCGAAACCGACGGACCACGCGGTCACCCGCGAGGCGAGCATCGACGCGGCGCGGCCACGGCCCGCTCCCAACGCGGCGCCGACCAGGGACTGTGCGGCGATGGCCAACGAGTCCAGCATCAACGCGACGAGATTCCACAACTGCAGAACCACCTGATGGGCCCCGACCGCACCGGCACCGAAGCGTGACGCCACGGTCACCGCGGACAGGAAGCAGGCCTGGAAGGCGAACGAGCGGAGCACGAGGTCCCGGCCGAGGACGAGCTGGCGGCGGATGATCGCGAGATCCGGCCGGAGCGAGCGGGTCCGCGGCCCGCGCATCAGGGCGGAGACGAACAGCGTCGCTGCGACGGCCTGGCCGATGACGTTGGCCACGGCGGACCCGACGAGGCCGAGGGCCGGAACGCCGATCAGACCGTGCACGAGGACGGGACACAGCACGGCCGACAGTGCGAGCCCCGCCACCACGTACCGCAACGGCCGCACGGTGTCCTGCACGCCGCGCATCCACCCGTTCCCGGCGAGCGTGACGAGGATCAACGGGGTGCCGAGCACGCCGACTCGGAGCCACGTGGTGGCCTCGGCGGTGATGTCTCCCCCGCCGCCCAGCACCGACAGGATCGGGTTCGCGAAGAGCTGGACCACCAGGATCAGCAGGAGGCCCAGCACCACTGCGAGCCACGTGGCCTGGACGCCCTCGTTGCGGGCGTCGTCGTCCCGGCCCGCACCGTGCAGCCGTGCCGCGCGCGCGGTCGTCCCGTACGAGAGAAACGTCAGCTGCGTACTCACCTGGGCGAGAACGAGGCCACCGACGGCCAGACCCGCGAGTGGGAGCGCACCGAGTCGACCCACCACCGCGGAGTCGAAGAGCAGGTACAGCGGCTCGGCCACCAGGACGCCGAGTGCGGGGAACGCGAGGCCGAACAGGGTGCGAGCGGACACCCGCCCGTCCACGGCGGAGCGATCGGTCACCCGAGCGCGGCGACCAGGGCGTCGACGTCGTCCTCGATCGGGCCCGTCGCGGTGTAGCCGGCGGAGAACTTGTGGCCGCCCCCACCCAGCGCGGACGCCACGACGGAGACGTCGACACTGCTCTTCGCGCGCAACGACACGGCCCAGCCCGCCTCGTTCTGCTTGAACACGGCGGCCACCTCGGCCTCCGCGGTGGTGCGCACGATGTCCACGACGCTCTCGATCTCCTCGGGACGCAGTCCGCGAGAGTCCTCGAGCCGCACGATCGCGTAGACGAGCCCACGCGAGCCGGCCGCGTCCGGCACCAGGCGCGCCGAGCCGAGGACGGCGCCCAGCATCGGCAGCCAGGCGAAGGGGTGGGTGTCGAGCAGGCGGCGCGAGATGGCGGCGCCGTCGATCCCGGTCGCGAGAAGTCGCTCGGCCAGCAGGTGGGAGCCCGGCCGGACCCAGCGGAACGATCCGGTGTCGGTCACGAGGCCGGCGAACAGGCAGTGCGCGAGGTCCCGGTCGATCTCGACGCCCCACTCGTCGAACAGCACGGCGACCACCGCTGTGGTGGACTCCGCACTCGCATCGATCACGTGATGCGTGCCGTAGAAGGTGTTGGACCGGTGATGGTCGACGACCAGGGACACGGCGCCGTCCAACCGGTCACCCAGCGACCCGAGCCTGCCTCGACTGCCGGCGTCCACGGTGACCACCAAATCCGCGTCCGTCGGGACCTCGGCGGGCGGCACCAGGAACTCCGCTCCCGGCAGACCGATCATCGACTCGGGCAACGAGGCGGGCGCCGCGAAGGACACGGTCGGCCGCGCGCCGCGTCGCGAGAGCGCGATGGCCAGGGCGAGCGCACTGCCGATGGTGTCGGCGTCGGGTTGCACGTGGCACAGCAGAGTCACCGTCCGGGCGTCCTCGAGTAGACGGACGGCATTCTGCAGGTCTGCGCGCAGCGTGTCGGTCACCGGGGTCTCAGAGCTCGTCGGTGTCGCTTCGAGGCACCTTGTACGGATCCGGATCACCGGCGGGCTGCGCCCCCGCAGCGGCCTGAGCCACCTTGTCGTCGATCTGGCGGGCACGCTCGAGCAGTTCCTCCATGTGGCGCGCGGTGTCGGGCACCGTGTCCGCACGGAAGGTCAGCGTCGGGGTGAAGCGCACGCCGGTACCGGCACCGACCTTGGTGCGCAGAGCGCCCTTGGCCTTCTCCAGACCCAGAGCGGCAGCCTGGAAATCGGGCTCGGCGTCGAGCGTCTCGCCGCGCACGGTGTAGTAGACGGTGGCGTCGTGAAGGTCCGGGGTCACCTTGGTGTCGGTGACCGTCACGAACGACAGCCGCGGATCCTTGATCTCGTGATCGATGGCCGTCGCGACGATCGCACCGATGCGCTTGGCCAGTTTACGAGCGCGGGCTTGGTCCACCACGATGCGTCTCCTTCGTCCATCAGTCCTCTGGCCCGAACACTCGGCGCCGAACTGCGAGTAGTTGTAGTTCCGGCCTCTCGGCCACGTGTCGCTCGCACGAGTCGAGTACCTCGTGCAGGTGGGCGACGTCCCCGGTGGCGATGGCGACACCCACCATCGAACGACGGTAACGCTCCTGTTCCCCGGTCTCGGCGGCCGACACACCGAAGCGCTGCAGGGCAGCGACGACGGGCTTGATCACCGAACGTTTCTCCTTCAGCGAATGTACGTCGCCGAGCAGGATGTCGAGTTCGAGAGCACCGAGAAACACGAGCACCTCATCGATAGCAGGGTCGGACACCGTCTTCGACCAACGGGTGTGGCCCGCGGACATGCCGCGGGCCACACCCGTTCGTTCTCGTCGATCAGTCGCGCGGCTTCTCCCGAAGCTCGTACGCCTCCACGACGTCTCCGACCTTGATGTCGGAGTACGTCACCGTCAGACCACACTCGTAGCCCTCGCGGACCTCGGTGGCGTCCTCCTTCTCGCGCCGGAGCGACGAGATGGTGACGAGCTCGGCGACCACGTTGTTGTCACGCAGCAGTCGAGCCTTCGCGTTGCGGCGCACCAGACCCGAGGTGACGAGGCAACCGGCGATGTTTCCGACCTTCGAGGAACGGAACAGCGCGCGGATCTCGGCCTGGCCCAGCGTGACCTCTTCGTAGACCGGCTTGAGCAGACCCTTGAGCGCCTTCTCGATCTCGTCGATCGCCTGGTAGATCACCGAGTAGTACCGGATGTCCACGCCCTCGCGGTTCGCCAGCTCCGTCGCCTTGCCCTCGGCACGGACGTTGAAGCCGATGATGATCGCGTTGGACGCCGACGCCAGGTTGACGTTGGTCTCGGTGACACCACCCACGCCGCGGTCGATGACGCGCAGTTCGACCTCGTCGTCGATCGCGATACCGACGAGCGCCTCCTCCAAGGCCTCCACGGTGCCGGAGTTGTCGCCCTTCAGGATCAGGTTGAGCTGCGACGTCTCCTTCAGTGCGGCATCGAGATCGTCGAGGCTGATCCGCTTGCGCGACTTCGCTGCCAGCGCGTTGCGCTTGCGAGCGTTGCGGCGGTCCGCGATCTGACGGGCGATGCGGTCCTCGTCGACGACGAGCAGGTTGTCACCGGCACCCGGCACCGACGTGAAGCCGATGACCTGGACGGGACGCGACGGGAGCGCCTCGATGACGTCCTCGCCGTGCTCGTCGACCATGCGACGGACGCGACCGTAGGCATCGCCGGCGACGATCGAGTCACCGACACGCAGGGTTCCGCGAGCGATGAGCACGGTGGCCACCGGTCCGCGACCACGGTCGAGATGTGCCTCGATGGCGACACCCTGTGCGTCCATGTCCGGGTTGGCGCGCAGATCGAGCGCCGCGTCGGCCGTCAACAGCACTGCTTCGAGAAGGGCATCGATGTTGGTGCCCTGCTTGGCCGAGATGTCGACGAACATCGTGTCGCCGCCGTACTCCTCGGCGATGAGGCCGTACTCGGTCAGCTGCTGCCGGATCTTGTCCGGGTTCGCGCCTTCCTTGTCGATCTTGTTGACCGCGACCACGATCGGCACGTCTGCTGCCTGGGCGTGGTTGATCGCCTCCACCGTCTGCGGCATGACGCCGTCGTCGGCCGCGACCACGAGGATCGCGAGGTCGGTGGCCTTCGCACCACGGGCACGCATGGCCGTGAAGGCCTCGTGACCGGGGGTGTCGATGAAGGTGACCAGACGCTCGTTGCCCTCGAGCTCGGTGAGGACCTGGTAGGCACCGATGTGCTGCGTGATGCCACCGGCCTCGCCCTCACGCACGGTGGCGTTACGGATCGAGTCCAGCAGTCGCGTCTTGCCGTGGTCGACGTGACCCATGACGGTGACCACGGGGGGACGCTGCTCGAGCTCGTCCTCGCCGCCCTCGTCCTCGCCGTAGGTGAGGTCGAACGAGTTCAGCAGTTCGCGGTCCTCGTCCTCCGGGCTCACGACCTGGACGACGTAGTTCATCTCGCCGCCGAGCAGCTCCAGCGTCTCGTCGTTGACCGACTGAGTCGCCGTCACCATCTCGCCGAGGTTGAACAGCGCCTGCACGAGTGCAGCCGGGTTCGCGTCGATCTTGTCCGCGAAGTCGGACAGCGATGCGCCGCGAGCGAGACGGATCGTCTCACCGTTGCCACGGGGCAACCGCACGCCACCGACTGCGGGAGCCTGCATGGATTCGTACTCGGCGCGCTTCGCCCGCTTCGACTTGCGGCCACGACGGACTGCGCCGCCGGGACGACCGAACGCGCCTGCCGCGGCACCGCGCTGGCCGGGACGGCCACCGCCACCGGGACGACCACGGAAGCCGCCACCGGCAGGTGCGCCGGCACCGGGAGCGCCGGGTGCACCGCCGCCGCCACCGCGGTAACCGCCGCCGCCACCGGCACCGCCGGGACGACCGCCCGGTGCGCCGCCGGGACGACCCGGACGACCGCCGGCTGCGGGAGCCGGACGAGCCGAGCGGCTCGGCATGGCACCCGGGTTCGGGCGGGGAGGCATGGAGCCGGGATTGGGACGGGGTCCGCCGGGGCGAGGTCCACCCTGACCTGCGGGGGGACGACCTGCTCCACCCTGAGCGGGTGCGCCGCCGGCCGGACGAGGTCCACCCTGGCCCGGAGCCGGACGCGGGGCGCCGGGTCGCGGACCGGCCTGTCCCGGAGCGGGACGCGGCGCGGGGCGCTCGACGGGTGCGGACGAGTAGGGATTGTTGCCGACGCGCGGTGCCTTCGGTCCCGGCTTGGGGCCGGGAGCAGCGGGCGCTGTGGGCGCTGTGGGCGCCGACGCTGCCGGTGCCTCGGGGGCGGGTGCCGCCGGAGCAGCCGGTGCCGCGGGAGCGGCAGGTGCTGCGGGTGTCGGAGCCGGGGCAGCGGGTGCCGGGGCGGCGGGAGCCGACGGGGCCGGAGCCTGCGCGGCGGGCGCCTCGGATGCTGCTGCGGCCGGTGCCTCGGGGGCCGCCGGAGCCGGCTTCGGACCGGGGCGGGGGCCGCCCGGCTTCGGGCCTGCGCCGTTTCCGGACGGACGGGCGCCGGTCGACGGTGCCGCGTCGCCGGACGCGGACGGGTACGACTCACGGAGACGTCGCGCGACCGGTGCTTCCACGGTCGACGACGCCGACTTCACGAACTCGCCCTGCTCTTTCAGCCGAGCGAGTAGATCCTTGCTGGTGACACCGAGTTCTTTAGCCAACTCGTGCACGCGGGCCTTGCCTGCCACTGCTCTCCTCACTGAGAGGTCGAGCGCGGCTCCTATGGCAGGCGCCCGCACGACCTCGGGTTATCTCGAAACGATGTTCATCGTCGGTGCTTCACGGTGTGCTCATGAATTCGTGTACCTGTTCTCCTCGTGGCGCGGCGAGGTGCCGCGACCGTTCGGCCGGTCGATCGGGTGTGGTCCACACCGTCACGGTGCGAACTCTCGGGCAAGCGCGGACAGGTCCAGCGGACCGGTCACGCGCAAGGCACGCCCGAAGGCTCGACGTCGCTCCGCCTGCTGCAGACAAGTCGCGTCGGGATGCAACCATGCACCCCGGCCGGGCAGTCTGCGGCGATGATCGACCACGGCACCGACCGTGCCGGTGTCGGAGACGCCGGCGACGATCCGCACCAAGGCGGAAGGCGACTCGCGCTGTCTGCATCCTACGCACGTACGCACCGGTCCAGCTGGTGCGGACGCGGTGTCGTCGGACAACGCGTGTCGAGCCGTGTCACAGTCTAACGCGGATTCGGTCCGGTTCGGAACGTCGCCCGCTCGCGCGCGCCGACTCAGTGATCGTCCTCGGTCGGCGCGGCGTCGCTCCGGATGTCGATACGCCACCCGGTCAGGCGCGCGGCGAGCCGCGCGTTCTGACCTTCCTTGCCGATCGCGAGCGACAACTGGTAGTCGGGCACCACCACACGCGCGGCGCGGGCAGCCGCGTCGACGACCGTGACAGAGACAACCTTCGACGGTGACAACGCATTCCCGACGAACACGGCGGGATCGTCGTCGTAGTCGATGATGTCGATCTTCTCGCCGGCCAGCTCGCTCATGACGTTGCGGACACGCTGGCCCATAGGACCGATGCACGCGCCCTTGGCGTTCAGGCCGGACACCGACGTCCGCACGGCGATCTTCGACCGGTGTCCCGCCTCGCGGGCCACCGACACGATCTCCACGGACTCGTCCGCGATCTCCGGCACCTCGAGCGCGAACACCTTGCGGACCAGGTTGGGGTGCGTCCGGGACAGGGTGACCTGCGGGCCGCGATTGCCGCGGGTGACACCCACGACATAGCACTTGATGCGGTCGCCGTGCTCGTACGTCTCACCGGGCACCTGCTCCGCCGGCGGGATGGTCGCGTCCACGCCCTCGGAGTCGCTACCGATCCGCACCACGACCGTGCCGCGTGCGTTCAGCCGTGCGTCGGCCTGGATGACACCGCCGACGATCTCGCCCTCGTGCGTCGAGTACTCACCGAACGACTTCTCGTTCTCGGCGTCCCGGAGTCGCTGCAGGATGACCTGACGCGCGGTGGTCGCGGCGATGCGACCGAACCCCTCGGGGGTGTCGTCCCACTCGGAGACGAAGTTCCCGTTCTCGTCGGTCTCGCGTGCCATGACGCGGACCTCGCCACTCTTGCGATTCACGTCGATGTAGGCGTCGGACCGGTGACCGGCCGTGTGCTTGTACGCGGTGAGCAGCGCACTCTGCAGCGTCTCGATCACCGCGTCGATGGTGATGCCCTTCTCCGCCTCGATCGCGCGGAGGGCAGTCATGTCGATGTTCACGTCGTTATCGGCTTTCGTCGTCTGTGTCGTCGTCTTCGTCACCGGAGACGGGCTCCTCCGGCGGGTTCAGCGGATCGAAGCGTCCGGGCGTGACGCCGCCCGCCATCTCGAGCTCCGCAGGATTGGGCTTCTTGAACTCCACCTGCACGGTGGCCGACGTGACCGCGTCGAGCGGCACGGTGCGCAGCGTCGGACCGGTGCGCGAGCGGAGAACGAGATCCAGTTCGGTCGTACCGCCCTCCGAGGTCCTGAGCTCCCCGACGCGGGCGTCGATCGTCTCGTCCCCGAGCACGACGGTGACCATCCGGCCGCGAGCACGACGCCAGTGGCGAGGCTCGGTCAGGGGTCGGTCGACACCGGGCGTGGTCACCTCGAGGTTGTACGCGGTATCCCCGAATTCGGTTGCCGCGTCCAGGATGTCGGAGATCTCGTGGCTCAGCCGAGCGAGCGCGTCGAGCTCGAATCCGGAATCCCGGTCGACGATCACCTTGACGACGCTGTGAGCACCGGCCTTCGACACGGTGACGTCCTCGAGATCGAGATCGCCGTCGGTGAACCCCGGGCCCGCCACGTGTGCGGAGAGGAGTGCGACGACCCTCTCCCTGGATGGAACCGGCATCGCTCGACCACTCCTCGCTGAAGTTGTACAGCTCGCCACCGGCGAACTGGGAAGGGACCACGATACCGCGACCGGGGCGCGTCTCCCGACACGCTGCGTCGTCGCGCCGAGAGTGCTCGTGTCCGGCGCGGGGACGGTGTCCGTGTCTGGCACGATGACCGGGTGCCACCGACAGTTCCGCACCGACCGGTCTTCCTGCACGGCCGCAGTCTCCCGACGCTCTCGCGGCGCACGATGTTGCGCGGTGCGGGAGCAGCGGTAGCGGGCACGACGATCCTCGCCTCGACGGTCGCGTGCTCGGACGGTGCGCAGGACGACGAGGCGGCGCAACCCGATCCGCTCGCGGCCCATGCCGCCCGGGCCCGCCGCGACGCGGCCGCCGCGACGGCGGCGATCGCGCAGAACCCGGCGGCGGTCGACACTCTCACCGTGATCGCCGATCAGCGGACCGCCCACGCCGACGCGCTCGACACCGAGATCGCACGTCTCACTCCCCCGCCCACGGTGTCGGAGACCGCCGCTGCGGCGACCGGCACTGCCGAGCCGGTGTCGGCTCCGGCACTCACCGACTTGTCCGCGGCGCTGTCGGACGCGGGCCGCAGCGCAGCCGACGACGCGCGTGCGCTGTCCGGTTACCGAGCGGGCCTGCTCGGGTCGATCAGTGCCGCGTGCACGCTGGCGTCCGCGGCGGTGGCCGGATGAGTGATCTCGGACCGGAGCAGCAGGCCCTCGTGGACGCACTGAACGTGGAGTTCGCCGCCGTCTTCGCCTATGGCGTCATCGCGGCGTTCTCGAACCCCACCCGCGATCCGATGGTCGCGCAGTACGCCGCCGACCACCGAGCGCGGCGCGACGGCACCATCGACGCCCTGACCGCGGCCAGCGTCACCGCACCGGAGCCCGCGGCCGGGTACACGGTGCCGTTCCCGGTGACCGACGCGGTGGCGGCGGCACGGCTCGCGGCGCAGGTCGAGGACGACGCCGCAGTCGCCTGGCGGTCGGTCGTCGAACGGGCCCAGTCCGGGCACACCCGCGACATCGGCATCGTCGCCCTCACGGACTCAGCTCGGCGCGCCTCGGCGTGGAAGGCGATTCTCGGCATCTTCCCGTCGACGGTGGCCTTTCCCGGCACTCCGGCGACCTGACCCCTCCGCCGGTCGGGACCTCGACTCAGGGTTGATCGGTCACGGCGGCGACGATCACCGCGGTGCCCGCAGTCCACGACGCCGCGGCGAGCCGTGGGTGACCGTCGACCATGTCCTGCACCGCTGTCCACGTCGCCCCGTCGGCGTCACCTGTGACCACCACGGCGGTCCCGGGTCGACCGAGCACCAGCGCCCACTCGAGGTACTGCACGGCCTCGGCCGCACCGGCCCGCGAGACGTCGGCGGACACCACACCGAAGGTCGTGTCGTCGTCCGTGCGGAGCTGCGGCAACGATCCGGCGGGTTCGCCGGCGACAATCTCCACCCGGCCTCGTGCCGCCTCCGTGTCGGCCTGGACGGCCGCGACGCTCTCGTCCGCGGCGAGCACCACGACGGAGCCGCGCTCGCCGACCGCGTCGGCCGCGAGAGCGGCCGATCGTCCGTGTGTCGGCGCGATCAGCAGGACTCGGCGAGCGTCGACGAGCCGGGTCAGGACGGCAGGGAGAGACTCGCTCGACGACGAGGTGCTCACACGGGTCGCCCGACCGCGCGCAGGACCTCCCGGCCCGCCGACTCGGCCGGAACGTCGCGAGCCTCACCGGTGAAGCGATCCTTCAGCTCGACGGTGCCGTCCGCCCAGCCGCGACCGAGGACGACGACGAGCGGCACACCGATCAGCTCGGAGTCCTTGAACTTCACACCGGGAGACACCTTGGGACGGTCGTCCAGGACGACCTCGAGTCCGTGCGCGTCGAGTTCGACGGCGAGCGCCTCGGCACCCTCGCGCGCGCCCACGTCCTTGTTGGCGATGACGATGTGCACGTCGGCGGGTGCGACGGACGCGGGCCACCGCAGACCCTTGTCGTCGTGCATCTGCTCGGCGATGACAGCCACCAGGCGAGACACGCCGACGCCGTACGAGCCCTGGAGCAAGCGGGTGGGCTTGCCGTTCTCGCCGAGGACGTCGACCGCGAAGGCGTCGGTGTACTTGGTACCGAGCTGGAAGATGTGGCCGATCTCGATGCCGCGAGCGGACACCAGTGCGCCGCGGCCGTCCGGGGAGGGATCACCGTCGCGCACCTCGGCGGCCTCGATGGTGCCGTCCGCGACGAAATCGCGGCCCGCGACCAGATCGACGACGTGCTTGCCCTTCTCGTTCGCGCCGGTGATCCACGCCGTGCCGTCGACGACGCGAGGGTCGACGAGGTAACGCACGTCGTTGTCCTGCAAGGCCTTCGGTCCGATGTACCCCTTGACGAGGAACGGATTGGCGGCGAAGTCCGCGTCGCCCAGCATGACGAACTCGGCGGGGGCGAGGGAGGCCTCGAGTCGCTTCTCGTCCACGTCACGATCACCGGGAACGCCGATGGCGAGCAGTTCCCACTCACCGCCGGGGACGCGTGTCTTGAGCAGCACGTTCTTGAGCGTGTCCGCCGCGGTGACCGTGCGGCCGAGATCCGCACCGTTCGCCCAGTCGACGAGGGTCGCGATGGTCGGGGTGTCGCCGGTCTCGTGCACCGTCGGTTGCGGCAGGCCCTCGAGGGGGATCGACGGCGGAGCCGGCGTCGTGACGGCCTCGACGTTCGCGGCGTACCCGGACTCGACACACCGCACGTAGGTGTCCTCGCCGACGACCGATTCCGCGAGGAACTCCTCGGACGCGCTCCCGCCCATCGCACCGGACGTGGCCGCGACGATGACGTAGTTGACACCGAGGCGCTCGAAGATTCGCTGGTACGCCTCGCGGTGGGCCTCGTAGGAGGTCTTCAGACCCGCCTCGTCCAGATCGAACGAGTACGAGTCCTTCATGACGAACTCACGGCCGCGCAGGATGCCGGCCCGCGGACGCTCCTCGTCGCGGTACTTGGTCTGGATCTGGTACAGCGTGACCGGCAGGTCCTTGTAGGAGCTGTACTCCCCCTTGACCGTCAGCGCGAAGAGCTCCTCGTGCGTCGGCCCGAGCAGCATGTCGACGCCCTTGCGATCCTTGAGCCGGAACAGCCCGTCGCCGTACTCGGTCCAGCGGTTGGTCACCTCGTACGGTTCGCGCGGCAGCAGCGCCGGCAGCGAGATCTCCTGGCCACCGATCGCGTTCATCTCCTCGCGCACCACCTGCTCGACGCGGCGCAGCACCCGGAGCCCGAGCGGCAGCCACGAGTACACACCGGGAGCGATGCGGCGGACGTAGCCGGCGCGCACCAGGAGCTTGTGGCTCGGTACCTCGGCATCGGCGGGATCGTCGCGGAGCGTGCGCAGGAACAGGTGGGACAGACGGGTGATCACAGGCGCACAGCCTAGTCCGTGGGTGTGTCGGTACCGTTCCTGCCGTGCTCGTTCTTCTGCCACCGTCCGAAACCAAGTCCGCGGGCGGCCGCGGTGATCCGCTCGATCTCGACCGGCTGTGGCTCCCGCAGCTCACCGACGTCCGATCGACGCTGGTGAACGCTCTCGTGTCCCTCGCCGACGATCCCGCGGCCTCCCGCACGGCCCTGGGACTCTCGCCGAAGCAGGACGACGAGATCGAGCGCAATGCGGCCCTGACGGTCTCGGCGACGAGACCGGCTCTCGAGCGCTACACCGGAGTGTTGTTCGACGCGTTGGACGCGGCATCGTTCACCCGCGCGCAGAAGGCCAGGGCTCGGCAGCGCCTCGCGATCGGGTCCGCCCTCTTCGGTGCGGTGCGAGCGGACGATCCGGTTCCGGCGTACCGGCTCTCGGGCGGGTCCGCACTGCCCGGGCTCCCCACGCTCCGCGCCCTGTGGAAGCCGGTGCTGCCCGCGGCGGTCACCGCCGCGGCCGACGGTCTCGTCGTCGATCTGCGCTCGGGAATCTACCGCGACCTGGGCCCCATACCCGGCGCGGTCACCGCCACCGTGCTCACCGAGCAACCGGACGGATCCCGCACCGTCGTCAGCCATTTCAACAAGCATCACAAGGGACTGCTGGCGCGGGCGCTGACCGTCACCCGCGCGGAACCCACGAGCGCACGGGCCGTCGCCGCGGTCGCCGTCCGTGCAGGACTCCGAGCCGAGGTCGCATCGCCGACCGAGGTGATCGTGCTGACCGAATGAACCCGGTCCCGGAACTGCTGCAGCGCGGCGCCGATGCCGCCGTAGGTCGCACCGCCTCGCAACGCGTGGTGGACGACGTCGCGGACCAGTTGGTCGCCTGCACCGACGCGGATCCCCTCGCTCAGGGGTCCGTCACGCTCCTGTCCACGATCACGGCGCTGTACGAGGAGGGGTGGCAACCGCTCGACCTGCTGCACGTCGTCCGCCGCCACTGCACCGCCGAGGTCACCGGACTCGCCGCGGCGGCCCTCCTGCACGAGGCCGAACTCTCCGACGCCACCTCGCGCGCACCCGAGAGCTGGGTGCGCCAGGTCGAGGCGATCCGGGCGCTGCGCCCGGACGTCGAGTCGCCCGTCGACGCGTCTCCGAGTCTGCTCGCCGCGCGTCTGCGCCTCGGCGGTGCGTCCGACTACATCGCCGTCAGTGACCAGTGGATCGCCGTGCTCACGCTGCTCGGGCGGTGGCAGAGCCTGCCCCGACTCACCCGGATCGGCGCGCTGCCGTCGCAGTGGCCGTCGGCCCGGACCGCACGCCTGCTGCCGCCCGACACCGTCGTCGGGTCCGGCATGCTCGGGCGCATCAGGGGGCTTCTCGCCAAGGCGGACTCGACCGAGTTCGAGGAGGAGGCCGATGCGTTCACCGCGAAGGCGCAGGAACTGATGACGAAGTACTCCGTCGACACCCTCGTGCTCGCCGAGGGCCGGACCGACGTCGTGAGCAGGCGTGTGCACGTCGACAATCCGCACGCGGATGCGCGTGCCCAATTGCTGCACGTGGTGGCGACGGTCAACCGCACCCGGGTGGTCTGGGACACCGATCACGCCCTCGCGACGGTGGTGGGTGCACCCGTCGACGTGGAGCAGACCGAGATGCTCTTCACCTCCCTCTCGGTGCAGGCGGCGCGCGCTCTGGCTCGCGCTCCCCGACCGGCTCGGCGGAAGAAGGCCGCATCCGGCTTCGACACCGCGTTCCTGTGGGCCTATGCCGTGCGGCTGGGTGAACGCCTCGCCGAGTCGGACGCGCTGGCCCTCGCGGAGGCGAGTCGCCGGTCCGGCGAATTGCTGCCGATGCTGGCGACGCAGACGGTGGCCGTCGAGGCAGAGGTCGAGCGACTGTTCCCGGCCACCCGGTCGGTCCGTGGACCCCGGCTGGACCTCGCGGGATGGGAGTCCGGGCGCGCGGCGGCGAACGAGGCGGACCTGCCCGCCGACCGTCAGCGGTGAACCGCGTCCTGGGCTGCCTTGGCCTGGGCGACGTCGGCCGCGCTGTAGCGGATGAACAACGCCGAGACGGCGGCGACCGCGGCGAGAACGGCGCAGCCGAGAAGAGCGAACGTGTAGCCCTCTCCCAACGCGACGATCTCCGGCCGGGTCATGTCGACGGCCGAGCCCGTCCGACCGCCCAGTGAGAGCGTCTTCGACGCCGCCATCGCGCTGACCACAGCGAGGCCGAGTGGGCCACCCAGGTTCTGCGCGACGAGCGAGATGGCGGTGAGTGGCCCGATGTTCTTCTGGTCGACGTTGGCGATCGCGCAGAGCGGGAGGGCGATGACCGCCAGTCCGACGCCGAAACCGATGCCGCCGATGGGGAGGAACAGGTTCTTCCAGTACGTCGACTCCACCGTGATGGTCGACGCGAAGATCAGGTACCCGACGGTGAGGACCGCGCCGGTCGCGATGATCCAGCGCGGTGCGACCCGCGGCGCCAGCCACGACGACGCGACGGCGGCGAGCGCCATGCCGCCACCGAACGGGATGAACGAGATGCCGGCGCGCAGCGGGCTGTAGTCCAACACGTCCTGGACGAACACCGCGACGATCACGGTCATCGCGAACAGGGAGCCGCCGGAGAAGAAGATGGCGACGAAGGTGGCGACTCGGTCCCGGTCGCGGAAGAGTTCGAAGGGCAGCAGTGGGTTCCTGGCGCGCCGCTCGACGGTGAGGAACGCGAGCAGCAGGAACAGACCGACGACGATCGCGGTGAGGGTGACGACGTCCGTCCAGCCTCGTTCCGGACCCTCGACGATGCCGAACACGACACCGGTGGATCCGAGCGTCGCGAGGATCGCCCCCGGCACGTCGAGGGGTGCCCGTTCGCCGGCCGTCTCGGTGAGCGCGCGCCATCCCAGGGCCAGGATCGCGAGACCGATCGGCACGTTGATGAGGAAGATCCACCGCCACGAGACCTCGGTGAGCGCCCCGCCGATGATGAGACCTGAGAAGGAGCCGACACCGGTCATGGCCGCGTAGATGGCGATGGCCTGATTGCGGACGGGCCCCGGCGCGAACGTGGTCGCCACCAGTGCGAACGCCGTGGGCGACGCGACCGCGGCGCCGGCGCCCTGGATCACGCGGGCCAGCACCAGCATCGCCTCGTTCTGCGCGAGTCCGCAGGCCGCGGACGCCACCGTGAACAGCGCGACTCCGACGAGGAACATGCGCTTGCGTCCGAAGGCGTCGCCCATGCGCCCGCCGAGGAGCATGAGCCCGCCGAAGGCCAGTACGTACGACGAGACCACCCAGTTGCGACCGGCATCGCTGAGGCCGAGTTCGGCCTGCAGCGGAGCGAGCGCGAGGTTCACCACGGTGCCGTCGAGCACGGCCATCAACTGCATGCCGCTGAGCGCGATGATCGCGAGTCCGAAGGCCCGCTCGGTCACGGGATACGTCATCGGCCGGGTCACGAGGCTGCGCCGATCACGGCCGCGGCGTCGAATCCCGCCACCGGTCCGATGACGATGATTGCCGGGGGGCGCACGTTCTCCGCACGCACCCGCTCGGCGACGGTGGTCAGATCTGCCCGCACCACCCGCTGCGACCGCGTCGTGCCCTCCTGGACCACCACGACCGGCGTGTCCGCGGCGCGCCCGTTCTCGACGAGCACGTCCGCGAAGGCTCCGATGCGCTCGACCGCCATGAGCAGCACGATGGTGCCGCGCAACCGGCCCAGGGACGGCCAGTCGATCAGCGAGTCCGGGTGATCCGGGCGCAGATGACCGCTGACGACGACGAACTCGTGCGTGACGCCACGATGGGTGACCGGGATACCGGCGGCGGACGGCACCGAGATGGCGCTGGTGATGCCGGGAACGACGGTGACGGGAATGCCCGCTGCGGTGCACGCCTCGAGTTCCTCGTATCCGCGGCCGAAGACGTAGGGATCGCCGCCCTTGAGTCGGACCACGAACCGGCCGGCGCGGGCATGCGTGATCAACGAGTCGTTGATGGCCTCCTGTGCCATGAACCGGCCGTACGGGATCTTCGACGCGTCGATCACCTCGACGTGCGGTCCCAGTTCGGCCAACAGCTCGGGCGGCGCGAGACGGTCGGCCACCACCACGTCGGCACGCGCCAGCAGGCGGCGTCCCCGCACGGTGATGAGGTCCGGGTCTCCAGGTCCACCGCCCACGAGTGCGACCCCCGCGATCGACTTCTCCGGTGCGTCCGCGATGGCCCCGGACTGCAGCCCGTCCAGCACGGCGTTGCGCACGGCGGCGGACCGGCGATGCTCTCCGCTGGCGAGCACGCCGACGGTCAGACCGTCGTACTCCGCGCTGGCAGGCGTGACCGCCGTGCCGTCTCTCGCCACGTCCGCGCGCACGCAGAAGATCCGGGAGCGCGCCGCTTCCGCGACGATGGCCGCGTTGGTCTCGGCCTCGTCGGTGCAGGCGATGGCGTACCAGGCCTCGTGCAGATCGCCGTCGCGATAGTCGCGCAGCTCCAGCTCGATCTGACCGAAGCTCGCCATGCCCTCGACGGCCGGGGTGGCCTCGCGGGTGATGACGACGACCTTCGCACCGCACGACACCAGCAGCGGGAGCCGCCGCTGCGCGACACTGCCCCCACCGACGACGACCACGCGACGACCGGCCAGATCGAGCCCTGCGAGGTAGGGAGAATCGGTCGCGTCCACGTCGGAAGACCCTACCTGTCGTGGCACGGGCACGATCAGCGCTGCCGCACCCCGGACGGCGTGAGGTCGTAGCGAGCCGTGGTGCTGAGCGTCTGACGCCCGTTCACCACCGCGGCGTGGTTCACTTCGAGACGCAGCGCCTGCGAGTCCGTGGTCAACGACATCACCCCGTTGTCGAACCAGGGACCCGCCTCCGTGCTCCACTCCGCGTGCACGGGTTCCGCCTTGGCTCCGCGCGCCAGGCGCGCGAGCATCCTCGCCACCGGGCGACGGATCGCCAGGCGGTTGACCGCCCGGATCGGCAGGTTCAGTGGATTGCGGAACGGCGACATCGTCAGCTGGTACAGAGACGTCGACGTCGACACGCGGGTCTCCGCCTTCGCGACGTAGGAGCAGTGCACATCACCCGACAACCACACGACCGACTTCGGCGCGTCCGGTCCCACGACCACCTCGTCGACCAGATCCACCATGTCGCCGAACGACTTTCCGAACGCGGCCCAGTGCTCGAGATCGAGCGCGATACGCAGCTTCTCCCCGATCCGACCGAACCGCTTCCCCCACGCGCCCTGCGCCACCGCTTCGTTCCACTGCTCCACCGCGTGCAGCCCCGGAAGCATGAGGAAGGGCAGCGAGGAACCCAGGAGCACGTGCTCCTTGCCCGACTTCAGCGTGTGCTCGCGCACCCATGCCCACTCGACGTCGTCGACCATGGCCCTGCGCTCGGGCGACAGGTCACGCGAACACCGGCTGTCGATCATCACCAGACGCGTGTTGCCGATGTCGCGGTGATAGCTCCAGCGCGCCGAGGACGGTTCCGCGTCCGCCTTCAGGGCGAACTCGGCGAGCAGCGTCTCACGCTCGGAGTCGCTCGCGGCGGATCGCACGGCCGCGTACATCGCGTCGTCCTCGAGTTCGCGCGGGGACAGGTTGCCCAGGTGTTGGTAGACCCAGTACGAGGAGAAGGCGCCGATCACGCGGTCCTCCCACCAGGACGCCTGTGTCACCTCCGCGCGCCAGTCCGCGGAGGAGTTCCAGTCGTCCCGCAGATCGTGGTCGTCGAGGATCATGCACGTCGGGACCGTGGCCATCAGTTGGCGGACGCGGTCGTCGCCCCACGACTCCTGGTAGAGCCAGGTGTACTCCTCGAAGTCGCAGATCTCGTCCTCGACCTCCTCCGAGCGGGCGCCGGCAGCACGTTCGCCGGCCTCGCGCCGGGCGTGCAGGCGCTCGACGATCTCGGGCGACGGATCGTCCGCGTAGACCTGATCGCCGAGGAAGACCAGGAGATCCGGCCAGGTGTCGGGCTCCTCGCTCGCGACGCGGTCGGCGAGCCCGACCAGCGCGTCGGCACCGATGCGCGTCAGCGCCTCGTCGCTGTAGGTGTCACCCCGCCGACAGGATCCGAAAGCGACGGTGACGGGCTCGTCGTCGCACATCGTGTGCACGACGGCCCGGCGGTCGGGAGTGGGCCACACCTGCTCGCCGTCGATCGCGACGGTGTAGTCGACAAGGGAGTTCTGCGGCAGATCCTCGACGGCGACGAGGGCGTAGTGGTGCCCGTGGAGACCCCACGTGCGCTCGTCCACCGAGGCGCCCGAGGACGTGGTGACCGTGACGGTGCAGGAGTGCGACGTCTCCACCCAGAAGGTCGCGCGATCGGTACTGACGTAGCGGACGAACGGCCCCAGGATCAGTCTCTGGTCGATGTCGGTCATTCGATCCAGATTGCCACCAATGCCCGATTTCCGCGCCGTTCACCGGCAACCTGTCGGAAAAATCTCCCGACGACATGTCCGGGAAAAGCCGCCACGGGGCACGTAGATGTCCCAATTGACGTGTGCGACAGGGGATGTTTACGTTGTTTGGATGACTGTGCGGATGTATTCGGTCGACGATGTCGCCGACATGCTGGGGCTGCACGTGCGCACCGTCCGCGGCTACGTGCGGTCCGGGCGCCTTCCCGCCGTCCGCATCGGCAAGCAGTACCGCATCTCCGGCGAGGACCTCGAGACGTTCACCGGGCAGGCCGCCTCCACACTGCGCACCGAGCATCGCGTCGAGGTCACCTCGATCGTCGACATCGACACCGTCGACCGCGAGACCGCGGATCGGCTGACCGCACTGCTCGCCAGAGCCACCGGGGACGCGCGACCCGACAGTGAACCGTTGCGCGTCAACACCGCCTACGACGCGCAACGCGACCGGCTCAAGGTCGTCGTCCTCGGCGCCCCGCGGGAGGTGTCACGGCTCCTGGACTACCTGGAGGGACTGCTCGCGGCGTGATCGGTGGACGGCCGGCAGGCCGCCACGAACCGAGCGAATCCCCGGGCCGTCGCCACCGGATGGGTGTGCAGATACGACGCGTGCACCCGTCCGCCGGCGCCGACGGATCCCTCCTGCACGGTGCTGCCGTCGCGCCGCCAGGCCCACGCGGGTTCGAACGATCCCGACCGGACGACGTGGGTGCGGTGGAATTCGTGGCCGGTGATGCGCTGGCCGACGTCGAACATCACCGACCCCGTCAGCGCCACCGCGTCTCGATAGCCGAGGGTGAGCCGCGACCCGAACTCGACGTCGAGGTCCAGCACTGCCGCCATGCGGTGCCCGTCCAGCGAGGTGGCCAGGTACAGGAGGCCCGCACACTCACCGTGCACCGGCCACCCGGCGTCGGCGAGAGCCCGGATGTCGTGCAGCAGTGGCTCGTTGGCGGCCAGCTCGGCGGCGTGGAGCTCGGGGAACCCGCCGGGAACGACCAGGCCGGTGGCACCCTCGGGCAACCGGTCGTGGCGCGGGTCGAACACCGCCACGTCCGCTCCCGCGGCACGCAGCACCTCCGGTTGCTCGGCGTAGCCGAACGTGAACGCCGGGCCACCGGCGACGGCGACCACCGGACGCGGACCCTCGATCCGCACCCCCACCGCGGCGTCCGGACTCCACGGCTCCGCCGTCGGAACCTGCGCCGTCGCCGCGATGCGAGCGAGAGCGTCGACGTCGACATGGCGCGACACCAGCTCGGTCATCGCCGCGACGGCGTCGACCGCGGCGGAGCCGTGCTCGGCTGCGGTCACCAGGCCGAGGTGACGCGACGGCACCTCGAGCGCGCCGGCGCGAGGCACCGACCCGATCACGGGAACGCCGACCCGGTCGCAGGCCTGTCGCAGCACCGCCTCGTGTCGCTCACTGCCGACCCGGTTCAGGATCACCCCGGCGACGCGGACCGAGGGGTCGTACGTCGAGAACCCGTGGACCAGCGCGCCGATGCTCTGGCTGTGCCCTCGCGAATCCACCACCAGAATCACCGGCGCACCGATCGCGGCGGCGACCGCGGCCGTGGACCCCTCCGCAGCGGGTCCGGTGGCGTGGGGGTCGATGCGACCGTCGAAGAGACCCATGACGCCCTCGACGACCGCGATGTCGCACCCGCTCGCACCCCAGCGCAGCGCGGGCACCATCGCGTCGCGGCCCGTCATGACGGCGTCGAGGTTGCGACCGGGCCGTCCTGCGGCGACGGCGTGGTACCCGGGATCGATGTAGTCCGGGCCGACCTTGAACGGAGCGACCCGCCGGCCGGCGGCGCGCAGTGCGCCCATGATGCCGGTGGCTATGGTGGTCTTTCCGCTGCCGGACGAGGGGGCCGCGATGACGACGGCGGGCAGATCGTTCACCATTCGATGCCGCGCTGACCCTTGCGACCCGCGTCCATGGGGTGCTTGATCTTCGACATCTCGGTGACCAGATCGGCGGCGTCGAGCAGCGCGGTGGGTGCGTTGCGGCCCGTGATGACGACGTGCTGGTTGCCGGGCCGGTCGGTGAGGGTGCGCACCACGTCGTCGACGTCGATCCACCCCCAGTGCAGCGGATAGGTGAACTCGTCGAGGACGTAGAAGCGATGCCGTTCGTCGCGGATGCGCGCCGCGATCTCCGCCCACCCTTCGCGGGCGTCCTCGGCATGGTCGACCTCGTCGCCGCGCTTGCGCGACCAGGACCATCCCGAGCCCATCTTGTGCCACTCCACGGCGCCGCCGACGCCGGTCTCGTCGTGCAGATCACCGAGGGTGCGGAACACCGACTCCTCGCCGACCTTCCACTTGGCGCTCTTGACGAACTGGAAGACCGCGACGTCGAAGCCCTGGTTCCAGGCGCGCATCGCCATGCCGAACGCGGCAGTGGACTTCCCCTTTCCGGGGCCCGTGTGGACGGCGAGGATGGGGAGGTTGCGACGCTGCCTGGTGGTCAGGCCGTCGTCGGGAACGGTGCCGGGTGCCGGAACTCCCTGTGGCATGGAGAATCTCCTCAGGCTGCGGCCCGGACGACGCCGGCCACGCTCGCCGACGACAGTTCGGGCAGTGAGATGTAGGTGCCGCGCAGGGCGGTCGCGAGGTCACGGGCGAGTCCGAGGCGAACCATGCCGGACTCGCAGTCGACGACCACGGAGGCCACCTTGTCCGCGGCCAGCAGTGCGGCGGCGTGGCGGGCTCGTCCCACCGGATCGGGCCCACCGGTGGCTCGGCCGTCGGTCAGGGTGACGACGAGGGCACGACGACCCGGCTCCCGGACCCGCTCACGTGCGACGACGTCGCGTGTTGTCAGGAAGCCCGACGCGAGCGGCGTTCTGCCACCGGTGCGTACGTCGCGGAGTCGGGTGACGGCGACGTCCACCGACCGGGTCGGCGGGAGGATCACCTCCGCGTCGCTGCCCCGCACCGAGACGACGGCGACGCGGTCGCGGCGTCGGTAGGCGTCGCGCAGCAACGACACGACGGCACCGGTGACCGCAGACAGGCGGTCGCGCGCCGCCATCGAGCCGGAGGCGTCGACGACGAAGACGATCAGATTGCCTTCGCGCCCTTCGCGATCGACGCCGCGCAGGTCACCGCCCGCGATGGACAACCGGCCGGACTCGGCCGCTCCCCTGCGCTCCGCGGCACGCATCAGAGTGCCGACGAGATGGAGTGAGCCGCCAGTGAAGTCGGTCGCACGCACGACACGACCCGAGGACACCCGCGCGCGTGAGCGACGGCCGGGTGCGCCGTCGCCGACACCGTCGATCTGCAGGAGCCGGGCATCGAAGCCGTCCCCGGACGCGGCGGTTCCGGAGCTGCCACCGGTCGACGGCCGCGGAGGCGGTTCGTCGGCCGACGGTGCATCGTCGGAGCTCGACTGTTCGGGAGCACCGTCCTCGGCAGCGGGATCGGGTGCGCCGCCGCCGTCCGGGTCGGGATCGGGATCGGGCTCCGGTTCCGAACGTCGCACGTCCTCGTCCGCCTGCGACATCGCGTCGTCCAGCTCGCCGTCCGCGAGTCCGGGAGCAGCGAACGGATCGCGCCGACGCCGATGGGGCAACGCCAGTTCGACGGCGACGCGCACGTCGTCCTCGGTCACCGTGGTGCCGCCCCGCCACGCGGCGTGAGCGGTCGCGGTGCGCGCGACGACGAGGTCACCGCGCATCCCGTCGACGTCGAAGGCCGCACACACGGCCGCGATACGACGCAGTTCCGAGTCGGGCAGCTCGACGTCGGCGACACGGTCCCGCGCACCGGCGATGCGGGCCGCGATCTCCGCGTCGGCGTCGGCATGCGCCTCGGCGAACGCCACGGCGTCGCGTTCGTAGTCCAGTCGGCGACGGACGACCGTCATCCGCGTGTCGACGTCGCGGGAGGCGGAGACGTCCACGGCGAGGCCGAAGCGATCGAGCAGCTGCGGGCGCAGCTCCCCCTCCTCGGGGTTCATGGTGCCGACCAGCACGAAGGTCGACGGGTAGGAGTGCGAGATACCGTCCCGCTCCACGTGTACCCGGCCCATGGCTGCCGCATCGAGCAGCAGATCGACGAGATGGTCGTGGAGAAGGTTGACCTCGTCGACGTACAGCAGGCCACGGTCCGCTGACGCGAGCAGGCCGGGGGTGAAGGCGCGTTCGCCGTCGCGGACGATGCGCTCGAAGTCGATGGACCCGACGACGCGGTCCTCGGTCGCACCGACGGGCAGTTCGACGAGCCGAGCGGGCCGGGTGCCCGCCGAGTCCGTGACGGGAGGCATCAGCGCCGTCAGCGCACGCACGGCGGTCGATTTCGCCGTGCCCTTCTCACCGCGTACGAGCACGCCGCCGATGCCGGGGTGAACGGCACAGAGTGAGAGCGCCAACAGCAGTCGGTCCTGACCGACGATGGCAGAGAACGGATATCCGGGATTCACGCGTGTGGTCCTGTTCGACCTCGGTGACCGCGCCGAGGAGTCGAGACGATGCTGCGCGTGGTCTCCTCACGCAGCAGTGACACGAACGCTCGGCGATCTGGCTCCGTGATCCGACCTCCTGAAGGAGGCCGGACCACGTCACAGTGGCGGGACCGCGCCCGAGTCACACGGGCTTCTCCGAGACGTTCGTCGGTTGTTCAGTGTCGGTGCAGGCGAGTCAGTTCTTGTCGCCTTCGCTCCAGGGACTGCCGCCGCCGCGCCGCATGGGCGTGTGCGGGATGCCGTCCTCGAGAACTTCCTGGCCGTCCGGGTAGAAGCCGTGCTTTGCGTACATCTCCACCAGGTAGCTCTGCGCGTTGATGCGGCACGGGGACGACCCGACCTCCGCGAGCGCAGCCCGCAGCAGACGCGTGGTGTGGCCCTGCCCGCGCGAGGAGCGGTGGGTGCACAGGCGCCCGATGCGGAACGACTTCTCGCCGTCGTCGTGCTCCTCGAGGAGACGCAGTGTGCAGACCACGCTGCCGTCGCGCTCGAGCCAGAAGTGGCGGGTGTCGGAGAGCAGGTCCTTACCGTCGAGCTCGGGGTAGGCGCAGGCCTGCTCCACCACGAACACCTCCACGCGCAGCTTGAGCAGCTCGTAGAGGGTCTCGTTCGACAGGTCGAGTGCCCAGGATCGCTTGAGTGTTGCAGTCGCCGTCGTCATGTGATGGTGGTATCACACAGTTCCGGAGTGCGCGACCTGCCGGCCGGTGGCCGAGGTCGTGTCGAGCTGCAGCACTCGCGTGGTGTGCGACCAGATCTCGTCGAACAGACGCGGGTTCTCGGCCAGCTTGGTGCCCAGGGACGGAACCATGTCCTTGAGGGTCGGCTCCCACGAGCTGTACCTGTCGGAGAAGCAGCGCTTCAGCACGTCCAGCATCGCCGGCACGGCGGTGGACGCGCCGGGTGACGCCCCGAGCAGGCCCGCGATGGTGCCGTCGCCCGCGTTGATCACGGCGGTGCCGAACTCGAGCACGCCGCCGCGACCCTTGCGACGGATCACCTGGACTCGCTGTCCGGCGGTGACCAGCTCGAAGTCCTTGCCTTGAGCGGACGGCATGAACTCCCGCAGCGTCTCCACGCGGTCGGTCTCAGACTGCAGCAGCTCGGTGACGAGGTACTTGGTGAGGGCCATCTCGGTGACACCGACACCGAGCATCGAGAACAGGTTGTTCGGCTTGACCGAGTTGACGAGATCGGTCATCTTGCCCTGCTTGAGGAACTTGGGCGACCAGCCGGCGTAAGGCCCGAACAGGAGCCCGGGCTTGCCACCGATGACGCGGGTGTCGAGGTGCGGCACCGACATCGGGGGCGCACCGACCGAGGCCTTGCCGTACACCTTGGCGGAGTGCTGCTCGACGAGCTCGGGGGTGGTGCACCGCAGCCACTCACCGCTGACGGGGAAACCGCCGAAGCCCTTGGCCTCCGCGATGCCCGACTTCTGCAGGAGGTGCAGGGCGCCGCCGCCCGCGCCGACGAAGACGAACTTGGTGACGATCTTGCGCGTGACGCCGGTCCGCCCGTTGTAGACCTTGACGGTCCAGGTGCCGTCGGAGTTCTTGGACAGGTCGCGGACCTCGTGCCCGAAGTTGACCGACGCGCCCTCCACCGCGAGGTGGTTGAGGAGCTGCTTGGTCAGTGCGCCGAAGTCGACGTCCGTGCCGCCGTCGGACCAGTTGAGCGCGATCGGATCACTGAAATCGCGCCCCTTCGCCATCAGCGGGAGGCGACGGGCGAACTCGGTCTCGTCGTCGATGTACTCCATACCGGGGAACAGCGGGTTGCCCGAGAGCGCGTCGTACCGCGCTCGCAGGTACTTCACGTTGTCCTCGCCGTGCACGAAGCTGACGTGCGGGATGGGGTTGATGAAGTTCTTGGGGTCGGCGAGCACGCCGGCCTCCAGCGCGTGCGACCACCACTGCCGCGAGACCTGGAACTGCTCGTTGACGTTCAGCGCCTTGCTGATGTCGACGGAGCCGTCCTTGCCCTGCGGGGTGTAGTTGAGCTCGCAGAGGGCGGAGTGGCCCGTGCCGGCGTTGTTCCACGGGTCGCTGCTCTCCGCGGCCGCGGCGTCGAGACGCTCGAAGACGGAGATGGACCAGGTGGGCTCGACCTGACGGAGGAGCGTGCCCAGCGTGGCGCTCATGATGCCCGCGCCGATCAGGACGACGTCGGTCCTCTCCACCTTCGATCCCGACTTGGTGCCGGACTGACTGTTCTGATCGTGTTCGCCCACTGCTGGATCGACTTCCTTCGTCCATCGGCACTCCCGACAGGGAGTGCGGTGCGGATGCTGCTGTCCGCGGCGCCGTGCCGCGTCACCGCGACAGTCACCGTCTCTGTACCCGATTGTGCCCCTCGCCACCCCTGCGAAGCGGCCATTACTGTGTGAGTGTGACTACATGGGCGCCCGATGTACTCGGTGACGATTACGAGCAACTGACCATACCGCTCGGCTCCGACCCGGACGGCGAGGGCGAGGTGCGGGCCACTCTCGTGCGCCTGACGCGGTCCGTGACGGGTTCCGCGACGCCGAAGGGCGCAGTTCTCTACGTGCACGGTTTCACCGACTACTTCTTCCAGCGCCATCTGGCCGAGCACTTCGCCGATCTGGGACACGCGTTCTACGCACTCGATCTGCGCAAGTGCGGACGCTCCATCGGCGAGGGGCAGTCGCCGCACTTCGTGTCCGACCTGGCGCTGTACGACGAGGAACTCGACCGGGCGCTGGCGATCGTGCGCGAGGAGACGGGCGCCGAGGTCCTGATGGCGGCGCACTCGACGGGCGGCCTCATCGTCCCGCTGTGGCTCGATCGTCTCGAACGCACCCGAGGGGGCGCCGCTGCCGCCGGCATCTCCGGTCTGGTGCTGAACAGTCCGTGGTTCGACCTCCAGGGCCCGCCTCTGGTGCGCAGTGTCGGAACCGTCGCGATCGGTGTCCTGGGCCGCGTCGCTCCCCTGCGCGCGTTGCCGGGCCAGGGTCTGGACACCTACGGACTCTCCATCAGCTCGGGTGGCAACGGCGAGTGGGACTACGACCTGTCGTGGAAACCGTTGGCAGGCTTCCCCATCAAGCTCGGCTGGATCCGCGCGGTCCGTCGCGGCCACGCGGAACTGCACCGGGGACTCGACATCGGCGTACCGTCCCTGATCCTGCGTTCCAAGGTCACCCGCTTCTCCAAGACGTACGTGCCGGACGTCGACGCCGCGGACGCCGTTCTCGACGTCCGACAGATCGCGCGGTGGGCGGGATGCCTGGGCAACCGCACGACGATCGTGCCGATCGAGGGCGCCCGCCACGACGTCTTCCTCTCCACACCCGAGCCGCTGGAACGCGCCTTCGCCGAGATGGACGACTGGCTGCGGCACCGCGGCAGCGGGTTGTCCGACGCGCCCTCGGGCGGCGACCACGCAGAACTGGCGACCGGATCGTGAGCGCCACGGCGGACACCGGGTCCGATGTCCAGCATTTCGACCTCGCGATCATCGGAACCGGTTCCGGCAACTCGATTCTCGACGAGCGCTTCGACGGGTTGACAGTCGCGATGTTCGAGGAGTCCATCTTCGGCGGCACCTGCATCAACGTGGGATGCATCCCGACGAAGATGTTCGTCTACGCGGCGGAGGTGGCCCGCGCTGTCACCACGGCGTCGAAGTACGGCATCGACGCCCACATCGACAAGGTGCGGTGGACCGACATCGTGGACCGCGTCTTCGGCCGGATCGACCCCATCGCGGACGGCGGGGAGAAGTACCGCCGCGAAGGTTCGCCCAACGTGACGCTGTTCAGCAGCCACGCGCGCTTCGTCGGACCGCGCCGTATCGACACCGGTGACGGCCGTGTCGTCACCGCCGACAAGGTCGTCGTCGCGAGCGGCTCGCGTGCCACCGTCCCCGATTTCATCCGCGACAGTGGCGTCACGTTCCACACCAACGACGACATCATGCGGCTGCCGTCCCTTCCGGAGCGGCTGATCGTGCTCGGGTCGGGCTACATCGCCGCGGAGTTCGCGCACGTGTTCTCGGCCCTCGGCTCGCACGTGACGGTCCTGGCACGCAAGGAGCGCCTCCTCCGCAAGTCGGATCTCGAGATCTCGCAGCAGTTCACCACGCTCGCGCAGGACAAGTGGGACGTCCGGCTCTCGGTCGATGCCACCGGTGTCCGTCAGGACGGCGACGACGTCGTGGTGTCCCTGTCGGACGGCACCGAGGTACGCGGGGACGCGCTGCTGGTGGCGATCGGTCGCGCTCCCAACGCCGATCAGCTCGGCGCCGACGAGGCGGGCATCGACCTGCACGACGACGGCCGCATCGCGGTCGACGAGTTCGGCCGCACGTCGGCCGAGGGCGTCTTCGCACTCGGCGACGTCTCGTCGCCGTACCAGCTCAAGCACGTCGCCAATGCCGAGGCGCGTGTGGTGCAGGAGAACGTCCTGAAGCCGTCGTGGGACGACACGACGGGGTGGAAGCGCTTCGATCACCGCTACGTCCCCTCCGCGGTGTTCACCGATCCGATGATCGCCGAGGTGGGTCTCACCGAGCAGGAGGCTCGTGACCAGGGATACGACATCGCGGTCAAGGTCCAGAAGTACGCCGACGTCGCGTACGGCTGGGCGATGGAGGACGACGAGGGTCTCTGCAAGGTGATCGCCGACCGCGCGACCGGCCGTCTGCTGGGCGCGCACATCATCGGTGAGCAGGCGCCGACCGTGATCCAACCGCTGATCCAGGCCCTCACGTTCGGGCAGTCCGTCCGCGACGTCGCACGGGGCCAGTACTGGATCCACCCGGCACTGCCCGAGGTGGTCGAGAACGCGCTCCTCGGACTCGATCTCGACTGATCGGACGCCGGGTGCGACAACACGCGGATGTCCTCGCCGCGGGACGTCGCCACTCCGTCGGACTGTGCGCCGACGGCTCGGTCACTCTCGCGGGTGACGTGACGGGTCACCGCGTCGAGGAATGGTCCGACGTGGTGGCCGTGGCCGCAGGGAACGTGCACACCGCTCGCAACACCGGACAGTCGCACACCGTGGGGCTGCGAGCCGACGGCTCTGTCGTGGCGACCGGCTGGAACGCGCACGGACAGTGCGACGTCACCGACTGGTCGCACATCGTGGGCGTTGCGGCTGGGTGGCGACGCACACTGGGTGTGGCTGCAGACGGCACCGTCAGGGCCGCAGGTCGCACCGACGAGGGTGCGTGTGAGGTGTCGTCGTGGGCCGGTGTCGTGGCGGTCGCTGCCGGGGACTGGCACTCCGTCGGACTGCGCTCGGACGGAACCGTGATCGCGGCAGGCACCGATTCGCGAGGTCAGTGTTCGGTGACAGAGTGGACGAACGTGCGGTCGGTCGCGGCGGGCCATCTCCATTCCGTCGCTCTGACCGTCGACGGAAGAGTGGCGATCGTCGGCGCGAGCGGTGGGAATGCGAACGACTGGGTCGGCGTCGTCGCCGTATCGGCCGGCAGTCGGCACACAGTGGGTCTGCTCGACGACGGTCACGTGGTCGCAGCGGGATACGACGATCGAGGTCAGTGCGATGTCGCGTCGTGGCGAGACATCGTCGCAGTGGCGGCCGGGTCGACGCACACCCTCGGGCTGAGGTCGGACGGCACCGTGATCGCGGCGGGCAACGGCGATGACGGGCAGTGCGACGTAGAAGACTGGCGTGTCCGTCTGGCGTGACATTCCTGGCCCGGAGTGTGTCGGTGGGGTGAGCTACCGTCTGATCTGGCGTCGGGGGGCGCTGCGTTCGGACGTCACCGGGGGGTGAATCGATGTACGAGACAACACTGTCGGTGGACCAGCTGACGGCTGCCAAGAGTGATGCTCAGGCCGCTCTGGCGCTTTCAGTCACGGCGTCGTGTGCGTATGTGCAGGAGTCGTCGCGTCGGCCGGCGGTGCTCGGTCCGGGTGGGGTGTTCGACGCCGAGGCTGCTGAGATCTGTGCGGTGGCGGAGGTCGCGGCGGCGTTGTCGGTGTCGACGCGCACGGTGACCGAGTGGCTGTTCCTGATTCGCACCGCGCACCCTGCGGTGGCGGAGGCGTTCGATGCGGGCCTGTTGGCGTATGCGGTGTGCCGGTCGGTGGCCGGGGTTCCGAACGCCACCGAAGAGCTGCTGCAGCGGGTGATCGCTGCCGCGTCGAGGTGCACTCCGGGTGCGGTGGCAGCGGCGGTCGATCGGATTCTCGCGGAGTTCGACGCGGAGTGGCACCGCATCGCTCGGGGGCGCGCGACGACGGAACGGTACGTCTCGGTCAGGAAGCTGCCGCGAGGTCAAGCCGAGCTGAAGGTTCGTGGCCCCGCAGAGCAGATCGCCGGGATGAAGCGGGCCATCGTCGAGGCGGCCCGAGGGGTGTGCGATCCGAGTTCGCTGCCGGCGCGGTTGTTCGACGCTGCGCATGCGATCATCACCGGCACACCTCTGCCGTGCGACTGCGTTGACGAGAGGTGCGCCCACGCGCCGTCGCCGGCCGCACCGGCCCATCATGCCGTCATCGTCCTCGACGCCGCCACGGCGGCGGGGTTGGCAGGGGAGCCGGGGCACCTCGTGGGTTGGGGGCCGGTTCCTGCGGACACTGTACGGAGGATCGCCGGGGATGCGACGTGGCAAGCACTCATCACCGCAGCCCGCGGAACTGAACCGCGGGCGGGGTGCAGCTGCCGTTGCCCGGAGCACGACCCACCGACCGACTCCGAACCACCGGGCCCGCCGGTGCCCGCCGCCGGGCGGGAAGTCCGCCGCACCCACCGTATGCCCGCAGGCTGGACACCGACCGCGGGGAAGCTGGGCAGCACGACAGCCCGCAAAGCCAGGGAGCAGGTCGACTATCTCCGCGCGCTCCCACCATCGGCGCTGGACCGCGCCGTCGCCGACCCCGACGGCCACGGTGACTTCGCCGTACCCCCGGCCGGGGCGTTGACCTACCGGCCGTCCGAGGCGATCGCGTCGCTGGTGACAGCCCTGTATCCGACGTGCGTCCATCCGGGATGTGCTGTGCCCAGCGAGGACTGCGACCTCGATCACGTCGTCCCGTTCGACCACACCGACCCCCGGAGAGCCGGATGACGGTCGCCGCCAACCTTCAACCCCTGTGCCGCCGGCATCACGGGTTGAAGACACGGGGGCAGTGGCATTACCGGAAGCTTTGCAACGGCATCGTCCACATCTGCGACTCGCAGGGGAACGACTACCTCACCGCGCCCGGCGAATGATCACCAGGCGCTGGTGCGCATCACGATCTCGGTGGCCAGTGCTGCGGCCGCGGCGTCCGGGGTCGACGAGTCGAGCGTGACGACGCGGTAGTCGCCGTAGACGTAGCGGCTCGTCGCGGACGCCTCCTCCGCGAAGGTCGGGTCCACGACCACCATCGTCGTACGCAATTCGACTGCCGGGCAACCGGAGCCGTCACGAACAGCCGGGTGACCCCGGTCGATGACGACCAGGCTCGACACGCGCCCGAACGTGCGGGCGGCGAGCGACCAGGCGCGGTCGGCGCCCTCTCCCCTGCCGACCAGATTGACCCACGGCAACCCGAGAGCATCGAGCAGCGCCACGAGATCGGTGTCGTTCGGACTCACGCCGGGCTCGAGCGTGACGGTGCGCAGATCCGAGGTCGTCAGCCGCGCCGCCGTGTCGTCGAAGACGTCTGCGCCGTCGTCGTCGGCCGGGAGCAACAGCACCGCGTGGCCACTGTCCGGCCCGTCGATTCGCACGGTCAGATCGCCGGAGGGCAGGGAGACGGTCTGCTGCTGCATGGGACCCGACGCTACCCGACCCTGCACGTTCGCAGCCCTTGCCACGACCGAGACTAAGGTTGTATGGTTCATTACATGAGTAATGAACCAATGAGGCTGCGGCGCCTCCGGGCGCGGTGGTCCCGGTGATGGACGACGGCCGGCCGATCTTCCTGCAGATCGCCGAGATGATCGAGAACTCGATCATCGACGGTTCGCTCGCCGAGGAGAGCCAGGTTCCCTCGACCAACGAGCTGGCAGCCTTCCACCGCATCAACCCCGCCACCGCAGGCAAGGGCCTGAACCATCTGGTCACGGCCGGAATTCTCCACAAGAAGCGAGGAATCGGAATGTTCGTCACCTCGGGCGCACGAGATGCGCTCCGCTTCCGTCGGCGCGAGGGCTTCGCCGAGCAGTACGTCCGGCCGCTCGTGGCCGAGGCACGCAAACTCGGCCTCGGCACCGCCGAACTTCAGGACATGATCGACGCGCTCTCGCACGCGTCGACTGTCGACCCCATGACCACGGAGGTCCGGCGATGACCGCGGCAGTGGCGACGGTCCGTGGTGTCGTCAAGACCTTCGGCGACGTGGCCGCACTCCGGGACGTGACCTTCGAGTTGCAGGAGCATCGCATCCACGGACTGCTGGGGCGCAACGGTGCCGGCAAGACGACGATGATGCAGATCCTCACCGGTCAGGCGTGGCAGGACGCCGGCGACGTGGAAGTGTTCGGCGCCCGCCCATTCGAGAACGCGACCGTCCTGCGCGACGTCTGCTTCGTCAAGGAAAGCCAGAAGTACCCCGAGGACTTCACGGTCGGCCAGGTTCTCTCGTCCGCTGCGACAGTGATGCGTGACTGGGACGAGGACTTCGCCCGCCGGCTGACCGACGATTTCGAACTTCCTCGGAAGCGCAAGGTGAAGAAGCTCTCTCGCGGTATGACGTCGGCACTCGGCGTCGTCGTCGGACTGGCGTCCCGAGCACCGTTGACCTTGTTCGACGAGCCGTACCTCGGTCTCGACGCCGTGGCCCGGCAGATGTTCTACGACCACCTGCTCGCGGACTTCGCGGAACACCCGCGCACTGTCGTGCTGTCCACCCACCTCATCGACGAGGTCAGCGAGCTCGTCGACCGCGTTGTCGTCATCAGTGACGGCACCGTCGTGGTCGACGACGATGCGGAGAATCTTCGCGGACGCGCGGTCACCATCGGTGGGTCCACCGACGCCGTCGAGCGACTCGTCGCGGATCGCGCAGTGCTGCATCGTGAGTCATTCGGATCGATGGCCCGCACCACCGTCGTGGGCCCGCTCACCGAGGCAGACCTCGACCGGGTCGCCGCAGACGGGCTCGCCGTCGAACCCGTGTCGTTGCAACAGTTCGTCGTCCACTGCACCTCGCGCGGACGAGCCACGCTGCCCGCCGTGTCCGACACCCGAGAGGACGTCCCGTCATGACCACCGCACTCGACACTCGGACAGCCCCCGCTCGTGACCGCATCGTCTCCGTGATGCGCGTCCACATCAACTACCGCACGCTCGCCTTCGCATGGCCACTCGGCATCCTGGCCGTCATCGTCGGCGTCACGTGGGCGGTGTTGTCCCTCGCTCCCGAAGGCAGTACCGAGATCAAGACGGGCGGGTCGCTGTTCGTCTTCTTCTTCGGCCTGGTGCTGTTCGCGCAGATGGTGACGCAGGTGTTCCCGTTCGTTCTGGGGCTGGGGGTCACGCGCCGCGAGTTCTTCCGCGGGACTCTGTGCGTCGCAGCGGCGCATGCTCTCGTGTTCGGAATCGGCATGTTCGTGCTGTCTGTCGTGGAGACGGCGACGAACGGCTTCGGGGTGGGAATGCAAATGTTCGCGCTCGCAACGCCGCTCGCCGGCAATGCCGTCACCGAGCTACTCTTCCTCCTTGCGGCGTTCCTGATGTGCAACCTCGTCGGCATGCTGGCCGGCGCCGTCTACCTGCGCTGGCGGGTCTCCGGTATCTGGACTGCCGTACTGGTCGAGTCCGTCGTCATCGGCGCCGTGATCTTCGTCGTCACCTGGCAGGGGTGGTGGGGCACGATCACCGAGACCATCGCCGACGCACCACGACTGTCGACCATGGTGCTGCTGCCGCTTCTCGTCGCATCCGCGGCCGGTCTGGGAACACACGTCATCCTGCGGAGGACGACTGCGTGACGCGCAGCACGGGCAGCGACGGTGACGTTCCCTCGGCGACGAGCGTGAGAAGCGCGTCGACGTCGAGGGAGCTCTCCATGAGGTCGGCCAACAGATTCACCTGGGCCGTGCGCATCGCGTCGACATCGGTGTCCGGGGCCACCACGAAACCGGTGCGGCCGGCCTGCTCCGCCACCTCCGTGAGGAAGGCCCGACGGAAGTCGTCGTTCTCCAGGAGGCCGTGCCAGTGGGTGCCGCGCACCCGTCCACGAACGCTGCCCTCGGGTTCGTCACCGGTGCCCGTGAACCAGGGCTCGTCGCCGCTTCGGGTCACCCGGCCGTGGTGGATCTCGTAGCCGGTCACGGGGACCGCGCCGGCATACCCGCTGACCCGAGAGAGCACCTTGTCCGCCGCGAATTCGATGTCGAGGTCCAGGAGGCCGAGCCCCTGCACCTGCCCGGCACCCGACTCCACGGCGTCGGTGATCGTTCTTCCCAGCATCTGGTAACCGCCGCAGATCCCGAGGACCGGAGCACCGCGAGCCACGCGCCGCGCCAGCTCGTCCGCGATACCGGTGCGACGAAGCCAGTCCAGGTCCTGGACCGTGGCCTTGGAGCCGGGGAGCACCACCAGATCGGCATCTGCCAGTCGGGAGGCCTCGGTCGCCCAGTGCACCGTCACCCCCGGTTCGCACGCCAGGGCCTCGACGTCGGTGGAGTTCGAGATACGCGGTAACCGCACGGCGGCGACGCGGAGCCACTGCGATCCGATCGGAGGAGCGGGCCGGCCCAGCGGTGCGTCGGCCACGGTCCCGAGGGAGTCCTCGGCGTCGAGCCACAACTCGTCGCTGAACGGAACGATGCCCAACGTCGGTCGGCCCGTGAGAGCCTCGAGGGTGTCGAGTCCCGGTTGCAGCAGCGCGGGATCGCCGCGGAACTTGTTCACGACGAACCCCGCGATCAGTGCCTGATCCGCCGCGTCGAGCACGGCCAGAGTGCCGAAGAAGTGGGCCAGCACTCCCCCGCGATCGATGTCGCCCACGACGATCACGGGAAGGCTCGCAGCGCGCGCCAGTCCCATGTTCGCCAGATCGGTGGCCCGCAGGTTGATCTCGGCGGGTGATCCGGCGCCCTCGCAGATCACCACGTCGAAGTCGGCCCGCAGAGCGTCGAGTTCCTCCGCCACGACCGAGCGCAGATACTGTCGGTGCGTCATGTAGTCGGCGGCGCCCACGGTGCCGGTGGCCCGGCCGCGGACCACCAGTTGCGACGTCCTGTCCCCGCCTGGCTTCAGCAGTATCGGATTGAACCGCACGCTGGGCTCGAGACCGCATGCCCGGGCCTGCAGTGCCTGCGCACGGCCGATCTCCCCTCCGTCCAACGTGACGACGGAGTTGTTGGACATGTTCTGCGCCTTGAAGGGCGCCACCCTCACACCGCGTCGAGCGAGGAGGCGGCACAACCCCGCCACGACGACACTCTTGCCCGCGTCCGAGGTGGTTCCCGCGACCAGAATGGCGCCGCGAAGGGTCAAGGGAGAGTGAGGATCTCGGCGCCCGTCTCCGTGACGACGAGAGTGTGCTCGAACTGGGCGGTCCAGGATCGGTCCCGCGTGACGACGGTCCAGCCGTCGTTCCACTGGTCCCAGTCGATGCCGCCGAGGGTGATCATCGGCTCGATGGTGAAGACCATCCCGGGCTCCAGCACCGTCTCGACGGTGGGCTCGTCGTAGTGCAGCACCACCAGGCCGTTGTGGAAGGTGGTGCCAATGCCGTGGCCGGTGAAGTCCCGGACGACGCCGTACCCGAAACGATCGGCGTAGGCCTCGATGACCCGTCCCACGACGTTCAGAGCGCGACCCGGCTTGACCGACTTGATCGCCCGCATGGTGGCCTCGTGGGTGCGCTCCACGAGCAGGCGCGCTTCCTCGGAGACGTCCCCGGCGAGGAAGGTGGCGTTCGTGTCACCGTGCACCCCGTCGATGTACGCCGTGACGTCGATGTTGACGATGTCGCCGTCCTGCACGACCGTCGAATCAGGGATGCCGTGGCAGATGACCTCGTTGAGCGAGGTGCAGCAGGACTTCGGAAATCCCTTGTAGCCCAACGTCGACGGGTACGCGCCGTGGTCGACCATGTACTCGTGGGCGATACGGTCGAGTCGGTCCGTCGTGACGCCCGGCTCGACGGCCTTTCCGGCCTCCTGCAGTGCCTGCGCGGCGATGCGGCTCGCCAGACGCATCTTCTCGATGGTCTCCGGGGTCTGCACCCACGGCTCGTGGCCTTCGCGCGCAGTCTTCTTCCACGCGTACTCGGGACGCTCGACGGACTTGGGAACATCGAGAACGGGTGAGACGGTGCCGGGTTCGAGAACGGTGCGGACGGACATGGCACCAGCGTAGTCGCCGCCGGTCGCGGTCAGTATCCGGCGGGCAACGCGGTGATCATGTCCCGCGTCACGGCGACGGCATTGTCCGAGCTGCCACCGCGCACGACCAGGGTCGCGAACGCGAGATCACCGCGGTATCCGACGAACCAGGCATGGGATCCGCCCTCGACCTCGGCCTCACCCGTCTTGCCGTACACCTCGCCCTGGTCGGCGATCCGGTCCGCGGTGCCGCTCGTGACCACCGAGCGCATCATCCCGCGGAGTCCGTCGACCATGGCCGGCTCGATCTGCGGGTGGTCACCGTCGATCGTGGTCTCCTCCCCCTGGATCAGCCGGGGAACGGGCGTCGATCCGTGTGCGACGGTCGCGGCGGCGAGAGCCATGCCGAACGTCGACACCAGCACCTTTCCCTGTCCGAACCCGTCCTCGGTGCGCTGCACCAATTCCTCTGCGGGCGGGACGGATCCCGACTCGGTGGGCAGACCCACGACGCCGTAGTCGGGCCCGACGCCGAACATGGCCGCCGCGTCGGTGAGAGCACTCGCGGACATCTCACTGGCGAGCTTCGCGAACGAGGTGTTGCACGAGCGCGTGAAGGCCGTGTTCATCGAGACGTCCCCGAGGGAGAACTCGTTGTAGTTGGGCACGCTGCGCTCGCCGATGACGATGCGGCCCGGGCACGGCACGGTGGTCTCGGGCGTCGCGAGTCCCTCCTCGATCGCCGCACCCGCCGTGATGATCTTGAAGGTGGAGCCCGGCGGGTAGAGGCCGGTCGAGGCCACGGGACCGTCCCGATCCGCCGCCGGGTTCTGCGCCACCGCGAGGATGTCGCCTGTCGACGGCTGGATCACCACCATCATCGCCTGGTCCCGTGACACGTTGACGGCGTTCTGTGCGGCCACCTGCACCGGACGGTCGAGGCTGATACTGATCGACGGAACCGGCTGCGGCGCCGTCTCGGTCAACACACCGATGTCGGCGCCGTTGGTATTGACCGCTACGACGCTCCAGCCCGCGGCACCGTCGACGCGATCCATCACGGTCTTCTTCACCTGGCTCACCAGGTCGGGGGCGAACGTGCGATCGGTGGAGACCAGGTCGGACTGCTCTGTCACCGACACCCCGGACAATGCGAGCAGACCGGGGGCGACGGCGTCGTAGTCCTCGTCCCGGAGGGTCATCAGGCGGTACGAGCCCTGCGTCGCGGTTGCCGACTCCACGATGGACTGCGCCGTGATCGACGCGTCGAAGGGCTTCAGGATGCGTTCGAGGGTGCGCGCCGTGCCCACCACATCGGTCGACTCGGCGGCGTCGAAGGACACCCCCTGGACCACCCCGGGCACCAGGACGTCCGACCCCGCGTGCTCGTTGACCCGCGCGCGCGGCGCCGACGTGGACCGCAGCACCATCGACTGGGTGTCCCCGAGCTTGGGGTGCAGATCGGTCGAGTTCCACCGGACCACCCAGGCCCCGTCGCGTCGGCCCATCTGCAGGGCCCCTTCGTAGGTCCAGGTGCGGTCCTTCGGAAGGTGCCACGTGTAGGTGTAGTCGACGGTCGCGGTGTCGCCGTTCACGCTCACCGCGCCGGTCGCCGCGTCGAGCGACTCGGCCTGCAGGCCGTCCCACGCCTGATCGACGGCGGCAGTCGCGAGGTCCGGCCGATCCGTGGCCTGCGCCGCGGCGGCACTGTCACGCTCGGCCAGCGCGGAGACGAACGAATCGGCCGCGGACTCGGGGCCCTGCGGTTTCGGGGTGCACGCCGAGGCCGCCACCGCGGTGATCGCCGCGACGAGCACGATCAGGACGCGGGTGGCACGGCCGTGTTCACGAGAGGTCATCGATCCTCATCGTAGGGCGACGGGACGCCCGCGGCCCTCACCCTGACAGCGTGTCAGTCGAGCAGAACTGTGGAGAAGGTGGCGACGCGCTCGAACCCGACACGCTCGTAGGCACGGCGGGCGGGCACGTTGAAGCTGTTGACGTACAGGCTGGCCGTGCGGCCGCTGTCGACCACCGCGGCCGCCACGGATGCGGTTCCCGCGGTGCCGAGCCCGCGCCCGCGGTAGAGCGGGTGCACCCACACGCCCTGGATCTGACCGACCGAGGTGGACAGCGATCCGACCTCGGCCTTGAAGACGACGCGGCCCTCCTCGAACCTCGCCCAGGCGCGACCCGCCGCGATCAACGAGGCGATGCGCCGCCGATAGCCGCGTCCGCCGTCGCCCGCGCGCGGATCGACGCCCACCTCCTCGATGAACATCGCCACGGCAGCGGTGAGGTACACGTCCAGCTCGTCGACGGTGACGCGTCGGACGTAGGGGTCCACGGCGGTGGGCGCGCTCGTCAACGCCAGCAGTGGCTGCTCGGCACGCACCTCACGCGGGGTCCCCCAGTCCGCGGCGAGCATGTCCCACAACGGCAGCGTCAGTTCGGCTCGCCCCACCAGCGACGAGCAGACGCGGGGAGAGCGCAACGCCCGCTCGGCGAAACTCCGGAGATCGTCGTAGGTACCGAACAACGGCACGAGATTGGCTCCCGAGAAACACAGGGACGATGCCGGACCTCCGCGTGACCACAGTTCACCGTGGTTGTCGCGGGGCTCCACGCCCGATTCCTCGACACGTGCCAGCACCATGCACGATGCGACGGGATCACTGCGCAGCACACGGACGACCTCGTTCGTGTCGCGGCTCGTCAGCGCCTTAGCGCCGAGCAGCTTGAGCATCCCGCCACCTCCGTGACCACCGATCCACACCGAGCACACCCGTTGTCATGGTGACACTGCCAGGAAATGTCGCCGCAGACGAGGAGAATCAGCTGACCGACACGACGGGCGATCCGCCGGCGGCTTCCTGGTCGGACTCGTACGACTCGGCGATACGCATAGCCTCCTCGATCAGGGTCTCCACGATCATCGCCTCGGGCACGGTCTTGATGACCTCGCCCTTGACGAAGATCTGTCCCTTGCCGTTTCCGGACGCCACACCGAGATCGGCGTCGCGCGCCTCACCGGGACCGTTGACGACGCAACCCATGACGGCGACGCGGAGCGGGATCTCCATGCCCTCGAGTCCGGCCGTCACCTGGTCGGCGAGGGTGTAGACGTCGACCTGTGCGCGTCCGCAGGACGGGCAGGAGACGATCTCGAGCTTGCGGGGACGGAGGTTGAGGGACTGCAGGATCTGCGTCCCCACCTTGATCTCCTCGTTGGGCGGCGCGGACAGCGAGACGCGGATCGTGTCGCCGATGCCGTCGGCCAGCAGCGACCCGAAGGCGACGGCGGACTTGATGGTGCCCTGGAACGCCGGCCCGGCCTCGGTCACGCCGAGGTGCAGCGGGTAGTCGCACTTGGCGGCTAGCTGACGGTAGGCCTCGACCATGATGACCGGGTCGTTGTGCTTGACCGAGATCTTGATGTCGCCGAAACCGTGCTCTTCGAAGAGGCCGGCCTCCCACAGCGCCGACTCCACCAGCGCCTCGGGCGTGGCCTTGCCGTACTTCTGCATCAGGCGCGGATCGAGGGATCCTGCGTTGACTCCGATACGGATGGGGATGCCCGCGTCACCGGCCGCCTTCGCGACCTCCTTGACGCGGCCGTCGAACTCCTTGATGTTGCCGGGGTTCACGCGCACCGCGGCGCACCCGGCATCGATGGCCGCGAAGATGTACCGCGGCTGGAAGTGGATGTCCGCGATGACAGGGATCTGCGACTTGCGCGCAATGGTCGCCAGGGCGTCCGCATCCTCCTGACGCGGGCACGCGACGCGGACGATGTCGCATCCCGCGGCGGTGAGTTCGGCGATCTGCTGCAGGGTGGAGTTGATGTCGTGAGTCTTGGTGGTGCACATCGACTGCACCGAGATCGGCGAGTCGCTGCCGACACCGACGCTGCCCACCTGAAGCTGACGAGTCTTCCGTCGCGGTGTGAGCACCGGTACGGGTCCGGCCGGCATGCCCAGTCCAACGGTCACTTCGATCCTTTCGAGCTTCTGACGGCATCTGGTGCCGACTGACTCTTCCCACTGTAGTCGCGCCGGGAGGACCGCCGTGTGTTCGCGCCGTCACGCCGGACCTGCGCTTCTAGCGGAAGATCTGAATGGGGTTCACGATGTCGGCGGTGAGGGTCAGGAGCATGAACGCGCCGCCGATGAGAATGACGACATACGTCACCGGCATCAGCTTGAGGTAGTTCACGGGCGCACCCTTGCCCAGCCCCCGCAGCGAGCGGATCTTGTTCCGGATGCCCTCGTAGACGGTCACCGCGATGTGACCGCCGTCGAGCGGGAGCAACGGGAGCAGGTTGAAGGCACCGAGGAAGAAGTTGAGGGTCGCCAACAGAGTGACGAAGACCTCCCACAGGCCGCGTTCCGCCGCCTGACCGCCGATGACGCTGGCACCGACCACGCTGATGGGAGTGTTCGGATCCCGCTCACCACCGGTGATCGACGTCCACAGTGCCCCCACCTTGCTGGGGAGATCGACGATGGCCTGCACCGTCTGCCCCGCGATGAACACCGTGTAGGAGGCCGATCCGCCGATGGCGGACACCGCGTCGTAGTCGAGGGTGAGTGGGGTGCGGGCGACGCCGATGGCGCCGACCGTGCGCAGCTCCGTGGCGTCGGGTGCGCCGTTCTCGACGGCGAAGAGACGGTCCGTCTCCTGCACGTCGACGGGCACGGTGAGGGTCTCACCGGCCCGCTCGACCGTGACGGACACCGATCCACGCTCGTCCTGGATCGCCGCGACGACGTCGCCGAACGTGGGCGTCGACTCGCCGTTCACGGCGGTGATGACGTCACCGTCCCGGATGCCCGCGGCACCCGCGGGACCGGGACCCGAGCAGGGCGCCATGTCGCCCTCGACGTTCTGCGGGGCCACGCACTGGGTCCCCGCCACGGTGGCCGTCGTGTCGCGATTGGGCAGACCCCAGCCGAGGGCGAGGGTGTACACCAGCACGAACGCCAGCACGAAGTTCATCGCGATCCCGCCGAACATCACGGCGAGGCGCTTCCAGGTCTTCTGCTTGTACATCGCGCGCTCGACCTCGTCGGGAGCGAGCTCGTCGACCGCCGTCATGCCCGCGATGTCGCAGAAGCCACCGGCCGGGATCGCCTTGAGTCCGTACTCGGTCTCGCCGCGACGCCAGGAGAAGATCTTGGGCCCGAACCCGATGTAGTAGCGGCGCACCTTCATGCCGGTGGCCTTGGCCACCCACATGTGCCCGCACTCGTGGAGCGCGATCGAGATGCCGATGCAGATCGCGAAGGCGATCACACCGAGAACGAACACCATCTTCTCGTTCAGCCTTTCGATCGTGTGGCGGCGAGTGTGCGGGCGGTGCCCCGAGCCCACGTGTCCGCTGCGAGAACGTCGTCCACCGTAGACGGTTCAGCGGACCAGTCGCCGCGTCCGGCGTCGACCACGTCGGACACGACGTCCACGATCTGCGGGAACGACAGGCGCCCGTCGAGGAACGCCTCGGCGGCGATCTCGTTCGCCGCGTTGTAGACCGCCGTCATGCAGCCGCCCAGCGCGCCGGCGGTGCGCGCGAGCTCGACCGCGGGGAACACCTCGTCGTCGAGTGGTTCGAAGTCCCACGTGTGGGCTCGGGTGAAGTCCAGGGCCGTCGCGGCGCCGGCGATGCGATCAGGCCATCCGAGTGCCAGCGCGATCGGCAGCTTCATGTCCGGCGGGCTGGCCTGAGCGAGCGTCGATCCGTCGGTGAACGTGACCATCGAGTGGACGATGGACTGCGGATGCACGGTGACGTCGATGCGGTCGTACGGGATGCCGAACAGCAGATGCGCCTCGATCACCTCGAGGCCCTTGTTCACCAGGGTGGCCGAGTTCAACGTGTTCATCGGACCCATCGACCAGGTGGGGTGCTTGCCGGCCTGCTCCGGCGTCACGGACTCGAGGCCCTCGCGATCCCAGCCGCGGAACGGCCCACCGGACGCCGTGACCACCAGTCGGGCCACCTCGTCGGCGCGACCGCCGCGCAGGCACTGGGCGAGAGCCGAGTGCTCGGAGTCGACGGGAACGATCTGGCCCGGAGCCGCCGCGGACGTGACCAGCGAGCCGCCCGCCACGAGAGACTCCTTGTTCGCCAACGCCAGTCGAGCTCCCGATTCCAGCGCAGCGAGCGTCGGCGGCAGACCGAGAGACCCGACGAGCGCGTTGAGGACCACGTCGGCCTGCACCTCGCGAACCAACGACGTCGCCGCGTCGGCCCCCGAGCGCAGCCCCGGCGTGTCCACGGTCCGCGCGGCGTCGACGTCGGCCACCGCCACGTCGCGGACACCGGTCTCGGCGATCTGTCGACGCAGCAGATCGACGTTGCCGCCGCCGGCGGCCAGCCCGACCACGGTGAAACGGTCCGGTCGAGCCGCCATCACCTCGAGCGCCTGGGTGCCGATGGACCCCGTACTGCCGAGCACCAGCACCCGCACGGGTCCGTCGGTCCCACGTGCCTTCTGTTCCGTCACCTGGACAGTGTGGACGACCTCACTGAGAGCACGGTGAGCGGGCAACTGCGGCTCACCGTGTGAGGATGGACGGCGTGCCCCTGCTCCCGTCCGCCGATCCGGACTCGTACTTCTCGACGCCCCTCACGTACGCCGAGATCGGAGGGACCGCGCACGAGTCGATGCCGGCGGGTTACCACCACGTCGACGTGGAGAAGGCCATCGGGACCGGCCTCGAACTCTTCGAGCGGGCCGGACGCCGCATCGTCGAGTGGGACATGCATCGCGGCGCCGGGCTGCGGGTGCGGTCGAGCGCGGCGTCGGCGACCGTCGACACCGTGGTGGTCCTGCTGCTCGGTCCGGTCCGCATTCCGTGCCGGGTCGTCGAGGTGATCGACGAACCGCACCACCGGGGCTTCGCGTACGGCACGCTGCCGGGTCACCCCGAGTCGGGTGAGGAGCGCTTCACCGTCCGACACGATCCGGTCACCGACGCCGTGACCGCCCACATCCGCGCCTTCTCGCGGCCCGGCAACAGGGTCGTCGCACTGGGCGGGCCCCTCAACAGGGCGACCCAGCGCATCGCGACCGGTCGCTACATCGCGGCCCTCACCGCCTGACACGTCGTGGCGACTGCCCCTACGACGGCCGGTCGTACAGCGCGCTAGGATTCAGCCCACCAGGGACCACCTGCATCACAGACTTTCAGGAGGATCGGCCGTGACCGACATCAGCCGCAACCAGGCTTCGGACGTCGAGCGCGTTCCCACGACCAAGGTCAGCACCGCCGAGGTGCCGTCCGCGGAGTGGGGGTGGAGCGGCGAAGGCCCCCGTACCTCGCGCATCGCGGGCTGGGTCACCGTCGCGATCCTGCTGGTCATGATCATCGGTAACCACACGGGCCGGGTCGAGGACATCTGGCTCGTCGGCTTCGCCGTGGCCATCGCGGGCCTGCTGGTCCGCGACATCCTGCTCCGCCGCAAGCCGCGCCGCTCCTGACGGCTCAGTTCTCGGCGGCCAGCTGCCCGCAGGCCGCCGCGATCTCCTGACCCCGCGTGTCACGCACGGTGCACGAGACTCCGTGCGCACGGACGCGTCGCACGAATTCCTGCTCCACCGGCTTCGGACTGGCGTCCCACTCGCTGCCGGGTGTCGGATTGAGCGGGATCAGGTTCACGTGGACCAGCGCCCCCAGGGCGCGCTTGAGCTTCTTGGCCAGCATGTCCGCTCGCCACGGCTGATCGTTGATGTCGCGGATCAGCGCGTACTCGATCGAGACCCGTCGCCCCGTGGTGTCGGCGTAGTAGCGCGCCGCGTCGAGGACCTCGGCGATGGGCCAGCGGTTGTTGACGGGGACGAGCGTGTCGCGCAGTTCGTCGTCCGGGCAGTGCAGCGACACGGCCAGCGTCACCGTCAGACCCTCGTCGGCCAGCTTGCGGATCGCGGGCGCGAGCCCGACGGTGGACACCGTCACCGAGCGCTGTGACAGGCCGAGGCCCTCCGGCGCGGGCGAGACGATCCGTTTGACCGCCGCGACGACGCGCTTGTAGTTCGCGAGCGGCTCCCCCATCCCCATGAAGACGACGTTGGACAGTCGCCCCTCGCCGCCCTCGACCGCACCGTCGCGGAGATCCGCCGCAGCGCTCCGCACCTGGTCGACGATCTCGGCCGTGGAGAGGTTGCGTTGCAGGCCCGCCTGGCCGGTGGCGCAGAACGGGCAGGCCATGCCACACCCGGCCTGGCTCGAGATGCACAGCGTCGCGCGATCCGGGTACCGCATGAGAACCGACTCGAGCAGTGTGCCGTCGGCGGCCTTCCACAGCGTCTTGCGCGTGTCCCCGCCGTCGCAGGCGATGTGCTTGACGGGCGTGAGCAACGTCGGGAACAGCGCGTCCCCGACCTTCTCGCGGACCGACGCCGGAAGATCGGTCATCTTCGCCGGGTCCGCCTCCAGCCGGGAGTAGTACTGCCGCGCCAGCTGGTCGGCGCGGAACGCGGGCAGGCCCAGCTCGGCGACGGCCGCTCGACGCTGGTCCGCGTCGAGGTCGGCGAGGTGCTTCGCGGGCATGCCGCGACGGGGAGCGTCGAACACGAGAGGGAGAGCGATGGGTGCCATAGTGAGCACCATTCTCTCACTGTTCGGCGACACTGTCGGGCACGGTCGGGGCAGACGTGCATTCGCCACCTCCGTACAGCATGATCTGTACATGGCCCGCTCATCGCACGACGCATCCGATCCGAACGCCCTGACCGGCACGGACGCTCCCCTGGACACCTCCTCCACCGCCGCGGGTCTCCCCGTCGAGCAGACCGGGCCCACGGACACCCGCCTGGCGCAGGGAAAGACGCCCGACGGCGTCAAGCACACCCGTGCGGCGGCGCTCTACACCGGTCTCGTGGTGGGCGCGATCATCCTGGTCGTCCTGATGGTGTTCATCATCCAGAACCTCGACAGCGTCCCGATTCACCTGTTCGGCTGGACCTTCGACCTGCCCATCGGCATCGGCATGCTCCTCGCCGCCGTCGCCGGTGCGCTCGTCATGGCCACCGCGGGTGGAGTGCGCATCCTGCAGGTCCGCCGGGCCGCCAAGCGCAAGTAGTTCCTCGGCCGCCGTCGTGAGCGATCTCACGTCGCGCCCGTCGGTGTTCCGTCGCGCACGTGAACACTATTGACACAACCTTCACGTGTGGTGGTCTGCCGTGCACAGTGGTGGTCGAACGGTACGAGTCGCAGCTCGACGCGACCCACGAGCGACACACCGAGCGAGGACTGCACACGTGACGACCTTCCTGGAGAACCCCGTGCTATCTGGAGTGGCCGCCGACAAGGCGCGCTCGTGGCTTCTCGTTCCTGCGAGCAAGCCGGAACTCTTCACCCCGGCCGCGGAGTCCGCCGTCGACGCCGTGATCCTGGACATCGAGGACGCCGTGGCACCGGGCGCGAAGCCCGCCGCACGCGATGCCGTCGTGTCCTGGCTCCGTGCCGGCGGCCGCGCCTGGGTGCGCATCAACGACGCCACCACGCCGTACTGGGCCGACGATCTCGACGCGCTGCGCGGCATCGACACCCTCGAGGGCGTCATGCTCGCCAAGACCGAGAGCGGAAGCCAGGTCGAGGCCACCGCCGACCGATTGGGTCACGGTTGTCGGATCGTGGCGCTGGTGGAGTCGGCCATGGGTCTCGAGGCTGCCCCCGAGATCGCGCGCGCCGAGGCCACCTTCCGCCTGGCGTTCGGCAGCGGCGACTTCCGGCGCGACACCGGCATGAGCGACGACCCGATGGCGATGGCCTACCCGCGCGCCCGGCTCGTCGTGTCGAGCCGCGCCGCCCGGCTTCCCGGCCCCATCGACGGCCCCACCCTCGCCGTCAACGACAGCATGCTGAGCCGCGACAGCCAGCTCACCGTCTCCATGGGCATGACCGGCAAGCTGTGCATGCACTCCGATCAGGGCCCCATCGTCAACCGCGAACTCGCACCCAGCGCTGCCGATGTGGCGTGGGCTCGGGACGTCATCGCCCAGCTCGGTGAGGACGGCTCCGGCGTGCGCGACGGCAGCGACCTCCCCCGCCTGGCCAAGGCGAAGAAGATCACCGCTCAGGCCGCGGTCTTCTCGATCGGCTGACGGTCACCGCTCGACGTACGCGGCGAGGTGTTCACCCGTGAGGGTGGACCGTGCCGCGACCAGGTCCGCGGGTGTTCCTTCGTAGACCACGGTGCCACCGTCGTGCCCGGCGCCCGGTCCGAGGTCGATGATCCAGTCCGCATGGGCCATCACGGCCTGGTGATGTTCGATGACGATCACCGACTTCCCGGCGTCCACCAGCCTGTCGAGCAGGGCGAGCAACTGCTCGACGTCGGCGAGATGCAGTCCCGTCGTGGGCTCGTCGAGGACCAGGATGCCGCCCTTGTCCCCCATGTGCGTCGCCAGCTTCAGCCGCTGACGCTCGCCGCCGGACAGTGTGGTCAGCGGCTGACCGATCTTCAGATAGCCCAGGCCCACGTCGTTCAGCCGGGTCAGGATTCGATGCGCCGCCGGTAGCGCAGCGTCACCGCCGGCGAAGAACTCCTGTGCCTGCGCCACCGACATCGCGAGCACCTCGCTGATGTCGCGGCCGCCGAGGTGGTACTCGAGGACCGAGTTCTGGAACCGTCGGCCCTCGCACAGCTCGCACACGGTGGCGACTCCGGCCATCATCGCGAGGTCGCTGTAGATCACCCCGTTGCCGTTGCACGTCGGGCACGCTCCCTCCGAATTCGCGCTGAAGAGAGCCGGCTTCACTCCGTTGACCTTGGCGAAGGCCTTCCGGATCGGCTCGAGGAGGCCCGTGTAGGTCGCGGGGTTGCTGCGCCGCGAGCCGCGGATCGCGCCCTGATCGACGGCCACGACGTCCTCGCGGCCCGAGAGCGAGCCGTGAATCAACGAACTCTTGCCCGACCCGGCGACCCCGGTCACGACCACCAGGACACCGAGGGGCACGTCGACGTCCACCGACTTCAGGTTGTGCGAATCGGCGCCGCGGATCTCCACCGCTCCGGTCGACGTGCGCACCGCGTCCTTCACCGCGGCGCAGTCGTCGAAGTGCCGGCCCGTGATGGTGTCACTCGTCCGCAGCCCCTCGACGGTGCCCTCGAAGCACACCGTGCCACCGGCCGTTCCGGCGCCGGGTCCGAGATCGACGACGTGGTCGGCGATGACGATCGTCTCGGGCTTGTGCTCGACGACGAGCACCGTGTTTCCCTTGTCGCGCAACCGGATCAACAGATCGTTCATGTTGGCGATGTCGTGGGGATGGAGTCCGGTGGTGGGTTCGTCGAAGACGTAGGTGACGTCGGTGAGCGACGATCCGAGGTGTCGGATCATCTTGGTGCGCTGCGCTTCACCACCGGAGAGCGTGCCCGCCGGCCGGTCGAGACTCAGATAGCCCAGTCCGATCTCCCGGAACGAGTCAAGGGTGTCTCCCAGCGAGGTGAGCAGCGGGGCCACGGACGGTGCCGACACTCCGCGGATCCACGTCGCGAGATCGCTGATCTGCATGGCGCACGCGTCGGCGATCGACACGCCGTCGATCTTCGAGGACCGCGCACCCTCGTTGAGCCGCGTGCCGTCGCACTCCGGGCACACGGCGAAGGTCACCGCGCGTTCGACGAACGCCCGGATGTGCGGCTGCATCGCGTCGACGTCCTTGGACAGGAACGACTTCTGGATCTGGGGAATCAGTCCGGAGTACGTGAGATTGATGCCGTCCACCTGGATCTTGGTCGGCTCCCGGTACAGCAGGTCCTCGCGCTGGCGCTTGGTGAACTTCGCGATGGGCTTGTCCGGATCGAAGTAGCCGGAGCCGCGGAAGATCCTCCCGTACCACCCCTCCATGCTGTAGCCGGGGATCGTGATCGCACCCTCGTTGAGCGACTTGCTGTCGTCGAAGAGCGCCGTGAGGTCGATGTCGGAGACGGAGCCGCGCCCTTCGCACCGCGGACACATCCCGCCGGTGATGCTGAAGGTGCGCTTCTCCTTCGTCTGACGTCCGCCCTTCTCCACCGTCACCGCTCCCGCACCGGAGATGGACGCCACGTTGAACGAGAACGCCTGCGGGGAGCCGACGTACGGCTGTCCGAGACGGCTGAAGAGGATGCGCAGCATCGCGTTGGCGTCGGTGGCGGTACCGACGGTGGACCTCGGATCGGCGCCGAGCCGCTGCTGGTCCACGATGATGGCCGTCGTCAGACCGTCGAGCAGATCCACGTCGGGCCGCCCGAGACTGGGCATGAACCCCTGCACGAACGCGCTGTACGTCTCGTTGATCATGCGCTGGGACTCGGCGGCGATCGTGCCGAACACCAACGAACTCTTGCCCGATCCGGACACGCCGGTGAAGACCGTCAGACGGCGCTTCGGGAGGTCGACGCTCACGTTCTGCAGAGTGTTGACTCTCGCCCCCTGCACTCGGATTACATCGTGGGTGTCGGCGACGTGCCGTGCGGTACTCGACTTCGTGGCCATGGCTGATGTCCTTCGTGGTGCAGCGAACGGGTCAGCGGACACGGTAGCCGGTGCGCATCGGGGCTGCTTCTCGATTCCTGATCGCCGACGCGGCGGCTCAGGCCGTCTCGAGTCCGTGCGGTCTGCGACGAGTGTGCACCCGGTATCCGACCTCGACGGACGTGCCGGTGAGCTGCCGCAGCGCGCGAGCGGCCACCCGCGGCGAGAACTCGATTCCCAGCACCGCAGCGGCCTCCTCGCGGTCCGCGAACGACCACCGCGTCCGGACCCGGCGCAGGTCGAAACCCTGCGCGGCGAAGAATCGTTCGACGGTGAGGGGGTCGTAGTGCGGCAGGTCGCGGCGCATCCATCCTCCGTACGGATCGACCGTGGCGTCGAGATCCACCACCACCACCACACCCCCGGGGCGCAGGACGCGCATGGCCTCGGTGATGCCCGGCCCGCATCCCGGCCCGAAGAAGTAGGCCGTCCTGGCGTGCAGGACGTCCGCCGAGCAGTCCTCCAGCGGCAGCCGATCCGCAGTCCCCCGGAGCACCCGCGCAGCGGAGCCCGCGACCCGGTGCCGAGCACGCTCGATCAGTGGTGGGTGTGGTTCGACACCGACCACGGACCGTGCCTCGCGGGCGAACAGAGGCAGATGGAATCCGGTTCCGCATCCGACGTCGACGACGTCGCGTCCCGCCCACGGCGTGAGATCCCGCAGCACCGCCTCGATCTCGCCGGTGACGTCCTGGGCGCGATTCTCGGCCTCGTACACGTCGGGCCAGTTCCAGATGTTCGGACTGGCGATCACGCCGTCGCGACCGGGCACAGGATCAGACGAAGATCGTCAGAACGATCCACGTCACGAGGATGCTGGGCAGAACGGAGTCGAGGCGGTCCATCAGTCCGCCGTGACCGGGAAGCATCGTCCCCATGTCCTTGATCCCGAGCTCCCGCTTGACCTGCGACTCGACCAGGTCGCCGAGCGTCGCGGAGAAAACGATGAGCACGCCCAGCAGGGCCCCCACGAACGGGTTCGCGTCCAGCAGGAACGTGACGGTGAGGACGCACCCGACGACACTGAAGAGCAGCGATCCGCCGAGCCCCTCCCAGGACTTCTTCGGGCTGATGGCCGGCGCCATCGCATGCCGTCCGAACAGGACTCCGGCCGCGTAGCCGCCGACGTCCGAACACACCACCGCGATCATGAGCACGAGGACGCGCGAGCCGCCGTCGTCCTCGAGGGTCAGCAACGCCGCGAACGCACCGAACAGCGGCAGCCACGACAGGACGAAGATCGAGATCGCGCAGTCGCGCAGGTAGTTCTTCGGTGCCACGTCCAGACCACCGGACAACAGGCGCCAGACCATCGTGACAAGTACCGTCGCGGCGAACGCACTGAGCGCGCCCAGTGCGCCGAACGGCCAGGCGAGCCAGATCATCGCCTGACCTCCGAGGATCACCGGGATCCGGGGCACGGAGATGTCGGACTCCCGCAGCCGCTTCGTCACCTCCCACGAGGCGACGGCGACCGCGGCCGCGGCGATGCCGATGAACACGAGCGGAACCAGGACCAGGACGACGATGAGCGACACGCCCAGTGCGCCGCCGACCGCGATCGCCGCGGGGAGGTCGCGGCCCGCCCGCGAGGTCTTCGGGGCGGGATCGGCGGTCGAACCGTTGTCGGCCGATACGGACACTGCTTCTCGTTTCACTTCATCTGGGCCACCGGGACGTGCGGAGGTCACACCTCCATCAGTTCCGCTTCCTTGTTCTTCACGATCTCGTCCACCTGCGCCACGTACTTCGCGGTGGTCTTGTCGAGCTCGGCCTCCGCACGCGTGACCTCGTCCTCGCCTGCCTCGCCGTCCTTCTGGATGCGCTTGAGCTCGTCCATCACCTTGCGGCGGACGTTGCGGATGGACACCTTCGCGTCCTCACCCTTGCTCTTGGCCTGCTTGACGTACTCGCGGCGCCGCTCCTCGGTGAGCTGCGGGATCGAGATCCGGATGATGTGTCCGTCGTTGGACGGGTTGAACCCCAGGTCCGAGTTGCGGATCGCAGTCTCGATGGGGCCTAACTGGGCCTGCTCGTACGGCTTGACGATCACCATGCGCGCCTCGGGCACGTTGATGCCCGCGAGCTGGGTGATGGGGGTCAGCGAGCCGTAGTACTCGACCACGATCTTCGAGAACATCCCCGGGTTCGCGCGACCCGTCCGAATGGACGACAGATCGTTCTGCGCGACCGTGACGGCCTTTTCCATTCTCTCTTCGGCGTCGAAGAGCGCTTCGTCGATCACGACCGTTCCTTCCGAAAACCTCGAGTGTGCAGCGACTGCACGTGGTGACTCACTTGACCAGGGTTCCGATCTTCTCACCCGACACCGCTCGCGCGATGTTTCCCTCGGTGAGCAGATTGAAGACCATGATCGGCATCCCATTGTCCATGCAGAGGCTGAAGGCTGTGGCATCGGCCACCTTCAGCCCCTTCTCGATGACCTCGCGGTGCGAGATCTCGGTGTACATCGTGGCGGTCGGATCCTCTCGCGGGTCCGCGGAGTAGACCCCGTCGACGCCCTTGGCCATCAACACCACTTCCGCGCCGATCTCGAGCGCACGCTGCGCCGCCGTGGTGTCGGTGGAGAAGTAGGGCATGCCCATGCCGGCTCCGAAGATGACCACGCGCCCCTTCTCGAGGTGGCGTTCGGCGCGCAGCGGGATGTACGGCTCGGCGACCTGCCCCATGGTGATGGCCGTCTGCACGCGCGTGGTGATGCCCTGCTTCTCGAGGAAGTCCTGCAGGGCGAGGCAGTTCATGACGGTGCCCAGCATGCCCATGTAGTCGGAGCGGGACCGGTCCATACCGCGCACCTGGAGCTCGGCTCCGCGGAAGAAGTTCCCGCCGCCGATGACGACGGCGACCTGGACACCCGAACGGACGACGTCCGCGATCTCCTCCGCCACCTTCTGCACCACGTCGGGATCGAGCCCGACCTGGCCACCACCGAACATCTCACCGCCCAGTTTGAGCAGCACTCGGGAGAATCCGGTGCGGGCGGGCGACGACTCGGTCATGAAGGCTCCTGTCCGTGGGGCGTGTGCGGGTCGGTGTCCGCACGACACTGTTGCGCCTGATCTTGCCCCATGCGTCGGCACGGGGCGCACATGACTGTGCCGTCCACCCATCGGGGTGGACGGCACGGTCATGACGTCACTCGGGTGTCACGAGGCTCAGTTGGAGCCGACCTCGAAACGCACGAAGCGCGTGATGGTGACTCCGGCGTCGGCGAGAAGAGCCTTGACGGTCTTCTTGCTGTCCTGGACCGAGGACTGCTCGGTCAGCACGACGTCCTTGTAGTAGCCGTTGACGCGACCCTCGATGATCTTGGGCAGTGCCTGCTCGGGCTTGCCCTCCTCGCGGGCGGTCTGCTCCGCGATGCGTCGCTCGCCCTCGACGATGTCGGCGGGGACCTCGTCGCGAGTGACGTACTTGGCCTTGAGCGCGGCGACCTGCATCGCTGCGCCGCGAGCGGCCTCGGCTGCGGCCTCGCCCTCACCGGTGTACTCGACGAGGACACCGACGGCGGGCGGGAGGTCAGAGCTGCGCTTGTGCAGGTAGGTCGCGACCGGACCGTCGAAGGAGACGACGCGACGGATCTCGAGCTTCTCGCCGATCTTGGCCGAGAGCTCCTGCAGTGCGGCGTCGACGGTCTTGCCGTCGAGCTGCAGCGCCTTCAGGGCGTCGACGTCGGCCGGCTTGCCCTCGGCCGCCACGTCCGCGATGGACTGCGCGAAGTTCTGGAACTCCTCGTTCTTGGCGACGAAGTCGGTCTCCGAGTTGATCTCGAGGAGGACACCGTTCTTCGCGACGACGAGACCCTCGGCGGTGGAACGCTCGGCGCGCTTGCCGACGTCCTTCGCGCCCTTGATACGGAGCTGCTCGACGGCCTTGTCGAAGTCGCCGTCGTTGTCGGCGAGCGCGTTCTTGCAGTCCAACATGCCGGAGCCGGTCAGCTCACGGAGCCGCTTGACGTCGGCGGCAGTGTAGTTCGCCATCGTGGGCGAGCCTCCTTGCATTGCTCGTGGAGACGCACGGGTGATGCGTCTCGTGTGTGACGAGAGAGGGGGTGAATCAGAACGAGACCCGGTGCGCCACTAACGGGCACACCGGGTCTCGACCGTGATCAGTTCTGCGCGGTGGGAACGTCCGCGACGGGTGCCTCGGTCTCGGCGGGAGCCGCCGCACCGTTCGCGCCCTCGGCGGCCGGAGCCTCCGTGACAGGTGCGTCGGTGGTTGCCGGGGTCTCGGCAGCGGCCTGCTGCGTCGCCTCGGCGGCCGGGGAGGCCTGCGAGAGCTGCTCGAGCTCCCACTCGGCCAGGGGCTCGCCGGCACCGACCTCGGGCTTCTCGTCCGTACCGGCGTTGCGGCCGGCACGCGCCTGCACGCCCTCGGCCACGGCGGACGCCACGACCTTGGTGAGGAGTGCTGCGGAACGGATCGCGTCGTCGTTGCCCGGGATCGGGTAGTCGACGACGTCGGGGTCGCAGTTGGTGTCCAGGATCGCGATGACCGGGATGTTCAGCTTGCGAGCCTCGGCGACCGCGAGGTGCTCCTTGTTGGTGTCGACGATCCAGATCGCCGACGGGACCTTGGACATGTCCCGGATACCACCGAGGGTGCGATCGAGCTTGGTCATCTCACGCGTGAGCATGAGGATTTCCTTCTTCGTGCGGCCCTCGAAGCCACCGGTCTGCTCCATCGACTCGAGTTCCTTGAGCCGGATCAGACGCTTGTGGACAGTGGTGAAGTTGGTGAGCATGCCGCCGAGCCAGCGCTGGTTCACGTAGGGCATTCCGACCCGAGTCGCCTCGGCCGCAATGGACTCCTGTGCCTGCTTCTTGGTCCCGACGAAGAGAACGGTGCCACCGTGGGCGACGGTCTCCTTGACGAATTCGTACGCCTGATCGATGTACGTCAGCGTCTGCTGCAGGTCGATGATGTAGATGCCGTTGCGATCGGTGAAGATGAATCGCTTCATCTTCGGATTCCAACGACGGGTCTGGTGCCCGAAGTGCGTGCCGCTGTCGAGCAGCTGCTTCATGGTAACGACAGCCATAGCTGTGGATCTCTCTTTCGTGTGCCGGTTGATGCGCGAGCACCGTCGATCGCCGAACCCGTGGGTCCGCCGTACCGCTGGTGTGTCGTGCCCTGGCGCTCGTCGTCCGTCGGACCTGCAGTGCAGGACCAGCCGACGAACCCGTGCTCCGGTGGAGGATCGACAGGTGCCGTTCCGTACCGAAGCGCGACGAGCGCGCGAAGTCGACCCGTGTGGACAGGCCGCAGAAGTCAGTGTACGTCCGCGACGCCGCAGGTCATAACCGGGTCGACCGCCTGTGCACGGAGGACGGTCCGTCCCCGGGTACGGTGGCTCGACGCGGGACCACTGTCGTCGCGTTCGCAAGAGTGCGGGGATGACCTGTCTCCGCTCCGCCCGCCGTTGGTCGCCGCGTTCGGCGCTCGTGTCCGCGGCGCTGACGGCAGCCCTGCTGGCGTCCGGATCCGTAGCCGCCGCGGGCACGGACGGACGCCCGTTCGACTGGCCGCTGCAGCCCCGTCCCGCCGTGGTGACCCCGTACGACCCGCCACCCGAGCGGTGGCTGCCGGGCCATCGCGGCGTCGACCTCGACGCGGGCTCCGATCCGACACACACCGTCGTCGCGGCCGGGGACGGCGTCGTCGTGTTCGCAGGTGCGGTCGCCGGCCGCCCCGTCGTCTCGATCGACCATGCCGGCGGCCTCCGGACGACGTACGAGCCGGTCACGCCCACCGTCACGGTCGGCACCCGGCTGCGACGAGGTCAGCCGATCGGTGTACTCGAGGCAGGTCACCAGGGGTGCGGCGCCGCCTGGTGCCTGCACTGGGGAGCACGTCGCGGCCGTGACTACCTCGATCCCACAGCTCTCGTCGACCGCGGTGCGGTGGTGCTGAAACCCCTGGCCGACCCCGAGTGACGCGCCTTCAGTACGCGCGGTGACGCTGCGGCGTCGACTGCGGCGCGGACGCGTGCCGGCCCTCCGCGTCGGGGAAATCGTCCGCCATCATCGCCGCCAGGTCCATGAAGGCGGCGCGCGTGCGGGGGCGCAGTCGATCGAGATCGACGACGGAGCCCTCCGCCAGATGATCGTCGAAGGGAATCACCACGACGGCGCGGCAGCGCGCGAGGAAGTGCCGGGTGAGTTCGTCCATGTCGATGCTCGCGGCGCCCGGTCGGTGGGCGCTGATGACGACGACGGTCCGCTCGACGAGGTGCGCGTACCCGTGCAGCCCGAGCCAGTCGAGGGTCGCGGCGGCGCTCTTGGCGCCGTCGACCGCCGGCGAGCTGACGAGCACCAGTGCGTGCGCCAGCGACAGCACCCCCTCCATCGCCGAGTGCATGATGCCCGTGCCGCAGTCGGTGAGGATCAGGTTGTAGTGCGCTCGGAGGGTGTCGATGACCGCGCGGTAGTCCTGTTCGGTGAACGCCTCCGACGCGGCCGGGTCACGCTCCCCCGCGACGACCTCGAGACGACTCGACGACTGGGAGGTGTGCTCCCTGATGTCGGCGTAACTCCGGATGGTCGGCCGGGCAGCGAGGAGATCGCGCACCGTGGACATCGTCTGCCGCGGGACGCGCTCCCCCAGCGTTCCGAAGTCGGGGTTCGCGTCGACGGCGATGACGTCGTCGCGTCGCAAGGAAGCGAACACCGACCCCAGCCCGACGGTGACGGTCGTCTTGCCCACCCCGCCCTTGAGGGACAGGAAGGCGATCCGGTAATCGCTGCGCAGCGGCTGTCGAATGCGGTCGATCTGGTGGCGACGCTCCGCCTCGGAGGCGACCGCACCACGGCCACCCGGTCGCCCACTGCCCAGGACGCGATCCAGGGTGCGGCGCCACCCCGGCCGAGTGGAGGACGGGGCCGGCGAGACGAAGGGCGACCCGGGTCGGCGCACCGGACTCTCCGCACCGAAGGCGGCCGAGTCGCGTCGCGGATCGGCGAGGCCCGGATGGTGCGGTGCGGGAACGTGGGAGGGCGGAACGGACGGCCGAGAGAATCGTTCCGGTTCGGGCGGAGACCAGGCTCCGTTCGTACCCGCCCGGCTGCCGGGACCAGAGGAGTGCGGGCTGTCGTCTCGACGATCCACGGTCCCCACCCTCCTGTCGACGGTCTGCTCCGATTGCCGATCAGGGACGAACGGTGTGGTTCACAGCGCCGGCACGGTCACATCCCCCGTGCAGACGGTACCAAACGTGCACGAGCGTGCGAGGTGGTCGACAGGACCCGACGTCAGGCTCGCGGATGCGCCTGATCGTGGACCGCGCGCAGCCGCTCCACGGAGACATGGGTGTAGATCTGCGTCGTGGCGAGCGACGCGTGCCCGAGCAGTTCCTGCACCACGCGGAGATCGGCGCCGCCCTCGAGCAGGTGGGTCGCGGCGGAGTGTCGGAGGCCGTGCGGACCCAGGTCCGGGGCACCGGGCACGGCGGACAGCACCTCGTGCACCACCGAGCGCGCCTGCCGCTGATTCAGGCGTCCGCCGCGACGCCCCAGGAGCAGGGCCGCGCCGGAGTCCGGTGTGGCCAGGGCGGGGCGGCCCACGGTCGACCACTGCACCACCGCGTCCTCCGCGGGCGCGCCGAACGGTACGACGCGTTCCTTGTCGCCCTTGCCGAGGACGCGGAGCACCCGTCTGTCGAGATCCACGTCGTCCACATCGAGACCGCACAGTTCGCCGACCCGGATTCCGGTCGCGTACAGGAGCTCTACGACGACCCTGTCGCGCAGGGCCATCGGATCCTGTTGCTCGGCACCGGATGTCGCGGCCGTCATCGCGTCCCGAGCGTCACGCTCACGCAGCACGCCCGGGAGCGTCCGACGCGACGGCGGTGCCGACAGCCGCACCGCCGGGTCCGCGGTGAGTGCTCCGACGGTGCACGACCACGCGGTGAAGGTGCGCGCCGAACTCGCTCGACGCGCGAGAGTCGAGCGGGACACTCCCGCGACCGACATCGAGGCGAGCCACGAGCGCAGGGAGCGAAGTGTGATCACGTCGTCGAGTGCCGCGGACGGATCACCGTGCGCGTCTCGACAGAAGCCGATCAGAGCACGGGCGTCGCCGACGTACGCGCGCACGGTGTGCTCGGAGCGGTTGCGTTGCAGAGCGAGATGCTCGGTGAATCTCGCGAGGAGCGCGAGATCGTCAGGATTCGCTGGCAGCGAGTTCTCGCTTCCAGGTGCGGAATCCCTCCTCGGTGCGGCCACGACGCCAGTATCCCGATATCGAGGCCCATTCCGCAGTCACGCCACGCTCTTTGCGGATGTAAGGCCGGATCTCGTGCATCACGGACTGCGCTTCACCGTGCACGAAGACATGAGGCTGACCGGGCAGCCACTCCACCGCACGGACGGCGGCGGCCAGCGGTGAGCCACCCGGATCCTGGTCGCGGTACACCCAGCGGATGTCGGCAGAGGTCGGCGCCGCGATCTCGACGCGGTCCTCCGGACTCGCTGCTTCGAGCACCACTCGCGCGACGGCTCCCTCGGGAAGCGCCGCGAGTGCTGCGGAGATGGCGGGCACGCCCGTCTCGTCGCCGGCGAGAAGGTGCCAGTCTGCGTCCGCACGAGGCGAGTACGCGCCGGCGGGACCGAAGAACGAGAGCTGGTCCCCCGCCGCGGCGCTCAGCGCCCACGGGCCGGCGACACCCTCGTCGCCGTGGACGACGAAGTCGATGGCGACTTCGCGGGCCTGCGTGTCCACCGATCGCACCGTGTAGGTGCGCAACGTCGGCTCGTCGGCGTCACCGAAGTGCAGCTTGACGTAGCTGTCGGTGAACTCGGATTGCGCGAACTCGTCGAAGTTCGCACCGCCGAGCACCACGCGCACCATGTGCGGGGTGAGCCGCTCGGTGCGGAGAACGGTCAGGGTGGTCAGTCGTCGCGCCACAGGGCACCTCCATCGGGTACGGGCCTTGCCGCCGGTGGGGCGCAAGACGTGGTTAGCCTACCCTAATTCGCCGACCGGCCCCACGACAGGTCAGTGCGCGGCGTCGTACGCGTCCTGGATCTCCTGGCTGATGCGCCCGCGGGTGCTGACCTCGAAGCCGTTCTCCTTGGCCCACGCCCGCACGTCCTGCAGATTCTGGCGGCCCTTCTTCGGCGCCGCGGCGGACCCGTTCCGGCGAGACTTCTTGCCGCCCACCTTCTCCGCGTGTTCGATCCAGAATGCGAATTGGTCGTACAACTCGTTGGCGTGCTTGCTGTTGAGATCGATCGAATAGGACACGCCTCCGACCGCGAACTCGACCGTCTCGCCCTGCCCGTCCTTGATGAGTGAACCGTCGACATCGTCGATCATTTGGACGGTGGTGCGTCGTGCCATTGTTCTGCGCTCCTCGATACCGGGTGGAGAAAGAATTTCCTCCAAGATAACAGCCGAGATGGCCGACATCGTGACACCGACCCGACACCGCCCTGACAACATCCGAATCACGACATCTCGGTCGTGAATTCGCCGACCTGTTGTTCGTGACCGACACGGGACGATCGGGCTCACCGCGGTCGCCGGTACTGTGACGAACGCATACTCGACGCGGCCACTCCCGTCGACGTCGGCCACGAAGGGTTCACGGATGACCGCACAGAGTTTCTCGGAAACGCGTGCCGTGTCGTCGACGACGAGACCGTCCGGTTCGCTGACCTTCGTCGATCTCTTCAGCGGTGCGGGCGGAATGAGTTGCGGCTTCGCACGACACGGCGCGTTCGAGGTAGTCGGCGCGGCGGACGCACAACTGGGTAAACCGAGCAGTGCGCGCGGATCTCTCGAATGCAATGCGTCCTACGAGGCGAATATCGGAACGGTGCCGCACGCCGTGGATCTTTCCGCTGTCACCGGGGCCGAGTTGGCGCGACTCTTCGCCCCGCGTCTGAACGGACGACCACTCGACGTACTCAGTGCGTGCCCGCCGTGCACCGGCTTCTCCCGTGCAAATCCTCGAAATCATCTCACCGACGATCCACGCAATTCGCTCGTGACCCGTGTCGCCGACTCCGTCGAGGCTCTGCGCCCGATCGTCCTCGTCATGGAAAACGCACGAGAATTGGTCGGCGGTAATTTCCGTGGTCATCTCGACGCGTTGGCTCTGCGGTTGGATCACCTCGGCTACGACGTCGATGCCTCGGTGCACATGCTCAGTACGGTCGGCTTACCGCAACGACGCGAGAGATCCCTGGTGGTCGCGGTGCGGCGCGATCACGAATTGCACACTCTTTCCGAATTGTGGGAGGGCACGACCATCGCACCGGAGGCGATCACGGTGCGTCGCGCGATCGGCCACCTGCCCCGCGTCGAGGCCGGTGAGACGGCGTCCGGCGATCCGATGCACCTCTCGCCCAGCATCGGTCGTGAGTCGACCCGCCGCCGCCTCCACGCCCTCCCCCACGACGGCGGTTCCTGGCTCGACCTCAGGTCCGCCCCCGGCGGCGACGACCACCTGACGCCCGCGATGCAGCGCCTCGTCGCCGCCGGGCGCCTGGGGTCGCACCCCGACGTCTACGGCCGACTGTGGTGGGACCGTCCCGCGCCCACCGTCAAACGGGAGTGCGCCCACTTCGGCAACGGCCGCTACACCCATCCCGAGCAGGACCGGCTGTGCACGGTGCGAGAGTTGGCCCTGCTGAACGGTTTTCCGGACGACTACGTGTTCCGCGCGCGATCGCTGTCGAACATGTACCGCCACGTCGGGGACGCGGTACCGCCGCTCGTGTCCGCTCAGCTCGCCGCGCTGTGCACCTGGATCATCAGCGGCGTCAAGCCGGACCTGCGCGACGCGATCCTGCCCGGCACCTCCCTGCGGGCAGAGGACCTGCTCCCGGCACAGCCCTCACCGGATCTTCTCGATGCGCACCCATCCCGCCTCGTCGCGGCCGGCGTGTCCCTCGATCTCGAGGACCACCAGCGCTGACCGCACCGCCGACACGGGCACGCCGGAGTCCACGGACAGTTGCTGCACCGTTCGGGCTCCCGTGGCCGGGAACGCGTCCAGCACGCGGGCGGGAGTCTGCGGCAGGCGATCGAGATCGCGGCCGAACAGGGCGTCCCGGTCGTCGTCGTCCTCGACACCCGCACCCACCGCACCCGCCTCGGCCACCACGTCCCGGGCACCCGTCACCAGACGCGCTTCGCCCTCGCGGATCATCCGGTGGCACCCCGTCGACGACGCGGACGTCACCGGCCCCGGTACCGCCATGACCGGTCGCCCCAGTGCCCGTGCCCACGACGCCGTGTTACGCGCCCCGCTGCGCCATCCCGCCTCGACCACGACCACGCCGTCACACAGTGCGGCCACCAGCCTGTTGCGGGAGAGGAAGCGGTACCGGGCGGGTGGTGTGCCCGGCGGATACTCCGACACCACCGCACCCGTCTCCGACACTCTCCGCAGCAGACGCCCGTGCCCCGCCGGGTACGCCCGGTCGACGCCGCACGCCAGCACCGCCACCGTGCAGCCGCCCACGCCCAGCGCGGCGCGATGCGCCGCACCGTCGATGCCGTACGCGCCGCCGGAGACCACCGTCCACCCGTCCACGGCCAGGTCTCCCGCGATCTCACCCGTCACGTGCTCCCCGTAGCTCGTCGCGGCGCGCGTTCCCACCACGGCCACCGCCCGCTCCGTGGACGACGCCACCGGCGCCGGACCCACCACCCACAACGCCAACGGCGCACCGCCGTCGCGAGTGGGCAGAGCCCCGTCCGGCCGCTCGAATCCGAGGAACCGCCAGGCGGGCCACTCCTCGTCCGACGGCACCACCAGTCGACCGTCCATCGCAGCCATCAGGTCGAGGCTCGCCGCGGCGGTGTCGAGATGTGCCCGCGCCGACACGCGGTCCCACACCGCCTTCGGAACGTCCCCGGTGCGCATCGTCGCCGCGGCGTCCACCACTCCGCGCGAGGCAATGAGCTGCTCGACGGCGCGCGACGGACCCTGCACCACCGTCGAGACGTACGCCCACGCCAGGGTCTCCGGATTCTGCGCTCCACTCACACGCCACTCCCCTGTTCGCGAAAACTCATCGCCGACGCCACGCACTCGGGTCCCGGAGACATCCGCCCCTCGAGGTCGCCGAGCGTCCAGGCCAAGCGCAGGATGCGGTCCGCGCCCCGCGCCGTGATGCCACCGCGCCGCAGCGCCCGTTCGATCGGAATCAATGCTTCGCGTTCGAGCCGGAAGCGCTGGCGCAGAGCCGATCCGGGTACTTCGGCATTGGTCCGCCAGCCGAACTCGGACCACCGTTCCGCCGCCGCCTGCCGCGCTGCCGTCACTCTGCCGCGCACCACCTCGGTCGTCTCCCCCACGTCATCGGTCAACATTCCGGTCGCAGCGGGCTGCATCGACAGCCGCAGGTCCACCCGGTCGAGCAGTGGTCCGGACAGCTTGCCGAGGTAGCGCCGGCGGGCGTTCGGCGCACACACGCAGTCGGCGGTCCGCGGCGAGGCGCACGGACACGGATTGGCCGCCAGCACCAGTTGGAAGCGAGCGGGATAGCGGGCGACCCCGTCGCGCCGCGCGATGCGCACCTCGCCGTCCTCCAGCGGGGTACGCAGTGCCTCCAGCACGCGCACCGACATCTCGGCGCACTCGTCGAGGAAGAGCACGCCGTGGTGCGCCCGGCTCACTGCACCCGGTCGCGCCATGCCGCTTCCGCCGCCCACCAGTGCCGCCACCGAGGTGGTGTGATGCGGCGCGATGAACGGGGCGGTGGTGATCAACGGACACTCCGCCGTGAGTGTCCCCGCGACGGAGTGCACCGCCGTCACCTCCAGGGCCTGACCCTCCGTCAGCGGCGGCAGCAGTCCGGGCAGCCGACCCGCGAGCATCGTCTTGCCGATACCGGGCGGCCCCGTGAACATCAGATGGTGTGCGCCGGCGGCCGCGACCTCGAGAGCCCAGCGTGCTTCGGACTGTCCGACCACGTCGGCGAGATCGCCGTACCGGGGCTCCGGACCCGGCCGTGTCGGCATCGGTTCCGGGAGAGTGCACCGGTGCGAGAGCCACTCGATCACCTGCCGCAGATGCGCGGCCCCGAGAACCTCGATCCCGCCCACCAGGCCCGCCTCGGCGAGGCTGTCCTGCGGCACCACCACGCGGGTCCACCCCGCTCCGCGTGCGGCGAGCACGGCGGGAAGGACCCCTCGCACGCTCCGCACCCGCCCGTCGAGTGCCAGCTCACCCACCAGCACCGTCGAGGCCAACAGACCCGGCGGCACCACCTTGGCGGCGCCGAGCACCGCGCACGCCAGTGCCAGGTCGTACACGGATCCCACTTTGGGGAGTGTGGCCGGCGACAGCGCGAGCACCACCTTGGACGCGGGCCAGCTCTGGCCGGAGTTGTTCACCGCGGCCCGCACTCGGTCCCGTGACTCCTGCAGCGCCGCATCGGGGAGTCCGACCACGTGCACGCCCGGCAGGCCCCGCCCCACGTCGGCCTCGATCTCCACGAGGATGCCGTCGATGCCCGTGACGGCGACCGAGAACGTCCGTCCCAGCGCCATCAGAACGCCGCCCTCAGATGCGAGAGCAGAGGCCCCCGGCCGTCGGCGATCACGACCTCCACGACGTCGAACCGCACCGGCACCCACGGACCGGACCGCTCGGCGAGCCACAGCCCGGCCAGCCGGTGGATGCGCTGCGCCTTCGCCGGCGTGACCGCCTCGGCCGGAGTGCCGTACCCGTCGCCGGAGCGGGTCTTCACCTCGACGAACACGACGGTGTCGCCGTCCACGCCGATGATGTCGACCTCGCCGTGCCGGCACCGCCAGTTGCGGTCGAGAATGCGCAGACCCACCGTCGTCAGATACGACGCGGCAGCTTCCTCGCCCGCTCTGCCCATTTCCGCGTTCGTCGCCATGGCTCTCCTCGCCGACCCGGTGCCCGGTGGTGGGCACACCCGGTGTCGGAGCACGACTGTGCAGGCACGCGGCGACCGTGCCGCGGCGCCGACCTGCGGCCGCAGAAAACCCGGGGACGACGCTCGACCCGGGGATGACGGACCACCGAAACCCCCTGTTGCGCGGCGCTCGGCCGTGGGGTTTGCGATGATCGGGTCATGAACACTGCACGCGACTCGTCGGCGAGCGGGACGCCGTCCGGCAGTGAGTTCCTTCTCCGCCGCGTGCCGGACGATCGGCGGCCCGCTCACCCCTACGCACTGCTGTGGACGTCGAACGATGCGCTGGGTCGGGAATCGACCAGGGAGGTGGGGTGCGGCGACTACTCGTGGGCGCTACGGACGGCACGCATCCTGTCCATTCCGCGCGCGTCGATCGAGCACGACCAGCGCGGCGGCGTGGACGACGGCTACGAGGGGTGGCACCTCAACGCGCGAATCCTGGGAACGGATCAGCGCTGATTCACTCGGGAAGTCCCCGTCACTCGGGAAGTCGCAGATCCGGCTTGTCGAGTTCCTCGATGTTGACGTCCTTGAACGTGATCACCCGGACGTGCTTGACGAAGCGCGCGGGTCGGTACATGTCCCACACCCACGCATCGGACATCCGCACCTCGAAGTAGATCTCACCGTCCGCGTTCCGCGGGATCATCTCCACCGAGTTCGCGAGATAGAAGCGACGCTCGGTCTCCACCACGTAGGTGAACTGGCCGACGATGTCGCGGTACTCCCGGTACAGCGACAGTTCCATCTCGGTTTCGTACTTCTCGAGATCCTCGGCACTCATGCCGCCATCATCGCGCATCGGCGCCCTCGTGTTCCCATCGACCCCGCTCCTGCGGCGACACCGTCGGTGCGGCGCCGGCATCCTCGAGGCAGGCGACGTTCGACCACGAGCGACGGTGCTCCCGGCTCGCCCCGAGACGGGCGAGGGCGTCCGTGTGCAGCGTCGTGTTGTAGCCCTTGTGTACGGAGAAGTCGTAGCCGGGAATGTCTCCGTCGAGTGAGCGCATGATGCGGTCGCGATGCACCTTGGCGAGCACGCTCGCGGCGGCGATACATGCCGCGGTGGCGTCACCACCGATCACCGGGAGTGACGGCGCGGGAAGCCCGGGCACCCGAAAACCGTCGGTCAGGACGTACCCGGGGTCGACCGACAGTCCGGCGACCGCGCGGCGCATGCCCTCGATGTTGGCGACGTGGATACCGATGCGGTCGATCTCGGCCGCGGGGACGGTGACGATCGAGTATGCCGTCGCCCAGCGGATCACCTTCGGAAACAACGACTCCCGCGTCTTCTCGCTCAACTTCTTCGAGTCGTCCAGAAGGTCCAGCGCGGCGCGGGCGCGATCGCCCAGGATGCACGCGGCGATGACCAGTGGGCCCGCACAGGCGCCACGACCCGCTTCGTCCACGCCCGCCACGGGCCCGAGACCCGACCGGAGAAGTGCCGACTCCATGGTGCGCATACCACCCGCACGCCGGATGACGGTGCGCGGCGGCCACGACGTCCGGGAGAGCCGCGTGGTCGACTTCATGGGCCCCGAACTCACTGCCCCTGGATGTCCGGATCGTCGATGAGACCCCAGCGACCGGGCGGCAGCACGATGGCCTGCGCCTTGCCGATCACGTTGTCCAGCGGGATGGTTCCCTGCAGTTCGTCGGCGACGTGGAAGCGCGAGTCGGCGGAGTTGCTGCGGTTGTCACCCATGACCCACACGTTGCCCTCGGGCACGGTGACGGGCCCGAAGCACCGCCCGGAACGGATCGGGGTGTCGCACGTGAGCGTGCCGGGCACGAAGTCGAAGTCCATGGTGATGTACGGCTCGTCGAGCGGCTTGCCGTCGACGAGAACGCGTCCCTGCTCGTCGCAGCACTCGACGGTCTGACCGCCGGTGGCGATGACGCGCTTGACCAGATCGTTCTCGTCCGGTGCGACCAGGCCGACGAGGGATCCGAGTTCCTGGGCGCCGCGGACGACGACGTTGGACGACCGCGTGGAGACGTAGTCGCCGTCCCAGGACGGCGGTCCGCGGAACACGACGACGTCACCGGCCGTCGGATCGCCGAAGCGGTACCCGATCTTCTCCACGACGATGCGGTCACCGGTGCAACCAGTGCAGCCGTGCAAGGTCGGCTCCATCGATTCCGAGGGGATCAGGTACACCCTCGCGACGAAGGTCTGCAAGAGGAAGCTGAGCACCAGGGCGACCAGGATGAGAATCGGGAGCTCACGCCAGAAGGACCGTGGCTTCTTGGTTCGCTGCGCCTCGTCGTTGTCGTCGCCCGCGCGCTCGTCCGTCACGGGTCAAGATTAGCGGCAGCGCCGCGGTGCAGAACGGCCGGGACGCAGAACGGCCGGACACCGGGGAACGAGTCCCCTGTGTCCGGCCGTCCAGCGAGTGGAACGCCGAAGATCAGCGCTTCTCCTTGATCTTGGCTGCCTTGCCGCGCAGCTCGCGCAGGTAGTACAGCTTCGCGCGACGCACGTCACCGCGGGTCAGCACGTCGATCTGGGCGATGTTCGGGGTGTGGACGGGGAAGGTGCGCTCCACGCCGACGCCGAAGGACACCTTGCGGACCGTGAAGGTCTCGCGGATGCCGCCACCCTGACGCCGAATGACGACGCCCTTGAAGATCTGCACGCGCTCCTTGGAGCCCTCGATGACCTTCACGTGCACGTTCAGTGTGTCGCCCGGGCGGAACTCGGGAATGTCGCTGCGCAGCGACTGCTTGTCCAGGAAATCCAGGGTGTTCATGGTTCATCCTTGCTGTGACGAGATCTCGAGCAGAGGACCCGAGCGGCTGCCGTCGGCGGATGCCGTCGACGCTCGACTGGTTCGTACTCCGAATAGGTGTCCACCGGATGCCGGGCATGCGAGTAGCACGCCCGGTGTCAGGCAACCCCACGATTGTGCCAGAGAACCGGTGCCCGACGAAATCGGCCGGATCAGCCCGCGCCGATCGATTCGCGATCGGGGCGCGACTCCCCCGGCGCCGGCGCCGGAACGACGATGCGATCGAGTTCGTCCTCGGCAGCGGCGCGCACGTGCGCGACGTCGGGCGTGCCCGCGATGGCGTCCTGCATCCAGATCTTCGCGCGGACGACGGGACGGCGCAGGTTGCGCTCGCGCCGCAGGGCTTTCTCCATCCGCCGCGGGCGTCGGGTGTAGCGCCAGCGCGCCCAGGGTGACCCCGGCCGGCCGATCCGGATCGCGCCGATCACGAGCAGCGGCAGGAAGAACAGGCCGGCGAGCCCGGTCCAGATCTTGCCCTTCGCGAGGACGATCGCGGCGAGGAGGAGATTGAGCGCGGCCAGGACGACGATGATGCTCCGCACCGCGACGCTGGGATCGTCACGGAAGCCGGCCACGTCGAAGAACTCGAGCGGTTTGAGACCGAACAGCAGCATGACGGTGGCGGCCACGGCGACAAAGACCGCGTCGACGGAGGTGCGGCCCTGCTCGGCCCAGTACACGTCCTCCAGATAGAAGATGAGCGCGAACTCGTCGAGTACCAGTGCCGCACCGATACCGAAGAACGCCGCGAGCGCCGCGCCCGTGGTCTGGGTGCCGTCGACGTACACGGTGATCATCGCGATACCCGAGACCAGCATGGCGACCACACCGAACACGACGTGATGCACGTGGTGTCCGCCCGGCGTGACGTTGCCCGGCCACCAGGACACCTGCGCGCGGATCATGCGGACGCTGAACCGGATGAAGACGAACCCGGCGATGAACCCGACGAGGAAGAACAGCAGCGGGATGCGCCCCTCGTCGGAGACGTGGTGCATCCACCGCTCCATCGCAGCGCCTTCCTGCCGTGCCCGTCCTGTGACGAGGAAGTCTATCCGCGCCGCCGCGACACCCTCTACTTTCCGAAGCCCGCCTTCCGCAGGGCATCGGCCATCGATCCCGTTGCCGCGGCCGGTGCCGAGGACTGCGCTCCCTTGCGCGGTCCGGCTCCGGTCTTCTGCCGGTTCCGGGCGCCCTGGCCTCCCGACCCGCCGCGTGGAGCCGATGCCGCTGCCGTACCGCCGATCTCGTCGGTCAGTCGCAAGGACAGACCGATCCGCTGGCGCGGCAGGTCGACCTCCATGACCTTCACGCGCACGACCTGTCCGGACTTGACGACGTCGTGCGGGTCCGAGACGAAGCGGTCGGACATCGCCGAGACGTGGACGAGTCCGTCCTGGTGCACGCCCACGTCGACGAAGGCGCCGAAGGCCGCCACGTTGGTCACCACTCCCTCGAGCACCATGCCCGGTCGGAGGTCGGCGACCTTCTCGACACCGGCCGCGAAGGTGGCGGTGGCGAACTCCGGACGCGGATCGCGGCCGGGCTTCTCGAGCTCGGACAGGATGTCGGTGACGGTCGGGAGTCCGAACCGGTCGTCGACGAAGTCCTGCGGGCGCAGGGACCGCAGCACTCGCTCGTTGCCGATCACCTCACGGACTCCCATGCCGGCCCTGTCGACGATGCGGCGCACCACGGGATACGCCTCGGGGTGCACGCTCGACCGGTCGAGGGGGTCGTCGCCGTCGGTGATGCGGAGGAACCCGGCGCACTGCTCGAAGGCCTTGGGCCCGAGCCGCGGAACCTTCTGCAGTGCGGATCGGGATCGGAAGGGGCCGTTCTCGTCGCGGTGCGCGACGATCGACTCGGCGAGAGTGGTGGCCACGCCGGAGACGCGCGCGAGCAGAGGCACGCTGGCGGTGTTGACGTCGACGCCGACCGCGTTCACCGCGTCCTCGACGACGGCGCCCAGGGAACGCGCCAACATGGATTCCGAGACGTCGTGCTGGTACTGCCCCACGCCGATCGACTTCGGGTCGATTTTCACCAGTTCCGCGAGGGGATCCTGCAGACGACGGGCGATGGAGACCGCGCCGCGGATCGAGACGTCGAGATCGGGCAGTTCGCGCGACCCGTAGGCGGACGCGGAGTACACGGAGGCGCCGGCCTCGGAGACCATCGCCTTGGTCAAGTTCGCGTCCGGGTACCTCGCGATGAGTTCCGCCGCCAGCGCGTCGGTCTCACGCGACGCGGTGCCGTTGCCGATGGCCAGCAGATCGACACGGTGCTTCGCCGCCAGTGCGGCCAGCGTCGCGAGCGCCTCGTTCCACTTGCCCTGGGGCTTGTGCGGATAGATGGTGTCGTACGCGAGGACCTTGCCGGTGGGGTCCACGATCGCGACCTTGGTTCCCGTGCGGAACCCGGGGTCGAGGCCCATGGTGGTGCGACTGCCGGCGGGCGCAGCCAACAGCAGGTCCTTAAGGTTGGAGGCGAAGACGTCGACCGCGCGCTCCTCCGCGGACTGCCGGAGGCGCATGCGGGTGTCGATGCCCAGGCTGACCAGAAGCTTGGTCCGCCACGCCCATCGCACCGTGTCCAGGAGCCACCGATCGGCCGCACGGCCGTGGTCGCCGATACCGAAGCGCGCCGCGATGCGGGTCTCGTACACCGACGCGGTACCGGGTGCGGGTTCGTCGGTGTTCGGCTCCGGATCCATCGTGAGGGAGAGCACCTCCTCCTTCTCCCCGCGCAGGACTGCCAGTACTCGATGGGACGGAACGGAGGTGAAGGACTCGGAGAACGCGAAGTAGTCGGAGAACTTCGCACCGTCCGTCTCCTTGCCCGGTCGCACCGCGCTGGTCAACCGGCCACGGGTCCACATCAGCTCGCGCAGCGACCCGACGAGGTCGGCGTCCTCGGCGAAGTGCTCGACGAGGATCGCGCGCGCACCGGCGAGCTGCTCCTCGTCGAAGGACGTCGGATCGGTGGTCGGATCGGACAGCAGGGCGTCCGCCACGGGCTGGTGGCCGGCCTCGCGCGCGATCTGCGCCTTGGTGCGGCGCTTCGGTTTGAACGGGAGGTAGATGTCCTCGAGGCGCGCCTTGGTGTCCGCGAGCACGATCGAGTCCTCGAGCGCGTCGTCGAGCTTGCCCTGCGAGCGGATGGACTCGAGAATCGCGGCGCGGCGCTCGTCGAGCTCGCGCAGGTATCGCAGTCGCTCGTCGATCGTGCGCAGCTGGGTGTCGTCGAGCGTGCCCGTGACCTCCTTGCGGTAGCGCGCGATGAACGGCACCGTCGCACCCCCGTCGAGCAGGTCCACGGCGGCGCGTACGCGCTCCTCCGCGACGTCGAGCTCCTCGGCGATCCGGCGATTGACAGATTTCACAGCGGTCGTCACGGCGATGGACCCTACCGCGCCGGTACCGTGGAGTGACGGTGCCGCCCCGGGTTCCGAGCGCCGACGCGCCCGGTACGTCCACTCTCGAATGTGGGGGCACTCGATGACAGAACGGTAGTCACGTGACAACTCCTTCGGCGCGCCTGCGACGAGCCTCCACCATGATGGCGGCGGTGGCGCTCGCCACCACGATGGCGGCGGCCTGCGCGCAGCCGGCCGAGCCGGCGGCGACGACGATCCCGGTCGCACCGGAGTTCCCCGAACCCGAGATGCCGATGGCACCGGACCTCACCGGCCGCCTGCAGCAGGCACTCGACGGCGCGGCCGCTCGCGGCGCGACGCTCTCCATCGGCTTCCTCGATCGGGAGACCGGGACGTACATGGGTTCCGGTGACAACGATCCGATCGAGACGGCGTCGGTGGTCAAGTTGTTCATCGCCGACGATCTGCTCTACCGCTCGTCGCGCGGCGAGTTCGCCCTCGACGAGGAGTTCCGTGCCCTCATCGCGCCGATGCTCTCGTCGTCGGACGACAGTGCGGCACAGGTCCTGTGGGACGCCGCCGGTGGATCCGACGTCGTGGCACGCGTCGCCGGCCGCTACGGCCTGCCCGCCACCGCCGCGTCGGCGGACGGGATCTGGTGGAACACCCGGACCACCGCGGCGGACCTGGTGCGGTACTACGACGCCGTCCTCGACGGCACCGGCGGACTGAACCCGGCGGACCGGGCGACCGTCGTCGGAGACCTCGAGGCCTTCACCCCCGAGGGAGCGGACGGCTATCCCCAGACCTTCGGCATCCCGCGGGCACTCCCGGGCGAGACGGTCCGCGGGGTCAAGCAAGGGTGGATGTGCTGCGTCGACGGTCGGTGGATCCACCTGAGCACGGGGTTCGTCGGCGACGGAGAACGCTACGTGGTGGCGGTGCTCTCGCGGGAGGATCCCTGGTACGGCGCGGACGGCGGCAGCGCGGAGACGACGGCGGACACCGCGGTGACGGACGACGACGGCGCCAAGCACGCGCGCGTCACCGTCACCGGCGCGCTGAAGATCCTGTTCCCCACCGGGGTCGTCGCCTGAGGGATCGCGTCAGGGCAGGAGGTCGGGCCGGCGCTGAGCGGTACGCTCGAGCGACTGTTCCCGCCGCCACTGTTCGATGCGGGAGTGGTTGCCGGACAACAGAACCGGCGGCACGTCCAGGCCGCGCCACGTGGCCGGTCGGGTGTAGCCAGGCCCCTCGAGGAGACCGTCGGAGAACGAGTCCTGTTGGTGCGAGAGCTGATTGCCCAGGACGCCGGGCAGCAGCCGCGTCACGGCCTCGGTCATCACCAGCACCGCGGCCTCGCCGCCGATGAGCACGTAGTCCCCGATGCTGACCTCCTCGACGCGCACCCGAGTCGCCGCGTCATCGAAGACTCGCTGATCGATGCCCTCGTAGCGGCCGCATGCGAACACCAGATGATCCTCGCGCGACCATCTCTCGGCGGTGCGCTGGGTGAAGGGCACTCCGGCGGGCGTGGGCACCACCAGGATCGGGTCGGCGTCGCGCATGACGTCGTCCAACGCGTCTCCCCACACCGTCGGCTTCATGACCATGCCGGGGCCGCCGCCGTAGGGCGAGTCGTCGACCGCCTTGTGCACGTCGTGTGTCCAGTCCCGGAGGTCGTGGACACCGAGGGTCACCAGACCGTTCTGCACGGCCTTGCCCAGCAGCGCGGTACGCATGGGCTCGAGGTACTCGGGGAAGATCGTCACCACGTCGATACGCATGGTCACTCGCCGTCCAGAAGCCCTTCGGGCGGGTCGATCTCGACGGTCCGCGTCTCGCGGGAGACCGACACCACGATCGCGGACACGAACGGTACGAGCAGTTCGCGGCCGACGTTCTCGTCGGCCGGCGTGATCGACAGCAACTCCCCCGCAGCGGAGTGCAGCACCTCGCTGACCGTGCCGATCACCGTGCCCGCCGACTCGTGATCCGGAGCGAACTGCACCGTCATGCCCTCGAGCTCGTGGTCGTAGAACTCGTCCGGATCGTCGGACGGGGGTAGATCCGCGGTGTCGACGACGAACAGGGTGCCGCGCATCGCGTCGGCGGTACTGCGATCGTCGATTCCCTTCAGACGCAGCAGAAGCCGCCCGGAATGCTCCCGGGCGGCTTCCACCGTGTAGTCGGTCGTGCTGTTGTCGCGACGCGCACGGCCGTGCAGAACGGATCCCGGAGCGAACCGCTCGTCAGGATCGTCCGTGCGGACCTCCACGACGACCTCGCCCTTGATGCCGTGCGACTTGGCCACGCGGCCCACGACGAGCTCCACGTCGGTGATCAGCGATCGGTGTCGACGACGTCGACACGGATCCCACGGCCGCCGATACCCGAGACGAGGGTACGGAGCGCGGTGGCGGTACGACCGCCACGGCCGATGACCTTGCCCAGATCGTCGGGGTGCACATGCACCTCGACGGTCCGGCCACGGCGACCGGTGATCATCTCGACACGAACGTCGTCCGGATTGGACACGATGCCGCGAACCAGATGCTCGACGGCGTCGGCGACCATGGTGCTCACAGGTGGGTCCTACTTCTCGGTGGACTCGGCGGTGGCGTCCGCGGTCTCGTCTGCCGGTGCGCTCTCGGCGTCGTCCGCCTTGGCGGCCTTCTTCTTCTTCGGCGTGGTGGCCTCGGCGACGGGCTCGTTGTCGGCGGCGGCGAGCGCAGCGTTGAACAGGTCCAGCTTGGACGGCTTCGGCTCCTTGACGCGGAGCGTGCCCTCGGCGCCCGGCAGGCCCTTGAACTTCTGCCAGTCACCGGTGATCTTGAGGAGTGCCTCGACGGGCTCGGTGGGCTGTGCGCCCACGCTCAGCCAGTGCTGCACGCGATCGGAATCGATCTCGATCAGCGACGGCTCTTCCTTCGGGTGGTACTTGCCGACGGTCTCGATGGCACGGCCACCGCGACGGGTACGCGCGTCGGCGATGACGACGCGGTACTGCGGGTTGCGGATCTTGCCGAGACGGGTGAGCTTGATCTTGACTGCCATGTGAAACGAAGCCTCTTTCGATGTGGTCGCAGGACGCGACCGCTGGTCACGGCGCAATTCAGCGATGCGCACGGCATGCGCACCCGGTTTTGCGGTGGATGGGTGTTGTGACCGCCGCTCGGTACGGAACCGGAGACGGGCGAACAGCGACTTATTCTGCCAGACGCTGCCCGCCCCTCATAATCCTCGGCCTTCCCGTCCCCGGGGACCCGCCCGTCAGTCCTCCGGCTTCACCGCCAGCACCGGCTTGGGGCACGTGAGCAGGATCCGCTGCGCGGTGCTGCCCATCAACAGCTTGCCCACCGGAGTGCGGTGCCGGATGCCGATGACCAGGACGTCGGCGTCGGGCTTCTCCATCGCGGTGAGCAGAGCCTCGACCGGATCGGTGGTGGTGTCCTGCTCGACGGTGAAGGGCACGCCGGACGACTCGAGCGTGCTCTGCAACTGGTCCACCGCCGCGGAGTCGGCGAAGTGCGGGTCGGCCAGCGCATCGCCCTTCGAGGCGTTGACCACGGTCACCTCGGTGCCGTGCGCCTTCGCCTCGGCGATGCCGTGCTCGAGGGCGGCTCGGCCATACTTGTCCGGGGTGTAGCCGACGACGATCATGCGTTCTCCTTCTGAAGTTCCCGGTCCGCGGTGGCGGACACACGGGGTCGGACGAGACGGGCCAGCAACGGCGCGATCAACAGGACGGCGATGATCGCGTAGACCACCACGGCGATGGGCTCGGTGAAGATGCCGCTCCAGTCGCCTTCGTTGAGTTGCAGCGTCTGGCGGAGCTGACGTTCGATGCGCGGTCCGAGGATCACACCGATGATCAGCGGGAGCACGGGGAGTCCGAAGCGCCGCATCATCAGCCCCAACAGGCCGAAAATCAACAGCATCGCCAGGTCGAGCCACTGCAGGTTGACGGCGTACGCACCCAGGACGGCGAAGAACAGAATGCCGGCGTACAGGTACGGACGCGGAGTACGCAGGAGCTTGGCCCACACCGGCGCGAGCGGCAGGTTCAGCACGAGCAGCAGGAAGTTGCCGATGAAGAGGCTGGCGATGAGCGTCCAGATCAGCAGCGGTTCCTTGTCGAACAGCGTAGGGCCGGGCTGGATGCCGTAGGAGACGAACGCTGTGAGCATGACCGCGGCGGTGGCATTGGTGGGCAGCCCCAGTGAGAGCATCGGGACCAGGGTGCCGGCCGCGGACGCGTTGTTGGCGGCCTCGGGTCCGGCGACGCCCTCGATGGCGCCCTTGCCGAATTCCTCGGGATGCTTCGACAGCTTCTTCTCGGTGATGTAGCTCAGAAATGTCGGTAGTTCGGCGCCGCCGGCGGGAAGAGCACCGAACGGGAAGCCGTACGCGGTTCCGCGCAGCCAGGGCTTCCACGACCGCTTCCAGTCGCTTCTACCCATCCACGGACGCCCGACGGGAATGACCTCGGCCGGCTTGCGACGCAGGTGCGCGGCGACCCAGAGAGCCTCGCCGAGGGCGAACACGGCGACGGCGATCACGACGATGTCGATGCCGTCCGACAGCTGCGGGATACCGAATGTGGCACGCGGCTGGCCGGTCAGGAAGTCGATGCCGACCAGTCCGATGGACAGTCCGAGCAGCAGCGAGATGCACCCGCGGAGCTTGGACGAGCCGAGGACCGCGGTCACGGCGACGAGGGCCAGCAGCATGATGGCCAGATAGGACGGCGCACCCAGGGATACGGCGAACCGAGAGACCATCGGGGCGAAGAGCACCAGCAGCATCGTGCCGATCGAGCCGGCGATGAACGACCCGATGGCAGCGGTCGCGAGCGCTTGTGCAGCTCGACCCGCTCTCGCCATCTTGTTGCCCTCGATGGCCGTGATCACCGACGACGACTCACCCGGCGTGTTGAGCAGGATCGAGGTCGTCGAACCGCCGTACATACCGCCGTAGTAGATGCCGGCGAACATGATGAACGCCGCACTGGGACTGACGTTGTAGGTGATGGGGAGCAGCAGCGCGACCGTCATGGCCGGGCCGATTCCGGGGAGCACTCCCACGGCGGTGCCGAGAAGCACACCGATGCAGGCGTAGAGCAGGTTCATCGGCGTCGCAGCCTGGGAGAACCCCTCCATGAGCCAGTTCAGATTGTCCATCAGAGAATTCCGTCCAGGATGCCTGCGGACAGCGGGATCCCGAGTCCGACGTAGAACGCGTAGAAGCTGACGAGCGAGAGCACCAGACCGATCCCGAGATTGCGGATCCAATGCCTGTTGCCCAGGATCGTCGCGGCGCCGCCGAACAGCACGGCGCCCATGATCACCCAGCCGAGAACGTCGACCAGTGCGATCGTGGCGACGAACAGGGCAACCAGCAGTCCCACCGTCTTCCAGTCGGCCGGCGTGGACGTGTCGATGTCCTCACCGTCGTCGGGGGTGCCCTTGCTGCCGCGCGCGGTGGCGATGGCCAGCAGCACGGAGCACACCAGCAGGCCGGCGCCGATGACGAGCGGGAACAGCTTGGGGCCCACCGGGTCCACCTTCGCGAACTCCGCCGTCAGGGACAGGGCGTCGACGATCAGGAAGATCCCCACCACCAGCATGACCGCGCAGACGACGAACTGCGCCCAGTCCGGACGGTTCTGCGCAGCCGCGTCGTCCGGTCGTTCCACCGTGGCCGTCACACCAGCCCCAGTTCGGTCAGAGTCGACTCGACCCGTTCGTCCTGCTCGCGCAGGAACTGCTCGAAGCCCGGTCCCGTCTCGAAAGCGTCGGTCCAGCCGTTGGTCATCAGTGCGTCCTTCCATTCCGTCGTGGCGTGCAGCTCTGTCAGCGCCTCGACCATCTCGGCGCGGACCTCGTCGGAGAGTCCGGGCGGCGCGAGAATGCCGCGCCAGTTGGTGAATTCGAGATCGATGCCGGCCTCGCGCAGCGTGGGGGCGTCGACCCCGCGAACGCGCTCCGCTCCCGAGACGGCGAGAACACGGACCTGGCCCGCCTCGATCTGGTCGACGTACTCCCCCAGACCCGACGTGCCCGCGGTGATCTTGTTGCCCAGCAACGCCGTCAGCAGATCGCCGCCGCCGTCGTAGGAGATGTAGTTGACCGCGGTGGGATCGACGCCCACCGCCTGCGCGGTCTCCATCGGGAACAGGTGGTCCGGGCCGCCAGGCGACGAGCCGCCACCGATCGTCACCGACCCCGGATTCGCGCGCCACGCTTCCACCAGCTCGTTCACCGTGGTGAACGGCGAATCGGCGGGTACCAGGATGCCCTCCTGCTCTTCGACCACCTTGGCCAGCGGAGTCGCGTCGGACACTCGGGCAGCGGACCCGTTCGTGTATCCCGCGCCGACCACACCCAGGCCCATCATCATCATGAGGTCGTCGTTACCCGACTCGTTCATCAGACGGGCCATGGCGACAGTGCCACCGGCGCCGATGACGTTGAACACCTCGACACGACCGGTGATGTCGTCGTCCTCCATGATCTTCACGGCCGTGCGCGCCGTCAGGTCGTATCCGCCGCCGGGGCTGTTGGGCACCATCATGCGGATGCGGTGCAGCCCTTCGCCCTCGTCGCCCCGCGTGACGCCGCACCCCGCCAGCAGGAGTACGAGCGCCAGAACGGCTGTCAGCCTTCTCGGCATCGGTCCTCGATTCGTCTCGATCGTGATGTAAGACTGTGATCGAGAGCAATCATGGATGTTTCAGTGATTCAGGTCACCCATTCGTTACCAAGGAAAGTTGAGTTCTTTGTGGTCACGACGGTCGATCCGGACCGCCCTGGTCCGGCACGCGCGCGGCAGGTCGCTGGCCGGCCAGTTCCTCGTGTTGCAACTGGCCGTCGTCGCCGTGGTGTTGGGGGCCGTGGCCGCGATCTCGATTCATCAGTCGACCACCGAGTTCCGGGACATCCAGGGCGGGCGCATGCTGTCCGTCGCGGAGAGCCTGGCCTCCACCCCGATCGTGCGGGAGCAGCTGAACGCGCCGCTGGTGGAACAAGTGCTCGCGCCGGACGTCGACCGCGCGGTGTCTCTCTCCGGAGCCACCCTGGCCGAGATCGTCTCGACCGAAGGCGAGGTTCTGGTGTCCACCGATCCGACCCGCGTCGGATCCGCCGCAGAACTCGGTGACAGCGACGTCTTCGGCGGCCGCGGCTGGTACGGCGACGTCGACGTGGAGGGCCACCCTTCCATTGCCGGACACGTGCCGATCCTCGACACCGACGGTGGTGTGATCGCTGTGGTCACCGTGTCGGAGAACTATCCCTCGACGTGGATGCTGTTGTCCGACTCCGGTGCTCGCCTCCTGATCTATCTCGGAATAGGCGCCGGCGTCGGCGCCGCGGGATCGTGGCTGCTCTCCCGGCGCATCCGTCGCCACACTCTCGGGCTCGAGACCACCGAGATCGCGAGCCTTGCCGACCACCGAGAAGCGTTGCTGCACAGCATCCGTGAAGGCGTCATCGCCGTCGGCAACGACGGCCGGATCACGATGATCAACGACAGCGCGTGCGCCCTGCTGGATCTACAGCCGAGCGTCGTCGGGAGTCACGTCGCCGAGGTCGACATCGACGCCGGGATACGCGAGGTACTTCTGTCCGACGGTGACGTCGAGGACGTCGTCGTCACCACCTCGACGCGGGTCCTGGCCCTCAATCGCCGCAGTGCCACCAGTCGCCGTGCGGAGAACCGCGGGCAGCACATCGGCACCGTGACCACAATGCGTGACAGCACCGAACTCGCCTCGATGCAGAGCCAACTGACGTCGCACAAGAGTGTGACCGACACCCTGCGCGCCCAGACCCACGAATTCGCGAACCAGCTGCACACCATCTCCGGCTTGGCACAGCTGGGCAGCTACGACGACGTGACCCGGTTGGTGGGCACGCTCACCCGCCGCCGCGCGGAGATCAGCGATTCGATCACGGCGCACGTCCACGACCCGGCGGTGGCGGCACTGCTCATCGCGAAGACGTCGCTCGCCGCCGAGGCCGGGGTGCGGCTCGTGTTGGATCCGGAGTCGGATCTGGGTGCGCTCGATCCGGCGCTGTCGACGGACGTCATCACCGTCCTCGGCAACCTCGTGGACAACGCGCTCGACGTCTCCCGCGACCACGGCGATCGCTCCATCACCGTGCTCGTCCGTGACGATCCGGAACTGTGTGTCGAGGTCGTCGACTCCGGCCCCGGAGTTCCCCCGCAGATGCGCGAGTTGATCTTCTCGCGGGGCGTGACGTCCAAGACGGACGTTCCCGGCGGACGCGGCATCGGTCTCGCGCTCGTCCGCTTGGTCAGCGTGCAGCACGGCGGCACCGCGACCATCGAGGACGCAGATTCCGGCGGTGCCCGTTTCCGCGTCCGCATGCCGCTCGGTTAGGTTCTGCACATTCCCGACCCGACGAGAGAGGACGTACCCCGAGTGCCCACGGTGCTGGTGGTGGACGACGACTTCATGGTGGCGGACATCCACCGCCGCTTCGTCGACCACACACCTGGCTTCACGGCGGTCGGTGTCGCGCACTCCGCGGCGGCAGCCCGGACCAGCATCACGGAGTTGACCCCGGACCTCGTCCTTCTCGACGTGCACCTGCCCGACGCCTCGGGACTCGACGTGCTCCGTACCTTGCGGGCCGAGAAGAATCCCGTCGGCGTCATCATGATCACCGCCGCACGGGAACTCGACACCGTCGCGGATGCCTTGAGCGGCGGCGCCGCGGACTACCTGATCAAACCCTTCGAGTATCCGCAGCTGCGCGACAAGCTGGACGCCTTCGCCGCGCGCTTCGATGCCCTGTCCTCCGGGCAGGCTGATCAGTCACTCGTCGATTCGCTGTTCGGTGCCGCAGCGCGGCCGGACCAGTCGACCTCGGACGCCGCCCGGCTGCCCAAGGGTCTGTCGCCGGAGACCGGCGGCGTGGTACTCGGGCAGATGACCGGAGGAGCCGAGCTGTCGGCCACGGAATGCGCCGAAGCGGTCGGCATCTCGCGAGTCAGCGCGCGCCGGTACCTCGAACACTATCTGGCCTGCGGCGTGCTGGACGTCCGTCTGCAGTACGGCCGGGCGGGGCGCCCGGAACGCCGATACCGAGCACGCTGACCATCGGAGCCGACGGTCACCAGATCCGGCCGCGCAAGACCACCACGTCCGGCGCCGACAGGACGTCCGGCCCAGTTCGTGGGTCCGTGGAGTAGAACACCAGATCCGCGGGTGCGCCGTGCTCGATGCCCGCACGCCCGAGCCACCGCCGCGCCGTCCAACTGGCCGCACCCAGGGCGTCGGTCGGCGACAGGCCCACGCCCACCAGCGCCGCCACCTCGTCGGCCACCCGCCCGTGCTCGATGCTGCCGCCCGCGTCGGTGCCCGCGTAGATCGGGACTCCGGCGTCGTGCGCGCGCCCCACCGTGTCCGCCACTCGGGCGTGCAGATCGCGCATGTGATCGGCGTAGCGCGGGTAACGGGTGGCCGAGTCGGCGATCGACGGAAAGGTCTCGATGTTGATGAGCGTGGGCACCAGTGCGGTTCCGTGCTCGACCATCATCTCGATGGTCTCGTCGGTCAGGCCGGTGCCGTGTTCGATGCAGTCGATGCCGGCACCGATCAGCCCGGGCAGCGCGTCCTCGCCGAAGACGTGCGCAGTGACCTTGGCGCCCTCGGCGTGGGCGGCGTCGATGGCCCGGCGCAGGACCGCGTCGTCCCACAAGGGTGCGAGGTCGCCGACCTCGCGGTCGATCCAGTCGCCGACCAGCTTGACCCACCCGTCGCCGAGGCGCGCCTGCTGAGCCACGGCCTCGGGCAGTTGCGACTCGTCCTCGAGATCGACGGCGAGGCCGGGAATGTAGCGCTTGGGCATCGCGATGTGCCGACCCGCACGGATGATGCGCGGCAGATCCTCGTGGTCGTCCAGGGCGCGGGTATCGACAGGCGATCCCGCGTCACGCAGCAGCAGCGCACCCACCTCGCGCTCGGTGGTGGCCTGCGCGACGGTGCCGTCGTGATCCTCGTGCCCGCCGCCGTACGTGATACCGACATGGCAGTGCGCGTCGACGAGACCCGGAACGATCCAGCCGCCCCGCGCCACCGTGGTGGCACCGGGAACCGGATCCAGTGAGACGAGGCCGTCTCGCACCCAGACGTCCACCTCGTCGTGGCCGGGCAGCACGACGCCGCGCAGATGCAGACTCGGCGAGATGCGCACCGCGTGCTCCGCCCTACTTCTTGGGGAGCTTCAGCTGCGACAGGTCGATGCCCTCGAGGCCCGGCGGAAGCTGGTCGAGGCCCTTCGGCATCGAGGACAGATCGGGCATCCCCGCGGGCATTCCGCCCGGCATACCGGGGAAGCCTCCCCGCACGCCCTTGGGCGGTGTGGGTCCGCGACCGCCCTTCTTCCCCTTCTTGCCCTTCTTGTTGCTGCGCTGAACCTGCTTGCGCGCGCCGGGCATGCCCATGCGGCCGGCCATCGACGCCATCATCTTGCGGGCCTCGAAGAAGCGGTCGACGAGCTGGTTGACGTCGGAGACCTTCACACCGGAACCGTTGGCGATGCGCAGACGACGGGAGGCGTTGATCATCTTCGGATCGGCCCGCTCGGCGGGTGTCATACCGCGGATGATGGCCTGCACGCGGTCGAGCTGCTTGTCGTCCACCGACGCGAGGGCGTCCTTCATCTGACCGGCACCGGGCAGCATGCCGAGCAGGTTGCCGATCGGTCCCATCTTGCGGATCGCCATCATCTGCTCGAGGAAGTCCTCGAGCGTCAACTGGCCGGACCCGATCTTCGCGGCGGTGTCCTCCGCCTGCTTCGCGTCGAAGACGGTCTCGGCCTGCTCGATGAGGCTGAGCAGGTCGCCCATGCCGAGGATGCGGCTCGCCATGCGATCCGGGTGGAAGATCTCGAAGTCCTCGAGCTTCTCGCCCGTCGACGCGAACATGATCGGTCGACCGGTGACCTCGCGGACGCTCAGCGCGGCGCCACCGCGGGCGTCGCCGTCGAGCTTGGTCAGCACGACGCCGGTGAAGCCGACACCGTCCTGGAAGGCCTGCGCCGTGCTGACGGCGTCCTGGCCGATCATCGCGTCGAGCACGAACAGGATCTCGTCGGGGTTCGTCGCGTCGCGGATACCGGCGGCCTGGCCCATGAGCTCGGTGTCGATACCGAGACGGCCCGCGGTGTCGACGATGACGACGTCGTACTGCTTGGCCCTGGCCTCCGCGACACCGGCGCGAGCGACCTCCACCGGATCGGCCGCGGTCACGCCGAGGGCATTCTCGCCGCCGCCGATCGACGTGCCCGGATGCGGCGCGAAGACGGCGGCGCCCGCACGCTCGCCGACGATCTGGAGCTGACTCACCGCACCGGGGCGCTGGAGGTCGCAGGCCACGAGGAGCGGGGTGTGGTTCTGGTCCTTGAGCCACTTGGCTAGCTTGCCGGCGAGTGTCGTCTTACCGGAGCCCTGCAGACCGGCCAGCATGATGACGGTCGGCGGGTTCTTCGCGAACTCCACCCGCCGGGTCTCGCCACCGAGGATGCCGACGAGCTCGTCGTTGACGATCTTGACGACCTGCTGCGCGGGGTTGAGAGCAGCGGAGACCTCGGCGCCCTTCGCGCGCTCCTTGATCCGAGTGATGAAAGCGCGCACGACCGGCAGCGCGACGTCGGCGTCGAGCAGTGCCAGGCGGATCTCGCGGCACACCGCATCGATGTCGGCGCCCGAGAGCCGACCCTTGCCTCTCAGATCCTTGAGGCTTCCGGTCAATCTGTCGGACAGTGATTCGAACACCGATACTCCTGAACATCGCGAGAGAAGTGAAGACTCCGTCGACCAGACTAACGGTCGATCGACCCGGCGGTGGCCCGGCCCGACGCGTACCTCAGTCGTCCGACTCGGGCTCCTTCGGACGCAGGGCGGGGACGACGGCCAGCAGCGCGCGTTCGAGCTCCTCGCGCTGTGCCCGCGATCCGGCGCCGCCCTCCGACGCCCCGCTGGTGTCGACGCAGAACGCGTCCACCACCGAGGATCCGCGGGTGGTGACCTTGGCCCAGCGCACGTCGGCACCGTGCTTCTCGAAGACGGACGAGAGCCGGCACAGCAGCCCGAGCCGATCCTCGGCGCGGACCTCCACGATCACGGAGTCGCCGTCCGGACCGTCGAACCACAGCACCCGCGGCGGCGCCTGCGCGTACAGCAGCACCTCCGACGAGTCGAGCGTTCCGAGTTCGCCGTCCGACGCGGCGATCCGTGCCCCGGCCTCCTTGAGGTCGAGTTGCGCGAGCAGGTCGAGGTCCCCGTCGAGTGCCCGGATGAGCTCCTGGCGCAGCAGGCCGGGCTGGGGCGGCGCCCCGAAGGTGGGCGTGACGACGAAGCGGTTGATCGCGAACCCGTTCGCGCTGACCACGGACGCGGACAGTACCCGCAGCGCGGCCAGAGCGAGCACGCCCGACGCGTTGGACAGCAGGCCGAGCCTGTCCGGCGCGGTCACCGTCACCTCGAACGTGTGCGGACTGTCCGACGGCTGCAGATCGACGTCGACTCCGCCCTCGGCGGCGCGGGCCGCGAGCGCCGCGTCGATCGGATCGGGCGTCGGCAGTGATTCACCGGCCATGATCATGCGGCAGCGCCGCACGAGCTCACCGATGAGCGAGGACTTCCAGTCCCCCCAGACACCGGGTCCCGTCGCGAGCGAGTCCGCCTCGGCCAGCGCGTGCAGGAGTTCGAGCAGGATCGGATCGCCGTCCAGCGCGTCGACCACCCGCTGCACCGTCGCGGGATCGTCCAGGTCGCGTCGGGTCGCGGTGTCCGGCAGGAGCAGATGGTGGCGCACCATCGCCTCGAGCAGCCGGACGTCCGACGGCCACAGACCGAGCCGCTTGCCCACCTGCGTGGCCAGATCCGCGCCGACGATGCTGTGGTCTCCCCCGCGGCCCTTGCCGATGTCGTGCAGCAGTGCGCCGAGGACCAGCAGGTCCGGCCTCGCGACCCGGGTGGTGAAACCACTCGCGTGCGCGGCGGTCTCGACGAGATGGCGATCCACCGTCCAGGTGTGCACGGCGTCGCGCGGCGGGAGGTCGCGCACCGCCCCCCACTCGGGAAGCAGACGCCCCCACAGGCCCGTCCGGTCCAGAGCCTCGATCGCGTCGATGGCGCGGCGGCCGGAGCCGAGGACCACCAGCAGGTCGTTCAGTGCCTCCTTCGGCCACGGCTCGCGCAGTTCCGGTGCACTGTCGGACAGCCGGCCCAGGGTCGACGCGGACATCGGCATCCCTGTCACCGCGGAGGCCGCCGCGACACGCATGATCAGTCCAGGATCCTTGTTGGGGCGGGCGTCCCGCGCCAGCACCACCTCGCCGGCGTGCTCGACGACCCCCTCGTCCAGGGGCCGACGCACCGGTACCCGGCGGAGCCGCGAGAGTCCGCGTCGCGGTATGGCATTCCCGGCGGTACGCAGGCCCACGTCAGTCGAGTAGACGATGGTGCGCGCCGAATCACTCAGTACGCGTGCGAGATCGAACCGATCGCCGATACGGAGCGCGGCGGCGATCTCGTCCGCGTCCTGCGCTCGCAGCTGATCACGGGCACGGCCCGCCACCCGGTGCAGCTCGGTACGGACGTCGAGGATCCGCCGGTGAGCGAAATCCAGTCCACCGCCCGGTGATTCGGGCCCGAGGCCCGGCATCGCGTCAGTGAGCTGCGCGATGGAGAGCGCGTCGAGCAGCTGCACGTCGCGCAGTCCGCCGCGTCCACTCTTCAGATCGGGCTCGGCCCGGTGGGCGATCTCGCCGCTACGCCCCCAGCGAGTGCGGGTCAGCGCGTGCAACTCGTCGAACCGATCGCGGATCCCGATGCGCCACTGACGCCGGATCCCGTCGATCAACATCGAACTGAGTTCGGCGTCGCCCACGATGTGTCGGGCGTCGAGCAGACCGAGGGCCGCGGTCATGTCGTGGGCGGCCACGTCCAGAGCCTGCGGAACCGTGCGGACACTGTGATCGAGCTTGATGTGCGCGTCCCACAGCGGGTACCAGAGTTGGTCGGCCACACCGCTGACGAGCGCGGGATCGAGATCGTCGTGCAACAGCACCAGGTCCAGGTCCGAGTACGGCAGCATCTCGCGACGACCCAGCCCGCCGACAGCGACGATGGCGAATCCGCTGTCCGGCTTGATACCCACCTCGGAACCCTTGGTGGTCAGCCAGAACTCGTGGAGATCGACGAGCGCCTGGCGCAGCGCCGTCGCGTCCAGTCGTCGATTCCGGCCCTGGCCGGCGAGCAGTTGCTCGCGCGCTCGGACGAGATCCGCCGCTGCTTCGGAACCTCCCACGGGGCTCACTCCTTCTGGTGTCGTGTCGCCGAGAAACAGATCGGCCGCGGATCCGCCCCGTCGAACGAGGCGGATCCGCGGCCGGACTGACGGGAACTACAGAGCGTCGGAGCCACGCTCGCCGGTGCGCACGCGCACGACTGCCTCCACGGGCGAGACCCAGACCTTGCCGTCACCGATCTTGCCGGTGCGGGCTGCCTCGACGATCACCTCGACGACCTTGTCCACGGCCGCATCGTCCACGACGACCTCGACGCGCACCTTGGGAACGAAGTCCACGGAGTACTCGGCACCGCGGTAGACCTCGGTGTGGCCCTTCTGTCGGCCGTACCCCTGTACCTCGCTCACGGTCATACCGAGAACGCCTGCCTGCTCGAGAGCCGTCTTGACGTCCTCGAGAGTGAACGGCTTGACGATTGCAGTGATCAACTTCATGTCTCACGCCTCCTTGCTGGGAACACGTCCCAGTGTTGACCCACCGAGTGCCGCAAAGTCGTAGGCGGTCTCGGCATGTTCCGATTCGTCGGCTCCCATGGATTCACCATCGTCGTCGATCCGGAGGCCCACGGTGTACTTGACGATGAGCGCGACGATGGTCGTACCCACCAGAGAGTAGAGCAGCACCGCACCGGCACCGACTGCCTGACGCCACAGCTGGTCGAATCCGCCGCCGTAGAACAGCCCCTCGACACCGGCCGGCGCCTCGGAGGTGGCGACCAGTCCGACGAGCAGCGTGCCCACCAGACCGCCGACGAGGTGGACGCCGACGACGTCGAGCGAGTCGTCGAAACCGAACTTGAACTTCAGGCCGACGGCCAGTGCGCAGAGCACACCGGCGACGACGCCGATGACGAGTGCACCGAGGATGTTGACCGAGGAACAGGCCGGGGTGATCGCCACGAGTCCGGCGACGATGCCCGACGCACCACCGAGACTCGTCGCGTGCCCGTCACGGATGCGCTCCGTGAGGAGCCAGGCCAGCATGGCTGCGGCCGTGGCCGCGATGGTGGTGACGAAGGTGGCACCGGCGATGCCGTTGGAGCCGACGGCGGAACCGGCGTTGAAGCCGAACCAACCGAACCAGAGGAGGCCGGCACCCAGCATGACGAACGGCAGGTTGTGGGGGCGGAACGGAGTGCCCGGCCATCCCTTGCGCTTGCCCAGGATGACGGCGAGCACCAGACCCGCGGCACCCGCGTTGATGTGGACGGCGGTACCGCCGGCGAAGTCGACCGCCGCGAGCTTGTTGGCGATCCAGCCACCGGTCGTGGTGGTGACCTCGTCGAAGGAGAAGACCCAGTGCGCGACCGGGAAGTAGACGAGGGTCGCCCACAGTCCGGCGAACAGCAGCCACGGTCCGAAGCGCATGCGGTCGGCGACAGCGCCGGAGATGAGCGCGACCGTCAGGATCGCGAACATGGCCTGGAAGGAGACGAACACGGTCGCGGGGATGGTGCCGACGAGCGGGATCGCGGCATCGGTGAGCACACCGGCCTCGTCCTCGGACGCGAGGTACGTTCCGCCGATCAGGCCCTTGAGCCCGAAGTACTGGAACGGGTCACCGATCAGGTTGCCCTTGTCCTCGCCGAACGTGAGCGAGTAGCCGTACAGCACCCAGAGAACGCCGACGACGCCCATCGCGCTGATGCTCATCATGATCATGTTCAGCACGCTCTTCGCGCGGACCATGCCGCCGTAGAAGAACGCAAGACCCGGAACCATGAGCAACACGAATGCCGCGCTTGTCAGCATCCATGCGGTGTCACCGGTGTCGGGCGCACCGATAGTGGGAAAATCCACCTTGAGCCTCCTCCTTCTTCCTCGCCCCAGCCGATGGCGGCTGACGACCTGAGGAGAAGGGTGCTCACTCGACGTTTCGGCGACGACACTGCGGTGTTTCGTCGGTGTGAACGCACAGCCGAATCATGTTGCGACCGTGTTGCGTCTCGGTCTTTTCACCCGATTCGGCCGCCGAGGACTCGACGAGAGTCGAATTCTCGGCGGCCCGAGCGGAGCTCGCGGTCAGCCGAGAAGAGCGTCGACGAACGCGCCGGGCTCGAACGGAGCGAGGTCGTCGGCGCCCTCACCGAGGCCCACGAGCTTCACCGGGACACCGAGTTCACGCTGCACCTGGAACACGATGCCGCCCTTGGCGGTGCCGTCCAGCTTGGTCAGCACGACGCCGGTGATGTCGACGACCTGAGCGAAGACCCGGGCCTGCGCGAGACCGTTCTGACCGATGGTCGCGTCGAGCACGAGCAGGACGTCGTCGACGGGCGCCTTCTTCTCGATGACGCGCTTGACCTTGCCCAGCTCGTCCATCAGTCCGGTCTTGGTGTGCAGTCGGCCCGCCGTGTCGATGAGCACGGCGTCGACTCCGTCGGCGATGCCGCGCGTCACGGCGTCGAACGCGACGGCGGCCGGATCGGCGCCCTCCTTGCCGCGCACCACCTCGGCGCCCACGCGCTCGGCCCACGTCTGCAGCTGGTCGGCCGCCGCGGCGCGGAAGGTGTCGGCCGCGCCCAGCACGACCCGACGACCGTCCGCCACCAGGACGCGGGCGAGCTTGCCGGTCGTCGTGGTCTTGCCGGTGCCGTTGACGCCGACGACGAGCAGGACCGACGGCCGGTCACCGTGCGGCAGCGCACGGATCGAGCGGTCGAACGACGGGGTGAGCTGCTCGATCAGCACCTCGCGCAGCAGGGCGCGGGCCTCGGGCTCCGTCCGCACGTTGCGCACGGCCATCTGTTCACGCAGCGTCGCGACGATCTCGGCGGTCGCCGCACTCCCCAGGTCGGCGACGAGGAGGGTGTCCTCGACCTCCTCCCACGAGTCCTCGTCGAGGTCGCCGCCACCGAGCAGTCCGAGCAACGACCGGCCCACGGCGTTCTGCGATCGAGACAGTCGACCACGCAGTTTGGTGAGGCGGCCCGACGTGGGCTCGATCTCGTCGAGCACCGGAGCGGAGCTCGCCGGTTCTGTCGGCGTCTCCTCCTCCACGGGAGGGACGACCAGGGGCGGGGTCTCGACAGGCGGTGCCTCCGTGGCCGGAGCGGGCTCGTCGAGCACCGGGTCGGGCAGCGAGATGTCGGTGATGCCCCGCTTGGGCGCGTCGCGAGGAACCGAAGCGTCGTCACCGACCCGCGGCTGATCGTCGGTGTCGGTGCGCTCGAGGGTGGGTTCGGGGATCGGCTTCCGGGGCGCCGGCGCGGGCGGAGCCGCCGTGCCCTGCGAGAAGTCGAATCCGGTCCCGGCCTTGTAGCCACCCGATCGGTCGACCTCGCGGACCTGCTCGGTGGTGTCCGGACGGGCCAGGGAGATGCGGCGACGACGCTGCAACACCAACCCGACGACGAGAACGACGACGAGCAGTGCGAGGACGGCCGCCACGACGATCCACAGTTCGGTAGTCACGTCGACCATCCTGTCAGGACGGTGGCTCGGGAGTCGCCACCTCCCCCGCAGGCTCGAGGACGGCACGCTTGGGCAACCGCTGCGAGATCACCGTCGTGATGCCGTCGCCGCGCATGCTCACGCCGTACAGCGCGTCGGCCACCTCCATGGTGGGTTTCTGGTGCGTGATGACGATGAGCTGCGACTTCTCCCGCAGCTGCTCGAACAGGCCGATGAGGCGACGGAGGTTCGTGTCGTCCAGCGCCGCCTCGACCTCGTCCATGACGTAGAACGGGGACGGCCGGGCCCGGAAGATGGCGACGAGCATCGCGACCGCGGTGAGCGACTTCTCGCCGCCGGACAGCAGCGACAACCTCTTGACCTTCTTGCCCGGCGGACGGGCCTCGACCTCGATGCCGGTGGTGAGCATGTCCGAGGGGTCGGTCAGTACCAGTCGGCCCTCACCGCCCGGGAAGAGCTTGGCGAAGACGCCGACGAACTCGCGCTCGACGTCGGCGTAGGCCTCGGTGAACACCTGCAGGATGCGGGCGTCGACGTCCGCGACCACGCCCAACAGATCCTTGCGCGCCGACTTCACGTCCTCGAGCTGGGTGGACAGGAAGTTGTAGCGCTCCTCCAGGGCGGCGAACTCCTCGAGAGCCAGCGGGTTGACCTTGCCCAGCGTCGCGAGGTCCTTCTCCGCACGCTTGACCCGGCGCTCCTGCTCCGCGCGGTCGAACGGCATCGGGGCCGGGGCCACCACCTGCTCGCCGCGTTCCTTCGCCTGCTCGTACTCCGCCATCTCGAGGTCGGTCGGCGGCAGCGTGACGTCGGGTCCGTACTCGGCGATCAGGTCGTCGGGCGCGATGGAGAACTGCTCCACCACGTTCTGTTCGAGCTGCTCGATGCGGAGCACCGCCTGCGCCTTGGCCACCTCGTCGCGGTGCACCGCGTCGGTCAACTGCGTGGCGCGCGCGGCGAGGGCGCGAACCTGTTCCCGCGTCCGGTCCAGCTCGGCCGCTCGGCCGGAACGACGGCGAGCCAGTTCGTCGCGGCGCACGGCAGCGTCCGCCACGACGCGCTCCAGCCGTCCGGCGACACGAGTCCCGGCCTCGGCGACCGCGGCGGCCACCGCAGCGGACTGCACGCGGCGTGCCCGTGCCCGCTCGGCCCGCGCACGGCCTTCTCGTTCCATCCGTGCCTGCCGACGGAGCTGGTCGGCCTTGCCGCGGACCGAGTCGGCGCGCTCCTCGGCGGTGCGTAGGGACAATCTGGCGTCGACCTCGACGGACCGCACCTCGGTGACCGCTGCGGCAGCGTCCTCGCGGGCCCGCGCCCACTCCTCCGCCTCACCGTCCCCGTCGGCGTCGCCGCCCTGGTCGTCCTCGGCCCGGCGCACGCGCTCCTCCAGTTCGGCGAGCGCGGTCACCGCCTCGTCCCGCTGATGCTCGGCCCGTTCGCGCTGGGACTGCAGCCGGGTCGACTCGGCATGCGCGACACGGGCGACCTGGCCCAGTCGGCCGAGTTGCTCGTACACCGCGGACATCGCGGCGTCGGACTCCGTGAGCGCGGCCAACGCCTGATCGGCGGCCTCCCGGCGGTCCGCCTGTTCGGCGAGCGCCCCGGACAGCGCCGCGGCGAGTTCCTCGGTCCGACGCTCCGTCGCCGCCAGTTCGGTCACCGACTCGTCGATGGCCGCCTGCACCTCGAGCGTGCTGGGTCGGCGGTCCGACCCACCGGTGATCCACCCGCGCCCCACCAGGTCGCCGCCGCGTGTCACGACGCGCACGTCGGCGCTGTCCTCGACCAGGGCGGTGGCCTCCTCCAGCGTGTCGACGACGCTGGTGCCCGCCAACAACGAGGCGAGCGCGCCGCGCGCCGACTCGGACGCCTCGATCACCGACAGGATCGAGGTGCCGGAGCCGATCCTCCGCTCCTCGGACGCCGCGCCCGTGGGGTAGACGATCGCCGCGCGGCCGGCGTCCTCGCTCTTGAGCGCCGACACCGCCTCGCGGGCGTTCTCGACCGACGAGACCACCACGGCGTCGGCCGCGGCTCCCAGCGCCACGGCCACCGCCACCTCGTAGCCCGGCCGCACGGAGAGGTGATCGCCCAACCTGCCGACGACGCCGTGCTGTTGCTTCTCCCCCAGCCACGCACCGCCGTCGCCGCGTTCCAGGTTCATCGTGAGAGCGTCGATCCGGGCGCGCAGCGATGCCACTCGCTGGCTCGACTCCCGTTCTCCCGTCTGCAGTTCCGCGACGCGGGCGTCAGCGATGGCCAGTGCCTCGACAGCATTCTCGTGCTGCGAGTCCAGTCCCGCCTCACCGGCGTCGAGTTCGCCGACCTTCTCCTGGACGATGTCGAACTCGGCCTGTGCGGCGTCGCCGCGGTGCCTCGCGTCCTCGATCGCGGTCGCGAGACGGGCCACCTCCGTGTCGTACGACTCGGCCCGAGCGCGCAGCCCGTCCACCTGACCGGAGAGCCGCGCGAGGCCCTCCCTGCGGTCGGCGACGGCGCGCACGGCAGCGGCGTGGGCGCGCTCCGCGTCCGCCGCGGCCGCTTCCCGTTCCGCGAGCTGCTCCCTCGCGGCATCGAGGGTGGCGCGCGCGAACTCCACCGCCTCGGTCAGCTGCAGCTCCTCCTCGGCGACCCGGTCCGCACGCTGCTCGAGCTCGTCCGGGTCGGGACCGCGGCGGTCCTCCGGCTCGTCACCGAGGTGACGTGCCCGCTCGGTCGCGATGCGTACGGTGGCGCCGACACGCTCGGCGAGAGCGGACAGCTGGAACCACGTCTGCGCCGCCGCCTCCGCGCTCGGGGTGAGTCGCGCGAGGTCCTGCTCGCCCTCGGCCAGCACCGCCTCGCCCTCGGCCAACGCGTCCTGGACAGCGGCGTACTCCTCGCGAGCCTTCGTCTCGTCGTGCGACTGTTCCGCCAGTTCGGTCCGGCGTGTCACCAGATCGTCGGCGGCGATGCGCAGGCGCGCGTCGCGGAGGTCCGCCTGCACGGTCTGCGCGCGCCGGGCCACCTCGGCCTGTCGGCCCAGGGGCTTGAGCTGCCGACGCAGTTCTGTGGTGAGGTCCGTCAGACGCGCGAGGTTGGCCTGCATGGAGTCGAGCTTGCGGACGGCCTTCTCTTTGCGCTTGCGGTGCTTGAGGACGCCGGCGGCCTCCTCGATGAAGGCGCGACGGTCCTCCGGCCGCGACTCGAGAATGGCGGCGAGCCGACCCTGACCGACGATGACGTGCATCTCACGGCCGATACCCGAGTCGCTGAGCAGTTCCTGGACGTCCATCAGTCGGCACGAGCTGCCGTTGATCTCGTACTCGCCGGCACCGTCGCGGAACATGCGGCGGGTGATCGAGACCTCGGAGTAGTCGATCGGCAGCGCGCCGTCGCTGTTGTCGATGGTCAGCGTCACCTCGGCCCGGCCCAGCGGGGCGCGGCCGGACGTGCCGGCGAAGATGACGTCCTCCATCTTGCCGCCGCGCAGCGCCTTCGCGCCCTGCTCCCCCATGACCCAGGTCAGCGCGTCGACGACATTCGACTTGCCCGATCCGTTGGGCCCCACCACGCAGGTGATGCCGGGCTCGAAACGCAGAGTCGTCGCCGAGGCGAAGGACTTGAAGCCCTTCAGCGTCAGACTCTTGAGGTGCATGGCGGTTCAGACTACCCAGCCCTGCTCTCTCAGCGTTCGACGAACCCGTCGAGTCCGCCGCGCGCGGATTCCCAGTTGTCCACCACGGTGGTCACCGAGCCCGGGGTGTCACCCGATCGCAGAGCGGCGAGCAGCGCCTCGAGATCAGCTCGATCTCCCTCGGCGACCACGTGCACCCGGCCGTCGGACGTGTTGGTCGCTGATCCGACGAGCCCGAGTTCCAACGCGCGCGACCGCGTCCACCAGCGGAAACCGACGCCCTGGACACTGCCGTGGACCCACGCGCTCAGCCGTTCGAGGTCGACTGCCGTCACTCCTCGACCTCGATACGGAGGTCCACCTCGGTGCCCGCCTTCAACGTGCGCCCCACCGTGCACACCTTGTCGACTGCCTTGGTGACGACGGTGAGCAACCGTTCCCTGGCCTCCGGATCGAGGGCGCTGAGGTCGACCGTCAGCACCTCCTCGAGCCGCGGGTAGCGCTCCTCGTCACGATCGGCGACGCCCGACACCCGGACGGTCGCGTCGTAGTCGTCACCGAGTCGGCGGGCGAGGGGACGGTCGGAGCTCATGCCCGTGCACGCCGCGAGAGCGATCTTGAGCAGCTCACCGGGAGTGAAGACACCCTCGACGTCCTCGGACCCGATGAGCACTTCGGCACCGCGCGAACTCTTGCCGGTGTAACGACGTGTCCCGGTGCGATCGACCCACAGTTCAGCCATGGATCGAGTCTAGTCAGCGGCGACCGAGACCGTCCGCGGCCAGGTCCTTCGCCAGTCGTTCGGCGGCCGAGACGAGCAGTGGCACATAGTCGTTCGCGGTGTCGGGGGTGACGCGGGCGGACGGGCCCGCGATCGAGATCGCGGTGAGTGTCGGGGCGCCGATCACCGGAACCGCGAAGCACCGCACCCCCACCTCCTGCTCCCCCTCGTCCACTGAATACCCGCGCTCGCGGATCACGGCGAGATCTGCGAGGAGCGCCGCGGGTGTGGTGTGGGTGTTCACCGTCTTCGGCGCCATCCCCGTCCGGGCGAGCAGTGCGAGCACCTCCTCGTCGGGCAACTGCGCGAGCAACGCCTTCCCCACCCCGGTGCTGTGCGGGAACACGCGCTGACCCACCTCGTTGAACATGCGCATCGCATGCTCGGACGGCACCTGCGCGACGTACACGGCCATGTCGTCCTCGAGGAACGCCATGTTGGACGTCTCGTGCGTGATCGACACGAGCTCCGCCAGATAGGGACGAGCCCACGAGCCGATGAGCTTGGCGGATCGCTCACCGAGGGCGATGAGCCGTGTCCCCAGGGCGTACCGGCGCGACGGGAGTCGGCGTGCGTATCCCAGCGCCACCAGGGTCTTGAGCAGACGGTGGATGGTCGGCATCGGCAGCTCGGCCGCCTCGGCCAGCTCGCTGACACCGACCGACCCGCCCGCACCGGCCATGATCTCGAGAAGGTCGAACGCGCGCTCGACCGACTGCACGCCGCCACTGGACTCCATGCCGCCGAGCCTATTCCACCAGGCGGAAGAAACGGCTCATTCCCTTCGCTCGACCACGATGGGTGGTGCCGCTGCGACCACCGACGGCGACGACCGTCGACCGGCAGTGATCTCGTTGAAGAAGATGTTGAGGATCACCGCGACGATGCTCGCCGCGCTGATTCCCGAGTCGAACACCACGTGCACCCACTCCGGGAACGCCGACCAGAATCCGGGCACGGCGATGGGAAGCACGCCGAATCCGATGGCCACGGCCACGATCACGAGATTCAGGTTGCCGTCGAAGTCGACCTTCGACAGGGTGCGAATGCCGCTCGCCGCCACCGAACCGAACAACACGATGCCGGCGCCGCCCAGCACGGGCAGTGGTACCGCGGCGACGAGACGTCCGAGGACGGGAAACAACCCCAGCACCAGCAGTACCGATCCACCGGCGGCGACCACGAACCTGCTCTTGATGCCCGTCACCGCCACGAGGCCGACGTTCTGTGCGAAGGCACTCGCGGGGAACGTTCCGAAGATCGGGGCAACGGTGGTGGCGAGCATGTCGGCCCGGAGACCGTCCCCGACGCGGCGGGAATCGACGTCGGTGCCGACGATCTCGCCCACCGCGAGGATGTCGGCCGTCGTCTCGGTCATGATCACCAGGATGACCACGACCATCGAGATGATCGCCCCGATCTGGAAGACGGGCGTCCCGAAGGCGAACGGCTCCGGGAGACTGAAGATCGCGCCCGTGCCCACGTCACCGAAGTCGGCCTCGCCGACGAGCGACGCGACAATTGTGCCGACGACGATGCCGATCAGGATGGACAGGCGCGACAATGTGCCCTGCGCGAACCGGCTGACGACGAGGACGACGAGGAGACTGACACCGGCCAACCCGATGTTCGAGGTCGACCCCCAGTCCGGCGCGGACTCCGTCCCACCCATGGCCCACCGACAGGCCACGGGCAGCAACGAGATTCCGATGACCGTGATGATGGTGCCGGTGACCACCGGTGGGAAGAAGCGGACGATCCTGCTGAAGAACGGTGTGACGAGGATGCCGATGGCACCGGCGGCGATGATGGCGCCGAACACCGCGTTCAGCCCACCGGGCCCACTCGCGACGGCCACCATCGTGGACACGGAGGCGAACGAGATGCCCTGCACCAGAGGTAGCTTGGCGCCCACGAACGGCAACCCGAGTGTCTGCAAAAGAGTCGCCGCGCCGCTGACGAACAGGGCCGCCGACACCAGGATCGCGATGTCGGTACCGGACAGACCGGCGGCGCCGCCGACGATGAGCGGAGGCGCGATGACCCCGCCGTACATCGTCAGGATGTGTTGCAGGCCGTAGACGTAGGTCTTGCCGAGACTCAGCCGCTCGTCCTCCGGGCGGGCGGGATCGTGCGCTGCGCGTGTCATCGCCGTCTCCTAGCAGAATCCGGGAACGGTGTCCCACGCCCGGCCGGCGTCGGGGGCGTCGTCACGTTCGACGGTGGCCTCGATGAGCCCGTAGGGCCGGTCCGCGGCGTAGAACACCTCGCCGGGGTTGTCGAGCCCGAACGGTTCCAGGTCGACGAGGAAGTGGTGTTTGTTGGGCATCGAGAACCTGATCTCGCCGATCTCGGGATGCGCCTCCAGAACTTTCGTCCCCATCTGGAACAGGCTCTGCTGCAACCCCAGTGAATGCACCGTCGCGAAGGTCTCGAGCATGATGGAGCGGACGTCGGTGAACGTCTTGTCGAAATCGAGCTCGGTGGTGAGGTACCGCCACCGTGCACTCACCGAGGTGGCGAGGATGCGATCCGTCGTCTCCTGCAGAGTGGTGTATCTGTCGGTGGGGAAGCCCCAGAACTCCGAGCCCGTCGACTTGAGCACCACAAGATCGCTGAGGCCCGAGACGATCCAGGTGTCGTCGCCGTCCACGGTCACGATGGTGGTGCGCTTCTCGTCGCCGGCACGGACGAAGGAGTGATCGTGCCCTTCCGGTCCCGTCGGGATGCGGTCCCACGAGTACTGCTCTATCTCCCAGCGGCCGCCGGTGATCCAGTCGAAATCGGTGGTGAAGTGCCGCCCGAGACGCAGTGCGAACTCCTCGATGGCACCGATCCCGTGGCGTGCGAACGCGTACACGGTGTTCTTCTGTGTGTCGGTCGCGACGACATGACCGTTGTCGCCGTCGGTGTGCGCCGCGGACAGATCTCCTCGCAACTGCGACGTGACCGAGATGTCGGTGATGCGGTGGCGCGGGGTCTCCCTGTCGATGCGCACGAGGCGGCATTCGGCCTTGCCGTACTGGTTGGCTCCGAGAACGATCGTGCTCATGTCTAGCTCCCTCGATAGGTCGTGTACGCGAACGGGCTGAGAAGGATCGGTACGTGGTAGTGCTCGTCGGCGGAACGGATGTCGACGGCGATGTCGATCCGTGGATAGAAGGTCGGACGGCCCCCGCGCGTGAAGTAGGACGCGGTGTCGAAGGTCAGCCGGTAGACGCCCGGTTCGAGGCGGGCGGGACCGAGATCGGTGATGCGCCCCTGCGCGTCCGTCACGCGCGAGGCCAGCGTCACGCCGTCGCGTTCACGCACCAGTACCACCGACACGCCCTGTGCGGGAACACCATCGGCTGCATCGAGTACGTGCGTCGTGACGTGAGCGGGCTCGGTCACAGGACACCCGGTCCCAGGAGCCGCACAGCGGCGATCTGACGCAGAGCGTCCTCGATCTCGCGGAGTTCGGTCGACTCGTCGTGACCCAGCCGCCGATCGAGCTCGGCGAGCACGTCGGCAGCACTCCGGCCGGCCGCTCTGACGAGGAACACCCGACCGAATCGCGATTCGTACTCCTCGTTGCCGGCGGCGAGCCGAGCGCCGACCCGCGCATCGGAGCTGTCCACGCCGGACTGCTCCGAGCGTGCGAACGCGGCGCCGGCGCCGTCACCGACGGGCCGGTCCCCGATGCGCGGATGGTGCCGGAGCGCACCGTCGATCTCGGCGGGCGTGAACGGGGCGGCCACCGACATCACCGCGGTGTGCAGCGATCTCTCGTCCGCGAAGGGCGTCAGCGCGAGCAGCGCCCGGCCCCACCGGGGGATGTCGAGGCAGTGTCGGAGGTGCTCTTCTCCGCCGTCATTCGCGGGGGTCTTGGATTCCGTATCGCGAAACAGCAATTCCATAGAACGAAGAGTGACAGCGGTCACACGCGCTGTCAACCCTCGATCCGCAGCGCCTCGCACGGCGCGGTCCAGGAGTTGACATCCCCACTGTGACCCGTGACACTCGACGTATCCGCGGAATAATTATTCCACAATACGGATTCTGGAGGTCCATTCGATGGCTCGACTCTTCTGCAACGGCGACGCTATGCGTGGTGGCGTTCTGCACCACAACGTCGCCGCCCACACCTTCCTCGGCACCGTGCGCACCACACCCGACTACCGCTTCTACTCGGTACGGGACGAGTTCCCGGCCCTGGTGCTCGCCCCGAACGTCGGCGCCGCCATCGAGGGTGAGCTGTACGACGTCCCGATGAACGACATCCGCGCTCGGTTCCTGCCCGACGAGCCACCCGAGCTCGAACTGACGGTCGTGCAGCTCGAGAACGGTGATTCCGTTCTCGCCGTGGGTCTTCGGCCCGGCATACTGCTCGACGACCACACGGGCCTGACGGACATCACCGCCGCCGGCAGCTGGCGGCGGTATCGCGGGCTCACCGCCCCGTCGTCCGGCGACGTCTCGTGAGCGGCGGCGAGACGTGGACGTACGCGGTCAACTGCTCGATCCTGTTGACCGAGGTGCCCCTCCTCGAACGCCCTCGGCTCGCTCGGGATCTCGGCTTCGACGCCGTCGAGTTCTGGTGGCCCTTCGCCTCTCCCGTGCCCGCCGACCGCGAGGTGGACGCCTTCGTCACCGCGGTCGAGGATGCCGGGGTCCGACTGACCGGGCTGAACTTCGCCGCGGGCGACATGCCGGCCGGTGATCGGGGAATCCTGTCAGACCCGGCACAGATCGCGGCGTTCCGCGACAACATCGACGTCACGGTCGGAATCGGTGAGCGACTCGGTACCCGAGCGTTCAACGCGCTCTACGGCAATCGGCTCGAGGGGGTCGATCCCGTCGAACAGGACCGCGTCGGCACCGACAACCTGGTGGCCGCCGGCACCGCCGTCGCCCGACTCGGTGGAGTCGTCCTGATCGAGCCGGTGAGCGGAGCTCCCGCCTACCCGCTGACGACGGCCGCGGACGCGGTCGCCGTGATCGACCGGGTCGCCGCCCGCGGCGTCGACTCGCTCCGACTGCTCGCCGACCTGTACCACCTCGACGTCAACGGTGACGACGTCGCCGCGGTCATCGACACCCGGGCCGCCCTGATCGGACACGTCCAAATTGCTGACGCGCCCGGTCGCGGTGCACCCGGCAGCGGCGCCCTCGATCTGGACGCGCACCTCGCGCGCCTCGCCGAGAACGGCTACCGCGGTGTCATCGGACTCGAATACAAGGCCGCTCGGGACACCGCCTTCGACTGGCTCACCCACTCGCACTCCACGTAAGGATCCGCCATGAGCACCATCGCATTCATCGGACTCGGCATCATGGGCAGCCCCATGGCCGTCCACCTCGCACAGGCCGGCCATCAGGTGGTCGGGTACAACCTCACACCCGACCGCACCGCACCACTGGTCGAGGCCGGCGGCACCGCGGCCGAGTCGATCGCCAAGGCGGTGACCGGCGCGGACGTCATCGCGGTCATGGTGCCCGACTCCCCCGACGTCCAGGACGTCCTCACCGGCGAGGGCGGGGTGTTCGACAACGCACCTGCAGACGCCCTGATCATCGACTTCTCCAGCATCCGACCGGACGTCACCAGCGCGCTGGCGCAGGAGGCCCGGTCACGAGGGTTCCGCATCATCGACGCGCCGGTGTCGGGCGGTCAGGCCGGCGCCGAGAACCGGGCCCTGTCGATCATGGTGGGCGGCAGCGCCGAGGACGTCGAGTCGGCCAGGCCCATTCTCGACGTGGTGGGCTCGACCGTCGTCCACGTCGGACCCAACGGCTCCGGGCAGACCGTCAAGGCCGCCAACCAATTGATCGTGGCCGGCAACATCCAGGTGCTCGCGGAGGCGATCGTCTTCCTCGAGGCCTACGGCGTCGACATGCGCGCCGCCGTCGAGGTTCTGGGAGGCGGCCTCGCCGGATCGGCAGTCCTGAAGCAGAAGGCACAGAAGATGCTCGACCGATCGTTCGAGCCCGGGTTCCGGATCGACCTGCACCACAAGGACCTCGGCATCGTCGGCTCCGCGGCACGCGAGGCGGGTGTCGTCACGCCGATGGGCGCCCTGCTCGCCCAACTGATGGCGTCGGCACGCGCGAACGGTGACGGCGGACTCGACCACTCGGCCCTGTTCCGCGGCGTCGAGCAGCTGTCCGGGAAGGCGAGCCGATGACCCGCATGCGCGCGGCCGACGCCGCGGTGAAGATTCTCGAACTCGAGGGTGCAACCACAGCATTCGGTCTCCCCGGCGCTGCGATCAACCCCTTCTACTCGGCCATGCGGGCGCACGGCGGGATCCGGCACGTCCTGGCCCGCCACGTCGAAGGCGCGTCACACATGGCGGAGGGATTCACCCGAGCGAAGGCCGGCAACATCGGCATCTGCATCGGCACCTCCGGGCCGGCCGGCACCGACATGATCACCGGTCTCTACTCCGCGATGGCGGATTCCGTTCCCGTACTGGCCATCACGGGCCAGGCACCGGTGGCCCGACTGCACAAGGAAGACTTTCAGGCCGTCGACATCGCGTCGATCGCCGCACCGGTGACGAAGATGGCCATGACGGTCCTCGAGCCCGCGCAGGTGCCCGGCGCTTTCGCGCAGGCGTTCCACCTGATGCGGTCCGGGCGCCCCGGTCCCGTCCTGATCGACCTGCCCATCGACGTGCAGATGGCCGAGATCGAGTTCGACCCCGACACGTATCAGTCACTGCCGGTGCACAAGCCGCGTGCCTCGCGGGCACAAGCCGAAAAGGCGATCGACATGCTGCTCGCCGCCGAGCGACCGTTGATCGTCGCCGGCGGCGGCATCGTCAACGCCGACGCATCGGACCTCTTGGTCGAGTTGGCCGAGATCCTGAACGTCCCCGTGATCCCCACGCTGATGGGCTGGGGCACTATTCCCGACGATCATCGTCTCGCCGCGGGCATGGTGGGGCTGCAGACCTCGCACCGTTACGGCAACGCGACGCTGCTTGCCTCGGACTTCGTCATCGGCATCGGGAACCGGTGGGCCAACCGGCACACCGGTGGCCTGGACACCTACCGCGGGACGCGGACGTTCGTCCACGTCGACATCGAGCCGACTCAGATCGGACGGGTGTTCGCCCCCGACTACGGCATCATCTCGGACGCGGCGGCAGCACTGGAACAGTTCGTCGCCGTCGCACGGGACCGCCGCGCGGCCGGTGCGCTCCGCGACCTCACGGGCTGGGTGGAGGAGTGCGCGACGCGGAAGCGGACCATGCAGCGTCGCACGCACTTCGACGACGTCCCGATCAAGCCGCAACGGGTGTACGAGGAGATGAACCGTGTCTTCGGCCGCGACACCCGCTACGTCACCACGATCGGCTTGTCGCAGATCGCCGGCGGGCAGTTCCTGCACGTGTACGAGCCGCGCAACTGGATCAACTGTGGCCAGGCCGGTCCACTGGGGTGGACGATCCCCGCCGCGCTCGGTGTGGTCGCGGCGGACCCGAGCACCCCCGTCGTGGGTCTCTCGGGCGACTACGACTTCCAGTTCATGATCGAGGAGTTGGCCGTCGGCGCGCAGTTCAACCTGCCCTACGTGCACGTGCTGGTGAACAATTCGTACCTCGGTCTGATCCGACAGGCCCAGCGTGCCTTCGACATGGACTTCTGTGTGCAGCTCGGTTTCGACAACATCAATCACCACGACCCGGTCGACGGTGAACCGGGCATCCCCAAGGGCTACGGCGTCGATCATGTCGCCGTCGCGGAGGGGCTGGGCTGCAAGGCGTTGCGCGTCACCGACCCGGATGCGATCGCGGACGCACTCGCCTCGGCCCGCACCCTGGCGGCCGAGCACAAGGTCCCCGTCGTCGTCGAGATCGTGTTGGAGCGCGTCACGAACATCGCGATGGGCACCGAGCTGGACAATGTCGGCGAGTTCGAGGATCTCGCGCGATCGTCCGCCGATGCACCCACGGCACTGCTGATGTTGGACTGAGGATGCCGCGCGTTCTCCTCTCGCCCGACAAGTTCAAGGGGTCGGCGACGGCGATCGAGGTCGCCGATGCCCTGGCCGAGGGCATCGCGACCGCCGCACCGTCGTGGGACGTCGTGCGACTGCCGGTGGCGGACGGCGGCGACGGCACGGTCGACGCCGCCGTCGCCGCCGGGTGGGACCGCGTGCCCGTGTCCACGACCGGTCCGACGGGCATGCCTGTCGACTCCTCGTATGCGCGCCGGGGATCCACCGCCGTCGTCGAACTCGCGTCGACGGTGGGACTGTCGCGACTGCCCGGCGGTGCCCCGAACGCGTTGGAAACCAGCACGTTCGGACTGGGGACGGTCGTATTACACGCTCTCGGCGACGGCGCCAGGACCATCGTCATCGGACTGGGCGGCAGCGCCTCCACCGACGGCGGCGCCGGCATGCTCCGCGGACTGGGTGTGCGCATCCTCGACGCCCGTGGCCGTGAGATCACCGGCGGCGGTGCGGCGTTGCGCGAGGCGGCGACGTTGGATCTCGACGCGATGACGTCCGCGGTGGCCGGCGTCTCCTTCCAGCTCGCGTGCGACGTCGACAATCCACTGCTCGGCCCGGCAGGCGCCACCGCCGTGTACGCACCACAGAAGGGCGCCGGCCCGGACGCAGTGCGTGTCCTCGAGCAGGCGATGACGCGATGGGCGGAGGTCGCGGGCGCTGCCCACGCCGATCGGCCCGGTGCGGGCGCAGCCGGCGGAACTGCCTTCGGCGCGATGGCAGTGCTCGGAGCGACGGTGCGGTCCGGAATCGACACCGTGCTCGACCTGGTCGACTTCCGTCGCCGGCTGGCGTCGGCGGACCTCGTGGTCACCGGTGAGGGATCACTGGACGAGCAGAGCCTGCACGGCAAAGTCCCGGTCGGCGTCGCCCAGGTCGCCCGCGACGAAGGCATCCCGGTTTTCGCCGTCGCCGGCCGAATCACGCTCGCACTCGATCGCCTACTCGACCACGGCATCGTCCGCTCCTACTCGCTCGCCGATCTCGAACCCGATCTTGCCGCGTCGATGCGCCACGCTCCGACGCTGCTCCAGCGGATCGGCGCGACCATCGCCACCTCGTATTTTACCGAAGGAGTTTCATGACCACCGCTGCGTTCACCGCCCATGTCGACCTCGCCTCCCGCGCCCTGGGAGGAAGCGTCAGCGCGGCGAACGACGAACTGTTCGCCCAGCGGGAGAACCTGATCCGGCCCGAACCCCCGTTCTTCGATCCCCACGACTTCGGGCACAAGGGCAAGGTCTACGACGGGTGGGAGACCCGTCGCCGCCGGGACGACGGACACGACTGGGCGATCGTTCGACTCGGTGCCGCCGGCATCGTGCACGGCGTCATCGTCGACACGGCACACTTCCTCGGCAACTACCCGCCGTTCGTGTCCGTCGACGGAGCCTGCGTCGAGGGCCACCCGTCGAGCGAGGAGCTGGAGAAGGCCGACTGGCACACCCTCGTCGAGAGATCGCCGGCACTCGGCGGCACCGCGAACGCCTACAGCGTCGACGATCACCACCGGTGGACACATCTGCGCCTCAACATCTTTCCCGACGGGGGCGTGGCCCGACTCCGGGTGCACGGCGAGGTGGTCCCGGACCCGAGGTTCCTGACGGGGACGGTCGACCTGCTCGCCGCGGAGAACGGCGCTGTCCTGACGGAGTGCTCCGACGCGTTCTACTCCTCGCCGGCCAACATCATCATGCCGGGCCGCGCCCGCAACATGGGTGAGGGCTGGGAGAACGCGCGACGACGACACGGAGGCAACGACTTCGCGGTGTTCGCGATGGCGGCCGCCGGCGTTCTCCGCCACCTCGAGGTGGACACGAGCTACTACGTCGGCAATGCCCCCGGGTGGGTCCGTGTCACCACCGTGGACGCGCGCACCGCCGACGTCCACGACGAGGGCGCGTGGCACGAACTGCTACCGCGAACGGCCGTCGCTCCGGACACGCGGCACCGGTTCGCCCTGGATACCTCGCCTGCCGCGACGCACCTGCGTCTGGACGTCTACCCGGACGGTGGACTGTCGAGGCTGCGGCTGTTCGGTGAGCTCGACGACGCCTCGGCCACCGCGGCCCGCGAACGCTGGTCGTCCTCGCGTCCCACCGAGTAGCGCTGGCTTGTGTGCAGTGATCCGCGGATACCGCGGATCACTGCACACGATCGACGAGCGCGCGGATCTCCGCGATCACGTCGCCGGGACGCTCGGTCAGGTCGCGCCAGGTGTAGCGCAGCACCGTCCACGACGCGCTCAGCACGTTCTGCCGGATACGGTCACGGTGGAAGGCCGCGCTGTCGGAGTGGAATGCCCACCCGTCGATCTCGATCGCCAAGCGCTGCAACGGGAACGCGATGTCGAGCACGTACCCGCCGAACGGATGGTTCACCACCCACCCGCGGAGCCCGGATGCGGTGAGCAGGCGAAGAACGAGCCGCTCCGCCTCCGATCGAGCGCCGGACTCGGCCGCCCGCAATAATCGCTCTGCTTTCGTGCTGCCGTGTCGTCCGCGATTGCGGTCCTGCGCCCGCCGTAGGCCCAGAAGAGTCGCGTGCCGCTGCAGCTGCCGGTCCATGACCTCCTGGCCGAGAACGACCGACGCCTCGAGCACCGTCAGCGCCAGACCGGAGACGCGGACACGGCGGACCTCGACGATGTCTGCCGCGTCGAGAGTGCGGCGGCGCAACCGAACCCCCGGCGCGGGGCGTCCCGACGCGGTGAGCGGAACGGTGACCTCGACCAGCGGCGGGAGATGCGTCGTCAGGCCCAACCAGAACGCGGCGCTCGTCCCGGTGAGCACTCCGCTGGTGGTCGACCACACTGCGCACCGCACCCGCGCTGTGTCGGTGAACGGTCGGTCGAGGGCGACGTACACGCCGGGACTCACCCGTCGCCACCGTCCCGAGCGGACTCGTCGTTCGAGAGCGTCCGAGCTCAGGCCGGCAGCTCGAGCGTGTGCGGACGTGACCACGCCGTCCTGAGCCGCGAGCAGTCTGTCGATCACGAGTGGTTCGACGCGCAGGGCGGCACGGTCGTTCCCGGTCCGCCTGTGTGCAGTGATCCGCGCCCACCGCGGATCACTGCACACAACTCGGCTACGCCTGACGACGGTCGGGCACGGTCGCGTGGTGGATCGGGCCGTCCCCGAGTGTCAGGGACATGCCGCTGCCGCCGCGCCGCGCTGCCACGAACTCCGCCGCGATGGCCACCGCGGTCTCCTCGGGTGTACTCGCACCCAGGTCGAGGCCGACGGGTGACCGCAGTCGAGACAGCTCGGTCTCGGTCATCCCCACCTCGCGCAGCCGTGCCAGCCGGTCACGTTGGGTCCGCCTCGATCCCATCGCCCCGACGAACGCCACCGGCAACCTGAGCGCGATCTCGAGCAGCGGCACGTCGAACTTCGCGTCATGGGTCAGGACGCACACCACCGTGCGCGCGTCGACCTCGGTGCGCGCGAGATAGGAGTGCGGCCATTCGGCGATCACCTCGTCGGCGTCCGGAAACCGTGCCCGTGTGGCGAACACCGGGCGCGCGTCGCACACCGTCACGCGGTAGCCGAGGAAGCTGCCGAGGCGGGCGAGGGCGCCGGCATGGTCGATCGCCCCGAACACGAGCAGCCGCGGCGGTGGGGCGTACGACACGACAAACATCTCCACTCCGGGCCGGCATCGGACGGAACGGATTCCGGTGCTGCCGGCGTCCAGCATCGCGCGAGCCTCGTCGACAGCGATGCGGTCGATGTCGGCGAAGCCGGTCGATCCGAGGTGCCTGTCCGGCCGCACGGCCAGGACCGTGCCGACGGAGTCGAGGAGCTGAACGGTGGCGACGGCGCCGTCGAACGACCGCAGGACCGCGGGGTCGGGCGCCGGCGAGACGAACACCTCGATCTCGCCCCCGCAGGTGAGCCCGACGGCGAACGCGTCGTCGTCGCTGTAGCCGAAACTCTGCCGGACCGCGACGCCGGTGTCCAGGACCTCCTGGCAGAGCGCGTAGACGGCACCCTCGACGCAGCCGCCCGACACGCTCCCCACCACCCGCCCGTCGGAGGCGACGGCCATCGCGGCACCGGGTGACCGGGGCGCGCTGCCCGAGACGGCGACGACGGTCGCGACGGCGTACGCCAGTCCCGCGTCGTGCCAGGCCATCAACCGGTCCGCGATGTCCCGCATCAGGAGATGCCCAGCGCTTCCTCGATGGGGTGCAGTGCGAAGTACACGACGAACACCGCGCTCATGACGTACAGCAGCCAGTGCGTCTGCCGCACCTTTCCCTTGGCCAGGCGGATGATCGTGTAAGACAACACCCCTGCCGCCACACCGACCGTGATCGAGTACGTGAAGGGCATGAGCACGATGGTCAGGAAGGCCGGGATCGCGATCTCGGTGTCCTCCCAGTCGATCTTGCGGACGTGGGTCATCATCAACGCGCCGACGAGGACCAGGGCAGGTGCTGCCGCGCCGACCGGGACGACGCCGGCGAGTGGTGTGAAGAAGATGAGGCTGGTGAGCAGTCCACCGGTGACCACGCTGGCCAGTCCCGTGCGAGCACCCTCCGCGACTCCGGCGGCCGATTCGACCACCGCGGTGTTGGCAGAACCGTTGATCGCGCCGCCGAGGATGGCGCCGATGCCGTCGACGGTGAGGATGCGGCTCAGTCCGGGCAGCCGGCCCTGCTTGTCGACGAGACCGGCTTCCTCGCCCACTCCCAGAATGGTTCCCATGGCGTCGAAGAAGCCCGAGAGCACCAGCGTGAACAACACGACCGACGCGGTGACGACGCCGGCGCGGGCGAAGCCGCCGAACACGTCCACCTCGAACAGCAGGTCGAATCGCGGTGTGGCGACGATGGAATCGGGTACCGAGGGCACCACGGGACCCCATGCGCGTGGGTCGATGTCGACCACGGAGTTCAGCACGATGGCGAGGTTGGTGGCGACGAAGATGCCGATGAGCATCGCACCGGGGACGCGCCGGACGAACAGCACCATCATGACCACGAGGCCGACGCAGAATACGAGGACCGGCCAGCCTGCGAGCTTGCCGAAGATTCCGAGTGTGACTGCGGTGGAGGCGTTGTCGCCGTAGCCGACGAACCCGGCGTCGACGAGACCGATGAGAGCGATGAACGCTCCGATGCCCACTCCGATGGCCTGCTTCAGCACGCGCGGGATCGCGTCCATGATGAGTTGGCGGACACCGGTCAGCGCGAAGACGACGATGATGACACCTTCGAGGACGACCAGCCCCATCGCCTGGGGCCAGGTCATGAACGGCGCGGCCTGGAACACCACGATCGGCGTCACTCCCAGCCCTGCCGCCATGGCGAGCGGCGCGTTGCCCACCACGCCCATCAGCACGGTCGTCAGCCCCGCCGACAGCGCGACCATGGTGCTCAACTGTGCCGGGTCGAGGGTCGCACCGGTGACGTCCTGCGCGTCGCCGATGATGAGCGGGATCAGCACGATCAGGTAGGCCATCGCGACGAACGTCGTGATGCCGCCGCGGATCTCACGGGTGATCGTGGAGCCGCGCATCGTGATGGAGAAGAAGGTGTCGAGTCGGGAGCGGCGTCCGCCGCTGCCCACCGTCGTCGCGGGATCGAGTTTCGTCATGAGGTCAGGGCCTTCCCGGGTCCGTGATGTGTTCGGGTCGTATCGGTACTCGTGTGAGGGCGAGACCGGTGGCGTCGCGAACGGCAGCGACGACTGCGGGGGTGGAGGACAGGGTCGGAGGCTCGCCGGCGCCGCGAAGGCCGTACGGCGCCAGCGGGTCCGGGTTCTCCAGGATGTCGAGTTTCATCGGCGGCATGTCGAGGATGGTGGGGATGAGGTAGTCGGTGAACGACGGGTTCTTCACCAGCCCGTCCACGACGACGATCTCCTCCATCAGAGCCAGGCCCAGTCCCTGAGCCGATCCGCCGTGGATCTGCCCCTCGAGGGAGAGCCGGTTGAGGATCCTGCCGACGTCCTGGACGGCGGCCATCTCGACGACCTTCACCAGACCGAGCTCGACGTCGACGTCGACCACCGCGCGGTGCACGCACAGCGCGAGCTGGGTGTGGCTCGCGCCCTGCCCGGTCACCGGATCCATGCCGGTGGTGGGACGGTGGTGGAACTCGCGGGTCTGCTCTACCACTCGGTCGCCGAGAACGTCCTCGATCGTGGCCAGGACGCCGTCGGTGCGGGAGACGACCTTGCCGCCGTCGAGAGTCAGGTCCGTCGCGGCGCGACCGAGATGCAGTCCGGCGAGGACGAACACGGCCTCCCGGACCGCCTCGCACGCGGCCTTCACCGCACCGCCGGTCATGTAGGACTGGCGGGACGCGGACGACGACCCGGAGTTCCCGACGGTGGTGTCGGCAGGATGGATCGTCACGCGCGACACCCCCAGCTCGGTGCGGGCGATCTGCGCCTCGAGTGTCACCAGGCCCTGTCCCACCTCGGCGGCGGCCGTGTGCACCAGAGCGGTGACCTCGCCGCCGATGACCTCGAGTCGGACCCGCGCCGTCGAGTAGTCGTCGTAGTTCTCGGAGAAGCAGATGTTCTTGAGTCCCACTCCGTAGCCGACTCCCCGCACGACGCCCTCACCGTGCGTGGTCTGCGACGCGCCTCCGGGAAGGTTGCGGATGTCGGAGGTGTCCAGTGGCGCGGGCATGGGCATCGCCTCGGCCCGGAGGAGCATCTCGGCGAGGGGCGCGGGAGCCTCGATCACCTGACCGGTGGCGAGGAGCGAACCCTGTGCGACGGCGTTGACGCGGCGGACCTCGACCGGGCTCAGACCGCACGCCTCGGCGAGCTGGTCCATCATCGACTCGTACGCGAAACATGCCTGTACGGCGCCGAATCCGCGCATCGCGCCGCACGGCGGGTTGTTCGTGTAGACGCCGTACGCGTCGATCTCGATGTTCGGGATGACATACGGTCCCACGCCCAGCGACGCAGCGTTGCCGACGACGTTCAGCGTGGCCGACGTGTAGGCGCCGCCGTCGAGGATGATCTCGACGTCCGCGAACAACAGCCGGCCGTCGCTCGTGGCGCCGTACTCGTAGTGCATCTGCGCCGGGTGCCGGTGCACATGCCCGAAGAACGACTCGTAGCGGTTGTAGACCATCCGGACCGGCTTGCCCGTGTACATCGCGAGCATGGCCGCGTGGATCTGCATGGACAGGTCCTCGCGCCCGCCGAACGCTCCCCCGACTCCGGAGAGCGTCATCCTGATCTTCTCCTTCGGCAGTCCGAGGCACGGCCCGATCTGTTCGAGGTCGTTGTGCATCCATTGCGTCGCGACGTACAGGTCCACCCCGCCGTCGTCGCCGGGAACCGCGAGACCCGATTCGGGTCCGAGGAAGGCCTGGTCCTGGATGCCGACCGAGAAGGCGCTGCTGACGATCACGTCGGCCCGCGCACGCGCAGCGGCCACGTCGCCGACGCGCACCGGTTGGTGGCGTGCGATTCCGCCGCGCTCCTGCACCTTCGGGTAGGTCGGATCCAGTGCGGCACGGCGGGCGTCGCACAGTGGCTCGAGCACCTCGTAGACCACCTCGATCCGTTCCATCGCCCGGCGCGCGGTCTCGGGGTGATCCGCCGCGACGAGGACGATGGGCTCGCCTTCGTGACGCACCTCGCCGAAGGCGAGGACAGGCTGGTCCCATGTGCCGTCGAGGCCGAAACACGGGCGTCCCGGCACGTCCTCGTGGGTGAGCACGGCCTCCACGCCGGGGAGGGCGAGCGCCGCCGAGATGTCCACGGACACGATGCGCGCGCGGGGATGCGGACTCCGCAGGGTGGCGCCGTGCAGCATGCCGTCGATGAACAGATCGGACGAGTACGCGAACTCTCCCTTGACCTTCAGGGTCCCGTCGGGGCGGAGTGGACTGTCTCCCACGCGTCCGAGGCCCGGTGCGTCCACGGGTGCGGGGAAGGCGCCGGGGCGCGTCCGTCCGGGGGCGCTCACAGGACGTCCTTCGCGAGAGCCATGAGACGACGGTGTGCGTTCGCTCCGGCCGCCGCCGCCTCGTCCTGCGACACGCTGATCAGCGTGTCGTCCTCCACGATCGTCCGACCGCCGACCATGAGGTGGCCCAGTGGCGGCGTCTGCCCGTACGCGAGCGCGACGACGGGATCGTCTATCGCGGCGAAGAAGCCGTCGGTACGCCAGATCGCGAGGTCGGCGAGCTTGCCCACCTCGAGGGACCCGATCTCGTCCTGCCGGCCGAGGACCGTGGCGCCACCGAGTGTCGCGGCCTCGAGAGCCTGGCGAGCACTCAACGCGGTCGGCCCGTAGCGTGCCCGCTGCATGTACACGGCCTGACGGATCTCGCCGGCGAGCGAGACCATCTCGGCGGACGCCGATCCGTCCACGCCGAGACCGACCGGCGCGCCGGCGTGCAGCAGATCGGCGACACGGGCGATTCCCGCGCCGAGTCGCGCGTTCGAACTGGGGCAGTGCGCGACGCCGGTACCCGTTGCCGCGAGCGAGGTGATGTCGGAATCGTGGAGGTGGACGGCGTGGGCGAACCACACGTCGTCGCCCAGCCACCCCACCTGTTCCATGTACTGCACGGGCGTGCAGCCCATCTGGGCGAGGCAGTGCTCCTCCTCGTCCACCGTCTCGGACAGATGTGTGTGCAGCCGAACACTTTTCACTCGGGCGAGGCTCGCCGATTCCACGAGCAGGTCCTTGCTGATCGAGAACGGGGAGCACGGCGCGACGGCGATCCGCAGCATCGAGCCGAACGACGCGTCGTGGTACGTGTCGATCGCATCCGCGGTGGCGGTCAGGATGTCGTCGAGCTTCTCCACCACCTCGTCGGGAGGGAGCCCGCCGTCCGACACGCCCCGGTCCATCGACCCGCGGCAGGGGTGGAAACGCACTCCGATCCGCGCCGCCGCGTCGATCTCGGCGGCGAACAGATCGCCCCGTCCCTTCGGGAAGATGTAGTGGTGATCGGTGCTGGTGGTGCACCCGGACTTCGCGAGCCAGCCGAGCCCCGCCAGCGCGGCCCCGCCGACCACCTCGGCGTCCATCTTCGCCCATGGTCGGTACAGGGTCACGAGCCACTCGAAGAGGGTGCTGTCCTTCGCCAGTCCCTGCGACGCCCACTGGTACAGGTGGTGATGGGCATTGACCAGACCGGGCGTGACCAGTCCGCCACGCGCGTCGATGATCTCGGCGCCGGGAACGATCGGCGCAGGACCCGCGCCGATCGCGGTCACGAGCGGCCCGTCGACGACGATGTACCCGTGCGGGATCTCGGCACCGACCACGGGTGCGATGTAGGCGTTGGTGACGATGCGAACACTCATCGGGAATCGGCCCTTCGTGAGGCGGCGAGTCGGACGGCGTCGAGAATTTTCTCGTAACCGGTGCAGCGGCAGAGGTTTCCGGCGAGGGCCTCGCGGATCTCCGCATCGGACGGATCGGGCACCCGCTCGACGAGGTCGTGCGCCTGGACCACCAGCCCGGGTGTGCAGAAGCCGCACTGGACGGCGCCGCACTCCACGAAGGCCTTCTGGATCGGGCCCAGCGCCTCCCCGTCGGAGAGTCCCTCCACGGTGCGCACGCGTCGACCTTCGACCTGGCCGGCCGCCACCAGGCACGAGCACACCGGCACGTCGTCGAGATAGACGGTGCAGGAACCGCACTCCCCCTGCTCGCACGCGTTCTTCGATCCGGGCAGGCCCATGCGCTCGCGCAACACGTAGAGAAGACTCTCGCCCTCCCACACGTCGTCCGCGCTCTGGTCGGTGCCGTTCACCGTGCAGTTCACTCTCATGCTCACGCCGCCTCTCCGTTGTTCCTGTGGTCGCGCCACGACCAGGCGAGAGTGCGTCTCGCCATGACCGCCAGCGCATGTCGCCGATAGTCGGCGGTACCGCGTACGTCGTCGATCGGGCTCGCCGCCTCACGGACCAGGTCGCCGAACCGGCGGGCGACGGCGTCGTCGAGCGGGCCGTCCCAGTCGAGTTCCGCAGCGAGAAATACCTCGGCGGCGGTGGCCCGCCGCGGCGTCGGGGCGGCCGAACCGATACCCGTGCCGACACGTCGCTCGGCCGGGAACAGGGCGAGCGAGAACGAACACACCGCGATGACCATGGCGTTGCGCGTGCCGACCTTCGAGAAGTACTGCGGCCCGGTGGCCGGCGGCACGTGGAACGCGCGGATCAACTCGTCCGGTTCCAGGCAGTGACGCTTGACGCCGACGTAGAACTCCTCGGCCGGAATCATGCGTGTGCCCCGAGCGGCCGACTCGGCCTCGACGATCGCGCCGCACGCGAGCAGCGGCGCGTGCAGATCGCCGGCGGGGGATGCGCCCCCGAGATTGCCGCCGACCGTCCCCCTGTTGCGGATCTGGGGCGAACCGACCGTGCGCGCGGCCTGCGCGATTCCCGGCAGCCGATCGCCCAGTTCGGCGATGATCCGCACGTACGGCATGCCGGCACCGACGCGGAGCGACCCGTCTGGATTTTCCTCCCAGGTGGTGAGCTCCGTGATCGGGTTCAGGTCGAGCAGCGCCGTCGGTCTGTGCAGATCGAAGTTCATCTCGACCATGACGTCGGTACCCCCCTGCACGGGGACGACATCGGGTCGATCGGCTGCGGCGGCGAGTGCGTCCGCCCAGGTCTGTGGCCGAAGAAAGTCCATGGGAGAAGTACACCCGCCCGCCGTCCGGCGGACGAGACGCAGGAACGACAGACTATGACCCGCATCACACGCGAATCACTGTAGGTTCCTCCGAATGAAGGTGCACGACCTACTCGACATGCCCCATCTCGGACTCGACCCCCTCGTGTCCGACGACGGACGAGACACGGTCATCCGATGGGTCGTGACGACCGACATGCTCGATCCCGGTCGCTATCTCGAGGGCGGAGAACTGGTCCTCACCGGACTGATGTGGCACACGAGACCCGAGGATTCAGACGTCTTCGTCCGTGCGATCACCGGTGCCGGCGTCGCCGCACTGGCGGCCTCGTACGACGGCGTGGTGCCCGCCGATCTCGTCGAGTCGTGCCGCCGACACGGGCTGCCCCTGTTCCGGGTGTCCGCCGCCGTGGCCTTCGCGACGATCACGGAGAGCGTGGTGCGCTCGCTCTCGCGCGAGCGCGCGACCGATCTCCGGTCGGTCCTCGACCGGCACCGCCGCCTGGTGTCGGGCGCCGGCGCCGGGGACGGCATCGGGCCACTTCTCGACCTGGTGTCCGAGGATCTCGGACTGGAATGCTGGGTGCTCACCCCCGGCGGGCGCGTCGTGGCCTCGTCCCATCCGCTTCCCGACGAGATCCGTCCCGACGATCTGGCGCACGACTTCCTCACGGCACGAGGACTTCCCGTGGTGTCCCACGGCCTGTCCCTCCTCGCCGTCGACGGTGACCGGACGTCGCGCGTCGCCGACGCGATGGTGGCCTTCCGCAGCGACTGGCGCAGTTGGACTCCCGAGCGGCTCGCACTCGCCGAGGACGTGGCGTCGATCGTCGCGCTCGAACGTGAGCGCACCGACGACCGCCTCGGGTCGTCCGGACGCTCGGCGCACCAGCTGATCCGCGTGATCACCGCGGGCGGATCGGTCGCGGACACCCTCGCCCAGATGACGGTGGTCGGCCTCGACACCGACGCTCGGTACGCGGTGGTCGCCGCGGCCGTCGCGAGTGGCCCCCTCCGCCCCGGCGAACTCCGGGTGGTCCTGCGCGAGTTGCTCCCGAGCGGCGGCGCGATCGGTGTGACGGACGGTGAGGTGGTCGCGATCGTTCCCACCGACGACGACCTGACGCCGCGAGTGCGGTCGGGGATGGATCGCCTCGTTCCCGGACTTGCCGGCAGCGACGTCTCGCTCGGCGTCAGCAGCGCGGTGACGGCGGGCGAACTCCGCGGCGCCGTCGACGAAGCCAGGTATGCCCGCCGGCTCGCGGCCGGCCGCAGCGACGGGGTCCGCATCGTGGGGCACGACGAACTGGCGGATCTGGTGCTGCTCCTGGCGAGCGTGCCGGACGAGATGAGACGGCTGTTCCGCTCGCGTCTGCTGGATCCTGTCGTGGAGTACGACGACCGCCATCAGAGCGATCTCGTCCCGACTCTGCGAGCCTTCCTCGACTGCAACGGATCGTGGACGGCGTGCTCGACCCGGCTGCACCTGCACGTCAACTCGGTGCGCTACCGCATCCAGCGCATCGAGGAACTCACCGGTCGGGATCTCTCCGGACTCGAGGACCGCGTGAACTTCTATCTGGCACTGCGGATGTCGTGACGGCCGGGATCAGATCATGTCCTTGCGCGCCAACCACCGCATGATCGGCCAGCCGAGGAACACCGGGATCCAGCACGTGAGCACGCGATAGAGCAGAACGGACGGCACCGCGATGGTGGCGGGCAACCCGAACGCCGCCAGACCGCCGATGAGAGCGGCTTCCACGGCGCCGATGCCACCCGGCGTCGGGGCTGCGGAGGCGAGCGTCCCACCGATCATCGTGACGATGGTGACCGTGATGAAGGTGGTTCCCCCGCCGAACGCCTCGATGCTCACCCACAGCGCGAAGGCAGCACCGAGAGTGGTTGCGGCGCAGCCCAGCACGATGACGGTGAAGCGTGCCGGATGCCGCACGAGCTCCGAGAGGTCCGAGTAGACCTCCGCGAGCTGAGGCCGCACCGCGGTGCGCAGGAAGCGCCGCAGGGTGGGCACGAACAGGAAGGCGCCGAGGGCGCCGAACGCGACACCGGCGATGAGGTACAGGATCGTGGCGCTCGGGACGAAGCGGGACAGGTCGGCGGACTGGCCCGCCGCGACGCTGAACACCACGAGCAGCGTCACGTGCGAGATCACCTGCACCAGTTGCTGCAGAGCTACCGCGGCGGTCGAGCGCGTGAGCGTCAAACCGCCCTTCTGCAGGAAGCGGACGCTCAGCGCCAGTCCGCCGACACCCGCCGGAGTCGTCGTCGCCGCGAACGTGTTGGCCACCTGCATGATCGTCGTGTTCAGGAAACCCACGGCGCCCGAGGCGCACGCCCACAGCGCCGCGGCCGCTCCGAAATAGGTCGCGGCGGAGATCGCGAGACCGAGCAGTGCCCACCACCAGTTGATCGAGGCCAGCTCGGAGGCGAAGGTCGGGACCTGACTGATGAACGGATACGCGACGTAGACCAGCGCGATGAGCAGGACCAACTGCACGACCTGGTTACGCGAGAACCGCGTCACCTGCTCGGTGGCGATCGCCGAGGTCCCGGTCCGGGCCAGCACCGTGTCCCGCGTCGCCGTGAGCACCCCCTTGGCGTCGTGCACCGCCCGGCGCACGCGGGTCGGGATAGCGGACGGCGTCAGCCGGCGTGAGGCGGTGAGAACGTCCGCCGGGCCGAGCCTGTCGATCGCGGCGTCGACGGCGACGTCGGGCCCGTACAGCGATGCGGTGGTCAGCATCAGCTGCGCGGCGTCCGAGTGCAACTGGGCCTGCGACGCGCCGAGTTCCGCGGTGTCGAAGCCACCGAGCAACGCGGTGCCGTCCTCGTCGATCCGGATGTCGTCGACCCGGAGGTCTCCGTGCGAGATCTGCCGGGAGCGCAGCACTCCCAGAGTCCGCCACAGTGCGTGCGCATCCTCCGGACGCTCGGGGTCCACGCGCCGACCGCGGGGAACGCTGTGGGCGTACAGGACCCAGCCACGCTCGAGGGCCGACACCGCCGTCGGGACACAGGCCGCCACGCCCAGGTCGTTCAGCGCGATGCCCATCAACGCGCGATGCTCCACCGCGCGGCGCTGTGAGGCGTGCAGGGGCGGGCTCTCCGACGACCGCAGAGTCACCAGTCGGCGCAGCAGACGCAGGGCGCCGCGGCTGCGCTGATTGGGACCGAACAGCTCGACGACGACGTCGTGGCCCACCGGCCCGATCCGTCCCGAGAGCACCAGGGGACCCGAACCCGCCGGGCGCAGAACGACGAACCCGGCGATGTCGACTCCCCGGCGCTTCAGGGCACGGACGGCCTCGGCGAGCGGCACCTCGAGTGCCGGGGTGCCCACCACCCAGATCACGAGCGATCCGGCGAGCCACCCCACGGCGAGACCGAGCAGCGAGCGCGCGGGGACGACGGTGCTGATGAGCAGATGGATCGGGACGAAAGCCAGCAGCAGCACCCACCACGTCCGCTTCCAGCGGATCGGCAGCCCCGGGCCGGAGACGGTGAGCACGGCCGCGACGATGGCGATCCAGCGCGGATCGTCGAGGATCTGCGAGAGCAGGGTGTCCAGGCGCGTCGATTCGTCGATGTGCCACTTCGGCGCGGAGATCCCGCTGCCACTGACCGACAACGCCAGTGCGGCCACCACGGCCGCAGCGACGTAACCCGCGAGCAGCCGCCAGCGGCGTGCCGCCACCAGTCCGGCGAGCACGGTGAACGGAAGAGCCAGAATGGCGACGCCGTACACGAGATAGACGGCATTGGACTGGCTCGGGGTGAGCACGCCGACGATGTCGGAGATCGAGCGCTCCAGCGCTGTCCACTCGTTGCGGGTCACCAACGAACCGACGACGATCGCCCCCAGGACGATCGCCGCGGTCACGACCCGCAGGATGTCGCTCGTTCGCCGGGTCAACGGTTGCAGGACGCTCCCGGTGACCGGGATGTCTCTTCCGTCGACCAGCACACCGGCCAACCTATCGGAGCGGTGGGCCGCCGGCGGTGAGGCGCATCAGGTTCGGAAGCGATACCCCATGCCGGCCTCGGTCAGCAGGTGGCGTGGATGCGCCGGATCGGGCTCGAGTTTGCGCCGCAGCTGACCGAGATACACCCGGAGATAGTGGGTCTCGGTCTCGTACGCCGGACCCCACACCTCGCGCAGCAGTTCTCGCTGTCCGACCAGCTTGCCGCGGTGCCGCACCAGCATCTCGAGCATGCCCCACTCAGTGGGGGTGAGGTGGACCGGCTGCCCGTCGCGCGTCACCGATCTCGCGGCCAGATCCACGGTGAACGAGTCGGTCACGACGACCGCCTCGCCGTCGCCGTCCGCCGTGCGTGCGGCGCGCCGAACCGCGACGCGCAGCCGGGCGAGGAACTCGTCCATGCCGAACGGCTTGGTCACGTAGTCGTCCGCACCCGCGTCCAGCGCGTCGACCTTGTCGCCGGAGTCCGAACGGGCGGACAGCACGATCACGGGCACGGTGGTCCACCCGCGAAGTCCGGCGAGCACCTCCAGGCCGTCGAGATCCGGCAGACCCAGGTCGAGGACGATCACGTCCGGATGCCTCTCGGCGGCGGCGCGCAGAGCTCCCGCTCCGGTCGACGCCGTCGACACGTCGTAGCCCCGCACCCCGAGATTGATGCGCAGCGCCCGCAGCAACTGCGGCTCGTCGTCGACGACGAGGACACGGGTGGGCGGCGGTCCCGGCCGCGGCGTCTCGGTCGTTCCCCCGTCCTCGGTCACGACGCCGCCGGCAGGTCGACGGTGACGGTCAGCCCGCCGCCGACGGTGCGCTGCGTCGACACCGTGCCGTGCATGGCCTCGACGAAGCCGCGCACCACGGACAGTCCGAGGCCGACGCCGGTGGTGTTGTCGCGATCCCCGAGCCGCTGGAACGCGTCGAAGACGGTCTCCTCCGAGCCGTCCGCGATACCGGGCCCGTGGTCGGCCACGGCGAGCCGGACGCGGTCGTCGTCCACACGAGCGGACACGCGGATCTCGCCGTGGGGTGCGTACCGCACAGCGTTGTCGATCAGATTCGCCACCACTCGCTCCAGCAGACCCTCGTCCGCCAGCACCGACAGATCCCCCACCTCCACCTGCAGGCGGGACCGCGCCGGACCGACGGAGGCCGAGGCGCGGTGCACCACCTCGTCGAGGAACACACGCGCCGACACCGGCCGCACCACGCCGGCGGCCAGGCGCGAGGAGTCGAGCAGGTTCTCCACCAGCGCGGTGAGCTGATCCGCCGACTCCTCGACCGTCGCCAGCAACTCCGCGGTGTCCTCGGGCGAGAAGGTGACGTCCTCGCTGCGCAGACTCGAGGCGGCGGCCTTGACCGCGGCCAGCGGCGTCCTCAGGTCGTGTCCCACGGCGGACAGCAGTGCCCGCCGCAGTGTGTCCGACTCGACGGCGGCCGCGGCGGTGCTCGCCTCCGCGGCCAGTTCGCTCTGGCGGATCAAGCCGACCGCCTGATTGGCGACCGCCGTGAGGACACGCCGGTCGGTCGCGCGGGTGCGGTGCCCCGCGAGGACGAGGGCGTACTCCTCGTCGCCCACCTCCACCGCGGTGTCGGCGGCGTCCACGCTCGTGGGCGGGTTCTCCCCCACTGCACTGACGACGCCGTGCCCCGAGCGCAGCACCGCCACGGCGCGCTGCCCGTACGTCTCGCGCACCCGCTCGAGCAGAGCGGGCAGGTCGGCTCCACGCAGCACCGATCCGGCGAACAGCGCCAGCAGTTCCGCCTGTTGCGACGCGCTGCGGGCGTCCCGTGCCCGCCGGGCGGCCGCGTCGACGAGCACGGCCACCGCCACGGCGACGACGAGCAGCACCACTGTCGTCACGAAGTTGTCCGGTTCGGCGATGGTGAAGCTGTAGCGCGGATCGGTGAAGAAGTAGTTCAACAGCAGAGCCGAGAACAGTGCCGACAGCGCGGCCGGAGCGACACCGCCGAGCAGGGACACCGCCAGCACCACCACGAAGAACAGGGCGCTCTCACCGCCGAGTTCGAGGGAATCGTCGAACAGCGAGATGATCGCGGCCGCAAGTGCAGGAACCACGACCGACGCGGCCCACGCCAACGGGCGTCGCAACGCCGGCGCGGCAGTGCGTCTGATTCCGCGGCGCGCCTCCTCGTGAGTGACCATGTGCACGTCGATCTTGCCGGAATGCTGCACCACCGACGATCCGATGCCTTCGTCGAAGATGCGGGCCCACCGCGAGCGACGTGACGTCCCGAGCACCAGCTGTGTCGCGTTGACGCCCCGCGCGAACTCGAGAAGCGTCGCCGGAACATCGTCGCCGACGACGCTGTGCACGGAGGCACCGAGCGCGGTGGCCAGGGTACGGACCTTGCCCATGTGCGAGGCGGAGACACCGGAGAGTCCGTCGCCTCGGACCACATGCAGCACCATCAGTTCCGCGCTGGACTTGGCGGCGATTCGGCTCGCCCGGCGCAGCAGCGTCTCGGATTCGGGACCGCCGGTCACCGCGACAACGAGACGTTCTCGTGCTTCCCACGTGTCCTTGATGGCGTTGTCCGCACGGTAGCGGGCCAGCGCCGCGTCGACCTGATCGGCCAGCCACAGCAGTGCCAGCTCCCGCAGCGCAGTGAGATTACCCCGTCGGAAGAAGTTGCTGAGCGCTGCGTCGACCTTCTCGGGCGCGTAGACGTTCCCGTGTGACAGCCTGCGCCGCAACGCTTCCGGGGTGATGTCGACCAGCTCGACCTGGGCTGCGGCCCGCACGATGGCGTCGGGAACCGTCTCCCGTTGCACCACACCGGTAATGCGCTGGACCACGTCGTTGAGACTCTCGAGGTGCTGCACGTTCAGAGTCGACACCACGTCGATCCCGGCGGCCAGAAACTCCTCGACATCCTGCCAGCGCTTGGCGTTACGACTGCCCGGAGTGTTCGTGTGGGCCAGTTCGTCGACGAGCACCAATTCCGGCATTCTGGCCAAGACGCCGTCGACGTCGAGTTCGGGCACCGAGGCTCCGCGATACTCGACCATTTTCGGCGCCAGTACCGCGATGCCGTCCAGCATCTCTGCCGTTCGAGTGCGTCCGTGAGTCTCGACGACACCGGCGACGACGTCACACCCGCGGGACTGGCGACGGTGCGCCTCGCCGAGCATCGCGAACGTCTTTCCCACGCCCGGCGCCGCGCCGAGATAGATACGCAGTTCTCCCCTGCCCCCCGGAGTCGTGCGTTCGTCTGCGGCGTCGGCGTGCATGCTCACCTGCTCATCATCCACCCGTAGTCGAGCAGTCGGGTGCAGTCAGTCCCAGGTCGACGTTCAGCGTGGCGACGTTCACCACCGATTGTCCGAGGAAACCGAGCTGCCGACCGTCGGTGTTCTCCGCGACCAGCGTGCGCACCTCGTCCTGTGATTTCCCTGTTGCTGCCGCCACGCGGGCGACCTGAAGCTCTGCATACGCCGGGCTGATGTCCGGGTCGATACCCGAACCCGAACCCGTCACCGCGTCGACGGGCACCGCCGCCGGATCGACGTTCTCACGCTCGGCGATCGCAGCGCGACGTTGCTCGATGAACGACGCGAGAGTGTCACTGCTCGGACCCTGGTTCAGAGGGAGAGCGGCGGAGGGGTCGCCCGCGGCAAAGGCGTCGTCATCGGCGACCGACCCCGTGACGCGCGTGTGGAAATACGGATCGGGTTGTCCGTCTGCGACAGTGGTGTCGACGCCGATGAGCGAGCTGCCGACAACACATCCCGAGGCATCGCGGATGGGTGAGCCTTCCGCCGAATCGGACCCGATCCGGCTGACCGCCCACACCGCAGCCGGGTACCCGATGCCGAGAAGTACCGTCAACGCCAACAGGACCGTGAACCCGGCGACGACCTGTTTGAAGAACACCGAAGTAATACGCATTGCTAGCCCATTCCAGGAATAAGTCGGACCACGAGGTCAATCAGCCAGATGCCGACGAAGGGCGAGATCACGCCTCCGACGCCATAGACGGCGAGGTTGCGGCCGAGCAGTGTCGACGCGGTGGACGGCGTGTACCGAACACCTTTCAGCGCAAGGGGAATCAGCGCCACGATGACCAGTGCGTTGAACACCACGGCCGAGACGATCGCTGATTGTGGAGTTGCCAGCCGCATGATGTTCAGCGTGTCGAGCTGGGGATACACCGTGGAGAACATTGCCGGCAGGATCGCGAAGTACTTGGCGAGGTCGTTCGCCAACGAGAACGTGGTGAGCGCTCCGCGGGTGATGAGGAGTTGCTTTCCGACCTCGACCACCTCGATCAATTTGGTGGGATCGGAATCGAGATCCACCATGTTGCCCGCCTCTTTCGCTGCGGACGTGCCGGTGTTCATTGCCACGCCTACGTCGGCCTGAGCCAGCGCGGGAGCGTCGTTGGTGCCATCCCCCGTCATTGCGACCAGCCGACCACCGTTCTGTTCACGGCGGATCAATGCGAGTTTGTCTTCCGGTGTCGCTTCGGCGAGGAAATCGTCGACCCCGGCTTCAGCAGCGATGGCCCGAGCGGTGAGGGGGTTGTCACCGGTCACCATCACGGTCCGAATGCCCATGGCGCGCAACCGTTCGAATCGTTCGGCGATGTGAGGCTTGACCACATCGGACAACTCGACGACTCCGAGAACTCGGGCGCTCGAACCGGATTCGGCGACCGCAACGACGAGCGGAGTACCGCCCGCTTCGGACACCGACTCGACCGAATCACGTACCGCAGTGTCGGTGGCGTCGCCACTGCGTTCACGGACCCAGGCGAACACGCTGTCGGAGGCGCCCTTTCGGATCTGCCGACCGTCGACGTCCAGCCCACTCATGCGGGTCTGAGCGGTGAACGGAACGAACTCACCCCCTGCTGCGGGATCTGCTTCCCCGCCGAAGTCGCGTGCGACGAGTTCGACGATGCTGCGTCCCTCGGGTGTTCCGTCAGCGAGCGAAGACAGGCGAGCCGCATCGGCGAGTTCCCGAACCTCGACCCCTGGTGCCGGATGCAGTGCCGTGGCTCTGCGATTTCCGAAGGTGATCGTGCCGGTCTTGTCCATCAGCAGGGTGTCGATGTCACCGGCGGCCTCGACCGCGCGGCCCGACATGGCGAGAACGTTGCGCTGCACCAGTCGGTCCATGCCGGCGATGCCGATGGCGGACAGGAGTGCGCCGATGGTCGTCGGGATCAGGCAGACGAGAAGTGCGATGAGCTTGACCGGATCCTGCGCCGACCCCGCGTAGATGCTCATGGGACCGATGGCCACGACGGCAAGCAAGAACACGATGGTCAGGGACGCGAGCAGGATGTTGAGAGCGATCTCGTTCGGAGTCTTCTGTCGCGACGCACCCTCGACGAGCGCGATCATCCGGTCGACGAACGTCTCACCCTGTGCGGCGGTGATCTTCACGACGATCCGGTCCGACAGCACGGTGGTGCCGCCGGTGACGGCGCTTCGGTCACCGCCCGATTCACGCACCACCGGTGCGGATTCACCCGTGATGGCGGATTCGTCCACCGATGCGATGCCGTCGACCACGTCACCGTCACCAGGAATGACTTCCCCTGCGGTGACGACCACCTCGTCACCGACCTTCAGTTCGGTGCCGGGCACGCTCTCGACGGACCCGTCGGGCAGCCGACGATTGGCAAGCGTGTCCCGTTTGACGTTGCGCAGACTGGCCGCCTGGGCCTTGCCGCGACCCTCGGCAACGGACTCGGCGAGGTTCGCGAACAACACGGTGAACCAGAGCCACCCGGTGACGAGCCAGGAAAACACCGACGGGTCGGCGATCGCCATGACAGTGGTGATGACCGAGCCGACCAGAACGACGAACATGACCGGGTTGCGGGCCTGGTGACGCGGATCGAGCTTGCGGAATGCGGTGGGTAACGAGGTCCACAGCTGCTTGGGGCTGAAGTAGCCGGACTTGACGGGAGCCGGCGCGCCGTTGTCGGGTGTCGCCTCCGACAGAGTGGGATGGTCGTTGACGAGGGTCATTGCAAAGCCTCCGCGAAGGGGCCCAGCGCGAGCGCTGGGAAGAATGTGAGCGCAGCGACGAGGACGATCGTGCCGGTGAGAAGGCCGGTGAACAGCAGTCCCGTGGTGGGCAGGGTGCCGGGTCCAGCCGGACTTCGACGCTTGGTGACCAGTGAGCCGGCCAGGGCCAGAACGAACACGATCGGAAGGAACCGGCCCAGCAGCATCGCGATGCCAAGGGAGGTCTGGAACCAGTCGTTGGTCACGGTCAGTCCGCCGAACGCACTTCCGTTGTTGTTCGACGCGGACGCGTAGGCGTAGAGCACCTCGCTGAATCCGTGGATCGAACCCGGAGTTCCGGGGTCCCCGCTGTTGCCGAGCGCTCCGCTCGTGGAACCCAGGATCACCGTGATACCGGTCCCGATCAGAACGAGCGCCGGCATGACGAGCACCGACAGTGCCGCCATGGTGATCTCGCGTTTGCCGAGCTTCTTACCGAGGTACTCCGGCGTGCGTCCCACCAGGAGCCCACCGACGAACACGGCGATGATGGCCAGGACCAGCATTCCGTAGAGGCCGGTCCCGACTCCGCCGGGAGCGACCTCACCGAAAAGCATGTTGAGGATGACGACTCCACCGCCCAGGGGCGACATCGAGTCGTGCGCCGAATTCACTGCGCCGGTCGAGGTTCCCGTGGTGCTGACTGCCCACAGGGCGGACGCGGGGATGCCGAAACGCTGTTCCTTACCCTCCATCATGGCGCCCGCGGCCTGCGCGGCGACACCGCGAGTACCGGATTCCGCCGCAAGGGTCACGGCGAGAACGGCGCCCCACAGCAGCGTCATGACGGCGAGGATCGACAGACCCTGCTTACGTTCTCCGACAAGGGTTCCGAAGGTTCGCGTCAACGCGACTGGGATCAACAACAGGGCGATGATCTCGACGATGTTGGACAACGGCGTCGGGTTCTCGAACGGGTGCGCCGAGTTGGCTGCCAGGATTCCGCCGCCGTTGGTGCCGAGCTCTTTGATCGCTTCCTGAGAGGCGACGGGAGCGAGAGCATTCGTGATCGAGCTACCGTCCAGACCCGTCGACGCGAAGCTGCTGTGGAACGACATGACCACGCCCTGCGTCAGCAGGATCAGCGCCACGACGAACGACAACGGCAGCAGGATCCGAAGTACGCCGCGTGTGAGATCGACCCAGAAGTTTCCGAGTTCGCCTCCACTGCGCACACGAACGAACCCGCGGATCACTGCAACCGCCACGGCCAATCCCACTGCGGCAGAGACGAAATTCTGCACTGCGAGGCCGAGCGGTTGCGTGAGGTTGCTCATCGTTGTCTCGGGTGAATACGACTGCCAGTTGGTGTTGGTCACGAAGGAGATGGCGGTGTTGAACGCAACCGACGGGCTGACACCGGGCAGCGAATTGTTCAGCGGCAGAACACCTTGAACGCGTTGGAGGGCATAGAGGAAGAAGACGCCGGCCGCAGAGAAGCCCAGCAGCGACAAGGCGTAGCCGACCCACGTCTGTTCCGAGCGGGGGTCGATCCGGCACACGCGATACAGCAGGGATTCCACCCGCCAGTCCGCTGTTGCCGATACCGACCTGCTCGTCGGCTGCGGAGGGTCGAGAGCAGTGGTCGTGGTGATCGTCGATCCCTCTGCCTGGTTCGCGGCAGAGCTGACCAATTCTTCACGAGCACGTGCATCTCGCGGGGTGGTGAACACGCGCGCCATGTAGTCGCCGAGTGGAACGTAGGCGGCAGCGAGCACGATCACGACGGCCGCGATCTGCACGCCGGCCGCAAGTGCGGGGGTCACGGCTCAGAACCTTTCGGGGTCGAGCAACGCGATCAGCAGGTACACCGCAAGTGCCGCGGACACCACGATCAAGATCACGCTCTCGATTCCGGCGGCGGTCATGCGGATCGCCCGAGTCGAAGAACGGTGAATACCAGCACAGCGAAACCTGCTGCGGCGGTGAGTAGATAGGCCAGGTCAGCCATGGATGCAATCCTCGTGAAACGGCGACGAACTGCCGGCGGTTGCTCGGCAGCTACGCCAGCGTCCACCCCCTACGCGCCCATCTCGGCCTCACTGACACTCTGTTGACGCTGCGAGCAGGCGTGTTTATGAGATCTTTACGACCGACGTGCCGGGAGTCGCCCTACCCCCGCCGAACCCTCGGCGCCGGCTGACACTTCGGACAGCTGAAGGACGACCGATTCATGAACTTCTCGCGGCGGATGGGAGCGCCGCAGCGAGGGCACGGGAGTCCCTCCTGGCCGTATGCGGCCAGTGACCGGTCGAAGTACCCCGACTGACCGTTCACGTTGACGTACAGCGCGTCGAACGAGGTGCCGCCCTGCGCCAGTGCCTCCCCCATGACAGCGTGCGCGTTGTTCAGCAACCTGCGCAGCGCCGGGCGAGTCAGTGAATCGGTGAGTCGATTGCCGTGGATCTTGCTGCGCCACAACGACTCGTCGGCGTAGATGTTGCCCACGCCCGACACGACGGTCTGATCGAGGAGCGCGCGCTTGATCTCGGTGTGCTTCCCCCGCATCGCCGTCACCACGGACTCCGCGTCGAACTGGGGGTCGAGTGGGTCGCGGGCGATGTGCGCCACGGGAACCGGGACCCGGGAGCCGTCGACCTCCACGAGGTCGGCGACGGCCCACCCGCCGAACGTCCGCTGATCGACGAATCGCAGATCCGTGCCGCTGCCCAGTCGGGCGCGGATGCGGAGATGCTTCTCGTCGGGTGCGTCCGCGGGCTGGACGAGCATCTGCCCGCTCATGCCCAGGTGCACCACGATCGACTCGAGCGGCCCGGTCGCGTCGTCGTTCGCGGCGACCACGAGCCAGAGGTACTTGCCACGGCGCTCGGCGGACACGACGGTGGTGCCGGCCAGTCGCGACTGGAGATCGAGACTTCCCTCGAGATGCCGTCGAGCGGCACGCGGATGAAGGACCTCGATGTCGACGAGGGTCTCCCCCACGACGTGCGACGCGAGTCCGCGTCGCACCACCTCGACCTCGGGAAGTTCAGGCATTCCGGTCGGACGACATCTCCGGGGTCGGGCCGGCGATCAGCGCTGCGGAGGCCGATTCACTGAGAGCGTTCCAGGCCGCGCTGGCGGCGCGCTGCTCGGCTTCCTTCTTCGAGCGACCCACGCCCTGCCCGTGCGGCGATCCGCCGACGAGCACGGTGGCCGTGAACTCCTTGTCGTGGTCCGGTCCCGTCGCGGTGATCTCGTACGCGGGAACACCGAGACCCTTCTCGGCCGTGAGCTCCTGCAGGCTGGTCTTCCAGTCGAGGCCGGCACCGAGACGCGGTCCACGCTCGAGCAACGCGTCGAACAGACGCAGCACCACCTCGCGTGCGACGTCGATGCCGTGCTCGACGTGGATGGCGCCGAGAAGCGATTCCATGCCGTCCGCGAGGATCGACGGCTTGTCGCGCCCACCGGTCATCTCCTCGCCCTTGCCCAGAAGCAGGTGCGCACCGAGTCCGCCGTCACCCAGTTGGCGAGCCACCTCGGCGAGCGCGTGCATGTTGACCACGCTCGCGCGGATCTTGGCCAGCTCGCCCTCCGACTTGTCGGGGTGGGCGCTGTACAGCTGCTCGGTGATGCTCAGACCCAGAACGGAATCTCCGAGGAACTCGAGGCGTTCGTTCGTGGGCAGCCCACCGTTCTCGTACGCGTACGAGCGGTGGGTGAGAGCGTGGACGAGCAGGTCGTGGTCCAGAGACACGCCAAGAGCGGCGAGAAGCGATGCATGATCGTCCTCGCCGCTCCGGTCTGTCGCTGGCGACTGAGAGGTCACCGTCAGACTGCCGCGGTGACCTGGCGACCCTTGTAGGTGCCGCAGTTCGGGCACACCGTGTGGGGCAGGGTCTTCTCGCCGCACCCGCGGTTGGGGCAGGTGATGAGGGTGGGTGCAGTGGTCTTCCACTGGCTGCGTCGCGATCGGGTGTTGGACCGCGACATCTTGCGCTTCGGAACAGCCACTTCTACTTCTCCTCGTACTCGTTCGGTGCAATGTCGTGCTGGTGAAGCACGGGTCGTGCAGGCGCAGGGTGCGCCGGCCGACTAGGTCTGGTCGGTGTCGGTCTGCAGCTTCGCCGCGAGACCGGCCCAGCGAGGATCAATTGTCTCATGCGCATGACCCGGTTCCGCAATCGACAGGCGGATGCCGCACTCCGGGCACAGTCCCTGGCAGTCCTCGGTGCACAGGGGTCGCAGCGGCAGGGTGAGCCCCGCCACGTCCACGATCAGTGGTTCGAGATCGATCGCGTCGTCCTCGACCCGGTAGAGATCGTCCTCGTCCGTGGTGGCCTCGGTGACGCTGTTCGGGTACGCGTACAGCTCCGTGAGGTGGAGCTGCACGTGTGACGTGAACGGCTCGAGGCACCGCGAGCACTCACCGACGGTGTCGGCGTCGACCGTGCCGCTGACGAGCACACCCTCGGACACGGACTCGAACCGGAGATCGAGATCGATGTCGGCCCCCTCCTGGATCGCGATCAGGTCCAGACCGATGCGCGACGGGGAGGGAACGGTGCGAGCGACCGGCATCATCGACCCTGCGCGGCGACCCAGACGACGGGTGTCCACCACCAGCCCCGAGACGGGTTCGGCGGAGTGGCGACGAGCAGCGGGAGACAACGAACGATCCTTTCACGGGCGGTGCGGGCAACCACTCCACGATACGGGAGCGTCAGGTCAGCGCCAAATCACACCAGCCCACCCTGCGAGGAGGGATCTGCGTGGCGGTCAGTAGCGCGAGCGGCCCTCACCACGCGAGTCGGCGAAATCGGTGTCGTAACTCGGAACGCCACTGCCGGTGCGGAGCTGCTGCCGTCCCCGACCGACGGACCGCAACGTGCCGGAGAGGATCTCCTCGAACTCCGCGAACTTCGTGTCGACGTAGAGGTCGCATTCGGTACGCAGACGATCCGACTCGGCGTGCGCCGCGTCGATGACCCGAGCGGACTCCGCGTGCGCGGACTGCACCACCTCGGTCTGCGAGACCAGGCGCTCCTGCTCGGCGAGACCGTCGGCGACGGAACGCTCGTAGGCCGCCTTGCCGGCGTCGATCGAGCGAGCGGACTCGACGCGGCCGCGCTCGGTCAGCGTCTCGTACTCGTGCTCCGCGTCCGCGATGGTGGCGTCAGCGCGCGCGGTGGCGTCGGCGACGAGGCTCTCGGCGTGCGCGGTGGCCTCGGCGACCATCCGGTCGGCGTGGGCCTTCGCGTCGGCCAGGAGTCGATCGGCCTCGTCCCGCGCGTTCTCCACCGTGCTGGTGGCTTCCGCGTCGGCCGACGAGATCGTCTTCTCGGCACCGGTCCGTGCGTCCGACACCAGCTTGTCGCGGTGGTCCAGCACGTCCTGCGCGTCGTCGAGCTCACCCGGAATGGCGTCTCGGACGTCGTCCAGCAGCTCCAGCACATCACCACGCGGGACGACGCATCCCGCGGTCATCGGGACGCCGCGCGCCTCCTCGACGATCGCGACGAGCTCGTCGAGCGCCTCGAATACCCGGTACACCGTGCTCGGCCCTCACTTCGATCGACAGTCTCTGAGTTCGGCGACCACACCCGTCGGGCGCGATCTCCGGTGTCAGTGTGCCCGGTACGCGCACCGGTCCGCACGATTGTCCCCCGGTGTGTCGCCGTCCGGCCCGGTCAGGAGCGCTCGGCGAGCCGGGCCAGCAGTCGGTCGTGCACGGCGGCCGGGACCATCGTCGTGACGTCTCCGCCCAATCGCGCGATCTCCTTGATGAGCGAGCTCGACAAGCTGCTGTGCACCGGGTCGGTTCCGAGGAACACTGTGTCCACGCCGGTGAGTCGCCGGTTCATCTGCGCCATCTGCACCTCGTAGTCGAAGTCGGCGGCGTTGCGCAGACCCTTGACGATGGCGGTGGCCCCGGACTCCGACGCGAAGTCGACGAGCAACCCCTGCCACGTCGCGACGCGCACACCCTGCAGATGAGTGGTGGCCTGCGCCAGCATCTCGACCCGTTCGTCGACGGTGAAGAGTCCACTCTTGTTGGGGTTCACCACCACCGTGACGATGACCTCGTCGAATTGCGTTGCGACGCGCGAGATCACGTCGAGATGACCGTTGTGGATCGGATCGAAGGATCCCGGGACCAGGGCGCGGCTCATGGTGGGTGAACGTATCAGCTTCCCCGTGCGGGGTGCTCGATCTGCGCGACCTCGAACCGGGCCATGTCGATGCGAGCCTCGCCGTAGCGCTTGGCCTTCAGTTCGACGAGCCCGGCGGGCCACACCGTTGCGGGCGAGCGCGAGGACCGCTCGACGACCACGAGGGCGTCCTCGGCGAGCCACTCGCCCTCGACGAGTCGGTCCAACACCGAGGACACGGCGCCGTCCGACACGGAGTACGGAGGATCGGCGAGCACGAGGTCGTAGCGGCGCTCCGGTGTCCCGCCGACGACGGCCGCGACGGGCGCGGTACGCACCTGCGCTCCCGGCAGTCCCACGGATTCGATGTTCCGGGCGACCACGGCCGCCGCGCGCGCGTCGTTCTCGACGAGGAGGACGTGCTCGGCTCCGCGCGAGAGCGCTTCGAGACCGAGAGCGCCAGACCCCGCGTACAGGTCCAGCACCGACGCACCGTCGAGGTACATCCGGCTCTCGAGCGCACTGAAGAGCGCCTCTCGGACCCGGTCCGCGGTGGGTCTGGTGCCGCGGGACGGCACGACGAGCGAACGCCCGCCGGCCGTCCCGGCCACGATCCTGGTCACTGCGAGAACCCTGTCAGGAGCGGTCGGTGGTGTCGCCGACGGCGATGACGCAGATCAGGTCCCCGCCCTCGACCTGCGCGACACCGGACAGAGCCAGACGGGTGACGGTGCCCGCCCGCGGCGCGGTGACGGCTGCTTCCATCTTCATCGCCTCGATCGTCGCGACGGTCTCTCCCGCCGACACCGACTGCCCCACCTCCGCGGTCAACGTCACCACACCCGCGAACGGCGCCGCCAGATGCGACGGATCGTCCCGATCCGCCTTCTCCGTCGTCGGCGCATCCGCCGAGATCGACCTGTCCCGCACCGACACCGGCCGCAACTGACCGTTGAGGATGCACATCACCGTCCGCATCCCCGCCTCGTCCGGCTCCGAGATCGCCTCCAACCCGATCAGCAGATCCACACCCTTCTCCAGGCGCACCCGATGCTCGTCGCCCTGACGCAATCCGTAGAAGAACTGATTCGCCGACAACCCCGAGGTGTCCCCGTACTTCTCCCGGTGCTCCGCCAACTCCTTCGCTGGCCCCGGGAACAACAGATGATTGAGACGATCACGCCGCTCGGCACTGGTGCCGGAGAGCAGCACCTCGTCCTGCGTCGTCAACGTCGCCTCCCCACGCCCGGCGCCGCGCCCCGCCAACGCGGTGGTGCGGAACGGCTCCGGCCACCCACCGGCCGGGGTGCCCAGATCGCCGCGCAGGAACCCGATCACCGAATCGGGAATGTCGAACTTCCCCGGATCCGCCGCGAAGTCCTCCATCGACACCCCCGCACCGACCAGGTGCAACGCCAGATCGCCCACCACCTTCGACGACGGCGTCACCTTGATCAGCCGGCCCAGCAACCGGTCCGCGTCCGCGTACGCCTTCTCCACGTCCTCGAACCGGTCCCCCAGGCCCAACGCGATGGCCTGCTGACGCAGATTGGACAGCTGCCCACCCGGAATCTCGTGCGTGTAGACCCGCCCGGTCGGAGCGGGGAGCCCGGACTCGAACGGGGCGTACACCTTTCGGATCGCCTCCCAGTACGGCTCCAGATCGCACACCGCCGCCAGATCCAACCCGGTGTCCCGCTCGGTGTGCGCCGCCGCCGCCACGATCGCCGACAACGCCGGCTGACTGGTCGTGCCCGCCATCGACGCCGACGCCCCGTCCACAGCATCCGCGCCGGCCTGCCACGCCGCCAGGTACGTCGCCAACTGACCACCCGGGGTGTCGTGGGTGTGCACGTGCACCGGCAGATCGAAATTCTTGCGCAGCGCCGTCACCAACGTCGTCGCCGCCGGCGCCCGCAGAAGCCCCGCCATGTCCTTGATCGCCAACACGTGCGCGCCGGCGTCGACGATCTGCTCCGCCAACCGCAGGTAGTAGTCGAGGGTGTAGAGCTTCTCGTCGGGGTTCGACAGGTCACCGGTGTACGACATCGCCACCTCGGCGATCGTCGTGCCGGTCTCGCGGACGGCGTCGATCGCGGGGCGCATCTGGTCGACGTTGTTCAGCGCGTCGAAGATGCGGAAGATGTCCACACCCGTCGCCGCCGCTTCCTCGACGAATGCTGTCGTCACCCGCTCCGGGTAGGGGGTGTAGCCGACGGTGTTACGCCCGCGCAGCAACATCTGCAGGGCGATGTTCGGCACCGCCTCCCGCAGCGCCGCCAACCGCTCCCACGGATCCTCGTGCAGGAACCGCAGCGCCACGTCGTACGTCGCACCGCCCCAGCACTCGATCGACAACAGTTCGGGTGTGGTCCGCGCGACGTAGGGGGCGACCATCAGCAGTCCCGAGGTCCGCACCCGCGTGGCCAACAGGGACTGGTGGGCGTCGCGGAACGTGGTGTCGGTGACGCCCAACGCCTTTCGCTGACGCAGGTCGCGGGCGAAGCCCTCGGGACCGAGCTCGAGCAGCCGCTGCCGAGACCCGTCGCGCGGCGCGACGGACAGATCGATGTCCGGCAGCTTGTCCTGTGGGTAGACCGTGCTCGGACGCTCGCCGTGCGGCTTGTTCACCGTCACGTCCGCGAGGTAGGTCAGGATCTTGGTACCGCGATCGCCGGACGACCGCGCCGTCAACAGCTCGGGTCGCTCCTCGATGAACGACGTCGTGACGTTGCCCGCACGGAAGTCCTCGTCCTGCAGAAGTCCCTGCAGGAAGCCGATGTTCGTCGAGACACCGCGGATACGGAACTCCGCCAACGCCCGCCGCGACCGCGCCACCGCGTCCTCGAACGTGCGACCACGGCAGGTGAGCTTCACCAGCATCGAGTCGAAGTACGCCGACACCTCCGCACCCAACGTCGTCCCGCCGTCGAGACGGATGCCCGCACCGCCCGGGGTGCGGTACGCGGTGATACGGCCGGTGTCCGGGCGGAACCCGTTCGCCGGGTCCTCCGTCGTGATGCGGCACTGCATCGCCGCACCCCGGATCCGGATGTCCTCCTGCCGCAACCCCAGATCCTCGAGTGACTCCCCCGAGGCGATCCGCAACTGCGACTGCACCAGGTCGACATCGGTGATCTCCTCGGTCACCGTGTGCTCGACCTGGATCCGCGGATTCATCTCGATGAACACATGGTTACCGTCCCGGTCCACCAGGAACTCCACCGTGCCCGCACACGAGTACCCGATCTTCCGCGCGAACGCCACAGCGTCACTGCACAACCGGGCCCGCAGCTCGTCCGAGATGTTCGGCGCCGGCGCCAGCTCCACCACCTTCTGGTGACGGCGCTGCACCGAGCAGTCACGCTCGAACAGATGGATCACATCGCCGTGGGTGTCCGCGAGAATCTGCACCTCGATGTGCCGCGGCTCGACCACCGCCTGCTCCAGGAACACCGTCGCGTCACCGAACGCCGACTCCGCCTCCCGCGCCGCCGCCTCGATCGCCGCACGCAAACCCGACGGCTCCGCAACCCGCCGCATACCGCGGCCACCACCGCCCGCGACCGCTTTGACGAACACCGGGAACGTCATCGACTCCGACGCCGCCACCAACGCATCGACGTCCGTCGACGGTTCCGACGACGCCAACACCGGCAACCCGGCATCCTTCGCCGCCGCGATCGCCCGCGCCTTGTTCCCCGTCAGCTCCAACACCTCCGCCGACGGACCCACGAATGTGATCCCTGCCGCCGCACACGCCGCCGCCAACTCCGGATTCTCCGACAGGAACCCGTACCCCGGATAGATCGCGTCCGCACCCGCACGCACCGCCGCGTCGACGATCAGATCCACCGACAGGTAGTTGCGCACCGGATGCCCCGGCTCGCCGATCTCGTACGCCTCGTCGGCCTTCGTCCGATGCACCGAATTGCGGTCCTCGAACGGGAACACCGCCACCGTCTGCGCCTCGAGTTCGTACGCCGCACGGAACGCACGGATCGCGATCTCGCCGCGATTTGCCACCAGCACCTTGGAGAACATTCCGGTCAACCTACCTTCAGTACGGGCGAGACGGAGCTATGACTTGTCCAGATATGAGACATGTGCGGAACGCAGCGAGCAGCCGTCGTGGTGCCGGGACAGTAGCGCCGATCACGTCCACGCCGCTCGCATCTCCTATGCAGAAATGTCGGCGGAGAGATTCGCGGCGGCCCACGTCATGTGTTCCGCCACCGAGGCGCTGGCAGCCGCGCCGTCGCCCGATCCGATCGCCTCGACGATGCGGCGGTGTCGGTCGGTGTCCATGTTCCCGACCGCGCGAGACTTGCCGGCCCACATGATGGACATGCGGATCGAACCCTCGAGGGACGTCCACGAGTGCACCAGGGTCTCGTTGCCGGTGAGCCGGCAGAGCAGTCGGTGGAAACTGAGATCGGACTCGATCCGGGCCTCGAGATCACCGTCACCGGCGGCGTCCATCAGGTCGAGCGCGCTCGACAGGCCGGCGACCGACTCCTGCCGGTCGTCTCGCTCCGCGAGCAGTGCGGCAGCGGTGGACTCGAGCGCGGCGCGCACGACGAAGATGTCCCTGATCTCCTTGTCGTCCAGATGCCGCACGTACAGCCGACCCCGAGCGCCGATGACAGCGAGCCCCTCCTGCTGAAGCTGCCGCAGGGCCTCGCGCAACGTGCCTCGGCTGATCTGCAGGCGCTCCGACAACTCCGTCTCCACCAGCGCGGAACTCGGACGCAGCTCGCCACTGGTGATGGCCCGACGCAGCGCGTCGAGAGCCTGATCGCGCAGATTCGTCTTCTGCAACCCCAGGAGCGTGGCGGGCTGTGCGGCCATGGAGACCTCCTCGAAACGGTGATGTCGACAGCTGCCGGTCGACAGTGATCTCAGGGTAACGGCCGCCCGTGTCGATCCGGCACTGCTCACCGCAACGCCGCGAGAACACGCTCCTCGATGCGGTCGGTGGACAACCCGTAACGATCGTGGAGCGTGGGGAGTGCGCCGGCGGCCAGGAACTCGTCGGGCAGCGCGATGGGAGTCACCTGACGCACCGTGCCGGACTCGACGCACGCCGAGGCGACCGTCTCGAAGAGCCCACCGATGCGGGTGTGGTTCTCGAGGGTGAATGCGGCCCGGTCGGTCGAGAGTTCGCGCAGGACGGTCTCCGCGTCGAACGGTTTGATCGTCGCCACGTGCACGACCGACACGTCCACCCTGTGCTTCGCGAGTCGCTCGGCGGCCTGGAGCGCACGCATGGTCATCAGACCGGACGACACCAGCACGACGTCGTTGCCCGGTCGAATGACCTTGGCCTTGCCCAGTTCGAAGGTGTAGTCGTACTCGTCGAGTACCGACGCGACCTTCCCGCGGAGCAACCGGAGGTAGGTCGGGCCCGGAGTCGCGGCGAGTTGGGGAACGGCCTGCTCGATGTCCACGGCATCGCACGGGTCGACGATGGTGAGGTTCGGCATTCCGCGGAAGATCGCCATGTCCTCGGTCGCCTGGTGACTCGGCCCGTAGCCGGTGGTGAGGCCCGGGAGTCCCCCGACGATGTTGACGTTCAGATTCGGCTCGGCCGCGTCGAGGCACAGGAAGTCGTACGCGCGGCGCGCCGCGAAGACCGAGTAGGTGGACGCGAAAGGAATCAGGCCGGTCTCCGCCATGCCCGCCGCGGCGCCGAACAGCAATTGCTCCGCCATCCCCATCTGGAAGAAACGGTCGGGGCAGGCCTGCGCGAAGATGTGCATGTCGGTGTACTTCGCCAGGTCGGCGCTGAGGCCGACGATGCGCGAATCCTGTTCCGCTGCACGGACGAGCGCGTGTCCGAACGGGGCCGCCGTGGTGCGCTGACCCTCGTCGACGAACGAGGCGATCATCGCCGACGTCTTGAGCTTGGGGGCGGATGCGGTGGTCATGAGTGGTCTCCCTCGTGAAATTCTGCGTCGTGGAAGCGAGCGGTGAGCTGATCCCGGCACACGCTCCACTCGTCCTCGTCGATACGCATGAAGTGCGCCTTCTCGCGGGTCTCGAGCATGGGTACGCCGAACCCGATCCGCGTGTCGCACACGACGACCGACGGGGTGCCGGTCGGCGACGTCCGCGTCGCGATGTCGTCCAGGGCGTCCAGCAACGCGCCCGCGTCGTTGCCGTCGACACGGTGGACGGACCATCCCGCGGCCGCCCACTTGTCCTGCACCGGTTCGATGCCCAGGACTCCCGCGGTGGGTCCGTCGGCCTGCAGTGCGTTCATGTCGACGAGTGCGACGAGGTTGCCCAGTCGGTGATGAGCGGCTCCCATCGCGGCCTCCCACGTGGAGCCCTCGTCCAGTTCCCCGTCCGACAGGAAGTTGAACACGAGTGACGGCGACCCCTGGTGACGCAGTCCCAGAGCCATTCCCACCGCCACCGGCAGTCCGTGTCCCAGCGAGCCCCCGCTGATCTCCATCCCGGGCGTGTAGGACGCCATTCCGGACATGGGGAGCCGCGAATCGTCGGAGCCGTAGGTCTCGAGTTCGGAGACGCTCACCGTGCCCGCTTCCGCGAGCGCCGCGTAGAGCCCGATGGCGTAGTGGCCCGTCGAGAGCAGGAAGCGGTCCCGCTCCGCCCAGTGCGGATCCGCCGGGCGGTAGCGCAGCCGTCCGCTGTAGACGGCGGCGAACATGTCCGCCGCTCCCAGTGCCTGACCCACGTATCCCTGACCCTGCGCTTCGCCCATGTCGAGGACGTGATGGCGCATGGCGTAGGCGAATCGCTCCGCGGCGCGGATCCGTGTCGTGCGGTCGGTGGTGATGCTGTCAGTGACGGTCACAGCGATTCCTTTCGAGAGGTGGCGGTCGCGACGAGGTTCTCGTCGAGCTCGGCCTGCAGTGCGAGTCGTCGTTCGGTGGGGCCCCACGTCTCACGGGTGGACAGGGCGGCGAGGAGACCGATCAGCGCGTAGACGCTGAAGAGGATTGCCGGCCCCATCCAGCCGTAGGAGACGAAGAGCAGCGTGGTGATGAACGGAGTGAAGCCGGAGACCATGGCCGAGATCTGGTAGGCCAGTGAGGCTCCGGACGCTCGGCGACTCGCCGTGAAGAGTTCGGGGAACCACGCGCCCTGCGCACCGGCGAGCGCGTTCTGGCACACGGTGTAGGCCAGGACGAAGGTGACGGCCACGAGGATGAAGGTGCCCGTGTTGACGAGGAGGAACATCGGGATTCCGAACAACACCCCGAACGCACACACTCCGATGTAGACGGGTCGGCGGCCCATCCTGTCCGTCAGAGTCGCCCAACCGACGGTCGCGCCGATGCCCAGCGCCGACGCGATGCAGAGAGCGGTCAGGGTCTCGGACTTCGTCGCCAGTTCCTCGTTGTGCAGGTACGAGATCATGTAGGTGATGGACACGGCGTAGCCGGCGGTCTCGGCGATGCGCAGTCCGATACCCCGCAGGATGTTGCGCCAGTCCTGCTTCACGGACTCGACGATCGGCGCACGCTGGACCTGGCCGGACTCCTTGACCTCGTCGAACACCGGGGACTCCGGGACCTTGGATCGAATGATCAGCCCGACGACGACGAGGACGATGCTGGCGAGGAACGGAACGCGCCAGGCCCAGTCGCCGCCGAGGTGCACGCTGAACAGGAACACCAGGTTCGCGAGCAGGAGACCCACCGGGAATCCCGCCTGCACGATGCCGGTGAACGCGCCCTTGCGCCGCCACGGGGCGTGTTCGTAGCTCATCAGAATCGCTCCGCCCCACTCGGCACCGAACGCCAGTCCCTGGACGATGCGGACGATGACCAGCAGCACGGGCGCGACGACGCCGACCTGGGCGTAGGTGGGCAACAGACCGATGACGAACGTCGCGAGTCCCATCACGATGAGCGACGCCACCAGAACGGGCTTGCGCCCGACACGATCACCGAGGTGGCCGCCGATGATGCCTCCGATCGGGCGTGCCGCGAAGCCGACGCCGAGCGTGGCGAAGGCGGCCAGGGTGCCGGCCACCGAACTCTGGCCCGGGAAGAACGCCGTTCCGAAGTAGAGCGCCGCGGCGGTGCCGAAACCGATGAAGTCGTACGTCTCGATCACCGCGCCGACGGACGACCCCACGGCGACGCGCTTGGCGTCGGGTGTGCCGTGGACCTGCCCGCGCATGGCCAGAGTCTCGCTGCTCATGACTACCCCTTTTCGAGGTGTTGGAGGTGTGAGGAAAGGGTGACGGATGCCGTCATCGATTACGAGTGTGACCCACCACACGTTCACTGTCAACAGTCAACTGTTGGTGTGCAACAGTTGACTGAACCGCAGTTCGGGTCTTACTGTGTGCTGCATCACGACGAGCCTTCGCAGGCGGCCGACACCGGCCGTCGCCCCTCTCGAACCGTGACACCAGCCTCGACAGCCGTTCCCCCACACCCGTATCGGAGATCACCATGTTCGACACTCTGGCCCGACCGGCCACCGTCAGCCGTACCGCCGTCGTCACGGGAGCTGCCTCGGAACGGGGCCTCGGCCGCGCGACCGCGGCGTTGTACGCCGAGCAGGGCTGGGCAGTCGTCGTCCTCGATCTCGACGGGGAGGCCTCGGCCAAGGTCGCCGCGGACATCGCGAATGCGTACGGCGTCCGGGCCTTCGGCCACGAGGTCGACGTGGCGGACGAGTCGTCCGTGGAGCGAGCTCGTGCGGCCGTGGCCGCCGAGGTCGAGTCGGGATCGCTCCCCACCGTGGGCGCCCTGGCGAACATCGCCGGCATCACGTCACCGGTGCCGTTTCTCGAGACCACGCTGGACCTGTGGAACAAGGTGATGGCGGTCAACGCGACCGGCACCTACCTCGTCACGAAGGCCTTCCTCCCCGCGATGATCGATGCCGGGTGGGGACGCGTGGTCAACATGTCGTCGGTGTCGGCTCAACGCGGCGGCGGCGTGTTCGGCAAGGTGCCCTACTCCTCGGCGAAAGCGGCGGTTCTCGGTTTCACCAAGGCGCTGGCCCGCGAGATCGGACACACCGGGGTCACGGTGAATGCTGTCACTCCGGGCGCCGCGGACACCGCCATCCGGGTGGGGAGCACGCCCGAGCAGGAGCAGGCGATCGCCGACGGCATCCCGGTGGGACGCGTCGCCACTGCTCGTGAGGTCGCCGCGATCATCACGTTCCTGTCGTCGGAGGACGCGTCCTACCTGACGGGCACCACATTGGACATCAACGGGGGAAGCCACATGCACTGACCGGGTCGGGCGTTCACGCCTTGTCGAGGAAGTCCACCCTGGTCGCGTCCACGGCGGATCGCATCATCGCCGCGAGACCGGGGTGCTCCACGAGCCCCGGGTCCCGATCGACGACGTCGCGGGCGAAGGTCTGGGCCGCGGTGATGATGTCGAGGTGATCGAGGAGCGACAACAGTCGCAGGGTCGTCGTGGTGCCCGACTGCGCTGCGCCCAACACGTCACCCTCCCGGCGTTGCCGTAGATCGAGAACGGCGAGCTCGAACCCGTCGGTCGTCGCCGCGACGGCGTCGAGCCTCGCGTAGGTGGGGGTGCCCGGTGCGAGCTCGGTGAGCAGGATGCACAGACCCTGGTGGCCGCCACGACCGATGCGGCCACGCAACTGATGCAGCTGACTCACGCCGAACCGGTCGGCGTCCACGATGACCATGACCGTGGCGTTGGGGACGTCGACACCGACCTCCACCACGGTGGTGCAGACGAGGACGTCGATGTCGCCGTCGTTGAACGCGGACATCACCTCGTCCTTCTCCTCCGTGGGCAGCCGCCCGTGCAGCAACCCGACGCGCAGGTTCGACAGAGCGCCGGCGCGGAGCGACTCGTACACATCGACCGCCGACGCGGTGTCCGGAGTGTCCTTGCCGAGATCCTCGGGCTTCTCGTCGCCGATCCGCGAACACACCACGTAGGCCTGGCGGCCGGCCGCCACCTCCTCGGAGATCCGGCTCCACGCTCGCTCGACCCAGGCAGGTCTGTGCTGGGCGGGAACGACCGAGGTGCGGATGGGCGCGCGTCCGCGGGGAAGCTCACGCAGGGTGGACGTCTCGAGATCGCCCAGCGTGGTCATGGCGATCGTCCGCGGAATGGGCGTGGCCGTCATGACCAGCAGGTGCGGGCTGACGCCCTCTCTCGCCTTCGCGCGCAACGCGTCCCGCTGCTCGACTCCGAAGCGGTGCTGCTCGTCGACCACCACCATCCCGAGGTCGAAGAACGACACCGTGCTCTGGATGAGTGCGTGAGTGCCGATGACGATGCCTGCGTCTCCGGTCACGATCGACAACAGCGCGGCACGTTTCGCGGCCGTCGACATCGATCCGGTCAGCAGCACCACTCGGGTGGCGCGGTCGGGCGCACCCAGTTCCCCGGCCGTCGCGAGCGCCCCGAGTTGCCGCGTGATCGACCGGTGGTGCTGTGTGGCGAGCACCTCGGTGGGTGCCAGCAACGCGCACTGCAGTCCCGCGTCCACCACCTGCAGCATGGCGCGCAGAGCGACGATCGTCTTGCCCGATCCCACCTCACCCTGCAGGAGCCGGCTCATCGGCCGAGTGCGGGACAGGTCGCTCTCGATCTCCTCGGCGACCTCCTTCTGCCCGTCGGTCAGCTCGAACGGCAGCACCTCGTCGAAGGCGGCGGCGACACCGTCGGCCACGCGCGCGCAGGCCGGCGCCGTGCGCACCGCCACCGAGTGGCGCCGTTCGGCGAGCACCAACTGCAACGCCGTCGCCTCGTCGAAGCGCAGACGGTAGCGCGCGTTCTCGATGTCGTCCTCGGACTCCGGAAAGTGCACGACCCGCAGTGCGTCGTCGAGGCTCATCAGCGCGTGCTCGGCGCGCACCGTCTCGGGCAGCGGATCCTCGACGCGATCGAGCTGGTCCAGGACCTGACGCACGCAGCGCAGGAAGGTCCAGCTCTCGACCTCCCGCGTCGCCGCGTACATGGGAAGGAACGGAAGCGACAGCATGGACATGTTCACCGCACCGGAACTGTCCGTGGCGCCGCGAGCCATGCCGGCGAGCTCGCCGCCGCCGTGCGGGCGCCCCACCAGGTCGTCCTCGTCGCCGTCGAGCATCAGGTAACCGGGGTGGTTCAGCGACCAGGACGTCCGGAACCACTTGACCGTGCCCGAGAACATCGCGCGCGACCCCACCGTGATGTTGTGACGCACCTTGTGACCGTTGAAGAAGGTGGCGGAGACGTTCTGACCGTCGCACGTGAGCACGACCTTGAGCATGTGGCCCTTGCGCGCCTTCATGGGCACGAGGTCCGCCTTGGACACCGTCCCCACGACGGTGATGCGTTCACCGTCGTCCGGGTCCTTGCGGGCCAGCTCCTGACCCTGTGTCACGTAGCGGAAGGGGTAGTGACGCAGCAGGTCCTCGACCGTGACGAGACCGAACGCCGTCTCGAGCGGATCGGCGGCCCTGCGACCCAGTACGTGGTCGAGCCGGTCACCGAGCTGAACCACCGCGCTGCTCCCGTCCTGATGCTGCCGCCATCCGTACGACCATTCCACCAGGCACCTGCGGCATCGGCGCGTGCGGGCCGGTTTGGACTCGGGGCACCCGAGCGGCTAGTCTTGCACGGTTGCGTCTGACGCGTCCGGCATGCCCGGAGGTATCGGGCGCAGTTGTACGAAGATCTTGCCCCACACCGGCCACGGTTCGAATCGTGTCCCGGTCTCACCTCGAAAACCAAGGAGTTCGCGACTATGGCTGCCGTCTGCGACGTATGCGCCAAGGGACCCGGCTTCGGTAAGTCGGTTTCGCACTCGCACCGCCGTACCAACCGTCGCTGGAACCCCAACATCCAGACCGTCCGCGCGCAGGTCGCGCCGGGTAACTCTCGTCGGCTCAATGTGTGCACCTCGTGCCTCAAGGCCGGCAAGGTGGTCCGGGGCTGACGTTCCCGCACGACATTTTCACGGCAAGGCCCCGATACCTCGGTATCGGGGCCTCTGTCATCTCCGGCGACTCTGTCGTTTCCGGAGCCGAGCGGTCCTGGTCTAAGTTCGAACGATGACCGAATCAGTCGACCCCCCGGCCACGTCCCCCGTCACCGTCGAGGACGGTGTCCTGTACGTACGGGTGGCGACGCCCCGCGGCGGCAACGTGCTGAACGGCGAGGCGATGGCCGCAGGCGCTGCGTCGCTGTCCGATCTCGACGAGTCCGTGGGGGCCGTGCTGCTCGTCGGCGCCGAATCCAACTTCTGCGCCGGTGGCGACGTGCGCGCCTTCCACGGGGCGCCCGACAGAAGCGCGTTCGTCCGGCAGCTCGCCGACACGTTCCACGATTTCGTCCGCGCGCTCACCTCGGTGTCGGTCCCCGTCGTGGCGGGAGTACCGGGCTGGGCAGCGGGCGCGGGCATGTCGCTCGTGTGTCACGCCGACATCGCGATCGGCGGTCGATCCACCCGGCTCCGTCCCGCGTATCCGGCGCTCGGCTTCACTCCGGACGGCGGTCTGACGTGGGCTCTCCCCCGCATCATCGGCACCCGCCGCGCGCGCGACATCCTGCTCACCGACGGCGTTCTCGGCTCGGACGAGGCCTACCGCCTGGGTCTGCTGACACGGTTGGTCGGTGACGACGTCATCGCATCGGAGGCCGAGCGGGTGGCGCGCTCTCTCGCGGCCGGGCCCACCGAGGTGTCCCGTGCGACCAAGCGGTTACTGCTCGCCTCGGACTCCGCGACGCTGTCCGATCAGCTCGACGCCGAGACCGACTCGATCTCTCACCAGGCGTCCACCGCGGACGGTATCGAGGGTGTCGACGCCTTCGTGGAGAAGCGCCGGCCGTCCTTCGGCCACTGACGGCCGCCTCAGTCCAGACGCCAGTCGACGGGTTCCTCGCCCAGCGTCGCGAGATGGTCGTTCACGGTGCTGAACGGCCGTGACCCGAAGAACCCCCGCGACGCGGACAGCGGTGAGGGATGGACGGACTCGACCGTGGGCGTGGACCCGAGCAGCGGCGTGGCCGTCGCGGCGTCGCGTCCCCAGAGGACCGCGACCAGGGGGCGGCCGGGTCGGTTCACCAGAGCGGTGATCGCCTGCGCCGTCACCGCTTCCCAGCCCTTGCGCCGGTGCGACGCCGCCTTGCCCGGTTCCACGGTCAGAACACGGTTCAGCAGGAGCACACCACGATCGGCCCACGGAGACAGATCACCGGTACTGGGTGTCGGCAGGCCGAGATCGGCGCTGTACTCGGTGAAGATGTTCGCGAGGCTGCGCGGGACCGGCCGCACGTCGGGCGCGACCGAGAAGCTCAGTCCCACAGCATGTCCCGGCGTCGGATAGGGATCCTGTCCCAGCACCAGCACACGCACCTCCTCGAACGGGCGGCTGAAGGCGCGCAGCACGTCCTCCCCGGCGGGCAGGTAGCCTCGCCCGGCGGCGTTCTCGGCGCGCAGGAAGTCGCCCATCCGGGCGATGTCGTCGGCCACCGGACCGAGCGCGGACGCCCACCCCGGATCCGCGACGGGCGCCGTCACGACAGCACGCGCAGCGCGCCCCGGTAGTACTCCGCATTGGCCTTGTACATCGCGACGTTGACGTCCACGTGCCCCTCCGCCACCTCGTGGCTCTCGCGAACCTTGGCCGGAACCCCCAGTGCCATACGGCGTTCGGGCACGACGGCGTCGAAGGGGACCACGGCGCCGGCGCCGACGATCGCGCCGGATCCGATGGACGCGCCGTTGAGGACGACACTGCCCGACGCGATGAGGCACGCGTCTCCGATGGTCGCCCCCTCGACGTGCGCGTTGTGCCCGACGACGCACCCGGCGCCGATCACGGTCGGGTGGATCGGCGTGCAGTGCACGACGGTGCCGTCCTGAATGTTCGTGTCCTGCCCCACGGTGATGGTCCCGTAGTCGCCGCGCAGCACCGCCCCGGGCCACACCGACACTCCCGCAGCGAGTGTCACCGCACCGATGACGACGGCATCGGGATGCACATAGGCGGTGGGGTGGATGTCGGGTTCACGGTCACCGAGTGCGTAGACGGTCATGGCTCCAGCATGTCATCCGGTCAGATCCTTCACCATGCACACCGACTGCTCCTCGTGCCGGTAGAGGCCGAACTTCGGTACGAGCGGTCGATACCCACTCGAGGTGTAGAGGCCGATGGCCTCGGGTTGACGCAATCCGGTCTCGAGGACCAGTCGTAGCCGGCCAGCGTCGCGGGCGGTGTCCTCGATCGTCCGCAGCAGGGCACGCGCGACGCCCGCGCCTCGCGCCTCGGTGCGGACGTACATGCGCTTGATCTCCGCGTCGCCGGTGCGCAGGCCCTCCGCCTCGGGTCCTCCGTGCTCGTGGGTCCGCCAGCCGCCCATACCGACGACGGCGCCGTCCAGGTCGGCCCGCAGCATCACGCCGTGCGGCGGCAGGAACTCTCGGACGTCGAGCGGCGTCTCGTCGGGGCCGCCGTAGCGGCGCACGTACTCCTGCTGGACCTCGTCGATCATCGCGACCACGTCCGGGTCGTCGAGCCGAGTGGTCGTGACCGTCAGAAGCTCGTCCATGCCGCAGGTCCTTCCCATCGCACACCGTCCACCGTGACTCCTGTTCCCGCACTCACGGATCCGATCCGGCGCCAGCCGGTAGGCACGTCGTCGGAGGCGAAGCTCGCGAGCAGCACGTGGTCCTCCCCGCCGCCGAGAGCCCAGTGCAGCGGGTCGACGCCGAGTTCGGTGCCGGCGTGCACCACGTCCTCGGGGATCTCCATGTCGGCCGACGAGATGTCGAGCCGCACAGCGGACATCGCCGCCAGATGTCCCGCGTCGCCGATCACGCCGTCGGACACGTCGCACATCGACGACGCTCCCGCGCGCGCCGCGGCCGGACCGTCGGCGGGATCGGGCGTCGGGACGCGATGTGCCGCCAGCAGATCCGGGTGGGTGGTCGAGCCCGCCTCGTACAGTGCCCACCCGGCAGCGGACCGGCCGGTGGGTCCGGACAGTGCGAGCACGTCCCCCGGCCGCGCACCGGACCGCAGCACCGGGGGTCGCCCCTCGAGGTCACCCAGCGCGGTGATCGACAACACCAGCCGGTCCCCTCCCGTGACGTCCCCGCCGACGATCGACGCGCCGACTCGCGTCGCCTCCGCCCACAGACCCGCGGTGAGCGCGTCCACGTCCGACACCGCGGTGGTCGACGGGCACGACATCGAGACGAGGAATCCCGTGCACCGCGCGCCCATCGCGGCGATGTCCGCGGCGTTCTGCGCGATGGCCTTTCGGCCGACGTCGTGGTGACTCGACCAGTCCAGGCGGAAGTGTCGACCCTCCACCAGCATGTCGGTCGTGACGACGACGCGGGAATCGGGGGCGGCGATCACCGCCGCGTCGTCCCCCGGCCCGATCGCGACCGATGGGGGGTGGACACGGCCGGCCGTCGCGCGGCCGATGAGTGCGAACTCACCGAGGTCCCCCACCGTCACGGTCGCGAGATCGTCCGCCTGTGACACAGAACTCCTCCATCACCGTCGTGGATCACCGTCGTGCAGCATCCCACGGGGCCTCGTCGTCGTCACGCATCCGGGCCCCCGTCAGGGCGCGGGTAACGTTTCCGCCGAGACCGTTCGACACGAGGGAGCACGATGACGCAGGACGAACCGACCGCGACGGACGAGTCGGCCACGGGTCTGCACCCCGCTCTGATCGCCACCGCGATCGCCCTGCCCGTCGCGCTCGTCGTCGGCATCATCGTCGCGGCGGTCATGGCGAACAGAACTCCCGTCCGCGAGCCCGTCGCTCTCGGCGCGGTCCCCTCGCCGCTCGCCGAGAGCACCGAGTGCGCGACGTTGCTCGGCGCACTGCCCGAGACGTTCGACTCGTTCACCCGCGCCGAGCTGGCCGACCCCGCGCCCGTGGGTGCGGCCGCCTGGCAGTCCGAGGACGTCACCGACCCCATCGTGCTGCGGTGTGGGCTCGAGCGTCCGGCGGAATTCGATCAGGCCGCCGCTCTCGACGTCGTCGACGGCGTGCAGTGGTTCCGAGTGTCGGGCGCGGATCAGGGCCTCGCCGCGAGCACCTGGTTCGTCGTCGACCGGGGCGTGTACGCCGCGGCCACCATCCCCGACGGCACGGGCCCCACACCGATCCAGGCCCTGTCTGCCGCGGTGTCGGGAGCCCTTCCGCAGACGCCGTTGGACCCCGCTCCGATCAACTGATCCGGCAGGGCCGACTTCTCACCGCAGTCCGGTCCCCCGTGCGAGCGCGGTGTCGACGAGAGTGCCGACGAGCTCCGAGTAGCCGACGCCCGTCGCCTCCCACATCCGCGGGTACATCGAGATGGCCGTGAAGCCGGGCATCGTGTTGATCTCGTTGATCACCGGACCGTCGTCGGTCACGAAGAAGTCGACGCGCGCGAGACCTTGCAGATCCAGCGCGGCGAAGGCACGGACCGCGATCTCCCGCAGCACCGTCGAGACGTCGTCGTCCAGCAGGGCCGGGATGTCGAACTCGACCACGTCGTCGAGGTACTTGCTGTCGAAGTCGTAGAACGTCGCACCACCGGCCGACGCCGAGGCCTCGTCCATGCGGATCTCGGCGACGACGCTGGCGCGGACGGAGCCGTCCGGCATCTCCAGGACACCGCACTCCACCTCGCGGCCGACGATGGCGGCCTCGATCACGACCTTCGGATCATGTTCTCGCGCAACCGCCACCGCGTCGTCCAACTCGTCCCAGTCGACGATGCGCGTGATCCCGATCGACGATCCGCCGCGGGCCGGCTTCACGAACGCGGGAAGACCGATGACGTCGCGCTCGTCGGAGGTCAGGGTCTCGCGATCGCGGCGCAGGACGACCTGGCGGCCGACGGGAAGGCCCTCGGCCGCGAGCAGCTTCTTGGTGAACTCCTTGTCCATCGCCGCGGCGCTCGCGAGGACTCCCGGTCCCACGTAAGGGACGCCGGCGACCTCGAACAGCCCCTGGACCGTGCCGTCCTCGCCGTAGGCACCGTGCAGCACCGGGAAGACGACGTCGACCGCACCGATGTCCTCGGCAGTCCCGTCGACGGAGCGCGTGATGCGACCGGGGTTCTCGGGATCGACTCCGAGAGCGAGCGGGACGCCCGCACCGGCGACCGACGGGAGAACCCGATCCCGGATCTGCAACTCCGTCGGGTCGGCGGTGCCCTCGACCCACGTTCCGGCGCGCGTGATCCCGATGGGGATCACGTCGAAGCGGTCGGAGTCGAGGTGACGCATGACGCTTCCTGCCGAGACGCAGGAGACGGAGTGTTCGTTGCTTCGACCGCCGTAGATCACGGCGACCTTGATGGGATCGGTCACGTGAGCACCGTACCGGCGAACCCCGGACGAGGCGTGACGCGCACCGCCGCGGTTCACTCCGGCTTGTGACGACGCCCCAGGAGGCTGTGGACGGCGTCCGGAACGGAGAGGCCCTCGTGGCAGACCCGGTGGACCGCGTCGGTGAGCGGCATCTCCACGTCGTAGGCCTCCGCGAGAGCTCGGATGGATGTGCACGACTTCACACCCTCGGCCACCTGACCGTGCGCCGCTTCCTGCGCACTCTCCAGCGAGCCACCCGACCCCAGCCGCTCGCCGAACGTGCGATTACGCGAGAGCGGGGACGAGCACGTGGCGACGAGGTCACCCACCCCGGCGAGACCCGCGAGCGTCGACGGGTTGGCGCCGAGCGCGACACCGAGACGGGTCACCTCGGCGAGACCGCGGGTGATGATGCTGGCGACCGAGTTCTCCCCGAAACCGATACCCGCCGCCATGCCGCACGCGAGGGCGATGACGTTCTTGCACGCACCGCCGATCTCGCACCCGATGACGTCGGAGTTCGTGTACGGGCGGAAGTAGCTGGTGGCACACGCCGACTGGAGCGCGATCGCGCGATTGGAGTCCGGGCACGCGATGACCGTCGCGGTGGGTTGCTCGGCGGCGATCTCCTTGGCGAGGTTCGGTCCCGACAACGTGCCGACGCGACTCGGGTCCGCACCGGTGACCTGACAGATCACCTGCGACATGCGCATGAGGGTCCCCGTCTCGATGCCCTTGGCGAGCGAGAGCAGGGTGACGTCCGACCCCATCAGCGGTGCCCATTCCGCCAGGTTGGCGCGCAAGGCCTGCGAGGGCACCGCGAGGACGACCGTGCAGGCCCCGTCCAACGCCTCCGCGGCGTCGTGAGTCGCTCGAATGGCCGACGGCAGTGCGACTCCCGGAAGGTAGTCGTCGTTCCGGTGGTTCTCCTGGATGGACGTCGCGAGTTCCTCTCGACGCGCCCACATGGTCACGTCGGTGCCCGCGTCGGCGAGCACCTTCGCGAACGCGGTTCCCCACGAACCGGAACCGAGCACCGCTGCCTTGACCATGACCCAGCCTTTCCTCGATCGACACGAGGCCGTCGCCCGCTCGGCAGCCCTGGCGGCTCACAGTAGCGATGTCGGAGGCCTGCCGAACGAAGTCGGCGGTAATGACTGCTGGCAGGATCGACGGTCATGAGCACGCCCAGTCGACCTCCGACCGACACCGCCCCACGGCGCGGTGTCCATCTCGTGCTCGCGGTGAAGAACCTCGTCGACGCGAAGAGCCGACTGTCCACGACCTTCCCCGGCGACGAACGCGCCGAACTCGTGCTGGCGATGTTGCGCGACACCGCGTCGGCCGCCGCAGCGGCGGACGTCGTCACCGGATGGTCGGTCGTCACGCCGGACTCTCGCGTCGCGAGCGTCGCCGTCGCCCTCGGCGGACACACGGTGTCCGAACCCGAGTCGGGTGCCGCCACCACCGTGGAGCGACTCAACCGCGCCCTGTCCGCAGCGGACGACGCGATCAGTGACGCCCACGGCGGCGACGTGATCGCCCTGCAGGCCGACCTCCCCGCCCTGCGCACCGCGGAACTGGTCGCGGCCTACGCCGCCGCTCCCCCGGACACCCGCTCGGTGGTGATCGATCACACCGGAACCGGAACGTCGGCCCTGATCGTGCGGGGTCGCCCCCGGCGCCTCGAACCACGGTTCGGTCCGGACTCGGCCTCGCGCCACGTCGATTCCGGGGCGTTCCCCCTCCGCGGCACCTGGCCGGGTCTGCGTCTGGACGTGGACACGGCGGACGACGTCCGCGCCGCCCTCGACCTGGGGGTGGGGCCGCACACCGCCGCGCTGCTCGCCGAGCTCGGCTGGACCGCCGCGCGCTGACACGGCCGGGCGAGGCCCGTCGCGAATTCGCACGCGGTCGACTACTCGCGCACGGCCCGCGTGAGGGATGATCGACGCGTGACCAACGAGGCGACCGAAAGCACGACCGACGCCCCTTCCCGTTCCGGGGCACCCACGAGTTCCGCAGCACCCGGTGACGCCGTCGACGGTGAGTGGAGCGCGCCGCTGGCCAGCCGCGCACCCTCCGCACCCACGGCACCGCCGGCCGCGACATCGGACACCGCGGTGCCGGTGGACCTGCTCCCGGAGGACCGCTATCTCAACCGCGAGTTGAGCTGGCTCGACTTCAACTCACGGGTGCTGGCACTCGCGGAGGACTCGTCGCTGCCGCTGCTCGAGCGGGCGAAGTTCCTCGCCATCTTCGCCAGCAACCTCGACGAGTTCTACATGGTGCGGGTGGCCGGCCTCAAGCGCCGCGACGAGACCGGGCTGTCCGTCCGCTCCGCCGACGGACTCTCCCCCCGCGAACAGCTGGCGTTGATCGCCCGGCGCACCCAGGAGATCGCCGACCGTCACGCCCGCACCTTCATCGACCGCATCCTGCCGGAGCTGGCGAACGAGGGAATCTCGGTCATCCGGTGGTCGGAGGTCACCTCCGACGAGCGGACCCGTCTGACACGGTATTTCACCGAGCAGGTGTTCCCCGTCCTCACCCCGCTGGCCGTGGATCCCGCCCACCCGTTCCCGTACATCTCCGGACTGAGCCTCAATCTCGCTGTGACGGTGAAGGACTCGACCACGGGCGGCGAGCACTTCGCCAGGGTGAAGGTCCCGGACAACGTCGATCGGTTCGTGCAGTTGCACCGAGGCGACGTCGGCGCCGTGCCCGCGTTCCTTCCCATGGAGGAGCTCATCGCGGCGCATCTCGACGTTCTGTTCCCGGGACTCCAGATCGTCGAGCACCACGCCTTCCGCATCACGCGCAACGCCGATTTCGAGGTGGAGGAGGATCGGGACGAGGACCTCCTTCAGGCCCTCGAGCGCGAACTCGCGCGCCGCCGTTTCGGATCGCCCGTGCGCCTCGAGGTCGCGGACGACATGACCGACCACATGCTCAGCCTGTTGCTGCGCGAGTTGGACGTCGATCCCGGGGACGTCATCCAGGTGCCGGGACTCCTCGATCTGTCGTGCCTCATGCAGCTCTACGGCGTCGACAAGCCCGTCCTGAAGGACGCACCGTTCGTGCCGGCGACGCACCCCGCCTTCGGAGAGCGCGAGACGCCCAAGTCGATCTTCTCCACGCTGCGCGACGGGGACGTGCTGCTGCATCACCCGTACGACTCGTTCTCCACCAGCGTGCAGCGCTTCATCGAGCAGGCGGCAGCCGATCCGCACGTGCTCGCCATCAAGCAGACCCTCTATCGGACGTCGGGCGACTCCCCCATCGTCAACGCGCTGATCGCCGCGGCAGAGGCCGGCAAGCAGGTCGTGACTCTCGTGGAGATCAAGGCGCGCTTCGACGAACAGGCCAACATCGCCTGGGCACGCAAACTGGAGCAGGCCGGCGTGCACGTGGTCTACGGGTTGGTCGGCCTGAAAACTCACTGCAAGACGTGCCTCGTCGTCCGCCGCGAAGGCGACACCATTCGCCGGTACTGCCACATCGGCACCGGCAACTACAACCCCAAGACCGCCCGACTCTACGAGGACGTGGGTCTCATCACGGCCGCCGACGAGATCGGCGCCGACCTCACCGACCTGTTCAACTCGCTCACCGGTTACTCGCGCAAGGAGCAGTACCGGAACCTCCTCGTCGCGCCGTTCGGTGTGCGGGCGGGAATCGTCGAGCGCATCGAGGCCGAGGTGCGGGCGCACAAGGACGGCGCGAAAGCCCGAATCCGCCTGAAGGCCAACGCACTCGTCGACGAGCAGGTGATCGACGCGCTGTACTGGGCGTCCACCGAGGGCGTCCAGGTCGAGGTGGTCGTGCGCGGTATCTGCGCTCTCAAGCCGGGCGTACCCGGTCTCAGCGAGAACATTCAGGTGCGGTCGATTCTCGGACGGTTCCTCGAACACTCGCGTGTGTTGCACTTCGAGGCGATCGACGAGTTCTGGATCGGCAGCGCGGACATGATGCACCGCAACCTCGATCGACGCGTGGAGGTCATGGCTCAGGTGAAGGACCCGAAGCTGTCCGGTCAGCTGAACTCGATGCTCGACTCGGCCATGGACGTCACGACCCGCTGCTGGGTACTGCAGTCCGACGGCGCCTGGACGGCGTCCCCCGCGAGCGGCGAGACGGTGCGGGATCACCAGGTGTCCCTCATGCGCCAGCGTCGCTACACCGGATCGTGAGGTGGGTCGATGAGCAGCTCACGCGCATCGAAGACGCCTGATCCGGTCCAGGCCGCGGGTGCGGTGCTGTGGCGTCCGGGCCCCGAGGGCGACGAGCCGATGGTGGCGCTGGTGCATCGACCGCGCTACGACGACTGGTCCCTTCCGAAGGGCAAGGTCGAGGCCGACGAGGTACCCGCTGTCGCCGCCGTCCGAGAAGTGTGGGAAGAGACCGGTTTCCGGTGCGTTCTCGGACACGGTCTCGGAACCACCACCTACCCGCTCCCGCGCTCGAAGAAGATCAAGCAGGTGGACTACTGGGCCGCTCGAGTCGTGGACGGCGAGTTCGCCGTCAACGACGAGGTCGACGAACTGCGGTGGCTCACACCCGCCGAGGCTCGTGATCTCGCGACCTACGAGGCGGACCGGGACGTCGTCGGCCGTTTCGCGCAGCACCCGGTCCCGACGAGTACGGCTGTGCTGGTGCGCCATGCGCGGGCGGGGAGCAAGGCTCGCTACAAGGGGGACGACGCCGAACGGCCTCTCGACAGCGTCGGGGTCCGCCAGGCGGCCGCACTGGTTCCTTTGATCCAGGCCTACGGCGGCACCGACGGATTCACCGCCGAGCGTGCTCGGTGCGTCCAGACCATCGCGCCGTGGGCCGAGTCCGTCGGAGTCGATCTGGCCCTGGAGCCCACGCTGACCGAGGAGGGGTACGCGCAGGATCCCGACAAGGGACGTCAGCGCGCACGCGAGATCATCGCCTCGACGTCCGGCGTCCCGGTGATCTGCAGTCAGGGCAAGGTGATTCCGAACCTGATGGAGTGGTGGGCCGAGAGCGACGGCGTCGAACTCTCCCGCACCCGATCACGCAAGGCCAGCGTCTGGGTGCTCAGCTTCGTCGGTGGTGTGCTGGTGGCAGCGGACTACACCGATTCGCCACTCCCGCGTAGCCGGCACGACTGAACTGCCGGCACGGCCGACACGAACACGAAGGAGCCCCGGACCGATGGTCCGGGGCTCCTTCGTACCGAACGGGAACGTTACTTGCGTGCAGTACGTTTCGCCGGCGCCTTCTTGGCGGGCGCCTTCTTCGCGGGCGCGGCCTTCTTGGCCGGGGTGGTCTTCTTGGCTGCAGTCTTGGCCGGTGCCTTCGTCGCCGTGGTCTTCTTCGCGGCGGCCGTGGTGGTCTTCTTGGCTGCCGTCTTGGCGGGTGCCTTGGTGGCGGTGGTCTTCTTGGCCGCCGTCTTGGCCGGTGCCTTGGTGGCGGTGGTCTTCTTCGCCGCTGTCTTGGCCGGTGCCTTGGTGGCCGTGGTCTTCTTGGCCGCCGTCTTGGCGGGAGCCTTGGTCGCCGCCTTCGCGGGAGCCTTGGCCGCGGTCTTCTTCGCCGCTGCCGTCTTCTTCGCTGCCGCAGTCTTCTTCGCGGGGGCTGCGGAGGCGCCACGCTTCACGGCGGGGCCCGTGGCGGACAGCTTCTGGCCACCGGCGATGACGGCCTTGAACTGAGCACCGGGACGGAACGCGGGAACGGACGTCGGCTTGACCTTGACGGTCTCGCCGGTGCGCGGGTTACGAGCGACGCGGGCCGCACGGCGACGCTGCTCGAAGACACCGAAGCCGGTGATGGTGACCGACTCGCCGCGGTGCACGGCGCGCACGATGATGTCGACGATGTTCTCGACAGCGTCCGTGGCGCTCCGGCGATCCGCGCCTGTCTTCTCGGTCAGGGCGTCGATCAGTTCTGCCTTGTTCATCGGTGATTCCTCCGCATACTGATTGGCCCGTCGTCGGACCGACTGAGTACCACGGTAAACCGGAAATGCGCACGAGTCCACGAGCCACGCCAAAACAGTCTGTTCGGCTGTAATCGTCGCAGCCACAATGAGTGTCGCGGGAAGGACCTTTTCGGCCCGGAATCACCGAGCCTGATCGGGCGCCGGAAGTGTCTTCGGCTTCCATTCCGGACGCGACTTCTCGAACTCGGAAATGGCCTCTACCTGGCGTAACGTCAGCGCGACGTCGTCCAGCCCCTCCAGCAGACGCCACCTCGTGTAGTCGTCAATATCGAAGCGCACCACCAGTGTTCCGGCGCTGATCGTCTTCGTCTCGAGGTCGACGGTGAGTTCCGTCCCGGGGCGCTCGTCGAGCAATTTCCACAGCAGTTCCACATCCGATTGCTCGACAACGGCGGCCAGCAGACCCGCCTTTCCGGCGTTTCCGCGGAAGATGTCGGCGAATCTGGACGCGATCACGGCCCGGAATCCGTAGTCCGAGAGTGCCCACACGGCGTGCTCCCGAGAGGACCCGGTGCCGAAATCGGGTCCGGCGACGAGAACTGAACCCTTGTCGAACGGCGGGGTGTTGAGGACGAAACCGGGATCGGTGCGCCACCCCGCGAAGAGCCCGTCCTCGAAACCCGTTCGGGTCACGCGCTTGAGGTACACGGCGGGGATGATCTGGTCGGTGTCGACGTTGCTGCGGCGCAGCGGGACACCGATTCCGGTGTGCGTGGTGAACGATTCCATGACGAGCTCCTGACGGGGCGTAAAAGGGACGGGGCGGACGGATTCTCGGTCGACTCAGCCGAGATCGGCGGGAGCCGACAACCGTCCACGCACCGCGGTGGCGGCGGCGACGGCCGGCGAGACGAGGTGCGTACGGCCGCCCTTGCCCTGGCGCCCTTCGAAGTTGCGGTTCGACGTCGAGGCCGATCGCTCACCCGGAGCGAGCTGATCGGGATTCATGCCGAGACACATCGAGCACCCCGCCTGGCGCCATTCCGCCCCTGCGGCAGTGAAGATCGCGCCCAGTCCCTCGTCCTCGGCCTGTGCGCGCACGCGCATCGAGCCGGGAACGACGAGCATCCGCACACCGTCGGCAACGGTACGGCCGTCCAAGATCTTCGCTGCCACACGGAGATCCTCGATCCGACCGTTGGTGCAGGACCCCAGGAAGACGGTGTCGACCGCGATGTCGCGCAACGGCGTGCCCGGCTCCAGACCCATGTAGGTGAGCGCCTTCTCGGCGGACTGACTCTCGCCCTCGTCGAGGATCTCGGCCGGATCGGGTACCGACGCACTGAGGGGGGCGCCCTGACCAGGGTTGGTGCCCCACGTGACGAACGGAGTCAGCGCCGACCCGTCGATCCGCACTTCCTTGTCGAAGACGGCACCGTCGTCGGTGACGAGCGTGGACCAGTCGGCGACGGCCTGCTCCCACAGCTCACCGGAGGGAGCGTGCGGCCGACCCTTGATGTACTCGAACGTGATCTCGTCGGGGGCGATCATGCCCGCGCGCGCGCCCGCCTCGATGGACATGTTGCAGATGGTCATCCGCGCTTCCATCGACATCTTCCGGATGGCCTCGCCGCGGTACTCGATGACGTAGCCCTGCCCACCGCCCGTACCGATCTGTGCGATGACCGCCAGGATCAGGTCCTTGCTGCCGACGTCGTCACCGAGCTCGCCGTCCACCGTGACCGACATGGTCTTGAAGGGGCGCAACGACAGTGTCTGGGTCGCCAGCACGTGCTCGACCTCACTGGTGCCGATGCCCATCGCGAGGGCGCCGAACGCGCCGTGCGTCGAGGTGTGGCTGTCCCCGCACACGACAGTGGTTCCCGGCTGCGTCAGACCGAGCTGGGGCCCGATGATGTGCACGATGCCCTGCTCGATGTCGCCCATCGAGTGCAGGCGGATGCCGAACTCCTCGCAGTTGCGCCGCAGGGTGTCCACCTGCGTCCGGGAGACGAGATCCGCGATCGGCTGGTCGATGTCGACCGTCGGGACGTTGTGGTCCTCCGTCGCGATCGTCAGATCGGGCCGTCGCACTGGCCGACCGGCCAGACGCAGTCCGTCGAACGCCTGCGGGCTGGTGACCTCGTGCACGAGGTGGAGATCGATGTAGACGAGATCCGGCTTGGTCGCGTCACCCTCACCACCGCCGCGAACGACGACGTGCTGATCCCAGACCTTCTCCGCCAGGGTCTTCGCTGCCATGACTCCACCTTTCGACCGACGACGATCACCATCTCACGTTGTGAGACGCTAGTATCGCTACATGGGACAGCATAGCGGCATCGGCGTTCTGGACAAAGCAATGAGCGTTCTGCAGGCTGCGTCACTCGAACCGTGCAGCCTCGCCGACCTGTGTTCCGCCACCGGGCTCCCCCGCGCCACCGCGCATCGGCTCGCCATCGGACTCGAGACGCACCGCATGCTGAGCCGCGACGCCGACGGACTGTGGCGACCGGGGCCGGCGCTCGCCGAACTCGCGCACACCGCCGAGGACCCTCTTCTCGACGCCGCGGCCATGGTGCTGCCACGGCTGCGCGAGATCACCGGGGAGAGCGTGCAGGTCTACCGCATCGACGGCACGGTGCGCGTGTGCGTGGCCTCCATGGAACCTCCCACCGGGCTGCGCGACACCGTGCTCGTCGGCGCCCGCCTCCCCCTCACCGCCGGCTCCGGCGCCAAGGTGCTGTTGGCATGGGCCGACCCCGCACTACAGCGCGGCGTCCTCCCCGACGCAGCCTTCGGTGAGCGAGTGCTCGCCGAGGTACGCAAGCGCGGCTGGGCGCAGAGCGCCGCCGAGCGCGAGCCCGGCGTCGCCAGCGTCGCCGCACCGATCCGCGGACGCGACGACCGCGTGGTCGCCGCGATCTCCGTGTCCGGCCCGATCGATCGCATGGGGCGCCGCCCCGGAGCGCGCTGGGCCGCCGACCTTCTCGCGGCCGCGGACGCCGTGCAGAAGCGCCTCTGAGGCGGAGCCCGGCCGATCCGGGGGTTCGGTCTCGCGTACCGGATCAGCCGTGCGAACGCTCGCCCCACCGTTGGCTCCGACGCTGCGCCGACCGGGTCATCGGAACGTGCCCTCTCGACGAGACGGCGTCGGAGCGCTCGAACTCGTGCACTGTCGGCTGCGGCGTGGACAGCCACTTCCTCACGTTGCCCCGGTGCAGGCGCAGCACACCGCCCACCATGCCCACCGCAGACTTGGCGAGATACTTGCGGTTGCCCATCATCGCGATGGCCGTTGCGCGGCCGAAGTGGTTGATGAACGCGCGCTCGGTGACATAGCTGCCGAATCCCTCTGCTGTGGCGCGGATGCAGAAGTCGACGTCCGCACCCCAGCCCGTGGACCCGAAGTTGCGTTCGTCGTACCCGCCGAGTGCGAGCCAGGTGTCCTTCGTGATCGTCATGGCGGTTCCGTCCACGGCGAAGCACTTGCGGTACCGGTCGACCGGGACGTAGTCCTCGGCGGGCCCCGAGTAGGTCGTCTTCATGTCTCGGTGGCCATAGGCATCGTCGTAGACCGGCACGACGATGCCCGCATCGGACGGCAGTTGCGGGTCGGTCACCGCGTCGAGGAACCCGCGGGACAACCGCGTGTCGTTGTTCAGCGTCATCGCATGGGTGTGGCCGTCGCTGAAGGCGATGCGGAACCCGAGGTTCGACCCGCCGGCCCAGCCGAGATTGCGGCCGGGCGTGACGACGCGCTCGTCGGCGAGCGGGATGTAGTCACCGCGGTTGTCGATGATCACGAAGGTGGCGTTCTCCCGCCGCAGATCCTTCACCAAGGCATGGGTGTATTCGATCTGGCCGTAGACGGGAACAGCAATCAGTAGTGAAGACACACAAACAACGTACGACAATCGGACACTCGCCCACCAGTCGAACCAAACCATCTGGTACCGCATCGACGAAAACGAGGACCACCGCATCGCGGTGGTCCTCGAATGTTGTAGCCCCGACGGGATTCGAACCCGCGCTACCGCCTTGAGAGGGCGGCGTCCTAGGCCGCTAGACGACGGGGCCAGGATCTTCATCTGTGAATCAGGTGGAGCAACCGGACGAGCATAACCGGCCGAGAGCATCCGACGAAATCGGGTGTTTCTCTGCTGGGGTACCAGGACTCGAACCTAGAATGGCGGTACCAGAAACCGCTGTGTTGCCAATTACACCATACCCCAATGGCCTGGTCCGGCCGCGTTCTCCGGGCCGTTTCGAGCCGTGGAGAACACTACCAAACACCATCCCGCATTCACCAAATCGGCTGGTCAGCGGGCCGAGTCGGTCGACTGCGACCCGTCGGGCTCGCCGAAGGTGACCTCGATCTCCTCGAAACCCTTGCTTCGCTGCGCCTCCGCCTGTGCCGTGTACGCGTCTCGATCACCGTCGGTCAGTTCGACGTTGTCCGTGAACGGGGTGAGCAGAGCGCGCGGGTGCAACCTGTCGGTCCGCACGACGTTCACCTCGATGCACAGCACCAACACCAGCGAGGAGATGTAGAGGAACGCGAGCAGCCCGAGGACGATCGCGAACACACCGTTGGTGGTGTCCGCACCGCCGACGACGCGTTGGACGTACAGCCCACCGAAGGACTGCAGGGCCTGCCACAGCAGCGCGCCGATGACGGCTCCGGGAAGCACGTCGCGCACGCTCACCGCACGCGTGGTCCCGAGCCGGAACGCCACGACGAACGTGGCGGTGTTGAGCACGATCGCCGCGATCGTGACGAGCACCTGTGCGACCGTGCCGAAGAAGCCCGCCGCGTTGAAACCGTTCAGGACCGTGACGCCGATGACGGCCGTCCCGACGGTCAGCAGCAGGCCGAAGCCGCGCACCCGCGCCCGGACGGGATCGGGGCGATCGTTCTTCGGGACGGACCAGGCGACGTTCATCGCGTTCTGTGCGGCCACTGCCACGCCCAGACCGCCGTAGAGCGATCCCAGGACACCGATGACGATGGCCCCGGTCCCCCCGCTCAGCCCTTCCGGTTGGCCGAGTTGTTCACCGATCAAGGGGATCTGGCTCATGGCCGAATCGATGATGCGTTGCTGCAATTCGGGATCACCGGCCAGGACGATGCCCAGGACGGTGGAGAACAGCAGCAGCAACGGGAACAGCGAGATGAAACCGAAGTAGGCGATGAGCGCTGCCAGGTAGCCGCCCTGGTCGTCGAAGAACTTGTAGAACACGGCCAACGGGAATCCCATGGCGGGATGCCGCTGCTGAAATCTGTCGATCCGATCGGTGAAGCTCATCACCACACCCTTTCGCCCGAACTGCCCCTAGTCACCTCAGACGATCGACGCACGGGCCGACCGCAACCGGGCCAGCGTCAGCTCCCGGCCCAGCAGCACCATCGACTCGTACAGCGGTGGGCTGATGTGGGAACCGGTCACCGCCACGCGCACCGGCGCGAACGCCTTACGCGGCTTCAGCTCCATCTCGTCGATCAGCGCGACCTTGAGAGCCGACTCCAAGGCCTCCGCAGTCCACTCCGGTGCGCCCTCGACGGCGCTCACCGTCGCGTCCAGAACGGGTGCCGCGTCGGCGCCCAGATTCTTGGCTGCCGATGCCGGATCGACCGTGAACTCGTCGGCGGGGGCAAGCAGGAACTTCAGCAGTCCCCAGGCGTCGGACAGCACGACGATGCGCGTCTGCACCAGTTCCGCGGCCTCGGCGAACGCTGCGTCCGACACCCCGATCGGATGGCCGTGCGTCTCGAGATACGCCCGCAGGCGCGCGGCGAAGTCGGCCGGCTCGAGCAATCGGATGTGTTCGGCGTTGATGGCGTCGGCCTTCTTCTGGTCGAAGCGGGCCGGGTTCGAGTTGACCGTCGAGATGTCGAAGGCACCCACCATCTCGTCGAGCGAGAACACGTCCCGGTCCTCGGAGAATCCCCACCCGAGGAGAGCCAGGTAGTTCAGCAGACCTTCGGGGACGAACCCGCGCTCCCGGTGCAGGAAGAGATCGGCCTCGGGGTCGCGCTTCGACAACTTCTTGTTGCCCTGCCCCATCACGAACGGGAGGTGCCCGAACTGCGGAATGCGTTCTGCCACACCGATGCGCACGAGGGCTTCGTACAGCGCGATCTGACGCGGGGTCGAGGACAGCAGGTCCTCACCGCGCAGGACGTGCGTGATCTTCATCAACGCGTCGTCCACGGGGTTCACCAACGTGTACAGCGGGACACCGTTGCCGCGGGTGAGCGCGAAGTCGGGGACCGTGCCGGCGCGGAACGTCGTCTCGCCGCGCACGAGGTCGTTCCACGACAGATCGTGATCGGGCATACGCAACCGGACGACGGGCTTGCGTCCCTCGGCGCGGAAGGCCTCCCGCTGCTCGTCGGTCAGCGTGCGGTCGTGATTGTCGAAGCCCAACTTCGGATCCCGGCCGGCCGCGAGATGCCGCGCCTCCACCTCCTCCGGTGTGGAGAAGCTCTCGTACGCCTCCCCCGCGTCGACGAGCTGCTGCACCACGGCGAGGTGCTGATCGCGGCGCAACGACTGTCGGTACGGCTCGTACGGCCCACCGACCTCGGGACCCTCGTCCCAGTCGAGTCCGAGCCACCGCAGTGCGTCGAGCAGCGCCTGGTACGACTCCTCGGAATCACGTGCCGCGTCGGTGTCCTCGATGCGGAACACGAATGCGCCGCCGTGATGGCGGGCGAACGCCCAGTTGAACAGCGCCGTGCGCACCAGCCCGACGTGCGGGGTTCCGGTGGGCGACGGGCAGAACCGGACGCGGACGTCGGATGCGGGAATGCTCGCGGCGGTCACTTGTCCACCACCGGATTGGTCAGCGTGCCGATGCCCTCGATCTCGACGGACACGCTCTCGCCCGCCACGATCGGCCCCACGCCTTCCGGGGTGCCGGTCAGGATGACGTCACCGGGAAGCAGCGTCATCACCGACGAGATCCACTCGATGATCTTCGGCACGTCGTGCAGCAGGAGCGACGTACGGCTGTTCTGCTTCACCGCGCCGTCCACCGTGGTGGTCAGAGCGAGATCCGAGGCGTCGAGCGAGGTCTCGATCCACGGGCCGAGTGGGCAGAAGGTGTCGTAACCCTTGGCGCGGGTCCACTGACCGTCGTGGCGCTGGTTGTCGCGGGCCGTGACGTCGTTCGCAACGGTGTAGCCGAGCACCACGTCGAGAGCGCGTGCTGCCGGAACGTCCTTGCACGGACGGCCGATGACCACCGCGAGCTCACCTTCGAAGTGGACCTCGGACGACGTCGGCGGACGCACGATGTTCGCACCGGGTCCGACGATGGACGTGTTGGGCTTGATGAAGATGACCGGGTCCTCGGGTGCGTCCGAGCCCATCTCCGCGGCGTGCGCCGCGTAGTTCTTGCCGATGCAGATCACCTTGCTGGCCAGAATGGGCGCCAGCAGGCGGACATCGGCCAGGGACCAGCTCCGGCCGGTGAAGGTGGGTGTGCCGAAGGGATGTTCCGCGATCTCTCGCGCCGTCCTCTCGTCTCCGTCGCCTTCGATGGCGACGAATGCAACACCGTCGGGACTCGCTACTCGACCAAGACGCATGGCGGAAGTCTATCGAGCGGCGTCGAGCGGACACCGGCGGGCGACGAACGACGATCACCTACGGGGTAGCATCGGCGACCGGGAGTTCAACAGGCGAGAATGTTGTCCCACATAGTGAGAACGGAGCCGGTATGAGTCGCGTCCAGCGCTACACCACGTCCACGGCGGGTCGGTGGGCGATGCTCGTGATCGGCATGCTCGCGACGGCCTCCACGGCACTGCTTCTGAACGGCGCCGCCTTCCTCATCCCCGCACTTCGGGATCAGCGCGGACTCTCGCTCGCGTCGGCGGGTCTGGTCGTGGCGATGCCGACGGCCGGCATCGTCCTGACGCTGTTCGCGTGGGGCGCCGTCGTCGACCGCGTGGGCGAACGGCGATCCCTGATCGCTGGTTCCGTGCTGACGTCGATGGCCGCCTTCTGCGCCGCCGCGACGGAATCCACGGTGGCGCTGGCCGTCTTCCTGCTGCTCGGCGGCATGGCCGCCGCCAGCGTGAACTCCGCCACCGGACGCGTGGTGGTGGGGTGGTTCCCTCCCCACCGCCGCGGCCTGGCGATGGGCATCCGGCAGATGTCACTCCCTCTCGGAGTCGCACTGTCCGCGTTGCTGATTCCCGGTATCGCCCGCGATCACGGAGTGGGAACCGCGATGCTCCTTCCCGCGGTCGCGTCCGCCCTCTCCGCTCTCGCCTGCCTCGTCGGTGTGTTCGATCCGCCGCGGCCCTCCCGATCGGCCGCCTCGAGTGCCGATCTCCTCGCGAACCCCTACCGCGGGCGTCGCGATCTCTGGCGCATACACGGTGCGTCGGTCGCGCTGGTGGTGCCGCAGTACGTGGTGTGGACGTTCGCCCTCGTCTGGCTCGTGGACCAACGGGCCTGGTCCCCGGAGGCCGCCGGTGTCCTGATCACCGTCTCGCAGATCCTCGGAGCGGGAGGACGCATCGCCGCCGGCGCAGTGTCGGACCGGGTGGGCAGCAGACTCGGACCGATGCGGTGGGTCGCCGTCGGCGTCGTGGCCGTGATGGCCGCGCTGGCGATCGCGGACGCCGCGGGCCTCGCGGTATCGGCGGTGATACTCGTGGTCGCGTCGGTGGCGACGGTGTCACCCAACGGGCTCGCATTCACCGCCGTGGCCGAGCGGGCGGGTCCGTTCTGGAGCGGGCGAGCACTCGGCGCGCAGAACACCAGTCAGTTCATCGCCGCGTCGGCGGTTCCCCCGGTGTTCGGCGCCCTGATCACGCACACGTCGTACGCGGTGGCGTTCGGGGTGTCCGCGGCGATCGCGCTTCTCGCGGTACCGACCATTCCGCGAGAAGCGCGAGACCGACTACACCAGTGAGGCGATCCGATCGCCGATCGTCGCGGTCGTGCCCGGGTCCCCGGCGGTGCGCGTCGCCAGGTCCTGCGCGACGGCGGACTCGACGCGCGCCGCCGCCTCGGTCTCGCCGAGATGTGCGAGGAGGAGCGACACCGACAGGATGGCGGCCGTCGGATCGGCGATTCCCTTGCCGGCGATGTCCGGTGCACTGCCGTGCACGGGCTCGAACATGCTCGGATTCGTGCGCGTCGCATCGATGTTCGCGCTCGCGGCCAGACCGATACCACCGGCGACCGCGGCCGCGAGATCGGTGATGATGTCGCCGAAGAGATTGTCGGTGACGATCACGTCGAAGCGGCCCGGGTCGGTCACCAGGTGGATCGTCGCCGCGTCGATGTGCTGGTACGCCACCTCGACGTCGGGGAACTCGGCAGCGACCTCGTCGACCGTCCGCTTCCACAGCGATCCCGCGAACCCCAGCACGTTGGTCTTGTGCAGCAGGGTCACGTGCTTGCGACGACCCATCGCTCGCGCGAAGCCGTCACGGACCACGCGCTCCACACCGAACCGCGTGTTGAGGCTGACCTCGGTGGCGACCTCGTGCGGAGTGCCGACGCGGATGGCGCCGCCGTTGCCCGTGTACGGGCCCTCGGTGCCCTCCCGCACGACGACGATGTCGACCGGCTTGTTGCCCGCCAACGGACCGACGACACCCGGGTACAGCTTGGACGGGCGCAGGTTGATGTGGTGATCCAGCGCGAATCGTGCGGTCAGCAACAATCCGCGCTCGAGCACACCGCTGGGCACCGACGGATCACCGATGGCGCCGAGCAGGATGGCGTCGTGGCCGCGGAGCTCCTCGAGCACCGACGGCGGCAGGATCTCCCCCGTCGCGTGATAGCGCCGTGCACCCAGGTCGTACTCCGTGGTCTCCGCACCGGGCGCGACCACCTCGAGCACCTTGAGTGCCTCGGCCACCACCTCCGGTCCGATGCCGTCTCCGGCCACGACACCCAGCTTCATCGAAGTCCCCTCGTTCGGCGTCGACATCAGGACAGGTCGACCAGCTCGATGGTCGTCGCGCCCACGGAGGCGGCGATGGCGTCCCGAACGTCCTGCGCCACATCACGATCGACGCGCAGCAGGATGGTGGCGCCACCGCCCTCCGCGTCCTGGCTGAGTGCCGCGGCGGCGATGTCGACACCGGCGTCGCCCAGGGCGGTGCCGATGCGTCCGAGCGAGCCGGGACGGTCGTCGTACGTCACGATGAGGTTCTTGCCCTCGGCGCGCAGATCGAAGTTGCGGCCGTTGATGTTGACGATCTTCTCCACGTGCTGGGGACCGGTGAGGGTGCCCGCGACGTTGACGACGGTCCCGTCGCCGTAGACCGCACGGACGTCGACGACGCTCCGGTGGTTGGGGCTCTCGCTGGCCTTGGTCACGTCGGCCGTGACACCACGCTCCTCGGCGAGCGACGGTGCGTTGACGAAGGTGACCGCGTCCTCGATGACGGCGGAGAACAGTCCCCGCAGCGCCGACAGCTTGAGGATGTCGACGTCCTCGGACGCCAGCTCACCGCGCACGTCGACGGACAGCGACGTCGGGAGCTCGTCCGACAGGGCACCCAGCAGGACGCCCTGCTTGCGCACGATGTCGAGCCACGGCGCGACCTCCTCGCCGACGGCACCGCCGGAGACGTTCACCGCGTCGGGCACGAACTCGCCGGCGAGGGCGAGCAGGACGGACTTGGCGACGTCGGTGCCGGCGCGGTCCTGGGCCTCGGTGGTCGAGGCACCGAGGTGCGGGGTGACGACGACCTGCGGGAGCTCGAACAGCGGGCTGTCGGTGCAGGGCTCGCTCGCGTAGACGTCGATACCCGCGGCGAAGACGTGGCCGCTGGTGATCGCGTCGGCGAGAGCCTGCTCGTCGACCAGTCCACCGCGGGCAGCGTTGACGACGATGACGCCCTTCTTGGTCCGGGCGAGCGCCTCCCTGCCGATCAGACCCTTCGTCTCGGGGGTCTTCGGCAGGTGCACGGAGAACATGTCGGCGCGCTCGAGAAGCTCGTCGAGGCTGACCAGCTCGATACCGAGCTGCGCGGCACGAGCCGGCGAGACGTAGGGGTCGTACGCGATGATGTGCGTCTCGAACGCGGCGAGACGCTGCGCGAAGAGCTGACCGATACGGCCGAGCCCGACCACGCCGACGGTCTTGCCGAAGATCTCGACGCCGTTGAACTTGCTGCGCTTCCACTCGTGCTGACGCAGCGTGGCGTCGGCGGCGGGGATCTGGCGAGCAGCCGAGAGCAGGAGCGTCACCGCGTGTTCGGCAGCGGTGTGGATGTTGGACGTGGGGGCGTTGACGACGAGCACGCCGCGCTCGGTGGCTGCGGGGACGTCGACGTTGTCCAGGCCGACGCCGGCGCGGGCGACGATCTTGAGCTTGGTACCGGCAGCGAGCACCTCGGCATCGACCGTGGTCGCGGAGCGGACCAGGATGGCGTCGGCATCGGGGACCGCGGCGAGGAGGGCCGGACGATCCGGACCGTCCACCCACCGGACCTCGACTCCGTCGCCGAGAGCCTCGACGGTGGACTGCGCAAGTTTGTCGGCGATGAGGACGACGGGGCGGCCTGGCTGGCTCACGTGGAGAACTCCCTGATCAGGTGACGGAGAAGAGGTGTGGTTCCGGATTCGTGCGGGCGTCAGCCTAGTGGCCGAGCCGCGACCCGACGCAGGGCACCCGAGGTCGAGGAACTCGACCGCGGGTGCCCCGTGTCAGGAATGCGAGAGTCAGGCCGTCTCGGTGATGGGACGGTCGACCCAGCTCATGAGGTCGCGCAGCTTCTTGCCCGTGACCTCGATGGGGTGCTCGGCGTTCTGCTTTCGCAGGCCCTCGAGCTCGGTGTTGCCGTTCTCGACGTTGGCCACGAGGCGCTTGGTGAACTCGCCCGACTGGATGTCGGCCAGGATCGCCTTCATGCGCTCCTTGGTGCCGGCATCGATGACGCGCGGCCCGGAGAGGTAGCCGCCGAACTCCGCGGTGTCGGACACCGAGTAGTTCATGCGCGCGATGCCGCCCTCGTACATGAGGTCGACGATGAGCTTGAGCTCGTGCAGCACCTCGAAGTACGCCATCTCGGGCGCGTAGCCGGCCTCGACCATGACCTCGAAGCCGGTCTTCACCAGCTCCTCGGTACCGCCGCACAGCACGGCCTGCTCACCGAAGAGGTCGGTCTCGGTCTCTTCCTTGAACGTGGTCTTGATGACGCCGGCACGCGTGCCGCCGATGCCGCGGGCGTAGGACAGCGCGAGAGCCTGGCCCTCACCCTTCGGATCCTGGTCGACGGCGATCAGGGCGGGAACACCCTTGCCGTCGACGAACTGACGGCGCACGAGGTGGCCGGGTCCCTTGGGGGCGACCATGCCGACGGTGATGTTGGCCGGGGCCTCGATGAGCTTGAAGTGGATGTTCAGGCCGTGGCCGAAGAACAGCGCGTCGCCGTCCTTGAGGTTGGGCTCGATGTCGTCCTTGAAGATCTGCGCCTGGGCGGTGTCCGGAGCGAGCAGCATGATGACGTCGGCCCACTCGGAGACCTCCGCCGGCGTGCCCACGCCGAGGCCCTGCTCGGCAGCCTTGTCACGCGACTTGGAGCCTTCCTTCAGACCGATACGGACGTCGACGCCCGAGTCGCGCAGGCTGAGCGAGTGCGCATGGCCCTGGCTTCCGTATCCGATCACAGCGACCTTGCGGCCCTGGATGATCGAGAGATCGGCATCGTCGTCGTAGAACATCTCGACTGCCACTGTGGTTTCCTCCTACATCTGTCCCGGTCGCATGTGACCGGGTAATCGAAACTACTGGGTTGGGTGACTAGCGGGACGCGGTGATGGACTTCGGTCCACGACCCACCGCGACGACGCCGGACTGGACGATCTCGCGAACACCGTACGGGTCGAGCATCCGGAGCAACGCCTCGAGCTTCGAGCGGGTACCGGTCGCCTCGACGGTGACTGCCTCCGGCGAGACGTCGATGACCTTGGCGCGGAACAGGTTCACCGTCTCGATGACCTCGCTCCGCACGCTCGCGTCGGCGCGGACCTTGATGAGCACGAGCTCACGGGCGACCGACGAGTCGGCTTCCTGCTCGACGATCTTGATGACGTTGACGAGCTTGTTCAGCTGCTTCGTCACCTGCTCGAGCGGGAACTCGTCGACCGTGACGACGATGGTCATGCGCGAGATCTCGGGCACCTCGGTGCCGCCCACCGCGAGGGAGGCGATGTTGAACCCGCGGCGCGAGAACAGCGACGCCACGCGTGCGAGCACGCCCGGCTTGTCCTCGACGAGAACGCTCAGGGTGTGACTGGTGCTCACAGGTCGATGCCTTTCGAATTCGCGCCCTGGGCCGCCTCGGTGACGTCGCCGACCGAGCCGGGCTCCTGCGCAGCTTCCTCGTCGTTGTCGAACAGAGGACGGATGCCGCGGGCGGCCATGATCTCGGAGTTGCCGGTGCCCGCAGCGACCATCGGCCACACCTGGGCGTCCTTGCCGACGATGAAGTCGATGACGACCGGTCGATCGTTGATCGCACGCGCCTGCGCGATCACCGCGTCGACGTCCTCCTCACGCTCGCACCGCAGTCCGACGCATCCCAGCGCCTCGGCGAGCTTGAGGAAGTCGGGGATGCGGACGGCGCCGTGCGTGCCGAGCTCGGTGTTGGAGTAGCGCTCCTCGTAGAAGAGCGTCTGCCACTGCCGCACCATGCCGAGGTTGCCGTTGTTGATGACGGCGACCTTGATCGGGATGCCCTCGACCGCACAGGTCGCGAGCTCCTGGTTGGTCATCTGGAAGCAGCCGTCACCGTCGATGGCCCAGACCTCGGTGTCGGGCAGACCCATCTTGGCGCCCATCGCAGCCGGGACCGCGTAGCCCATCGTGCCGAGTCCACCCGAGTTGAGCCACGTCCGCGGCTTCTCGTAACTGATGAACTGAGCGGCCCACATCTGGTGCTGTCCGACCCCGGCGCAGTAGATCGCGTCGGGTCCGGCGAACTTGCCGATCGACTGAATCACGAACTCGGGCGACATCGCACCGTCCGACGGACGGTCGTAGCTCAGCGGGTAGGTGCGCCGCACGTTGTCGAGGTAGGTCCACCAGTCGGCGAGATCCAGCGCGGTGCCGGTGGCCTGGTCCGCACGGATGGCCTCGATGAGCTCGACGATGACCTCGCGGCAGTCGCCCACGATCGGCACGTCGGCGAACCGGTTCTTGCCGATCTCGGCGGGATCGATGTCGGCGTGGACGACCTTCGCCTCGGGGGCGAAGGAATCGAGCTGTCCGGTCACGCGGTCGTCGAAGCGAGCACCGAGCGTGATCAGCAGATCACTCTTCTGCAGTGCGGCTACCGCGGCCACGGTGCCGTGCATGCCGGGCATACCGAGGTTCAGGTCGTGGCTGTCCGGGAAGACGCCGCGTGCCATCAGCGTCGTCACGACGGGGATGCCGGTGAGCTCCGCCAGCTCGAGGAGCTCGGGCGACGAGTTCGACTTGATGATGCCGCCGCCGCAGTACAGCACCGGCTTCTTCGCTGCCGCGATGAGCCGCGCGGCCTCACGCACCTGCTTGCCGTGCGGCTTCGTCACCGGGCGGTAGCCCGGCAGCTTCATCTCCGGCGGCCACGAGAAGGTGGTCTGCGCCTGCAGGACGTCCTTCGGGATGTCGACGAGCACCGCGCCCGGTCGTCCTGAGGACGCCAGGTAGAAGGCCTCGGCGATCATGCGCGGGATGTCGAGCGGGTCGGTGATGAGGAAGTTGTGCTTGGTGACGGGCATCGTGATGCCCGAGATGTCGGCTTCCTGGAAGGCGTCGGTACCGATCAGCGCGCGGCCGACCTGTCCGGTGATGGCGACGACCGGGACGGAGTCCATCTGCGCATCGGCCAGCGGCGTCACCAGGTTGGTGGCGCCGGGACCGGACGTCGCGATGCACACGCCGACGCGGCCGGTGGCCTGCGCGTAGCCGGTGGCGGCGTGGCCGGCACCCTGCTCGTGTCGCACCAGCACGTGCCGGACCTTCGCCGAGTCGAGCAGCGGATCGTAGACGGGAAGTACGGCACCACCGGGAATGCCGAAGACGACGTCGACCTCGAGCTCCTCGAGTGCGCGGACGACGGACTTCGCTCCGGTCACGCGCTCGGGCGCGAGGGGACGACGCTGCGGCGTCGCGGACGGAGTGGGACGATCGGCGGCGGGCGGAGCCTTGCGTGGTGCCGGGCCGGGCCGGGCGGTGGGTGCGCTCACTGGTGCTTCCTTAGAACTTCATCCGGGCAAGAAAAAACCCTCGCCAGCAGATGCTGTACGAGGGTGGCGCGTCGTGGCTGAGCGTGAAGACGTTTCGGCTCAGGCGACGACGCGCCTGCCGATTACGAGGAACTCTTCACGCTTCACGCGTGTGACGTTAGGCGCGTGATGCGGTGCCAGTCAAACTTACCGAACTCGTTGTCCCATTATGTGGGATGGCGTTATGCAGTGCGAAGATGGAGGGGTGTCGTCTTCGCAGCAGTCCGAACCACCGGTGACAGTCTCCCATACCGAGAGCCCCACTTCCGACGCCTCCCCCGCGGCCCCCACGGTGTTCCGCATCCCGGCCCTGGCGCTGTCCGGCGTGGCGCTGTTCCTGTTCGGGGTCACGTTCCCCGTGGTCGGGGCGCCGGAGCTCTTCGGGTGGATGCTCGCGCTCCCGGTCCTGCTGGGGTACTGGATCATCCGCGTCCGGACCACCGTCACTCCGGAGCGGTTCGTCTCGCGCCGGGCGTTCCGTTCCACCACGGTGCCGTGGTCGTCCGTGACGGGACTGCTGTTCCCGAAGCTCGGGTGGGGCAAGGCGACCCTCGAGGACGGCTCGACCGTCCGGATGCCGGGCGTGACCGTCGACAAGCTCCCGCTTCTGTCCGCGGCGAGCGGCGGCGCGGTGCCGGATCCGTCGCCGGTCGAGGAGCCCGCTCAGGACGAGCCGGTCGAGGCCGAGTCCGCCGTCGAGCAGGACGAGGCCGAACCGCGGGCCTGAACGACCACAACTCGGCCGGATCGACGGAATCCCGTCGATCCGGCCGAGTTGTGGACGGTGACGCACGGATCAGGCGAAGGGGTCGGCGCCGTTCAGGAAGATCCACAGCGCTGCAGCACCGCCGATGCCGATGGCCAACGCGAGGAACGACCCGATGAAGGGGCGGCGCGCCCATCCACGTCCGCCGTCCACGGCGATCCGTCCGGGGCCCGTGAGGATGATGGACGCCGACGCCAGCACCAGCAGCGTCTCGTACTCGACACCTGCAGGGGCGAAGAACTGCAACCCCGGCTCGCCGACCTGACGCACGAGCCAGGCGTTGATCATGACGGCGAGGACTGCGGCACCCGCGAGAGGCGTGGCCAGGCCGAGGATCAGCAGCGCACCGCCGGCGACCTCGCCGACCGCACCGAGAATGGACAGCAGACGTGCCTGGTCGTAGCCGGACCCGGCGACGATCTCCTGGAAGCCCGAGAGCCCGGGACCGTCGAACCATCCCGTGAGCTTCTGCAGACCGTGCACAAGCACGATCGCGCCGACGCTCACGCGCAGGATCAGCAGTCCGAGATCGAGCGTGCCGCGACGCTCCGGGACCACCTCGGGCCGCACCTCGGCCGGGGTCGCCGTGCGGTCGGTTCCTGCCACCGGGATCGCGCGCGTCGCGCTGTCGTCGTAGGCCGGTTCGGTGCGACTCGCCGTCGTCGTGTCACCGGGGTAGCCGGTGAGCTTCTCGGTGGGATGCGCGGTACGCGACCGGTCGGCGTCGAGTTCGTCGTCGGTGCGCGGGAGCTGTGCTCCGCTGCCCCCGCCTATCCGCTCGGTCGGCTGGTCGTAGGGACTCGCCGCCGGCTCGTAACCGGACGGGGAACGGCCTGTGTCATCGGACTTCTCACTCACGTGCATCAGCGTAGATGCGGCGGGCCCGTTCCCGGCGCAGGCGCGACCCGTACCGTGGGATCTCATGACAGTGGGTGGGACTCGGCGCGCGGCCCGGCGATCGTTCGTGCTCGGCGCGGCGGTGATGGCGATCGTCACGGCCTCCGCGGGATGCGCACGCTTCGACGACTCCGCCTCGACGGAGTTCTCCCCCGAACCCACGTTCGGCGCTGCCGACATCGAACCGGTGGAGCCGGGAGCGCCGGGTTCCAGCACGCCGCCCGCGCCGTCACCGGCCACCGGGCCCTGCGTGGATCCGGATCCCAACGTGGTCGCGACCTGTCTCGACACCCTGTCCGGCCTCGTCGTCCTCCCCGGCGGGGCATCGGCCCTGGTCGGCGAGCGTCGCACCGGCACCATCTTCCAGGTGGCTCCGGGCCAGGCACCCCGACCCGTCGTGACCGTCCCGGTCGACGGCGACGGCGACGGCGGACTGCTCGACATCACGCTGTCCCCCACCTACGACGAGGACCGCCTCCTCTACGCGTACATCACGACGGCGACCGACAACCGCGTGGTACGCATCGCGGCGGGAGACGTCCCGAAGACCGTGCTCGCCGGCATCCCCCGCGGGACCACCAGCTCGGGTGCCCTCGATTTCTCGTCACCCGACGAACTCCGGGTGATCACCGGCGACGGGGGCGATCCCGCCGCTGCGGCGAACCCGGCGTCGCTCGCAGGCAAGGTTCTGGCCGTCACCGACCCGCGTGTCGACTCCACCTCGGCTCCCCGCGTCGTCATGAGCGGCATCGGCCGCGCCGGCGACGTCTGCATCGACGCCACGGGCAGCACCTGGGTGACCGATGCGACGGCCACCGAGGACCGGCTGTCCCGCATCACGCCCGAGGGTGCCGTCGTCAGTCCCGTGTGGACGTGGCCGGACAAGCCGGGCGTCGGCGGATGCGCGGCCGCACCCGGCTCGGTGGCCGTGTCGATGTCCGGTGCCCGTGCGCTGGCACTGGTTCCCGTGGACCCGGACACCAACGCGGTGACGACGCCGCCGACCCTCACCGCACAGGACCGGTACGGCCGCCTGCGTGGTGCGTCGCTCGGCGCTCAGGGCCAGGTGTGGGTGACCACCGTGAACAAGGACGGCGGCCAGCCGGTGCCGACGGACGACCGAGTGGTCATCGTGCCGGTGCCGGCCGGCGGCGGCGGGAGCGACTAGCGGGAAGGCCGGAGGCCGGTCGGTCGGTCGGCGGGGAGGCCGGTCGGTCGGTCGGACTCTCTAGCTGCAGGCGGCGATGACGAGTTCCTTGACTCGCGCGGGGTCGGCCTGGCCCTTGGTCGCCTTCATGACGGCACCGACGATGGCGCCGGCGGCCTGCACCTTGCCGCCGCGGATCTTCTCCGCGACGGAGGGGTTGGCCGCGAGCGCCTCGGACACGGCCGTCTCGAGCGCCGAATCGTCTTGCACGACAGCGAGTCCGCGTGCCTCGACGACGGCGTCGGGGTCACCCTCACCATCGAGGACACCGTCGACCACCTTGCGGGCGTTGGCGTTGGTGAGTGTGCGGTCGGCGACCAGCGCGGCGACGCGGGCCACCTGAACCGGGGTGATCGCCAGGTCCGCGAGGTCGACGCCGCGGGTGTTGGCCTGCTGCGACAGGTACGCCACCCACCAGCTGCGGGCGGCGTCGGGTGTCGCACCGGCGTCGACGGTCGCCGTGATGAGGCCGAGCGCATCGGCGTTGACGACGTCGCGCATGACGAGATCGGACCAGCCCCACTCCTTCTGGATGCGCGCGCGGGTGATCCACGGCGCCTCGGGAATGGTGGCGCGCAGTTCCTCGACCCAGGCGGCGTCCGGGGCGACCGGCTCGAGATCGGGCTCCGGGAAGTAGCGGTAGTCCTCCGCGGTCTCTTTCTTGCGACCGGGCGCCGTGCTGCCGTCGGCCTCCTGGAAGTGCCGCGTCTCCTGCACGATCTCGCCGCCCTCCGCGAGAACTGCTGCCTGACGGCGCATCTCGTAGCGGACGGCGACCTCGACGCTCTTGAGGGAGTTGACGTTCTTGGTCTCGGTCCGGGTGCCGAACTCGGTGGCGCCCTTCTCCATCAGTGAGACGTTGGCATCGCACCGGAGCGAGCCCTGGTCCATCCGCACGTCGGACACGCCGAGCTCGCGGATCAGTTCCCGCAGCGCCGTGACGTAGGCGCGGGCCACCTCGGGCGCGCGGTCGCCGGCGCCCTCGATGGTCTTGGTGACGATCTCGACGAGAGGCACACCGGCCCGGTTGTAGTCCAGCAGTGAGTGACTCGCTCCGTCGATACGACCGGTGGCGCCGCCGACGTGCAACGACTTGCCGGTGTCCTCCTCCATGTGGGCGCGCTCGATGTCGACCCGCCACGTGGACCCGTCGTCGAGCACCACGTCGAGATAGCCCTCGGTGGCGATCGGCTCGTCGTACTGCGAGATCTGGTAGTTCTTCGGCTGGTCCGGGTAGAAGTAGTTCTTCCGCGCGAACCGACCCCACGGCGTGATGGAGCAGTTCAGCGCGAGGCCGATCCGGATGGCGGACTCGACGGCAGCCGCGTTGACCACCGGCAGCGCACCCGGCAGGCCGAGGCACACCGGACACACCTGGGTGTTGGGCTCGGCACCGAACTCGGTGGGGCACCCACAGAACATCTTGGTGGCGGTACCGAGCTCGACGTGCACCTCCATGCCCAGCACGGGGTCGTACCGGGAGATCACCTCGTCGTAATCCATCAGGCTCGTCGAGTGCGATGAGGTGGCAGCAGTCATGGTGCCGAGTTTACTGCGGACCGGTGGGCCGAACCCCCTCGGTGTCAGCCGAAGAAGGCGGCCGCGTCCAGGTAGCGACTCTCGGGAACCCGCTTGAGCTGGCGGACGGCCTCCTCGAGGTCCACCAGGCCGATCTCGGCGCCCTGGAGGGAGACCATCTTGCCCTTCTCCCCCGCGTGCACGGCGTCGACGGCGTTGACGCCGAAACGGGTGGCGAGGACGCGGTCGTACGGAGTGGGCTTGCCGCCGCGCTGCACGTGGCCCAGCACCGTGGTGCGGACCTCCTTGTTGATGCGGCGTTCGATCTCGACGCCCAATTGCTGTGCGACACCGGTGAACCGGACGTGGCCGAACTCGTCGATTCCTCCGTCGCGGATCTCCATCGACCCCTCCTTGGGCGTCGCTCCCTCGGCGACGACGCAGATGAAGTGGGAGTCCCCGCGCTGGAACCGCTTCTTCACCAGATCGCACACCTCCTGGACGTCGAAGGGCTGCTCGGGGATCAGTGTCATGTGCGCGCCGGACGCGAGGCCGGAGTGCAGCGCGATCCAGCCGGCGTGCCGCCCCATCACCTCGACGAGCATGACGCGCTGGTGGGACTCGGCGGTGCTGTGCAGCCGATCGATCGCGTCGGTGGCGATGGTGAGTGCCGTGTCGAAACCGAACGTGACGTCGGTGCAGTCGATGTCGTTGTCGATGGTCTTGGGAACCCCGATGACGGGCACGCCCTCCTGCGACAGCCAGTGTCCGGCGGTCAACGTGCCCTCGCCGCCGATGGGGATGAGCACGTCGATGCCGTTGTCGTCCATCGTCTGCTTGATCTGGTCGAGCCCCGCCCGCAGCTTCTCGGGATTGACGCGTGCGGTCCCCAGGATGGTGCCGCCCTTGGTGAGCAGTCGATCGTTGCGATCGTCGTTGCGCAGTTGGATACGACGGTCCTCGAGCAGGCCGCGCCAGCCGTCGAGGAATCCGACCACCGACGACCCGTAGCGGGCGTCCGCCGTGCGTACGACGGCCCTGATGACCGCGTTGAGTCCCGGGCAGTCGCCGCCGCCGGTCAGTACTCCGATACGCATGGTCCGAAACCTCTCACTGTGCCGGTTCATCGCGAGCGGTGCCCGCTATGTGCTGGGCACCATCTTGCTACGCCCGGGCCGGATCGGTGCGGTCGGACTCACATATTCCGAGTGCGATCACCCGGGCGTGACGACGCCGCTCTCGTACGCCACGAAGACGGCCTGCGCTCGATCCCGCAGACCGAGTTTGCCCAGAACCTTGCTGACGTGGGTCTCGAGGTCTGTTCGGCGAGGACGAGTCGCGCGGCGATCTCGGCATTCGACAGACCGCCCGCGACGAGCTCGAGAACCTCGACTTCACGCGGCGTCAACGACGCGACGAGGTCGACGCGCGCGTCCCGTCGCATGACGTCCCGGATTAGGCGCCTGGTCACCGACGGAGCCAACAACGCATCGCCGGCAGCGACGACTCGGACCGTGCCACTCGGTCACCCACCGCTCCGACGCGCTGAAAGCCCAACTTCTGCATGAAAGTTCGGGCCGCACAGTCCATTCGGGTCCATGGAAGAGCGCATCGATCGCGGTGCCCCCGAGCGCCTGTCGACTATGAGGTGTCCACACCGTGGATTACGGAAAGCGGGGCCCTCGTGCTCACTTCCCGGCTCGCCCTCGCACGCGAATTCGCCGAGCAACACGCGTGCGACGCGCAAGATTGGGTGCGCGAACACCGGGATACGGGCGCGGCGGGAGAATAGTCGTTGTACCCGTCCAGTGGCACGTAACGAGGAGCAGCGCATGAGCCCGCACGTCCACCTCAGCGGTCAGCTGGTCTGTAGGAGCGATGCCGAGCTGGCGGTCGTGTCGGAGTGCCTGCCCGATCACATCGAGCTGACCCGGGCAGAACCCGGCTGCGTGTCCTTCGATGTCCGCCAGAGCGACGATCCCCTCGTGTGGCAGGTGGACGAGTACTTCACCGACGACGACGCGTTCGCCCAGCATCAGGAGCGGGCCGCGTCGAGCGAGTGGGGCACACGCACGGCGGGCATCGAGCGGCGGTACGTCGTGAAGCGAGGGCGCGACGTCGCCGCGACGACGAGCGGACCGTTGCGCACCGCAGGCATTTCTCTGGATTGTGCGGATCCGAAGGAACTCATTCGGTTCTATCTAGCTCTACTCGGTGGTCGTCGACTCTGGGACGACGACCAGGCGTCCGGGATGCGCACCGCTGAGGGGCTCGTCCTGGTAGCGCAGAAGATCGACGAGTACTCACCGCCCGAGTGGCCGGGAACCGCGCTGGTGCATCTCGACATCGACGCCGGCAACAACCTCGCCGGCGCGGTTCGGTACGCAGAAACCTGTGGTGCACGACAGTCCGCATTACAGCCGGACTCTCGGTGGGCGGTACTTCTCGACCCGGCCGGACACCCTTTCTTCATTACCTCGATGGTGTGGTCCGGCCAGTGACGAGTCCGGCAGAGTGGCCTCACGACCTTCCCGTCGCACGTGTGCGTGTCGCCCGGCCGACCGATCGACTCACCGAAGTTGTCGCCTTTTATCGCGATACTCTCGGTCTCCCGGAATTGGCCCGCTTCACCGACCACGCTGGGTACGACGGCGTCATCCTCGGAATGCCGAGCGTGGGATACCAATTGGAGTTCACGGCGCACATCGGCGGCGGCCCCTGCCCGGCTCCGTCGGACGACAACCTGTTGGTTCTGTACTTCGACGCTCGCGCATCGCTCGATGCGGTGTGTCGGCGTTGTCGAGACGCCGGTATCGACCCGGTGGCCGCGTCGAATCCCTACTGGACGCACCTCGACGCCGTCACCTTCGAGGATCCCGACGGCTGGCGTGTCGTACTCGCACCCGTCCCAAGGAACGACACGTGAGGTTCTTGTCTCCATGCCGCGGCACGGTGACAGAGGACGCCCCGCTGGTGTGGGCACGACGATATGCAAGACGTGCACGCGGACCCGGAAACGCGGAAAGCCCCCAGCCAGTCGGCCCGGAGGCACCCCATCGAACGGACCCGCTACAGGAACGCCACCTCGTCCTCGCGCAGAGCGCGACCCTGGAACCGCGCTTCGCTCCCCTGGGTTACGGGGCGGCACCAGTTCCATTAACACGGACAAACGATCGACGAACTAGCGAACGACGCGACCAGTTGCGGGATCGCGCGGCCGGAAGTCTTTGTCGAGTTCGGTTAGTTCCTCACGCGTATAGATCGTGCCGATCCCGTGCTCATCGAGATCGACCACGATGCCGGCCCGAGCGGCAGCCTCCAGAATGTCCAGCCTCAAGAGCAGTGTGTTCTTGCCGCTATCCATTGCGTCCAGGTCTCCGCCCTTCATCAGGCCCCAGGCTGCCCGTCGGGCAAGCTCGGACAGCTCTGTTACGGCGTCGGTGTTACTCATCGGGATCCTCTCGTGAAATGTCTATTTCTGCTTCAACCACGGCGTCTGCCACATCGTTGAGCAACCTGATCAAGTCGGGACCGTCCGGGCGCAACCTGTACGCGGGGTACATGTCGTAATAGTCACCGTCTCCGGTCGGCACCTGGGCGGACACGTCGTGTATGCAGTCGATTGCACCTACAACTAGAGGATCGTTGGCGGGTCCCAGGCAGAAGGTAGCGGTCCACACTGAGCCGTCTGCCCGATCATCGTGATGGGGTTCCTCGAAATAGATGCTTGCGACAACCTCACCGGTCGGAGTGACGAGCGTCTTTTGCTCAGGCAGATTCCCCCACACGAACGGCTCGTCCTTGATCTGGGCGTTGGTCGCCGCACATACGTAGTCGGCCAGCCAGTCCCGCGCGTCGCCTTCGTCGCCAAAGTCCAGGACCATGTCGCTCGCGATCGCTTTTTCGACCTGACGGACTCCCACCACCTCGGAGCCATCCAGTTCTGCGACGCATCCGACTTCGAGGAGGGTGTCCACCTCGTCGCTGCCCATGACGATCGACCCGTCGCCGTCAAGGGTGTAGCCCTCTATCTGAACAACGGTTTCCAGTGTCAGATCGAACGCGGCGTAGCGAGTACTTCCCGCCTCGGAGTCATCGATGCTCACGCCGGAGATGCCTACAACATGAGAGTTCGGATGGACCTGCACGCTGGTGACCTGGTCGAACTGGCCGCGGTTGTAAGTCGGTAAAGCCTCCAGGCCAAGATCGGTGACCAGCTCGGTGACCCACGACTCGGTGGGGACACCGTGTCCATCGTCGTCGTCTCGCAGCTCTTGCTCTTCGCGCTGGAAATGCTCGACGATGCTGTTGCGGACCTTGACGTCCTCCTGCCTACGTTCGGTTTCCTGCCTCTGCAAGGCGGCGCGGAAAGACTTGAGGCCGTTGATCAAAGCCGGCTCGTTGGTGAACACCTCGACGGTGTTACCGCGAGGTATTGTGTCCAGAGTTTTGCGCATATCCCCCGAGTTGCCACTGAGAATCGCCAGCTCGCCAAGTCGACGCCCACCGAGATGTTCTACCGCGTCGCGCACCAGCGCGGAATCAGCGGCGCCTGTCTTGACCTTGCTCTTTCGGGTACCCGGACCTGTCTGAAGAACCTGGTCCTTGATGGCCTGGACGGCGGACGGGCCGTGCGCTGGGACGACTTCGACGTTCGGCATTGCCCTCAGCCGGGCTTCTATCCGGTCGCTAATCTCGGGCGCTGTGAGCCACGGACCAGTTGCCATACCAGGGATGTCGAGACGGTCGAGCGCGCGCAACGTCGGCAGCACCTCGTTCTGTGCGGCTGCAGCGTGCTCGGCCCACTCCCAGACAACTATCTGAGGTACCCACAACGTCACCCCGAAGGGTGCGAGGCGGGCCGCGAGTTTTTCAACCCACGACGCGTCGAAGTTTCCCTTGCTGGACATGTTCGTGTCCAGCACGACTACTCGCGCGTGTAGAGGATCGGCCTCTTCTGGTTCCTCAGGCACGACTCCTGTCATGCCTCATTGAAGCATCGATACCGGTCATTTCTGCAGAAACCTAATGCATCGAACCCAGCGATATGAGGTGCTCAGAGTCGTTCTGTGTACCTACTCAGGGCGCTGAGCAGCTTGAACAGACCGTAAAAAGCGCCGACGACGAGGGCTGAGAAGAGCAGCAGTTCGAGGATGACGCTCGCCGGCAGCTTGCGCAGGTATTCAGACCGTCACGGCAACAGCAGACAGACCCACGTTCAGTAGGTGCGCGCGCAGTCCGCAGCAGCCTGCGAACCCGGGTCGAGAAAGTCGAGTCCTAGTTGGTCGTGCAGATCGAGCAGGTTCGACTCATTGCGTGCCGTGACCGTGACCGGGGTCAGGAACGGTCCCTGCTGGGCGAACACGTCGTCTCGTGAGCGGATCCCGCCGTCCTGCAGCTCGACGATCTCTCCCGCGACGTAGAGGGTGTCGCCGTCGTCGTACGCCGCGGGGGAACCCAGCTCATAGCCGCTCGTCTCGAGTGATGCGTTGATCGCCGCGAGGACGTCGCTCGGGACGTCGAGACAGTCGGCCGGCACCGTCGCCGCGGACGCCGGGACAGGAGCCGGTGTCGTTGTTCGTGGCGGCACTGCAGCGGGTGCACGCGTGGTCGTGGAGGCCGGCGACTCAGATGTTGTGGCCAACGCCTGGTCGCTCTCGCCTTCTTCCTCCCCCAATCCGAACACCGAGCCGATGCCAACAAGCAGCAACGCGGCAGCCGCGATCGCCAGGAAGATCTTGAGGCCGCAATTGCTTCCGCCCTGCTGTCCCCCTGGTGCAGTCGGCGGCGGCGCCGGTGCGGACGCACCTGGAGTGGCCTGGTTGGTCCACTGCGTGCCGTCCCAGAATCGCTGTCCGCCGACGTTGGCCGGGTCGGGGTCCGAGTACCAGCCGGGGGTAGGTGTCGTCATGGGTGAAGTCTCCCAGGTGCTCGACCCCCGAGTCTGAATGTCGACACACCGAATCGGTCCCCCGGTCGAACAGCGCATTCGTGGGACGGTGAGCGAGTTGCCGAACGCACCCTTGACCGAGAGACAGGTACCTCGCACCGTGGCAAAGAATCTGATCGTCGAACTGACCGATGACATCGACGGGAGCATCATCGCCGACGGCACCGGAGAGTCGATCGAGTTCTCCGTCGACGGCGTCGACTACGCGATCGACCTGAAGGACAAGAACGCCGAGAAGTTCCGGAAGGCGCTCGGCTACTACATCGAGCACGCGGCGAAGATCGGCGGCCGCAAGCGCGGTGGGCATACCTCTGCTGTCCGCGCTGCCTCCGAGGCCGCCACCAAGAGCTCAGCGAAGCGCGACCCTGAGCAGACACGGGCGATCCGAGAGTGGGCCAACAGCAACGGATAGGAGGTCAGTGCCCGTGGCCGGATCCCGGCTGCGGTCGTCGAAGCGTTCGACGCAGCTCACTGAGCAAACAGAGAGGCCCATGACATGGACGGACCCGCAGAGGGCAAACCGAACTGGGAACTGATCGGACAGGACTCATTCGACTGGATCGTGGAGCAGATGCTTATTCGCGATCACAAAGACGCCGACGTGGTGCGGATACCAAACGACGCCGGCGGTGATGGCGGTATCGATATCGGGGTTTACTACCCCAACCACACGTTGATCTACCAGTTGAAGTTTTATACCGACGGATTCTCAACCAAAGATCAGTCACGTAAAGCCCAAATCAAAAGATCATTCGAATCAGTCACTAAACCAAAGAATAAAAAACAAAAGGTCCCAGACAAATGGATCTTGGTCATCCCCTGTAAGTACACCGACACAATCTACGAATGGGTAAAATCCGATGTACTGACAACGGTGTCCAGCCCACCGGACTTCGATCTGATGGATGGTCCCCACCTTGAATCGCACCTGTTGACCAGACACTCGGACCTTCTCGCACGCTTCTCACGCGATGACCATTTCGAGAGCCTGGTGCGATTGTTCCACGCCGAAGAGGCCACCCTTGAGGGAGGCGTCAGCGATCTCTCTAGCCGCCTATGCAAGCTAAACAGAGTCGTCGCAGAACTTGACGAACACTGGACACTTGGCTTTGATACCAACGCGTCCGGCGGCTTTACTTTTTATCCCGTCGCCAAACATCCCAAAGCGCAGGAAAAGAGCCCGCTAGGCGTCCGACTTGTCGTCGACCCGGCCGCTATGGACGAAGCGACGCGCGCAGCCTTTGAGAACGTCGTCGGCTTCGGCATCCCTGGAACGGTCACCGTTCCGGAACAAGCGGTCCATGACATCGAGTGGACCGGGCCAAAGTCCATCGTCCCCCCCGACGACTGGCGGACTATCGAGTTCGGCGAGGCGTCCCCTATAAGCGAGTACACCGGCGCACGTATGATTTTGTCTGCAATCGACATCGAGGGCGAACACCCATCTGTCCATGACGGCGAGGTGACGCGGGTTGCATGCGGTGCTGCGGGACTCTCCATTCAAGCAACGTTCTATCGGTCGGTGAATATCACTCTCACGCTTCCTCTGGACAACGGACAAGGGGGGCGGGTAGACATGAAACTCGATTTCGCTGGATGCGATCCACGTGATGTTTCCCGCGGGATATCCTTTCTTTACGGTGTCCGATTAAGCTCACGCCTCGAAGCGAGCTTGAACGATCTGAGGTTCGCAATGAGCACGAACAGCCATAGTGGCGAAATCGACGACGACCTGAAGTCATATGGAGAGACCGCAGCGGAGATCGACACCCTTCAGGACCGTACGACATGCATCTTTCCAATGCCGTCCACCGTTTCCGCTGAAGACCGAGCGTGGACCAAGGCGCTCCTCATCATCCTCAACGGTGGAATCGCACCGGTCCCGCTGTGGAGATTCAAGGGCGACAGTCACCCCAAAACCACTATCGACGGCGATAACCCCCGAACAGCGCTGCTCACGTTCAAAGAGTTCAAGATCGTTCTCTTCGGACGAGACATCACCATCAGGGATCACGTGTTCCTGTACCACCCCAATGCCAACATCACACCCACATCCGAACCGGACGAGAACGGGGTTACCAAATTCTCTGTCGAGGGTGCAGACGACACAGTATTTCTCGCCTACATGCCTCAGCGCGTGCGCAATGTGACCGAGGTGACGCCCTGGTCCATCCAGGGGATACCCCACCTTCCCTACCCCTCATTGCCCGCGGGGGAACTCGATAAGTAGACGGCCAGGCATGCGGGAAGAGGCTCACCCGATCACTGGAACCGAGTTCAGTCGCGCATGACTACGGCCGCGGTCACGACCACTACCTTGGCGCGCGCGAGCTGCTCGACAGCCGCGGGGCCTTGCCCGACCTCCCAGGGAACCGGGGGCCTGGCATGAGTCTCCAGGTACTCCCCGAGTGCGTTCGAGGCGTCGAACAGCACCGTTTGTAGGACGCGACTGTCCAGATCGCTGCTGTCCTGGCAGGTGCACCGCGACAGTTGCAGGACGTCGCGCAGCTCGTCGCCCGCTCCGCGTGCTTCCATCGCCGCGGCATCGGGATGGCGGTCAAGCTGGGCGTACCAACTGTCGGCTGCTCGGTCGAGGGCCTGGTGCGCGGCGTCCAGGGCGTCGGCGAGGGGAGACGCGGCGGTGATGGTGCTGCGCACCAGGCGGATCGCGTAGAAGAACGTGTGTAGGTCGACCGGTTTGAGGTCGGCCCAGGGAAGGGTCGTTATCGCCGCGGTGGCCGCGGACTGTGGCGCGGAGGTGCAGTCGTCGTCGGTGATGTGTCGTGCGGTGTGGTCCGGTCATCGGACGGTGCGCCTTCCGCGCTTCTACGGGGTGTCTGGGCTGGTCAAAGGCTACTGCTCATAACTCGGTTCCTGTCGGTGGCGGTCAGGCGCCCGCGCGCTGGTATCCCCTGCCGGACGGGGTGGTGTGCAGGCTGTCGATCTTTATGCTCACCACGCGTCCGGGTTCGGTGATCTTGCCGGTGTCCTGGTCGTGCGCTGAGACGACGGTGCAGACCGCGGCGGCGAAGGCGGTTCCGAGGTTCTCGAAGTGGTCGATGCGCAGTGTTCCGGGCCGGGCGGTCGAGCCGCCGCTGCCCGGTCGCGAGTTCGTCTCCGTGGCGGTTGGTGATGATGTCGGTCATCGAGTCTGCTGCCTGGGGCCCGTGGGGCTGTCAGGCGACGATTGCGGTCGTGGTGCACGGCGGAGGTGTGGGCGTCCAGGTTGTCGTGGCCGTTGAGCATGGCGGTGTCGGGGTGGTAGCAGCACGAGACCGCCTCGTTGCTGGTGTCGGGGGCGTCGCCCGCGGTCGCTGCTGCGCTGCGGTGACCGCGAATCTCGGTGTAGGCGACGCGGTCGGTGCCGCTTCCCCCGACGATCAAGCCAATGCGATTCGTGGCGTCAGTCGTACGGACCGCCCGTGTTCGAGAACCCGACCCGGCTGCTCGCGGCACTGGCTGCAGCGGTCCTCGAGGCGCTTCTCGTCGCGGCCGGAGGACGACGATGAGCGTGCGCGTGCCCACGACGCTGAAGTCGATCGGCCTCGCGGTTGCGGCGTGCATGTCACTGTGGCCGGGATCCCTCCCGCGCGGGCCGCTCGCCCAGGCAGTGCTGACCACGGTGTGTGTCGTCCTGGCTCTCGTCGCCGTGCGCCTGGTCGGCACACGCCGAGGCCCGCGGCGTTCTCCCGTCGTCGCCGGTGCCGCTACCTGCGTCATCGCCGCGTGCGTGATTCGTGAACATCTGTGGCAGAACATTATTCGCGGCGCCATGGATGTACCGCGCATTCCCCTGCACTACTGGCCGACGGTCCTCGTGCTCGTCGTCGCCGCGAGCGCCGTCGTCCTTCAGGTGCCGAGGGTTCTTCGTCGCGCATCGACCACGCCGATCCGGGTGATGTCGGTGGCAGTCGTCGCCGTGGGAGTCCTCCTGTCGTTCACGGGGCCGTCGACGGCCACCGACTCGGTCGGCGGTGTCACCGCGGCTCGGTCCGGATCGGCAGTGTCGCTGATTCCGTGGTCGACCCTCGACGAGCACGGGCAGCGGGTGGTGACGGGAGGCGCGACACCCGACACCATTCGCGTGTATGCGGGTCTGCACTCCGGTCCAGACCCCCGCAGCCGCGCCGATCTTGCCGTCGACGAACTGGACCGAGTCGGAGCCTTCGACCGCAACGTCCTGGTGGTGGCGGTGCCGACCGGATCGGGATGGGTCGACGAGGCGGCCCTGTCGGAGGTGGATGCGCGACTGGGCACTCGCGCTGCCACCGTGAGTGTGCAGTACTCGGACTCACCGAGCTGGCTGGCCTACCTGACCGAGCGAGACCGCGCACTCGACGCGACGTCCGCTCTGCTCACGGCGATCACCGACCGACTCTCGCATCGCGCGATAGATCAGCGCCCCGACGTCGTCGTCTACGGGCAGAGTCTCGGTGCGTGGGCAGCACGTGCGGCTCTCGACGCGGCGCCGCGGCACGTCCGATCCGCGGTATGCGGCACGGTCTCCGTCGGGCCACCCCCGGCGGAGCGTCCCGGACCGAGCCCGGTGCCGGACACTGTCGTGTCCAACGCCTCGGATCCGGTTCCTACCTGGTCACCGTCGACGATCGTCGATCCGCCGAGACGGGACAGCCGCGTTCGCAGCGATTCCCCTCTGCCATCGTGGTTTCCGGTGTTGTCCTTCGCATCCGCGACTGCGGACCTGATCCTGGCGACCGGCGCCCCTGCCGGGCACGGACACCGGTACGGGCCCGAGCAGGGAGCGGCGATCGTCGATCAGACGGCGGACGGGTGCGGGAACTCTCCGCGGGCCGCCTCGTAGGCGGCACCGACGCGGTAGAGCCTGTCGTCCGCCATGGCCGGAGCCATGATCTGCAGTCCGACGGGCAGACCGTCCGCAAGACCCGACGGCACCGACATCGCGGGATGCCCCGCGAGGTTGGTGGGGAGGGTGCACAGGTCGTACAGGTACATCGCGATGGGATCGTCGACCTTCTCGCCCAGCGCGAACGCCGTCGACGGGGTGGTCGGCGAGACCAGCACATCCACCTTCTCGTAGGCCCGGTCGAAATCCCGAGCGATGAGCGTGCGGATCTTGAGCGCCTGGCCGTAATACGCGTCGTAGTAGCCGGCCGACAGCGCATAGGTGCCGATCATGATGCGGCGCTTGACTTCCGCACCGAATCCGGCGGCACGCGACATCGCCATGACCTGATCGGCACTGTGCGTTCCGTCGTCACCGACCCGCAGTCCGTAGCGCATCGCGTCGAAGCGGGCGAGGTTGGACGACACCTCCGACGGGAGGATGAGGTAGTACGCGGCGAGGGCGTGATCGAAGTTGGGGCACGACACCTCCACCACCTCGGCGCCCAGCGAGGTGAGCACCTCGACGGCGGCGTCGAAGGAGGAGATGACCCCCGGCTGATAGGCGTCCGAGTGCAGTTCCTTGACGACGCCGACGCGCACGCCCGTCAGATCTCCACCCGCGCCGCGGCGCGCCGCCGCGACGACGTCCGGCACCGCCGCGTCGACCGACGTCGAGTCGCGGGGGTCGTGTCCGGCGATGACCTGGTGCAGCAACGCGGTGTCGAGCACCGTCCGCCCGCAGGGACCGCCCTGATCCAGGGAAGAGGCGCAGGCGATGAGCCCGTACCGGGAGACGCCGCCGTACGTCGGCTTGCACCCGACGGTTCCGGTGACGGCGGCCGGTTGCCGGATCGAGCCACCGGTGTCGGTACCGATGGCCAACGGTGCCTGGAACGAGGCGAGCGCCGCGGCCGAACCGCCGCCCGATCCACCCGGCACCCGAGTGGTGTCCCACGGGTTCAGGGTGGGTCCGTACGCGCTGTTCTCGGTGGACGACCCCATCGCGAACTCGTCCATGTTGGTCTTGCCCAGCAACGGGATTCCCGCGGCACGTAGCCTCGCGGTGACCGTGGCGTCGTACGGCGAGACCCATCCCTCGAGGATCTTCGAGCCGGCGGTGGTGGGCATGTCCGTGGTGGTGAACACGTCCTTCAGCGCCAACGGGACGCCGGCCAACTCCGACGCGGGCGTCTCACCCGCGTCCAACGCGTCGTCGACGCGCTGGGCGGCGGCGATCGCCTCGTCCCCCGCGACGTGCAGGAAGGCGTGCAGCGTTCCGTCGACCTCGGCGATGCGATCGAGGTGGGCGCGAGTGACCTCCACGGCGGAGACCTCGCGGGTGCGGATCTTCGCGGCCAGGTCGGACGCGGTGGACCGGATCAGATCGGTCTGCTCGGCGGCGGTCATCACTCTTCTCCCAGGATGCGCGGCACCGCGAAGCGGCTCTGTTCGGACGCGGGCGCCTCGGCGAGGGCACTGTCCGGGCCGAGACCCGGGACGATGACGTCTGGCCGGGTGACGTTGGTCACAGCGAGCGGACTCGCTGTGGCGTCGACGTCCGAGACGTCGACCTCCGACACCGCCTTCACGTGGCCCAGAATGGCGTCGAGCTGACCGGCGAACGCATCGAGTTCGTGCTCCTCGAGCGCGAGCCGGGACAGTCGTGCGAGGTGGGCGACCTCGTCGCGGGATATGGCAGACACGTCCGTCAGGCCCCCTTCGATTCGTAACGCATGCCGAGCAGCCTAGTTCGTGGCGACCACCCCTCCGTCACGGCCTCGCGCCGCGGCGAGGGACGGCGAGCCCGGCCGTCCTCCACCTTCCCGTGAGCCGCGTGCGACTCGATGGAGACGGCGTCGAGTGCGAGGATGTCGGCGTGTCGTATCTCCTGCGGGTCCAGTTGCCCGACCGTCCGGGCAGTCTCGGGTCGCTCGCCGTCGCCCTGGGTTCGGTGGGGGCCGACATCCTGTCGCTCGACGTCATCGAACGCGGAGCCGGATTCGCGGTGGACGATCTGGTGGTGGACGTCGCGCCGGGCGCCCTCCCCGACACACTCATCACCGCGGCCGAGAAGCTCACCGACGTCCGCGTGGACTCGATCCGTCCCTACGCCGGCATCCTGGACACACACCGCGAGCTCGAGCTGATCGATCAGGTGGCGACGGCGCACGACGACCGTCTGCAGGTGCTCGTGGACGGTGCGCCGCGGGTGCTGCGCGTCGGATGGAGCACCGTGGTGGGCATGTCGGATCATGGTCCGGCCGTCATCGTCGGCAGCTCCGGGGCGCCCGAGTCGCGGGCCGACGACATGCCGTGGATGCCCCTCGAGAAGCCGGCAGTCCTCGACCCGACCGGAGCATGGGTTCCGCAGTCGTGGAAGGACATGGACACGACACTGGCCGCGGCACCACTCGGATCGTCGGGCACCGTGCTGGTGCTCGGACGACCCGGCGGACCGGACTTCCGACCGTCAGAGATCGCCCGGCTCGGCTACCTGGCCGGCATCGTCGCCACCGTCCTCGGCTGAGTCCGCCCCGGCGACCAGCGCGCGGGCCGCGTCGGGCCCCTCGCCGAGCAGCGTGCGGAACCCGTCCTCGTCGAGCACCGGAACACCGAGTTCGAGCGCCTTGTCGTGCTTGGATCCGGGCGCGTCGCCGACGACCACGAACGCCGTCTTCTTCGACACCGACGAGGCCGCCTTGCCGCCGCGGGCCAGGATCGCCTCCTTCGCGTCGTCACGCGTGAACGTGGCGAGCGATCCGGTGACGACGATCGACAGACCGTCGAGCGTGCGCTCGATACTCTCGTCGCGTTCGTCCTCCATGCGCACGCCCGCCGCTGACCACTTCTCCACGATGGCGCGGTGCCAGTCGACGTCGAACCACTCGACGACTGCGCGGGCGATGGTGGGGCCCACCCCGTCGGCGGCGGCCAGTTCCTCCTCCGTCGCCGCCCGGATGGCCTCGAGCGACCCGAAGCGGGCGGCGAGGGCGCGGGCGGCGGTCGGCCCGACATGGCGGATCGACAATCCGACGAGCACCCGCCACAGCGGCTGATCCTTGGCTCGCCCCAGGTTGTCCAGCAATCGCCGACCGTTCGCGGACAGCGCTCCCGCCTTGGTTCGGAAGAGATCCGTCCGGGTGAGCTGGTCCTCGGTGAGATCGAACAGATCGCCCTCGTCCTCGATCACCTGTGCGGACAGCAGCGCCGTCGCGGCCTCGTACCCCAACACCTCGATGTCGAATGCACCACGGCCCGCGACGTGAAAGACCCGCTCCCGCAACTGTGCCGGGCACGAGCGCGAGTTGGGGCAGCGGATGTCGGCGTCGCCCTCCTTGGCCGGTGCGAGCTCGGTTCCGCACTCGGGGCAGTGCGTCGGCATGACGAACTCCCGCTCGTCCCCGGTGCGCGCGTCGACCACCGGACCGAGCACCTCCGGGATCACCTCGCCCGCCTTGCGGATGACCACGGTGTCTCCGATCAGCACGCCCTTGCGCACGACCTCGGACGCGTTGTGCAACGTCGCCAGGGACACCGTCGACCCCGCCACGAGCACCGGCTCCATGAACGCGAACGGCGTCACTCGCCCGGTGCGACCGACATTGACCCGGATGTCGAGCAACGTCGTGGTCGCCTCCTCCGGCGGATACTTGAAGGCGATGGCCCAGCGGGGTGCGCGGGACGTGGATCCGAGTCGGCGGTGCAACGCCATCTCGTCGACCTTCACCACGAGGCCGTCGATCTCGTGCTCGACCGAGTGCCGGTTCTCTCCCCAGTACTCCATGCGTTCGACCACCGCATCCACGCCCTGCACCAGTGCGGTGTGAGTCGAGACCGGCAGACCCCAGGCGGCGAGCGCGTCGTACGCGACGGACTGGGCGGCGGGGGCGAAGCCCTCCATCCGGCCGAACCCGTGACAGATCATGCCGAGCCGCCGCCGCGAGGTGACCGCGGGGTTCTTCTGCCGCAGCGACCCCGCGGCGGAGTTGCGCGGGTTGGCGAACGGCGGCTTGCCCTGCTCGACGAGAGAGGCGTTGAGCGCCTGGAAGTCCTCGAGCCGGAAGAACACCTCGCCCCGCACCTCGAGCAGCGTCGGGACCGGGAACTCGTCCGACGGGGTGAGCACCTCGGGGATGTCGTCGATGGTGCGCGCGTTGAGGGTCACGTCCTCCCCGGTGCGTCCGTCACCGCGGGTGGCGGCGCGCACCAGTCGGCCGTTCTCGTACACGAGATTGAGCGCGACACCGTCGATCTTGACCTCGCAGAGGTAATGCAGGTTCTCCCCCGCCTCCACCTCGACCCTGCGCGCCCAGGAACGCAGCTCGTCCACGTCGAACACGTTGTCCAGGGACAACATTCGCTCGAGGTGGTCGACAGCCGTGAAATCCGTCTCGAAGCCGCCACCGACGAGCTGCGTCGGCGAGTCGGGCGTCCGGAGATCCGGATGCTCCTCCTCCATCGCCTGCAGGCGCTTCAGCAACTCGTCGAACTGCCCGTCCGAGATGATCGGCGCGTCCCGCACGTAGTACCGGAACTGGTGACCGCGGACCTCCTCGGCCAGCGCGTCCCGCTCCTGCTTCTGCTCGGGTGAGGCCGGGACCAGGTCCGGCGGTGTCTCGATCTCGTCCACGATCGCAGACTATCGGAGCGCTCCGACACCGTTCCCGGTGACGAAGGCCGGTGTCACAGCGCGTCGGGATCCTCGGTGAAAGCAGCGCGAACGTCGCGCAGCACCGTCAGAGCGTGCCGGGCCCACGGCAGGCTCGCGCCGGACAACCCACACGTGGGTGAGACGGCGACGCGCTCGGCGAGGTACCGCCTCGGGAAGCCCAACCGATCCATCAGTTCCACTGCGGGCGCCGCACTCTCGCGCCACGCCGGGTACTTCTCCGGGTCGGTTCCCGGCACCACCCCCAGGACGGCGACACCGCCGCTCTCCAGGTAATCGCCGACCGCGTCGTACCGCGACGCGGACAACAGGGACAGATCGAACGAGACGCCGTGCACCCCGCTGCGTCCGAAGACCTCGAACGGGACGTCGGCGGAGCACGTGTGCACGATCACGGGTCGGTTCACCCGCTGCACCACCGAGCCCAGCAGGTCGGCCACCTCCGGCGCCGGCACCGCGGCGATCTGCTCGAGGCTCGTCACGCCCTGCAGGCGACCGGCCAGCACGGCCGCGATGCGAGGTTCGTCGAACTGGACGACCACCTCGGCGCCGAGCCGCCTCGCGACCTCGTCGGCGTGCGCGGCCACTCCCTCGGCCAATGACCCGGCGATGTCGCGCACCGCACCGCGGTCGGTCAAGGCGCGGTGACCGAACGCCAGCTCGATGTCCGCGGCCATCGTCAGCGGGCCCGCGGCCTGCACCTTGACGGCGCGGCCGGATCCGCGCAGCCCGGCCAGTTCCCACTGCTCCTCGAGAACGTCGAGGTCCTCCGTCAGGAAGTCGCGGGCCCGGCGGCTCGTCGTACTCGGCCGTCGGCTCACGCGGTATCCGCTGGTGGCCGCATCGATCTCGATGTCGACCAGCAGCACGCCGGTGCGGCCGATCATGTCGGCGCCGAGACCTCGCGCCGGGAGTTCCACGACGTGCGGCAGGTCGGGGAGCTCGCCGATCACCGTCGTGACGGCGTTCGCGATGTCCGTTCCCGGCCACGAGCCGACGCCCGTCGCCACGCCTGCCAGAGCGGCAGCAGGATCCGTCACGGGCGAGCGGACGCGGTGAGTGGCGACTCGGCGGAGGTTCCCGCGATGGTGCCGCTGCCGACCACGATGTCGCCTGCCGGGTCGGGGCGGTACAGCACGGCTGCCTGACCACGTGCGACTCCTGTGAGCGGGGACCGCAGACCGATTCGCAGGGTGTCGCCGTCGACACGAGCGACGGCGTCCGCGAGTCCGCCGTGTGCCCGGACCTGGACGACGCAGTCCACGTCGCCCTCGGGCGCCGTGCCGGACGTCCAGACGGGTGTGCTCGCATCGATGCCGTACACGTCGAGGCGGCTCGCCGAGCCGACCCGAACGGTCCCGGTCTCGGGCTCGATGGAGGTGACATACCGCGGCTTGCCGTCGGCGGCCGGTCCCTCGACGCCCAGGCCCTTGCGCTGGCCGACGGTGAACCCGTGCACACCGTCGTGCTCGGCGAGCACCGCGCCGGAGTCCGCGTCGACCACCGATCCGGGGCGCACGCCGATACGGGCGCCGAGGAACGCCCGGGTGTCGCCGGACGGGATGAAGCAGATGTCGTGACTGTCGGGCTTGTCCGCGACGGCGAGACCGCGGCGGGCGGCCTCGTCACGCACCTCCGCCTTCGGGGTGTCCCCGATCGGGAACAGGGCACGGGACAGCTGGCGCGCGGTGAGGACGCCCAGCACGTAGGACTGGTCCTTGTCGGCATCGACCGCACGACGCAGCACGCCGTCCTCGAGCCGGGCGTAGTGGCCGGTGGCGACCGCGTCGAAACCGAGCGCCTCGGCCCGATCGGCGAGCGCCGCGAACTTGATCTTCTCGTTGCAGCGCAGGCACGGGTTCGGGGTCTCGCCTGCGGCGTAGGACGCGACGAAGTCGTCGATCACGTCCTCCTTGAACCGATCCGCGAAATCCCAGACGTAGAACGGGATCCCGAGCACGTCCGCGGCGCGGCGCGCGTCCCCGGCGTCCTCCTTGGAGCAGCACCCGCGCGACCCGGTGCGCAGAGCGCCGGGAGCGGTGGACAGCGCCAGGTGCACCCCGACCACCTCGTGGCCGGCATCGACGGCACGCGCCGCCGCCACGGCGGAATCGACGCCGCCGCTCATCGCTGCCAGAACTCTCATGTCACCACTCTTCTCGTCTCGACGTTCTCGTCATCTCGAACTGGACGCCATGCCGGCGGCCCGCGCACGTTCGACGACGCGCGGCAGGACCTCGAGCAGTGCGTCGACATCGGCGTCGGTGCTGGTGTGGCCCAAGGAGAACCGCAGTGATCCGCGGGCATCGGCCGCATCGACGCCCATCGCCAGCAGCACATGACTCGCCCGCGCGACACCCGCCGTGCACGCGGATCCCGTCGAACACTCGACACCGGAGGCGTCGAGCAACATCAACAGTGAATCGCCCTCGCATCCGGGGAACGTGACGTGCACGTTGCCGGGAAGTCTGTCCGCGCCGCGGGCACCGTTGACCGACGCGCCGGGCACCGCGTCGAGGACACCCTCGATGACACGCTCGCGCAACGCCACGAGCCGCGCCTCGGTGTCGGCCCGTCCGGCGACGGCGACGTCGAGGGCGGCCGCCATGCCCACGGCACCTGCCGTGTCGGGCGTCCCGGACCGGACGTCGCGTTCCTGACCGCCTCCGTGCAGCAGTGATTCGCAGGGCACCGAGCGTCCGAGCAGCAGCGCGCCGACGCCCTGGGGTCCGCCGAACTTGTGTGCCGCGATGGACAGCGCGGAGAGACCACTGGACGCGAAGTCGAGCTCACGGACACCGGCCACCTGGACCGCGTCGCTGTGCATGGGCACGTCGAACTCGGCCGCGATGGCAGCGAGTTCGCGGATCGCCATGATGGTGCCCACCTCGTTGTTCGCCCACATGATCGACACGACGGCGACCTCGTCGGCGTGCAGCTCGAGTTCTCGGCGCAGCGTCGACGGGAGGACGCGGCCGTCGGCCTCGACCGGCAACCAGGACACCGCGGCGCCCTCGTGACGTTCGAGCCACTCCACGGCATCGAGCACGGCGTGATGCTCGACCGAGCTGGTGATCACCCGGACGCGACGAGGATCACGCGCTCGGCGTGCCCAGAAGATGCCCTTGACCGCCAGATTGTCGCTCTCGGTGCCGCCGGAGGTGAAGATGACCTCGGACGGACGAGCGCCCAGCGCCGCGGCGATGGACTCCCGCGACTCCTCGATGCGGCGGCGGGCCGTGCGCCCCGATCCGTGCAGGGACGACGCGTTTCCCACGGTCCGATGGATCTCCGTCATCGCCTCGATCGCCGCGGGGACCATCGGAGTGGTCGCGGCATGATCGAGGTACACCGGCGTTCCGGGCACACGTGGGGGCTGTGGCATGACGTGGTCCAGGATAACCGGTCGCGGACCTCGCCTCTCCCCCGCGCGAGCACGCCCGAACTGCCGTGCGTCAGCTCGCCCGCACGACGGTTCCGGCGTACTCACCGGGGCGGACCGGCTGGGCGAGCCGATCCCGGCGCGGCAGTCGCGTGCGGGTGACGCGCAGGGGCGGAACTGCCGTCTCGTCCTGGTGTCGGCGCACGGCCAACTCCGCGCTGCGCGCCAGCAGTCGACGATCGTCGATGGGCGCGATGTCCTCGCACACCCGCACGGCGGCACGGACGCCCTTCAGCCGCAGGATCCTCGACATCGACTCGCCGATGGTCTCGTCGCCCACGAAGGCGGTGGCCGTCGTCGGACGGTGGTCGACGTCGCGGTAGGTGACCGCGATCGGCCGCACCACCGCACCGGCGTCGATGGCCGCCTGGAACAGGGCGGGACGGAACGATCCGTAGGCGGTTCCGCACCAGGTGGTGCCCTCGGGGAAGACGACCACCGTGGCTCCCGATCGCAAGGCCTCGGTCACCTCGTCGACGGTGCCGGGCAGGGAGCGGAGTCGCTCACGGGCGATGGGGACGACCCGCACGATGCGTGCGAGCAGACCCAGGACGGGCCAGTCCACGAGGTCCGCGCGGGCGACGAAGCGGCACGGGAAACAGGCTGCCAGCACCAGGACGTCCGTCCAGGACACGTGATTGGCGACGACGAGCGTTCCGACGCCGGTGGGCTCGGCCGTGCGGTCGCCGTCCAGAGTCACCCGGACACCGAGCGCGCCGAGGAGTCCCTTGGCTCCGGCACGTGCGGCGGCGCGTCGACCGCCCGCCGGCAACACCCGGCCCGCCAGCAGGAGCGGGACCACGGCGAGCAGCACCGCCACCAGGACGCAGCGCACCACCACGCGTGCGGTGCCCACGGTCGCCGAGACCGCCGGATGGCACCCCGTCCCGCACGGGCTGGCGGGCATCCAGGCGTGTGTCGTCACGCGTGCGACTCCGCGGTCGCCGCGGCCGAGCGGAGCCGGTCGAGATAGCGGACGTTGGCGTCCTTCATGTGCAGGAGGGTGACGAAGTCCGCGACGCCGAAATCGGGATCGTGGGCCGGCTCCCCGCAGATCGAGGCGCCCATGCGCAGATAGCCGCGCATCAGGGCCGGCACCGAGGTGCGGGCGGGCGCCGTCATGTCGGCGAGGGCGACACCGTCGACGCGCACGGGGGTGCGGGGGTACGCGCGGACCTCGGAGCGGTGCCGCTTCTCGACGAGGTCGTACACGCCCTTGACGTGCGCGCCGTCCGACTCCCCGTCGCCGAGTGCCATGGGGACCGACACACAGCCCATCACCCGGTCGTAGCCACCGAGGTCGATGTACCGGAGGATCCCGGACCACATCAGCGCCAGCACCGAGCCGGATCGATGGCCCTCCAGGACGCACGCACGACCCATCTCGACCGTCCGCAACTCGTGTGCACGCAGTTCGCTGATGTCGAACTCCGTCGCCGTGTAGTACCCGCCGGCGCGCTCCGCACCGTCCGGGGTGAGCATGCGGTAGCAGCCGACACGATCGCCGGTGCGGTTGTCGACGACGAGCAGGTGATCGCAGTGGTCGTCGAAGCGGTCGGCGTCGAGGCCGCCGTCGAAGGTGGTCGACTCGTACCCCGCTTCCGAGCCGAACACGGTGGCGCGCAACCGCTGCGCCGCGAGCACGTGTTCCGGGGTGGATCCGAGAACGAGTGAGTGGTGCTTGTCGGAGACGAGCACGTGCTCGTCGGCCGAGGACGGGGTGATGACGGTCGGTGCCGAGTCGCACACATCTGATGTCATGGCACATAGATCTATCGAGCCCACTCGACGGCACTCACAACACGACGTGACCGGAAGGTGCACGAACGACGAAAGCCCCGCTACCGACGAACGGTAGCGGGGCTCTCGGGTACTGCTGAGGGGATCAGCCCTTGCGCTTCTTCACTGCCTCGGCGAGCTGAGGCGTGACGTCGAAGAGGTCGCCCACGACGCCGAAGTCCGCGATCTCGAAGATCGGTGCTTCCTCGTCCTTGTTGACGGCGACAATCGTCTTGGACGTCTGCATGCCGGCGCGGTGCTGGATCGCACCGGAGATGCCGAGCGCGACGTACAGCTGGGGCGAGACGGTCTTGCCCGTCTGACCCACCTGGAACTGGCCCGGGTAGTAGCCCGAGTCGACGGCTGCACGCGACGCGCCGACGGCCGCACCGAGCGAGTCGGCCAGGTCCTCGACGACGGAGAACTTGTCCGCGCTGCCGACACCGCGACCACCGGAGACGACGACCGACGCCTCGGTGAGCTCGGGGCGGTCGCCGCCGGCGACGGGCTCACGCGAGGTGACCTTGACGACGGCCTCCTCCTGCGCGGGAACCTCGACGTCGACACGCTCACCGGCACCGGCCTGCGGCTCGGCGTCGATGGCGCCCGGGCGGAGCGAGATGACCGGGACGTCGCCGTTGGTCTTCGCCTCGACGGTGAACGCGCCACCGAAGATGGAGTACGTGGCGGACTTGTCGGCGTTGATCGCCACGACGTCCTGGTGCAGTCCGGCACCGAGGCGAGCGGCGAGACGACCCGCCACCTCCTTGCCCTCGATGCCACCGGACGTGAGGATCGCGGCGGGCGAGACCGACTCGGCCAGGGACGACAGCACGTCGACCTTGGGCGTGACGAGGAAGCCGTCGACGTCGGCGGACTCCGCGACATAGATCTTCGCGGCGCCGGCCTCGGTGAGTGCGGCGGCGATCGCGTCGGTGGTGCCCGGCGCTCCCGTGACCACCGCGGACGGCTCACCCAGAACGCGGGCGGCCGTGATGAGCTCGCTGGTGACCTTCTTCAGTGCCCCGTCTGCGTGCTCGACGAGTACGAGTACCTCTGCCATGGTGTTTCTCCTGTACTGCAGTGGGACGAATGTGTGCTGGTGACGGGGATCTAGATGATCTTCTGCGCGACGAGGTACTCGGCGACCTTGGTTCCGCCGTCGCCCTCGTCGTTCACGCGCTCACCAGCGGTCTTCGGCGGCTTCGGGGTCACCGTGGTGACGGTGGTGCCCGCGTTCGCGACGCCCACGGTCTCCGGATCGACGCCGATGTCGGCGAGGGTGAGGACCTGCACCGACTTCTTCTTGGCGGCCATGATGCCCTTGAAGGACGGGAAGCGCGGCTCGTTGATCTTCTCGGTGACGCTGACGATCGCGGGGAGATCCGCCTCGAGGCCGAAGATGCCCTCGTCGGTCTCGCGCTCGCCGCTGACCTTGCCGTCGGCGACGACCAGCTTGCGCATCTGGGTCAGCTGCGGGATGCCGAGGTACTCGGCGATGATGGCGGGGACCGCGCCGATGCGGCCGTCGGTCGCCTCGTTGCCGGCGATGACCAGATCTGCGGCCTCACCGTTCTCGAACTCCACCTGGCCGAGTGCGGCAGCGAGAGCCCACGCGGTCTGGATGGCGTCGGAACCGTGCATGGCCGGATCGTTGACGTGCACAGCACTGTCCGCGCCCATGGAGAGGGCCTTGCGGATGGCCTCGGTCGCGCGGTCGGGTCCTGCCGAGAGAACCTTGACCTCGCCGCCGTCGCGCTCCTTGATCAGGAGTGCCTCCTCCACGGCGCGCTCGTTGATCTCGTCGAGCACGGCATCGGCCGCGTCGCGGTCGAGCGTGTAGTCGCCGTCCGAGAGCTTGCGCTCGGACCACGTGTCGGGAACCTGCTTGATCAGTACGACGATGTTCGTCATGGGTCTTCGTCGACCTCCTGTGTCCTGTCTCGGTGAATCAGGTCTTGATCTCGTAGCGCGGGGCCCGAAACGTATTCGGAGTTCACGCTGCGCGCGGTGGGCCGAAGCCCCGGAACCGACGTGTCACGGACGTTACCCCATTCGTGGTTACTGATGGGTAACTTACTCCTGTCGGGCCGATAAATCACCCCCCGGGGCCCCTCGGACCGCCGACCGGCGTCGCTCGACCGGGCAGGTGGGAACTACTGTCGCCCGGATGAACGACGCCGCGACCGACACGACCGTGTCGACCGAGACACCCCTCCCGCTCACCGGCGAGCGCACCGTGCCCGGCATCGCCGAGGAGAACTACTGGTTCCGTCGGCACGAGGTCGTGTACCGCCGTCTCGCACCGGCCTGCGCCGACCGAGTGGTGCTCGAGGCGGGCTCCGGCGAGGGCTACGGCGCCGACATGATCGCGCGGACGGCGACACGGGTGATCGGTCTCGACTACGACCGCAGCGCCGCCGAACACGTCGCTCGCCGGTACCCGTCGGTCGCCATGACCCGAGGCAACCTCGCGATGCTGCCGCTGCGCGGCGAGAGCGTCGACGTCGTCGTCAACTTCCAGGTGATCGAACATCTGTGGGACCAGGCCGAGTTCCTGCGGGAGTGCCTCCGGGTTCTGGTTCCCGGCGGCGTCCTCCTCGTCAGCACTCCCAACCGCATCACGTTCTCCCCCGGCCGGGACACCCCGCTGAACCCCTTCCACACCCGCGAGCTCGCACCTGCGGAACTACGGGAACTACTGTCCGACACGGGATTCGAGATCGACTCGATGACCGGAGTGCATCACGGCGAGCGACTGCGCGCACTCGACGCGACCCACGGCGGATCGTTCATCGACGCGCAGATCGACCGCGCGCTCGCCGGTGAGCCGTGGCCCGCGACCCTGGTCGCCGACGTCGCCGGCATCACCGTCGACGACTTCGACCTTCACGCCGAGGCGATCGACGAGAGCCTGGATCTCGTCGCGGTGGCCCGGAAACCGTCCAGCACGTGACGAGCGCCACCTCGGCCGACGAACCGGGCATGTTCGCGCTCGTCCTGCACTCCCATCTCCCGTGGCTCGCCCACCAGGGGCGGTGGCCCGTCGGGGAAGAGTGGCTCTACCAGTCGTGGGCAGATTCGTACCTGCCCGTGGTCCGCGAACTGCGGACCCTGGCCGACGAGGGCCGCACCGATCTGCTGACCCTCGGCGTCACCCCGGTACTCGCCGCCCAACTGGACGATCCGTACAGCCTCGACGGGATGCATCACTGGCTCGGCAACTGGCAGCTCCGCGCCGCCGAAGCCGCCGGGTCCCGTGACCCGGACCGCCGCGCGCTCGGTCACCGCGAACACCGGCGATCGGCTGCCGCTCTGCACGAGTTCGAGACCCGCTGGCGCCACGGCGGCGCCCCCCGACTGCGCGAACTGGCCGACTCCGGCGCCGTCGAACTGCTCGGTGGGCCGTCGATGCACCCGTTCCAACCTCTGCTCGACCCACGACTGCGGACGTTCGCGCTCCGCGAGGGACGCGCCGACGCCGTACGCCGGTGGGGCCGCGGCACCGAGGGCATCTGGGCACCCGAGTGCGCCTTCACCGCAGGGATGGAACTCGACTACGCCGCCGCGGGCGTCGGACACTTCATGGTCGACGGCCCGGCTCTGCACGGAGACACGACGTGCGGCCGTCCGGTCGGCGACACCCACGTCGTCGCGTTCGGTCGCGATCTCCCGGTCAGCTATCGCGTGTGGTCACCGAAGTCCGGTTATCCCGGTCATTCCGCGTACCGCGACTTCCACACCTACGACCACGACACCGGGCTGAAGCCGTCCCGGGTCACCGGCAGAAGCGTCGCGGGCCCGGACAAGGCACCGTACGAACCGGAGCGCGCCGCAGCAGCCGTCCGCTCGCACGTCGAGGACTTCGTCGACGTGGTTCGCCGCCGGCTGCGCTCCGAACACGCGCGCACCGGGTCCCCGGCACTGGTGGTCGCCGCCTTCGACACCGAGCTCTTCGGACACTGGTGGCACGAGGGTCCGGCATGGTTGGCCGGCATCCTGCGTGCGCTCCCCGAGGCCGGCATCCGCGTCGGGACACTCGCGGGCGCGAAGCGAGACGGCTACGTCGGTGACCCCGTCGACCTCCCGGACACCTCCTGGGGCAGCGGGAAGGACTGGCGGGTGTGGGCGGGCGATCCCGTCCGCGACCTGGTCGATCTCAACGCCGAGGTCACCGCCACCGCGCTCGACGCCGTCGACGCCACACCCCCCGGCGGTCTGCGAGACCGTGTCGCGGACCAGATCCTGCGCGAGACGATGCTCACCGTCTCGAGCGACTGGGCCTTCATGGTGAGCAAGGACTCGGCCGCGCAGTACGCCCGCGACCGCGCCCACAAGCACGCTCACGCGGTGCGCGAGATCGCCGACGCCCGCGTGCACGGGCATCACGCACGAGCCGCCGACCTTGCATCCGGGTGGAACCAGGCGGACGATCTGTTCCCGGACCTCGATGCGCGGCGTCTGCAACCGACGGGTCGGGAGGTGCGGGCGTGAAGGTCCTGATGATCTCGTGGGAGTACCCGCCCGTGGTGGTCGGCGGCCTCGGTCGCCACGTCCACCATCTCGCGGTGGAACTGGCCGCGGCCGGACACGAGGTGGTGGTCCTCTCCCGCCGCCCCACGGGTTCCGACGCGGCGACCCACCCCACCGTGAGCTCGGTAGCCGAGGGCGTGCTCGTCGTCGCCGTGGCCGAGGATCCGGCGCACTTCACCTTCGGAGTGGACATGCTGGAGTGGACGCTCGCGATGGGTCACGCGATGGTGCGCGCCGGCCTCGCACTCTCCAAGCCCGGCATCGGCGAGGGGTGGGTTCCCGACGTCGTCCATGCCCACGACTGGCTGGTGGCGCACCCGGCGATCGCGCTCGCCGAGTACTACGACGTCCCGCTGGTCTCGACGATCCACGCGACGGAGGCCGGACGCCACAGCGGATGGGTCTCCGGCCGCGTGAACCGCCAGGTGCACTCCGTGGAATGGTGGCTGGCGCACGAATCCGATTCCGTCATCACGTGTTCCGCGGGAATGGAGGACGAGGTGGTCCGCCTCTTCGGTCCGCTTCCGTCCCCGGTCCACGTGATACGCAACGGCATCGACACCCGGACCTGGACGTACCGTCCTCGCGCGGCGCGCACCGGCGCCCCGTCCCTGCTCTTCGTGGGTCGGTTGGAGTACGAGAAGGGGGTGCAGGATCTGATAGCGGCACTCCCCCGTGTCCGACGGACGCACCCCGGCACCACGCTCACCGTCGTCGGCGACGGGACCCAGCTCGACCACCTCGTCGATCTGGCGCGTGTGCACCGGGTGCGCCGGGCGGTGACGTTCGTCGGATCCCTCGGCCACGACGGCGTTCTCGGGCATCTGCACCGGGCGGACGCGCTGGTGCTGCCGAGTCGATACGAGCCCTTCGGCATCATCGCCCTCGAGGGCGCCGCGGCCGGCACACCGCTCGTCGCCTCCACCGCGGGCGGCCTGGGCGAAGCCGTCGTCGACGGCGTCACCGGGATGTCCTTCGTTCCCGGCGATGTCGGCTCCTTGGCGACGGCGGTGCGGCGCACACTCGACGACCCCGCTGCGGCACGTACCCGGAGTGACGCGGCACGTGCGCGACTCACGTCCGACTTCGACTGGCACTCCGTGGCCCGCGAGACCGCCACGGTCTACTCCACCGCGAAGCGCCGGGTGCGCTTTCCGCTGGGCAGGCCCACGATCAGCGAACGTCCACTGCCCGAACGGGACTGAGTCACTCGCTCCCGAGCGACTTCTTGCGGGCGATGTCCTCCAGTGCGGCGACGTACGCCGCGCGGTCCTCCGCGCCGGCCTCCCAGTCGGTGCGACGGTTCCGGACCACTCGTGCGGGTGCGCCGACCGCGATCCCGTAGTCGGGCACGTGACCCTTGACCACCGCGTGCGCGCCCAGGACGCAGCCGCGACCGACGACGGTCTCCCGCAGCACGGTCACCTTCGCGGCGATCCACGTGTCCGGGCCGATCCGCACCGGCGACTTGACGATGCCCTGATCCTTGATCGGCACCGTGATGTCCTCGGTCCGATGATCGAAATCGCAGATGTAGCACCAGTCGGCGACGAGGGTGGACGCACCGATCTCGATATCGAGATAGGTGTTGACGACGTTGTCCTTGCCGAACACCACCTTGTCACCGATGCGCAGCGACCCCTCGTGGCAGCGGATCGCGTTGCCGTCACCGATGTGCACCCAGCGACCGATCTCGAGTCGCGCCAGCTCGGGCGTCGCGTGGATCTCGACGTTCTTGCCGAGGAACACCATTCCGCGCAGCACCACGTGCGGGTTCGCGGCCTTGAAACGCGCGAGGCGGTAGTACCGCACCAGGTACCAGGGCGTGTACGCCTTGTGGCCGATCACCCAGCGCAGCGACGCGAGCGTGAGGAAGCGCGCCTGGTCGGGGTCGCGTCGCCGCGATCCTCGCCACCGGGTGCGCAACGGCGCGTTCCACATGCTGGTCATGGGCGGCACATTACTGTCGGCGCCGCCGCAGGGAACCCGGGGGCCGACCACCGGGGGTCGGAACCGTGACGCATCGTTTCAGCCGTTAGTCTCGTGCGAGCCGATCACCCGACATCAGGAGAGTGCATGCACGACGAGAACCCGCGTACCTCGGTGCGCACTCGTCGAGCCGGTGCCGCTCTCCTCGCGGTCGGCGCCCTCGCCCTCGGGGCCTGTGGCAGTGACTCCGGGCCCATCGACATCCTGGGCGACGAGGGCTGGCGCGGCGGTCTCGCCGACGCCCACAACTCCGCCTCCGTGACCACCGAGGGCAGGCGCTCCCTCGCTCTCGACTGGACCCGCCCTCTCGGCGCTCCCACGTCCACACGTCCCTCCGTCGCGCCCAACGGTCAGATCACGGTGACGATGACCGGAGACGCCGGCTGCGCGCTCGGATCGTTCCAGGGCGAGACCGGACGCAAGCGGTTCTGCAACTCGCTCGGACCCTCCGGCGTCTCGTCGACCGCGGTCGCCGACTCGGCGTCCAACCTCTACGCCGGTGACGACGGCAGCATGAGCTCGATCAACCAGAACGGTCAACTGCGCTGGCGCACACCGGTCTACGGGGTACCGCGCACCCCGCAGTTCCTGCCCGACGGCAACGTCCTGGTGGTCACCCAGTTCGGTCAGATCAACGTGCTGAGCAACCAGACCGGGAACGCGGTCGCACCCGTACTGGACCTGAACCCCAATCCCACGCCCCTGGACGCGCCGAACACCACGCTGCGGCCCGCGGACGACGGTCTGCTGGCCTGCCTGGGCGGTGGGCCGGACTGCGCCGTCGCGGCGGCACCGGCCGTCGATCTGGAGTCCTCGACCGTCTACCTCGTCCTGTGGCGCGCCGGCGCCATCGCTCCCCAGCTCGTGGCGCTCTCCTATACCGGCGGGGACTCCCCCGGCCTCACCGAGGCGTGGTCGTCGCCCCTGCTTCCCGCCGCCGTGACATCGAGCCCCGTGGTGTCACCCGACGGTGACCGTGTGTACCTCACGGACGTCGAGGGCACCGTGCGTGCGTACTCCACCGAGGACGGCTCCGAGATCTGGTCCTACTTCGTCGGTGACCGCGCGGCAGGAAGTGTGTCCGTCGCTGCGGACGGCACCATCGTCCCCGCGGGCGGCGCTGGGTCGCATCTGCGGGCGATCCGCGATGCGGGCGAGCGACCCGAAATGGTTTGGGAGCGGCCAGATCTCGTGACACAGGGTTCCTCCGCACTGGCGGGTGGCACCACGGGCTACACGGTGGTCGGCGACGGTGACGGGCTCGCACTCGTCACCTTCGACACGGCCACCGGCGAGACGGTCGACACCGACGCGCTCCCCGGCGCCGAGGGCTACAGCCCCGGAGTCGTCGTCGGCTCGAACGGCGAGGTGGTCGTCCCGACCGCGCTGGGATCCCTCTACTCGTTCCGCTGAGGCCCGGTGCGCGGCCCGCACACGAAGGCCACCCCCGAGCGCCCGATCCGGGTGATCACGAGCCCCAGCGGCACGGTGCCCCGGAGATCGAGCCGGGGGCGCAGCAACGCAGGATCGACGTCGATGCCACGGACGAGAATCTCGAGCGACCCGCATCCCAGCTCCGCGAGCCGCTTGCGCAACACCTTCTCGGTGAAGGGCAACCTGTCGAGGATCTCGAAGCCCGTCGTCCCCTCCGGTATCGCGTCTCCCGTGAGGTGCGCGATGCGTGGATCCAGTTGCCACAGTCCATGTCTCGCGGCGTAGTGGCGCACGAGACCGGCCCGCACGACGGCGCCGTCGGGATCGACGATGTACCTGCCAGGGGCACGATCGTCGTCGATGGCGTCCGAGTCGGCGTCCGTCACCTCCCACGCGGAACCGTCCGACCGGAGCACCGTCGCACGGCGACGCACAGCGGGGTCCGCCACCTCCCCCAGCCAGAGGCACGCCTCGCGGACGGCGCCGTCGAGGGAGACGAGTTCGACCTCGGCCCGCGTGTGTCGGCTCGTGAGGTCGAGACGGTCGACGTCGAGACCCGGTGCGCACTTGACCACCAGGTCGCGGCCGGCATAGGCGTCGAGGAGGTCCGGAAGCGGGGGTTCGAGGGCTGCGGGGTCGTGACGGCGGCGGCCGCCGGCGCGGCGGCCGGGGTCGGCGACGACGACGGTGCCGCGCGTGGTGGGGACCACCGCGTCGGCACGCAGCACGGCCACGTCGGGAACGTTGTGTCGTGCCATGGCCAACCGCACCGGATCGAGATCGCTGCCCACCACGATGTCCGCGACCGAGTGCAGGGTGTGCAGTTCGGTGCCGATCGAGCAGGTGACGTCGTGGATGCGACGTCCGCGCAGCCGCTCGGCCCGGTGCCGGGACACCTGTTCGGTGGTGGCCTGCTGCACCGCGTCGTCGGTGACCAACCACGTTCCGGCGAACGGCAGCTTGGTCGCGGCCTTGCGGCGCAGGGTGACCGTCTCGATCAGCGCGGCGGCGCGGTCACCGAAGGCACTGCGGATCCGGCCGATGTCCGAGACCAGCGTGGCGGGCGTCAGCGCACGGTCACCGACCGCGGCCAGCGCGTCGGACGCCCCGGCCAGGTACTCGACGTCGTCGAGGTCGAACGAGTATCCCACCGACGCGTCAGAGCGCGCCGGTGTCCGGCTTCGTGCCCGTGATCATCACGTTGTAGAAGTAGCCACGGGGCACGACGTGATGCAGCACGTTCTCGTCGAGCCACGACAGCGACTTCCAGCCGTTGAACGCGAACCTCGCCCAGCCCCAACCCAGCTTCTCCGCCGGCACCGCCGCCTCGAAGGTGCGGACCGGCCAGCCCAGCAGCGCTGCGGCGAACTCCTCGGTCTTGGCCTGCACGTCGTCCGCGCCCGCGGCGACGGCGATGTTCTCGAGCTCCGTCGGGTCGAAGGTGTGCAGATCGACGACGGCCTCGAGTGCCGCGGCACGGGACGACTCGTCCAGCTCCTGTTGCGGGCGACGCCAGTCCGCGAGGAACGGCAACCGCGTCGTGCGGGTCGTGGCCTCCCACGTGAGACGCCCCAGCCACCGCGCGTAGAAGTTGCCCACCGTCGTCGGCTCGCCCGCGAACACGAACCGGCCGCCGGGCTTGAGCACGCGCAGCACCTCGCGCAGCGACTGCTCCACGTCCGGGATGTGGTGCAGCACCGCGTGACCGACGACGAGATCGAACGTGTCGTCCTCGTACGGGATGGTCTCGGCGTCGGCGACGCGGCCGTCCACGTCGAGGCCCAGGTTCTCGGCGTTGCGCAGCGCGACCTTGACCATGCCCGGCGACAGGTCCGTGACCGACCCGGTCGCGGCGACGCCGCTCTGCATGAGGTTGAGCAGGAAGAAGCCGGTACCGCAGCCCAGTTCCAGCGCGCGACCGTACGGCAGGGCCTCGGATCCGGCCACCGCGTCGAAACGGCCGCGGGCGTAGTCGATGCAGCGCTGGTCGTAGGAGATCGACCACTTGTCGTCGTAGGTCTCCGCTTCCCAGTCGTGGTAGAGCACCTGGGCCAGCTTGGTGTCCGACCGTGCGGCCTGCACTTCCTCGGCACTCGCGTGCGGGCGCGGCGCCGGATCCGACGGTGCGGTCGAGGCGGCGGTGTCGGTGTGCGGTTCACGAGCGGTCATGGAAGGGAACCCTATCTGAACGAGCGCGGGAGGCTAGTTGCCGGTGAAGTCGGCCTTGCCCGGGCCGTTCTCGAGGAACGACGCCATGCCGATCGCGCGGTCCTCGGTACCGAACAGCGAGGCGAAGACGTGCGCCTCGATCTTCAGGCCAGTCGCGAGGTCGGTGTCCAGACCCTCGTCGATGGCCGCCTTGGCTGCGGCGAGGGCGCGCGAGGCACCGCGGACGAACTGACCGGCCCACGTGCGCGCTGCCTCGTACACGGCATCGGGGGCCACCACCTCGTCCACGAGACCGACGGCGAGCGCCTCCTCGGCCCCGACGAAACGGCCGGTGAACACCATGTCCTTCGCGCGGCTCGGGCCGATCAGCCGGGCGAGTCGCTGGGTGCCGCCACCGCCGGGAATGACGCCGAGCAGCACCTCGGGGACGCCGAGCTTCGCGTTGTCGCCCGCGATGCGGCGATCGGCACCGAGGGCGACCTCCAGACCGCCGCCGAGGGCGTATCCGGTGATGGCGGCGACGGTGGGCTTCGGGATGGACGCGATCGCTCCGAGACCGGCCTGCAAAGCACCGATCGCGTCGGTCATCTGGCCCGCGGACATCTCCGCCATCTCCTTGATGTCCGCGCCGGCGGCGAACACCTTCTCACCGCCGTACACGATGACCGCCTTGACGTCCGGATCCTCGGCGGCGGCCCGCGAGACCTCCAGGAGCTCACCCTGCACCTGGCGGTTCAGGGCGTTCATCGGCGGCCGGGAGAGCCGGATGGTGCCGATGCCGTCGGTCACGTCGAGAGTCACGAATTCAGCCATGGCCAGCACGCTAGCTGTTCGACGTCCGCTCGGTGCGTGGGGGGAGGTCGGCGCGATACTCGTCGGCGCCGTCGAAGTTCACCCGCACGGATCCACCCGATCCGCTGATGACGGGCTGCACCGGCGCCAGATCGGCCTCTGCGGCCATGGCCTCGGCCACCGACCCGTGACCGGCGAGATGCCGCAGGCACGCCCAGGTGGGCGGCATCAGCATGCGGTCGCCGCGACGGAACTCGTCGAGGGCATCCGCGGGCCGCACCCACGCGGCGTCGACGGCCTCGGACGTCTCGCCGTCGGGACGTTGCCCGGACGGGAGCGCCGCGACGAAGAAGCGGGTGTCGTACCGACGGGTCGTCTCGCCCTCGGGCGTGATCCAACGGGCGTGCGGGCGCAGCAGATCGGAGCGCACCACCAGTCGGGTCTCGGCCAGGAACTCACCGAAAGAGATCTCATGCTTCTCGACGGCACGACGCCGGTCGGCGTGATCGGACGTGTCCGCGACGACGGTGTGCTCGTCGGGCCCGGCGAACAGGACACCGCACTCCTCGAAGGTCTCGCGCACCGCGGCGAGCACCAGGGCCCGCGCCGCGGCGTCGTCGTCGGTGCCGAACCGTGCCGCCCACCACGCGGGTGACGGGCCGGCCCACCGGTCCTCCCCGTCCGCGGGCGTGCGATCGGTCGGATCCACACCGCCACCCGGGAAGACCGTCATGCCGGCGGCGAACGCCATCCGTCCGACTCGCCGCTGCAGGAAGACCTCGAGCCCTGCCGGCGCATCGCGCAGCAGGATGACGGTGGAGGCGTCCCGCAGCGCGACCGGTTCGGTCACCGCGCTCGCCGATGGGACGACCGAGACCGCTTGCGCCGCGCGAAGAAGCGCCCGTCGGTGCGCTCGAGGGCGATGGCCTGACTGAACGCGGTGGACAGGTTCTCCTCCGTGATGACGTCGTCGATGAGACCCTGCGCCACGACTCCGCCCTCCTTGAGCAGCATCGCGTGGGTGAAGCCCGGTGGGATCTCCTCCACGTGGTGCGTGATCAGCACCGTCGCGGGGGCGTCGGGGTCGAGTGCGAGGTCTGTGAGGATGGCGACGAGATCCTCGCGGCCTCCGAGGTCGAGACCCGCGGCCGGCTCGTCGAGCAGCAGCAACTCGGGGTCCGTCATCAGAGCGCGGGCGATCAGGACACGCTTGCGTTCGCCCTCGGACAGCGTCCCGAAGGTCCGGCGAGCGAGATGCTCGATACCGGCCGTCTCGAGCATGTCGACCGCACGCTCGTCGTCCACCTCGTCGTACTTCTCACGCCAGCGACCGAGCACCGCGTACCCCGCCGACACGACCAGATCGGCCACCACCTCGTCGGACGGGATGCGTCCGGCGAGAGCAGAGGACGACAGGCCGATGCGCGGCTTGAGTTCCGAGATGTCGACGTGCCCGAGTGTCTCGCCGAGCACGTGCGCGGTGCCGGAGGTCGGGTAGATCTCCGCCGCGGCGACGCGCAGCAGCGTGGTCTTGCCCGCACCGTTCGGTCCGAGGACCACCCACCGCTCGTCCAGCTCCACGTTCCAGGAGACGGGGCCGACGAGGGTCGTCCCTCCGCGGACGACGGAGACATCGGCGAGTTCGACGAGCAGGTCTGGGTCAGGAGAGGACACGCCTTCCATCTTCCCGCACGCGCGGGGTGCATCCACGGCAGGATCAGCACGCGTGTCGCACGAACAGAACTCACCGAAGTCCGCCGCCGCGTCGGGCACGCCCTTCCCGCTGGGCGCCCACCCCGTGGAGGGCGGCGTCTGCTTCGCCGTGCACGCACCCGACGCGCACGCCGTCGAGGTGTGTCTGGTGGACGGGTCAGGCCCCGACTCACGGGAGTCGCGTCACCTCCTCACCCAGCGCACGTACGGCATCTGGCACGGTATGGTCGCCGAGGCCGGCGTCGGATCCGTCTACGGCTACCGCGTCTCCGGACCGTGGAATCCCGAGGCCGGTCACCGGTTCGATCCGCACAAGATCCTTCTCGACCCCTACGCACGGCGCATCGTCGGCAGCCTCGGCGACGCGCGAGCCCTCCTGCCGTATCGCGACGACCCGTTCGGGCCGCAGTCGACGGTCGACTCGCTGGGACACGCTCCCCTCGCGGTGGTCACCGCTCCCCTGCCGGCCTCGGACGCACCGCGACTCGAGACCGACTGGGACCGCACCGTCGTGTACGAGGTGCACGTCGGGTCGTTCACCGGTGCCCATCCGGACGTCCCCGAGAATCTGCGCGGCACCTACCTCGGACTCGTTCACCCTGCGGTGCTCGAGCACCTTCGTACGCTGGGTGTGACGGCGGTGGAACTGCTTCCGGTGCACGCGTGCCTCACCGAACCCGGTGTGCGCGCCCGAGGGATGCGCAACCACTGGGGCTACAGCACCGGCTCGTACTTCGCCGTCGAACCGTCGTACGCCTCGGTCCCCGGCGCCGAGGTCACCGAGTTCCGCACGATGGTGGACACGCTGCACGAGGCGGGTATCGAGGTGATCCTCGACGTCGTCTACAACCACACCTGCGAGGGCGGTGTCGACGGCCCCTCCCTCTCGTGGCGCGGCCTGGACGCGCGCGGGTACTACCTGCTGGACGCCCGCGGTCACGACATCGATCTGACGGGATGCGGCAACACCGTCGACGCCGCGTCCCCGGCCGTCGTCCGGATGGTCTGCGACTCGTTGCGGTACTGGGTCACCGAACTGGGGGTCGACGGCTTCCGCTTCGATCTCGCCAGCACTCTGGGCAGGCCGGGCGGATGGCGCTTCGATCCGCACGCCCCGATGTTGAGCGCCATCGCCGCCGACCCGATCCTGTGCCGTGCCAAGCTGATCGCCGAGCCGTGGGACGCGACCGGGCCCGGGTACCAGGTCGGCGGGTTCGGCGGCGTGTGGAGCGAGTGGAACGACCGCTACCGAGACACGCTGCGCCGCTTCTTCGCCGGGCACGGCGGTGTGCGTGAGCTGGCGTCACGCCTCGCGGGATCCGAGGATCTGTTCGCGCCGACCGGACGCAGGCCGTGGGCGTCCGTCAACTTCGTCACCGCTCACGACGGCTTCACCGCGCGAGACCTGGTGTCCTACAACGCCAAGCACAACGAGGCCAACGGCGAGTCCAACCGCGACGGCACCGACAACAACCTCTCGGTGAATCACGGCGTCGAGGGCGAGACCGAGGACCCCGCCGTGCTCGCGGCGCGCGATCGACACGTGCGTGCGCTGCTGTCGACCCTGGCCCTGTCCACCGGGACACCGATGTTCCTGGCCGGCGACGAACTGGGACACACGCAGCACGGCAACAACAATGCCTACTGCGTGCCGCAGGAAACATCGGCCGCGGATGCGCACGCGATCGACTGGTCGAGACGGGACGACGCCCTGACGGCGACTCTGGGACGAGCACTGCGGCTGCGTCGATCGGCACCCGTTCTGCGCCAACAGGAGTTCTTCGCCGGTCGTGACACACCCAGCGGCGAACCGGATCTCATGTGGTTCGACCACGACGGGGCCGAGATCGTCGGCGATCGGTGGAACGACGATCACGCCCGGACCCTGCAGGCCTGGGTCGACGGATCCGACGTGCGCATCCCCGCGCTCCGACACGCAGGGGTCGAGGCGGAGACCTTCGATTCGGCTCTGCTGGTGGTGCACTCGGGAGGCGATGCGAACATCGTCCTCCCCGATCACCGTCGACACGGGCCGGACGAGGCACCCGGTTACGTTCCCGTCTTCGACTCCGCGACACCCGACGGTCGACCGGTGGACGCGTCGCCCGTCACCGCGGGAAGCACCGTCCGAGTGGCCGGTCCGATCGTGCTCGTCTACATCTCGACGATCCCGTCCTGACTCAGGCGGTGCGCGGGACGTCCAGCTCGGCGATCACGGTCATCGACCCGGGGGCGACCTCCGTGTAGCCGGCGTCCCGCACGCCGACGGCGGTGCCGCGCTCGCACTCGGCCACGAGGCGAGACCAGGTCTCGGCATCGGCATCACGAACGCTGACGGCCCACTGCGCGTCCTGCCACACCCGGACGTCCTCGACCGTCATGGCACCGGCAGCGAGCATCACGGCGTGTCCCACCTGGGCGGCGGTCTTGCCGACGGTCATCTCGAGCTCCGCGTCCACCCAGAGCCGCACGGCACCCTCGGCGTGCGGTCCCGGGTCGTCGGCCGGCAGGTCGGTGCCTCCCACCTGGAGCTTGCGCAGCCTCGAGTCCAGATCACCCACACGGCACGGCACGTAGGCCCGAGCCGACGCCCCGCCCGCGTCGACGGTCACGCCGTCCACCTCCTGCGCCGCCGTCCACTGCGCGCCCCGCGCGCGACGGGACACCTTGCGGATCCGCGCACCCAGCCACGCCGTGTACTCCTCGTGCCAGGGACCGCCCGGGGCGATGCGCTCGTCCAGGCACACCTGCAGCGTCGCGGACGCCGCCGCGGCCAGCAGGTCGGACCGGGCCGGCGGATCGACCTTGGGGATGTGGAGCACCAGCGGCATCGCGCGCACGTCGGCAGGATCGGGCGGATCGACTCGCGAGCCGTAGGAACCGGCCGCACTCGTCCCGGCCACCAGCACCGCGTGGCGCTCCTCGAGGGTGGACGGCCGGACGTCCTCCAGGGGACCCTCGTCGATCACGGGATGGGGATGCGGCGAACCCCGCCGTCGAGGGAGTCGGCGGCCTCGATCTCACTGCGGGTGACACCGAGGACGAAGAGCAGCGCGTCGAGGAACGGATAGGACAGCGCCGCGTCCGCGACCTCGCGCAGCGCCGGCTTCGCGTTGAAGGCGATGCCGAGACCCGCCGCGGTGAGCATGTCGATGTCGTTGGCACCGTCGCCGACCGCCACCGTCTGCTCCATCGGCACGCCGACCTGTGAGGCGAACTGGCGCAGCGCCACCGCCTTCGCCGCGCGATCGACGACATCGCCGATCACGCGGCCGGTGAGCTTGCCGTCGACGATCTCCAGGGTGTTCGCCTTCACGAAGTCCAGTTCGAGCTCGTGCGCCAAGCCCTCGATCACCTGCCGGAAACCGCCCGACACCACGCCGCAGTGATAGCCGAGTCGTCGCAACGTCCGAATGGTGGTGCGCGCGCCCGGCGTGAGCTCGAGATCCTCGGCGACGTCGTCGATGACCGATGCGTCCAACCCGGCGAGGGTCGCGACTCGACGGTGCAGTGACTCCGCGAAGTCGATCTCGCCTCGCATGGCCGCCTCGGTGACGGCTCGGACCTCGTCCTCGACTCCGGCCCGCGCCGCGAGCATCTCGATGACCTCGCCCTGCACCAGCGTCGAGTCGACGTCGAACACGATGAGGCGCTTCGCTCGACGAGCCAGTCCGGACCGTTCGACGGCGACGTCGATACCGACTCCGGCAGCCACGGTCGCGAGCGCCGACCGCAACGCCTCGTCGGCCTCGTCGCTCGACAGCCCGCCCTCCTCCTGCGGACGGGCCGAGACCAACAGCTCGAGTCCCGTCACCGGGTAGTCGGCGATACCGCGGATCGAGTCGATGTTGGCGCCCTGTCGCGCGAGTTCGCTCGACAGCACGCTGATGGCTCGCGCGGTGACGGGCCGTCCCAACACGACGACGACGTGGGTGGAGAGGGGCGAACGACCGTGCGCTCCCCCGACCTCGACGTCGACGTGGACACCCACCGTGCCCATGGCCTCCTCGAGGTGCTCCTGCAAACTCTCGACGTCCCCGGGGCAACTGCCCAGGACACCGAGCGTCAGGCGACCGCGAATGACCACCTGCTCCACGTCCACGACGCTGACGTCGTGTCGCGCCAGCGAGGCGAAGAGCACGGATGTGACACCGGGCTTGTCACCGCCGGTGACCGTCACGAGCACGGACGTCGGCGGGGGTGGTGTCTCCACCATCGAGGTATCTCCTTGTCACACGAAAAGCCCCTCACCGTGAGGAGAGGGGCTCGTCGCTGGAACGGTCGTGGAACGAGAGGACTACTTGTCGCGGTCGCCCGAACCTTCGTGATCGCTGGTCGCGATCGGCGCGCGGCGTGCCTGCTCGAGCACCTCGGTGGTCTTGCCTCCACCGTGGCCCGGTCCCACATGCGCTTCGTCTCGCATGCGTTCGACCATGTGCGGGTAGTGCAGCTCGAACGCGGGGCGCTCGGAGCGGATACGCGGGAGCTCCACGAAGTTGTGGCGCGGCGGCGGGCAGCTGGTCGCCCACTCCAGGGAGTTGCCGTAGCCCCACGGATCGTCGACCGTGACGACCTCGCCGTAGCGGTAGCTCTTGAAGACGTTCCAGAGGAACGGCAACGTCGAGGCGCCGAGGACGAAGGCACCGACCGTCGAGATCGAGTTGAGCACCGTGAAGCCGTCGGACGGGAGGTAGTCCGCGTAGCGACGCGGGAATCCCTCGGCGCCGAGCCAGTGCTGCACCAGGAACGTGGCGTGGAAGCCGACGAAGGTGGCCCAGAAGTGCCACTTGCCGAGAGCCTCGTCCATCATCCGGCCCGTCATCTTCGGGAACCAGAAGTAGATACCGGCGTAGGTCGCGAACACGATCGTGCCGAACAGCACGTAGTGGAAGTGCGCCACCACGAAGTAGGAGTCGGTGACGTGGAAGTCGATGGGCGGGCTGGCGAGCAGCACACCGGACAGACCACCGAAGAGGAACGTGACCAGGAAGCCGACCGAGAACAGCATCGGCGTCTCGAACGTCAGCTGGCCCTTCCACATCGTGCCGATCCAGTTGAAGAACTTCACACCCGTCGGGACGGCGATGAGGAACGTCATGAAGGAGAAGAACGGCAGCAGCACCGCACCGGTCGCGTACATGTGGTGGGCCCACACGGCGATGGACAGCGCCGCGATGGCGATGGTGGCGTAGATCAGGCCCGTGTAACCGAACAGCGGCTTACGGGAGAAGACCGGGAAGATCTCCGACACGATGCCGAAGAACGGCAGCGCGATGATGTACACCTCGGGGTGACCGAAGAACCAGAACAGGTGCTGCCACAGCAACACACCGCCCGTGGCCGGATCGAACAGGTGCGCACCCAGGTGTCGGTCGGCCGCCAGTCCCAGCAGTGCCGCGGTGAGCAGCGGGAAGGCGAGCAGCACGAGGATCATCGTCACGAAGATGTTCCAGGTGAAGATGGGCATCCGGAACATGGTCATGCCCGGGGCACGCAGGCAGATGACCGTCGTGATCATGTTCACGCCACCGAGGATGGTGCCGAGGCCCGAGAGCGCGAGGCCCATGATCCAGAAGTCCGCGCCCACGCCCGGCGAGTGCACGGCGTCGGTGAGCGGCGTGTAGGCCGTCCAGCCGAAGTCTGCAGCGCCACCGGGGGTGATGAAGCCCGCCGAGGCGATGAGTGCGCCGAACAGGTACAGCCAGTAGCTGAACGCGTTCAGACGTGGGAACGCCACGTCGGGCGCACCGATCTGCAGCGGGAGGATGTAGTTGGCGAACGCGAACACGATGGGCGTCGCGTACAGCAGCAACATGATCGTGCCGTGCATGGTGAAGAGCTGGTTGTACTGCTCGTTCGACAGGAACTGCATGCCCGGGAGGGCGAGCTCCGCACGCATGAGCAGGGCGAGGACGCCACCGAACAAGAAGAAGCCGAACGACGTGACCATGTACATGATCCCGAGCGTCTTCGGATCGGTGGTCGTCACCATCTTGTGGATGAACGATCCCTTGGGCCCCATACGGGGCGGGTACGGCCGTGAAGCCGTCAGCTCGGGGACTGGCTGGGGCGCTAGGGCAGTCACTGATCCTCCTGAAAGCGCGTCTCCCCGTGCCCGAGGTGGACGCATGAAATTCGTGCGCTCTATGGATCGTAACCCCATGACACACGAACTGCGGCACGGGTCCTACGAAGTGTCGTACTTCCACCCGGGTGTCGCATTTTCCGGCCCGCGGGAGGCCCTCTTCCGAAGGCCTCCACGACCGGAGCACGGCCTGCCCGCCACTCGCCGAGCGACCGGCTTCCGGACTGCCCGTAAGGTCTCGGCCATGTCGGATCGCTCTCGTCGTCACGCTCGATCGGTCGTCGCCCTCGCGACGATTCCCGCGATGCTCGCCCTCTCTGCCTGCGGCGACACCTCGAGTGACGACGCCTCCACCATTGTGCGGACCACCACGAACGTGGCCGGAGCCGGCGTCGTCGGCATCGAACGTGACACCGCCGGCCTGTGCGCGCTCCCGCAGCCGGTCGACTCGGTCGGTCAGCAAGGTGACACCCGGCTCGTCGTCGGCAGCGGCCGTGCGACCACGGTGCCCGCCGATCCGCAACGTGTCGTGGTTCTCACCATGACGGCACTCGACGCGTCGTGCGCCGTCGGCACCTGGGAGCGCGTCGTCGGCGCACCCACGGCGCCGCTCGCTCCCACCGCTCCCCCGTCCGGCCTGCTGCGCCCGGACTACCTCGGCACCGGCATCGCCGAGATCGCCGGCGTCGGACCCGAGGGCTCCCCCGACGTCGACGCGATCCGAGCACTGGCTCCGGACGTCATCATCGGCGGCGACGCCCTCGACCCCGCCGTCACCGCGCAACTCGACGGCATCGCCCCGACCGTTCTCACGCGCGCGTCGTCGTCGTGGCTCGAACGGTCCACGCTCGCGGCCGCGGCGATGGGACGACGTGACGCCGCCACCCGTGCGACGGAGCAGTACCGCGCACGCGCCGAGACCGTGGGCCGCGAGCAGAACTCCCGCATCACCGAGGCGTCTCTCGTGCGCTTCGGCGCCGACGGCACACAACTGCTCGGCGACGACAGCTTCGCGGGGCAGGTACTCGCGCAGGCGGGCGTGCGACGACCGGGGCCTCAGCTAGGCGAGACCCGCGCACTCCCGCAGGACGATCTGTCCGACGCGGAGGGCGACCTGATCTACGTCATGTTCGACGGACAGGCGGGGCTGGAACGCGGCACCGAGGTCATGGACTCGGACGCCTGGAAGGACCTCGGCGCCGCGACGGACAGTCGCGTGTTCAGCGTCGACGACACGGTGTGGTCGGGCGAGGGCCTCGTGGCTGCGGGCGCGGTCCTCACCGACGTGTCGAACACGCTGAACGGCTACGTCTGACGCGTCGGCGGTAGCGTTCCGGGAGTGCCGATACCCGAGTTCATCACCACCCTGCGCGCCAAGATCGGTCACGATCCGCTCTGGCTCTCCGGTGTCAGTGCCGTCGTGCTCGACGCCGACGATCGGCTGCTGCTGACGCGTCGCAAGGACAACGAGCTCTGGGCCGTGGTGTCCGGCGTCCTCGAGCCCGGCGAGGAACCCGGACCGGCCGCCCTCCGGGAGATCCTGGAGGAGACGGGCGTGACGGCCGAGCTCGTGCGGTTGACGAGTGTCGACGTCACCGAGCCCATCGTCTACCCGAACGGCGACCGCACCCAGTACCTCGACGTCTGCTTCCTCGCCCGGTACGTCGCCGGCGAGGCGCGGGTCGCGGACGACGAGAACCTCGACGTGCAGTGGTTCGCGCGCGATGCGCTGCCCGCGGACATCACCGACACCTCGACTCTCCGCATCGCGAAGGCGCTGGACCACGGCCCGGAGGCCTGGTTCCGGCGGTAGGTGGCGCCGGACCGTGCCGTCCTGCCGCGTCCTGTGTGCACCGCTGCTCAGTGTCCGGCGCGCCCGCACACCCTCACCGATTTCGGCCACCTTCACCGGTCACAACCGGTGCAGATTGCTACAACCGTTGCAGGAGGGCGCAACGGCGCACGTGCTCCGGTTTCCGCAACCCGCTCCTGCTACAACCGAAGCGGGTTGCGGGAACCGGAGCACCTCGCACTCGCGAGACGTGCTCACCAGACATGACTCAGGGCACCACCCGCAAAGCGGACGGTGCCCCGAGGTGAGGTGGGTCAGAAGTCCCAGTCGTCGTCCTCGGTGTTGACTGCCTTGCCGATGACGTACGAGCTTCCCGAACCCGAGAAGAAGTCGTGGTTCTCGTCGGCGTTGGGTGAGAGCGCCGACAGGATGGCCGGGTTTACGTCGCACTCGTCCTTCGGGAACAGGCCCTCGTAGCCGAGGTTCATGAGCGCCTTGTTCGCGTTGTAGCGCAGGAACTTCTTGACGTCCTCGGTCAGACCGACCTCGTCGTAGAGGTCCTGCGTGTACTCGGTCTCGTTCTCGTACAGCTCGAAGAGCAGATCGAACGTGTAGTTCTTCAGCTCCTCGCGCTCGGCGGGCGAGCGGGTCTCGAGTCCGCGCTGGTACTTGTAGCCGATGTAGTACCCGTGCACGGCCTCGTCGCGGATGATCAGGCGCACGAGGTCGGCAGTGTTGGTGAGCTTGGCCCGCGAGGACCAGTACATCGGCAGGTAGAAGCCGGAGTAGAAGAGGAACGACTCGAGCAGGGTGGAGGCCACCTTGCGCTTGAGCGGGTCGTCGCCCTTGTAGTAGTCCATGACGATGGACGCCTTGCGCTGCAGGTTCGCGTTCTCCTCGGACCAGCGGAACGCATCGTCGATGTCGCGAGTTGAGCACAGCGTCGAGAAGATCGACGAGTAGGACTTGGCGTGCACCGACTCCATGAACGAGATGTTGGTGTACACCGCCTCCTCGTGCGGAGTGATGGCGTCCGGGATCAGCGACACGGCGCCGACGGTGCCCTGAATCGTGTCGAGCAGCGTCAACCCCGTGAAGACCCGCATGGTCAGCTGCTTCTCGACCTCGGTCAGCGTCTCCCAGGACGGGATGTCGTTCGAGATCGGCACCTTCTCGGGCAGCCAGAAGTTGCTGGTGAGCCGATCCCAGACCTCGGAATCCTTGTCGTCTACGACACGGTTCCAGTTGATCGCGGACACACGATCGATGAGCTTGAGCGGGTTGCCGCCCGCTGGGCTGTGCGGCTTGGAAGCGGTTGTCATTGAGGTTCCCCACGGAGTAGGTAAGTTCGGCTAGAACGAATCTAAGTGCGTTTCGCCCAGCTGGGCAACAAGCCGGGGCGATGACGCATCTCGCACACTCGTTCAACCTCTTCAAACTACACCCGTGTCACTTAGACAGTGCAACTGCCGTGCCGCGCGTCGACTTTTGGCGTCACGAAAAGTAGGGCGACACGCCATGCGTGTCGCCCTACTTTTCGATAACTACACCCGAGCCAATCTAGCGACTGACATACTTGACGGATAAGCAATCACGTATTCGACGGTCTTAGCCGGCCAAACTCTCCCGCTCAACTCGCTCGTACTTCGAGAGAACGAAGCGTTTAAAGACTTCGACTAGATCGTCGGACTTTTCGATCGCGCGCCGCGTCACGGCAACGTTCGTCCGGCGACTCGGCGCCAACGCAGGTTGCGCCCTGAGTTGCCCCTTCGGCAGGTAGAGCACCTTGCCACGGCTTGTCGTAATCGCTTGTTCCACCTGCACGTAACTCAAAAGACTTGTTGCATAATATCGTTGGGCAGACATCATCAGTTGTGGTCGACCCCAACCGCGCGGAATCAGCAGTAGCGGCGCCCCGTTGACACTGGGCACATTGACGGTCCTAGTCGTCCAGGACAATGCAAGTGGGTCCCACATCTGCACGCGCTTTGCGACGGTCGCGTTCGGGCCACGGCGGAACTCCGGGAAGCGAGCAATCATTTCACTTGTGAACTCGGCCAAGGCGACATAAACAATACGAGTGGTGACGTCCGACGTGATGTCCTTATCGATGCCGTCAACGAACAACGGTAGGTCCTCTAAGTGTTTGAGAACACCAACACGTAGAAGTACTTCCAAGTTTTGGGTTAACGCTTCCCAGATCCATGACCCTACGTCAGCAGCGCCCCCATGACCGTAGTAACCATTACTCGACAAACCACATCGGGTTTCCCAGGGCTCAGGGAAGCTTCTCAGCATGGCTTCGCCCAGAATTATGGTTCGACTTGGACGGTGACATCGCCAATCTTGCAAGGGTATCGAAGAAGCTGTCGATACATCTGACAGCGCTTGCGGCATGGGGAGCAGGTGCCCCCTGAAGCCGAATCGCGTGCGGGTCGAGGAACACGCGGTTGTCCACGTCGACGTGTATGTCCTCGAACGGAACGGGACCGGCGATGCCGAAGTGGCTAGTGATCGTTGTCATATGCGGGGCCTCCTGGCCTTTTAGACCCGGAGACGGACAAGAGGCCCAATGCCTCTCTAAAATCCGCTACGCTGGAGTGGACTGGATAAGTCACTCTCGCGCTTCCGGGCCGAGATCGGTCTGGCTCCGTTGGCGCGGAGCCAGACCGAAACTTACATAGCGGGTTTCCCGCCCATCGTTGTTGTCACAACATGCAGCTGACGCAACCCTCGACCTCGGTCCCCTCGAGGGCCATCTGGCGCAGCCGGATGTAGTACAGCGTCTTGATTCCCTTGCGCCACGCGTAGATCTGCGCCTTGTTGATGTCGCGGGTGCTCGCGGTGTCCTTGAAGAACAGCGTGAGGGACAGGCCCTGGTCGACGTGCTGCGTCGCTGCCGCATACGTGTCGATGATCTTCTCGTAGCCGATTTCGTACGCGTCCTGGTAGTACTCCAGGTTGTCGTTGGTCAGGTACGGCGCCGGATAGTAGACGCGGCCGATCTTGCCTTCCTTGCGGATCTCGATCTTCGACGCCACCGGGTGGATGGAACTGGTGGAGTAGTTGATGTACGAGATGGAGCCGGTCGGCGGGACGGCCTGCAGATTCTGGTTGTAGATGCCGTGCTGCTGCACCGACGCCTTCAACTCGACCCAGTCGTCCTGCGTCGGGATGCTGATTCCCGACTGGGAGAACAACTCTCGGACACGCGCTGTCTTGGGCTCCCAGGCGCGCTCGGTGTACTTGTCGAAGAACTCGCCCGACGCGTACTTGGACTGCGGGAAGCCTCCGAAGTAGCTGCCGCGCTCCTTCGCCAGACGGTTCGAGGCCCGCAGCGCATGGAACAGCACGGTGTAGAAGTAGATGTCGGTGAAATCGACACCCTCCTCGCTGCCGTAGTGGATGCGCTCACGAGCGAGGTAGCCGTGCAGGTTCATCTGGCCGAGGCCGATGGCGTGCGAGGTGTTGTTGCCCTGCTCGATGGACGGCACCGAGTAGATGTGGGTCTGGTCCGACACGGCCGTCAAGCCGCGGATGGCGACCTCGATGGTCTGCGCGAAGTCGGGCGAGTCCATGGTCTTCGCGATGTTCAGCGAACCCAGGTTGCACGAGATGTCCTTGCCCACATGGCTGTACGAGAGATCCTCGTTGAACGTGGACGGCGTCGAGACCTGCAGGATCTCCGAGCACAGGTTCGAGTGCGTGATCTTGCCCTCGATGGGATTGGCCCGGTTCACCGTGTCCTCGAACATGATGTAGGGGTAGCCCGACTCGAACTGCAGCTCGGCGAGGGTCTGGAAGAACTCGCGCGCCTTGATCTTCGTCTTGCGGATGCGCGCGTCGTCGACCATCTCGTGGTACGTCTCGCTGACGTTCACGTCGGCGAAGGGCTTGCCGTAGATGCGCTCGACGTCGTACGGCGAGAAGAGGTACATGTCCTCGTTCTTCTTCGCCAGCTCGAACGTGATGTCCGGGATGACGATGCCGAGGGACAGCGTCTTGATGCGGATCTTCTCGTCGGCGTTCTCGCGCTTGGTGTCGAGGAACTTGTAGATGTCCGGGTGGTGCGCGTGCAGGTACACCGCGCCGGCACCCTGCCGCGCTCCGAGCTGGTTGGCGTACGAGAACGAGTCCTCGAGCAGCTTCATGATGGGGATGACGCCCGAAGACTGGTTCTCGATGCGCTTGATCGGCGCACCGGATTCACGAATGTTGCTGAGCAGCAACGCGACTCCGCCACCACGCTTGGACAGCTGCAGTGCCGAGTTGATGGAGCGACCGATGGACTCCATGTTGTCCTCGATGCGCAGGAGGAAGCAGGAGACGGGCTCGCCGCGCTGCTTCTTGCCCGAGTTGAGGAACGTGGGAGTGGCCGGCTGGAAGCGGCCGGCGATGATCTCGTCGACCAGGTCGGTCGCGAGAGTCTCGTTGCCGGCGGCCAGCGTCAGCGCGACCATGCACACCCGATCCTCGAAGCGCTCCAGGTAGCGCTTCCCGTCGAACGTCTTGAGTGTGTAGGACGTGTAGTACTTGAACGCACCCAGGAAGGTGGGGAACCGGAACTTCTTCGAGTAGGCGTGCTCGATCAGACCCTTGACGAAGGATCGCGAGTACTGGTCGAGAACCTCTGCCTCGTAGTAGTTCTCCTCCACGAGGTAGTCGAGCTTCTCGTCGAGGTTGTGGAAGAAGACCGTGTTCTGGTTGACGTGCTGCAGGAAGTACGCCCGCGCGGCGTCCCGGTCCTTCTCGAACTGGATCTCGCCGTTCGGCCCGTACAGGTTGAGCATCGCGTTCAGAGCGTGATAGTCGAGCTCCGAGTCGTCACGGCGCGACACGGCGGGAGACGAGTCGGTGATGGTCGGTGCCATGTGCGTACTCCTGAGATCGATGATGGGCGGTACTGGTGCGGACGATCAGATGGTGCAGGTCGCGTCGAGCCGGTCCCAGAACTCGGCGAGTCCGGTGCGGACCCGCTCCACGTCCTCCGGGGTACCCATGACTTCGAAGCGATAGAGGAACGGGACCTGACATTTTGCCGAGACCACGTCCCCGGCGAAACAGTACGAATCGCCGAAGTTGGTGTTGCCCGCGGCGATGACGGCGCGGATGAGGGACCGGTTGTGCTCGTCGTTGAGGAACCGGATGACGGGCTTGGGGACGTAACTCGTGTCGCGCCCCAGCGCGGTGGTGCCGCCGCCGTAGGTCGGGAGGATCAGGACGTACGGACGGTCGATCTCCACGTCGTCGCGGGGATAGCGGACGGGGATGCGCGTCGCGGGGATCTCGAGCTTCTCCACGAACCGGTGGGTGTTCTCCGAGACGCTCGAGAAGTAGACCAGCGATTCGGACACGATGCTCCATCCTCCGCCGACTCTGCGCACTTCTTCGACATTCGCGACGGCGCGGACCGGGTGGGTCGGCCGTCAGCGGTGAGTCGGGAACTCACCCGAGCCGGCCTCCTCGTCGGAAGACGCGGCGGACGCGCTTCAGGCAGCGGCGGTGACGAGGGTCTTGATGCGGTCGGGACGGAAGCCGGACCAGTGGTCCTCGCCTGCGACGACGACAGGTGCCTGCAGGTAGCCGAGCGCCATGACGTAGTCACGTGCCTCGGGATCCTGCGAGATGTCGATGACGTCGTACTCGATGCCCTCTTTGTCGAGAGCGCGGTACGTGGCCTTGCACTGCACGCAGGCGGGCTTGGTGTAGACGGTGACGGTGGTGGCGCTCATGAATCCTCTTCTCCGCATCCTGTGTCCGGATGCGCTCGCTGTTCGCCCGAGAGCTGTCCTGCACTGCTGCTGTGGGATCGCACTGGAGAAAGCGAGACCCGCCGACTCTGCCGTGCACACCACTGACAACCTGTCCGAGAGACCGGGCCGGACCCGCATCCACCCCTCCGAAAAGGGGGTGATGCGGGCCTCGAGCCGTTGTGGCCTCTCGGTGTTCAAGACACTACACCTAGTGTCCGACAGTGCAAGGCAACACCACACTTTGTAATGACACTGGTGGAATTACCTGGTCGGACGCGGAAAACTCCGGCGTGTCGCGACCCCTCGGGCGCGTCGCGAGACCGCGCTGCAGACGGGGCCTCGAGCCTCAGGCATCGACGAGCTCCGCGCGGGTGAGCGCCGTGACGACCTCGGCGATGTCCGCGGCGATCTGTGAGTTGTCACGGGGATGGCCCCCGTCGATCGCGGCCACCACGCCACCGATGGCGAGATCGACGTCGTCGAGCACGCTCGCGCCGGCGATCCGCGCCGCCTTCTCCGTGTCCTCCTTGGCCCACCGGGCGCCGTTCGAGCTCGGCGAGGAACTGATGACGGCGGTCGGCTTGGTGGAGATGGCGCCGCTGCCGTAGGGGCGGGAGAGCCAGTCGATGGCGTTCTTGAGTACTGCGGGGATGGTGCCGTTGTACTCGGGCGTGAGCAGCAACACGGCGTCGGCGTCCTGGACGGCCGCGCGCAGAGCGGTCACGGTGTCGAGCGAAGCGACCGACTCGGGGGTGTCGATGTCCTCGTTGTAGAACGGAAGGCCTCCGAGGCCCTCGTGAATGACGACCTCGACGCCCTCGGGTGCGACTGACGCGGCGGTCTCGGCGAGACGACGGGTGATGGAGGCGGCGCGGAGGCTGCCGACGAGTGCGATGACGCGGCTCATGGGTGGGTCCTTTCGACGAAGTGTGTCCGTGATCTACAACCGGACCGTAGTCCACTTTCTTCCGTGACGCGCTATCCTGACGGTGTGACACATGCCCCTCTGCCGATGGCGGCCGACGACAGCGAGCGCTGCGACGCCGCGCGCAACCGCCGTCTGCTCCTCGACGCCGCGATCGGGCTGGTCGACGAGCGCGGAGCGGACTCCGTCACCATGGACGCCGTGGCAGCCCGCGCAGGTGTGGGCAAGGGCACCGTGTTCCGTCGGTTCGGCAGTCGTGCGGGTCTGATGTTCGCTCTTCTGGACCACACCGAGACCGAACTCCAACAGGCCTTCCTCTTCGGTCCTCCCCCGCTGGGCCCCGGCGCACCACCGCTCGATCGACTCGTCGCGTTCGGCCGTGCCCGCCTCGACCTGGTCGCCGTGCAGGGTGAGGTGCTGCGGGCAGCCGAGAACTCGCCCGTCTCGCGCTTCTCCGCGCCCGCCCACGCGGTCGGCCTGACCCACGTGAGCACACTGCTGCGGCAGATCGGCGTGTCGGGCGATGTCACGTTGCTGGCCTACGCGCTGCTCGCCCCGCTCGAGGCCACTCTGGTGCTGCACCTGCAACGCGACGCCGGAATGACCACCGAGCGCCTCGCCGACGGCTGGGAGGATCTCGCCCGCCGCATCGCCTCCGCCTGACCTCAGGCCAGCGCGAGGGTTCGCGTCGCGGCGTCGGCCAGTGCCACGCCGTAGCTCCGGCCGTGACCCGCCGCGTGCACGGCGAGGGGATGCAGCTGATGCAGAGGCACCCGTTCCTCGGCACCCGGAGCGAGCTCGTGCTGCTCCTGATAGCCGTCGAGAAGGTGCTCGAGGTGCGGACAGCCGAAGAGAGACAGCATCGCGAGGTCCGTCTCGCGGTGTCCGCCGTGCGCCGCGGGGTCGATGAGCGTCACGCCGCCGGGCGTCCAGAGCACGTTGCCGGTCCACAGGTCGCCGTGCAGACGCGCCGGAGGGTCGGTCGAGTCGAACGACCCGTCCGCGACGACGGAGCAGGCACGCTCCACGAGGTCGGCCTCGTCCCGCGTGACCGTGCCGGCGTCGACCGCGACACGGAGATACGGCAGCACCCGTTCCTGCGCGTAGAACTCACCCCAGCGGTCGTGCTCCACCGACGACATGGTGCGCGATCCGATGAACAGCGTTCCGTCGAAACCTGCAGGCGGCGAGCCGAACCGGGGGGCACCGCTGTCGTGGGTGCGGGCGAGCAGTGCGCCGAAGCGGCGAGCAGCGTCCGGCGTCGGCCGGACGGAGTCGAGGCGTTCGAGAACGATGTGGTCGGTCGCGACCTCGAGGACGTCGACCGTAGGCGCTCCCCCGTCGGCGAGCCACCGCAGACCTGCAGCCTCGGCGGCGAAGAAGTCGGGATGCGCGTCCTCACGCCGTTTGACGAACGCCATCTCTAGCCGCCGGCGAAGGGCGGGAGGACGTCGATCCGGGAACCGACGGGGTAGGCCTCGTCGCGGACCATCTCGTCGCCGATGAGGAACACCGCCACGTCCAGCACACGATTCAGTTTCTGCCCGTGGCGTCCACGCAGCGCCGACTTCACGTCCGCCACGGTCGCGCCGACCCTCAGGTCGTACGACTCCTGCGTGGTGCCCGCAGCGTCCGCGGCCCCCGCGAAGTACCGCACGTCCACAGTCACGGACTCAACCACCGATGGCACCCATCGAGCGTTCCGGCGGCACGAAGTCCTCACGTTCCATCCCGTGGCCGGCCCACTTGTTCCACATCGCTCCACGCCAGAGGTCCGCGATCTCCTCGTCGGTCGCACCCCCGCGCAACGCCACCCGCAGATCGGTCTCGGAGTCGCTGAACAGGCAGGACCGCACGGTCCCCTCCGCCGTCAACCGGGTCCGGTCGCAGTCGGCGCAGAAGGACCGGGTGACCGAGGCGATGATGCCCACCGTGGCGGGGCCACCGTTCACGGTCCACTCCTCGGCGGGCGCGGACGGATCGGTGCGGCCGATCTCGGTGAGCGTGAACCGCTCCCCGAGCAGATCGAGCAGTTCCGCCGCCGACACCATCGTCGAGCGCGCCCACTCCCGGTCGGCGTCGAGCGGCATCTGCTCGATGAACCGCAGATCGACACCTCGGTCCAGGCACCACTGCACCAGGTCCTGAGCGCCGTGCAGAGTCTCGCGCATGAGAACGGCGTTGATCTTGACCGGCGTCAGTCCGGCCGCCAGGGCCCCGTCGATGCCGCCGAGCACGGCGGGCAACCGGTCCCGCCGGGTCAACGATGCGAAGTGCTTGCGGTCGATCGTGTCGAGAGAGACGTTGACCCGGGTCAGACCCGCCTCGCGAAGACGCTCCGCTCGGCGTTCGAGGCCGATGCCGTTGGTGGTCATCGACAGTTCGACACCGGGTGCGTGCTGAGAGGTCAGGGCGATGATGTCCACGATGTCCTTGCGGACCAACGGCTCGCCGCCGGTGAAGCGGACCTCGCGCACACCGAGGAGTCGATCGGCGACGCCGACGAGGCGGGCGATCTCCTGCGCGGTGAGCAGTTGTTCGAACTCCAGGTTCGGCAGCCCCTCGGCCGGCATGCAGTAGGTGCATCGCAGCGAGCACTTCTCGGTGACCGAGATGCGCAGGTCCCGCGCGATGCGACCGAAACTGTCCAGCAGGTGCGGAACGTCCGGACGGCCGACCATGGACGGCGCGCGCACGACACCGGGCAGGCTGGGAATTCCCATGCTCACAGTCGTCATTCGATCACCTCCACTCGCCGTTCACGTCAGTATGCCCGTTCGGGGCAACGGGAACCCGACCGTCCTCATTCCCGCTCTAGGATGACCGCATGGGCCATGCGCACACGACGTCGGCACGCTCGGTCGAGGATCACGCCGTTCGGATCGACGAGATGATCACCCGCGCGTGGTCCGCTCGCCCCCCGGAGACGGTTCCGCTCACCGATGCGCTCGGCCGCGTGACGCACGCGGACATCGAGGCCCTCATCGACGTCCCCAACTTCCGGAACTCCCAGATGGACGGATACGCGGTCGACGCGGAATCGGTTGCCCGCGTACCGGTCACACTGCCGGTCACCGGCGTTCTCGCCGCCGGCGATGCCGGGGACGAACGGCATCGGTCGGGCACGGCACGCAAGATCATGACCGGCGCTCCGGTACCCGAGGGCGCCGACGCGGTGATACCCGTCGAGGACACCGAGATGGACGGGGACGGTGTCCGCGTCCTCGGCTCACGGCGCTCGGGTGAGTACGTGCGGGAGCAGGGCAGCGACATCGCGGCGGGGTCGGTCGTCGTCACAGCCGGCACGACGCTCGGCCCCCGTCACCTCGGCGCTCTCACGGCCGTCGGCCGATCCGACGTCACCGTCCGCCCCCGGCTGCGGGTCGCGGTCATCGCGACCGGCGCCGAACTCGTCGAGGCGGGCAGTGCACTCGGACCCGGTCAGCTGTACGACTCGAACGGTCTCACGCTCGCGACCTCGGTGACCGCGGACGGCGCCGTGGTGACGTTCCGCGGCCGCAGTACCGACACCGCCGACGAGTTCTCCGCGATGCTGTCCGAGGCCGCCGAGAACGCGGACGTGATCATCACCTCGGGGGGTGTGTCGATGGGCGACTTCGAGGTGGTCCGGGACGTGCTCGGCCCCCGCGGGGGAACCTTCACCCACGTCGCGATGCAGCCCGGTGGGCCGCAGGGGTGGACCGACCTCGATGGCACCCCGGTGATCAGCTTCCCCGGCAATCCCGTGAGCACCCTGGTGTCTTACCTCGTCTTCGCCCGTCCGGCGATCCGGAGGCTCTCGGGCCTCCCCGACGCGACCGTCACCGAGCGCATCGCCGACGAGGCAGTCCGATCCCTGCCCGGACGGCGTCAGTTCCTGCGGGGCCGACTCACAGAGACCGGCGTCGTGGTGTCGTCCGGACCGGGGTCGCACCTGGTGGTGTCGATGGCCGCCGCCGATGTTTTGGTCGACGTCCCCGCGGACACCGTCGAGGTGCCCGCGGGCAACAGTGTGCGAGTGTGGCCGCTGTGAACGATTCATCCGCTGCGCACTCGTCCGGGAGTTCCTCCACGGGGCTCTCGCACCTGGACTCCGACGGCCGGGCCCGCATGGTCGACGTCAGCGGGAAGAGCGAGACCACGCGCACCGCGGTCGCCGCCGGGTCCCTGCGGACGACTCGGGACGTGATCGCCCTGGTGCGTGCCGACGGCATGCCGAAGGCCGATGTCCTGTCGACCGCGCGCATCGCCGGCATCGCCGGAGCGAAGCGGACGTCCGATCTCATTCCGCTGTGCCATCCGCTTCCGCTGTCCTCGGTCGCGGTGTCCTTCGGCTTCACCGACGACACGATCACGATAGAGGCCACAGCCGTCACGACCGGGCGGACGGGCGTCGAGATGGAAGCACTGACGGCGGTGTCCATCGCCGGGCTCACGCTGCACGACATGGTCAAGGCCGTGGATCCGGCAGCGTCGATCGAGTCGGTGCGTCTGATCCGCAAGGAGGGTGGCAAGCGCGGTGTGTGGACGCGCGACGACCACCAGCCCGACACCTCCTCCACAGCAACGCCTCTCGGTGATCGAACTGCGGTCGTCGTCGTCGCGTCCACCGGCGGCGCAGCCGGGACGCGCGAGGACACCACGGGACCGCGCATCGTGTCGTGGCTCGGTGACCGCGGTTTCGACGTTCGGGGACCTCTCGTGGTGGCAGACGCCGACGTGGCCGCGGGCTTACGAGACGCCCTCACCGGCGGACCCGCCCTGATCATCAGCACCGGCGGCACGGGCGTCTCCCCCACCGACGCCACACCCGACGCCACCCGGCCACTGCTCGACCGCGAACTACCCGGCGTCGCGGAGGAGATCCGACGTACGGGACTGGCAGCCACCGTGCACGCCTCGATCAGCCGCGGGTTGGTGGGCGTCGCTGGGAAGACAGTGATCGTGAACCTGCCCGGATCACCCGGCGGAGTGAAGGACGGACTGACGGTGCTGGATCCGATCGTGGACCATCTCGTCGCCCAGGTACGCGGAGGCGGTGCTCACGAATGACAACGGTTCTCGCCCGGATCTCGAGCGATCCGATCGATCCGGCGGAGGTCTCCGACGCCGTCTCGGGTCCTGAACACGGTGCCGTGCTGGTGTTCTGGGGAGTCGTCCGCGACCACGACCACGGCGAGTCGGTGTCGGCACTCGAGTACCGAGCCCACCCCGACGCCGAGAAGTTCCTGCGTCGCTGCTGCGAGGACGCGGCCGCGTCGTCCGGCCTGCCGACGGCGGCCGTGCACCGCGTCGGCGACCTGACGATCGGTGACACCGCTCTCGTCGCCGCGGTCGCGTCTCCCCATCGCGCCGAAGCATTCGCAGCGTTGCAGGCGTTGGTCGATCGCATCAAGACCGAGGTGCCGATCTGGAAGCGCCAGCAGTTCCCCGGCGGCACCAGCGAGTGGGTGGGGCTCTAGCGGTCGCTGGTGCGCAGGAACCTGTGCACCACGAGTGATTCTGCGTCGGTCGCACTCTCGGTGCGGATCATCGCCTCGATCCGGGCACGCGCCGCCGCGACGTCGAGTCCCGAGCCGATGAAGACCAGCGCGGTGTCTCCACGGGACGAGGCGGTCTCGACGTCGATGTGGACGCCGACCGTCTGGACGACGAATCGCGCCGCGCCACGGCCGAATCGAACGAATCCCTTGGATCTGTACAGCCCCGGCGGCGGGTTCTCGAGGAACTCGAAGAACGCCCGCGGATCGAGGCAGTCGCTGGTCTCGACGCTGAACGTCTCGTAACTCGCGTGCAGGTGGTCGTGGGGATCGTCCTGCTCCCGCAACAGATCGTCGAGCGCGAGTTGCCGGGGCCCGTCGTCGGGGCGCTCCGGCGGATCGAGAAGGAGCGACACGTCCACGGCTCCGTGCGACGTCACCACCGTCGGGGCAGGGGGAGCCGCGTCGCGCACCAGCGTGAGCACCTCGTCGATGCGTCCGGGTCCCACCGCATCCGCTTTGTTCACCACCACCAGGTCGGCGAGTCCGAGATGCTGAGCGAGGTGCTGGTGCCGGGCCGTCGACTCGAGTACGTGCAGGGCGTCCACGACCATCACCATGCCGCCGTACCGGATCCGCGAGTCGGTGCTCGCGACGACCATCCTGATGAGAGCACGCGGCTCCGCCACACCGCTGGCCTCGACGACGATCGCGTCGACGGCGGCACTGGTCGCGGTGAGGGCTCCGAACATCTCGTCGAGATCCTCGGTGTCGACGGCGCAACACAGACAGCCGTTGCCCAGGGTGATCATCGAGTCGACCTGCCCGGCGACCAGCATCGAGTCGATGTCCACGGCGCCGAAGTCGTTGACCACCACACCGATTCGAATGCCGTGATTGCGGCGGAGGAGATGGTTGAGCAACGTCGTCTTACCGGATCCGAGGTACCCGGCGACGAGGACGACCGGAACAGCGCTGCGAGACACCGCGTCAGGGTACGTCAGCCGATTCAGCCTTCCCGCCCCTACCGACCGGCCTCCGGCCTTCCCGCCCTCACCGACCGACCTCCGGCCTTCCCGCCCTCACCGACCGGCCTCCGGCCTTCCCGCCACGAAATCCACGATCCCGGTCGCGATCGCCGCCGCATGGGACGCGCGACCCTCGGCACTCTCGAGCTCGGCGGCATCCGACGGGTTCGACCCGTTGCCCATCTCGAGGAAGACGACGGGGACGGTCGTGAGAGCGGGGGCGGCCACGTCGGATCGCACCTGCAGCCCGTCCACCCCCGCATAGTTCGCCGGTGTGAATCCGGCTCGCTCGTACGCGTCCCGCATGGCGGTGGATGCACGCCGTCCCTCACCGGACTGCACCTCGTCGACGTCGGCGGACGGCACCGGCAGCGCCGGGACGATGACGTGGAATCCGTGATGCGCGTCGTCGGACCGGAGTGAGGTGGAGTCGGCGTGAACACTCACCGCCACCGCGGCGCCCGATGCACTCGCCGCCCGCGCACGGTCGGTGACGCACCCACCCCATCCCGTGTCGTCCGGCCGGCTCAGCACGATCTCGGCACCCAGACTCTCGAGGCGCGAGGCCACCAGTTGCGACACGTCCCAGACGATGGTGTGTTCCGGCGTTCCGCCGAGCGCCGTCATCCCGCTCGTCTGGCAGTCCTTCGTACCGCCCCGGCCGTCGTCCACCTGCGCTGCGAGGTTCTCCCCGTGGCCCGTTCCCTGGTGTCCGGGATCGAGGAAGATCACGGTGCCCGCGAGCGGTGCGTCCGGTGTCACCGGGATCGCAGCGGCCCCCGGCGGGACCGCCACGGAGACCAGTGCGACCGCGAGGATCGAGACACCACAGTGTCGTGCAACCGACGATCGCATACGCCCCACTTCCCACCTCGGCGCACGTGCGCCGACACGATGTTCTCGCGATTTCCAAGAATGGCACGGCGAATTGGTTGAACGTGTGATGATCGGTAGCCGTCCGTGACCCCGTCGTGACCGTTCGCGAGTCCGGACAGCGTGAATCGCGATATCCGTGCACAATGGCTCCGCGCCCCGAGAAAATGACGTGTATCGCGGCGCCCCCGACCGAATTGGAAGGGCGGTTCACACGGTATGGTCTCGGCAAAGCGTGATTAACCGAGCTCAGCGACGAAAGCAGAAGACATGGCGAAGAAGGTCGTTGTTCAGCTGGTCGACGACATCGACAGAACACCTCTCGAGGACGACGGCGAACACATCACGTTCGCGGTCGACGGCACGCACTACGAGATCGACCTCGGGCCCGACAATGCCGCCGAGTTCCGACGTGTTCTGGGTTATTACATCGAGCACGCGGCGAAGGTGTCGGCCGGAACGCACAGCGGACGACGCAGCACGAAGCCGATGGGACGACGCAGTCCCGAACAGACCAGGGCCGTGCGCGAATGGGCCGTGGACGCGGGATTCACGGTGTCGAGCCGCGGGCGCATTCCCTCCGAGGTGCAGAGCGCGTACGACGCAGCGCACTGACACCACATCACACGCGAAAGGCCCCGTACCTGACCGGTACGGGGCCTTTCGCGTGTCTGCCAACTTCGGTGGAGCTGTTACTCGGTGGAGCTAAGGGGACTCGAACCCCTGACCCCCACACTGCCAGTGTGGTGCGCTACCAGCTGCGCCATAGCCCCGTGCTCTTCTGACCGTGAGAAAGAGTGTTTCGCACCGCTCGAAGAACGCTCGACCGAAGTTACACCATCGGTTCGACGAGGTCCAAATCAGCGTCAGCCGAGATCGGACACCCAGGCGGAGTTGGTGGTGGTGTCGACGATCGCGCCGTCCACGATGACGGTGGGAGTGCCTCGCGCGCCGGCAGCTGCGAGCGCCGCGCTTCCCGTCGCAGCGTCGGTGGCGGCGTCCGCCACTCGCGTTCCGTCGGTGATGCACTGTGCCGCCTCGTCGGAGGCTCCCGCCTCCGTGGCGCGGGCGGCGAGCTCGTCGGCGGTGTGGTCCGCGCTGCCCTTCTCCTCCGGCTGGAAGTCCGGCGAGAACAGGGCCGAGTGGAATGCTGAGTAGGCGGGCCCGTCGCCCGTGGCGGCGACGCACTGCGATGCGGCGGCCGCACGGGTGCTGTAGTCACCGCTGGGCGACAACTGATTCAGGAAGTCGAGCATGTGATAGCGCACCGCGATGGTGCCCTCGTCGATCTTCTGCGCGAGTTCCTGGCCGTAGGTGTTCTCCAACTCGGCGCAGTACGGGCACATCGCGTCCTCGTAGATGTCGACCGTGCGTGTCGCCTCCGGGAGACCCAGCCGCACCACGCCGTCGTCGTCGACCGAGGAGGTGACCGCCGCATTCTGCACGGACCCGTATCCGTCGGCGCGCGGCTGGCTGCGGGAGTTCTGCCACAACACTCCGCCGATGACGACGGCCGCGATGACCAGGAGAGCGAGACCGCCCAGAACATAGGTCGACGTGCTCGACGACTTCTGTGGCGTGTACTTGCTCGACGATTTCGATGACGACGATTTCGAGGCATTCACGCGAATACTGTGTCACGCGCGACTGACAGTGTGCTGAGAACTGGATGTCAGGTATGCCAATGCTTGCTGGTAGAGACGTTCCGGCGCGCGTACATTCGCCCCGTGACCCACATCGAGCCCCGTGATCCGCAGGCGTCCGCCGTGCCCGTCGAGGGAGGGCCCGGCCTGCCCCACGACATCGATCACACACACGCCGACGTCTCGGGAGGCTGGCTCCGGGCCGCCACGTTCGGGGCCATGGACGGACTGGTGACCAACACCTCGCTCATCGCGGGAGTCGGCGGTGCGGGCGTCTCGACGCACACGCTGGTCCTCAGCGGCATCGCCGGCCTCGTCGCGGGAGCGTTCTCGATGGCACTCGGCGAGTTCACGTCCGTGTCCACCCAGAACGAGCAGATCGATGCCGAGGTGACCACCGAGCGCGCCGCGTTCACGAAGTACCCGGAGGCCGAACAGGCGGAGTTGGTGGGCATGCTCACCGACATGGGCATGTCGACCGAGACGGCCACGGTCGCCGCGCGCGAGATCCACACGGACGCCGATCGTGCCGTGGATCTGCACATCTCGCGGGAGTTGGGTGTCGACCCCACCGAGAAGCCGTCACCGTGGGTGGCGGCCGGATCGTCCTTCGTCCTGTTCTCGATCGGCGCGATCATTCCGCTCATACCGTTCCTGCTGGGATCGGACGTCCTCGCCCTCGGGCTCGCGTGCGGCGCCGTGGGCCTCATGATCGCGGGCGCGCTCGCCGCGCACTTCACCTCGCGGTCGACCGTCGTCGGAGCGCTCCGCCAACTACTGTTCGGCTCACTCGCCGTCGCGGCGACCTACGCCGTCGGATCCCTCATCGGTGTCGGCACCGCCTGAGTCGCCGTCCGGATCGATCGTCACCGCGCTGGGCTTCCCGGTCAGCGACACCCGCCCGGACCGCGTGTCGGGTACCACCATCCAACCGACCGCGGCGATCAGCAGGATGGCACCCGAGGTCCCGAACGCGGCCGCGTAGGAGAGTTCCGTCACGAGTACACCGGCGACCAGCGGCCCGATGACCGAGCCCACGTCCATGGCCATCTGGAATGCGGCGAGGACGGGGCCTCCGCGGGCGCGCGAGCCGATCATGTCGGCCACCGCCGCCTGCTGGGTCGGCGTGATCAGCCCGGACCCGAGCCCGGCGACGAAGGTGATCACGAGGAACACCTCCGTCGATCCCGAGATGCCCATGGTCGCGGTCGATGCGCCGCACAGCAGGAGCCCGGCGACGAGGAACGGCTTGCGCCCGTACCGATCGGACCATCGCCCCGCCGGCACCAACACCACCGCGTTGCCCACCGCGAACACCGCGAGGGCCACGGCGGCCATGGAATCGCTGCGTCCGAGCGCGGCGACGACGAACAGCGGCACGATGGCCGTGCGCACGCCGAACACCGCCCATCCGTTGGCGAAGTTGGACAGCAGGGCCGACCGGTACGTCGGGGAGCGCAGGGCGTCGGCGAACCGCAGCACCACCGCCGCGTCCCGATCGGCCTCCGTGGTCGCGGCGGGTGTTCGCAGGCCCACCGCGACGACGGCGGCGGCCGCGACCAGCGTCACGGCGTAGAAGACGAACGGCGCCCGCAGACCTCCGACACCGAGCACGATGCCGCCCACGAACGGGCCCAGGACTGTGCCGGCCAGGAAGCTCGACGCGTACATGCCGGAGACGCGCCCGCGGCGATCGGGCGGGGCGATCCGGATGAGCAGTCCCAGCGCGGACACGGTGAACATGGTGGACCCGATACCGCCGAGCGACCGGAAGAGGAGGAGTTGCCAGTACGTCTGGGCCAGTGCGCACAACCCGGTCGACACCGCGACGACGACGAGACCGGTGAGGTAGACCCGGCGCTCGCCGATGCGCTGCACGAGCGATCCGCTGGCGGGCGCGAAGATCAGCCGTGTCGCCGCGAAGGCACTGATGATGACGGTGACCGCGAACTCGTCGACCCCGAAGGCGAGCGCGAACCCCGGGAGCGCGGGCGCGACGATGCCGAAGCCGAGTGCGATGACGAACGCGGCCGAGACGAGGATCCAGATGTCGCGGGTGGGATCGGGGGCGGTCCCCCGCGTCCCGGCACCGGCCCCTGCTGCGGCGCTCACTCCCCGGTCAGGACGGACGACACGAGATCGCGTGCGGCGCTCTGCACCTCGGCGAGGTGCTCCGCACCGCGGAAGGACTCGGCGTAGATCTTGTAGACGTCCTCCGTACCCGACGGCCGAGCGGCGAACCAGGCGCTGTCCGTGGTGACCTTGAGTCCGCCCAGAGCCGCCCCGTTGCCGGGAGCCGAGGTGAGCGTGGCGGTGATGTCCTCCCCCGCCAGGGTGGTCGCGGTGACCTGCTCCGCCGACAGCTTCGCCAACACGGCCTTCTGCTCGCGCGTCGCGGGCGCATCGGTGCGTGCGTAGGACGGGTCACCGAACTGCTCGGTGAGCTCCCGGTAGCGGGTCGACGGTGTCTTCCCGGTCACCGCGGTGATCTCGGAGGCGAGCAGGGCCAGGATGATGCCGTCCTTGTCGGTGGTCCAGACGGATCCGTCCGTCCGTAGGAACGAGGCGCCGGCGCTCTCCTCGCCGCCGAACCCGATCTCACCGGAGACGAGACCGGGCACGAACCACTTGAACCCCACGGGCACCTCGAGCAGGGTGCGACCGAGCGAGGCCACGACGCGGTCGATCATCGAGGAACTGACGAGGGTCTTGCCGACCGCCGCCTCGGCGGGCCATCCCGGCCGGTGCGAGAACAAGTAGTCGATCGCCACCGCGAGGTAGTGGTTCGGGTTCATCAGTCCGCCGTCGGGGGTGACGATGCCGTGCCGGTCCGCATCGGCGTCGTTGCCCGTCGACACGTCGTAGTCGTGCCGGGCGCCGATCAACGACGCCATCGCGTTGGGCGACGAGCAGTCCATCCGGATCTTGCCGTCGGTGTCCAGGGTCATGAACCGCCATGTCGCGTCGACGAGCGGGTTGACCACGGTCAGATCGAGGCGGTGTCGCTCGGCGATCGCCGCCCAGTAGTCGACGCTCGCACCGCCCAGCGGATCGGCGCCGATGCGCACACCCGCGGACCGGATGGCATCGATGTCGACGACGGACGGGAGATCGTCCACGTACCTGGTGAGGAAGTCGTACTTCTGCACGGACCCGGCCAGTGCCGACGCCAGAGACACGCGCTTCACGGACGACACACCGGAGCGCAGGATCTCGTTGGCGCGCGCCGCGATCACGGAGGTGGCGTCGCTGTCGGCGGGTCCACCGTTCGGCGGGTTGTACTTGAAACCGCCGTCGCGCGGCGGGTTGTGGGACGGCGTGACGACGATGCCGTCCGCGAGCGCCGACGGACCCGAGGCGTTGTGACGCAGGATCGCGTGGCTCACCGCCGGGGTGGGCGTGTAGCGGTCTGCCGAATCCACCAGCACCGCAACGTCGTTGGCCGCGAGAACTTCCACGGCGGTGACCCACGCGGGCTCGGAGAGCGCGTGGGTGTCGCGACCGAGGAAGAGCGGTCCCGTGGTGCCCTGCGCGGACCGGTACTCCACGATGGCCTGTGTCGTGGCCACGATGTGGTCTTCGTTGAAGGCGCCGTCCAGGGACGATCCACGATGTCCGGAGGTACCGAAGACCACCTGCTGATCGGGATTCTCGACGTCCGGCTTCACGCTGTAGTAGGCCGTCACCAGATGCGACAGATCGACCAGATCCGATGCCTGTGCCCGTTGTCCCGCTCGCTCGTGAGCCACTCGGGTCCTCCTGTGTCGATTGCGTACCCCCGCCCCGAGAACCCTAGTGGGCGAGCAACGACCGCGGACCACGACTGTCGGATCGAGACCCCGACCGCGTCGTCGGACGGTCAGAGATCGGGCAGCGCGGAGAACTCGGCGATCGCGATGACGTCTTCGAGGGCGGTCGCGAGGACGTGGAGTCGTCGTCCGACCGTCTCCGCCGCGAGCACCTTCGCGCGATCGGACGAGCCGAGCGGCAGAGACGACGCGAATTCCCAGACCTCGGCGCCGGAGCGCGTTCCGTCCGCGTCGACACGTGGCGCCTCGGGTGTGGGCAGATCACGCGAGCGTGCGATCCCGGTCAGGATCTCGAACAGCCGGTCGGTGCGCTCCTGCACGAGGTCGTACACCTCGTCCAGCGATTCGTCGCCCGCCGGGAGATCGGGCCAGGCGGTGACACGCGCCCGCGGGTACGGATCGTCCGGCAGCCACTCCAGCACGCGGATCCGGTCGACTCCGCGGCACTCGAGCACGAAGCGCCCGTCCGGTGTGGGGAGGGCGCGGTCGATCCGGGTCGACACTGCGGCCACGCCGCGCACGTCCCCGCCGCCGACCTCGTGGCCTCGCTCGATGAGCGCCACCCCGAAGTGCGACTCGGTGTCCAGGCAGTGCTGCACCATCGCGCGGTAGCGGGGCTCGAACACGTGCAACGGCACGTCGTCCCCCGGAAGTACCACCGAGCCGAGCGGGAACATCGGGAGCTCGTAGATGTCGTCGGACCGGGCGTGCATGTCGTCGTCCACACCACCAGCATGCACTCACCGCGACCACCGCGACAGAACCCGACGACCCGGGTGTGGTGCAACTCCCCCGCCGGTCCGGTGTCGGTGGCCCGGCTACTGGGTAAGGATGCGTCCATGAGCACTCCGGTTCGCGCCGCTTCCCGCACCACTGGACCCCGGACGTTCGCGGTCTGGGCACCCACACCCGAGCGGGTCCGACTGCACCTCGACGGCGACCTGCACCCGATGACCGAGAAGGACGGGTGGTGGAGCGCCGAGGTGCCCGCCGCCGACGGTGCCCGGTACGGCTTCGTCCTGGACGACGACGATGCGGTGATCCCGGATCCGCGCTCGCCGCGGCAGCCGGACGGCGTGCACGAGGCGTCGGCGCTGTACTCCGCGGACACCTTCGCGTGGACCGACGACGCGTGGACGGGTCGCCCGCTGGCGGGCGGCGTGCTGTACGAACTGCACATCGGCACCTTCACCGCGGAGGGGACGTTCGACGCGGCGATCGACCGACTCGATCACCTCGTCGACCTCGGCGTGACGTTCGTGGAGGTCATGCCCGTCAACGGTTTCAACGGGACACACAACTGGGGCTACGACGGCGTCCTCTGGTACACCGTCCACGAGGGCTACGGCGGTCCGGAAGGTTTCCAGCGGTTCGTCGACGCCTGCCACGCCCGGGGGCTGGCCGTCACGCTCGACGTGGTCTACAACCACCTGGGTCCGTCGGGCAACTACCTCGAGAAGTTCGGCCCGTACATGTCCGAGGGTGCGAACTCCTGGGGACAGACGGTCAACGTGGCCGGCGCGGAGTCGGACACGGTGCGTCGCTACATCATCGACAACGCACTGCGGTGGTTCGAGCAGTTCCACGTGGACGCGCTCCGTCTCGATGCGGTGCACGCCCTGGCCGACACCACGGCCACCCACATCCTCGAGCAGCTCGCCGTGGAGACCGAGGCCCTGTCGGCGCACGTCGGTCGACCCCTTAGCCTGATCGCGGAGAGTGACCTCAACGACCCGACGCTCATCACTCCCCGGGCGGGCGGCGGGTACGGCCTCACTGCCCAGTGGGACGACGACGTCCACCATGCCGTGCACGCAGCGGTGTCCGGCGAACGTCAGGGCTACTTCGGTGACTTCGGCTCGATGCAGTGCCTCGCGACCACCATCACGCAGGGCTTCTTCCACGCCGGGACGTATTCGACCTTCCGTGGCCGCGTGCACGGTCGACCCCTGGACCGACGGGTGCTCCCGGCGAGCTCGCTCGTCGCGTACACCACGACGCACGATCAGGTGGGCAACCGCGCAATCGGCGATCGTCCCGGCTTCTCACTCACGCCGGGGCAGCTGGCGGTCAAGGCGGCGCTGATCCTGTTGTCCCCCTTCACCCCGATGCTCTTCATGGGTGAGGAGTTCGACGCCTCCACCCCGTTCCAGTTCTTCACCTCCCATCCCGAACCCGAGCTGGGTGAGGCCACCGCGAAGGGCCGCAAGGCCGAGTTCGCGTCCCACGGGTGGGACAGCGAGGACATCCCCGACCCGCAGGATCCCGCGACGTTCGAGAACTCGAAGCTGAACTGGGACGAGGTCACCGAGGGTGATCACGCCCGCGTACTCGACTGCTACCGAGCACTTCTGGCGTTGCGCGCCCAGCGCACCGAGATCACGAACCCGTGGTTGACCGGCGTGCACGTCGACTACGACGAGGACGCCCGATGGATCGTGATCCACCGGGCGCACCCCACCGCGGGCCGTGGTCTGAGCATCGCGTGCAACCTCACCGACTCGCCGGTGACAGTGCCGGTGGGCGGCTCACCGCTGCTGTGGTGGGACGAGCCGACGCCGAACGCGACCGCGTCGGCGACGACCGTTCCGGGTCACTCCTTCGTCGTGCTGGAGTGAGTATTGCTGGAGTGACTTTCCGGCTCGGACCGCGCGTCGCCGGCGTCCGAGCCACGCAGAGCCAGAACCACGAGGAGAGCGTTGGCGGCGAGCACGATCGCGGTGGCCACCGCCGCGACGTGCATCCCGTCGACGAAGGCGGCGCCTGCCGAACTGGTCAGAGCGTCACCGAGTTCCGCCGGTAGCGTCCGCGCGAGCGAGACCGCCTCGCCGATGGTCTCGCGGGCACCCGACGCGGTGTCCGGGTCGAGCGCCGACGTGTCGATACCGCCACGGAACACGGCCATCACCACCGAACCGAGCAACGCGACGCCGAGGGCGATCCCGAGTTCGTACGCCGTCTCGGAGATCGCGGACGCTGCGCCGGCGCGCGGCGCGGGAACCGAGGCGACCACCAGATCCGACGTCAGCGTCAGCGCGAGGCCCGCGCCGACACCGACCAGGACGAACGACGCCATGAACACGGGGATGCCGTCGGTCTGACCGAGACGTGTCAGGAGCAGTGCCCCCGCCGCGGAGACCCCGAGTCCCACGGCGAGAACGGTGCCCGCCTCCCAGCGGCGTACGAGATGTGCGGCGGCGAGCGACGCGACGATGCTCGTCGCCGTTCCCGGCAGCATGATCAGACCGGCCTCCAGCGGGGACGTGCCGAGAACCGACTGCAGGTACTGCGAGCCGAAGAACAGCACTCCCGCGAGCGCGAAGACGGACAGCAGGTTCGTCGCGACGGCCGTCGCGAAGCGACGCTGCGCGAACAGCGTCAGGTCGATCATCGGAGCGGCGAGTCGGCCCTGCCGGCGGACGAAGACGGTGCCCGCGGCCAGACCGACCAGCGCGACCGGAATCATCGACGGGTGCGGCCCGTGAGCCGCGGTCTCCTTGATCGCGTAGACGACGGGAACGATGGCCAGGATCGACAGCGCGGCGCTGGGTACGTCGAATCGGCCCGGTTCCGGATCCTTGGACTCCGGGATGGTGAACGGACCCACGACGACCAGCGCGATCATGATCGGCACGTTGATCAGGAAGACCGAGCCCCACCAGAAGTGCTCGAGAAGCCACCCGCCCACCAGAGGACCCGCCGCCGCGCCGCCGCCGGCCATGGCACCCCAGACACCGATCGCGAGCGTGCGTTCACGGCGCACCTGGAACATCGTGCGGATCAGGCCCAGGGTGGCGGGCATCAACGTGGCACCCGAGATGCCCTGCAGCACACGGGCCGCGATCATCATCGCGGGGTCGACCGCGAAGGCGGCGAGCACCGAGGACAGCCCGAAACCGACCGCGCCGATCAGGAGCAACCGCCGTCGTCCGATGCGGTCGCCGACGGTGCCCATGGTGACCAGCAGGCCGGCGAGGACGAACGAGTAGACGTCGATGATCCACAGCAGCTCGGTGCTGCTCGGGCGGAGATCCGCGCTGAGGAACGGCAGCGCGATGTCGAGGACGGTGCCGTCGACGGCGATGAGCATCACGGCACCGGCCAGCACCACCAGACCGAGCCAGTCGCGGCGGGTGGCGCCGGCCGGTACGAGATCGTCGGGATTCGGCTGCACGGACGCTGCCGGGGACACGGACACGAGGCACCTCTTTCGTTTACCGTCCGGACGGTACAGTCGACGGACACCGACAGCGTAGCAACAACCGTCCGGCCGGTACAGTGCGTGTCATGGCAGCCGACACACGCGACCGCATCCTGGACGCCCTCGAGACGCTGCTCCTCGACGACGGCACGGACAAGGCCACCCTCGAGGCGGTGGCCTCTCGGGCCGGCGTCTCGAAAGGCGGTCTGCTGTACCACTTCCCCAGCAAGGACGCGATGATGGCCGCGCTGGTGCGTCGCCTCGGTGAACGATCCGACGTCCAACGCGTCGAGGCGGAGGCCGCCGGCACCTCGCTGGCGCAGTGGTATCTCCAGCCACCGGACGCCTCGTCCGCCGAGGAGGTGGCGCTCTACCGCTCCACTCTCGCCGCGCTGCGCAGCATCGACGGCAGACCCGGCGAGGTGCAGCAGGCCGTCATCGACGTCATGGGCATGTGGGACCGCGCGCTGCAGCGCGAGGTGACCGATCCGGTGCAGGCCGAGATCGTGCGGCTGGTGGGCGACGGCATCTATCTCGCCGCGCTGCTCGGCCTCCCCCACACACCGCCCGACCTGCACCGTGACGTGGTCGAACGGCTCCTCGGTGGCGGTTCGAGCAGTGTCGACCCGAGCGGTCAGGGGTCGGCCGGATGACTCAGGTCAGGTAGCGGTATGCGGGAGACCCGGGCTCGAGATGCTCGACGTGCATCGGCGACGTCTCCATCCGCTCGAGGAGGGACGACAGGCCCGCGGCCGAACCGAGCTCGATACCCACCAGCGCGGCACCCGTCTCGCGATTGTTGCGCTTGACGTACTCGAACAGCGTCACGTCGTCCTCCGGACCGAGAACGACGTCGAGGAACGTGCGCAGTGCGCCCGGCTCCTGCGGGAAATCGACGAGGAAGTAGTGCTTGAGCCCCTTGTGCACGAGCGACCGTTCGAGAATCTCCCCGTAGCGCGAGACGTCGTTGTTACCGCCCGAGATCAGGCACACGACGGACGAGCCGGCCGGGATGTCGATCTGCGACAGCGCGGCCACCGACAGCGCTCCGGCGGGTTCGGCGATGATGCCCTCACTCTGGTACAGATCCAGCATCGCGGTGCAGATGGCACCCTCGTCCACCTGCGTGATCACCACCGACCCGCGTCCGTCGTGGCCCGCACCGACCGTCACCGAGGCATGCGAGGCGACGGTCGCGCCGAGCGACGACACGACCCGGTACGGGAGATCGCCGATCCGGCGCACGGCGGCGCCGTCGACGAACGGGTCGATCTCGTCGAGTGTGACGGGGCCGCCGGCCATGAGCGCCGCCGCCATGGATGCGGCGCCGGTGGGCTCCGCACCGACGACGGAGGTGTTCGGCGACCGCTCGGCGAGGTAGGCCGACATGCCCGTCATGCACCCACCACCGCCCACCGCGACCACGACGACGTCCGGAGCGGCACCGAGCTGCTCCAGGATCTCCGCGGCGATGGTTCCCTGTCCCGCCACGGTTCTCGGGTCGTCGAACGGCGGCACGATGGTGGCCCCGGTGGTGCGGACGTCGGCGAGGGCGGCCGCCGCGGCCGCATCGAAGGTGGAGCCGACGCTGATGACCTGCACCATGTCGCCGCCGTGGAAGGCGATGCGATCGCGCTTCTGCTTCGGGGTGTTGGTCGGCACGTAGATGCGACCGCGGATGCCGAGCGCCCGACACGCGAACGCGACACCCTGCGCGTGATTGCCGGCGCTCGCCGCCACGACACCGACCGCGCGCTCGTCGTCGTCGAGTTGCAGCATGAGGTTGTACGCGCCGCGCAACTTGTACGAGCGCACGCGCTGGAGATCCTCGCGCTTGAGGTGGATCCGCGCACCCGTCTGCTCGGACAACCGCTCGCAGAACTCGAGCGGGGTGCGGGTGGCCACGTCCCGCAGCCGGACGGCCGCGGCATCGATGTCGTCTGCGGTCGGCGCAGCGGCGTCGGTACGGCTCGTCGTCTCGGTCACACGGACATGCTGCCACGGTGGTGCGACGACCACCGACCCACCCTCACCTGCGGAGCGGCCGCCGGCGGGGGTGACGAATCAGCGCTCAGGCCCGCTCGAGCACGAAGACAGGGATCTCGCGGTCGGTCTTCTTCTGGTAGTCCGCGTAGTCGGGGTAGGCCGCGACCGCGCGCTCCCACCACTGCGCCTTCTCCTCGCCGTGGACCTCGCGCGCGACCATGTCCCACTTCTCGGTCTTGTCCCGCAGTTCGACGTGGGGGTTCGCGAGCACGTTGAAGTACCAGACGGGGTGCTTAGGCGCGCCGCCGAGCGACGCGACGGCGGCGTACGCACCGTCGTGCTCCACGCGCATCAGAGGGGTCCGACGGAGCTTGCCCGTCTTGTTCCCGATGGTCGTGAGGAGGATGACGGGCATCCCCCGCATCTCGGTGCCCTCGGTCCCTCCCGAGCTCTCGTACAGGTCGGCCTGATCGGCGGCCCAGGTGGACGGACTCGGCTCGTACTCTCCGTGCAGCGGCATGGTCCCAGTACACACACCTCGGCGGTCTCCGGCAACCATCCGCAGGGTGATCAGGAGGTTTCGGTCGCCCTAACTTCCATGTACGTGTAGCCTGGGGACCAACGCACGGCACACGGAACACGAATGGTTCGGGAGGCGAATATGACCACGGTCGACCTGCAGTTCACACGCCCGCGGCACTCGACGAGCGTTCGTACCGTGGACGTGGCCGGCACCGACTGGCCGCTCTACAAGCTCGAGAGCATCATGGTCGCCGTCATCCTCTTCGCCGCTCTCGCACTGACAGTCAGCATGCAGACGGCAGTCCTCACCTCCGCCGCTGTCGGCGTGACGCTGTGGTGGGCCCTCGGCGCGACCGAGCGGTTCCGCACCCGACACTGATCACGGACAGACACCGACGGGGCGCCCACTCCACGTGGGCGCCCCGTCGGCGTTCGTGTGGTCCGGCCGTATGTCAGGAACCGAACGGCAGGACACCGGGGGCCAGGTAGAGACCGCTGCTTCCGGCGGCGATGCCACCGACGAGTTCGAGCACGGCGTTGATGAAGTTCGTGATCATGGGATCATCCCTCTCGGTCGAGTTCGACGTGACGATCCGACGGTACCGTCCGTTCCTGTGAACGGTCACGAACTCGTCTGGTACGTCGGCTACGGCTCGAACACCCTGCCCGCACGCCTCGACGCCTACCTGGGCGGCTCCGCGGCCGACAGCAGATTCGGTGCGCACGCCGCCCCGCGGACACTCTCGCTTCCTCGCGAACACCGGTGGATCACCGTGCCGCACGCGGTGTACTTCGCCGGCGTCTCGGCCCGGTGGACCGGCGCGTCCGCGTTCCTCTCGCTCACACCCTCCCCCGACTCCGACAGCATCGCCCGTGCCTACCTGCTCGACTGGGCCGCCCTCGACCACATCGCGACTGTGGAGAACGCGCAGACGGAGCAGACACTCGACGTCCGCGCGTCCCTACCGACACGGCCGGGAGCGTGGGCGCTGCTGCCGGTCGAGGTGTCGCCCGAGCCGCACCGCGGCAAGTACGACGCGGCGCTGCGCCTGGACGACATCGACGGCGTCCCGGCGATGACTCTGACGTCGAGCCACGTGCGAGAACGCGGAGTGCCGGCCGACCGCTACCGCGACGTCATCGCGGAGGGCTTGCGGGACAACCCGTTCGGCGTCGAGCCCGATGCCTACCTCGCGGCAGCCGTCGAGCGGTCGGCCGTCGTCAGACGGTGAGGCCGCGTCAGACGGTGAGGCAGCCGGGTCCGAGCAGCGCCTTGAGATCGCCCATCAGCGCCGATGACGGTGTGACGCGCAGCTTCTCGTCCACCTTGAGCATGGTGACCCGGTCGCCACTGATGAGGCGCAGGTGCACGTCGGTGGTGCCGGGATGGCTGGCCAGCACCCGCTTGAGCGCCCCGACCTTGTCCGCGGTGCACTGACGCGTCGGCAAGCTGACGGCGACGGGCTTGGCGACACCGACGGACGACAGATCGGGAACCGCGATGTCGTTCGCGATGAGCGAGATCCGATCGTCCCGAGCCGACACCCTGGCCTTCACCAGCACCACGGCGTCCTCGGCGACGTCCGCACCGAACACGGAGTACGCCTGCGGGAAGAACAGCACCTCGATACCGCCGGTGAGATCCTCGAGCTGGGCGGACGCCCAGGTCAGACCGTTCTTGTTCACCCGTCGGTTGACCGACGCCAGAATGCCGCCCACCGTGACCTGCGTGCCGTCCTTCAGACTGCCCTCGAGGATCGTGGGAATGGCGGTGTCCGACTGAGCCGCGAGCACGTGCTCGACTCCGTTCAGCGGATGCCCGGACACGTACAGCCCCAACATCTCCCGCTCCAAAGCGAGACGGTGCTTGCTGTCCCACTCCTCGGGCGGGATCTTCACGTTGAAGACGGAGGTGATGGACTCGTCGGCGTCGACGCCGCCGAACAGGTCGAACTGGCCGATGGCCTCCGCCTTCTTGGTGCCCAGCACCGAGTCGATCGCGTCGGCGTGGATCAGCATCAAACCCTTGCGTGGATGGTCCAGCGAATCGAAACCACCGGCCTTGACGAGAGACTCGGTGACCTTCTTGTTGCAGGCAGTCGCATCGATCTTGGCCAGGTAGTCGGAGAAGTCGGTGAACTTCCCCTTCTCCTTGCGCGCCGAGATGATGGACGCCACGACGTTGGCGCCCACGTTGCGCACCGCGCCCATACCGAAGCGGATGTCCTCGCCCACCGAGGCGAAGTTGAGCTCGGACTCGTTGACGTCCGGCGGCAGCACGGTGATGCCGAGCCGTCTGCAGTCGGCGAGATAGATCGCCGCCTTGTCCTTGTCGTCGCCGACACTGGTGAGCAGTCCGGCCATGTACTCGGCCGGGTAGTTGGCCTTGAGATACGCCGTCCAGTAGGACACCAGCCCGTACCCCGCCGAGTGCGACTTGTTGAACGCGTAGCCGGCGAACGGGAGCACGGTGTCCCAGAGCGCCTTGATGGCGGCCTCGGAGAAATCGTTGTCCAGCATGCCCTGGCGGAATCCGGCGTACGCCTTCTCCAGCTCGGACAGCTTCTTCTTTCCCATGGCGCGCCGCAGCAGGTCGGCCTGGCCGAGCGAGTAGCCGGCGACCTTCTGCGCCAGCTGCATGATCTGCTCCTGATAGACCACCAGGCCGTACGTCTCGCCGAGGATGACCTTCAGCGGTTCCTCGAGTTCCGCGTGAATCGGCTTGACCTCTTGACGACCGTTCTTGCGATCGGCGTAGTCGTTGTGCGAGTTCATGCCCATCGGACCGGGCCGGTAGAGCGCCAGGACGGCGACGATGTCCTCGAATCCGGTGGGCTGCATCTTGCGCAGCAGGTCCCGCATCGCGCTGCCGTCGAGCTGGAACACGCCGAGAGTGTCTCCGCGCGAGAGCAGTTCGAACGTCGCCGGATCATCGAGAGGCAGGGCGTCGAGGTCGATGTCGATGCCGCGATTGGCCTTGATGTTGTCGATGGCGTCACCGATGACCGTGAGGTTGCGCAGCCCCAGGAAGTCCATCTTCAGCAGGCCGATGGCCTCGCAGGACGGGTAGTCCCAGCCGGTGATGATGGCGCCGTCCTGCGGACGCTTCCACACCGGGATGGCGTCGGTCAGCGGCTCCGAGGACATGATGACCGCGCAGGCGTGGACGCCAGCGTTGCGGATCAGCCCCTCGAGACCCTTGGCCGTCTGGTAGATCTTCGCGACGTCGGGGTTCGAGTCGATCAGCGAGCGGACCTCGGTGGCCTCCTTGTACCGCTCGTGCGTCGGATCGGTGATGCCCGCGACCGAGATGTCCTTCGCCATCACGGGCGGGGGCAGTGCCTTGGTGATCTGGTCGGCGATGGCGAAGCCCGGCTGCCCGAACTGCACGCGGGCCGAGTCCTTGATGGCGGCCTTCGTCTTGATGGTGCCGAACGTGATCACCTGCGCGACACGATCACTGCCCCACTTCTCGGTGGCGTAGCGCACCATCTCGCCGCGTCGGCGATCGTCGAAGTCGATGTCGATGTCGGGCATGGAGACGCGCTCGGGATTGAGGAACCGCTCGAACAGCAGACCGTGCGGGAGCGGGTCGATGTTGGTGATCCCCATCGCGTAGGCGACGAGCGACCCGGCCGCCGAACCTCGACCGGGGCCGACGCGGATGCCGACCTCCTTGGCGTGGTTGATGAGGTCACCGACGACGAGGAAGTAGGCGGGGAAGCCCATCTCGAGGATGACGCTGATCTCGTAGTCCGCACGGGAGAGGTACTCCTCCGTCGGACCGTCGGGGAAGCGGCGGTGCAGGCCGTCCATGACCTCCTTGCGGAGCCAGGTGCCCTGCGTGTAGCCCTCCGGCACCGGGAACACCGGCATCCGGTCGCGGTGTTCCCACACCTCGTCGTAGGACTGGACGCGTTCGGCGATGAGCAACGTGGAGTCGCACGCGCCGGGCACCTCGTCGTCCCAGAGGGCGCGCATCTCCTCCGCGGACTTGAGGTAGTAGCCGTCGCCGTCGAACTTGAACCGGGTGGGATCGCTCAGCGTCTTACCGGTCTGGATGCACAGCAGCGCTTCGTGATTGACCGACGCGTCCTTGGTGACGTAGTGGCAGTCGTTGGTCGCGAGCGGGGGGATGCCGAGCTGCTCCCCGATGCTCAGCAGTCCTTCTCGCACCCTCCGCTCGATCGACAGACCGTGGTCCATCAGTTCGAGGAAGAAGTTGTCGGGGCCCCAGATCTCCTGCCACTTGGCCGCCGCCTCGAGCGCCTCACGCTCGTGGCCCAGACGAAGCCGGGTCTGGATCTCGCCGGACGGGCAGCCGGTGGTGGCGATGATGCCCTCGGCGTGGTTGGCGATGATCTCCTCGTCCATGCGCGCCCACTTGCCCAGCTGCCCCTCGGTGGACGCGAGGGACGACAGCTTGAACAGGTTGCGCAGACCCGTCGCGTTCTCCGCCACCATCGTCATGTGCGTGTACGCGCCGCTGCCCGAGACGTCGTCCGACTTCTGGCTGCGGTCTCCCCACAGCACGCGCTTCTTGTTGAAACGGGACTCCGGGGCGATGTAGGCCTCGATCCCGATGATGGGCTTGACCCCGGCCTTCTTGGCCTCGTTGTAGAACTCACTGGCCCCGTACATGTTGCCGTGGTCGGTCATCCCGACCGCGCTCATCCCCAGGCGCTGGGCCTCCGCGAACATCGGCGCGATCTTCGCCGCCCCGTCCAGCATGGAGTACTCGGTGTGATTGTGGAGATGAACGAAGTCCGACACGGGAGCCACTCTAGGTCGTCGAGCCGACAACATTCTCCGCACACGCGGCGTGTGACGACTGTGACGGATGAGGACTAGCGCGGGGCGTCCGCGGACGCCGCCTCGACCGGCACCGACGCCACGCGATGCGCCCGCAGACGCCGCACGGAGTCGACCGTGAAGATCGCCAGCGCGCACCAGATGAGTGCGAAACCGATCCACCGCGACGCGGGCATGTCCTCGTTCAGCACCAGCACTCCCCACGCGAGCTGCAGGCCCGGTGTCAGGTACTGCAGCAGACCGAGGGTGACCAACGGCAGCTTCTGCGCGGCGACCCCGAACAGCAGCAGCGGCAGCGCGGTGACGGGCCCGGCGAGGACGAGCAGCAGGGCGTGCGGCACCCCGAGCGAGAGGGCGCTCGCTCCCCCGGTGACGCCCAGCACCACCAGGTAACCGATCGCGATCGGCGCCCCCACGAGCCCCTCCGCGGTCAGAGACGTGGTGGGTTCGAGCCGGACCACCTTTTTCATGACGCCGTACAGCGCGAACGAGAAGGCCAGGGTGAGGGCGATGACGGGAGGCCGTCCGTAGTCGACGGTGAGCACGACCACCGCGACGAAGGCCAGCGCGAGGGCCGCGATCTGCGCACGGCCCAACCGCTCCCGGAACACCACGACGCCGAGCAGGACACTGACGAGCGGATTGACGAAGTATCCGAGGGCTGCCTCGACCACACGGTCCTGCGAGACCGCGAAGATGTAGACGCCCCAGTTGATCGAGATGAACGCCGACGACAACGCCACCACACCCCACGTGCGCGCCGGGAGACCGCGCAGCGTGGACAGTCGTCCCAACACCGCCAGGACGACGAGCATGAGCACCAACGTCCACACGATGCGGTGCGCGAGGACCTCGACGGGTCCGGCGAAGGACAGCACGCCGAAGAAGGCCGGGAACAGTCCCCACAGTCCGTACGCACCGACACCGCTGGCCATGCCGACGCTGGAGGACGACCGGGGAGCTCCACCGCGCCGGGAGCCGAGAGAGGACGTGAGACTGCGCACGCGCTCACGCTATCCCCGACCGGTGCACAATCGACGAGGTGGCACACAGGAAGAAGGCGCCGAGCGGCGAGGCCGAGGCTCGGGCGGACAAGACCTGCGCCGTCTGCGGTCGACGGATCGAGTGGCGCAAGAAGTGGGAACGCGACTGGGACTCGGTGAAGTACTGCAGCGACGCGTGCCGACGCACGGGCTCCGCGGGAGCCGACGACGGCCTCGAGGACGCGATCCGGCGGCTGCTCGACAGTCGCTCGCGCGATTCGTCGATCTGTCCCTCCGACGTGGCTCGCGCCGTGGCGCCGGACGACTGGCGCCCCCTGATGGAACCCGTCCGCCGCGCCGCCCGCCGTCTCGTCGCCGCGGGCGAGGCGGAGATCACGCAGGGCGGAAACGTGGTCGACCCGTCGACGGCGAAGGGTCCCATCCGCATTCGGCGACCCCGCTGACCCGGAGTCGACTCAGGCGCGTGCGGACCTGACCCGCCGCACCGCGTCGTCGACGGACCCGCGATGCACTCCCCCGTGTCCGGGAATCAGGACGTCGGCGTCCAGGCCGACGAAAGCGTCGAGCGCGTCGAACTCCCGCGGCCGATCGTGCGCGAACAGGGGCGGCAGCATCTGCGGTCCGGTCCGAACGCTCAAAGCGTGTCCGGTGACCAGGGCGTCACCGGACAGAACGGCCCCCGCACCCGGCACGTGATACCCGGTGTGACCGGACGTGTGACCCGAACTGTCGAGCGGCACCGGCCCGCCCGGCAGGTCCAACGGCCCACCCGGCACGGATCCGACGACCGAGTCGAACCCCTCGGCGTCGGCGACGGCGCCCGATTCGGTTCCGCCCGCGCGAGCGATGCGCACCGTCCATGCGAGCGCACCGCGCCGCCAGACGTTACGCGCCACGTCGAGCGGCGATGCCTGTTCGAGATACTCACGTCGGGCATGCCGCGCCTCGGTGTCCGAGGTGAGCACCGGCGTGCCGTAGGTCGAGGCGAAGTGGCCGGCGCCGCCGATGTGGTCGATGTGCGCGTGTGTCAGCAGGATCGCCCGCACGTCCTCCGGACGCCGACCGACACGACGGAGCGATTCGACGACCGCACCGACGTACCGCGGATATCCCGAGTCGACCAGCGTCACGTCCTCGCCGTCGACCAACAGTGTCCAGTTGACGTCCGGCCCGAACGCGACGTGCACGCCGTCGGCGACGGTCGTGACTTCGAGTGTGCTCACGACTGCCGAGTATGGACGGTCGGGAGCCCCGGGGGAAGACCGACGAGTCTGCTGACGCGACACGCCGATGACACGACCGAGCGGAGCCGGGTGTGTCATGACGTTGGTCACCGACGACGCGAAAAGCACGAGGCGACAGCCGCTCCCGCTCCTCGGGCCTCGTGTCGTGCACTACGCTGGTTCGACGTGATCGATGATCGAAATCTCGGCTCCGGCGCCTCCTCCACGATGACCACCACCTCACCCCACGACACCGCTGCGGACGACACCCCCGTCACCCGGCGGTGGAGTCCCGGCGGCTGCGTGTGGTGCGGCAGCCGGACCGACATCGAGATCTACCGGGACGAGCCCCGGTGCGGTGAGTGCCGTGAACACGAGAACACGATCGACACGGCGCGTCGCTTCATCGGCATGTACGGCCTGCGTCCCCTGGGCGGCGCGGTGACGTCCGACGACGACGAGGAGCTCGAGCACCGCACCGCGGCTCGCAGTGCGCGTGCCGCTCTCGACCGGGTCCGCCTGCCGAAGCGTCCCGCGGCCGCCGACGTCCGGAAGGCCTCGGCCCGCGCCGGTGCGTCCGCCGCCGTCCGCACCACCCCGTCCCGCTCGTCGTCCTCCGCTCCGTCGGGTGCCGTCAGCACGGTGGACGTCGCCGTGCTCGCCGATCGCGTGACCGGTCTGCTCGAGCAGCTCACCGCCATCGAGACCGGCATCGCCGACGCCGAGGCGTCGTCGGGTCTGCCCGCGCGTGCCCGGCTCAGCGACCTGCAACGTCAGCGCGCCACCGTCATGTCGACACTGGCCGCGCTGGAGAAGGCCCGCCGCGGCAGCGCAGGCTGACCGACACGCTCGATCAGGCCGGCTGAACCTCACGCAGCGCACCGGTCGCCACGTCGAACACGAAGCCGCGCAACGACGTCGTCCGCGAGACGAACGGACTGAGCTCGATGCGCCGGAGCTGTCGCCGCAAGCATCGCGACAGGAACACTCGCGCTCGGGTCTCCGGACTGCTCGCGGTGCGACGGTGCGAACAGGGTTGGGCTCGAGGTGATCCGAGTGACTCGGGTCAGCCGATCTCGACGGCGCGGCGCACCGCGTCGGTCGGTGGCGACTGCACCGCGGGCGCGGAGCCGCGGAGCACGTCCAGCACGGCCTTGGGACGCGCGAGCATCTCGCGTACGAACTGCCGCAGCAGCAAGCGCCGGGAACAGTCACAGGGAGCGACGACACCGCCGGCATCGATCCCAGCAGCTCGGCACAGGGCCACCGCACGTGCGGCATGGGTGTCCTGACTGACAATCAGGGCCGTCGACACTCCGTACGTCGCCACAGCGCGTCGACACGTGTCGTGGGTCGTCAGACCGTACGGGTCGGCCACGATGCGGTCGGGATCGACGCCGCGGCGCACCAGGTAGCGCGTCATCACCTCCACCTCGTCACCCGACGTGCCGGCGGCGTTGCCCGACAACAGAAGTGCGCGCACGGTACCGCGCCGCACCAGATCGAGTGCCGCGTCGAGACGACCGGCGAGAAACGACGACGGTTCGCCCTCCTGGACCCGAGCGCCCAGCACGATGGCGACGGGAGCGCGCGGCGCGGTGTCCGCCGTGTACAGCCGACCGTGGGACGAGGCGGCGACCCACGCCGCCGATCCGAGCACGACGACGAGCACCGCGGCGGCGGACCCGCCGACGGCACGGATCAGATGTCGGCGCCCCACACGTCTCATGTCCCCAGTCCATCATGTGAGGGTTCCGTGAAGATCGGCGCCGCGATCCTGACCACGGAGACCCGGCTCGGTAGCGTCGAGGCATGCCCACCAGCACCCGCGTCCGCCGTACCGTCGCCGGCGTCGTCGCCCTCGCGGTGGTCGCCGTCGCGGCGGTGCTGTGGACCGCGCCCGAGCGGTGGTACCCGTGGGACACCGCCGACTTCCCCGCGGCCGACGCGTCCCTGTCCCCTGCGCAGCAGCGTGTGCTCGAGGTGGTGGAGCGTGAGTATCGCGATCCCCGTCCCGCCACGTTCTACTCCGAGGGCGTCGACGAGGCCTGGTGCGCCGACTTCGTCAGTCACGTGATGCGCCAGGCCGGACAGCCGTTCACCAATCCGCATTCGGGTGGGTGGCGCATTCCCGGTGTCTACACGTTGACGGAGTACTACCAGGAACAGGGCCGTTTCGCGCCGGTCGGCGACCACTCCCCCGCGGTCGGCGACGTCGTCCTGTACGAGTCGGGTGGGCCCGTCGGGGATCTGCTCGTCGGGCAGCACACGAACATCGTGGTCGCGGTGGACGGGGACACGGTCACGACCGTCGGCGGCAACGAGATGGGCGGGATCCGCATTCACGATCTGGACTGGGCGGACGACTCGGCGGTGCTCGGCTTCGGCCTGCTCGGGTCCTGAGGTCAGGAGGCGGGAACCGGGCCGTCGTCGGGCTGCACCGCGTCGCCGTCGCGTTCGGGATACAGCGGTGCCACCGCGAACCGGCCGTAGACCGCGTCCCCCGGCAATGCCTCGACCGCGCGGATGCCGTCCAGGCCCGCGAGCGCGGCGAGTTCCGGAACACTCGCACGTACCAGAACTCCTGCGGCGCAGTCACAGTCGGCCTGCAGGCGTGCGCGCACCACCGTCGCGATCGCGTTCCCGCGCTGGTCGCGTCCGGGCGGAACGAGGCCGGCGGCGAGACGGACGGACGACGCGAGCACGGAGTCGGTGTCCGGCACCGGGACCACCACGAGCGGGGTCTGCACGCGGTCGATCGGCACGTGCGCATAGACGACCGAGACCCTGATTCCGTCGACGGTGGGCGCGATCTCGTCGGCACGCATCGACCGGGTGAAGGACACCAGCGCCCACCGATCTCCGTCGCCGGAGGGCGGGTCCACCCGGGCCACGTACTGCGCGGCGGTCTCGTCGTTGTCGGGACCGAGGGCATCGGTGCGAACCGACGAACCACGGACCGGGTCGAGGACACCGAGCACGAGCACCGCGACGATCAACGCGACGACCGACGCCGCGGACACGGCGCGCACGCGTCTCAGCCCGCTCTCAACACGTCCAGTGCGTGCTGCAGATCCGCCGGGTACGGGCTCGAGAACTCCACGTAGCGGCCGTCACCGGGATGAGTGAACCCGAGTGCGCGGGCGTGCAGCCACTGGCGTTCGAGGCCGAGCCGTTCGGCCAGGCGCGGATCGGCACCGTAGGTCAGATCACCGCAGCACGGATGCCGCAGCGCCGAGAAGTGCACCCGGATCTGGTGAGTGCGCCCGGTCTCGAGGTGCACGTCCAGCAGGCTCGCGGCCTGGAACGCCTCGACCGTGTCGTAGTGGGTGATGCTGGGCTTGCCGTCGGCCGTGACGGCGAACTTCCAGTCGTTGCTGCGGTGTCGTCCGATGGGCGCATCGACGGTTCCGCTGCTCGGGTCCGGATGTCCCTGCACCAGAGCGTGATAGCGCTTGTCGATGGTGCGCTCCTTGAACGCGCGCTTGAGCACGGTGTACGCATGCTCCGACGTCGCCACCACCATCACGCCGGACGTCCCGACGTCGAGACGGTGCACGATGCCCTGACGCTCGTGGACCCCGGACGTCGAGATGCGGAATCCAGCGGCCGCGAGACCACCGATCACCGTCGGTCCCGTCCAGCCCACGCTCGCGTGCGCGGCCACTCCGACCGGCTTGTCCACGACGACGATGTGGTCGTCCGAGTACAGGATCTCCATGCCCGGCACCGGCTGTGCCTCGATGGTCAACGGACGCGCGGGCTCGGGCAGTTCCACCTCGAGCCACGTGCCGCCGCCGAGACGGTCGGACTTCGCCACAGTGGAACCGTCGACCTGGACGGCGCCCTCCTCGGCGAGGGTCGCGACGACGGTCCGCGACAACCCCAGCAGCCGAGCCAGTCCCGCATCCACGCGCATGCCGTCGAGCCCGTCCGGAACGGGCATCGACCGTGTCTCCCTCACGCCTTCTTCTCCGACTCCGTCGCCGCTGCGCTCTCGGTCACCGCGGGGTCGTCACCCTTGTCGTCGGCACGGCGAGTCCCGTCCGGCTCGATCCCGAACAGCGTGATGATCACCAGCAGGACGGCCCCGCAGACGATGGAGGAATCGGCGACGTTGAAGACCGGCCACCAGCCGATGGACACGAAGTCCACGACGTGACCCTGCAGCGGGCCGGGCGAGCGGAAGAATCGGTCGATCAGATTGCCGAGCGCGCCGCCCAGCACCAGGCCGAGGCCCACGGCCCACCAGCCGGAGCGAAGAGTGCGTCCGATGCGGATCACACCCACCACGACGGCGACGGCCACCAGCGTCAACAGCCAGGTCATGCCCGTGGCCATCGAGAACGCCGCGCCCGCGTTGCGCACCATGCGGAGGGTGACGGTGTCACCGATGATCTCGATCGGTCGACCGGGCTCGATGACGGCGACCGCGACGATCTTCGTGAGCAGGTCCAGGGCGAGCACGACCGCCGCGACAGCGAACAGCCGTCGGGTACGTCGGGCCAGGGGTCGGTCCGGATTCTCCACGTCGGTCACCCCACCATTGTCCACTACCTGCCCTCACCGCTCACCGGCCGCTCAGGATCCGACGCTAACCTCGGGCGCGTGACACTGCTCTCGACACGACCCCGCCGACGCTCCACCACCCTCGTCGCCGCGGCAGCGGTCACCGTCGTCCTCTCGCTCGGGGCGTGCGGGACCGACACCGACGTACCCGCGACCGAGGAGCTGACCCCCAGCACGTCCGCGGTCACCCTCCCGGTCTCCGCCGTCACCACCACTCTGGTCGATGCCGGAGCCGAGCCGCGGACCGTCGTCACCGCGACCCCGTCGGAAGCAGAGCAGACCGCGACCCTCGTGGCCGAGTCGACCATCAGCCAGCAGATCGACGCTGCCGAGGCGCAGGACTTCTCGACCCCGCCGCTGACGCTGCCGATGACGGCGACCTCACGCTCGGCGGCCGGGTCCGACGGACTCCAGGTCGACATGACACTCGGTGCGGCCACCACGTCGGACGCCACCCTGCAGGCGAGCCTCGGGCCCACCGCGGGATCGTCCGCAGGCTTCGCGACCACGCCGTCGGGTGCCGTCACCGCACTCACCATCGATCCGTCGCCGGACGCCCGGGACATCGCTCGATCAGCCGTCGAGCAGGCGCTGTCCCAGGCGGTGTACCGCGCCGTCCCGTTCCCGGCAGAGCCCATCGGCGTCGGCGCGAGATGGACCGTCACCCAGGAGGTCGTCAGCGGGATCTCGCTGCTGCAGACGACGACGGCGACACTCACCTCGTTCGACGACGGCGTCGCGACGGTCGACGTCGCCGTGACCCAGTCGCCGGAGGAACCGATCTGGCAGCTGCCCGACGAGCAGGGCACCCTGAACATCGAGTCGTTCGTGATGACCGGCCAGGGGCAGCTGCGGATCGATCCGTCCAAGCCGCTTCCCCTGGGCGGCACGGTCGCCGTCGGCGGCGACCAGGTCTACCGGGACGCCAACAGCCAGACGACGCTGAAGCAGACCACCAGCAACACGGTGACGTGGAGTTGAGACGACTGGGCGCGGTCACGGCAGCGCTCGCGGTGGTGCTCGTCGGATGCGGCACCGATCGGGACGTCGGCGACACACCGAGCGAGGCCACGCCCGAGGCGCCCACCGTCGGGCTCCCCGCCTTCACTCCGGTCCCTCCGCCGTCGGCCACCGGCACCGGCCCGATCACCGACAACGCTCTGCTCGCCGGTCGGCTCCTGAGCATCGCCGACCTCCCACCCGGCTACACCGGCTACGACCTGCCTCCGCTCGACCCCAGCGCTCCGGGCGCGACGGCCGAGGACCGGTCGAGCACCGACCCCGCCGAGTGCGCCGCGGTGCTGGCGCCCATCGCCACCCAGGTGCCCGGCGTCATCAGCGCCGCATCCGTCTCCTACGGCGGACCCGACTTCTCGTCGATCGACCAGGACGCCGCGAGCTACGACGGTCCCGGCGCCCTCACCGCGTTCACGGCCGTGCAGGACTCGCTCACACGATGCGCGACCTTCAGCGGCACGGACGCCGACGGTGTGCGGGTGGACTACCGCGTCGGCGCCTCGACCCTGCTCACCGACGTCGCCCCGATCGGCGATGCCTCCGTGGCGGTGCGACTCGCGGCGAGCAGCGACGGCGTGTCCCTGACGACGGACGCGATCCTCACCGTCTCCGGATCCACCCTGAGCCAACTGGTGGCCACCGGGACCGAGCCCGTCGACCCCGACCTGGTGCGGACGCTCGCGCGCACCGCCGCCGACCGGCTGCGCTGAGACACGACGACGCCGGCACCACCCGAAGGTGATGCCGGCGTCGTGTGGTCGGTACTGCGGTGTCAGGCGGTGCAGGCAGGCGAGGTCAGCTGCGCCAGCGACACGATCGCGCAAGCGTTGTCCTTCGACAGCTTCCACTCCCCGTCCTCGGCCACGTAGGCGACCTGGAGCGGGTTGACCTGGCCACCGAGATCGATGGTGGCGTTGGAGCTGAGCGTGCCGTCGCCCAGATCGGTCACGTCGAGGACCTGAATCTTCGCGTTGTTCACGCGAGCGGCCTCGGCGACCTTGTTGATGAGCTCCGGATCGGCTTCCGCGCCCTGCACGTACTGGACCTTCTGCTCGAGCGGCACGTTGGGATCGAGGCTCTCCTGCAGGCGCGTGTTCAGCTCCTCGGCGGTGGGAACCGGGGGGAGATCGGACGGTGCCTCGGCAACTGCGCTGGAGGTGGTGGCTGCCGACGTGGTGGCGTCGGTGGTGCCGCCGTCCTCGCCGCTGCTGCACGCCGTCATCGTCAGGGCGGCGGCGACTGCCATGCCTGCCACCAGTGCGCGTCCGGTACGGGGAAGCTTCACGTGTACGTCCTTACATCTCGTGAGTTGACTCGGTATCGAGCGTCGGGCCAGACCTTACCGACCAGTTCTGAGGAAACGGTAAAGCTCGTCGCGCTCTCGAGAGGGGTCACAGGGTGGGCGGCGTCGGCCGGCGCGGTGGCCGCCGCGCGCACCGCACGGGGTAGCGCGCACTCTGCATCCTGCGCAGAACACCGCGCGCTGCGCACGGGGCGAACCCCTGGCCGGGTGGAGGATGCCGGGTTCGACGCCGAACCTGCATGCACCGCGCACATTCGGTCCACCGAGCTCCGATCAGTCGAACAATGAGCGATTCAGCTGATTCGGGAGGCTGCGAATGTCGCACCCTGACCCGCGCTGCCATTGCTCGCGTAGGTGAGATGCGCAAAGGAATTGAATCCGCCGATCTGGCACACCGGGTCTCCGAAGTTGCAGAAACTGCGGGCGCGCGGGCCGTAGGTTCCGCTCGCCGACTCGATGGTCCTCCCGGTCAGACCGAACGGGTTGCCGAACACGACGACGGCCTCGACCCTGTCGGCGACGCCGGCGGGCAGCACGGAACCGGTGAGACTGCTCGGGGTGCGCAGACCCACGGCATTGGTGACCACAGTGGCACCCTGTGAGTACCCACCGATGATGAATTGCGTTGCAGGACATGCTGCTGCGACGGAGGTGATGTGCGCGACCAGGTCACGCGAGCCGGGCCCGGCGCTGGCCTGCGAGAAGTCGGCAGCGTAGTTCACGGCGTAGGTGCTGACGGACCGTCCGGCGAGCGTGGAGGTGACACTGCTGGTGAAAGGTCCACCGGTGATGCCGAGTCCGGGCAGTTCACCGGTCCCGCGTGCAAACGAGACGTCGACGTCCGTACACGGCGCCGCGGTGGCCACAGCGCTGGGAACGACCAGGGCCGCAGCGGCGACAGACGCCGCTGCACACACCCGAGCGAGAAGTCTGACATTCATGACGAGCCTTTCCCCGAAGGTCAGTGGACTCGGTCACAGTAACGGACGGAAATGTCGGGTGACAGTACTTGTTCGCACACATCACAATTGCACGAACGCATTTCCCGCATGTCACCGGAAACGCCGAAGACACGGAAGGAACGAGCGCCGGAAGACCGTCACGACGAGCAGTTCGGACGCCGAAACCTCCTCGTGTCGTCCCGGGCGTCGACAGATGCTGCCGACGCACCGCTCAGACGCCGAGAACGGCTCGGGCCTGGAGGGCCACCGTGCGATCCGCCGCGAACGCCGCCGCCCGCAGCACGGCCGACGCCGCGGGCGCGTCGATCCGGTGACGACCGGCCAGGACACCGATGGCCTCGTCGATCAGGTCGCACTCACCGCCCGGATCCGCCGGTACGCCTGCCAGGCCGGAGGTGACCAGTTCGTCGCCCAGCACATCGGCGAGTCTGCCCACCGCCGCGACGGTCCTCTCGTCGGGTGTGCCGAGGGGACCGCGTCCGTGGCACTGCAGGGTGCCGACGCGGCTGCTCGCTCCGACCGCGACGGTCCGGACCCATCGCACCCCCGACTCGATGAGACAGTCGACCAGCAGGGGCCATCGCACGCGATCCGCCGCCGAGTCGACCGACACACTGTGCATCCGACCGTCCGCCATCGTCTCCGCGTGCGGTCCCTCGCCCAGGAGGTACTGCAGATCCGCCAGCTGCACGGCATCGTGGGCGGTCGGGTACAGCACGCGCCTGCTGTCCGGGGCGTGCGTGGAGGTGAGTACCGCGGTCGCTCCGTCCGCGTGCAGGAGATCTGCACAGACGGCGACCCACTCGGCTCCGCGCAGACCCGCGAGCGGGTGCCGCTGATCGCTCACCATGGGAGCGAGGCTCGCAGCGTGAACTCGGTGCCGGGCACGGGCACTCCTCGTCGTACGGGTGCGGCGACAGACGCCGCAGTCACGCGTATTCGGCGGTGCGCGCCCCGCGGATGGGTCACAGGACTCGATCGGTGAGCCTCAGGCCAGACTGTCCATCGGATCCGCCACCGCGAGGTGCTCGTCGTCTCCGGAGAAGGTCCGCGCCACCCCGGGGCCCGTGCTCCGCGTCTCGAACCGCACGGTCACCACGTCGTGCCCTGCGCCCTGCACCCACCCGTGGCCGTACTCGTCGTGTCGGACGTCGAGCCCCGGCCGCCAGAGCAGGACGTCGCTCGTGACGACCGGCGCGGGCTCGGCCGCGGTGACCGAGGAGTCGACGTCGAGGCCCTCCTGGTCGAGTTCGGGGAACAGCGACTCCTGCCGGACCGTCGACAGCCCGGCGAGGCCCACGCCCACGAGTCGGATACTGCCGAGCTCGCGCGGATCGAGAGCCTGCCGCTGCGCGGTGGCCACGATCGTCGCCAGATCGACCGTCGCGTACGGCAGTGTGGCCGAACGGGTCACGATGCTCATGTCGGACTTGCGGAGCTTGAGGACGACGGTGCGGGCCGCCCGCCCGTCCTTCGTCAATCGGGTGTGGGCGGCCTCCGCGCTGGCGACGATGGCGGATCGCAACCCGGCCATGTCGACGATGTCGGTGGCGAAGGTGGTCTCGGCACTGACCTGTTTGGACTCGGCGCGTTCCGCCACGGGTCGATCGTCGAGACCACGTGCGAGACGGTGCAGGCTGGGGCCGACGGCGGAACCGAGTACGGACGCGGCCTCCGCCTCCGGCATCGCGGCGAACGCACCGACCGTGTGCACTCCCAGTCGGCGGAGCTTGTCCTCGGCCACCGGCCCGATGCCCCACAACTTCCGCACCGGCAGAGTCTCGAGGAGGGCGGCCTGGTCCGCCGGAGAGACCACCCGGATGCCGTCCGGCTTCGCGAGGCCCGAGCCGATCTTCGCGATCTGCTTGCCCGCTCCTGCTCCGATGGAGGCGACGAGCCCGGACGCGTCCAGGACTGACGCACGCAGCGCGGCGCAGAACTCCTCCACCTCGGCCACGGTCGCTCCCGCCAACTCCGCGGGCTCACCGAACGCCTCGTCGAGCGAGAGCTGTTCGATCACCGGCACGACGCGCCGCACGGTGTCGAAGACGACGGTGGAGAGAGCCGAGTAGACCTTGCCGCGGGGCGGCACCACCACCGCACCGGATCCGACGAGTCGTCGAGCCTGGTGCATCGGCATCGCCGACCGGGCACCGAACACGCGTGCCTCGTAGCTGCATCCCGCCACGACGCCTCGACCACCGCCACCGCCGACGAGCACGGGTCGGCCCCGCAGCGTCGGCCGGGTGAGCTGCTCGACCGACGCGAAGAACGCGTCCATGTCGAGATGCAACACCCAGCGTCTGCTGCGCTCGGCCGACCCGCCGCTCACACCGTCAGGCCTTCACCAGCGATGCCCGCACTCCGTCGCCGAGATCGACTGCTGCCGAACCCGGATCGCCGACCTGCAGATCGGTGGCCAGGATCTCGCCGGCGATGAGATCGCGGTGCGTGTCGAACCAGGACCGGCGCTCGGCGGGAACGTCGACCGTCACCGCGATGCGGTCGGACACGTCCAGACCCGCGGACCGTCGGGCGTCCTGGAACTCGCGGATACGATCCTTGGCCCACCCCTCGGCCTCGAGCTCCTCGGTCACCTCCGAGTCGAGCACGACCAGCCCGGCGTTGCCCGGGAGCGCCGCCGTCGACTCCGGTTCCGCCGCGACCAGGCGCCGGGTGAACTCCTCGGGCAGCAGCTCGAGACCTGCCGCCGTGACGACGCCGTCGGTCTCGCTCCACTCCCCTGCCTTGACCGCCTTGATGACCGCCTGCACCTGCTTGCCCAGACGCGGACCGGCCACGCGGGCGTTGACGACGAGCTCGAAACGGCCGTGCACGTCGACGTTCTCGGTGAGATCGACACGCTTGACGTTCACCTCGTCGGCGATGAGGTCCGCGAACGGGCGCAGCCGCTCGGCGTCGTCGGCGGCGACGGTGAGCTCCTGCAGCGGCAGGCGGACGCGCAGGTTCTTCGCCTTGCGCAGCGACAGCGCCGCGCCGCAGACGGTGCGGACCTCGTCCATTGCCGCGACCAGCTCGGGATCGGCCGGCAACTCGGTACCGACCACCGGCCAGTCCGCGAGATGCACGGAGCGCCCACCGGTGAGTCCCCGCCAGACGACCTCGCTGACGAGCGGGAGCATCGGGGCCGCGACGCGGGTGAGCACCTCGAGCACCGTGTGCAGAGTGTCGATCGCGTCGGCGTCCTCGTTCCAGAAGCGCTGACGCGAACGCCGCACATACCAGTTGGTCAGCGCGTCGCAGAACTGACGCAACTCGTCGCACGCCCCCGCGATGTCGACCGCCTCCAACGCCTCGGTGATGACGCGCGTGGTCTCGGCCAACTTGGCCAGGATGTAGCGATCGAGCACGTTGGTGGAATCGGTCCGCCACGTCCCCGGCTTCGACGCGTACAGCTGCAGGAAACTCCACGCGTTCCACATCGGCAGCAGTGCCTGCCGCACACCCTCGCGGATGCCCTGCTCGGTGACGATCAGGTTGCCGCCCCGCAGGATCGGGGACGACATGAGGAACCACCGCATGGCATCGGAGCCGTCGCGGTCGAACACCTCGTTGACGTCCGGGTAGTTGCCCTTGGACTTGCTCATCTTGAGCCCGTCCTCGCCCAGCACGATGCCGTGTGCCGCGACCGTCCGGAAGGCGGGCCGGTCGAACAGCGCCGTCGCCAGGACGTGGAGGGTGTAGAACCACCCACGCGTCTGACCGTTGTACTCGACGATGAAGTCGCCCGGGTTGTGCGTGGAGAACCACTCGGCGTTCTCGAACGGGTAGTGCACCTGGGCGAACGGCATCGAGCCCGACTCGAACCAGCAGTCCAGTACCTCGGGGACTCGACGCATGACGGACCGGCCCGTGGGGTCGTCCGGGTTGGGACGGGTCAGCTCGTCGATGAACGGCCGGTGCAGGTCGTTCGGACGGACGCCGAAGTCCGCCTCGATCTGGTCGAGACTGCCGTACACGTCGGTGCGCGGGTACGCGGGGTCGTCCGACACCCACACCGGGATGGGACTGCCCCAGTACCGGTTTCGGCTGATGTTCCAGTCACGCGCACCTTCGAGCCACTTGCCGAACTGGCCGTCGCGGATGTGCTCGGGCACCCACGTGATGTCCTGGTTCAGCTCGACCATCCGGTCGCGGAAACTGGTGACGGAGACGAACCACGACGGCACCGCCATGTAGATCAGCGGCTGACCCGAACGCCAGCTGTGCGGGTACGAGTGCTCGATCGTCTCGTGCCGCACCAGCTTTCCCGACGCTTTGAGGTCCTTGATGATCACCGGATTGGCATCGAAGATCATCAGCCCCTCGTACGGCGGCACCATCGCGGTGAACTTGCCGCCCGCATCGAGCGGCTGCACCACCTCGATGCCGTTGGCCGTGGCGACGTCCATGTCCTCCTCACCGAAAGCCGGTGCCAGGTGGACGATTCCGGTACCGGAGTCGGTGGTCACGTAGTCGGCCGACAGCACACGATGACTGTTCTCGTGACCGAGGAAGAAATCGAACGGCGGCGCGTAGGCGAGACCGATCAGATCGGCACCGGTGTGTTCGGACACCACCACGGGCTCGTCGCCGAACTCACGGGCGTAGTGCGACACCCGATCTCGGGCGAGCACGACACGGCCGCCCGCGCCGTCCTCGATCTGCACGTAGTCGATGTCGGGGCGTACGGCCATCGCCAGGTTGGACGGCACGGTCCACGGGGTGGTGGTCCAGATCAGTGCGTCCGCACCGTCGAGCGGGGAGCCGGGCGCGCTCAACGTCATCCGCACCGTGACCGCTGGGTCCTGACGCATCTTGTAGGCGTCGTCGAGCCTGGTCTCCTGGTTCGACAGCGGCGTCTGCTCGTACCAGCTGTAGGGCAGCACGCGGAAGCCCTGGTACACCAGGCCCTTGTCGTGCAGTTCCTTGAACGCCCACATGACCGACTCCATGAAGTCCAGGTCGAGCGTCTTGTAGTCGTTGTCGAAGTCCACCCACCGCGCCTGGCGCGTGACATAGTCGCGCCACTCGCCGGTGTACCGCAGAACGGACTGCTTGCAGTACGCGTTGAACTCCGCCAGACCCATCGTGTCGATCTGGCTCTTGTCGGTGATGCCAAGCTGCTTCTCCGCCTCGAGCTCGGCGGGGAGACCGTGACAGTCCCAGCCGAACCGTCGCTCCACCTTGCGCCCGCGCATGGTCTGGAAACGCGGGATCAGGTCCTTCACGTAGCCGGTGAGGAGATGGCCGTAGTGCGGGAGGCCGTTGGCGAAGGGCGGCCCGTCGTAGAAGACGAACTCATCCGCGTCGGCACGCGCGTCGACGCTGGCTCGGAATGTGCCGTCCGCGTCCCAGTGCGCGAGGACCTGCTGCTCGAGAGCCGGGAAATCGGGACTGCCGGACTCCGAGGTGTAGCGGACGCGGGGGTACCCGGCGTCGGATGTCGAGGTGTCGTCGGTGGTGGTCATGGCTGCGGTGCTCCTGTGCCCGTTCGATGCGGCACGGGGACGACGACCGGCACTCAGCGCCGGAAGCCGCGGTACCACCCCGCTTGGCCGCCGAGGCGACCCACTCTCCGATCGAGCTGTGACGGGCTCGACCCGTCCGGTTCTACTGAGCACCGACCCGTGCGGGCCGAGACCGTTCTTCCGGACAGCTCCCCGGTGATGGCCGGATCATCGCTGGACCTACCTGTACTTCGAGCGTGAGGCAGTCTGCCGCCGCCGGCCCGCGAGGGCACCGGCGAGCAGCAGGACCGCACCCACGAGACACACCGCGATGCAGGCCCAGGCCCACACCACGGATCCCGTGACGAGCGAGACGACGAGTAACGCGAACCCGACGCCCGCCAGAACCAGCGTCAGAACAAGCACGCACTCATCCGTTCACCCTCGATCCCCCCGCTGGTTCCCCCCGGAACAGCCTCGACGAGGACGGATCAGTTGTTGCCCTTGGCGTACGACTGTCCGAAGTTCGACGACTGGCCGTTGTCCTTGCTGAACGGATCCTGACCACTGTCGACCGGCAGTGCGGACGAACGCTGGTCGAGTTCCTGCAGCTGCGACTCGAGGTAGGACTTGAGGCGGACCCGGTACTCGCGCTCGAACGTCTTGAGGCGCTCGATGCGCTCCTCGAGGACCGAACGCTGCTGGTTGATGGTCGCCATGATCTCGGTGTGCTTGCGCTCGGCATCGCTCTCGAGCGCGTCGGCCTTCTCCTTGGCCTGGCGCAGCTGTGTCTCCGAGCGCGTCTGTGCGTCGGACAGCAGCGCGTCGGCCTTCTGGCGAGCCTCGGAGACGAGGGACTCGGCGCGGCTCTGCGCCTCGCTGACCAGACGGTCCGAGTTGGCGCGAGCGCTCCCGAGCAGCTGCTCGGACTCGGTCTTCGCGTCACCGGTGAGGCGATCGGCCATCTCCTGGGCGAGACCCAGGATCTTCGCAGCCTGCATGTTCGAATCGCCGGCGGACGACGCCGCGGCGGGGGCAGGAGCCGGTGCCGGAGCGGCCTGGACGACCGGTGCCGGCTTAGCGGGCTCCGGACGCGGTGCCGGTGCGGGGGTGGGAGCAGGCGCGGGGGCAGGGGTGCTCTGACGCGACGCTGCCGAGCTCTTGGCCTCGGCGAGATCCTGATCGAGCTCTCCGACCCGCTGACGCAGGTCGGCGTTCTCCTCGATCAGGCGCGACAGCTCCTGTTCGACGAGATCGAGAAATGCATCGACCTCGTCCTCGTTGTATCCGCGCTTACCGATGGGCGGCTTGCTGAACGCGACGTTGTGCACATCGGCGGGAGTCAGCGGCATGGAAGGGTCCCTTCACGCGTCTCGAGAGCGGTGGAGCATCGACAAGCGATGTACGCGAGCATTCGTTCGATCAACAGTGGCTTGGCACCCGGCTGCCGTAGTGGGGGCAACCAGGACATTCAGTTATATCGCACAAAGAGCGATGGTCACTCATCGTGCACCTTCGAGCAACATTCTGTCACACGGGACACTGTCGCCGTCGACGGAACTCACCGTCAGCCGACGCCCTGCACCACGCGCATCAGGATGAACACGATGAAGAGCAGCACCATGATGGACAGGTCGAGCCGGACACCGCCCAGATTCAGTGGCGGGATGATGCGCCGCAGCAGTCTGACCGGCGGATCGGTGACCGTGAAGATTGCTTCGAGTACGACCACGACCACACCCGTCGGACGCCAGTCACGTGCGAAGGATCGGATGAACTCGACGATGATCCGGCCGATGAGCAACAGCCAGAAGACGAAGAGGATGAAGTACAGGACCGCGAACACTCAGCTCACCGTCCTGCGAGACGCAGGAGAGACCGACACCGACACAACTTTCTGATCACGCACGACACCACAATGCCATCTCGCGACACGGGGAGGCCATCTCGCACCGCGAGACCGGCCCACCGCGCCGTGTGAGACGTCACTGCTGGTTGTAGAAGCCCGTCTCGGCGATCCGGCGACGCTCTTCGGCGGAGACGTCGACGTCGGCGGGTGAGAGCAGGAACACCTTCGTGGCGACCTTGTCGAACGAACCACGCAACGCGAACGCGAGGCCCGCGGCGAAGTCGACGAGGCGCTTGGCGTCGGCGTTGCTCATCTCGACCAGATCCATGATGACGGGCGTGCCGTCACGGAAGCGCTCGCCGATCGTGCGCGCCTCGCTGTAGTCGCGCGGACGCAGCGTGGTGATGGTCGACATGGGGCCCCCGTCGTCGAGTGCGGCCTGGCGGCGGTCGGACACGCGCGGTTCGGCGTGACGGGGCTCGCTGCGACGCAGCTCCGAGTGCGGGTCCATGCGAGTGTCCATCGCGAGAGCGCCGCGGGTGGAGGTGCGCATCGCGCCGCCGGAGCGGGATCCGCCACCGGAGCGCGACGACAGCGGCGCCACCCGAGCACTGTGCCGGGGCTCGGGACGCTCGTAGTCGTCGTCCTCGTCCCGGCGACCACCGACGAACGCCGGCTCGGCGTAGTCGCGATCGGCGTAGTCATGGTCGTCCATCGATTTTCCGTATCCGCCACGCGACGACCGGGATGCGACGGGCGCATCCGTGTCGTCGAGGTAGTCGTCCTCGAAATCGTCGAGTGGGACCATGCCGAAGTAAGCCTTGAACTTGTGCAACGTGCTCATCGGTCGACCTTCCTGGCGTGGCGGTGTGGCTGGTACTCGTGTGACTGGAGTAAGTCCATGGTGACGATGGTGTTCATGTCGTCAAGGCGAGGTTATCGGCCGTGGACCGAGGATTGCGGTTCCGACACGCACACACGTGGACCCGTGTCGGACAGCCTCTTCCAGGTCGCCCGTCATCCCGGCCGAGAGTCCGGTCGCGCCCGGATGCGAGGCGAGGACCTGCGTGTGAAGACGCTGCAGATCCTCGAACGACGCCTCGGCGTCCGCACCCAACGGGGGCACCGCCATGAGCCCGGCGAGTCGCAGACCCGAGGTCTCGGACACCTGTGCGGTGAGTGCCTCCAGGTCTTCGCGGTCCACGCCTCCGCGATGCGTGTCACCGTCCAGACTCACCTGCACGTAGACGTCCAGATCCGCAGTCCTGTCACCGTTGTCCACCGCACCCGCGACCGCCTTGCCGAGCGCGGTGACCAGACGGTCGGTGTCCACCGAGTGGATCGCATGTGCCCAGGCGGCAACAGCTTTCGCCTTGTTGCGCTGCAGGCGGCCGATCATGTGCCAGCGCACACCGTCGGTGCCGAACTCGGCGACCTTGGGAGACGCGTCCTGCTCGCGCGACTCGCCGAACTCGGTGCACCCGAGCTCGCGCAGCAGTGCGACGTCGGAGGCCGGGAAGAACTTGGTGACGGGAAGCAGGGTCACGGAATCGGGTGCGCGATCCGCGGCCGCACAGGCGCGCGACAGCCGATCACGGACCTCGGCGAGATGGTCCGCGAGATACGTCCGCCGATCGTCCGGCGCGGTCACGAGGTCGTGTCCATCCACACGACACCGGCGTGCCGCCCCGTGGGCGACCCCCGGCGGTGGCTGAACAGCGAACGGTCCGTGATGGTCTCGCGCGGATCGGCGGCCACTCCGGCGACGCCGGCCTCGAGCAACTGGCGACGCAGGCCCGCCCTGATGTCGAGACCGGGTGTGCCCTTGCGAGTACGCGTCGCACTGCCCGGCAGGTGGGTCTCGACGTCGATCTGCATGGTGCGCGGCACCTCGTAGTCGTCTCCCCCGGCCGCCGGGCCGAGGAACGCCTCGATCCGGTTGACGGCGGCGCCCGCGGCCACCATGGCGTCGAGAACGCGCGGGACGATGCCGATCCGAGCACCGACGCGGCCGGCGTGAACGGCGGCGACGACGCCCGCGGCATCGTCGGACAACAGGAGCGGCACGCAGTCGGCGGCCAGGACGACGAGCGCGAGGTCGCGCTGGGTGGTGACGAGGGCGTCGGTGGCCTCGACCGGTCCGGAGACCGGTCCGTCCACCGTCGCGACGGATCGACCGTGAATCTGGTCCATCCACACGAGACGCTCGGGAGACAGACCGATCTTCGCGGCGAGACGACGCCGATTGGCCTCCACGTGCGCCGGGTCGTCACCGACGTGATCACCGAGATTGAAGGAATCGTAGGGCGGTTCGGACACGCCTCCGGCGCGTGACGTCGTCACGCGCCGGACACGGTAACCGCGGTCGGAGATGCTCACCGACGCATGAAGGAGGGCACGTCCACGTCGTCGTCGCCCTCGTCCTCCACCCGGACGGGATGTCCGGTGGCACGCGCGGCGCGCTCGCCGATGGGGGGAAGAGACGAGGACGGCGCGTCGCGGAAGACGGCGGGACCGTCGTCCTCGGTACGCGTCTCGCCCGCGCGGGCCGTTCCCACGGTGGCGCCGCGAGACTGACTCTGCGGTGCCTCGATGGGGCGACGGGCCGGACCGCTGCCGTCGAAACCGGCGGCGATGACGGTGACGCGCACCTCGTCGCCCAGCGAATCGTCGATCACGGTGCCGAAGATGATGTTGGCGTCGATGTGCGCGGCCTCCTGCACCAGCGATGCCGCTTCGTTGATCTCGAACAGACCGAGATCGGATCCGCCGGCGATGGAGAGGAGGACTCCGCGTGCACCCTCCATGGACGCCTCGAGCAACGGCGAGTTGATGGCCGACTCGGCCGCCTTGATGGCGCGCCCCTCGCCGCGCGAGGACCCGATGCCCATGAGGGCGCTGCCCGCACCGGACATGACGCCCTTGACGTCGGCGAAGTCCACGTTGATGAGGCCGGGAGTGGTGATGAGGTCGGTGATGCCCTGGACACCGTTGAGCAGCACCTCGTCGGCGGAGCGGAACGCGTCCATGAGGCTGACGGCCGCGTCGCCGAGCTGCAGCAGCCGGTCGTTCGGGATGACGATGAGGGTGTCGCACGACTCGCGCAGACCCTGGATGCCGACGTCGGCCTGACCGCCGCGCCGCTTGCCCTCGAAGGAGAACGGGCGTGTCACCACACCGACGGTGAGGGCGCCGAGCTTGCGCGCGATGCTCGCGACGACGGGGGCTCCACCGGTGCCGGTACCGCCACCCTCGCCCGCGGTGACGAACACCATGTCGGCACCCTTGAGCACCTCTTCGATCTCGTCCTTGTGATCCTCGGCGGCCTTGCGGCCCACCTCGGGATCGGCACCCGCGCCGAGGCCTCGGGTGAGTTCGCGACCGACGTCGAGCTTGACGTCGGCGTCCGACATGAGCAGCGCCTGCGCGTCCGTGTTGACCGCGATGAACTCGACTCCCTTGAGTCCCTGCTCGATCATGCGGTTGACCGCGTTGACGCCGCCGCCGCCGATGCCGACGACCTTGATTACGGCGAGGTAGTTGTGCGGGGGCGTCATGGGCTCTCGCCTTCCGTGGTTGGTGTGCATGATGCAGTCGAGGCAAACCCTCAACCTGAACCATAGGTTCATAGTTATGTCAAGTGATCGACTGGGTGAAACGCTAGAGACACCGCTCGGCGGGTTCCATTAGGCGCGCCGACACGCGCAGGAAAAATATGTGGGACGTCACCGTCACCGAATGGTCGGCAGATCCGGACTCGACACGTCGTAGGTCTGACCCGGCTGCGTGAGCAGTGGCAGAGCGATGGACGCCTTGTACTCCGTGTCCTCACTGCTCCCCCACACCACGACCCGGCCGTCGTACAACGTCAACGACACCGCCGAGATGGTCGGCGCGTCGATCTGTGCCACCTGCGATCGCAGCGGACCGGGCAGCGCGGTGAGCACCGACAGGGCCGCACGGGTCTCGAGGTTGCCGAAGGACGGGCTGGCCACCACCATGCGCACCACCCCGGGCGGGGGCGGTTCCACCGCGAAGTCGACGGCCTCGGCGTCCATCAGATGGGTACCGTCCGCCGCGTCGAAGAAGACGACGGGAACGCGCTCCTCGACCGTGACCCGCACCGTGGACGGGTACACGCGCTGGACCCGGACCGACGCGACCTTCGGGATGGCGGCGACCCGCGCCGCGGCAGCATCCGTGTCCACTCTCGGCAGGGATGTCCCCTCCGCGACCTGCAGCGTCTGCACGACCTGCTCGCGCGAGACCGCGGCGTTGCCGTTCACCTGCACGGAGGAGACCGCCCACAGCGGACCGAAGTACGACACCGCCACGAAGGCGACCGAGGCGACGAGCGCGAGAAGGATCAACAGCTTGCCGCGGCGACCGACACGCGGTTCGCGCGCCGGCGCCCGCGTCGACGTGCGCGACCGCGTCGACCGCTCCGCACCGACACGACGCGGTGTGGCCGCGGGTCGGGTGCGGCCGGTACCGCGCGCGTTCACGGTCTGTCGTCCTGCCATGTCACGTCCCGAACTCAGCGCCGCGCCGGGGTGGAGCGGAGAGCGTCGAGGATCTGGCTTCCCAGCATGGTCACGTCGCCCGCGCCCATCGTCACCACGATGTCGCCGGCGACACACAGGTGCGCCACCTGACGCGGCACGGCGGACAGATCGGGCTGGTAGTGCACCGGCTTGGTCACCGACCGGGCCACCGTCGCTCCGCTGACACCGGGAACCGGCTCCTCGCGCGCGCCGTAGACGTCGAGCACGACCACCTCGTCGGCCAGATCCAGGGCGGCCGCGAACTGGTCCGCGAAGGTCACCGTGCGCGAGTACAGGTGGGGCTGGAACACGACGATCACGCGACCGGGGGTCGCGGTGTCCGCGGTGCGCACCAGGTCCGCCGCGGCACCGAGCACCGCGCGGACCTCGGTGGGATGGTGGGCGTAGTCGTCGAACACGCGCACGCCGCGCTCACGGCCCTGCAACTGGAACCGTCGGTGCACACCGGCGAACCCGGCCAGCCCCTCGATGATCTCGTCGACTCCGGCCCCGGTCTCGCGCGCGGCGACGATGGCGGCCAGCGCGTTCAGCGCCATGTGCCGGCCGGGCACACCCAGGCGCACGGTGCGGGCACGGTCCTCGCCGGCCAGCCGGAACTGCACCACGCCGCCGGTGTCCTCGGGCTCCCACCCGAGCAGCGTCGCGGACACCGCGGCGCCGTCGACCTGCGCGTCCTCGGAGCCGTAGGTCAGAACCCGCACACCGTCGGTCGCCTTCGCGGCGATCCGACGCGCCAGCTCCCGCGACCCGGGGTCGTCCGTGCACACCACCAGGGCACCGCCGGCGGACAGACGAGCGGCGAAGTCGTCGAACACCTGGACGTAGGCGTCCTCGCTGCCGAAGTAGTCGAGGTGATCCGCCTCCACGTTGGTGACGACGATGACGTCGGGGTCGTACTGCAGCAGCGACCCGTCGCTCTCGTCCGCCTCCGCGACGAAGACCTCGCCGGTGCCGTGATGAGAGTTGGTACCCGCTTCGTTCAGCTCGCCGCCCACGGCGAAGGACGGATCCGCACCGCAGTGCTGCAGCGCGACGACGAGCATCGACGTGGTGGAGGTCTTGCCGTGCGTCCCCGACACCAGGACGGTGCGGAAACCCTTCATCAGCGAGGCGAGCACGGCCGGACGCAGGAGGACGGGCACACCACGCTCGGCGGCCGCGACCAGCTCCGGGTTCGTCTTCGGGATGGCCGCGTGCGTCGTGACCAACGCCGTCGGGCCGCCTTCGAGCATGTCGAGCGCCGACTCGTCGTGCCCGATCCGTATCTGGGCACCGCGGGCGCGCAGCGCCTTCACGCCGCGACTCTCCTTGGCGTCGGAGCCCGACACCTGGCCACCGCGCGAGAGCAGGATCCGGGCTATCCCCGACATGCCCGCTCCCCCGATGCCGACCATGTGCACGCGCTGCAGTTCGGGCGGCAGGGTCGCGTCGACGGTGTGTCGCGTCATGCCCGACCACCTCGTCCGGCGACCTCGAGAACGATGCGCGCGACCTCCGCGGCGGCGCCTCGATGACCCGCGCCCGCGGCGGCCGCACTCATGGCCGACACGCGATCGGGATCGGTCAGCAGCGACACCACGTCGGTGGCCACGAACTCCGGCGTGAGGTCGGCGTCGGCGATCACGACACCACCGCCGGCCGCGACGATCGGGCCCGCGTTGAGTTCTTGTTCCCCGTTGCCATGGGGCAAGGGTACGTAGAAGGCGGGCAGACCGACGGCCGAGACCTCCGCGACGGTCATCGCGCCGGACCGGCACACGACGGCATCGGCGGCGGCGTACGCGAGGTCCATGCGGGTCAGGTACGGCACCGCCACGTAGGGGGCGTCCGGATCGGCCGTGGCGACGTCGAGGGTGTTCTTCGGGCCGTGCGCGTGGAGCACCGACACGCCGGCGGCCGCGAGCGCGGCCGACGCGCCGGACACGGCGAGGTTGAGCGAGCGGGCGCCCTGCGACCCACCGAACACGAGCAGCACGGGACCGTGCTGCGGCAGTCCGAAGTGCGCACGCGCCTCGGCGCGCAGTCCGGCGCGGTCGAGCTCGGTGATGGTCGGCCGGACGGGGATGCCCACGATCTCGGCCTCCGACGACCCGCGGCCGTGGATCCCGGAGCCGGCGACGGCGGCGAGGACTCTCGTCGCCACGCGAGCGCCCACCTTGTTCGCGATACCGGCGCGCGCGTTCGCCTCGTGCACGATCACGGGCACCGTGCCGCGAGCGGCGAGGTAGGCCGGCAGCGCGACGTACCCGCCGAAGCCGATCACCACGTCGGCGTCGACGTCGCGCAGGACCGCACGCGTGGCGCGGACCGATCGCACGACGTCCGCCGGCAACGCGAACAGCGACCGGGTCAGCTTGCGCGGCAACGGCACCGGCGGAACGAGCGCCAACTCGTAACCGCGAGCGGGCACCAGCGTCGTCTCGAGCCCGCGTTCGGTTCCGAGTGCCGTCACCCGTATCGACGGGTTCAGCTCCCGCAGGGCGTCGGCCACCGCGAGAGCTGGTTCGATGTGTCCCGCCGTGCCGCCGCCGGCGACGACGACGGACACGCCGGAAGAGCCTGTCACCGGTGATGTCTCCGTTCTCGTGATCGTGCGTCGCGGGCAGCGGCGCTGCGTGCCATGTCCGCGGCGCCCCGTCGGGGATCCCGCGCGGACGGGCGTCCGGACGTGTGTCGCTCGGGAGCGGGGCGTGCCGCGCGGGCCTCGGACTCGCGTCGTCGCGCCTGTGGCGGCAACGCCTGGCGCGCAGCGGGTCCCGCCACCCCCTGTCGGCCCGGACCACGCGGTCCGCCTCGCGCCTGCGACGCCTTGACAGGCGAGTAGGGCTCGGGCACCGGCAGTCTGAGCAGTCTGCCGAACTTCCCGTCGTGACCCGACGCGAGTGCGGCCACCGCCTCGGGCTCGTGTCGCGAGATGTTGGCGAGCAGCCCGAGCACCAGAAGTGTGATGGCGGTGGACGTTCCGCCCGCGGACACCAGGGGCAACTGCAGTCCCGTCACGGGCAGGAGCCCGATGACGTAGCCGATGTTGATGGCGGCCTGCGCGAGGATCCAGACAGTGAACGTCGCCACCAGGATCTTCATGAACGGATCGGGCACCCGCGCCGCGATGCGCAGGCCCGTGAAGACCAGCAGCCCGAACAGTCCGATGACCGCGATGCACCCGACCAGGCCGAGTTCCTCGCCGATGATCGCGAAGATGAAGTCGTTGTGCGCGTTGGGAAGATAGCTCCACTTGGCTCGGCTCTGACCCAGGCCGAGACCGAACAACCCACCGTCGGCCAGGGAGTACAGCGCCTGCCGCGACTGGTATCCGGTGCCCTGCGGGTCGCTGCCGGGGTTCAGCCACTGCTGGATACGCGCGGAGCGGTACCCAGCCGTCAGGGCGAGCACCACCGCCGCCAGGAAGAGGCCGCCGACGACCGATCCGAACACCTTGACCGGCAGACCCGCGAACCACAGCAGAGCCATGAGGATGATGCCCAGGGCCACGGTGGTACCTAGGTCGGGCTGCATCACGATGAGGAAGAAGATCACCATCGCGGCGGGCACCAGGGGAATCAGCAGACCCTTGAGGTCGGCACGCTCCGCCCGGCGCGACGCCAGCAGGTGCGCGCCCCACACGGCGAAGGTCACCTTCGAGATCTCCGACGGCTGGAGGCCGACTCCGCCGATGGTGAACCATCCGCGGGTGCCCTGCGCGACCGTTCCGATGCCGGGGATCAGCACGAGCACCAGCAGGATCACCGACACCACGAACATCGGGAACGACATCTTGCGCAGGATCCGGATGGGGAGGCGCAGCGCCACGACGAAGAGCACCAGGCCGACCACGGTGAAGATGGCCTGCCGGGTGAACATCGTGTACGCGGAACCGTCCTCGGCGTAGGCCTCGACCGACGACGCGGACAGCACCATGACGAGTCCGAGGATGGTGAGCAGCGCCGCCACGGTGACGATGAGGTGGAAGGACGCGAGGGGCCGGTCCACCCATGTCTCGAACTTCGCGCGGACGGGTCGTCGACGCGGAGCCGTACGGCCGGGGCGGGCGGCGGTGACCGGCTCGGTCACGGGTCCGCCGGCGCGCGACGGGGGTGTCGTGGCGCCGCGGGCCGGGCTCATGCCGGCGTGCCGTGGTCGGCGGTGGGAGCGAGATCGTGCGGGCCGAGGCTCGCGGCGGCGGCGGCGAAGCTGTCGCCGCGGTGCCCGTAGTCCCGGAACTGATCGAACGAGGCGGTCGAGGGTGCCAGGAGCACGGTGGTTCCCGGCTCGGCGCGGCGCGCGGCTGCCCGCACCGCCTGTGCCATCACTTCGTCACCGTCAGTCACATCAGTCGCATCGGCCACTCCAGCATCGTCTCCCGACGGCACCCGATCCACGGGCACATCCGGCGCGTGTCGCCCGAGTGCTGCCGCGATCACGTCGCCGTCCTGGCCGAACACCACGGCACCGACGAGCCGCGGGGCGACCTCGGCGACGAGATCGTCGACCTCCGCGCCCTTGAGCAGACCGCCCGCGAGCCACACGACGCGCTCGTGCGCGAGGATCGACGACCTCGCGGCGTGCGGATTGGTGGCCTTCGAGTCATCGACGAACAGCACCCCACCGAGCTCACGCACCACGGCGGCGCGGTGCGGTCCGACGCGGAACGACCGCAGACCGGCCGCGATGTGCTCGGCCGGGACCCCGGCCGCGCGCGCGAGCGACGCCGCGGCGAGCGCGTCCTGCAGTCCCGCGGGCCCTGCGGGTTCGATGGCGTCCGTCTCCACCAGCGACTCGGCGTCACCGAACGCGCGGTCCACGATCGTGCCGTCCACGACACCGACATCGCCGGCAGCAGGGTCGTGCGCAGTGAACCCGACCGTGATCGGAGCCGCGGCGCGCGCTCGCAGCGTGGACGCGATCGCGTCGTCCAGCCCCACCACGGCGACGTCGCCGTGCAGCGCCTGGAGCTTCGCCTGGACGTAGGCCTCCATGCCGCCGTGCCAGTCGAGATGGTCCTCGGCGATGTTGAGCACCACTCCGGCCGCCGGTCGCACCGACGGCGCCCAGAACAATTGGAAGGAGGACAGTTCCACGGCGAGCACGTCCGCCCGGGGGTCGCGCCGCAGCGCGTCCACGACCGGTACGCCGATGTTGCCGCACGCCGCGGACGCCACTCCCGCCGCGTCGAGGACGGCCGCGAGCATCGACGTCGTCGTGGTCTTGCCGTTGGTCCCGGTGACCACCAACCAGGTGCGCGGCGGCCCGTAGACCTCGGCCTGATCGATACGCCAGGAGAACTCGATGTCGCCCCACACCGGCACGGCGACCGTGAGCGCGGTGGTGAGCAACGGCGAATCGGGGCGGAATCCCGGGCTGGTGACGACGAGGGCGCTCTCGGCCACCGCGTCGCGGTCGGTGGCGATCGCGTCCATCGACACCGTGTCCACGCCGAGATCGGCGCAGGCCTCGAGTGAGGACGTGTCCGAGTCGGCCACCGTCACCGAGGCTCCCACCTCGAGCAGCGCGGGAATCACGGCGCGGCCGGACACCCGACCACCGGCGACGAGAACCCGGCGACCCCGGAGGTCGAGCGGTGACGTGAGGGGTTCGCGGGGATCGTGCAACACCACGTCAGTCGCCGATCGCCGAGAGGTACTCGCTGTAGAACAGAGCCAGTCCGACGGCCGATGAGATGGCGGCCAACAACCAGAAACGGATGATCACCGTCGTCTCGGCCCATCCTCCGAGCTCGAAGTGGTGATGGAACGGGGCCATCCGGAACACTCGTCGGCGGCTCGACCGGAAGACCGCCACCTGGATCACGACGGACGCGGCCTCGGCCACGAAGAGCGCACCGATGACGACCATCAGCAGCTCGGTCCGGGTGACGATGGACAGGCCGGCGAGCAGGCCACCGAGCGCGAGCGAGCCCGTGTCGCCCATGAAGATCTTGGCGGGCGCCGCGTTCCACCACAGGAAGCCGATGCACGCACCCGCCGCAGCGGCACAGATCAGGGCCAGGTCGAGCGGATCACGGACGTCGTAGCAGCCGGGTCCCGGACTCGTGGTGCACGCCTGCCGGTACTGCCAGAACGTGATGACGGTGTACGCACCCAGCACCAGGGTCATCGATCCGGCCGCGAGTCCGTCGAGGCCGTCGGTCAGGTTGACCGCATTGGACCAGGCACTGACGAGGAGGTAGCAGAACAGGATGAAGACGATGCCGCCCATGGAGACGGTCGCGATGTCGCGCACGTAGCTCAGCTGGACGCTGCCCGGCGTCAGTCCGCCGGCACCGTTGAACTGCAGTGCGAGGACACCGAAGATCACCGCGGCGAACAGCTGACCCACCAGCTTGGCCGTCTTGTTCAGTCCGAGGTTGCGCTGCTTGCGGATCTTGATGAAGTCGTCGAGGAAGCCCACCACGCCCAGCACCGTCGTCAGACCCAGCACCAGGAGCGCCGACACGGACGGCCCGTCCGCGTCGTAGCCGATGCCGATGAGGTGCGAGCCCCAGTAGCCGGCCCACAGACCGGCGAGGATCGCGACGCCGCCCATGGTGGGCGTGCCGCGCTTGGACTGATGGCTCGCAGGACCCTCGACCCGGATCTCCTGGCCGAACCCCTGCTTCGAGAACGCCTTGATCAACACGGGCGTCAGCAGGATCGCCACCGCCAGCGCGATACCGCCCGCGAACAGAATCTGTCTCACCGAGTCTCCCCCTGCTCGCTCAGCAATGCCTCCGCGACGGTCCACAGCCCCACCGACTGGGACGCCTTCACCAACACCAGGTCACCCGGCTCAACCTCGTCGCGCAGCAGCGCGATCGCGGCGTCGGCATCGGGAACCAGGTGGGCCTCCTCGCCCCAGGACCCTTCCATGACGGCACCCTGGTACAGGCCGTGCGACGGGCGACCCGTTCCCACGACGATGATCTTGCTGACGGCCAGACGCACCGCGAGGCGCCCGATCCGATCGTGCTCGATCACCGACTCGTCGCCGAGTTCGGCCATCTCACCCAGCACGGCCCAGGACCGCCGACCCCTGTCGCGGCCACTGCGCGCCATCGTGACGAGCGCCTTCAGCGCGGCGCGTACCGAATCCGGGTTGGCGTTGTAGGAGTCGTTGACGACGGTGACGCCGTCGGCGCGCGTGCGCACGTCCATGCGCCGGGCCGAGGCGGCCTCCGCGCCCGACAGCGCGGCCGCGACGGTCTCGACGTCCATGCCGCAGTCCAGGCCGACGGCCGCCGCCGCCAATGCGTTGCCCACCTGGTGCTCGCCGTGGACCAGCAGCGACACCGGAGCGCTCCCCGACGGCGTGACCATGGTGAACGACGCGCGCGCGGTCTCGTCGAGGCGGACGTCCAGCGCGTGGACGTCGGCACTGGTGTCCGACCCGTAGGTGACGACGCGAGCGGTGGTCTTCGACGCCATCGCTGCCACCAGCGGATCGTCGGCGTTGAGGATCGCCAGACCACCGGCCTCCGCAGCCGGAAGCGCTTGTACCAGTTCGGACTTGGCCTCGGCGATGTTCTCGCGCGAACCGAACTCGCCGAGGTGCGCGGTGCCGACGTTGAGTTCCACACCGATCCGCGGCGGTGCGATCGCGGCCAGCGCGGCGATGTGGCCGCGTCCCCGCGCCGACAGCTCGAGGACGAGGAACCGTGTCGAGGCGTCCGCGCGCAGCACGGTCCAGGGATGCCCGAGCTCGTTGTTGAAGGAGCCGGGCGGTGCGACCACGGTGCCCGCACGCTCGACCACCGCGCGGATCAGATCCTTGGTCGATGTCTTCCCCGAGCTTCCGGTGACACCGACGACGGTGAGATCGCCGGCGGCCAGTTCGGCGACGGACGCCGCGGCCAGCTTCCCGAGTGCGTCCAGAACAGCCGCGCCGGGTCCGTCCTCGTGCTCGACGACGATGGCGGGAACGCCCACCGGCCGCGCTGCGAGCACCGCGACGGCACCGGCGGCGACGGCACCGGCGGCATGATCGTGGCCGTCCACGCGCTCACCGGGCAGAGCGAGGAACAGTCCGCCCTCGGTGATCTTCCGGGAGTCGAACTCGACGCCGGCGGTGATCTCCACGGAGGGATCGGGGACGTCGTGCAGTGTGCCCTCCACGATGTCCGCGACGGCGGACAGGGACAGTCGGATCACATCGAGCCTTTCTGTCGGTCGAGGGCGTCGGCGAGCACACGGCGGTCGTCGAAGGGGTACTTGATGCCGCCGACGTCCTGCCCCACCTCGTGGCCCTTGCCGGCGATCAGGACGACGTCGCCGTCCTTCGCCCACTGCACCACGGCGTGGATCGCCTCGTCGCGCGGAGAGATCTCGCGCACCTCGGCGCTACCGCCGACGGCGTCGGCGCCTCGCCGAACGGCCGCGCGGATGGCGGCCGGGTCCTCGGATCTGGGGTTGTCGTCGGTGATGACGACCAGGTCTGCGGCGCGCGCCGCGGCCTCGCCCATCAGCGGCCGCTTCTCGGCGTCGCGGTCTCCCCCGGCGCCGACGACGACGGCGATGCGGCCGTCGGTCTGAGCGCGCAGAGTGGCCAGCACCGCCTCGAGTGCGGCGGGTTTGTGGGCGTAGTCGACGACGGCCAGGAAGTTCTGACCACGCTCGACGCGCTGCATGCGGCCGGGCACGTCGACCTCGGCCATCGCGGCGAGGGCGACCGCCGGATCCACCCCGACCTCCGCGCACACGGCGGCGGCGACCACGGCGTTGGCGACGTTGTAGCGCCCCGGCATCCGGAGTGACGCCGACAGGACGGTGTCCCGTGCGGCGACCTCGAACTGCTGGGTGCCGTCCGGCCCGGACGACCAGGACGTCACCGCCCAGGAGGCCGTCCCCTCGGTCGTGGTCGCCACGGTGAGCGGGGCGGCTCGGCCACCGGCCGCCGCGATCTCCGCCATGCGCCGGCCCCACCGGTCGTCGACGCAGACGACGGCGCGATCCGCGCGGACCGGCGAGTCCTCGGCGAACAACCGGGCCTTGGCCGCGAAGTAATCCTCGAAGGTGAGATGGAAGTCGAGGTGGTCCTGCGAGAGGTTCGTGAACGCGCCCACCGCGAAGGTGGTGCCGTCGACCCGGCCGAGGGACAGCGCGTGGGAGGACACCTCCATGACGACCGTGTCCACCCCCTGCTCGTACATCGCCGCGAACATCGCGTGCAGATTCGGAGCCTCGGGCGTGGTCAGCGCGGACGGCACCGGTTCGGTGCCGATACGGGTCTCGATGGTGCCGATGAGCCCGGGAGTGCGTCCGGCAGCGCGCAGCGCCGCCTCCACCAGATAGGACGTGGTGGTCTTCCCCGAGGTGCCGGTGATGCCGATGACCGTCATCTTGGCGGACGGCCGATCGTGCACCGCCGCGGACAGCGTGCCGAGGATCGAGCGGGGCTGCGGATGCACCAGGACGGCAGTGCCGTCGGGCACGCCGGAACCGATCATGAGGGCCACACCCTCGTCGTCGGTGACCACGGCGACCGCTCCGCGTTCGAGCGCCTCGCCCGCGAAGGCGGCGCCGTGCGACCGAGCGCCCGGCAGGGCCGCGAAGAGATCGCCCGCCAGGATGCTCTGCGCGCGCAGTTCGATGCCCGTGACGCCGACGTCGTCCGTCGCGTCGACCAGCGCACCGTCGACGAGCACTCCGTGGCGCAGACCGATCTCTCCGGCCAGCTCGGTCGCCGACGTGACCGTGGGCCGCTGCGGGCGGAGAGTCGAGCTGGGCACTTCGAGACGCTCCTCTGCTGTGGTGACGGGCGGACGGTGGGTGTTCGGGCCGGTGCGGTGACTGCCTCGGCGCCGAACATGCGAGTGCCGCCGACCGGTGGTCGGCGGCCGACGCATCAGATTACCGGCGAGTCGGCACGCCACGAGACGTGCCATGGCGAAGTCCGCCCCGGTGCAGGTGAACGCCCTGCACTGTCGACGGATCAGTCCGCCTGCAGGAGGAGCCGACGACCTTCCTGCGAGAGCGGCACCGCGTCACGCTGCAGCATCCAGGACGCGATCGAGTGGAACAGCGGAGCGGCGGACTGCCCGCCCGATCCGTCGGAGCTGCGGGTCGGGGCGTCGAGCATGATGCCGATCACGTAGCGCGGATCGTCCGCCGGCGCGATGCCGGCGAAGGTGATCCAGTAGTTCGAGTTGGAGTAGCACTTGCACTCCGGATCGACCTGCTGCGCGGTGCCGGTCTTGCCACTGACCTGGTATCCCTCGATACCGGCGGCGACACCGGTGCCGCGCTGGTTGCCGGTGTCGTTCTGCGTGACGGCCCGGAACATGTCGCGCACGGTGCGCGCGGTGTCGGCACTGACCACCGGCACGCCCTCGGGCTGCGGCTCCGCGGTGCGCTGACCGTCCTTGCCGACGGTCGCCGACACGATGCGCGGCGGGATGCGCACGCCGTCGTTGGCGATCGCTTGGTACATACCGGTCATCTGCAACAGGGTCATGGACAGGCCCTGCCCGATCGGGAGGTTCGCGAACGTGCCGCCGGACCACTGGTCGCGGGCCGGGACACTGCCGGCACTCTCGCCGGGCAGGCCCACGTCGGTGCGCTGTCCCAGCCCGAACTTGTCCAGCATGTCCGCGTAGCGATCCTCGCCGACCCGCTGCGCGAGCATCAGCGTGCCCACGTTGGAGGACTTACCGAACACACCGGTGGTCGTGTACGGCGCGACGCCGTGATCCCAGGCGTCCTTGACGGTCGCACCGGACATCGTGATGCTGCCGGGAACCTGCAGCACCTCGTCGGGGTTCGTCAGACCGTCCTCGACGGCGGCCGCCGCCGTGACGATCTTGTTCACCGATCCCGGCTCGAACGGGCTGGACACCGCGAGGTTGCCCATCTGCGCCGTCGGCGAGTTGTTGCCCACGCCGATGGCCGGGTCGAAGGTGCCGTCGTTCGACATGGCCAGCACCTGGCCGGTGTGCGAGTCCAGGACGACGGCCGACGCGTTCTTGGCGCCCGACAGATCCTTGGCCTGCTGGACCTGCTGCTGAACGTAGTACTGGATGTCGCTGTCGAGCGTCAGCTCCACATTCGAGCCGTCGATGGCGGGTTGCTGGTCGCGCCAACTGCCGGGAATCACCGCGCCGTCGCTGCCGCGGTCGTAGGTGCGGGAGCCGTCGGTACCGGCCAACACCGGGTCGAGGGAGTCCTCGAGGCCGAGCAGGCCGTGGCCGTCCCAGCCGGTCGCCCCGACGATGTTGGCGGCGAGCGCCCCACCCGGGTACTCGCGGATGTCCTGCCGCTCGAGGCCGACCTCGGGGTACTGCTCGGCGATGGTCGCCGCGACCGCGGGATCGATGCTGCGCACGAGGTACTCGAACGACGAGGATCCGGTCATCTTGTCGAGAAGGTCCTTCTCCGACACCAGGTCGCCCAGGATGCCGTGGACACCGGCAGCGACCTCCCGGATGCGATCGTCCGGATCCGGCTTCGTGTCGTCCTTCGCCTTCGCCTCCTCGAGCTCCACACGCACTCGCTGCGGCTGGAAGGTCAGCGCCTTCGCCTCCATCGTGAACGCGATGGGATTGCCGTCCCGGTCCGTGATGGACCCTCGTGTCGCCGGGTCGACGATGGTGGTGGTGCGCTGACTGGCCGACTGCGCCGACAGCGACGGGGCGTCGATGCCCTGGATCCACAGCAACTGCAGCGTCGCGACGCCCAGGATCGCGAACATCGCGAAACGGCCGTAGCGGAACCGGAAGTCGAACGTCTCGGACTTGCGTGGACCCTGTCGACGCGGCGGACGAGGACCGCGAGGACCGGAGCCGGTGGCCGGCCGAGCGCGTGGGTCGCCGTGGTCGCGGCCAGTGCTCCGGTACGGCTGTCGAGTGGTCACCGAGCGCCTCCTGCGATGGGTACCTGCTGCTCGCCCACCGCGGCGGCGGGAGCCGGAAGAGGCGGCGGCGCAGCATTCTCGGGCATCGGCGTGGTCGTCGGTGCCGCGGGTGCGGACGTCGTGGGGGCCGGCGTGGTGGATGCTGCCGGTGCCGACGTGGTCGGGGTCGCGGACGCACTCGGCGACGTACCCGGGCGCCCGACGGGTGTGAGCGCCTCCCCGCCGGACGCGGGTGCCCCGGGGCGCGCACTCGGAGTCGCCGCACCGCCCGACGGGGTGGCGGCCGCGAAGTCGGGAGCCGGTGGACCGGCGGCCGGTGCCGGCGTACCGATCACCTGGACGACGCCGTCCGGCAGGACCACCAGTCGCGGAACGTCCTTCGTCGGGATCATTCCCTGTGCGGTCGCGCGACGGGCCAGCTCGGGAGCCGAGTTCGCGGTCTCCACGTCACGTTGCAGCGCGGCGGCCCGTTCCGTCAGCTCCTGGTTGGTGGCACGCCCCGCACTGAGCAGGTACGAGTCCTCCGCAGCGCGTGTGCTCAACAGCAGTGTCGAGGCGAGTCCGATGGCGAGGAGCCCGATGATGCTGGCCACGAACGGGATCCGAGCCGCGACGGATCGGGTGGGTCGTTGCGCGCGCGGGTCGGACTCGTGGGACATCGCACGCTGGCGACGCTTGTCGTACGCGCGCTTGGCCGCGCCCGTGCGAGCGGGAGGCCGCGGTGTGCGCACCGTCTCGAGCGAGGACCCGGCGCGGCGGTTGCCGTCCGATCCGGTCACGTCCACCGGAACACTCATGACGACCTCCTGGAAATGCGTTCTGCGCCGCGCAGTCTGACCGGAGCCGCGCGGGGGTTGTCGTCGATCTCGTCCTGCGAGGCCTTCTCGGCGCCGCGAGTGAGCAGCCGGAACTCGGGTCCGCTTCCCGGCAGCTCCATCGGGAGCCCCTCCGGAGTGGTGGACCGGGTGCGCGGTGTCAGCTCCTGCTTGACCACGCGGTCCTCGAGCGACTGGTACGACATGAAGACGATGCGTCCCCCGACGACCAGCGAGTCGAGAGCCGGTGCGATGGCGTCTCGCAACGAGTCGAGTTCCTCGTTCACCGCGACCCGCAGTGCTTGGAAGGTCCGCTTCGCCGGATGTCCGCCGGTGCGACGCGTCGCGGCCGGGATGCTCGCGTAGAGCAGTTCGACGAGAGGCCCGCTGGTGACGAACGGTTCCGTCTCCCGGCGGCGCAGTATCGCCGAGGCGATGCGGCCGGCGAAGCGTTCCTCGCCGTACGTGCTGAGGATGCGGGCGATCTCACCGTGCGACGCGGTGTTGAGGATGTCCGCGGCGGTCCGACCCGTCGTGGGATCCATCCGCATGTCGAGCGGTGCGTCCACGGAGTAGGCGAAGCCACGATCGGTGGAGTCGAGCTGCATCGACGAGACGCCGAGATCGAAGAGGATCCCGTCGACGCTGTCCGTCGCGCCGAGGCCGACCGACGCCAGCGCGTCCTCGATACCGTCGTACGTGGTCGCGACCAGCGAGACGCGGTCACCGAAGGGAGCCAGCCGTTCTCCGGCCATGGCCAACGCGTCCGGGTCGCGGTCGAGACCGACGAGACGCAACCGCGGATACGCGGTGAGGAAGTGTTCGGCGTGACCGCCGAGGCCGAGAGTGGCGTCGATGTAGACGGGATCGCGGTCGTTCGCAGCAGCGGCGACGAACGCCGGTCCGAGAAGTTCGTCGGCCCGAGGAAGACGGACCGGAACGTGCGAGAAAGGCGAGGCGGATGCCTGCTCGTCCTCCGCCATGGTGGTGATCTCCCGCCTGATTCGCATTCGAGCTGTGTGTCGTGCCAGGTGGAGCGGTGAGTGCGTCGAGGTCTCTGTCCGACAGTGGAACCTGGCGTTGGGGAAGTACGTCAGGGTCCGACCGGTACTTGGCGTTGGGGAAGTACGTCAAGGCCCGGTTCGGGCAGAGGCCACGCGGCACTCGCCGCCGGCCGGGTGTGGCTACAACATGTCCATGAGCGATTCGTCCACTGCCTGCGAGAAATCTTCTTCGTGCTCCTGCGAGTACCGCTCCCACGACGCGGCGTCCCACAGCTCGAGATGATCCATCGAGCCGATGACGACGCAGTCCTTCGACAGCGCCGCGTACTCGCGGTGCGAGGACCCGATGGTGATGCGACCCTGCGAATCCGGCCGCTGCTCGTCCGTACCAGCCGCGAGGTTGCGGATGTACGCGCGCGCCTGCGGGTTCGACCGCGAGGCCTTCGACAGCTTCGCCACCCGCTCCGCGAACACGTCACGGGGGTAGATGGCCAGGCTGTGGTCCTGCCCTTTGCTCACCATCACTCCTCCCGCCAGGTCTTCGCGAAACTTCGCCGGCAACGTCAGTCGAAACTTGTCATCGAGCTTGGGCGTGTAGGTACCGAGAAACACTCGGCACCTCCTCGACCCTGTGTCGTGCAGTTCGCGGGACTCCATCGATCCCCGCTGTCCGCCACATTACCCCACTTTCCCCCACATTCAATCGACACGGCGGAACATTTCAGTGACTCGTCACTAAAGGGACAGGTCGCACGCACAAAGAGCAGCGAAGTCGGTCCGGCAGCGGGAGGACCCACGTGCGCGTAGTGGAGGTGTCCCCCACCGTTCCGCGGCACCCGTGAACCGGATAATCCGAGGTCGAACGGCACGTTCGCGCGTCACGGGCCCGGGTGACCGCGCGCGGCAGAGTCGCCCGGGGGTGCCGGGTGGGGCGTGGTGGGGATCCGGGGGCCGAGACCACCCTCGGTGGGGCGCGGTGGGGGGATCGACACCCACGGGTCCCTGAACGGCATCAGCGCGGCACCCGTGGTGGGTGCCGCGCTGATGTGTCACAGCATCGGTGTGAGAGGCGTGCTGCCCCTCACGCGAGAATCGGAGCGATCGATGTGACCGCTCCGGTCTCTCTCATTCCTGGTCGAACCGTCGCTTGAAACGATCCTCCATCCGCGAGGAGAATCCCTTGCGAGGACCTCGGCGCGGTGCGGAACCGGAACGGCGCGGGCCGCCTCCCGGTGCCGGCGGGTTGTCGCCCTCGGACTGCTCGGACTGGGGCGCGGTGGGCTTGCGCAGCAAGAGCAGAACGCCGGAGCCGAACATGAACACGAAGCCGACGAGACTGATGATCGGGAATCCACCGGGCTTGAACGGGAGGGCCACGCCTGCAATGAGCAGAATGAGGCCGATCACGAACAGAGCGACGGCCTGAAAACGACGCCGCGTGGATGCGGCTCGAATCCGTCCGCCGCGCACGGTCGACGCGAACTTGGGGTCCTCGGCATAGAGAGCGCTCTCGATCTGGTCGAGCATGCGCTGCTCGTGCTCGGAGAGTGGCACGGTACCTCCCCCGGCACTGGATGGTGGCTCTCACTTCTTGGCCAGAAGTGAGAGGTAGCCGATCGGTCCGGCTACCTGTTGTCGATGATACGAGCAGAATCGGCGGCGAGCCACCTACCTGCACCACCAGTATGCGAGAAAAAGTCGCTCCGTGGTGGCGACCAGGCCTACGCGGGCACCGCGACCGCGTCGGACCGCGAGGTCACACGGTCCTCGACGCGGTGCAGAAAGCGTCCCACCTGCGAGAAGAACTCGTCCGCCTCGGCCGCGTCGAGCCGATCGGCCGAGCCCGCCTCGATGGACGCACGCAGCGTGGAATACGCGGCGAAGTACGACGCCCACTCCGTGAACTCCGGCGCAGCCGTCCGCATGCGCACCCAGGCGCTGCGGGACGCCCCACGCTTGGGCACTGGATCGACCGCGTCGAGCAGGGCGCCGGCACCGCGCAACGCGGCGACGTAGGACTCGAGGAACATGTCGGCCGCCGACGGTGCACCGGCCGCGTCACCGAGAATGGCGTCCGCACGACGCAGCAACATGCGGGCGCGGGCGTGCGTGCGCGACGGCGCCGCGGAGGCGTCGAACGAGACCACCGTGCCGTTCGTCATCGTCCCACCACCCTCCGTGCGGTCTGCAGAGCTGCGGCGTGCCGCAGTGTGACCACCCGTGCTCCGAGCCATTGCGCTACCTCCCTCTCCGACACGTGAACCGATCGGCGTCCCACATCCTTCTCAACACCGTCGGCCTGTCGGTTACTCCCCTGAGCGGGCCGATCGAGCGCGATGTAAGCATGGAGGTCGGACATGTTCTCCGGACCGTCTCGCGCGATCGACCCGATGTCGGGCCGATCGACCCGAGGTCGATTCGTTCGAACGCGTGTTCGATGACTTCACTGTAGCGCGGACGTCCGACACGATGCGAGGGATCGAGGTGAGTACCGTTCACGACGCCCGAGGCGGCCCCTCCGACGAGGGCATTCGTCTGATCGAACTCACCCCGCAGGACATGCGCCGACGGTTGACCGAAGCCCTGTCCGTCTACGTCGCCGCGATGGGCTACCCGCGCGGAACCGAGTTGCATCGGGCGCCGATGTGGGCGGAGCACATCCTGCGGCCGGGGTGGGGCGCGGTGGGAGGAGTCTCACACGACGACCACCTGGTGGCGATCGCCTACTGCTATCGCGGAGCGCCACATCAATGGTGGCATCAGCAGGTCCGCGACGGAATGCGACGAGCGGGGTGGTCCGCCGAGAACGCCGAGCGGGTCCTCTCGGACTACGTCGAGTTGACCGAGCTGCACGTCTCCCCCGAGGCTCAGGGGCACCGTCTCGGCGAACGGCTCCTGCTCGCCCTCATGGCGGGCCGCCGGGAGAGTTCCGTGCTGCTCTCCACCCCCGAGGTCACCGGCGAGGACAATCGAGCATGGCGTCTCTACCGGCGGACGGGGTTCCAGGACGTCGTGCGCCGATTCCACTTCGCCGGGGACGCCCGACCCTTCGCGGTGCTCGGCCGCGAATTACCCCTGACACCCGGGACCGGACTCGGTCCCGACACCACCACAGAAGAGGGGCCGACCACGTGATCGATGCCGCCGTCGTCGGATCGGGTCACAACGCACTCGTCTCCGCCGCCTACCTGACCGATGCCGGATGGTCCGTCCGCGTCCTCGAACGAGACACCGTCGTCGGAGGCGCGGCCTCCACGGTCGAGCGCTTCCCCGGCCACAAGGTGGATCGGGGCTCGTCCGCGCACATCATGATCCGGCAGACCGGCATCATCGAGGAGTTGCGTCTCGCCGATCACGGCCTGCGCTATCTCGACTGCGACCCGTGGGCGTTCGCGCCGCCTCCGCCCGGCACCGACGAGCCGGGCATCGTGTTCTCCGTGGATCTCGACGCCACCTGTGCCTCGATCGAGGCGGCGTGCGGACGCAAGGACGCGGACGCGTACCGCGCGTTCGTCGCACTGTGGGGGCCCCGCAGCGCACGTGTCATGACGTCGTTCGGGAGTCCGCCCACCGGGAGGGCTCTGCTGTCCTCCTTCTGGGGCATGGACGCGAGCGACGGTGCGGCGGCACTGTCACGCGAGTTCCTCGCGTCGGGCGACTCGCTACTGAACCGGTGGTTCGACAGCGAGCGACTGAAAGCGGCTCTCGCGTGGTTCGGCGCCCAGTCCGGTCCGCCGATGTCCGAGCCCGGCACGGCCCCGATGGTGGCCTTCAACGCTCTGATGCACACGACCCCGCCCGGCCGCGCCGTCGGCGGCAGCGGAGCGCTGAGCGTCGCGCTGCAGACTAAGATCGAGGCCGACGGAGGCACCGTCACCCTCGGTGACGCCGTCGTGTCGGTCACGCGTGTCGGAGACGGATGGTCGGTCCGCACCGCGAGTGGCGAGGAGGTGCGCGCACGCACGGTCATCGCCGGGTGCCACATCCTGACCACGCTCGACCTCCTCGACGCCGGCGGTTTCGACACGGCGACGACGGAGTCGTGGCGACGGCAGATCGACGTGGGGCCGGGCATCGGCATGGTGGTCCGCGCGTCGACGTCGTCGCTGCCGCAGTATCCCGGCGCTCCCGGCGTCGAGTCGTCCAGCCGCGGACTGCAACTGCTGGTACACGACCGGGCCCAGCTCCGTCGGGCGCACGGAGCGGCATCGGCAGGCGATCTCCCGCCGGCGCCGGTGGTGCTGGCCATGAGCTTCAGCGCGGTCGACCCGTCGATCGCGAAGCCCGGCGAACACCAGGTCTCGCTGTGGTCGCAGTGGCACCCGTACCGACTGGCCGACGGTCGGAGCTGGCGAGGTGGCAGCCCCGAGGTGGCGGAACTCGAGGGTGATCGGATCGTCGCCGAGGTGGACAAGTACGCCCCCGGCTTCGCCGACAGCATCCTGCAACGGCACACCCAGTCCCCGTGGGACCTCGAACAGGAACTCGGGCTCGTCGGGGGCAACGTGATGCACGTCGAGATGTCACTGCACCAGATGATGATGTGGCGCCCCATGCCGGCGCTCGCGGACATGACCGTGCCCGGAGCCCCGTCGTTCTTCCTGACCGGCGCCTCGATGCACCCCGGCGGCGGTGTCTCCGGATCCAGCGGCCGCAGTGCCGCCCGGCTCGCGATCGCCGAACGCGCGGGCAGTCCTCTGAAGCGCGTGGCGTCGCGTCTGGGCGCCGCTCTCCCGGGCCGCCGATGAGGTCGGGAGACACTCTCCGCGCGTCGGGGCGAGCCACACCCGTCGCGGTGGGCTTCGCCGTCGCGGCCGTCCTCGCGCAGATCAGTTACCCGCTCGTCTCGGGCGGCGTCAAGGACGCCGTGACGTTCTGTGTCGTCGCTCTGCTCGCCGCCGCCTGCGTCACGCACGCGGCGAGCGCACGCGGGGCCGGGTGGGCCACGCTCATGGTGCTGCTCACCGCCGGGATCGGTCTGACGGCCGAGATCATCGGCACGCGAACCGGCATGCCCTTCGGGTGCTACGAGTACGCGCAGGACCGCATCGGACCCTCCCTGGCCCACGTGCCGGTGGTGGTTCCGTTCGCCTGGACGGCCGGCCTGTACCCGGTGTGGTGCGCCGCCACCGTCGTCGCGCAGCGGATGCGCCGACCGGTGCTCACCCGCGTGGGACTCACGACCGTCGGCGTCGTGGGGTGGGATCTGTATCTCGACCCTCAGATGGTGGCCGACGGTCAGTGGACCTGGTGCAGTCCCTTCGCTCCCCTGCCCGGGCTCGACGGCATCCCGTGGACCAACTATGTGGGATGGCTGCTCGTCGCGGCGCTCATGGCCGCCGCCATGGAGGTCCTGGGGCGGTCACCGATGCGCACGCCCACGGTGAGCCCGCTGGTGCCGTGGGGGCTGTTCGTGTGGACGTGGCTCGGCTCTGCTCTCGCCCATGCGGTCTTCCTGCCGGACCTCGGTTGGTCCGCTCTGTACGGCCTCGTCGCCATGGGCGTCGTCGGTGTCCCCTTCCTCCTCGCCCTGTCCCGACCCCGGTCGGACATCGCTCGCGACGCGCCACGCCGCGCTGACCGACCCGTTCACTGACGGTGTCGCGGCGGCCTGGCACGATGACCGCTGTGCCCCACCCCGCTGCTCCTCGCACGTCGCCGCGCGTTTCCGTACCGCGCCGCGTGGTCTCCGTCCTCGTGCTCGCCCTGCTGACGGTTCCGCTGCTGGCCGGGTGCCTCCGGGCACAGGTGTCCATGGGCGTGTCCTCGAACGATCGGGTGTCCGGCCGCATCGTCGCCGCGACGGTGCCGACGGCCGAGGGTGACACCGGACCGGGCATGGAGGTCCCCGACAGCCTGGGCAGCAAGATCCGGGTGCAGCCGTACGACTCGGACGGGTACGTCGGCAGCGAGGCGCTGTTCAGCGACCTCACGTTCGGTGACGTGCAGCAGCTCGCGGCACTGTCCGACCAGTCGGTCGGCCTCTACCAGCTGTCCCTGGTCCGCGCGGGTGACCTCGTCACTCTCGCCGGCCAGGTCGATCTGAGCTCCGTACCCGCCGAGGGCAGCGACGTGCAGTTCACCATCGCCTTCCCCGCTCGTGTCACCACCACCAACGGCGCCCGCGAGGGCGACAACGTGGTGTCCTGGAAGCTCCCCGCCGGCGAGCGCAGCACCCTGCGCGCCGAGGTGCGCTACTCGGATCCGAACACGCGCAGCTTCGCCGGGTGGGCCGGCATCGTCTTCGGTGTCACCGTGGGTATCGCGGCCATCGTCGGCGGCATGGCCTACGTCGCCCGCGACGCTTCCGGCGGACGCCGACGCGATGCGGAGTCGGCCGGCCGCCGGTGACCGCCCGGCGCCGAGCCCGGAACGCGGTTCGAGTCGGCTCTCTCGCCTCGATCGCCACCGCGGGCATCGCCCTGATCAACGCAGCGACCGCACCCCGCGTGCTGCCCTCGTCCGCGGCGACGGTGCGGGCCGGTGAGCGCATCACGGTCTGCATTCCTGCCCGTGACGAGGCAGACCGTCTCCCCGACCTGCTGCGGGATCTGATGGCTCAGCGCTCCCGGTCCGCGATGACCGTGCTCGTGCTGGACGACGACTCGTCCGACGGGACCGCGGACGTCGCCCGGGCCGTCGTGGGTGACGATCCGCGTTTCCGGATCCTGGCGGGCCGCACGACCGAGCCGGCCGACGCGCCGGGAATGGGCAAGTCCCTCGCCTGCCTCGACCTCGGCCGCCGCGCGCTCGCGACCACCGATCCGACCCTCGTCGTCTTCCTCGACGCGGACGTGCGATTGCATCCTGATGCACTGGACGCCGCCGCGTCCGTTCTCCGCGAGCACGACGTGGCCATGCTCTGCCCGTGGCCCGCGGAGACGGCGGTGACGACGATCGAGCGGGTCGTCCAGCCTCTGCTGTCGTGGTCGTGGTCGGTGACCCTCCTCGTCCGGGCCGCCAATCGAGGCCGTCGGCCGTCGATGGGCGTGGCCAACGGGCAGTTCCTCGTGCTCGACGCACCGTCCTACCGCGTGGTCGGCGGACACGAGTGCACACGCTTCGCGGTGGCCGACGATCTGACGCTGGTGCGGCACGTCCGCTCCCGCGGTCTCCCGACGGCAGTGGCGTACGGCGGGCGCGTCGCGACGTGCCGCATGTACACCGACGCCGCGCAGGTGCGTGCCGGTCACGCGAAGTGGCTCTGGTCCCAGTTCGGCGGCGCTGCAGGCACTCTCGCCGTCTCGGCGATCGCCACAGCCGTATGGGTCCTGCCACCGATCGCGATGGCCGCGCGCGGATCGACCCGCCGGTGGGGAGTCGCCGGGTACCTGGCGGGATGGGTGTCGCGCATCGCTGCGCGGCGCGCGGAGGGCAGCGACGACTCGCTGGCCCGCGACGTCGTCACCTCGGCGCTGCACCCACTGTCCATCGCGGCGGGCTCGGCGCTGCTGGCCTCATCGGACCGGGGACGCCGCCAGGGCACTCTCGTGTGGAAGTCGCGCGTTCTGGCCACCCGGCACTGATCCGGTACCGATCCCACCCGTGCCCTCCGGAACCGGGCGGGCGAGCCCGAGATTGCCGACGACCTCACTGGTGGCCTTCGCGAAGTTCAGCGTGATGAAGTGCAGGCCGGGGGCGCCCTCGGCGATCAGTCGCTCCCCCATCTCGGTGGCGATCTCGATGCCCACCGCGCGCACGGCGGCCCGGTTCTCGTCCGGGTCGGACCCGGCCGCGGCGGACAGGCGCTTCTCGACGGATGCGGGCAGCGCAGATCCCGACAGCTCCATCGCACGCTTGACGCTGCGCAGCGACGTGATGGGCATGATCTCGGGGATGATCGGCTTGGCGCCCTGCTCCGGATCGAACGCGGCGACACGGTCACGCAGGCGGAGATAGTCCTCGACGTCGAAGAACATCTGGGTGATCGAGTACTCGGCGCCCGCACGCAGTTTCGCGACCAGATGGCGGGTGTCGTGGTCGAGATCGGGCGCGCGGTGATGTCCCTCGGGGAACGACGCGACACCGACGTGGAAGTCGCCCAGCTCGCAGACCAACCGCACCAGTTCCTCCGCGTACTCGACGCCGTCCGGATGCTTCTCCCACGGACCCAGCGGATCGCCGGGAGGGTCGCCGCGCAACACGAGAATGTTGGAGATGCCGCGGTCCGCGTAGGCCCCGACCATCGCGCGCAGCTCGGTGCGGCTGTGCCCCACGGCCGTGAGGTGGGCCACGGGCAGCAGGTTGGTGACCTCCGCCAGCTCGCCGGTGACCCGCACCGTGCGATCACGCGTGGATCCGCCCGCCCCGTACGTCATGGACACGAAGGCGGGATGCATCTGCTCGAAGGTGCGCACGGCACGCCACAGGCGGTCCTCGGCGGCCTCGTCGCGAGGAGGCGAGAACTCGACGGAGAACGGAACACTCCCGTGCGCCGCGGAATTCAACCGGTCGATCACCGACGGAGTGCGGCTGACCCGCGCGCGGGAGGATTCGTCTGTCACGCCTCACAGCATAGATTCCCGCGCCGACCTGCTCGGGCCCCCAGGTCGTCCGCACCGGCGCCGTGTCCGAATACCCGGATAGAGTCGGGGGTGCCAGGACGCTGCGCCCGAGACCCGACCGCATCCCGACCGACTGCCTGCGGACACCGTCCGCCGCCCCGAACACCGGAGGAAACTCTGTCCGCCGCACCGCACAGCCCCGCCGCCCACCGACCGCTCGACGTGGAGTCCGCCGCGGACGACCGTGATCAGTGGCCGCTGGGGACGTTCGTCGATGCGGTCGAGACGTCCCTGCGCGATTTCGTCGCGACGCAACAGGCCACGGTCGACTCGGTCGGTCCCATTTACACCGACGCCGTGGCAGAGCTCACCTCCTTCGTCTTCCGCGGCGGCAAGCGGATCCGCCCCGCTTTCGCGTGGACGGGCTTCCTGGGTGCGGGCGGCGATCCGCACGCCGCCGAGGCCGACGCCGTCCTCGACGTGTGCTCCGCCCTCGAATTCGTTCAGGCGTGCGCGCTGGTGCACGACGACATCATCGACGCGTCCTCGACCCGTCGCGGATTCCCCACCGTCCACGTCACCTTCGCCGAACGGCACCGCGCGGCCGGGTGGCGCGGGAACTCGGACAAGTTCGGCGAGTCGGTCGCGATCCTGCTGGGCGACATCGCGCTCTGCTGGGCCGACGATCTCGTCCGCGCGGCGGCACTGGACTCCGCCACGTCGGCACGCCTCGCTCCGGTGTGGTCCGCGATGCGCACCGAGGTGCTCGGCGGACAGCTGCTCGACATCGCCGTGGAGGCCAGTGGAGACGATTCCGTCGAGGCCGCGCTCCAGATCGACCGCTACAAGACGGCGGCCTACACGGTGGAACGCCCTCTCCTCATCGGCGGCACGCTCGCCGGCGCCGGCCCCGACCTGCTGGAGGTCTACAGCACGTTCGGTGCGGACATCGGCATCGCCTTCCAGCTGCGGGACGACCTGCTGGGAGTGTTCGGGGATCCGTCCGTGACCGGCAAGCCGTCCGGCGACGATCTGCGTGAGGGCAAGCGGACGGTGCTCCTCGCCGCAGCCCTGGACGCGGCGGACGAACGCGATCCCGCCACCGCGGCTGCTCTGCGCGCGGGAATCGGCACGGACCTCTCCGAGGCTGCCGTCGACGACCTGCGTGCGCACATGATCGATCTCGGTGCCGTCGACGACGTCGAGCGCCGCATCACCACACTGACCGACAGCGCCCTGGCGGCGCTGAACGCGTCCGATGTCACCGAGGACGCCAAGAGGCGGCTCACGGCCATGGCCTACACCGCCACCAGGAGAACCTCATGACGCATGCCACCGTGTCCGGACCCACCGATCACGTGATCGTCGTGGGCGCCGGTCTGTCCGGCCTCGCCGCGGCGCTCCACCTCCGCGGCACCGGTCGCGAGGTCACCGTGATCGAGAAGTCCGACACCGTCGGCGGCCGGGTGGGTTCCGTCGCGGCGCCGGGCTACCGCATCGACACGGGCGCGAGCGTTCTCACGATGCCCGACCTGATCGATCAGGCGCTCGCCGCGGTGGGTGCGACCCGCGAGTCCACCACGCCTCCCCTGCGTCTGACACCGTTGCATCCGGCGTACCACACCCGTTTCGCCGACGGCACCACCATCGACGTCCACTCCGATCCCGAGCGGATGATCGCGGAGGTCGGCGAGAAGTGCGGGCCGGACGAGGCTCGGCGCTACCGCACGCTCCGCGCGTGGATCGGATCGATGTTCGACGCGGAGTTCGACCGCTACATCGACGACAACTTCGACTCACCGCTCGACCTCGTGGGCGAGCGCAGGGCGCGAGCGAACACGCTGACCCTGCTGCGTCTCGGGGGGTTCGGAAAACTCGGAAAGCGGATCGACAAGCTCATCGACGACCCGCGACTGCGCCGCATCTTCACCTTCCAGGCTCTCTACGCCGGTGTCGCGCCCGCCAAAGCTCTCGGGGTCTACTCCGCGATCTCGCACATGGACACGTCGTTGGGTGTGTCGTTCCCGGACGGCGGAATGCAGTCGATCGCGAACGCGATGGCCGACGCGTTCGTGAGTGCGGGCGGCACGCTGCTGCTCTCCACCGGCGTGGCCGCCATCGAGAAGGGCGGGACCCGCGCTCGCGCGGTGGTGACCGAGAACGGCGAGCGGCACACGTGCGACTCCCTGATCCTCACGCCGGATCTCCTGGTGACGGATCGCCTTCTCGCCACCGCCGGCATCACCGTGCGCCGCAAGATCCGGGCGTCACCGTCCTGTGTCGTGGTGCACGGCCGCGTGCCGGTGGACGTCACCGCGCGGTGGTCGTCCCGCTCGCACCACGTCATCGACTTCGGGCACAACTGGAACGAGACGTTCGAGGAGCTCACCGCCTCGCGCGGGCGCGGCACACTCATGTCGGACCCGTCGTTGCTCATCACCCGGACCTCGCTGACCGATCCGGCTCTGCGCGTCACGCACGACGGCGTCGAGCAGGAGCCCATCTCGATCCTCGCGCCCTGCCCCAATCTCGACAGCGCGCCGTTGGACTGGTCCGCCATCACCGACCCCTACGTGCGGGAGATCCTGCTCGAGATGGATCGCCGCGGTTACACCGGCGTGTCCGAGCACCTCGAGATCGACCACATCGACACGCCGGCCACCTGGCTCGCACAGGGGATGGTCGCGGGAACCCCGTTCTCGGCGTCGCACATCTTCCGCCAGACCGGCCCGTTCCGGCGCCGCAACCTGGTCAAGGGCATCGACAACGTCGTCCTCGCCGGGTGTGGGACCACCCCCGGAGTGGGTGTGCCGACGGTGTTGATCTCGGGTCGACTGGCCGCCGAACGCATCGATCCGTCCGTGCGTCGCTCGGCCCGTGTGGCCGTCTGACGGCGGGCCGGTTCGTCTTCCGGTCCGGAGCCTCTAAACTCACGTGAGTTCAGCCCGGCTTCCGCACGGTCGCCGGCATGTCGCGTCTTCCGGGGAGGAACATGACGACGTCCTCCCCACTCCGGGCCGCGGACGCCACCGACGAGTCGTCGTGGCGATCGACACGACGGTTCTTCGGGGGACGCGCCGGCCGCGCCACGTTGGTGGGTCTGGCCGGGTCCGCGCTCATCACTTTCGGCGGTTTCGGCTCGGGTGCCGTGCGCCGTCGTGACCCGCTGCTCGAGGCGATGCACCTGTCCTGGCTCCGCTTCGGGCACGGACTCGTGTTGTCGACCGTCATGGTGTGGATCGGCGTGCTGCTCATGATCGCCGCGTGGGTCCGTCTCGGACGCGCCACTCTCGGTCACCGGACCACGGTGCGGCAGCTGCGCTGGGTGGTGCCGCTCTGGATCGCGCCGCTCCTGCTCGCGGTCCCGATGTTCAGCCGCGACGCGTACTCCTACCTCGCACAGGGCGCCCTCCTCCGGGACGGGTTCGACCCGTACGCCGTCGGTCCCGTCGCCAATCCCGGTGTGCTGCTGGACAACGTGAGCAACGTCTGGACCACCACCACCGCGCCCTACGGCCCGCTGTTCCTCCTGCTGGGCGAGGGCATCACCTCGCTCACGGGCGACAACGTGATCGCCGGGACGATGCTCCTGCGCCTGACCATGCTGCCGGGGCTCGCCCTCACCATGTGGGCGGTCCCCCGCATCGCCCGACACTTCGGCGCGGATCCTGCCGTGGCCCTGTGGCTCGCCGTGCTCAATCCCCTGGTCCTGATCCACCTGATCGGCGGCGTCCACAACGAGATGCTCATGGTCGGTCTCATGACGGCCGGCATCGCCGCCGTCCTCGACCGGCACCACGTCGCCGGGATGGGGCTCGTCGCGGTCGCCGTGGCGATCAAGGCCACCGCGGGCATCGCGCTGCCCTTCCTGGTGTGGATCTGGATGCTCCACGAGCGCGACCGGCTCCGCACCGAGAACGAGGCGCGGGCCGAGCGTGGTGACCCGCCGCGACGCCAGCACGTCCTGATGGTGTTCGCGAAGACCGCGGGTATCGGTTTCGCCGTGTTCGTCGCGGTGTTCGTCGTCGCGTCCCTGGTGGCCGGCGTCGGCATCGGCTGGCTGACGGCGCTCTCGGGCTCGGCCAAGATCATCAACTGGCTCTCGCTGCCGACCATCCTCGCCCACCTGGTGACGGTCTTCACCGGGTGGTTCACGGGCGCTCGGCTCGGCCCCGTGCTTGAGGTGACCAGGATGCTGTGCGCGGTGGCTCTTGCCGCGATCCTGGCCACGGCGTGGTGGCGATCTCGCCACTCGGAGCGCGGCGCACTGCTGGGCATCCTCGTGTCGCTGGTGGCCATCGTGATCCTGTCCCCGGCCGCTCTCCCCTGGTACTACTCGTGGCCTCTCGCCGTCGCCGCGGGTCTCACCATGTCGGCGACCACTCTGACCGTGCTGGTGGGTCTCTCCGCCTGGCTCATGTTGGTGTTCCAGCCGGACGGGTCCATCGGTCTCTACACGTTCCCGCACGTCGTGCTGGCGACGTTCGCCGCAGTGGTCGCCGCGCTGTCGCTCCGGACGGTCGATCCCCTCCGCCTGCGGGCCGTCACACACCCGGAGCACGAGAACACGTTCGTCCCGGCCCCGCGCGTCCGCGCCGAGACCGCCCGCCCGGACCAGCCCCGTCCGGACCAGCCCAGCCAGGAGTTGACCGAGTGACCGATCTTCCCGAGGCCTACGCGTTGTGCCGGGACGTGGCGGCCGAACACGGCAAGACGTACTTCCTCGCCACCCGCCTGCTGCCGACCGACCGTCGGCCCGCGGTGCACGCGCTGTACGCGTTCGCACGCATGGTCGACGACATCATCGACGTCGACATGATCGCCGAGCGCGGCGACGACACGGCGGTCGCACTCGACCTGGCGCTGCTCACCCGCATCGAGGAGCGACTGAACGAGGGTCTCGCCTCGACCATCGCCCCGCCGACCTCGGTCCCGCCCGGACCCGACCGGCGCAACGAGCTGATCCTGGCGGCCCTGTTCGACACCGCACGTCGCTACGACATCCCGTCCGAGTACTTCACTGCCTTCATGACATCGATGCTGATGGACGTACCGCACTCGGCGATCTACAAGGATCGCTACGCCACCATGGACGAGTTGTCGACGTACATGTACGGCTCCGCCGCCGTGATCGGGCTGCAGATGCTCCCCGTCCTCGGCACCGTGTGTCCGGTCGAGGAAGCCCGCCCGACGGCGTCCGCTCTCGGCGAGGCCTTCCAGGTCACGAACTTCGTTCGCGACGCGGGCGAGGATCTCGCGCGCGACCGCATCTATCTGCCCGGCGACGTGCTCACCGCCTACGGCGTCGACGAGGACCTGCTGTGGTGGTGCCGCCGTACGGACTCCGTCGATCCGAGGGTCCGCCGCGCTCTGGCCGACATCATCGCCACCACCCGCGCGCTCTACCGCACCGCCGAGCCCGGCATCGCCCTGCTGGAACCGCGGGCGCGCGAGGGCATCCGGGTCGCGTTCGCGCTGTACCAGGACATCCTCGAGGCCGTGGAGAACGACGGGTACCGGTCGTTGTCCGTCCGCTCTCGCGTGGGCACTCCTCGGCGCGCTCGTGTCGCCGCGACCGCGGCCGGTCGAGGTCTTCTCGTCAGAGCGGGAGAACGGCTACCGCGGCCCGGGTCACGCGCCGCCTGATCCGATCGAGCGCTAGAAGGCCATGGCCTGGGCGCGGCGGATGATCTCGCGGGCGTGGTCGCCGCGCAGCACGTCGGCCGGCATGCCTGGCAGACTGTCGTCCGGGGTGAAGAGCCACCGCAGAATCGACGGGTGGTTGTAGCCGCCGTCGAGCAGAACCGCGATCGCACCGGCGAGGTACTTGATCGGCTCGCCGTCCTCGCCGACGAACTTCGCGGGGATCGAGACCACTCGATCGCGGCGCACCGCGATCAGCTTGTGCTCACGCACCATCTGGTAGAGCTTCGTCACGGGGACGCCCATGATCTCGGCGGCGTCGGGAATCGCGATCACGGCCTCGTCGGCAGGCAGGACGTCGTCGCAGTAGGGAATGGCACTCACGCGGTCAAAGGTAGTCACGGCCCGCCGCCAGGACAATTCGCCGACGCCCGCCTCCCGCGCCGTGTTCCCGCACACGTGACTGCTACCTCATGCGTCACACTGGCTACCATCGAATGATCGGCATCGATCGATGCGAGAACACGACAGGAGAGTGGACGCAGGTGACAACGTCAGGTCCGTCGCTGCTCGGCGCGCTGCTGGACCGTCGTTACCGCGTCGACGCGCCGATCGCCCGCGGCGGTATGTCCACGGTCTACCGGGGTCTCGACCTGCGTCTGGACCGGCCCGTGGCCATCAAGATCATGGATCCCCAGTTCGCCGCCGACCCCGAGTTCGTGCGTCGCTTCGAGTTCGAGGCGCGCGCGGTCGCCCGGCTCAGCCACCCGGGTCTGGTCGCCGTCCACGATCACGGTCGCGACGGTCAGCACGCCTTCCTGGTCATGGAACTGGTCGAGGGCGGCACGCTGCGCGAGTTGCTCCGCGAACGCGGTCCCATGCCCCCGCACGCCGTCGCCGCCGTTCTCCAACCCGTACTCGACGGACTCGCGGTCGCGCACCGCGGTGGCCTCGTGCACCGAGACGTCAAACCGGAGAACGTGCTGATCTCCGACGCGGGCGAGGTCAAGATCGCCGACTTCGGTCTGGTGCGCGCCGTGGCCGCGTCGACGACGACGTCCAACAGCGTCATCCTCGGCACTGCCGCCTACCTCTCCCCCGAACAGGTGACCACCGGATCGGCCGACGCGCGCAGCGACGTGTACTCGGCGGGCATCCTGCTCTTCGAACTGCTGACCGGACGCACGCCGTTCCAGGGAGACACCTCCCTCTCGATCGCGTACCAGCGCATCGAGAACGACGTTCCGCCGCCGAGCTCGGTGATCGCAGGGGTGCCGCCCCACTTCGACGCACTGGTGCGCGACGCGACGGCGCGGCGGCCCGAGGAGCGGTTCCGCGACGCCGGCACGATGGGCGACGCGGTGCGCTCGGTCACCAGGACCCTCGCTCTGCCCCACTACCGGGTGCCGTCCCCGTCGCGGTCGGCCGAGCATCTGAGCGCCGAGACGCTGAACGCTCCGCGCCCCTACGCTCCGCAGGCTCCGCGTACTCCGGAGACGGAGATCGTGTCGGTCCCCGCGGACGACTTCTCCGCCGCCTCCGACCGCGGGCAGCCGTCCACCGGCGGCGTTCAGCACACGCGGATGGTGACCACCGCGACTCCCCGCGGCGCCGACGAACCGCGGTCCACCGCCGCCGAGCCGGTGGACCGGAAAGCCTTCGCGTTCCCGGACTTCGACGCGGACAAGCGCAGGTCGCGTCGAGTCGCACTCACGTGGCTCGCGATCGTCGTGATCGTGGCGGTCCTGCTCGGCACCGTCGGCTGGTGGGCCGGGTCCGGCCGCTTCACCGCGGTGCCGGCCATCGACGGGCTCGACCGATCCACCGCCGTCTCCGCCATCGAGGCGGCCGATCTCTCGGCGACCGTCGAGGGCCGCTACACCGACAGCGATCCCGTGGACCGATTACTCGGAACCGATCCTCCCGCAGGGTCACGGATCGCCCGGGGCGAGACCGTGACCCTTCTCGTTTCTCAGGGCAGGCCCACCGTTCCGGCCCTCGGGAACGCGGACTCGACCACGGTGGAGGCGGCACTGCGGGAGCGGACGTTCGTCCCCGTGGACGGCGGTGACGCCTTCAGCAGCGCCGCACCCGTCGGTGCGGTCGCCGCACTCGACCCCGCGCCCGGGACGGTCCTGCCGGTGGGCAGCGAGGTCCGGGTGGTGACCAGCAAGGGCGCTCCCCCCGTCGACGTTCCCGACGTCCGGGGCGAGACGGAGCAGCAGGCGCGCGCAGAACTCGATCGGGTCGGCATCACCGTGGCGACGGTGGACTCCGTCTTCGACGAGGACGTCGACGGTGGCCGTGTCATCGGGACCGACCCGGCGAGCGGCACGTCCGTGACCGCGGGATCGACCGTCACGCTGCGGGTGTCGACGGCCGTGGAGGTGCCCTCGATGCTCGGACGTACCGTCGGCTCGGCGCGGTCGGAACTCGAACGCCTGGGGCTCACCGTGGTGGTGCGCCAGGTCGCGCAGACGGATCGCTCGCTCGTCATCGCCCAGTCGCCCGGTCAGGGCGACCGAGTGCAGAAGGGCAGCACGGTCACTCTGACCGCGCTGCCCTGAGTTCTGCTCCGGCGATCAGCCGCGCAGCATCTCCGCGACGAGGAAGGCCAGCTCGAGGGACTGCTGCGTGTTCAGTCGCGGGTCGCAGGCCGTCTCGTACCGTCCGGACAGATCGAGGTCCGAGATGTCCTGGGCGCCGCCGAGGCACTCGGTGACGTTCTCACCGGTGAGCTCGACGTGGATGCCACCCGGGTGCGTCCCGAGCTCGTTGTGCACCTCGAAGAAGCCCTGGACCTCGTCGACGATGCGGTCGAAGTGGCGCGTCTTGTAGCCGGTGGACGCCTCGTGCGTGTTGCCGTGCATGGGGTCGCACTGCCAGATGACCTGGTGACCGGTGGCCTGCACCTTCTCGATGATGGGCGGCAGCAGGTCCCGAACCTTGCCGTTGCCCATGCGCGAGATCAGCGTCAACCGGCCGGGCTTGTTGGTCGGGTCGAGCCGCTCGACGTACTCGACGGCCATCTCGGGCGTCGTGCTGGGACCGATCTTCAGTCCGATGGGGTTGGAGACCAGCTCGGCGAACGCGATGTGCGCGCCGTCCAGCTGCCGCGTGCGGTCGCCGATCCACAGGAAGTGTGCCGACAGGTCGTAGAGCTTGGCGTGCTCGTCGTCGTTGTCCAGACGCAGCATCGCGCGCTCGTAATCGAGCACGAGCGCCTCGTGAGAGGCGTAGATGGTGGCCTGGTGCAGGTTCGGATCCGTGACGCCGCACGCGTCCATGAACTTGAGACCGTTGTCGATCTCGGAGGCGAGCTGCTCGTACCGGGCACCGGCCGGCGAGTTCTGCACGAACTCGCGGTTCCAGTCGTGCACCTTGTGCAGGTCGGCCATGCCGGCGCCGGTGAGCGCGCGCACCAGGTTCATCGCGGCGCTGGCGTTGGCGTAGGCGCGGACCAGGCGCGACGGGTCGTGCTGGCGGACGGCGTCGTCGGCCACGAGGGAGTTCACCATGTCGCCGCGGTAGGACTTCAGGCCCAGGGCGTCCACGTCGGAAGAGCGGGGCTTGGCGTACTGGCCGGCGATGCGCGCGACCTTCACCACGGGCATCGACGCGCCGTAGGTGAGCACGACGGCCATCTGCAGCAGCGTGCGGATGTTGCCCTTGATGTGGGGCTCGGTGTTGTCGACGAAGGTCTCGGCGCAGTCACCGCCCTGCAGCAGGAACGCCTCGCCGCGGGCGACGGACGCGAGCTTCTCCGACAGCGCCTCGACCTCGCTGGCGACCGTGATGGGCGGCACGCTCTCGAGGACCTTGCGCATGGCCTCCGCCTGATCGGCGGGCCAGCTGGGCTGCTGCGCCGCCGGCTTGGCCAGCGCCACGTCGAGTTGCTCGCGCATCGACTCGGGCAGCGGGGGAAGCTCGGGCAAGCGTTCGATCGGAACGTCGACAGTCCAGTTCACGCGTACAGAGTAGTCGCCCGCTCCGACGGCCGGGACCAGCGGTGTGTCACTCCCGACCGGACCACGCTCTCGCGGCCTCGACGGCCCGGAACTTCGCGAGATTGTGCCGGGCATCGGCGAGCGCGTCGTGCGAGTCGTCCGGCACCGGCGGCAGCGCGGGCGACCCGTGCTCCTCCCAGTACTGCTTCAACTCCCGCGTGTACCGCGGCATGATCCGCGGGAGCGCCGTCATCGAACCCCACAGCTGGCACAGCGCGACGTGGTCGTACGCCGCCACCCAGGCCCACATCTCGACGGTCGGTCCGACGGTGCCGTGCGGCGCCGACACGAACTCGAGGATGTCGTCGCGGATGCGGCTGCGCGAGCGCCAGAGCGGCGACGAGAACGGCGGGAGCTTCGGCAGGACGTTGCGGCGGACCCAGGTGCCCGCGCGCTCGGGATCGAACTCCGTGGACACGGCGTAATATTCACGCCCGTCCTCCGCCACGATCCCGATGGACACCAGATCGATCGTGCGGCCGTCCTCGATGAACTCGCAGTCGTAGAAATAACGCACGTCTGCGAGCCTAGGTCACCGAAAGGATCCACCCCGACCATGACGTGGACTCTGCCGTCCGCCCCTCCCTACACCGGGCCGGGGGCGTCGCTGCCCCGACCGGTCGCCGTGATCGCGAAGGTCGCGGTGTGCGTCGGGCTCGTGGCGGGCATCGCGTTCAACGTGGTCGGTCTGCCCCCGCTGCGGGAGTGGGGTGCGATCTACCGGCTCGACCTCGACGTGTACCGCATCGGTGGCCGGGCTCTGCTCGACGGCGTGAATCTCTACGGAGTCCTGCCGCGCACCTCGGTGAACATCCCGCTGCCGTTCACCTATCCCCCGATGGCCGCGGTGTCCTTCGCGCCGATGGCGGTCCTCCCGCTGCCGGCGGCCTCCTTGATCATGACGGCGATGACGATGATCCTGCTCGCCGTCACGGTGGCGGTGTGCCTGCGCTCTCTGGTGCACCTGTCGGCCGGGACGACGGCGTGGGTCACGGGCGGCATCACCGCGATCGCGTTCGCGCTCGAACCGGTGTGGTCCACCCTCGACTACGGGCAGATCAACGTCGTGTTGATGTGCCTCGTCGTCCTCGACGTCCTGCTGAAGCGCACCCCGTGGCCGCGCGGTCTGCTCATCGGCTTCGTCACGGCCATCAAGCTCACGCCGGCGGTGTTCGTCCTCTACTTCCTGCTGCGCAAGCAGTACCGGGCGGCCGTGGTCACCGGCCTGTCGTTCCTCGGGTTCACGGCACTCGGATTCGTCGCGACGTTCCGCGACTCGGTGCAGTACTGGACCGAGGTGCTGCTCGACTCCGACCGCATCGGCGGGCCGGGGTACATCTCGAACCAGTCCCTCACCGGGATGCTCGCGCGGCTGGGTCTCGCGGACGGCCCGCGGACGATCGTCTGGATGGTGTGCAGCGCCGTCGTGGGGCTGGTGGCCCTCGTCGCGATGCGACGCGCTCTGGCGGCACACGAGTACCTGCTGGCCCTGTGCGTCAATGCCGCTCTGGGCCTGCTGGTCTCACCGGTGTCGTGGTCGCATCACTGGGTGTGGACGGTGCCGATGCTGATGGTCCTGGTGCACGTCGGCGTGACGCGGCGCGCCCCCGCACTGGTGGCCCTCGCCGTGATCGGCGCAGTGCTGCTGCACTATCCGTCGCACTGGCGCCTCGCGCCCGGACGCTGGAACGGCCTGGGCTGGCCCCTGTGGGACCAGATCCAGGCCTCGTCCTACGTGTGGTGGGGACTGGTGTTCGTGATCGCGGTGGCGGCGGTGCCGCTGCGCGATCGACGCAGTCCCGAACGCCCCGGGGTGACCGCCGAGGCGGTCTGACTCAGCCCGCGCGGGTGTCGGGGATGCGCGCGGCCTCGGTCGACGGAGCCGGATCCACCACGGGGGCGGGCGTCTTCTTCATGCTCGCCGCGTACACGTCGACGTACTGCTGACCACTGAGCTTCATGAGCTCGTACATCACCTCGTCGGTGACGGCGCGCTCGACGAACCGGTTGCCGGCCATGCCCTCGTACCGCGAGAAGTCCAGTGGCTTACCGAACTTCACGCCGAGCTTGGTGGGGCGCGGAATCCGCGAGCCGATGGGATTCATCTTCGCGGTGCCGATCATCGCGACCGGAATCACCGGGACGCCGCTCTCGAGAGCCAGACGCGCCATACCCGTCTTACCCTTGTAGAGCCGATCGTCCGGCGAGCGCGTGCCCTCCGGGTAGATACCCAGCACCTTGTTCTTCGCCAGCACGCGCAGTCCCGCGTCGAGCGCGTCCTGCGCGGCGGAGGCACCGGTGCGATCGATCGGGACCTGTCCCGCCGACGAGAAGAACCACTTCTGGAAGCGGCCCTTGAGGCCCTTGCCGGTGAAGTACTCGCTCTTCGCGAGGAACGTGATGCGACGCGGCACGACCAGGCACGCGTAGAACGAATCGAACACCGCCTGGTGGTTGCTGGCGAGAATCACCGGCCCGTCGTCGGGGATGTTCTCCAGGCCCTCCACGCGAGGACGGCCCATCACCTGCAACACCGGCCCGAGAAGGACGTACTTGAATATCCAGTACCACATGCCCGACATGCCTTTCTCGAAGTACCCGCGACCCGCACCGCGATGCCCGCGGCCCGCTCGGACATCTCGTGGGCGTAACTGTACCGGGGCTTTATGACACCAGCCACAGTTCGAGCGTCAGCTCGGACACATCTCACACCGCCGTCATCACCCGGCCATCGGCCGGACACGAATCCCTCCGCCGAACCGGTCAGGCGCGTGCCGCGCCCACCTCGACGCGCGCCAGCTCGGCCGCGCCGATCATGCCCGCGGCCTCCCCCAACTGGGTTCCGCGTATCCGGGCGAGGGGCCGGTGGCCGGCGCCCGTGATCTGCGCGGCGTAGTGCTCACGGGCGGTGTCCAGGAACAGCGCGGACGACGTGGCGACGCCGCCGGCGATGACCATGCGGTCGGGGTCGTAGACGTCCGACACCAGCGCCAGACCGATGCCGAGCCACCGTGCGAACTCGGACATCGTCTCGATGGCCACCAGGTCACCGTCCTGCGCGGCGTTGGCGATGCGTCGACCGGTGAGGGATCCGGGATCGAGGAAGGCCTCACGCGCGAGCACCGTCGATCCCCGCGGGTTGGCGGCGAGGAGCTCGATCGCCGTGTCCACCAACGCGGTCCCGCTGCAGTAGCGCTCCCAGCAGCCGCGCTTGCCGCACGCGCACTGACGCCCGTCGGGAACCACCTGCAGGTGGCCGAGTTCCGGCGCGATGCCGTAGCTGCCGCGGTAGAGCTTGCCGTCGATGAGGAGTGCGGCGCCGATGCCGGTGCCGATCGCGATCATGACGACGTTCCCACCGCCCGCGGCCGCACCGAAGCGGTGTTCCGCCCACGCGGCGGCGTTGGCGTCGTGCTCGAGGATGACCGGGATGCCGAGGCGTTCCGTCATCTCCCGCGCGACCGGGCGGTTCACCCACGGCAGGTGGGGGGCGAAGCGCACGACGGTGCGGTCGGAGTTGATGAACCCGGCGACGGCGAGACCGACGGCCGCGATGTCGTGGCGGCTCGCGAGTTCGCGCACGGCCCGGTCGATGCCGTTCTCGAGTGCGCGGGAGGACTGCGGCGTGGGCGCCTGGGTGGAGTCGAGCACCTGACCGTCGACGTCGACCACCGACGCGCGGATGCTGGTGCCGCCCACGTCGATGCCGATGGTCAGAGGCCGGCTGGACCGGGACTGGGCGCTCACGTCTGCGGCATCCTCACGTGGTGGCGGGCGACCGGTGTCACCGGTCGCGATCGGGTCTGCGTGCCGGGTCGGGTTCACGCGTCCTGGTCACCGTAATCGGCTGATAGCTCGCGGGGCGAACGACGGGTGGCGCAGCGCCCTCCGGCGCGTCGGCTCGTTCCGCGTCGCCGGGCGTGTGTCGCCCCGAACCGTGGGTCTGCAGGAAGTCCCGGAGCACGTCGATCAGACCGTCCATCTCACCGGTGACCAGCGTCAGCAGATCGTGGCGTTCCCCGCGCAGGGCAGCGGCGAGAGCGCAGAACGGGCACCAGGAGCAGCCCTGCCACTCGAGCGCCTCCTCGGTGTCGAGGCGGCGCAGCACCGGCTCGACCCGGTCGATGAGCAACTCGGCCAGCACCCGGAGCTCGGCCGCCAGGTCCCGCCGGCCCTCATCCATCGCCGGACTCCCCCGGTACGTCCGCCTTCTGCAGGTTCTCCGGCCACAACGCCGGGTCGGGGGCGAAGGTCACGGACAGCACGCCGTCGTCGACGCCGGCACCGGTGACCACGCACCGACGCAGCACAGACGCCAACCGCAGTCGTCGTCGACTGCCCTGCGCACTCACGATCACGTCGTCCTCCACCCGACCCACCGCCACCGAGTCCGTGTCGACGAACGGCAGCGGGACGTCCATCACGTACACCGAGTCCAGGCCCTGCCCGGACTCGTGCCGCACCCGCGGCGACAGCGCGGGCAGCGCGCCGCCGTGTCCGGCCGCCACCTGCCCGTTCAGGTCGGCCGCGACGGCCCCCAGAGCAGTCGACCCTACCGGCTCGGTGGGCTGGGCCGACACGACGTCGACGCGGAGATCGCCCACAGCGCCGCGGAACTCCGCCAGCGCCGCGCGATGCTCCGCGTGCGCCCGGTCCATCCAGAACACGCCGGGATGCGTGCCCAGCACGGACGACGGCGCCCCGGCCCCGAGGTCCGGGATCACCCCCACGGCCACCACACGATCGACGCGGACGCCGTGGAAACTGGTGACGGCTACCAGCTCTCGCGCCGTTGCGAAGGACCGCGCGGTCGGACGCGAGACGACGACCGCAGAGGTCCGTCCGTCGTCCTCGAGCACGGCGGTGACCGACGTCGCCGCCGCCACGACACGATCGACGAGCTCCACCAGGACGGCCGCGCGGACGTCCTGGCCCGTCGAGGCCACGACGCGGGCATGACGTGGCCAGATGCGTTCGACGTACCCCGCGACAGCTCCGGGGGTCGCGACGATCTCCCGCCAGGACATCGGTCCGGGGCAGTCGACGATCACGTCGTCCCACTCGCCGCTGTCGGCGACGCGCACCACCTCGAGCAGCGCGGTGAGCGGCTCGGCGCCCGGCAGCGACGTCAGCTCCTCGGGATCCGGCAGCGTCGGACCGGCGCCGTGGTCGTGGCGTCCGGCCATCGCCAGAGCCGTGGTCAGCAGGCGGTACTGCGATTCGAGAACGGCCGAGGGGTCGATGCGCAGCACCTCGACTGCGACGTCGGACACCAGGTCCGACGGATCCGCGCCGTCGACGGACGCGAGAAGCACACGCCGACCGGCGCGGTGTGCGTCGACGGCCAGGGCCGCGGCGACGGTGGACTTGCCCGCACCGCCGGCTCCGACGACGAACGTGATCCGCGCGGCGGTCTCGGGAACGCGATCGCTCAGCCTTCGACTCGCTTCTTCAATTCCTTCAACGCGGTGTCGGTGATGACCTTCTCCGCCTTGCGCTTGAACAAGCCGATCATGGGAATGGCGAGATCGACCGTCAGTTCGTAGGTCACCTCGGTGCTTCCGGCACCTTTCTCGGTGAGCACGTAGGACCCGACCTGGGACTTCTGCATCTCCCCCGCGACGAGCGTCCACGACACCGCGGTGCCGTCCGGCCGCCAGTCGTACTCGAGCTCGTAGGTGTCCTTGACCATGCCCGCGTCGAGCACGAACCGGACCCGGCGAGCCCGGCCGGACTCCCCCTCCTCGAGGATCTCGACCGACTTGGCCGCGGTGACCCATTCCGGATACCTGGGGAAATCGGCGATGACCGCCATCACCTCGTCCGGCGCCGCTCCGACGACGATCGATTTCGTGGTCTTGTCTGCCATGGAACTCGTTCCCTCCGCGCCGCGTGCCGTCACCTGATCGGCGTCCGTGTACCCACATGATCGACCGTCCGGTGGCACCGCCCGAACGGCGGGGTCGGTTCCTGTCGCCGCGAGTACCCGCGAGTCAGGACCGAAGCCCCGGGACCGGCGGTTCTCCCGCCGCCCGCCCGGCCTCGAGGAGCGCCTTGATCTCGAACGACATCTGCTTGCCCAGTACTCGTCGGCGGTGGGTGGACGGTTCCTGCACTCCGTCGGTCGGCTCCGCGTGCAGGAAGTAGTGGAGTACGACGCCGTCGAGCATCGGCTCGAGCCACACCTCCATGGTTCCCCGGAGCTGTCCCGCGACGACCCATCGGACACCCTTCTCGGCCCGGTCCTCCTGGACCGTGACGGTGAGACCCGGGAACCAGGCCCGCCATCGACGGGTGTCCGACACGAGCGCCGCGACGTCCTCGGCCCGCGCCGCGACGAACGTCTGGTCGGCGACCTGCACACTGCTCATGCGGACCAGAATCCCACGTGCCCTCGTCGACGGCGTCGACGACCTCGGTCGACGAGCACGTGCCGGTGACATCCGGGGAATGGACAGGATTACTGTGAAGCCTCGTCCGAAACCGCTACGACATCGGAGGAATCCGTGCGCGAGTTCACCGTCCCGGCACCATTCACCATCGAGGACGACGCGTCGGTGGTCGACGCCGTGTTCGCGCACGAGAAGACTCGGCCCGACGTCGTGGTGTACCGCCGCGCCACCCGCGACGGGTGGTCGGACGTCCGCGCAGCGGACTTCGCGGCCCAGGTTCGCGCAGTGGCCAAGGGGCTCATCGCATCCGGCGTCAAGCAGGGCGACCGGGTCGCCCTCATGTCGTCGACCCGCTACGAGTGGCCCCTGCTCGACTACGCGATCTGGTCCGCCGGCGCCGTCACCGTTCCGGTGTACGAGACGTCGTCGTCGGACCAGGTGCGGTGGATCCTCGAGAACTCGGGCGCCGCCGCGATGATCGCCGAGACGGTGGCCCACACGAACATCCTCACCGACATCCTTCCCGTGCTGCCGGGTGTCGCGACGGTACTGCAGATCGACGCCTCCGCCGAGCGGCCCGGCGCCATCGACGTCCTCACCGACGCCGGTGCCCAAATCACCGACGCGACGGTGGCCGACCGCGTCGCGGCGCTGCGCTCCTCGGACCCGGCGACGCTCGTCTTCACCTCCGGCACCACGGGACGGCCGAAGGGCTGCGTGCTCACGCACTCCAACCTGATCGCCGAGTCCCGCGGTATCGCCGCCAGTTCCATCGGCCGCATGCTCACCGAGGGACGCACCACCCTGATGTTCCTGCCGATGGCCCACGTGCTGGCACGTGCGGTGTCCATCGCCGCCTTCGACCAGGGCGCGACACTCGGGCACACCCACGACATCCCGCACCTCGTCGACAACTTCGGCTCGTTCCGACCGCACTTCATCCTCAGCGTCCCGCGCGTGTTCGAGAAGGTGTACAACACCGCGCGTCAGAAGGCTCACGGCGACGGCAAGGGCAAGATCTTCGACGCGGCCGCCGACACCGCCGTCGCCTACAGCGCGGCGCGGGACACCGGTGGCCCGTCGATCGTGCTGCGCGCCAAGCACGCTGTGTTCGACCGTCTGGTCTACGGCAAGCTTCGCGCAGCGCTCGGTGGGCAGTGCGAACTCGCCATCTCGGGCGGCGCCCCGCTGGGTGAGCGCCTCGCGCACTTCTACCGCGGCATCGGTGTGACCATCTACGAGGGTTACGGCCTGACCGAGACCACCGCCGCGGCAGCGGTGAACACGCCGGACGAACAGCGCATCGGCACTGTCGGAAAGCCGTTGCCGGGCAACGCCGTCCGCATCGCCGACGACGGGGAGATCCTGCTCAAGGGCGGCGTGGTCTTCGAGGGCTACTGGAAGAACGACGACGCCACCGCCGAGGCGCTGACCGACGGGTGGTTCCACACCGGCGATCTCGGCGCCGTGGACGAGGACGGCTTCATCGCCATCACCGGGCGCAAGAAGGAGATCATCGTGACGGCGGGTGGCAAGAACGTCTCACCCGCCGGCCTCGAGGACTCGCTGCGGGCCAGCGCGCTCATCGGTCAGGCCATGGTCGTCGGTGACCAGAAGCCGTTCATCGGCGCGCTCATCACCATCGACCCCGACGCGTTCCCCGGCTGGAAGCAGCGCAACGGCAAGGACGAGGGCGCCACCGTCGCCGACCTGACGAAGGATCCCGACCTCGTCGCGGAGATCGACGCTGCCGTGGCCGAAGCCAACAAGACGGTCTCGCACGCGGAGTCCATCAAGAAGTACCGGATCCTGCCGGCGGACTTCACCGAAGAGGGCGGCGAGCTGACCCCGACGATGAAGCTCAAGCGCGCCGTCGTCCAGAAGTCCTACGCGAGCGACATCGAGGCCATCTACAGCAAGTGAGCCAGTCGGGCGGCGAGGTCGTCCCACCGCCACTCGGTGGAGACGAACTCGCGTCCCGCGGCCCCCATCGCCGCGGCGCGGTCACGATCGGACAGCACGTCCACGACGGCGCGCCGGACGTCGTCGACCGAGGTGCCGTCGACGGTTGTGCCGGTGACGCCCTCGACGACGGTCTCCGGCGCTCCACCCGACCGGCCCGCGACCACCGGCACGCCGGACGCGGACGCTTCGAGGAACACGATGCCCAGGCCCTCGACGTCCAGACCGGCACCGCGGGTGCGACACGGCATGGCGAACACGTCGGCGAGGGTGTGGTGTGCCGCCAGTTCCTCGGCCGGCACCGACCCCGTGAACACGACGTGATCCGCCACCCCGCACGACTGCGCCAGAGCCCGCAGGGTGTCGCCGTACGGACCGCCGCCGACGACGACCAACACGGCCCCGTCGATCTCCGCGCGAATCCCCGGTAGCGCCCGGATCAGCATGTCCTGTCCCTTGCGCGGCACCAACCGCGACAGGCACAGGACGGTCGGCCGATCACCCAGGCCGTAGCGCGCGCGCAGTGTCTCCCGTGCCGACGTGTCGGGCGCGAACACGGTCGAGTCGACCCCCGGCGGCACGTGTTCGAGGGCCGCGTCCGCCCCGAAGGCCGCGGCGAATCGGCCCCGCGTGTAACGGCTGACGAAGGTGACGACGTCCGCCGTCGAGCCGATACGACCGAGCACCTGCCGCGCCGCCGGCAGCATCGACCAGCCCACCTCGTGACCGTGGGTGGAGGCCACGACGCGCTCGGCTCCGGCACGGCGCAGGTGCGGTCCGAGCACGGCGAGCGGAGCAGCGGCCCCGAACCACACCGTGTCGCACTGTCGGTCGGCCACCAGCCTGGCCGCCCGACGGGCAACGGCCGGTGTCGGAAGCATCAACGTCGTCGGGTGCCGCACCACCTCGAAGGGCTGCTCCGCGTCGAACCGCACGTGGGAGTCGCCACGCCACCGCGGTGCGTAGACCACCAGTTCGTCCGCGGGCAACAGCTGGGCGAAGGTGTGCAGATACGACTGGATGCCGCCGCGCCGCGGAGGAAAGTCATTGGTCACCAGCAGCGTTCGACGCATGGGACCACCGTAGACGGAGACCGCCGTCAGCTCTGCCCGGCGGCCTGTTCCGCCACCCACTGCCCCCACTGCGCGAGGAAGTCGACGGTGCCGAAGCCCAGCGTGGCCGAGAAGACCGAGTCGGTCACGGTGGGATCGGTCGGTCCGGCCGCGAAACGGTCGTACAGCTGCCGGAGCACCGGCTCCCCGAACCGGTCGGCGACGAACGAGGCCACCGACCAGGCGGACTCGTACGCGATCGATCCGCGACTGCCACCCGCGGCGAAGTCCGAGTCCTCCGGGAGGACCCTGGGCGGTCCCGCCGCGCGGACCACGGCCGCGAGGGTGGGCGCGATCTCGTCGAAGGACAGTCCCGAGCCTCGATAGCCCGAGTAGTCGGCGAAACCCTCGAGCATCCACAGGGGCGCGTCCTCCCCGGTGACCGCGCGCATGGCCACGTGGGTGAGCTCGTGGCGCAGCACGGTGCGGCGGGTCGAGTCGGTGAGCCGGTCCGGCGCAGTCGGGCCGAAGACGATGCGCTGGCCGGTGACCAGGCCCCCGCGGACCGGATCCGCGATCGTCGAGGCCGCGACATCGGTGGACGTGAATCCGTCTGCCGCACTGATGAACTCGGCATCGGAACCGGTGACCGTCAGGACCGCGCGGCGAGACCATCCGAGCCCGGCGAACTCGGTCACGGCCGCCACCGCGGAGGGCAGCTCCGCCGCGAGGTCGTCGATGAAGGCGCGCTGCGCCTCGTGACCCACGACGAGCGACGTGGTCGACCCGGTGGCGACTCGCTCCGTGACCACCGGCCCGAAGTCCCACGGGCCACGCCACGTGGTGCGCCCGTACTGCGGCAGGTCGGCATCGGAGACCAGACGCCACGTGTCGCCCCGACGAGCGACGACGAGTGCGATGTCGCGACTCGTGGAACCGATGTCGGCGTCGGCCCAGGCGTAGCGCAGTGCGACGTTCGGCGCCCACACCTCGGTGGCCGCGAGTGCATCCGCCCGATCGACCGGCACCGGAGTCTCCGGACCCGGAGTGATCTCGTAGCCGAAGTCGGACAGCGGCAGACCGCGCAGCGCCTGCGCGCGGGCGATCTCGCGATCAGCGAATCCCGGGTCAGCGTCGGAGTCGATCAACTCGCGCAGCGCGGCCTCGTCGTCGGAGCGGAGTGCGGCCGTCCATGAGTCGAGCAGTGCCGTGACACCGACGGTGCGGGCGTCCGGGCCCGCAGTCGTCGTGGGCGTCTGCTCGTCGGGTGCCGACGGCGAACACGCCACCAGAAGGGAGAGAACCAGGCCCAGCGCCGCCAGGGCGCGGACCGTCAGTAGCGGCGAGCGCCGTAGAAGGGCCACGATGCCATCGACTCGACACGAACGGGAACACCGAAGGTCGATGCATGGACCACGTTGCCGTTACCGGCGTAGAGACCCACGTGCGATGCGTCGGGATAGAACAGGACCACGTCGCCGGGCTGGAGGTTCGCCTTGTCGACGGGGGTGCCGCCGGCGGCCTGCGCCTGACTCGACCGCGGGAGAGTCTTACCGATCTGCTTGTAGGCCCACACCACGAGGCCCGAGCAGTCGTACCCGTCCGGGCCGGTCGCACCCCACACGTACGGCTTGCCGATCTGCGTGAACGCGGCCGACAGTGCTCCGGCCTGCGATCCCGGCGGGAGGGCGCCGAGGATGGCGGAGGGATCGAAGCCCGGCGGGAACGCGGCGCCGGCCAGCCCCTGCTTCTCCGTGTCGGACAGCGAACCGAACGCGGCGACGACATCGGCTATCTCGCTCTGCAGACGGCTCTGCTTGCCCTGCAGGTCGTCGCTGACAGCCTTCGCCTGCTCCGTGGCCACCCGGGCCGCGTCGGCGGACTGCTGTGACGCCGCCTCGGCTGCCGCTGCGGCGTCGCTGGCCTCCCGGAAGGTGCCGACGGTGGCGGCCGCGTCGGTGGAGATGATGTCGAGAGCGGACATCTGGTCGAGCAACTGCTGCGGGGAATCACTGACCATGACCGCGAAGAGCCGGTTCGTCCGAGCGCCCTGGTAGTTGGCACGGGCGATCTTGTCGACGGCGGGCCGCACCGTGTCGATCTGCGCCGTGGCCGCGTCGAGGGCGGCACGGTCGGCGTCGTGTCGAGCGTCCGCCTCCTGCTGGGCGGCGAGCTTCGCGTCGAGCTCGATCTGGGCGTTGTGCATCGCCTCGGTGGTCTGCTCGGACTCGCGCGAGAGATCGGTGAGCTTCGTGACCGCCTCGGAGGCGGACGCGCCGGGAACCGGGTCGGCGCCGGCGGGACCGGCGGGGAGGACGGCGATCGCCGCTGTCATCGCACTCGCGATCACCAGTCCACGCAGTCTCGTACGAGAAGTGGGACGAACGTGGGGGTGGACCGATGACGGCACGATGAACGGTTCTCCGATCTGGACGAGTCCGGGTCGCTCGGCGGCGCGGATGATGGCCGAGGACGTCACGGAAAGATTACGACGCGAACGATGATTCTGTCCACGAAGCCCGAGAACCCGTCGAAAACGGCGGATTCACCGACTGACGCCGCACAGAACCGACCGGGCGATCGGTTTAGTGCGGCGTCAGGGTGTCGAGCGAAGGTGTCGCTGCGTCAGGCGTAGCGACGTGCGCCGTCGAAGGGCATCGACGACAGCGGAGCGATCTTGACGGGCTGGCTCTCGGTGGACGCGTGGACGACGTTGCCGTTGCCCACGTACATGCCGGAGTGCGAGCCGCCGTAGAAGGACACGACGTCGCCGGGCTTCAGATCCGCCTGCGAGACGGGCACGCCGGCCGCGGCCTGGTCGTAGCTCGTGCGGGGAAGCTCGATACCGGCCTGCTGGTACGCCCACTTCATGAGACCGGAGCAGTCGAACGCACTGGGGCCTGCGGCTCCGTAGACGTACGGTGCGCCGACCTTGCTCTCGGCTGCCTGCACGGCGACCTGCGCGGCGCTGGACTGCGGTGCGGCCGGGCCGGGAAGCGCGGGGACCTGCGGCATGGGGGGAAGCTGGCTCAGGATCTGGTCCGGGACCTCGAAGGTGCCGATACCGGGGATCTCCACCGGTGCCGCGAAGGCGGGGGCGGCGGGGATGGCGACAGCGCCTGCGGTGAGCGCGCCGGCGACGAGAACGTTGCGGACCGGCCGCGAGGCAGTGCTGGGTTTGCGGTGTTTCGCCACGAAAAGATGTGCTCCGTTTCTTCCTGATATCCGCCGACCGAGTTAGCTGACGGGTTCGGGCTGGGAAGATCAGCCCTACCCGACGAGCCGCTGGTGCGACTGCGACGGGATTCACCCCGGTGTAACGGTGGGTTCCCGGTACGACCACCCGGAAGAGGCGGCCGATTAGGCGGTGACCTTGCGGCGCAGTCCCTGGTGGCTCTGCTCGACTCCGCAATGTCTCGGAAAGATTACGAAACGGCATCCCCGATGTCGAGCCCAGCCGACTCGTGTCGCGAAACGATCACGGTCCGACTCACCCCGCGGCGTGCTCCGGCCCCGCAGCGGGTCGGTCGTGGCCGGTCTCCTGCGGTGAGGGAATTTCTCTGCCTACCAACCGCAACCGGGGCACCAACCCGCTTTCCGCCAGAACGGCCATCGCCTCCTGTTCGTCCTGCTCGAGACGCATTCTGCGCGTGGCGAAGGGGGTGTCACGCGGGCCGCCGGCCGACGCCGCGGGCATGCCCGGCACCCCCAGCAACACCGAGACGACACAGTCCGAACACGCGTCTCCGCGCACGGTGCACTCGCCGCAATCGACAATCATGTGATCTCCGTCTCATTGTGGTTCACGGTCTCTCGCCGTGATGTTCAGCCCGGATCACACCCGATCCGACGCTCGATCACGCCTCGGAAACGGACGCTAACGACGTGCACCGACACGGCGTGCTCGTCGTGGACGGACCGGGTTCCTGTCGGTGGGACCACCTACGGTGACGCACGTGACTGATGGGGCGACTGTGGTGTCGGGGCATGCACGCGGTGTGCAGCTCGCATTCGACGAACTGGACCAGTCGTTGCGGGACACGACCTTCGTGGTGGTGGACCTCGAGACCACCGGAGGCCGACCGGGCGAGGACGCGATCACCGAGATCGGTGCCGTCAAGGTTCGCGGCGGCCGGGTGATCGGTGAGATGGCGACGCTCGTGGACCCGGGCCGGTCCATTCCGCCCGCCATCGTCGCGTTGACGGGCATCACCGGTGCGATGCTTCTCGACGCCCCTCGTATCGAGCGGGTCCTGCCCACCTTCGTCGAGTTCGCCCGCGGCAGCGTGCTGGTGGCGCACAACGCGCGCTTCGACACCGCGTTCCTCCGCGCGGCGGCGACGCGAATGGATCTGGCGTGGCCGTCGTTCCGGGTGCTGTGCACCGTCACGCTCGCCCGGCGGGTGCTCACGCGCGACGAGGCACCGTCGGTCAAGCTGTCCTCGCTGGCCACCCTCTTCCAGGTGTCCACCAGGCCCACCCACCGGGCACTCGACGACGCCCGGGCCACCGTCGACGTCCTGCACGGGCTGATCGAACGGGTGGGCAACCAGGGCGTCCACAGCTACGCCGAACTCGTCGACTACCTGCCGACGGTGTCCTCGGCGCACCGCGCCAAACGCACGCTCGCGGCGGGCCTTCCGCACGCCCCCGGTGTCTATCTCTTCCGCGGACCGTCCGACGAGGTGCTCTACGTCGGCACCTCACGGAACCTCCACCGCCGTGTACGGAACTACTTCACGGGATCCGAGACCCGCGGACGCATGAAGGAGATGGTCGCCCTCGCGACCCGGGTCGACCACGTCGAGTGCAGCCATGCCATCGAGGCCGGCGTGCGCGAACTGAGGCTCATCAGTGCGCACACGCCCCCGTACAACCGTCGATCGAAGTACCCCCGCAAGGGCTGGTGGCTGACCCTGACGAGCGAGGCGTTCCCGCGCATCTCCATCGTGCGGACACCGGCGCCCGGCGCGCTCGGACCGTTCTCCGTTCGCGGGGCGGCAGCCGAGGCCGCCGCTCTCGTCGCCGAGCACACCCGGTTGCGCTCCTGCACCCACCGCATCGCCGCCTCGGCGGTGCACGACTGTTCCACCGAGGCCGTCGGTGGATGCACGGCGGCGACGGCGAGCCCGCTCACTCCCGAGGAGTACGCCGACGCGCCCGTCGCCTTCCGCGCTCTCACCGAGGGTGCCGACGCAGCGGTGCTCGATGCCGTCGCCGCCCGGATCGACGCACTGTCCGAGGATCTGCTCTTCGAGTCCGCGGCCCGCCTGCGCGACCGCGCGGCCACCCTGTTGACGGCCCTGCGGTCGGTGCAGCGGCTGCAGGCACTCGCGGCCATCGAGCAGCTGATCGCCGCGCGCCGCGCCGACGACGGCGGGTGGGAGTTCGTCGTCGTCCGGCACGGACGTCTCGCCAGTGCCGGTCGTTCCCGCCGCGGCGTCGCGCCCATGCCCGTGGTGGAAGCACTCGTCGCCGGTGCGGAGACCGTCGTGCCGGACGCCACTCCCCTACGCGGTGCCACGCCGGAGGAGGTGGCGCTGATCGCGCGGTGGCTCGAGTCGGGTGGCGTCCGCATCGTCGACACCACGGACGGATGGTGCGAACCGGCGCACGGAGCGGGGCGATGGGCACAGTGGTGCGCCGCCGTGCGCGACGTCGGACGCCGCGAGAAGGAACGCACGATGGCCTGGGGATGACCGCACGGCCGAGAACTAGGCTGACCCGCAGTTCGCCCTCTCACGACAGTTCGGAAGGTTCACCATGATCACCGCCATCGTTCTGATCCACGCCGAGGTGCACTCCATTCCGGAGACCGCGCGTGCCGTCGCCGACGTACCGGGTGTGTCCGAGGTGTACTCGTGCGCCGGCGACGTAGACCTGATCGCCGTGGTCAAGGTGCGTACGCACGAGGAGATCGCCGAGGTGATCACCGAGCGCGTCAACCGCGTCACCGGCGTGGTGCGGACAGACACGCACATCGCGTTCAAGTCCTACTCGAGCGCCGACGTCGACGCGGGCTTCTCCATCGGCGAGTGACTCAGGCCGACGTGAACGCCGCCCATCGCGTCAGCAGCGTCTGAGCGGCTCCGTCGTCCACCGCGGCGGCTGCCGTCGTCAACGCACCGGCCATCGCGTCCTCGAGCGAACCGTCGACGCCGCGGAACGCGGCGATGGCACCTGCTGCATTGAGCAGCACCGCGTCCCGCACCGGACCCGTCTCACCGGCGAACACGCGCCGCGCCGCCGCCGCGTTGTCCTCGGCGTCGCCGCCGCGAAGAGCGTCGAGCGGCACTCGCTCGATGCCGAGATCGCGCGGATCGAGCACCGCGTGGTCGACGACACCGTTCCGGACGACGCGCACCGACGTGGTCGTCGACGTGGTGATCTCGTCCAGCCCGTCGTCGCCGCGCACCACGAGGACGGAGTTGCCGCGCGCCGCGAACACGCCCGCGACGACGTCGATCAGATCGTCGAACGCGCATCCCACCAGACCGGCGCGCGGACTCGCAGGGTTCGTCAGCGGCCCGAGGACGTTGAACGCCGTGGGGATGCCGATCTCCTTGCGAGGCGCCGCGGCGAAGCGCAGCGCCGGGTGGAACACGGGCGCGAAGCAGAACCCGATGCCCAGCTCGGCGACACTCGCCGCGACCCGCTCCGGCCCCTGGTCGATACGCACGCCCAGCGCTTCCAACACGTCGGCTCCACCGCTCTTGGACGAGGCGGCCCGGTTGCCGTGCTTGACCACCCGGATTCCCGCGGCCGCCACCACCACCGACGCCATCGTCGAGATGTTCACCGTGTGGGACCGATCGCCGCCCGTACCGACGATGTCGACGACGTCGTCGTCCACGGGCACGCGCTTGGCGTGGCCGAGCATCGAGTCGGCTAGTCCGCGCAGTTCATCCGACGTGGGGCCCTTCATCTTGAGGGCGACACCGAAGGCAGCGATCTGGGCCGCGGTGGCGTTGTCCGACATGATCTCGTCCATCGCCCACGCCGTGTCGGCACCCGTCAGGTCCTGGCGTGATGCCAGGGCCCCGAGGACCTGTGCCCATGTACGCGTGCCATCCCCAGCGCTCATGAGCGGGAAGCCTAGTGCTCCGGCGATGCGTCCTCGGCAGCCGGTTGGAGGGCGTCCCAGCCCAGTACCACCCCGTCGCGCCGTTGGGCCAACCCCGCCATCCGTGACCGTTCCTGCGAGCAGTGCAGCGCGTCGAGCACCTGCACCCGCTGCAGCACCAGGACGGTCGCGTCGGAGACACCGCCGGGCAGATGCCCGGGAGTCTGCGCCATGGGACCTGCGGTCGCCTCGCTGTAACCGTCCTGCGCCGCCACCGACACCGCGTCGGCGATCTGATCGGCGGGGAGAAGCAGGTGGTGGCGCAACACCACGTCGTCGTCCGCGGACCAGAGGGGGTCCGTGTGCGCCGCGCGCTCGAGGGTCGTCGAGCACGCCTCCACGTCGTCGAAGCACGACGCGACCACGACGAGGTCGGTGCGAGTGGGGTCGAGGGGCTCCCGAGCCGCCCGGCCGAACAGCCGCTGCCACCACCGTGTCCGCCCACGACCAGAGCCCGAAGTCATGTCACGACAGTGCCAGATGCCGCCGGAACCGGTCCCGGAGTCGCTCGGGAGGCATCGAGTCTGAAGCTCGGGTCGAGACTCCGGCGTGCGGGATACATCACGGGCGCGGGGGTCGACGGAACCCGGTCCGACGTGCACAGACGAGTACTATTGAACAGAAAGTCCAGGAAGACGGGCCGACCGGACCACGAGGAGGCATTCTGTGTCACGCGCGCGCGAACGATGCTCGACTCGCCAATACCGCCCCGGCTATGCCATCCGTACTACGACGAGTCATACTTCTCGATGTGACGAGCGCAGTAGGTACTTCGGGATCCGCCATCACCCAGCGTGTCCACTCGCTGAACCGACCGAACATGGTCAGCGTGGGCACCATCGTGTGGCTGTCCAGCGAGTTGATGTTCTTTGCCGGCCTCTTCGCGATGTATTTCGTCGCGCGGGCTCAGGCCGCTCCCGGCCAGTGGCCGCCGGAGCCGACCGAGCTCAACCTGACGCTGGCCGTCCCCGTGACCGCGGTGCTCATCGCATCGTCCTTCACCTGCCAGCTGGGCGTGTTCGCCGCCGAGCGTGGCGACGTGTTCGGACTGCGTCGCTGGTACACGATCACTCTGGCCATGGGCGCGTTCTTCGTCGCCGGCCAGGGCTACGAGTACTACCACCTCGTCCACGAGGGCACCTCGATCTCGAGCAGCGTCTACGGCTCCGTCTTCTACATCACCACCGGCTTCCACGGCCTGCACGTGATCGGCGGTCTGATCGCCTTCGTCTTCCTGATCGCCCGCACCCTGGTCAGCAAGTTCACGCCGGCTCAGGCCACCGCCGCCATCGTCGTGTCGTACTACTGGCACTTCGTCGACATCGTCTGGATCGCGCTGTTCGCGACGATCTACTTCATCCGCTGACCGAGCAGGCGTCGAATACCCGATGACAGCCTCATCGGTCGCATCCGACAAGCCGTCCCGACACGACAAGGGATACAGATGAGTTCCTCTCCCCCCGCCACTCCCGACGACGACGGCACTGTCGTGTCCGCCGGTACGCCGGACGCCTCGGCGACCAAGGCGCGTCGCAAGCGTCGTACCCGTCGCCGGGTCAGTGGCGCCATGGCGCTGTTCATGGGTCTCGTCGGCGCGGGCTTCCTCGCCGCCGCCCTCACCCCCGACGCCCAGGTCGCCACCGCGCAGGAAGACAGCGCGGCCATGGTGCGCGAAGGCCAGCAGATCTACGACACGTCCTGCGTGACGTGCCACGGCGCCAACCTCCAGGGTGTCCAGGACCGCGGACCGTCCCTCATCGGCGTCGGCGAAGCAGCCGTCTATTTCCAGGTCTCCTCCGGTCGCATGCCGATGGCGCGCAACGAGGCCCAGGCCGAGCGGAAGCCCCCGAAGTACAACCAGTCGCAGGTCGACGCTCTCGGCGCCTACATCCAGGCCAACGGCGGCGGACCCACGGTGGTGCGCACCGACAACGGTGAGATCGCGCAGGACTCACTCCGTGGCGGCGACATCGCCCGCGGCAGCGAGCTCTTCCGCCTAAACTGCGCGTCCTGCCACAACTTCACCGGTCGCGGCGGCGCGCTGTCCTCGGGCAAGTACGCACCCACACTCGACCCGGCGAACGAGCAGCAGATCTACCAGGCGATGGTCACCGGCCCGCAGAACATGCCCAAGTTCTCGGACCGCCAGCTCACGCCCGAAGAGAAGAAAGACATCATCGCGTACGTCAAGTCCTCCTCCGAGACGCAGCCTCCCGGTGGATACGGACTCGGCGGCTTCGGCCCCGGTACGGAAGCCATCGCCATCTGGGTGGTCGGCATCGGAGCGGTCGTCGCAGCAGCACTGTGGATCGGAGTGAGGTCATGAGCGACGACAACCGCAAGGACGACGGCGTGCCCGGCGATCCGAACAAGTTCCCCGAGGGCTTCGACCCGGACCGCAAGTACACGGACGAGGAACTGGCCGCCATGAGCCGCGACGAGCTCGTCGCACTCGGCACCAACCTCGATCACGTGGACGTGGCGTTCCGTCGCGCACGCTGGCCCGTCCCCGGAACCAAGGCCGAGAAGCGCGCCGAGCGCAGCGTCAGCCTCTGGTTCTTCCTGGCGGGTGTGTCGGCCGTGGCCTTCATCGCCATCTACCTGTTCTGGCCGTGGCAGTACGCCGGCATGGGCGAGGACAGCTATGGGCTGTACAGCCTGTACACACCGCTCATCGGTCTCACCATGGGTCTCGCGATCATCGGTGTCGGCGTCGGTGCCGTGCAGTTCACCAAGAAGTTCATCCCCGAAGAGGTGTCCATCCAGGATCGCCACGACGGTGGATCGAGCGAGGTGGACAAGAAGACGGTCGTCGCCGAGCTCAGCGACTCCTTCGACACCTCCACGCTGGGTCGACGCAAGATGATCAAGCGCAGCCTCGTCTTCGGCGGCGGCGCGCTCGGCGTCATGTCGATCCTCCCGCTCGGCGGTCTGATCAAGAACCCGTGGGCCGAGGGCGACGAGTCCTCGCTCTGGGTCTCGGGTTGGACGCCGAACTACGAGGGCGAGACCGTCTACCTGCGTCGCTACACCGGACGCGTCGACGACATCGTTCTCGTCCGCCCGGAGGATCTCGACGCCGGCGCCATGGAGACCGTCTTCCCGTTCCGTGAGTCGGAGCGTGGAAACGAGGAGGAGCTCTCGCACGCACTGAAGGGCATCCGCAACGCGGTCATGCTCATCCGTCTGCGTACCGAGGACGCCGACCGCACCATCAAGCGGAAGGGCCAGGAGAGCTTCAACTACGGCGACTACTTCGCCTACTCGAAGATCTGCACCCACCTCGGGTGCCCCACATCGTTGTACGAGCAGCAGACCAACCGGATCCTGTGCCCGTGCCACCAGTCGCAATTCGACGCGTTGGAGTACGCCAAGCCGATCTTCGGACCGGCCGCCCGCGCTCTTCCGCAGCTGCCCATCACGGTCAACGACGAGGGCTACCTCGTCGCCGCGGGCGATTTCATCGAGCCGCTCGGACCCGCCTACTGGGAACGTCCGGCCGGAGTACACGAGCAGGAGAGCGCTTCTGCTGCGTCGTCATCGGAAGGTTCACGATGAGTCCATCCATCGCCACGCTCGCTGCGAAGCAAGCCGAGGACGTCGACTCCCGCTATCACCTCTCAGCGGGTATGCGTCGTCAGATCAACAAGGTCTTCCCCACCCACTGGTCGTTCCTGCTGGGCGAGATCGCGCTGTACAGCTTCGTCATCCTGCTGCTGTCCGGTACGTACTTGACCCTCTTCTACGACCCCTCCATGACGGAGACCACCTACCAGGGCGCCTACGCTCCCCTGCGCGGTGTCGAGATGACCAAGGCGTACGCCACCACGCTGGACCTGTCCTTCGAGGTGCGCGGCGGTCTGTTCATCCGTCAGATCCACCACTGGGCAGCTCTGCTGTTCGCCTGCTCGATCATCGTGCACATGATGCGCATCTTCTTCACCGGTGCGTTCCGTCGCCCGCGTGAGGCGAACTGGGTCATCGGCTCGCTGCTGCTCATCCTGGCGATGTTCGAGGGCTTCTTCGGCTACTCGCTCCCCGACGACCTGCTGTCCGGTACCGGCCTGCGCGCCGCCTTCTCGGGCATCACGATCTCCATCCCGGTCATCGGAACGTGGATGCACTGGCTGATCTTCAACGGTGACTTCCCCGGCACGCTGATCATCCCGCGCCTGTACGTCGCGCACGTGCTGCTCCTGCCCGCCATCATCCTGGCGCTCATCGCAGCTCACCTCGCGCTCGTCTGGTACCAGAAGCACACGCAGTTCCCCGGCCCCGGCCGCACCGAGACCAACGTGGTGGGTGTCCGCATCCTCCCGGTCTTCGCGGTCAAGTCCGGCGCCTTCTTCGCCATGACCTTCGGTGTCCTCGCGGTCATGGGTGGAGTACTGCAGATCAACCCGGTGTGGGCCCTGGGCCCGTACAACCCGTCGCAGGTCTCCGCCGGCTCACAGCCCGACTTCTACATGATGTGGACGGACGGCCTGGCTCGACTGTGGCCCGCGTGGGAGCTCTACATCGGCAACTACATGATCCCGGCCGTCTTCTGGGTCGCCGTCATCATGGGTGCGGTGTTCGCGATCATGATCGCGTACCCCTGGATCGAGAAGCGCTTCACCAAGGACGACGCTCACCACAACCTGCTGCAGCGTCCCCGCGACGTTCCGGTGCGTACCGCGGTCGGCGCCATGGCGATCGCCTTCTACGTGGTCCTGACGCTCAGCTGCGTCAACGACATCATCGCGTACAAGTTCTCGATCTCCCTGAACGCGATGACCTGGATCGGCCGCATCGGCCTCGTGGTCCTGCCTCCGATCGTCTACCTGCTGACCTACCGCTTCTGCATCGGTCTCCAGCGCAGCGATCGCCAGGTCCTCGAGCACGGCATCGAGACGGGTGTCATCAAGCGTCTGCCCCACGGCGCCTACGTCGAGATCCACCAGCCCCTCGGCCCGGTCGACGATCACGGCCACCCGATCCCGCTCGAGTACCAGGGTGCTGCGATCCCGAAGAAGATGAACAAGCTCGGTTCCGCCGGCAAGCCCGGCTCGGGCAGCATCTTCACTCCGGACTCGGACGAGGAGCACCGGCTGCACGAGCGTCTGTCGCACGAGGGTGAGCACGATCAGCTCACCATGCTCCGCACCTACCAGGCGAAGATCCTGTCGCAGGGCAACGGGCACTCGAACGGCAACGGGCACTCGAACGGCAACGGCTCGTCCAACGGCCACTCGAACGGCAACGGCTCGTCCAACGGCAACGGTCACGGACCGGAGTCCAACGGGCACTGAGCGACCCGCTGAACGGTAGAAGAGGCGCCACCCACTCGGGTGGCGCCTCTTCTCGTCTGTCCCCTCCCCCACCGCTCGTTCCCGCACCCGTCGTCGCTCGGCGAGGCGGGGTGTCAGCGCAGTCCGAGATCCGCGCCGGCGGATCGGGATGCCACCCACCCCTCTTGTGTGCAGTGATCCGCGCCCACCGCGGATCACTGCACACGAACGCCCCGCTCCAGCAGATCCGGTGCACTGGACCGTGTGGAGCGCGGGCTACTGCACTGGATCCCACCGCCCCGCCGAGGCGAGGAACGGCAGCAGCGCGTCGACGAGGTGGTGCGGGGCCTGCTCGGCCATGTGGTGTCCCGAATCGATGGCGTGCCCGACGACGCCCGGCGCCCACGCACGCCAGATGGTCAACGGATCGCCGTACAACTCCTCGAGGTCGTCCCGTGTGGACCACAGCACCTGCACCGGCACGGCCAACGTCCTCCCCTGCGCTCGGTCGGCGCGTTCGTGGTCGGCGTCGACGGTGAGTCCTGCTCGGTAGTCCTCGAGCATCGCGCGTACGACATCGGGATCGTGGATCGCCGTCAGCCACTCACGGTGGTTCTCCACTCCCATGAGGGCCGGATCGCCGCGGTACCACGAAGAGGGATCGGCAGTGATGGCGCGCTCGGGGAAGTCGGGCTGGGCGTAGAAGAACCAGTGCCACCATCGGGTCGCGTATCGACTGTCCGCCCGGTCGAGGTGCTCGCTGATGGGGATGCAGTCGAGCAGGGACAGCGCGGTCACGAGGCCCGAGTGGTCCAGGGCCAGGCGCAGTGCCACGTAACTTCCACGGTCGTGACCGACCACGGCGAAGCGTCGGTGCCCGAGTGCGGCCATCACCTGCACCATGTCCGAGGCCATCGCCCGCTTCGAGTGTGCGGAGTGGTCGGGTGTCGGCGCCGGGCCCTGCGAGCGTCCGTACCCGCGCAAGTCCGGGCAGACGACCGTATGTCCTGCGTCGACCAGCAGTGGGGCGACACGGTGCCACGTCGCCGACGTACGCGGGTGCCCGTGCAGCAACAGCACTGGGAGATCGCCCGCGCCGCAGTGCCGGGTGAGGATCGACGCGGCCTCGACCTCGATCATCGATTCGTCGAAGTTCTCGAACACGTCGTCATCATCGCGCGAGCGGCCGCCGGGGCACCAGTTCCCGCACCCTTCCTCGCGTCACGCATGCGTGTTGCTCGGCAAGGCGACGTGCGACGGCGCAGCGTGGGTGCGGGAACACCGGAGGTGCGAGAAGCCCACCAGGAGGGCGCAATCCCACCTCACCGACGCCGAACGCCCCCGACCACAGGCCGGGGGCGTTCGGGGTGGAGCTGTGTCAGTGCTTCTCGGGTCCCACGTGGTACTCGAAGACCAATCCGGCTGCGGCGGCGATGATGGCGAGGGCGCCGACCGCGAGCATCCAGGGCTCGTAGAACGCGAACGCCAGGGCCATGAAGGCGGCGCATCCGGCGAGGATGATGGGCCAGAAGCTACCGGGGCTGAAGAAGCCCAGGTCGCCTGAACCGTCGGCGATCTCCGCGTCGTCGTAGTCCTCGGGACGGGTGTCCAGTCGACGAGCGACGAACCGGAAGTACGTTCCGACGATCAGCGTCAGGCCCGCCGAGAGGGCGATGGCGGTGAGGCCGGCCCACTCGATGCCGGTCCGCGAGAAGCCGGTGAACACGCCGTAGAGGATTCCGACGAGGATGAAGAACCCGGTCAGGATCTCGAAGAGTTTCGCTTCGATCTTCATGAGATGTCAGTTTCCTTCTGCCACGGTCGCAGCCTTGACGGTGCGGTCGGTGTTGAACGGCGAGGTGGAGGTCGCGCGAGGCTCTTCGCCGATGGACTCCAGCGCCTGAGCGTTGGTCTGGCCGTCGCGACGCGCCGCCATGTAGTTCTCGAAGGCCTCGGGGCTGACCGCGCGAACCTCGAAGTTCATCATCGCGTGGTACGTGCCGCACATCTCGGCGCAGCGCCCGACGAAGGCACCCTCACGCTCGATCTCGCTGATCTGGAACACGTTGTCGGAGTTGTTCTCGTCCGGGTTCGGCATGACGTCGCGCTTGAACAGGAACTCGGGAACCCAGAACGAGTGGATGACGTCGGAGGACGCGATCTCGAACTCGATGCGCTTGCCCGTGGGCAGCACGAGGATCGGGACCTCGGAGCTGGAGCCGACGGTCTCGACCTCGTTGTAGTGCAGGTAGGACTGGTCGGACTTCTCGCGGCCGAACAGGGGGCCCGGCTCCTCACCCTCGGGGGTGCCGGCCTCCTCTGCTGCCTGCTCGCGCTCCTGGTCGGTGCCGTCGTACAGCGGCTGCCCGTCCTTGAGGTCGACGGTGCGGTAGCCGAACTTCCAGTTCCACTGGAACGCGGTGACGTCGACGACCACGTCGGGGTTGTCCTGCTTCTCCTGGACGTAGTTCTGCACGACGACCGTGAAGTAGAAGAGGACGGCGATGATGACGAACGGCACGGCCGTGTAGAACAGCTCGAGCGGGACGTTGTACGCGGTCTGGCGCGGGAACTCCGGCGAGTCCTTCTTCTTGCGGTGGAACGCCACCGTCCAGAAGGTCAGGCCCCACACGATGACGCCCATGATGAGCGCCGCGATGACGGACCACGTCCACAGCTCGCGCATCCGCTCGGCCTGCGGCGTGACGCCCGACGGCCATCCGAATCGAAGTACGGAATTGTCGATGCCGCAGCCCGACAGCACCACGGCGGCCACTGCAAGAGAGGCCACCAATCCGACTCGTCGTGTCGTCCGACGACCGGATCCACCACCACGCTGCGCCACGATCACGCCTTCCTGATTGCCAGATGGAGAGTACGAGAACCGTCCGGACGAGCCACCGAAGTCGCTCACACGCACGAGGTACTCGTGTACTACGCAGCGTAGACCAAAGCGGGCTCGGTTCTCGTGTCGGGTCGGGTGCGAGTTGGGCGGCGACACCGGGCCCGGCCGGTCACTTCGGCGTTCCCGCCGCACTGCGGCATACTCGGACCGATGCGCGTCGGGCCGTCGAGGTCCCGGCGACGCCTGTGACCAGGCCCGCTACCGGGCCGACACCCGAACGAAACGAGGCGTACCGACCGTGTGTGGACTGCTGGGACTGCTGACGTCGAACGCATCCGCGGAAGATGTCGTCGATGCCGTCGGCCACGCGTCGCACTGCATGCGACACCGCGGGCCGGACGAGCCGGGAACGTGGCACGACGACGATCTGGCGCTGGGCTTCAACCGGCTCTCGATCATCGACATCGAGCACTCGCACCAGCCGCTCCGCTGGGGCCCCGCGGAGAGTCCGGAGCGCTACGCGCTGGTGTTCAACGGCGAGATCTACAACTACCTCGAACTGCGCGAGACGTTGGCACGCGAGCACGGCGCGACGTTCGCCACCGAGGGTGACGGCGAGGCCATTCTCGCCGCGTTCCACTTCTGGGGCGACGACGCCGTTCGACGCCTGCGGGGCATGTTCGCCTTCGCGCTGTGGGACACCGAGAAGCGGGAACTGTTCCTCGCGCGTGACCCGTTCGGCATCAAGCCGCTGTTCTACTCGACGGGCGCCGCGGGCACCGCGTTCGCGAGCGAGAAGAAGAGCATTCTCGAACTCCTCGAGTCGTTGGGCGTGTCCGACGAGCTCGACCCCCGCGCCCTGGAGCACTACACGGTGCTGCAGTACGTGCCGGAACCCGAGACGCTCCACGCGGGCATTCGTCGCCTGGAGTCCGGCTGCACCGCTCGCCTGACTCCCGGCTCCGAGCCGACCGTCACTCGCTACTTCCGGCCGACGTTCCCGGTGCGTCCCGTCCCGTCGGGCACCGAGGCGGCGCGCTACCGCGAGATCGCCGAGGCGCTCGAGGACTCCGTCGCCAAGCACATGCGTGCCGACGTCACCGTCGGCTCGTTCCTGTCCGGCGGCATCGACTCCACGGCGATCGCCGCGCTCGCCATGCGGCACAACCCGGATCTGGTCACCTTCACCACCGGTTTCGAGCGTGAGGGCTACTCCGAGGTGGACGTCGCGGCCGAGTCGGCCGCTGCGATCGGCGCCAAGCACGTCATCAAGGTCGTCGGGCCCGAGGAGTTCGCCGCGGCGATCCCCGAGATCGTCTGGTATCTCGACGATCCGGTGGCGGACCCGGCGCTGGTGCCGCTCTACTTCGTCGCCAAGGAAGCACGGAAGCACGTCAAGGTGGTGCTGTCGGGCGAGGGTGCGGACGAGTTGTTCGGCGGCTACACCATCTACCGGGAGCCGTTGTCGCTCGCACCGTTCGAGAAGCTGCCACCCTCCCTGCGACGCGCCGCCGGTCGACTGAGTGAGCGTATCCCGGAGGGCACCCGCGGCAAGAGTCTCCTGCACCGCGGGTCGATGAGCCTGGAGGAGCGCTACTACGGCAATGCGCGCAGCTTCAACGATGCGCAGTTGCGGTCGGTGTTGCGGGAGTTCCGGCCCGAGTGGACCCATCAGGACGTGACGGCGCCGATCTACGCGCAGTCCGCCGGCTGGGACCCGGTGGCGCGGATGCAGCATCTGGACCTGTTCACGTGGCTGCGCGGCGACATCCTGGTGAAGGCCGACAAGATCACGATGGCCAACTCGTTGGAGTTGCGCGTGCCGTTCCTCGACAACGAGGTGTTCCGGGTGGCGGAGCAGTTGCCGCTGGAGCAGAAGATCACGAAGTCGACGACGAAGTACGCGCTACGCAAGGCACTCGACGGCATCGTGCCCGATCATGTGCTCAACCGCGCGAAGCTGGGTTTCCCTGTGCCGCTTCGGCATTGGCTGCGGGGCACCGAGCTCTTCGACTGGGCGCACCAGCAGATCGCCGATTCCCATACCGATCACCTGCTCGACAAGGCCGCGATCACCCGCATGCTGAACGACCACCGCGAGGGACGCAGCGATCACAGCCGCCGGTTGTGGACCGTGCTCATCTTCATGGTGTGGCACGGCATCTTCGTCGAGAAGCGCATCGTGCCGGCCATCGCCGAACCCACGTACCCGGTTCGGCTCTAGCCGGCAGACGCGAACTACTGCGGGAGGATCGCGGCGATCTCGGCCGCGGCCTCGTCGCCGTACGCGTCGGTGAGGCGCTTGATCGCGTCGTCACGGACGAGCGTCCATTCCTGGGTGCCGGTGGTCTCGAGCACGAGCACCGCGATGAAGGATCCGAGCTGGGCGGCGCGCTCGAGGCCCAGCCCGTTGGCGCGGCCGACGAGGAAGCCGGCGCGGAACGCGTCACCGACACCGGTGGGGTCGACCTTGCTGGTCTCCGGGACCACGGAGACGCGAATGTCCGTGCCGTCGGCGCCGACGATCTCGACGCCGTTCTTGCCGAGCGTGGTCACGCGCAGGCCGACGGTGTCGCGGATCTGGCGTTCGGTCAGCCCGGTCTTCTGACGGAGGAGGCCCCACTCGTACTCGTTGGTGAACAGGTACTCGGCACCCTGGATGAGCTCGGTGGCCTGCGTGCCGTCGAGGCGTGCGAGCTGCTGCGACGGATCCGCGGCGAAGGGGATGCCCAGTTCGCGGCACTCCGCCGTGTGGCGCATCATCGCGGCCGGGTCGTTGGCGCCGACCAGGACGAGTTCCAGGTCGCGACCCTCGGCCACGGTGTGGACGGAGATGTCGCCGGCCTCGGTCATCGCGCCGGGGTAGAACGAGGCGATCTGTGCCATGTCCTCGTCGGTGGTGCAGACGAAACGCGCGGTGTGAGCCGTCTCGGAGAGGGTGACGGCGGAGCAGTCGACGCCGTTGTCCTCGAGCCACGTCTGATACTCGGCGAAGTCGGGACCGACCGAGCCGACGAGCAGCGGTGCGCCGCCCAGAACACCCATGGCGTAGGCGATGTTGCCGCCCACCCCGCCCTTGCGGATGACGAGGTCGTCGACGAGGAAGCTCAGCGAGACGTGTGCCAGCTGATCGGCGAGGAACTGGTCGGCGAACCGACCGGGAAACCGCATCAGATGGTCGGTAGCAATGGAGCCGGACACCGCAATGGTCACGTCCGAGGGCCTTTCGCAGCAGGTGGAGGAGAACTGCTGTGAACCTTACCCGGGTGACGAGTGGGTGAACCCCATCAGACGGACGCCCCGGGACGACGCACCCCGGACACACGTCGTACCCGGTACCCACGCAGGGTGCCGGGGACGGCGGGAGACTACTCGGGACTCAGTTGAAGGAGTCACCGCACGCGCACGAACCCGTGGCGTTGGGGTTGTCGATCGTGAAGCCCTGCTTCTCGATGGTGTCGACGAAGTCGATCGACGCGCCCTCGACGTACGGCGCGCTCATCCGGTCCACGGCGAGCGTGACGCCGCCGAAGTCCTTGACCAGGTCGCCGTCGAGCGAGCGGTCGTCGAAGAACAGCTGGTAGCGCAGCCCTGCGCACCCGCCGGGCTGAACCGCGATGCGCAGCGCCAGGTCGTCGCGGCCTTCCTGATCCAGCAGTGCCTTGGCCTTGGACGAGGCCGCTTCGGTCATCAGGACGGCGTGCGTCTCGGTGTCGGTGGTGGTCACGTCACTGGTGGCGACGTCGTTCTGCACAGTCATGGGTTCTCCCTATCGTTCGTGCCCTCTCGGCGACAACGCCGGCGAACACAGTCAACGGTACTCCCGACCCCGCTATTCCACACGATCGCCGGGGCGGTCACGCCCACGAGCCGGTGCGGGCGACGTCCGCGGCGAGGCCGGTCAGCTGGGCACGCGCGTCCGACATGGCGAGGTCGACCGATCCGGCGAAATCGGTCACCGAGTGCGCCGACTCGATGCCCGCCGCGCGCATGTCGTCCTCGCCCAGACGCACCTGACCGGCGAGGACCACCGTGCGCACACCGTGCTCGCGAGCCGACCCCGCGAGAGCGGTCACCACCTTTCCTCGCAACGACTGCGAGTCGAACTTCCCCTCGCCCGTCAGCACCACGTCGACCGTCGGCATCACCTCGTGGCGACGGGTGCGCTCGGCCACCAGATCGGCCCCGGACGTGCGGGTCGCTCCCAGCGCGAGCAACGCGGCGCCCAGGCCGCCGGCCGCACCCGCCCCCGGCAGGTCCGCCACCGCGCGCTCGGCGACGCGATCGAGCTCGACGCACCAGTCGGCGTTCCGCTCCTCCAGGACGCGCACGGTGTCCGCGTCCGCACCCTTCTGCGGTCCGAACACCGCGGCCGCACCGGCGGGGCCCAGCAGCGGATTGTCGACGTCCGTGGCCGCGACGAGGTCGACGTCAGCGAGAGCTGCGACCGCCGCGTCGGGTCCCCCGAGGGCCTCGATCATGCCCGCGCCGCCGTCGGTCGAGCTGCTGCCACCGAGACCGACCACCACGGTGGTCGCTCCACGGGTCAGCGCCTCCGCGACGATCTGCCCCACTCCCCTGCTGGACGCCGCGACGGCCGACTCCGGATCCGGCGAACGACCGAGCAGTCCGAGACCGACGGTCTGCGCGACCTCCACGTAGGCGGTCGCGCCGTCGAGCAACCAGCGCGCGGTCACGACGTCGCCGAGGGGTCCGGACACGGTCGACTCGATCACCTCGCCGCCGTCGGCCGCGAGTGCGTCGACGAACCCGGGTCCGCCGTCGGACTGGGGCGCGAGGATCAGCTCGTCGTCGCGCGCGCTCGACCACCCCGCCGCGATGGCGTCGGCTGCTTCGGCCGCGGTCAGGGTGTCTCCGAAGGAATCGGGGGCGATGAGAACGCGCATCGGAACACTCTAACGAGGAGCGCCGGTCGTGAGAGCCCACGACTGCGGTGTTCGCGTGGGGGTGAACGTCGAATAACCTGTGGGGGTGAAGCTGCCCTTCGGTAAGTCGAGTGAGAAGTCCGACACCCAGACCCCCGTCGACCACGAGTCGACGAGCCTGGACGAGAGCACGGCGCAGACCCGCGGCAACGTCAGCCTCGGCAAGGGCCGTCCGACGCCCTCACGGCGTGAGGCCGAGGGCCGCCGCCGTGGCCCGGTCGCACCGGCGCCGCTGACGGCCAAGGAGGCCCGGGCGCGACGCAAGGCGACGCGGGGCAGCAAGGACGAACGCAAGGCCGCCTCGGCCGAGCGTCGCGCGAAGGCCGCGGACCAGCGTGCCCGCATGATGGCCGGCGAGGACAAGTTCCTCCTCCCCCGCGACAAGGGCCCCGTCCGCGCCTACGCGCGTGACCTGGTCGACTCGCGTCGCAACTTCGTCGGGCTCTTCATGCCGATGGCCCTGATCCTGCTCGTGGCACTGTTCCTGAGCCCCGAGGTGCAGTCGATCGTCACGCTCGCGCTGTTCATCATGATGATCTTCATGGGTATCGACGGCTATCTGCTCGGCCGCCGCGTCAACAACAAGGTGCGGGACCGTTTCCCCGAGACTCCGGACGGCGGCTTCAAGCTCGGCTGGTACTCGTTCGTCCGCGCGTCGCAGGTCCGCAAGATGCGTGCCCCCAAGCCTCGCGTCGGCCCCGGCGACGCGGTCTGAGCGCACCCGCGGTGACGCGCACGCTCGTCCTCGGAGGTGCCCGGTCCGGCAAGTCCGGCCATGCGGAGTCGTTGCTGGCCGGTCACGCCGAGGTCCGGTACGTGGCCACCGGGCGGCGGAACAGTGCGGACGCCGATTGGGACGCCCGCATCGACACGCATCGACGGACGCGGCCGGAGCACTGGTCCACGGTCGAGATCACCTCGTACGCGGCACTGTCCGAGGCCCTGCGGGACGACGTGCCCACACTGGTCGACGACCTGGGGACCTGGCTCACCGGCGCGCTGGACGATCTGCGCGCGTGGGACTCGCCGCGCGGCACGGTGGTGGCCGCGGTCGACGACCTGGTGACGGCCGTCGACCGGTTCGAGAGTCCGCTGGTGCTCGTCTCCCCCGAGGTGGGTCTGGGCGTGATCCCGGAGTCGCGGGCGGGCAGACTCTTCCGCGACGAGATCGGTGCCGCGAACGCCCGTCTCGCGCAGGTGTGTGACGCGGTGACGTTGGTGGTGGCCGGGTTGTCCGTCCCCCTCACCCGACCGAGCGACCGACCCACCGACCGATCGAGAGGCACGTGGTGACCGAGAGTTCCGCACTGTTCCGTCCGGTGGATCCACCCGACGCCGAGATCGCCCGTGAGGCGAGAGCCAGGCAGTCGTCGTTGACCAAGCCCGCGGACTCGCTCGGCCGTCTCGAGGACCTCGCCGTGTGGGTCGCGTCGTGCCAGGGCGTGAGCCCTCCGCATCGGTTCGCTCGGGCTCGCGCCGTGGTCTTCGCCGGCGATCACGGCATCGCCCGCGGTGGGGTCTCCGCGTACCCGCCGGAGGTGACGGCGCAGATGGTCGCGAACATCGCCGCCGGCGGCGCCGCGATCAACGCATTGGCGACGGTGTCCGGTGCGACCGTGCGAGTGGTGGACATCGCGGTCGACGCGGACACCGACGACTCCGTGTCGTCGCACAAGGTGCGTCGCTCCAGTGGGTCGATCGACCGCGAGGACGCACTGTCGCAGGACGAGGTGATCGCCGCCCTGACAGCGGGCCGCGACATCGCCGACGAGGAGGTCGACGGCGGCGCCGACCTGTTGATCGCCGGCGACATGGGCATCGGCAACACCACCCCCGCCACCGTGCTGATCGCTGCCGTCACCAACACCGAACCGGTGGCGGCGGTCGGCCGCGGTACCGGCATCGACGACGCGGGGTGGATCCGCAAGACCGCCGCGATCCGTGACGCCCTGCGGCGTGCGCGTCCCGTCACCCGCGACCCGATCGCACTGCTGCGCACCGTCGGCGGCGCCGATCTCGCCGCGATGACCGGCTTCCTGGTGCAGGCCGCGGTGCGTCGCACACCGGTGCTGCTCGACGGCGTCGTCGTCACGGCGGCGGCACTGGTCGCGAACGATCTCTCGGTCGGCGCCTCGTCGTGGTGGCTGGCCGGCCATCGGTCGACGGAACCGGCACACGCGTTGGCGCTCGCACACCTGCGACTCGATCCCCTGCTCGACCTGTCGATGCGCCTCGGCGAGGGCTCAGGGGCGATGGTCGCGCTGCCGATCCTGTCCGGTGCCGTCGCGACACTCGCCGACATGGCGACGTTCTCCGATGCCGGAGTGAGCACGCGGCCCTGATGTTCCTGGACCCGGTGCGCCTGGCGTTCTCCTGGCTGACGGTGCTGCCGGTGCGTGGTCCGGACGCCGTCGATCGCGACGACGCACGTCGCGCGATCGGGATCGTCCCGCTCGTGGGCCTGGCGCTGGGCGGCGCGGCCGCACTGGTGGTGTGGTCGTGCGCCGCAGCCGACCTGCCGCCCCTGCTCGCGGGACTGCTGGGCGTCGGCATCCTGGCGCTGCTGACCCGCGGAATGCATCTCGACGGGCTCGCGGACACCGCGGACGGACTCGGGTCCTACGGCCCGGCCGAGCGTGCGCTGGCGATCATGAAGTCCGGGTCCACCGGACCGTTCGGGGCCGCGACCCTCGTTCTGATTCTCGGCGTGCAGGCGGTGGCCATGGGCGAACTCGTCTCTCGGGGAGACGCTCTCGCGATCGTGGTCGCTGCCGTCGTGTCCCGGTGCGCCGTCGTGATCGTGTGCCGCCGCTCGGTGCCCGCCGCCACCGGCAGTGGCTTCGGCTCACTCGTCGCGGCGTCGCAGTCACCCGCCGTGGTCACCCTGTGGGTCCTCGTGGCACTCGCCGCCGGGCTGCTCGCCGTCCCCGGCGTCCCGCTGCAGGGAGTGGCAGCCGTCGCGGTGGCACTCGCTGCCGTCACTCTGCTCGCCCGGCACTGCGTTCGGCGATTCGGCGGTCTCGTCGGTGACGTGCTCGGGGCGAGCATCGAGCTGACCACCGCCGTGGTGCTCGTGCTCTGCCTCGTCGGCTGAGCGATCAGTCGCGCAGCGTGCTCATCCAGCCGTGGGTGTCGGCGAAGGTGCCGCGCTGGATTCCGGTGAGTGTGTCGCGCAGAGCCATGGTGACCTCGCCGGGCTCTCCGGTACCGATGCGGAAGTCGCCCTCGGCCGACTTCACACTGCCGACGGGGGTGATCACGGCTGCGGTGCCACACGCGAAGACCTCGGTGATCTCGCCCGACTCCGCCTTCTTCTGCCACTCGTCCGTGGAGATCTTGCGCTCCTCCACGGCGAAGCCCGCGTCGGTGGCGAGCGCCAGCAGCGAGTCACGCGTGATGCCGGGCAGCAGCGAGCCGGACAGGGACGGCGTGACCAACCGCGCGTCGGGTCCGGAGCCGAAGACGAAGAACAGGTTCATCCCGCCCATCTCCTCGACGTAGCGGCGCTCGAGCGCGTCGAGCCACACGACCTGGTCGCAGCCCTGGTCCGCGGCCTGCGCCTGGGCCAGCAACGAGGCCGCGTAGTTGCCCGCGAACTTCGCGGCGCCGGTGCCGCCCGGCGCGGCGCGCACGTACTCGGTGGAGAGCCACACGCTGACCGGCTTGACCCCGCGCGGGAAGTACGCGCCGGCGGGCGAGGCGATGAGGAGGTAGCGGTAGGAGGACGACGGGCGCACGCCCAGCCCCGCCTCGGTGGCGAACATGAACGGCCGCAGGTAGAGCGCGTCCTCGCCGCCGGCGACGGGCACCCACTCGTGGTCGACGGCGAGCAGCTGCTCGATGGACTCGCGAAACAGCTCCACCGGCAGGGCCGGCATCGCCAACCGCGCGGCCGAGCTCTGCAGACGCTCCGCGTTCGCGCCGGGGCGGAACGACGCGAGACTGCCGTCGGGCTGGCGGTAGACCTTGAGACCTTCGAAGATGGCCTGGCCGTAGTGCAGAACCATGGCCGCGGGATCCATCGGGAACGGCGCGTAGGGCGTCACCACCGCGTCGTGCCACCCGGTGCCGGCGTCGTAGTCGATGGCCACCATGTGATCGGTGAAGTGCACGCCGAACCCGGGCGCCTGCAACACCGCTGCCCGCGCTTCCGCGGTGGCGGGCGACGGGTGCTCGTGACGCGTGAATTCCAGGCCAGTCATGCCGAACACTCTAAAGCAGCGTGGTGTGGCATCTCACCGCACGTGCGCCTCGACGAACGGCGGCCTGACCACCTCGCACGCGATCGCCCGACCACGCACGTCCACGTCGACCGCGTCACCGACGGCGACGCCCGCCGCGGTGTCGAGCAACGCGAGCGCGATGCCCACCTTGAGGGTCGGCGAGAAGGTGCCGGACGTGGTCGCACCGACCGGTTCTCCGGTGCCGACCGAATTCCCCGGGCGCAGGACGGTCAGATCCGGACGCAGCACACCGCGTCCGACGGCGCGGAGGCCGACGAGGGTGCGGGGTGCGCCCGCCTCCTTCTGCGCCACGAGGGCGTCGCGTCCGCGGAACTCGTCCTTCTTCCAGCCCACCGCCCAGCCGCAGCGCGCTTCCAGCGGACTGATGTCGACGGACAGCTCGTGCCCGTGCAGCGGGTAGCCCATCTCGGTGCGCAGCGTGTCGCGCGCTCCGAGACCGGCGGGCTCGCCGCCCACCTCGCGCACCGCGCCCAGCAGCGCCTCGAACAGCGACGCGGCCGTGTCCCACTGCGGCAGCAGCTCGTACCCGTGCTCCCCCGTGTAGCCGGTGCGACAGACCCGTACCGAGCCGGATCCGAACGCGACGTCCTCGAACGCCATGTAATCGAGGGAGGACGGCAGCCCGACGGCGGCGAGGACGTCGGCCGACCGCGGTCCCTGCACGGCGAGGACGCCGTACTCCCGGTGGGCCGAGCGGACCTCGATGCCGGCCGGGGCACCCTGCGCCAGCACCTCGACCACGGCGGCGGTGTTGGCCGCGTTGGGCACGAGGAACACCTCGTCGTCGGACACGAGGTAGGCGATGAGGTCGTCGACCACTCCGCCGTTCTCGGTGCAGCACAACGTGTACTGCGCCTGGCCGGGCCCGATGCGGTCGAGCGCGTTGGTCAGCACCGAGTCGACGTACGCCGCGGCGCCGGGACCGGAGACGACCGCCTTGCCCAGGTGACTCACGTCGAACAACCCCGCGGTGGTGCGCGTCGACGTGTGCTCGGAGACGGTGCCCGCGTACGACACCGGCATCGTCCACCCGCCGAAGGGGGCGAACGTGGCTCCGAGGGCGACGTGCGCCTCGTGGACCGGACCGTGCAACAACTCTTCGCTCATGGTGGGGAACGCTAACTCAGACGAGCCCGATGTCGGTGTCGGCATACGATCGACTGCGTCGCTCCACCCTCACCGACCGTCCCCGACCATCAGGAGCAGCAGCACGTGAGCAGTCAGTCGCAGCGCACACTCGGACCCGAACTGGTCCTCGCCGGAACCATCGACAAGGCCGTCGAGGTCGTCGTCGTCGGACTCGAGAAGACCGACGACGGTGTCCGCATCGTCGGCGAGGACTTCCTCGGGAACGCCGCCGCAGACGTCCTCGCCGCGGTCACGGCCCTCGGCGCCACCGGCCGGGCCGATCAGGTCACCCGCGTTCCCGCACCCTCGTCCCTGCCCGCCGCCAGCGTTCTCGCCGTCGGTCTGGGCACCGCCGCCGAGCGCACCGACGACGTGCTGCGTCGTGCGGCCGGATCGGCGGCGCGCGCGCTCACCGGCATCGGCCACGTCGCGACGACCCTGTCCGCCGTCGGCCTCGCCGCCGCCGCGGAGGGCCTCTACCTCGGCGCCTACCAGTTCAGCGAGTACAAGCAGAAGTCGGCGCCCAAGGACGACGCGACACCGATCACGCGGGTGGATCTGCTCGTCGGATCGCCGCGCGACAAGCAGGCTCGCGCCGAACTCGCGCGCTCCGAGGCCGTCGCCGAGGCGGTCGCCACCGCGCGTGACCTCGTCAACACGCCCCCGAGCCACCTCTTCCCGGCCGAGTTCGCCGAGCGCGCCCGTGCCCTCGGGACCGAGGCCGGCCTCACCGTGCAGGTGCTCGACGAGAAGGCACTCGAGCGCGGGGGCTACGGCGGCATCGTCGGCGTCGGCAAGGGCTCGTCCCGCCCGCCGCGTCTGGTCCGGCTGTCCTGGTCCGGCGGAAAGAAGAAGTCCCCCACCGTCGCTCTCGTCGGCAAGGGCATCACGTTCGACACCGGCGGCATCTCGATCAAGCCCGCGGCGGGCATGGAGAACATGACCTCGGACATGGCCGGCGCGGCCGCCGTGGTCGCGACGGTGGTGCTGGCGGCCAAGTTGAAGCTGCCGATCGACGTCACCGCGACGGTGCCGATGGCCGAGAACATGCCGTCGTCCACGGCGCAGCGTCCCGGCGACGTGCTGACCCAGTACGGCGGCACCACGGTCGAGGTCATCAACACCGACGCCGAGGGCCGCCTCATTCTCGCCGACGCCATCGTGCGCGCCTGCGAGGACGAGCCGGACTATCTCATCGACACCGCGACCCTCACCGGAGCGCAGATGGTCGCCCTCGGCACACGCACCCCGGGTGTCATGGGCACCGAGGTGTTCCGCGACCGCGTCGCCGCCATCTCGCAGCGCATCGGCGAGAACGCCTGGGCGATGCCGCTGCCGGCCGAACTGCGACCCGATCTCGACTCCCGCGTCGCCGACCTCGCCAACGTCACCAACCACCGGTGGGGCGGCATGCTCGCGGCCGGGCTCTACCTGAAGGAGTTCGTCGCCGAGGGCGTCCAGTGGGCGCACATCGACGTGGCCGGGCCGGCCTTCAACACCGGCGGGCCGCACGGCTACACGAGCAAGGGCGGCACCGGTGTCCCGGTTCGCACCATGATCTCGGTGCTCGAGGACATCGCCGAGCAGGGCTGACCCGCTCGCGCGAGCGGGGAGCTCAGGCTCCCTGCTCGCGCCTCCGGATGATCTTCTGTCGGGCGTCGTGGTCCCGCATCCGCTGCGGATACCCGGTCTTGCGCACGTCGTAGACCGGGATCTTCAGGTCCTCTCCCAGCTTGCGCGCGCCCTTCTCGCCGCCCACCGCGCGGCGGGTCCACTCACCGTCGTTCGCGACCAGCACCACGGTGATCGGAGTGACCGTCGTCTCCGGTTCGACGTAGGCCTCGACGCCGATGCGGGCGGCCGTCCAGTCGGCGAGATGCGCTCTGTCGGACGACGACGCTCCGCCTCGGGATCGACTCGGGCGCTTGAATCTGTCGAACAGTCCCACGGTGTCTCCTCCATCCGCCGAGCAGTGCACGCGACTCTCGCGTGCACGAAATGCACTCAATCCGGTCCACACCATCATCCGGACGGCACGCCGACCCCACCGAGCGCGAACCGTCTCACGAAGTGACAGGATGATCGGGCATCGCGTGAACCATCTCACGGTGCGCGTCACCCGTTACCGGCACAACTCGCCGCGAGAACGGTGCGACGCGGCCACAATGGTCCACGTACCGCGACCGGCTAGACACCACACCCGCTAGCGACCACGAGCCGCTACACCCGTACTACAACTTGTCGAGGAGTCAACAGACATGACCTTCTCCGTCCAGATGCCAGCTCTCGGTGAAAGCGTCACCGAGGGGACTGTCACACGGTGGCTGAAACAGGAGGGGGACACGGTCGAAGTCGACGAACCCTTGCTCGAAGTCTCCACCGACAAGGTGGACACGGAGATTCCGTCTCCGGCAGCGGGTGTCCTGACCAAGATCGTCGCGCAGGAGGACGACACCGTCGAGATCGGCGGTGAGCTCGGTGTCATCGGTGACGCGGACGAGGCGCCGTCCGACGGCGACGACTCGAGCAGCGACGACTCGAGCAGCGACGAAGCCGACGCAGGCCCGTCCGACGCCGCCGAGCAGGCGTCCGTCGAGGGCGAGAGCGAGGCCGACGCGCCCGCACCCGACAGCGACGACGACGGCGGTGCGAGCAGCGGTTCCACCGGTGGCGGCGACGGCACTCCCGTCACGATGCCCGAACTGGGCGAGTCCGTCACGGAGGGCACCGTCACCCGGTGGCTCAAGGCCGTCGGCGACGAGGTCGCCGTGGACGAGCCGCTCCTCGAGGTCTCCACCGACAAGGTCGACACCGAGATCCCGTCCCCGGTCGCCGGCACCCTGCTCGAGATCAGCGCCGAGGAGGACGACACCGTCGAGGTCGGCGGCCAGCTCGCCGTCATCGGTTCCGGTGCTCCCGCGAAGAAGGAGCCCGCGCCCGCGCCCGAGCCGGAGCCCGAGAAGAAGCCCGAGCCGGAGAAGAAGCCGGAGCCCGAGGCGGAGGCGAAGCCCGCCGAGAGGCCCGCCAAGCAGGCCGACCCCGAGCCCGCCGGCGAGGTCTACACGCCGGAGCCGAAGTCCGAGAGCAAGTCCGAGAACTCCTCGAAATCGGAGTCCGAGGCGCCGGCCGGCGGCTCGAACGCCGGCGGTTCCAGCCCGTACGTCACGCCGCTCGTGCGCAAGCTCGCGCAGGAGAACGACGTCGACCTGAACTCCGTGTCGGGAACCGGCGTGGGTGGGCGCATCCGCAAGCAGGACGTCCTCGCCGCCGCAGAGGCGAAGAAGGCGCCGGCCGAGGAGAAGGCTGCTCCGGCTGCCGCAGCTCCCGCCGCGTCCGCCAAGCCCTCGGCACCGTCCACTGCCGGCGTGCGGCCCGAACTCGCGCACCTGCGCGGTTCGACGCAGAAGATCAACCGCATCCGGCAGATCACCGCCAAGAAGACCCGCGAGTCGCTGCAGACGTCGGCGCAGCTCACGCAGGTGTTCGAGGTCGACCTGACCAAGGTGGCAGCACTGCGCACCCGCGCCAAGGCCACGTTCAAGGAGCGCGAGGGCGTCAACCTGACGTTCCTGCCGTTCTTCGCGAAGGCCGTCGTCGAGGCGCTCAAGGTTCACCCCAACGTGAACGCGAGCATCGACGAGGAGAAGAAGGAGATCACGTACCACGACGCCGAGCACCTGGGCATCGCGGTGGACACCGAGCAGGGCCTCCTCTCCCCCGTCATCCACAACGCGGGCGACCTGTCGCTGGCCGGCATCGCACGCGCCATCGCGGACATCGCGGCACGGGCACGGTCGAACGGCCTCAAGCCGGACGAGCTGTCCGGTGGCACGTTCACCATCACCAACATCGGCAGCCAGGGCGCCCTGTTCGACACGCCGATCCTGGTTCCGCCGCAGGCCGCCATGTTGGGCACCGGGGCCATCGTCAAGCGCCCGGTCGTGGTGACCGACGCCTCGGGCAGCGAGTCCATCGGTGTCCGCTCCATGGCGTTCCTGCCGCTCACCTACGACCACCGTCTCGTCGACGGCGCCGATGCGGGTCGCTTCCTGACCACCATCAAGCACCGCCTCGAGGAGGGCGCGTTCGAAGCCGACCTCGGCCTCTGACGCTTCTTCGGTAATCTCGGAAGTCCCCGACACTTCGCAGCCCCGACCTCCGGGAATCTGTGACCTGTCGAACGAGGGGGCACTCGCTGCACACCGTGCAGTGGGTGCCCCCGTCGCCGTCCCAGGAGGCAGTCACTCGTGCGCATCGTCATCGCAGGTTCGTCCGGACTCATCGGCACGTCGCTCGTGGCGGCGTTGCGCAGCGGAGGGCACGACGTCTTCCGCCTCGTCCGCCGTGCACCCGCGGGACCGGACGAGATCGGCTGGGATCCCACCGCCGGATCGCTCGACCCGGAGGCACTGAAGGGCGCCGACGCCGTGGTGAACCTGTGCGGCGTCGGGATCGGTGACAAGCGGTGGACCGGCGCGTACAAGCAGGCCGTCCGCGACAGTCGCATCGTCCCCACAGAGGTGATCTCCCGCGCCGTCGTCGAGGCGAAGGTGCCGACGCTCGTCAACGCCAGCGGCATCAACTTCTACGGTGACACCGGCGACACCGTGGTCGACGAGACGGCGCCGGTCGGTACGGGCTTCCTCGCCGAGGTGTGTCGCGACTGGGAGGACGCCACGTCCTTCGCGGCCTCGAACGGCGTCCGGGTGGTGTTCCTGCGCAGCGCTGCCGTCCTGTCCCGGCACGGCGGCATGATGGGCAAGCTCCGCCCGCTGTACCTCTTCGCGCTGGGCGGTCGGCTCGGCAGCGGCCGCCAGTACTTCCCGTGGATCTCGCTGACGGACGAGGTCCGGGCGATCGTCTTCACCCTGGAGAATCAGGACATCACCGGACCGGTCAACCTCCAGGGGCCCGCACCGGTGACCAACGCCCAGTTCAACAGCGCCATGTCGCGAGCGGTGCATCGCCCGGCACCGTGGATGGTGCCCGGGTTCGCGATCTCCGCGATCATCGGCGAGTTCGCGAACGAGGCCATCCTGCACAATCCGCGAGCCATCCCCGCGGTGCTCGAGAAGCACGGGTTCACGTTCGAGCACAACACCATCGGAGAGGCGCTCGCGGACACCGTCGGCTGACCCGGCGGCGTACTCTTCGATGTCATGATCACCCGCTCCGCCCGCGCCGACTCCCGGCCGATGCTCGTGCGTTCGCTCGGCACGATCGACTACCTCGACGCTCTCGAGATCCAGCGCGAGGTCGCCGGCCGTCGTGCCGAGAACGTCGGCGCCGACGAGTTGCTGCTTCTCGAGCATCCCGCCGTCTTCACCGCGGGTCGGCGTACGGCTCCCGAGGATCGGCCGCGCGACGGCACCCCCGTCATCGACGTCGACCGTGGCGGCAAGATCACCTGGCACGGTCCCGGGCAGCTGGTCGGCTATCCCATCGTGCGGCTCGCGGAGCCCGTCGACGTCGTTCGGTACGTCCGGCTGATCGAGGAGGCACTCATCGCCGTGTGCACCGATCTGGGCCTCGAGGTCGGGCGTATCGACGGCCGTTCCGGCGTCTGGCTCGCGGCCGGCGAGGTGCGCGGAGCCCGAAATCCTGGTCCGAGATGGCAGCCCGAACGCAAGGTGGCTGCCATCGGGGTCCGCGTGCAGCGGGGTGTGGCTCTGCACGGCTTCGCCCTGAACTGCAATGCGTCCCTGGAGGGCTTCGGCACCATCGTTCCGTGCGGTATCGCGGACGCCGGCGTCACCACACTGTCGGACGAACTCGGCCGCGACGTGACCGTCGACGAGGTCACTCCGGCGGTCACGCAGCGCATCCTGGACGCACTCGACGGTGCCCTGCCGTTGGCGGTGCACGATCTCGACAGAACGCCCGTCGCACCCACGCCACGCTTCACCACGGTGAACTTCGGCGGATGACCCCCCGCGAGTAGCATCGATGCGGTGACCGTCGCACCCGAGAACTCTCCTGCACAAGCTCCGAACGGACGCAAGCTTCTCCGCCTCGAGATCCGAAACGCGGAGACCCCGATCGAACGCAAACCGTCGTGGATCAAGACCCGCGCGAAGATGGGCCCCGAGTACTCCGAACTCAAGGGACTCGTCAAGCGCGAGGGACTGCACACGGTGTGCGAAGAGGCCGGGTGTCCCAACATCTACGAATGCTGGGAAGACCGCGAAGCCACGTTCCTCATCGGCGGTGAGCAGTGCACCCGTCGCTGCGACTTCTGCCAGATCGACACCGGCAAACCTGCCGACCTCGATCGGGACGAGCCGCGCCGCGTGGCCGAGTCGGTGCAGGCGATGGGTCTGCGCTACTCCACCATCACGGGTGTCGCCCGCGACGATCTCGAGGACGGCGGCGCCTGGCTGTACGCCGAGACCGTCCGTGAGATCAAGCGCCTCAACCCCAACACCGGTGTCGAGCTGCTGATCCCCGACTTCAACGCCGACCCCGACCAACTGGCCGAGGTCTTCTCCTCGCGCCCCGAGGTGCTCGCGCACAACGTGGAGACGGTGCCGCGCATCTTCAAGCGCATCCGTCCCGCGTTCCGCTACCAGCGCAGCCTCGACGTCATCACCGCGGCGCGCGGCGCCGGCCTGGTGACCAAGTCGAACCTGATCCTGGGCATGGGCGAGACCTACGAGGAAGTCACGCAAGCGATGCAGGACCTGCACGACGCCGGCTGCGACATCCTCACCATCACCCAGTACCTGCGCCCGTCGCCGCGGCACCATCCGGTCGACCGGTGGGCCAAGCCGGAGGAGTTCGTCGAGCACTCCAAGGCCGCCGAGGCCATGGGCTACGCCGGCGTCCTCGCCGGTCCCCTGGTCCGCTCCTCGTACCGCGCGGGTCGCCTCTACGCGCAGGCCATGGCTCACCACGGCCGTGCGATCTCCGAGAACATGTCCCACCTCGAGCACGGCGGCGAGGCGTCCCAGGAAGCCAGCTCGCTGATGGCGCGCCTGGCAGCCCGCTGACCCCACACCCCAAGCGACACCACGCGGCCCGCCGTCCTACCGGATGGCGGGCCGCGCTGCGTCTGCGCCTATCCTGGGAGCCATGGCGAACGGCGGTACAGCAGGCAAGGGCAAGGCCTCGAAAGAGGCGAAGGCCGCGGCGAAGGCAGCACGCAAGCAGGCCTCGAAGGAACGGCGCTCCCAGTTGTGGCAGGCCTTCCAGATGCAGCGCAAGGAGGACAAGCTCCTCCTGCCGCTGATGATCGGATCGGTCGTCGGTATGGCGGTGCTGTTCTTCCTGATCGGGCTGATCTTCGGGATCGAGTGGCTCCTGCTGCCGTTCGGGCTCCTCATCGGTGTGCTCATCGCGTTCGTGATCTTCGGTCGCCGCGTGCAGAAGTCGGTGTACGGCAAGGCCGAGGGCCAGGCCGGCGCCGCCGCGTGGGCACTGGACAACCTGCAGGGCGGGTGGCGTGTCAAGACCGCCATCGCCGGCACCACGCAGCTGGACGCCGTGCACCGCGTCATCGGTCGTCCCGGCGTCATCCTGGTTGCCGAGGGCGCACCGCAGCGCGTGAAGGCACTGCTGGCGCAGGAGAAGAAGAAGACCGCACGCCTCGTCGGCGACACCCCGATCTACGACGTCGTCGTCGGCAACGACGAGGGCCAGGTGCCGCTCTCGCAGCTGCAGAAGTACCTGACCAAGCTGCCGAAGAACATCGATAGCAGGCGCATGGAGACCATCGAGTCACGGCTCTCGGCGCTGGGCGCGCGCGGTGGCCCGGCACTCCCCAAGGGACCGATGCCGGGCGGCGCGAAGATGAAGGGTGTGCAGCGCACCATCAAGCGTCGCTAGTGGCCTCCGGCCCCACTACCGGGACATGAGGAGTGCGGTGCCCGTCGCGCGGTCGTGCATGCCGCGGCTGTCGATGTCGGTGATGACGGCGGGCACCACGAAGGCGATGAAGACCTGACGCACCAGCGCGCGCACGACTCCCACGCGGCCCGGAGCGTCGATGCGCGCCACCTGCATGCCCATGCAGAACTGACCGGGCGTGAAGGAGAACAAGCTCACGGACACGAATCCGAGCAGGAACCACACTCCCAGGGTCAGGGTCGACAGGTTGCCCCCGGCGACACTGCCGCCGAGGAACAGCGCGGACACACCCATCGACATCAGCCAGTCGATGGCCAACGCCGCGACACGCCTCGGTGTCGGCGCGAGCGAACCCGGCCCCACCTTGGGAAGTCCCAGGTACTCGCCCTGGTAGGCCTGCTGCTCGTGGTCACCGTCGGGCAGCGCGGCGGCGGGGCCCGAGAGCCACGATCCGGTCATCCGTGCCATGAGTGTTCTCCATACTGGTGTGAGTGCGGGGCCATTGCTCCAGGATAGGTGTCGCCCCGGCGGGAGGGTCTTCCCACCGGCCACCAGCTGCGACGACGGGACGCGTAACACCGACGAAACACGGTCTTGACGGTGAGGCAACACCACTTCCCTACCGTCGGCGTGGCGCAGCTGCCGCACTCACACAGACGTCGCGGACCAGCACTCGACAAGAAGGAGTTCCAGCGTGGATTTCACCACGGCCGAAGAGGTCATCAAGTACATAGCGGATGAGAGCGTCGAGTACGTCGACATCCGTTTCACCGATCTCCCGGGTATCCAGCAGCACTTCTCGATCGCGGCGAAGGCGTTCACCAAGGACACCCTCGAAGACGGTCTCGCGTTCGATGGCTCGTCCGTGCGTGGCTTCCAGTCGATCCACGAGTCGGACATGATGCTGCTGCCCGACTACGGCACCGCTCAGATCGACCCGTTCCGTCACGCCAAGACGCTGAACATGGACTTCTTCGTCCACGATCCGTACACCCGCGAGTCCTACAGCCGCGACCCCCGCAACGTCGCGCGCAAGGCCGAGGAGTACCTCGCCAGCACCGGCATCGCCGACACCGCGTTCTTCGGTCCCGAGGCCGAGTTCTACATCTTCGACTCGGTCCGCTACGACTCGCAGATGAACGGCGCGTTCTACGAGCTCGACTCGAGCTCCGGCGCCTGGAACACCGGCGCCGAGACCGAGGCCGACGGCTCGCCGAACCTCGGCTACAAGGTCCGCCCCAAGGGTGGCTACTTCCCCGTCGCGCCGTACGACCACTACGTCGACATCCGCGACGCCATCTCCACCAACCTGCAGAACGCGGGCTTCGAACTCGAGCGTGGACACCACGAGGTCGGAACCGGCGGTCAGCAGGAGATCAACTACAAGTTCAACACCATGCTGCGCGCGGCCGACGACCTGCAGCTGTTCAAGTACATCGTCAAGAACACCTGCTGGCAGCACGGCAAGTCCGCCACCTTCATGCCGAAGCCGCTCTTCGGTGACAACGGCTCGGGCATGCACGTGCACCAGTCGCTGTGGAAGGACGGCAAGCCGCTCTTCTACGACGAGAAGGGCTACGCGGGTCTGTCGGACCTCGCACGTCACTACATCGGCGGCATCCTGCACCACGCCCCGTCGCTGCTCGCGTTCACGAACCCGACGATCAACTCGTACCACCGCCTGGTGCCGGGCTACGAAGCCCCCATCAACCTGGTGTACTCGGGCCGTAACCGTTCCGCCGCCGTCCGTATCCCCACCACGGGCAACAACCCGAAGGCCAAGCGCCTCGAGTTCCGCGCACCCGACGCGTCCGGTAACCCGTACCTGTCGTTCGCCGCGCAGATGATGGCCGGCCTGGACGGCATCAAGAACAAGATCGAGCCGCTCGCTCCCGTCGACAAGGACCTCTACGAGCTCCCGCCGGAGGAAGCGAAGAACATCCCGCAGGCACCCACGTCGCTGCCTGCCGTGATCGACCGCCTCGAGGCCGACCACGAGTACCTCACCGCCGGTGGCGTCTTCACCACCGACCTGATCGAGACCTGGATCTCGCTCAAGCGTGAGAACGAGATCGCGCCCGTGAACCTGCGTCCGCATCCGTACGAGTTCCAGCTGTACTACGACTGCTGAGTCACGCTCCACCACGTCGAGCCCGCTCCGGACCCTGTCCGGCGCGGGCTCGCGTCGTTTCCGGGACGATTCGGGAACGATGCGGACACGACTCGACCGAAAGCTGGATTGAACTCCGCACTTTCGGGGTAGACACGAATGTCCGCTGTGTTCCGGGTGACGATCCACCCGGCCGCCGGACGTCGTGGCACCACCACAGTCGCGTCTCTCCTGTTGCCGAGCGAAGGATCTGCACCTGATGGATGCTCTGTGGGACTTCATCGTCGGCCGCCGAAGGCAGCTCGCGATCGATTCCTATCTTCACGTCTCCGCCGTCGTCCAGTGTGTCGTCATCGCGACCATCCTGGGTGTCGCCATCGGAGTTCTCGTCTACCGCAGTCCCGCCGGCTCCGCCGTCGCCACCGCTCTCGCGAGCACGGTGCTCACCATCCCGTCGTTCGCGCTGCTGGGACTGCTGATTCCCATTCTCGGTCTCGGCGTCAAGCCGACCGTCACCGCGCTGGTGCTGTACTCGTTGCTGCCGATCATCCGGAACACGGTGGTCGGACTCGACGCGGTGAATCCGGCGGTCAGCGATGCGGCACGCGGTATCGGCATGAGCCGAGCCACCGTGTTGCGTCGCATCGAGATTCCTCTCGCCTGGCCGTCGATTCTCACCGGGATGCGCGTCAGCACCCAGATGGCGATGGGCATTCTCGCCATCGCCGCGTACGCCAAGGGCCCCGGCCTCGGCAATCTCCTGTTCTCCGGCCTCGCCCGCGTCGGCAGCCCCACCGCAGTTCCCCAGGCCCTCACCGGCACCGTCCTGATCGTCATCCTGGCGCTGATCCTCGACGGGATCTACGTCCTGATCGGCAAACTCACCACCTCGAGGGGTATCCGTGACTGACACGACTCGCACCACCACCGGAGCAGAGATCGTCCTCGAGGACGTGACGAAGTCCTACCCCAACCAGAAGGCCGCCGCGGTCGACCACGTGTCGCTCACCATCCCCGCGGGTGAGGTCGTCGTGTTGGTGGGACCGTCGGGCTGCGGCAAGACGACGACGATGCGGATGATCAACCGCCTCATCGAGCCCACGTCCGGCCGGATCACGATCGGCGGCAAGGACGCGCTGTCCATCGATCCGAACGAGCTGCGACGCACCATCGGCTACTCGATCCAGCAGGCCGGCCTGTTCCCGCACATGACGATCGCGCAGAACGTCGGCATGGTCCCCGGGCTCATCGGGTGGAACAAGAAGAAGATCTCCGACCGCACCGACGAGATGCTCGATCTGGTCGGACTCGATCCGGGCCAGTACCGCGAGCGCTACCCGCGCCAGCTCTCCGGTGGGCAGCAGCAGCGCGTGGGTGTGGCCCGCGCTCTGGCGGCCGACCCCCCGGTGCTGTTGATGGACGAGCCGTTCGGTGCCGTCGACCCCATCACCCGCGGCCTCCTGCAGGACGAGCTGATGCGCCTGCAGGCCGAGCTGGGCAAGACCATCGTCTTCGTGACACACGACTTCGACGAGGCCGTCAAGCTGGGCGACCGGATCGCCGTCCTGGGCAACCAGTCCCGCATCCTGCAGTACGACACCCCCGAGGCCGTGCTGGCCAATCCCGCCGACGAGACGGTGGCCGGCTTCGTCGGCGCCGGTGCGGCTCTCAAGCAGCTCACCCTCATGCGTGTGCGCGACATCGAGCTCAGCGATGTTCCCGCCTTCGGTGAGGACGAGCCGGTCGAGACGATGAACCGGGCGCTCGGCACCGATCCGGAGGCGTGGGGCCTCATCCTCGACTCCCGCAAGCGGCCCATCCGGTGGACCGACCGTCGTCACCTCGCCGGCGTGGGCAGCCTCCGCGACGTCGGTGTGCCGATCGGTGAGCTCGTGTCGATCCAGTCCACGCTGCAGGACGCGCTCGAGGCCCTGCTCGCCGAGGGCAACGCGACGGCGACCGTGACGGGCAAGCGCGGCGAGTACGTCGGCACCGTCACCATCGAGGCACTGATCGACACCATCAAGACCATCCGTTCGCAGCACGCGCACGACCACGACGACGTGGTCGACGCGGGCGCGGCGTCCGTCTCGGGCGCGTCGTCGTGACGGCGTCGGTCGAGGCGTCCGTCGTCGACGATCCCGCCGACGCAGAGGGCGATGCGAAGTCCGCGGCCAGGGCAGCGCGGCGAGCCGAACGGATCCGTCTGGTCGTCCAGCCCGCACTGGTTCTCGTCCTCGTGGTGGTCACGCTGGTCTACGCCCTCACGCGTGATCTCACGGCGACGCAGGCGGCGACGATCAACGTCGCCACGATCTCCCAGCGCGTTCTCGAGCACGTCCTGATCACGTTCGTCGTGACGGCACTCGTCGTGCTGATCGCGGTGCCCCTCGGAATCATCCTCACTCGCAACGGCTATCGACGGCTCGCTCCCGTCTTCATCGGTATCGCGAACATCGGCCAGGCTGCCCCTGCCGTCGGCCTGCTGGTGCTGTTGTTCCTGGCAACCGGCAGCACCGGGTTCTGGGTCGGTGTCCTGCCCATCGCGTTCTACTCGCTGCTGCCGGTGCTGCGGAACACCATGCTGGGGTTCCAGCAGGTGGACGCCAGTTACATCGATGCCGCACGCGGACAGGGCATGTCGGGCTCCGGCATCCTGTGGCGCATCGAGTTCCCACTCGCGGTGCCGTACATCCTCGCCGGCCTGCGCACCTCTCTCGTGCTGGCGGTCGGTACCGCCACGCTGAGCTTCCTCGTCGGCGCCGGCGGCCTCGGCGTGCTCATCGACACAGGGTACAAGCTCAATCAGCCGCTCATCCTCGTCGTGGGCGCCGTGCTCGCGGTGGCGTTGGCGTTGCTCGTCGACTGGTTGGGCGCTCTCGCCGAGGCCTTCCTCGGACCGAAAGGACTGCGCTGATGCGCCGTACCCTGATCGCACTGTGCGCGGTCTCCACCCTCGCCCTCACCAGCTGCGGGCTGCAGTCCGGCAGCGCGGTGCCCCTGGCCGTCGAACCCGGAAGCATCACGGCGCAGCCGGGTCTCGAAGGCGCCGAGCTCACCGTCGGTTCCAAGGACTTCACCGAGCAGATCATCCTCGGCTACATCCTGGAGTTCGCGCTCGAGGCGGCGGGGGCGAACGTCCGCGACCTGACCAACATCTCGGGATCCAACAGCACGCGGCAGGCCATGATCAGCGGCCAGGTCGACGTCACCTACGAGTACACCGGCACCGGCTGGATCAACTACCTCGGCAACGAGACTCCCATTCCCGACGCGACAGAGCAGTACGACGCGGTGCGCGACGCGGACAAGGCGAACGGCATCGTCTGGGTCAACCCGGCGCCGATGGACAACACGTACGCACTCGCGATGAACCAGCAGACGGCGCAGGAGACCGGCGTGAAGACGCTGTCCGACTACGCCGCCCTGGTGCAGCGTGATCCCGCCGCCGCGGCGGTGTGCGTGGAGACCGAGTTCAACTCCCGCCAGGACGGTTTCCCCGGCATGGCGGCGGCGTACGGCTTCGACGCGAACGCGGTGAACCGCCAGATCCTGCAGACGGGCATCATCTACCAGGCGACGGCGGACGGCTCGCAGTGCAAGTTCGGCGAGGTGTTCACCACCGACGGCCGCATCAAGGGTCTCGACCTGGTGGTCGTCGAGGACGACAAGCTGTTCTTCCCGCGCTACAACGCGACGGTGAACTTGCGTCAGGAGATCGCCGACCGCTACCCGGAGATCGCGGAGATCACCGCACCGGTGTCCGCGGCGCTCACCATCGACGCCATCACCGAGCTGAACAAGCAGGTCGACGTCGACGGCCGGGAACCCGCCGAGGTGGCGCGTGACTGGATGGTGCAGCAGGGTTTCGTCACCGCCGGGGCCGACTGACACCGAGGTACACATACTGCACAGAAGACGACCCCGCCCGGCACAGTCGGCCGAGCGGGGTCGTTCTCTGTGCAGAACCGGTACGGGTCAGGAACCGAACGCGCGTTCCACCACGGCCTTGGCCCGACGGGTGACGCGCAGGTAGTTGTCGAGGAACTCCCCCGCGTCGCCACTGGGCCAGCCGGCCACCTGCGCGACGGCCGACAGCACCTTGCCGGGAGCCGGCAACTGATCGGTCGGCTTGCCGCGCACCAGGACCAGCGCGTTACGGGCCTTCGTGGCCGTGAGCCACGCCTGGCGCAGGAGGTCGACGTCGCCAGGGCTCATGAGCTCCGCGGCGCCGATCGCGTCGAGGCACTCCAGGGTCGACGTGTTGTGCAGCGCCGGAATGCGGTGGGCGTGACGCAGTTGCAGCAACTGCACGGTCCACTCGACGTCGGCCAGTCCCCCGCGCCCCAGCTTGGTGTGCGTCTTCGGGTCGGCTCCCTTGGGCAGTCGCTCCGCGTCGACCCGGGCCTTGATGCGCCGGATCTCGCGGACGGCGTCCTCGGAGACTCCGCCCTCGGGGTACCGGATGCGGTCGGCCATGAGCAGGAACCGGATTCCCAGGTCCTGATCGCCGGCGACCTGGTGGGCGCGGAGCAGGGCCTGCACCTCCCACGGCTGCGCCCACTGCGAGTAGTACGCGTCGTAGGCCGAGAGTGTGCGCACGACAGGCCCGTTGCGCCCCTCGGGACGAAGTCCGGTGTCCACCTCCAGCGGCGGGTCCTGGCTCGGCGAACCCAGGAGCTTGCGGACACGATCGGCGATGGCGTTGGCCCACTTGACGGCGTCGCTGTCGTCGGCGCCCTCGGCCGGCTCGCACACGAACAACACGTCGGCGTCGGACCCGTAGCCCAGTTCACCACCACCGAGTCGACCCATGCCGATGATGGCGATCGACGCGGGAGCGGTGCCGCCGCGCTCGGCGACGGACGCACGGACCGCCGCGTCCAGGGCGGCGTTGATGACCGCTGCCCACACCGAGGACAGCGCCCGGCACACCTCGGGGACCTCGAGCAGTCCGAGGATGTCCGCCGAGGCGACCCGCGCCAGTTCGTAGCGACGCAGGGACCGCGCCGCCGCGACCGCGCGTACCGGATCGTCGTAGCGCGCAGAGGACTTCAGGATGGCGCCGTACGTCTCGGTGGGATCGACGTCGAGCAGTTTGGGGCCGGTCGATCCGTCGGCGAAGAGCCGGATGACCTCCGGCGCGTTGACCAACACACCGCGCAGGTACTCCGACGACCCGAGCACCTGCATCAGGCGCTGCGCCACCGGGCCCTCGTCGCGGACCAGCCGCAGGAACCAGGACTGCTCGGCGACCTCCTCGGACAGCCGTCGGTAGGCCAGCAGGCCCGCGTCGGGATCCGGTGTGTCGCCCAGCCATTCGAGCAGCGTCGGCAGCAGCAGGGACTGGATGCGACCCTTGCGCGCACCCATGCCGACGAGTGCGCTCAGGTGTCCGAGCGCGTTCTGTGGAGCCGAGTAGCCGAGCGCCGAGAGCTGCCGGATCGCGGAATCCGAACTGAGGCGCAGCGAGTCGCTGTCCAGCCGGGCCACCGATTCGAGCAGAGGGCGATAGAACAGCCGAGCGTGCAACCGCCGGATCCGCTGCGCGTTGCGACGGATCTCCTGGCGCAGAACGCCGGTCGCGTCGTGGTTGCCGTCGGGACGCATGTGGGCGGCGCGGGCGAGCCAGCGCATCGCCTCGTCGTCGTCGTCCGGCGGCAGGAGGTGCGTGCGCTGCAGCTTCTGCAGCTGCAGCCGGTGCTCGATGAGGCGGAGGAACTCGTAGGACGCGGTGAGGTTGGCCGCGTCGTCACGCCCGATGTAGCCGCCGGTGGCGAGAGCGGACAGCGCGGCGACGGTACCGCGTTCATGGAGGGAGTCGTCGGCTCGTCCGTGCACGAGTTGCAGCAGCTGGACGGCGAACTCGACGTCACGCAGGCTGCCGCGCCCCAGCTTGATCTCGCGCTCGCGCAGCTCGGCCGGCACCATCTCCTCGACGCGGCGGCGCATCGCCTGCACCTCGGGGACGAAGTCCTCGCGCTCACTGGCCACCCACACCATCGGCGTCACCGCGTCGACGTAGGCCTGGCCCAGCTCGGCGTCACCGGTCATGGCGCGCGCCTTGAGCAACGCCTGGAACTCCCAGGTCTTCGCCCACCGCTGGTAGTACGCCAGGTGCGAGTCGAGAGTGCGGACCAGTTCGCCCTGCTTGCCCTCGGGACGCAGTGCGGCGTCGACCTCGAAGAAGGCGGACGAGCCGATGCGCATCATCTCGCCGGCCATGCGGGTGGCGAGGGAGTTGGAGGGTTCGGCGACGAAGACGACATCGACGTCGCTCACGTAGTTCAGTTCCTGCGCACCGCACTTGCCCATCGCGATGACCGCGAGTCGGACCGAGCAGGGCCCGTCGGGGAACGTGACGGTGACGGCCACCGACAGTGCCGCGGTGAGCGCCGCGTCCGCGAGATCGGACAGCTGACGACCGACCACCTCGTAGGGCACGACGGGCTCGTTCTCCACGGTCGCCGCGAGATCGGCGGCGGCCAGGATCATGAGGTGGTCGCGGTACGCCGTACGCAGCGCGATGATGGCCTTGGGTCCGGTCAGCTCGGCCCGGAACACCTGACCGAGGGCGTCGTCGCCCGTCTCCGCGACGGCACCGACGCTCGCGAGCATCGAGTCGCGCAGCTCGTCGGCCGTGGGCAACGACTCCGTGCAGGTGGTGAGCAGGCGCCACTTCTCCGGCTCGGACACCAGGTGGTCACCGAGAGCGCTGGACGATCCGGCGAGAGCGAACATGCGGCCGCGCAGACTCTTGTCGGTGCGCAGGCGGGCGTCGAGGTCGGACCAGTTGTCACCGAGATCCTCGGCGAGGCGCGCGAGGGTGCGCAGCGCGAGATCGGCGTCGGGCGAGCGCGACAGCGACCACAGCAGCTCGGTGCTGTCCTCGTCGGTCCAGCCCAGCAGCGACAGGTTCGCCGGGGCCGACGCCTCGACGAGACCGAGCCGTCCGGGGCTGGGCACGGTGGAACGGGAACTGGGCGGAATCACGGGCGAGCCTCCACCACGGTGTACGAGTCGACCGCCGGGTCGGCGTCAGCGAACGTCGGGTGGACGAACCGCGGGTCGACGAATCTCGGGACGGTGGTGCATTCCGACATGTTCATGGCGTGTCGACGTTACTCGACAGCCCCGTCCAGTCGACAATCGCGCAGTCGCTACAGACCCAGGTAGGTCTTGAGCTCGAATGGCGTCACGTGCGAACGGTACGACTCCCACTCACGACGCTTGTTGCGCAGGAAGTAGTCGAAGACGTGCTCGCCGAGCGCCTCGGCCACCAGCTCGGAGCCCTCCATGGCGGCGAGCGCCTCGTTGAGGCTGCTGGGCAGCTCCCGGTAGCCCATGGCGCGGCGTTCGGCGGAGGTCAACGACCACACGTCCTCCTCGGCCTCGGGCGGCAGCGTGTACCCCTTCTCCACACCGCGCAGTCCGGCCGCGAGCAGCACGGCGAAGGTGAGGTACGGGTTGCACGCCGAGTCGGGGCTGCGGATCTCGACGCGGCGAGACGACGCCTTGTTCGGCGTGTACATCGGAACGCGTACCAGCGCAGAGCGATTCGACGGACCCCAGGACGCCGCCGTGGGGGCCTCGCCGCCGTGGATCAGACGCTTGTAGGAGTTGACCCACTGGTTGGTGACCGCGCTGATCTCGTTGGCGTGCTCGAGGATGCCCGCGATGAAGGCCTTGCCGGTCTCGGACAACTGCATGGGGTCGTCCGGGTTGTGGAAGGCGTTGGTCTCGCCCTCGAACAGACTCATGTGCGTGTGCATGGCCGAGCCGGCCTGGTCGCTGAACGGCTTGGGCATGAACGTCGCACGCACGCCCTCGTCGATCGCGACCTCCTTGACGAGGTAGCGGAAGGTCATCACGTTGTCGGCCATGGACAGGGCGTCGGCGTAGCGCAGGTCGATCTCCTGCTGACCGGGCGCGGCCTCGTGGTGGCTGAACTCCACCGAAATGCCCATGGACTCGAGGGCGTCGATGGCGTGACGCCGGAAGTTCGGCGCCTCGTCGTGGACGGCCTGGTCGAAGTAGCCGCCGTTGTCCGCGGGGACGGGGGGCCGACCGTCGTCGGGCAGTTCCTTGCACAGGAAGAACTCGATCTCGGGATGCACGTAGCAGCTGAATCCGAGGTCTGCGGCCTTGGAGAGCTGGCGACGCAGCACGTGCCGGGAATCGGCCCAGGACGGCGACCCGTCGGGCATCGCGATGTCGCAGAACATGCGGGCGGAGTGCTGCTCGCCCTTGCTGGTGGTCCAGGGCAGGATCTGGAACGTCGTGGGGTCGGGCTTGGCCACGGTGTCGGCCTCGGAGACTCGCGAGAAGCCCTCGATCGCCGAGCCGTCGAAGCCGATGCCCTCCTCGAACGCGCCCTCGAGTTCGGCCGGAGCGATGGCCACGGACTTGAGGTAGCCGAGCACGTCCGTGAACCACAGACGGACGAACCGGATGTCGCGCTCCTCCAGAGTGCGAAGCACGAATTCCTTTTGGCGATCCATGACCGTCAGGCTAGGCACGTTGCATTAAATCCGTGTTACATCGTGAAACCGGTCGCACTTTCTGGACCTCACAGCGCGGTGGCGACGACTGTGAGGTCACGACTCAGCAGCGCAGACCTGCTGGTGGAGGCGTCAGGTCGACGAGGTAGGCGGACACGGCGTCGTCGATGCAGGCGATCCCGGCAAACGAGGCGGTGTGCTGATTCCCCTCGTAGGTGACCAGCGACGAGCCCAGCTGCGCGGCCAGAGCGATGCCGGCCTCGTACGGGGTGGCGGGATCGTCGGTGGTCGAGACCACCACGGTCGGTGCGAGTCCCGGTATCGAGATCGGCCCCGGGTCGGCCGCCGAGGGGACCGGCCAGAAGGCGCACGGCTCGAGCGGCGCGGTGCCGTTGCCCCGGCCGTCGTCCTGGAACGGCGCGGCGGCGCGGAACCGGGCGTCGAGCGCGCCCTCCTCCGCCCGGTCGGTCACCCGCGGATCGTCGACGCACCGCACGGCGGTGAACGCGTCGTTGGTATTGCTGTACGTGCCGTCGCTCAGGCGCCCGTTGTAGAGATCGGCGAGCGAGAGCAGGATGTCGCCCTGACCGTTCTCCAGCTGAGTCAGTCCGCGCCGCAACGGTCCCCACAGTTCGGTGCTGTAGAGCGCCTGCTGCACTCCGGTCACGGCGTCGTCGTAGCTCAGCGAGCGGGCACCCTCCGGCCCGGTGAGCTCGGTGCTCGCGGGCCGGTCCACCAACGGATCGACCAGGGCCCGGAAGGAACGCACGGCTCCCGCCGAGTCGGTACCGAGTGGACAGTCGGACCGCCCCGCGCAGTCGGCCGCGAAGGCGTCGAACACCGACTGGAAGCCTGCGCCCTGGGCGACCACCTCGTCGGCCGCGTTCGCAGCGGGGTCGAGAGCGCCGTCGAGCACCATCGCGCGAACGTTCTCGGGGAAGAGTTCGGCGTAGGTGTAGCCCAGCCGCGTCCCGTACGAAAATCCGAGATACGTCAGCTGATCGTCGCCGAGCACCGACCGGACGACGTCCATGTCCCGCGCGACGTCGGCCGACGTGAGGTGTTCGAGCAACACCGGATCGTTGCGCTCGGCGCACCGCGCGGCGTAGTCCTGATTCTCCTTCTCGGTCTCGGCGATGCCGGCGGGCGAGGTGTCCACGTCGTTGTCCGCACGCTCGGCGTCGAACTCCCGTGGAGTGTCGCAGCGCACCGCCGGCACCGACGCACCGATGCCCCGAGGGTCGAATCCGATGACGTCGAAGGACGATTCGACGGCGGTACCCCGCGCCACGGTCGCGGTGGAGAGGCCCGATGCGCCGGGTCCGCCCGGATTGACGAGCATCGAGCCCACCTTCTCCCCCGTCGCCGCCGACCGGGACAGCGCCAGCGAGGCGGTGGGCCCGGCGGGATCGTCGTAGTCGATCGGCACGGTCACCCGGCCGCACTGCAGGCTCGGGTCCAGCTCGGACCCGTCGGTCACGAATCCCTCGCACGATCCCCACGTGACACGCTGCGCCCGAAAGGCGTCCAGCGTCGACGGTTGATCGGCACGCGTCTCCGTCGTCGTGACGGGCACGGACCCACCCTCGTCGTCGGTGGGAGTGCCGCCGACATCGGAGCCGCACGCCGCGGCCAGCACTGCGAGAACCGAGAGGGAGACGGCGAGACGGACGGACGCGCGACGTGAGGACACCTCTCGATGGTGGCACGGCGTCGTGTGTGACCAAGCGCACTCGTGCCGCGGAACCCGGCGGTGGCAGACTGAACCCGTCATCACCTCTACCCGGGGACCCGCCGAGCGGGCCTCGAGGACGAAAGGGACGCTCGATGTCTGCTGCTGAGACCCCGCTGTACGGATCCGCACCCACGGGCCGCAAGACCCGCACCCACCACCTGCAGGCGATGAAGGCCTCCGGCGACCGCTGGAGCATGCTCACCGCCTACGACTACTCGAGCGCGCGCATCTTCGAGGAGGCCGGCATCCCCGTCCTGCTCGTGGGCGACTCGGCCGCCAACGTCGTCTACGGCTACGACACCACGGTGCACATCGACATAGCGGAGCTCATCCCCCTGGTCCGCGGCGTGGTCCGCGGCGCCCCCAATGCACTCGTGGTCGCCGACCTGCCGTTCGGCACCTACGAGATCTCTCCGCAGCAGGCCGTCGAGACCGCTGTCCGCTTCATGCGCGAGGGCCAGGCCAACGCGGTCAAGCTCGAGGGCGGCGAGCGTGTCGCCCCGCAGATCGCCGCCATCACCGCCGCCGGTATCCCCGTGATGGCGCACATCGGCTTCACCCCGCAGAGCGTCAACGGCCTCGGTGGTTTTCGCGTGCAGGGCCGCGGCGACGCGTCCGAGCAGCTCGTGGCCGACGCCATCGCCGTCCAGGAGGCCGGCGCCTTCGCCGTCGTCATGGAGATGGTGCCCGCCGATCTCGCCGGCCAGGTGACGCGCAAGCTGACGATCCCCACCGTCGGCATCGGTGCCGGTCCGGAGTGCGACGCCCAGGTTCTCGTCTGGCAGGACATGGCCGGTTTCACCAGCGGTCGCACCGCCAAGTTCGTCAAGCGTTTCGGCGACGTCGGCGACCAGCTGCGCGCCGCGGCGTCGACCTACGCCGCCGAGGTGCGGTCGGGGGCCTTCCCCGCGCAGGAGCACAGCTTCTAGGACTGCGACCCCTGGCGAGCGACGCGGGCGAGCCGGTCGGGGAAGCACCCGGGTGGCACACTCGGGGCCATGATGATGCGACATGGACTCGCCGCGGCGGGTGTTCTGGCAGCAGCGACCGTGACCCTGACGTCGTGCGCAGGCGGGACGGACACCACCACTGCGTCGACGACGACGGCCGCTCCCACGACGACCACATCCGCGGCTCCGGCCACCCCGACGGTGTCCGAGGATCAGGCTCAGTCGCTGTGCACCGATCTCGAGGCGCAGCTGTCGAACTGGCGCGTGCAGGGCCCGACCGTGGGCCGCGGCGGCCTGAACATCCTGGTGCAGACGTGGGCGGCGCGCTACGGACTGAACGCCGCGGTGATCCAGAACCGCGGGATCGTCGACACGGCCGCGACCGACGCGTGCTCCGACGTCCGGAGCCAGGTCGTCGACATCCTCGAGATTCCCGATCTCGCGTCGGGCCTCGTGGGGCTGTGACGATGACGGCGCGCCGGTCCCTCTACCCCGAACTCGACCCGCACGACTCGGGGATGCTCGATGTCGGCGACGGTCAGCACCTCCACTTCGAGGTCAGCGGCAACCCCGACGGCACTCCGGTGGTGTTCGTGCACGGCGGACCGGGCGGCGGCACGGGTCCCGATCAGCGTCGCTACTTCGATCCCGAGGCCTACCGGATCGTGCTGTTCGACCAGCGCGGGTGCGGTCGGTCCACGCCGCACGTCGCCGACGGCGCCGATCTCTCCGTCAACACCACCGGACACTCCATCGCCGACATGGAGGTCCTGCGTGAGCATCTCGGCATCGACACGTGGTCGGTGTTCGGCGGGTCGTGGGGATCGACGTTGTCGCTCGCGTACGCCCAGGCGCACCCGCACCGCGTCACGTCACTGGTGCTGCGCGGCATCTTCCTGCTGCGTGAGTCGGAGATCGACTGGTACTACCGCGGCGGCGCAGGACACCTCTTCCCAGAACTGTGGGAGAAGTTCCTCGCCCCGATCCCGGCGGCGGAGCGTGACGGCGACCCCGTGGAGATCTACCACCGACTCCTTCACTCGTCCGACCCGGAGACCGCGCTGAACGCGGCGGTCGCCTGGTCCACGTGGGAGGGCGCCACCAGCACCCTGCTCCCGAAACCGGAACGCGTGGAGCAGAACTCCGAGGCACGGTTCGCACTCGCGTTCTCGCGCATCGAGAATCACTACTTCGTGCACCAGGGGTTCCTGGAACAGAATCAGTTGCTGGCGAACATGGACTCCATCGCCCACATCCCCGGTGTCATCGTGCAGGGCCGTTACGACGTGGTGTGCCCGGCCACGAGCGCCTGGGATCTGCATCGATCCTGGCCGTCGTCGACACTCCACATCGTCGACGACGCCGGGCACTCCGCCGCGGAACCGGGAATCATCCATCACCTCGTCGAGGCGACGGACTCCTTCCGCCGCTGACGAACCGGCCGTTCACCTGCAGGTGGTAAAGATGTCACCATGAGTTCAGGTGGTGCGGATGCGCACACGGAGATCGAGGCCAAGTTCGACGTCGGCATGGACACGCCGGTTCCCGAGCTCACGGGGGCGAAGTCGATCGTGTCCGCGTCCGCGCCGGAGCTGACACACCCGGTCTCCACGTACTTCGACACCCCGGATCTCGACCTGGCGCGTCGACGCATCACGGTGCGTCGACGGACCGGAAGCTCCGACGCGGGATGGCACATCAAGATGCCCGTCTCGTCCGACGAGCGTCTCGAGCTGCGGAGCCCGCTGTCCGCGGGCGGCAACACCGCTCGCGTGCCGGCCGAGGTCGCCGATCGTGTGACGGCGCACGTGCGAGGCAAACCGCTCGTGCCCGTCGCGAGCATCGAGACCCGCCGCATCGTCACCGTCGTGGCCACGAAGCGGCACCAGACCGCCGCGGAGCTGTGCGACGACACCGTCACCGCCCGGAACCTGCTGGACGACACCACTGTTCGCTGGCGTGAATGGGAGGTGGAGCTGATCGACGGTGACCGCCGCACCCTGGAGAAGGTGAGCACCTACCTGCTCTCCCACGGCGCCGACCCCGGTTCCTCACCGTCGAAGCTCGCACGGGCGCTCGGATCCCGCCTGGCGGATCTCCGGACCGGCGATGCCACGCCCGACGGCACCGCCGGGTCCGCGCTGCTCGCCGCCCTGGCCACCGACGTGTCCGCTCTCCTCGCGGCGGATCCGCGCGTGCGGGAGAACGACGACGACGCGGTGCACGCCATGCGCGTTGCAACGCGGCGACTGCGCAGCGTGCTGCGGTCCTACCGCGACCTGCTCGACCGACCGTCCGTCGACGCGGTCCGTGGCGAACTGTCCTGGCTCGCCGACATTCTCGGCACCGCTCGCGACGCAGAGGTGCTGGCGGCCCGCTACGACGCGTCGCTCTCGGCGCTGCCGTCCGACGCTGTGCGCGGTCCCGTGGTCGAGACCCTCGTCGGCACCCAGAGGCGGCTGTACACGCTCGCGCACGAGGAGATCGTGCGGGAGTTGAGCGGCGAGCGCTACTTCGCCCTGCTCGACGCACTCGATGCACTCCTGGCAGCACCCACCGTCGGTCCGTCGGACGGCCGCGCGGACAAGGTCTTCCGGAAGGTGCTTCGCGGCCAGTACCGCACGATCGCCCGAGCCGAGGCTCACGCGGCCGCGCTCACCGGCGACGAGCGTGCCGAGGCTCTGCACGACGTGCGCAAGAACGCCAAGAAGCTGCGCTACGCGGCCGAGGCAGCGGCGGGCGCACTCTCGGACGGAGCAGTACGCACGACGGCCGCCGACGTCGCGAAGGCCGCGAAGAAGGTGCAGTCCGTCCTCGGCGACGTCCAGGACAGTGCGGTGTCGCGCGCCACGATCCTGACCGAGGCCGCCTCCGCGGCCGAGCGAGGCGAGGACACCTTCACCTTCGGTGTCCTGTACGCGAACGAGGGACACGACAGCGCGGACGCACTGGAGCCGCTCCCCCGCGCGTGGACGAAGCTGCGGCGCCGCGCAGCCTCGCTCGGCTGACAACCGGAGCGGCCTATCCGACCACCGACGACCGGCCTCCGGCCTACCCGACGACCGGCCTCCGGCCTACCCGACCGAGAACTCCACTCGCCGGGTCACGACGTCCACGGGCCCCACCCGCACGGTGACGGTCGTGCCCTCGGCCGGGTCTCCCGAACACGGGCCGACGACGGTGTACTCGGGAACGAAGACCTCGGCGGGCCGCTTGTCGGTTCGTCCGCGCAGCACGACGGCCGAGACGGTGTCGCCGACGCGGTCGGCCAGCACCCTGGCCTCGACGAGGTCGATACACGCGCGATCCACCTTCGACGCCAGCGAATCGCTGCGCCGCATCGCGTCGGGGAGCTCTGCGAACTCGGCGAGCACCCAGTCGGGGACAGCGGTTCCGGCGCAGTGGGCGAGACACACCTCGGTGGCGTACCTGTCGACGCGCCGACGTAGCGGCGCGGTGACGTGGGCGTACGGGCCACCGATCCCGGAATGGTCCGGCTCCGCGGGTGTCTCACCGTCGAAGGCGACGTACGCGGCGCCGCGCAACAGCGTGGTCGCCTCGGTCATCACGGCGAGAGTCGTGGGAGCCGCCGGATCCAGGCCGGCGAGAACCTGGCCGGGCGAGGCACCGGTCGGCCACTGCAGGCCCAGTGCCCGCACCACCGCCCGCAATGCCTCGACGTCCGACGCGCCCGGCGGCGGGAGAGTGCGCAGGATGCCGACCCTCGCCTCGAGCATGATCGCGGCGGCGCACATCCCGGTGAGCAGGGACATCTCGGCGTTCCACGCGTCGGCCTCGGTGCGCGGCGCGATCTCGAGGCGCCATCCGCCGCGGTCGGAACCGTCGGCGACGACCTCCTGCTCGGGCAACGCGAGTTCGATGGCTCCGCGCTCGACCGCGAGGGCCCGCCGCGCCCGACCGAGATCCTGCAGCGCCGTCAGCGACGGATGCACGGTGCCGGAGTCGACAGCCGACTGCACCTCGGCGTAGGTGAACCGTTGCCGTGAGCGCACCGTCGCCGGCTCGACGTGCCAGGACGTCGCCGTCCCCGCGGGGTCGGTGTCGATGGTCCACAGCGCGGCCGGCCGTACCCGGTCCGGCAGGAGGGACGACGCGTCCTCGGACATCTGCCGAGGGTGCAGCGGCACGCTGTCGTCCGGGAGGTAGAGCGTCTGTCCACGGCGGCGCACCTCCTCGTCCAGCACGCTTCCCGGCGCGACGACCGCACCGACGTCGGCGATGGCGTAGTACAGGCGGAAACCCGCGTCGGTGCGGTGGACGACGAGAGCCTGGTCCAGATCCATCGACCCGGGCGGGTCGATGGTCACGAACTCCAGGTCGGTCGCGTCGCGCCGCGTCGGACGAGAGTCCGCCACCGGGACCGCGTCGGGCGGGTACCCGGTCGGCAGGTCGAACTCGGCGCGCACAGCCGAGAAGTCGACACCGTCGACCCGAGGCGCAACGGCCCGCCTCGATACCGACGCGGTCACGAGCGCGCCGATGCGGTCACGAAGACCAGGTGTCGTCGGCGTCGTCCGCGGCCTTGTTACGCTCCGCGGCGATCTCGAGGGCGCGCTCGGCGGTGGCCCTGTCGGGGTAGGGGCCCATGCGGTCCATCGCACCGGCCTCCTTGCCCTGCCCGACAGCCTTGTCGCTGATACGGAAGTACCACTGATCGTCGTCGTCACTCATGATCGACAGTGTGCCCCAGATCTGCCCCGACGGAACAGACTTCGCGTTCTGCGGCCCCGCGATTCACGGTCGGCGACGCGCCGACCGCACACACCGCGGGACCAGCGGCCGCGTTACACTTCTCGCATGTCCGGGTACACACGCCGGACCGGAGCCGGACCACGCACCCGATAGGAGTACGACATGTCGACCCTTCTCTTCGATCAACTGTTGCCGCTGATGGGCCATGACGCCGCGACGTACTGGGCCACCCTGCTGGTGGTCGACCCCATCTGATCCACTCTGCTCACGAACGGCTCCGCCCTCATCGAGGACGGGGCCTTTCGTCGTTCAGGAGGACTCGATACGTGGCGGCGGGCCGACGCTTCCCGTAGTTTCCTACCGCCGGCCCGCCGATACTCACTGTAGAGGACATCGAACGTATGTTCTAGTCCGCCCTCCACCGCAGCGGTCCGTGCTGGTCGTGTGCGCGGACGAGTCGGCGTGTAAGCCGGATCCTGTCCCCGGGACGAATCCCGGGTGGCGACCATCCATCTGGGCACACCGTCGCCGGGTACCTCGAGCGATCAACCCGCAGGCTCGGGCGAGCAGCCCTCGGACACCTGCGCAGACGCACCACCGCGAACGGCGGTGCGACCTTCGATCTTGCTCCGGGCGGGGTTTACCGAGCCACCCCGGTCACCCGGGGTGCTGGTGCGCTCTTACCGCACCGTTTCACCCTGACCGACCGATCCGAGGACCGGTCGGCGGTCTCTTCTCTGTGGCACTGTCCCGCGAGTCGCCTCGGGTTGCTGTTGGCAACCGCCCTGCTCTGTGGAGTCCGGACTTTCCTCGGCTCGAAGCTTGACGACGCCGGTCGTCAGTTCTCCGTGCCGCGGCCGCCCGGCCAACTCGTCCGCCCCGTCATGGTAGCCGCTCCGCCACCCCCGTCCCACCCCCGCTCCGACCCGCGCGAGTACGTCCGAACCGTCGCTGGGCGAGCCTCGATCACGACAGTTCGGACGTACTCGCGGGGGGTGGGTGTGCCGAGCGGACGGACGGTCGGACCGGGGATCTAGAGTCACGCGCATGACCTTCGTCGTCCTCCTGCGCGGCATCAACGTCGGCGGCATCCGCATCTCCATGGCGGCCCTGCGGTCGTCGCTGGAGGACGCCGGATACACCGCGGTGCGCACCGTTCTCGCGTCGGGCAACGTGGTGCTCACCGCGACGACGCAGGACCCGGCCGTGGTGCGCTCCGACGTGGAGGGCGTCCTGCGGCAGGCCTTCGGCTACGAGGCGTGGGTGGTGGTCGTGACCGTGGAGCAGCTCGCCGAGATCGTCGCCGCCTTCCCGTGGGAGACCGACGAGGCGGTACGCCACCCTTACGTGATCTTCTCGACGGACGGTGTGTCCACCACCGATCTCGCGGCGATCGGCGAGACGGCCGACCCCGTCGTCGAGAGGTCGACACTCGGGCCGCATCACGTCCTGTTCTGGGAGGTCGTGCGCGGTGACACCCTGTCCAGTGTCGTCGGCAAGGCCAGTGCGCGCGCGTCCTACAAGTCGACGACGACCACGCGAAACCTCCGCACGCTGCGCAAGATCCTCGCGTGATCACCGATTCCACCGCGCGGACCGTCGTGGCCGCGCTGCTGGTGGCTGCCGTCCTGGTCTTCGCCATCGCTCGCCCTCGCGGACTCCCCGAGGCCACCATCGCCGTTCCGGCCGCGGCACTGGCGATCCTGCTCGGAGTCGTGTCGACGAGCGACGCACTCGAGGAGACGGCGGAGCTCGCCCCCACGGTGGCGTTCCTCGCGGCGATCCTGGCTCTCGCTCACCTCGCCGACGCGCACGGTGTGTTCACGTGGATCGCGTCCGTCCTGCACGCCCGGTCGCGATCCTCCCCCACGCGGCTCCTGATGCTCGTGTTCGTCACCGCGTCCCTCACCACGGCAGTGCTCAGTCTCGACGCTACTGTCGTCCTGCTCACCCCGGTCGTCATCGCCGCAGCCCGCCGCGCCGGGATGTCGCCACGGCCGGCGTCGTATGCGGTGGCACACCTGTCGAACTCGGCCTCCACGCTGCTGCCGGTCTCGAATCTGACCAACCTGCTGGTGTTCTCGGCCACCGGTCTGTCGTTCCTGCACTTCACCGCGCTGATGGCAGCGCCGTGGCTCGTCGCGATCGCGCTCGAGTACACCGCGTTCCGTTGGTTGTTCCGTGGCGACCTGCGCGAGGTGGAGAACCCGCCGGACGACCACGGTCCTTCCGTGGCGGCGCCGACACTCGCCCTCGTCGTGATCGGCTGCGCCCTGGTGGGTTTCGCGGTCAGTGGGTCGCTCGGCCTCGAACCGGTGTGGGTGGCGGCGGCGGCCGCGATCGTGCTCGCCGTTCCTGCGCTGCGCCGGTCCGAGACGACTCCCGTCGCGATCGTGCGTGCACTCGATCTGTGGTTCTGCGTGTTCGTCTTCGCGCTCGGAGTGGTGGTCGCGGGACTCGCCGGGGGTCCGGTGGGCGAGGCCGTCACCGAGATCCTGCCGACGTCGTCCACGCTGCTCGCGCTCCTGACCGTCGCCGCGGTGGCCGCGGTCGCCTCCAACGTGCTCAACAACCTGCCCGCGACGCTGCTGCTGCTCGCCGCACTGACGTCGACGACAGGCGCTACACCGGTGGGCGCGCTGCTCGCCATGCTGATCGGCGTCAACCTCGGGCCCAACCTCACCTACGTCGGGTCGCTCGCAATCATGTTGTGGCGCCGCGTGGCCCGCGCGGAGGGCGAGCCGCCGAGCCTGCGGACGTTCACCGTGGTGGGTCTGGTGACCACACCGATCACCGTGGTCGCGGCGACCGTCGCCCTGTGGCTCGCCCTGCAGGTGTAGTGGTCAGGCCCAGAGGAACGACGTGTCGTTCACCAGGCGTACGGAGGCCGCGTCGTCGTCGAACCAGTCGACGATGCTGATGGACGCCAGGTCGAGGTGCATCCGGTAGAGGATCGAGGGGCCGACGTCCAGGCCGAGCTGCAGGAGCGTCTTGATGGGCGTCACGTGCGAGACCACGACGACGGTCTTCCCCGCGTACTCGGTCGCGATGTGCTCGCGGACCCGGCGCACCCGTTCGAGAACGGCGTCGAAGCTCTCGCCGCCGGGCGGCGCGACGGACGTGTCGCCCATCCACCGCCGATGCAGCTCGGGATCGCGCTCGGTGGCCTCGAGGAAGGTGAGGCCCTCCCACTCGCCGAAGTCCGTCTCCGTCAGATCCTCGACGACGGTGACGGGGACGTCGATCGCGCGGGAGACGGCCGACGCGGTGTCGAACGCCCGGCCCAGCGGTGAGCTCAGGACGACGTCGACGCCGCCCAGCAGTGCGACACGCTGCGCCGCAGCCGCCGCCTGCGCTCGCCCGAGCTCGGTGAGCTCCGGGTTGCCTCGGCCGGAGTACCGACGATCCACCGACAGGGCGGTCTGGCCGTGCCGCAGCAGGATCGTGCGGGTCGCGGCACCCGAGACGGACTGCCAGGCAGGCCGTTCCGACACCGGCGTCGGTGCGCTCGCGACCTCGGCCGCACCGGTGAGCAGCGCGTCCTCACCGTCCATCGCCTGGTTGGCCAGCCGGTCGGCGTGCGAGTTCTCGGCGCGCGGGATCCACGCGTACTGCACGTCGTCGAACGTGTCCGCGACAGCGGCTGCTCGCGCGCGCAGCGGAATCATGTCCGGGTGCTTGACCTTCCAGCGGCCGGACATCTGCTCGACCACCAGCTTGGAGTCCATCCGCACCGAGACGCGCGAGGCCCCGAGTTCGCGGGCCGCCTCGAGACCGGCGATCAGTCCGCGGTACTCGGCGACGTTGTTCGTCACCACTCCCAGGTGTTCGCGGCGCTCGGCCAACACCGTGGCTCGCGCCGCGTCCCACACGACGGCGCCGTAGCCGGCGGGCCCGGGGTTGCCTCGCGATCCCCCGTCGGCCTCCACCAGGACGGAGTCGGGATGGGGACTCACAGACCGGACTCGTTGGTGCGCACCAGGATCGCGTTGCACTCCGAGCACCGCACGACCACGTCGGGCGCGGTGCCGGCGATGCGCGCGATCTCGCCGCGATCCAGCTCGATCCGGCACGCACCGCAGCGCCGACCACGCAGCAGGGCGGCACCGATGCCCGACCTCTCACGCTGCTTCTCGTACATCGCGGACACCTCGGCGGGCAGCTGCGCGGCGAGCTCCTCGCGCTGCGCCGACCGAGTGCGCTCGGCGTTCTCGACATCGGCGAGCGCGTCGTCGCGTCGACGGGTGGCGTCGACGATCGTGTCCTCGACCTGTGTCAGATTGGCACCGGCGTGCTCGTAGTCGCTCTGCGACGCCTCGCGCTGCTCCATGACCTCGAGCAACTCGTCCTCGAGGATGCCGCGGCGGCGCTCGAGGCTGCCCAGCTCGTGCTGGAGTTCGCTGAGCTGCTTCGCGGGAGCCGCGCCGGAGGCCAGCGCAGCGCGGTCCTTCTCCTCGCGGCGGCGCACGGCGTCGACCTCGCCCTCGAGCTTGCGAATGTCCCGGTCCAGATCGTCGAGCGAGATCTGCACGCCCACGGCTGCGTCCTTGCGGTCGATCCGCTCGCGTTCGAGTGCATCGAGCTCGACCTGCTCGGGAAGAGTGCGTCGACGGTGTGCGAGCTGGGCCAGTTCGGTGTCCATGGCGGCCAGGTCGAGGAGGGAGAGCTGGATCTTCGGGTCGACGTTCACGCGTGTCACGGTACTAGTCCTGCGGGGGACGGACGCCGATGCTCCACGGATCCGTTCTGATCGTCAGTGTCCGGGTGGTCCAGCCGTCGCGATCACCGAACGCGCTGTCCAGCAGGTCGCGCGCCTGGGCGCACCACGGGAACTCCCCCGCCCAGTGCGCGACGTCGATCAGCGCGGGTCCGCCGGCCCGCAGGTGTTCGTCCGCCACGTGGTGTCGCAGGTCGGAGGTCACGTAGGCATCGACACCCGCTGCCGTGACGGCGCCGAGCATCGAGTCCCCGGATCCACCGCACACGGCCACCCGCCGGATCGTCGCGTCCGGGTCGCCGGCGGCGCGCACTCCCCAGGCAGTGGACGGGAGCCGGCTGCCGACGCGTTCGGCGAAGGCGCGCAACGACATCGGCTCGGCCAGCGTCCCGATCCGGCCCAGCCCGCAGTCGGTCGGCAACCCGGCCGTCTCGACGACGTCGAACGCCACTTCCTCGTAGGGGTGCGCCGAGCGCAGCGCGGTGAGAACGGCCGCGCGTGCAGAGCGCGGAGCGACCATCTCGACGCGCCGTTCCTCGACCGACTCGACGGTGCCGACGGTGCCGATCGCCGGCCGCGCGTCGTCGACGGGACGGAACTGGCCGTCGCCCACGACGCTCCAGCTGCACTCGCGGTAGTCGCCGATCGACCCGCCGCCCGCGTCGAACATGGCCTGCCGCACGGCGGGGGCGTCGGCCACCGGGACGTACACACCCCACTTGTCGAGGCCCCCGTCCGACTTCTCGTCGAGGGGGCGCAGATCGGTGAGGCCCAGCAGTGTCGCCAGCGCGTCGGACACCCCGGGCTGCGCCGAGTCCGCGTTGGTGTGGGCGGTGAACAGAGCGCACCCCGCCGTGATCAGGCGATGGACCAACGCGCCCTTGGGCGTGTGGGCACCGACCGTGTCCACACCGCGCAGCAGCAGTGGGTGGTGCACCACGAGCAGATCGGCACCGGCGGTGATCGCCTCGTCCACGACGGCGGCCGTGGCGTCGACGGCGAACATCACGGTGGTCACGGAGTTCGCGGGATCGCCGCACACCAGACCGACCGAGTCCCAGCTCTCGGCGAGCCGGGGCGGGTACGCCGCGTCGAGCACATCGATGATCTCGGCCAGGGTGGGCGCTGCGGTTCCCGTCGATGCCATCACTCGACCCTAGGTGTGCCCATCTCGCGCACCACGTCACCCCACGCGTCGGCGAGTCGGTCGACGGAGTCCGCGCCCCGCACCGCGATCCGCAGGTGATCCGGGCCGAGGCCGGGAAAGGTGTCGCCTCGGCGGACCGCGACACCGCGGTCCCGCAACGCGGCCCGGATCGCTGCGCCGTTCTCCGCGCGGACGAGCACGAACGACGCCGTCGCCGGTGCCGTCACCTCCACCCCGAGTACGCGGAGCCGTTCGACGAGGTACTGCCGCTCGCGGGCGAGCACGAGCGCGTCGGCGTCCACGGACGCGACGGCGTCGGGTTCGCAGCACGCCTCGATCGCGGCCAGCTGCAGGGTGCCCAGCGGCCAGTGGGGTCGGCCCCGGTTCAGTGTGGCGAGGACGTCCGGCGCTCCCAGCGCGTACCCGCACCGCAGCCCCGCGAGGGCGAACGACTTGGTGAGGCTGCGCAGCACCACCACGTCGGGACGAGACTGCGACGCCAGGGACTCGGGCTCGCCGGGCACGGTGTCGGCGAATGCCTCGTCCACGACGAGCACGCGTCCCTCCGCCCGGAGTGCCAGCACGTCGGCGCGGGGATGGGCGACGGACGTCGGGTTGGTGGGATTGCCCAGCACCACCAGGTCGGCGTCGTGCGGAACGGCGGCGTCGACGAGCCGGTACGGCGCGGGCAGGACGACCCGATGCACCGGGACGTCGGCACTGCGCAGGGCGAACTCCGGCTCGGTGAAGGACGGGTGGACGACCGCGGAGAGGCGCGGGCGCAGCCGGGGCAGCATCGCGAATCCTTCGGCCGCTCCGGCGAGCAACAGCACCTCGTCCGGAGATCGACCGTGGCGCAACGCCACTCGGTCGCGAACCCGCCGGTCCTCGGCCTCGGACGGATACGCCGCGAGCCGGTCGACGGCCTCGATCAGTTTGCGCCGCAACCACTCGGGGGGCCGGGACCCACGAACGTTCACCGCGAAGTCGAGCATGCCCGCCTCGACCTCCACGTCGCCGTGGTGGCGAAGCAGCGGATCGATACGGGCGTCGCCTGTCACTCGGGTGACTGTAGGCGCTCCATATACTGACCCCCATGTCCACCACAGCCGTCGACCTCGTCCTCTTCGACCTCGACGGCACCCTCACCGATTCCGCACCCGGCATCCTCGCCGGTTTCGATCACGCGCTCGCGACGGTGGGGAGCCCGCCGCCCGGCGACGACGTCCGGGCGCACGTCATCGGTCCGCCGATGATCGACACGTTCCGGTCCCTCGGTCTCGACGAGGACAGGGTCGAGCGCGCCCGCGCCGCCTACACGGAGTACTACGACAGCCGCGGCTGGTCCGAGAACCGGGTGTACGAGGGCATCGTCGACGTGCTGGACGCGCTCGTGGCCGCCGGTGTCCCGATGGCGGTCGCGACGTCGAAGAATGAACGATTCGCACGGCGCATTCTCGAACACTTCGGCCTGGCCGACTACTTCCTCTTCATCGCGGGCGCCAGCGACGACGGCAGCCGCCGGTCCAAGGCGGACGTCGTCGCGCGCGCACTCGAGCAGGTGGGGCGCCCGGCTCGGTCCACGGCCGACGGCGGTACCGCGTCGGTGGTGATGGTCGGCGACCGCGACCACGACGTGTTCGGTGCCGGGCACTGGGGCATCCCCGTCGTCCTGGTCCGGTGGGGATATGGATTCGAGTCCGAGCACGACGCGGCCTCGTGGTCCGTAGGATCGGCGGCGGAACTCACCACGTTGCTCTCCTCGCTCACGACGGACGCGGCATGACGGTGCACGTGACCTTCGTCTGCACGGGCAACATCTGTCGGTCGCCGATGGCCGAGAAGATCGTGACGCAGGCCCTCGCGGATGCCGGGATGGACGACCGGGTGCGCGTCACCAGCGCCGGCACGGGCGACTGGCACGTCGGCGACGCCGCCGACCCGCGCGCCGCTGCCGAGCTGGAGTCGCACGGCTACCCGTCGGCCCATCGCGCCCGCACCGTCGATGCCGAGATCCTGGGTGCGGACCTCGTCGTCGCGCTGGATCGAACTCACGAGCGCGACCTCCGTCGCCTCGGCGTCCCCGCGGACCGGCTGGCACTGCTGCGCTCGTTCGACCCGGACGCCGGTTCCGACTCGGTGGCCGATCCGTACTATGGCGACGACGGCGACTTCCGGACGGTGCGCGAGCAGATCGAGGCGGCCGTCCCCGGTCTACTCGAGGCCCTCAAGCAGCACTGACACCCCCGTCGCGACGCGACGACTACGCTGTGTAGTCGTGCGCCGACTGTCGTTCCTTCTCCGTCCCGGGTGGTTGGCACTCGCGGCTGTCGTCATCCTCTTCGCGTACCTCTGCTTCTCCGTTCTCGCGCCCTGGCAACTGGGCAAGAACACCACCACGTCGGCGCGGAACGAGCAGATCAGCCGCTCCTTCGACGCGGAACCGGTCGATGCTGCCGACCTGTTGACCGAGCAGGTCGTCGCCCCCGAGGACGACTGGCGACGGGTCGTGGTCACCGGGACGTACGACGCCGACAGCGATGTGGTGGTCCGCCTGCGCAGCGTCGACGACACCCCGGCCTTCGAGGTCCTCACCCCGTTCGTCACCGACGCCGGGCCCACGATCCTGGTGAACCGCGGCTACGTGCTGCCCACCACGGGTATCGACGTCCCGACCTTCGATCCCCCGCCGGCCGGCACCGTCACGCTGGAGGGCCGCCTGCGCGTCTCGGAACCGTCGGTTCCGGACAAGCCCGCCGTCGCCGGTCCCGGGGTCCCGCAGGTCTACACGATCACGCCCGCCCAGGTCGGTGAGTTGACCGGCACCGATCCGGTCGACGGGTACGTGCAGCTCGCCGACGCGCAGCCCGGCGGTCTCGGTGTTCTCGCGCTGCCGCAGCTCGACGCCGGGCCTTACCTGTCCTACGGGTTGCAGTGGCTGGCGTTCGGCATCATGGCTCCGCTGGGTCTGGCGTACTTCGTGCGCGCCGAGATCAAGGAACGGCGGCGTGGCAACGCCGAGTCGAGTGACGATCTCGAACCGAGCGACGATCTCGAGCCCACCGCCGCTCCCGACGAGTACGACGACGGACTGGACGCGCTGCTGAAGCCGCGGCGAGGCCTACGAAGGAAGTCGGCGCCCGCGGCCGAGTCGACGACGCTGCTGACCGATCGCTACGGCAAGAAGCGCTGACACCGCCGCGGCGCTCGCCTGCACCGCGGCCGACAGGCGCACCGCACGCCGCAGATCGTTCGTCGTGGGGACGCTTCCCCTGCCCAGGACGGGCCGCTGTTCGACACCGTGCGCGTAGGCCGTCTCGCCGCCGAGCCGTACTCCGAGGGCGCCCGCGGCGGTCGACTCGGTCACTCCGGCATTCGGGCTCGGATGGTCGGACGCGCTCGCGCGCCACGCGGCCAGGGCGTCCCGCGGCGTCCCACCCACCGTCGGCGCCGATGCTGCCGTGAGGAGTCCGGTGAGTCGGGCGGGGATCAGGTTGACCACGTCGTCGAGCCGGGCGGCACACCATCCGAACCGTTCGTAGCGCGGCGAGTGGTAGCCGATCATCGCGTCGAGGGTGTTGACGGCGCGGTAGCCGACGGCGCCGGGAGCCCCTGCCACCGCGGCCCAGAAGAGCACGCCCGTCGTCGCGTCCGAGGTGTTCTCGGCCACCGATTCGAGCGCCGCCCGCGCCGCGCCCGCGTCGTCCAGCAGAGCGGGATCACGCCCGCAGAGCGACGGCAGAATCGCCCGCGCGGCCGGAAGATCGTTGGCGTCCAGGGCGTCGGCCAGCGCGAGACCCGTGCGGGCCAGCGTCGTTCCGCCGAGACACGCCCAGACCGCGGCGGCCGTCAGCGCTGCACGCGGAACCGGGTGATCGCGCACGAGTCGATCCGCCGCGGCCGTCGCGCCGATGGCTCCACCGACGAGCAGTGCGGTGTGGACGGTTCCGGCGAGTCGGTCGTCCCGGTACGTCCGCGTCTCGAGGGCGGCGGCGAGAGATCCGAAGGCGGCAACGGGATGACGGCGTCGTGGATCCCCCAGCATCAGGTCGGCGAGGTATCCGGACACGATTCCGACGGCGGGTGCGATGATCATCGTCTGCGATCCTATCCGCCGCGTCACGGTCAGATAGTCGGACGTCCACGTATTCGGCTACCCTGTGCGCATGACGGAGTCGACGCGGACGCAGGACTGGCACACCGGCGCGGACGGCGAGCTGTATCCGCCGGAGCCCTGGTACCTCGGCGGCACCCTGCTGGTGTCGGTCTACCGCGTTCCCGTCCACGAGCTCCCGCAGGACGTGGTGTCCGCCGTGTCCGACGCCGATGCCCGGCTGGTGACGGTCGGCGGGCACGCTGTCGTCTCCGCGGCCTTCGTGCGCTACACCTCGGGCGGCGTCCTGTCCTACGACGAGTTGATGGGCTCGGTACTCGTCCGGCACGGCCTCACCGTCATGGCCACCATCCCGCACATCTGGGTCGACAGTCCGCAGTCCCGCACCGGTGGGCGCGAACTGTGGTCCATACCGAAGCATCTGGGCGAATTCCGCCGCGAGACGAGCGGGCCGCGTGTCACCGCGTCGATGACGTTCGACGGTGCCCCCGTCGCGGCGCTCGACGCGCGGGTCGGGCGCCGACTCACACCGGGCACGCCGCGCATTCCGCTCACCACCGCACAGCACCTCGGCGGTCGCACCGTCGTGTCCCGCAACACGATCTACGCGACCACCCGCGCGCTGTCGACGACGTGGACGTTCGCATCGGACGGTCCGCTGGGTCACCTGCACGGACGCACGCCGACCGTGAGCGTGGCACTCGCCGACGCCTCCATCGTGTTCGGTGGACACGTCGACCGACGCTGAGCTCGTTGGGGTTGACTGTGGGTCCGCCTACACAGGAGACCCCATGACCGACCTACAGAACTTCGCCGACACCGTCTTCACCGCCGCAGCCGGGCTGCAGGTCACCACGGCCACCGGCACCGAGGTACGCGGACACATCGATCTGACGAGCGATCATCACACCCCGTGGGGCGTCGTGCACGGCGGCGTCTACGCCTCGGCCGTCGAATCGGCCGCGAGTATCGGTGCGAGCGTGGCGGTCTCGGACCGCGGACAGTTCGCCGTCGGCGTCCACAACGGAACGGACTTCCTCCGGTCGATGACCGAGGGGCGGGTCGACGTGGTCGCCACCCCGCTGCAACAGGGTCGGGTACAGCAGCTCTGGCAGGTGATCATCACCAGCGCCGACTCAGGTAAGGAGATCGCCCGCGGTCAGGTGCGACTGCAGAACGTGGCGAACCCGAACGCCTGACTAGAAGCTCCAGCCGCGGAACAGGTAGCTGATGCGGATCAGGATGTCGACGAGCCCTGCGGACATGTGTTCCTCCGACGTTCGTGCCTGTCAGCGGGCTCGGGTCGCCCCCCTGTCCCAGAACACTAGGCACCAGCCGGCCCGTCGGGGGTCGCAACACGGAGAACGGGCGACGTTCTCGTGTCAGTCGGCGAGGGAACGCCACGGTGCCGCGCCCTCGATCTCGAAGGCCACCTCGAGCAGCGTTCGCTCGTCGCCCTGCACACCGGAGAACATGACCCCCACCGGCAGTCCGGCGCTCGAGCGCCCCAGCGGCAGCGACATCGCCGGCGCTCCCGCCACGTTGTGCAGCGGAGTGAACGCGGCGTAGGACGTGAGCCTCTCGAGGTACTCGTCGAACGGCACGTGCGGCGACAGATGCCCCAGCCGCGGCGTGGTGTGCCCGAGCACCGGGGACAGCACCAGGTCGACGCTCGCGAACATCGAGGCGTAGTCGGCACCGGCCCTGCGCAGTCGACGCACCACCGACGGCAATCGGTACCGCGTACGACGGAAGCGGTCCGCGAGTCCCACGGTGAGCGTGTCGAAGTCGCGTTCCGTGCGGCCCTCGAGACGCGGCGTCGTCTTCTGCAGAACGTAGGCGAGGAACGACCAGTACTCGACGAAGTCCTCGGGAAAGCGTGGGTCGATCGGCACGGTGGTCATCTCGTCCACCGTGTGACCGAGGCGCTCGAGGAGCGCGGCGGCGGCGTCCAGCGCGGCGAGCGTCTCGACGTCGGTGGGGCCGCCCGCGGGCGACTGCCGGATCACACCGACCCGCAGTCGCCGCGCCGACGGGCCCGTCACGGTGCCGATCGGTCGCAGGCGTCGTGCACTCGCGTGATCGGCCGCGGCCCAGAACGCGGCGGTGTCACGGACACTGCGCGTCAGCACGCCCTCGGAGACGATCGCGACGGGCAGCAGCTTCTCCAGCGCCGGCAGCACGAACCTGCCGCGCGACGGCTTGAGGCCCACGAGCCCCGTGCAGGCCGCTGGGATCCGGATCGAGCCGCCGCCGTCGTTGCCGTGTGCGAGGGGAACCGCCCCCGCCGCCACCAGCGCCGCGGATCCGCCCGAGGACGCGCCCGTCGAGTACTCGGTGTTCCAGGGGTTCCGGGTGGGCGGCCGGGTCGGGAACTCGGTCGACGCGCTGAGACCGAACTCCGGCAGCGTCGTCTTGGCCATGACACCGAACCCCATCGAGAGCATCTCGCGGGCCACGGGACCGTGCCGGTCCGCGGGACGAGCACGGATGATCTCGGAGCCCTGGCCCGTCGGCAGCCCTCGGACGTCGCTGTTGTCCTTGATCAGCGTCGGCACACCCGCGAACGGCCCCGCCTGGTCGCCGACGACGGGAGTCGTCAGTGGTGGCCCCACCAGCGCGTCCAACTCGGCCATCTTCTCGATGCGCGACAGTGCCGCCGACGCCAGTTCCGCGGCGGAGACCTCGCGCCTGCGCACTCGCAGCGCGAGCCCCACCGCGTCGTCGCGCCCCAACGCATCGCCCGTGAACGCATGTGTCATCGAAGATCCCCCTCGCTTCCGTCACCGGCGAAGCGGTGATTGCGTGCGCGTCCCGCGGGGAACGCTGCACCCCGTGCGCCGCGCTCCGTGGTGCACGCAACTCTAGAGAATGCGGCCACGACCGGTCCGAGACTCACGTCTTCACCGAATACGGTCGTCAGTTACTGTCCTGTGCGAAAGGTTTCTCGGGTGTCCACCACTTCCACCTCGGCCGACAACGCGGCCCCCGCGGTCTCCCGACGCGCCTGGCAGTCGTTGATCGTCCTGCTCATGGGCATGTTCATCGCCCTGCTCGACACGACCATCGTCAACGTCGCGCTCCCCACCATCCGCACCAGCCTCGACGCGTCCGAGGCCACCCTGTCCTGGATCATCTCCGGATACGCGCTCGCGTTCGGCCTGGCACTGATCCCGGCGGGTCGGGTGGGCGACCGCATCGGCCACAAGTGGGTGTTCTTCACCGGACTCGCCCTTTTCACGGTGGCCAGCCTCGCGTGTGGACTCGCGCAGAACGATCTGCAGCTGGTCGCGGCGCGCATCGTGCAGGGACTCGCGGGCGGCATCTTCGTCCCCGCCGTCACCGCCTACATCCAGTTGCTGTTCCCGCCGCAGATGCGGGGCAAGGCCTTCGCCATCATGGGCGCCGTCATCGGCGTCTCGTCCGCACTGGGCCCCATCATCGGCGGTCTGATCATCGAGGCCGCCGGCAGCGAGAGCGGATGGCGGTTGGTCTTCTGGGTCAACCTGCCGTTCGGACTCATCGGCTTGATCCTGGCCGCGAAGATCTTGCCGACCCGCTCCGAGATCGACTCCCCCGACGCCCCCGCGCGCGGTATCGACTGGGTTGGTCTCGCACTCGTCACGGCAGGTCTCGTCGCCATCCTGGTCCCCCTCATCGAGGGCCAGGACACCGGATGGCCGACATGGACGTACGTGACACTCGGCGCCGGCATCGTGCTCATCGGGCTGTTCGGCGCGTGGGAGGTGCGCTACTCGCGTGCCGGCCGCACCCCCCTGGTCCCGCCGCGACTGTTCACCCGGCCCGCGTTCACCGGCGGGGTCATTCTCGCCCTCGTCTACTTCGCTGCCTTCACGTCGATCTTCTTCACCATCTCGATCCTGTGGCAGACCGGTCTCGGCAACTCGGCCCTCGCCTCGGGCGTGGTGTCGATCCCGTTCGCGATCGGCAGCATCATCTCGTCGTCGCAGTCCAACAGGCTGGCCGAACGTCTCGGCCGCAATGTCCTGGTGCTCGGCACGGCCCTCGTCACCCTGGGACTCGTGTGGGCCTGGTTGGTCCTGCTGTTCACCGATGCGTCGGCCCTGACCAACTGGAAGCTGCTGCTGCCCCTGTTCATCGCAGGCCTGGGCAACGGCGCCTTCATCGCTCCCAATGCGCAGTTCATCGTCGCGACGGTCGATCGGCCCGACGCGGGCGCCGCCAGCGGTGTCATCTCGACGATGCAGCGGGTCGGCAGCGCGATCGGCATCGCCATCATCGGCAGCGTCCTCTTCGGCTCGCTGAACGTCATGGGCCCCGGTGAGGACGCCGTCGCGACGGCGTTCACCGACAGCGCGGCGCACGCCATGGGAGTCAGCGCCGGATTCGCCGTGCTCGCGTTCGTCCTGGTCTTCGCACTACCGCGACGGGCTCACTGATCGTCCGCATCCGGTGCCTGCAGGTGCACGTCGTCGGCGACGATCGATCGCAGTAGTTCGTCGACGGCCTTCACCCGCGCCAGTCGCGTGAGGTCGCGAGGCATCGCGGTCCAGTAGTCGCGGCGCACGGCGAACTCGTCGGGCAACACACAGACCAGCTGGTCGTCCGGTTCGCCGATGTAGTTGGGCAACGGTGCGATCCCGAGCCCGTGGCGGGCCGCGAGCCAGTGCCCGGTGATGTTGTTGGTCTGGAACTGCGGTCGACCGTCGAGGTGCATGGCGTCGAGGATGCGCAGCGGCACCACGTCCAACAGCGCGTCGACGTACCAGATGAGGACGTGCCGACGCAGGTCGTCGAGGCTCTCCAGTGCGGGCGCGGCGCGGAGGTAGGACGGTGACGCGTACAGCTTGAGCTCGTACGACGCCAGCTTCCGCGATGACATGAATCGCGGTGACGGCCGCTCCAGGCTCACGGCGACGTCGAAGCCGCGGGTGCTCAGCGCGTCGTGCTCCGTGGCGGTGACCAGCTCGACGTCGAGTCGAGGGTGGTCCCGGCGCAGCCGCGTCAGCTGCGGCGTGAGCACGAAGGCACCGAAACCGTCCGGGGCGGCGATCCGCACGGAGCCGGTCAGCGATCCCACGGACGTCGTCTGGTCCTCGAACGCCGCGATCAGCGTCGACTCCACCGTCTCCGCGTAGCCCACGAGGCGCCGCCCCGCCTCCGTCAGCCGCCAGCCCGACGGCGTGCGATCGAAGAGTCGATGGCCCGCCGCCTTCTCCAGACTGGTGATGCGGCGGCCCACCGTCGTGTGGTCGACACCCAGCACTCGCGAGGCGTCGTTGAGGCGCCCGTGGCGCGAGACCTCCAGGAAGAAGCGGAGGTGATCGGCGGAGAACATGCCGTGAGCGTACCCACCACGTGCAGATCTGCACGCGAGAGTGCGCCTTTGGCCTTTGACAGACGCAATTCTGCTAGGGAGACTCAGGTCACAGGCCAGCACTCGACCGAAGGAATCTCCGTGAACACGATCACGCACTGGGTGGACGGCAAGCCGTTCGCCGGCACCTCCGACAAGACCTCCCCCGTCACCAACCCGGCCACCGGTCAGGTCACCGGCGAGCTCGCTCTCGCCACCGTCGAGGATGCCCGCGTCGTCATCGACTCGGCCACCGCCGCCTTCCCCGCCTGGCGCGACACCTCGCTGTCCAAGCGCACCGCGATCCTCTTCAACTTCCGCGAGCTGCTCAACGCGAAGAAGGGCGAACTCGCCGAGATCATCACCGCCGAGCACGGCAAGGTCCTCTCCGACGCGCTCGGCGAGATCAGCCGCGGCCAGGAAGTCGTCGAATTCGCCTGCGGTATACCGCATCTGCTCAAGGGCGGCTTCACCGAGAACGCCTCCACCGGAGTCGACGTCTTCTCCCTGCGCCAGCCGCTCGGACCCGTCGGCATCATCAGCCCGTTCAACTTCCCGGCCATGGTGCCGATGTGGTTCTTCCCCATCGCCATCGCCGCCGGCAACACCGTCGTGCTCAAGCCGTCCGAGAAGGACCCGACGGCGAGCATCTGGATCGCCGAGCTGTGGAAGGAAGCGGGCCTGCCCGACGGCGTCTTCAACGTTCTCCAGGGTGACAAGACGGCCGTCGACGAGCTGCTCGAGAACCGCAACATCAAGTCCATCAGCTTCGTCGGCTCCACCCCCATCGCGCAGTACGTCTACGCCACGGGCACCTCGCACGGCAAGCGCGTCCAGGCCCTCGGCGGCGCCAAGAACCACGCCATCGTGCTCCCCGATGCCGACCTCGACCTCGCTGCCGACGCCATGGTCAACGCCGGCTTCGGCTCCGCCGGTGAGCGCTGCATGGCCATCTCCGCCCTCGTCGCGGTCGGCGACATCGCTGACGAGCTGGTCGCCAAGATCGCCGAGCGCACCACCCCGCTCAAGACCGGCGACGGCACCCGCGGCGCAGACATGGGCCCGCTGGTGACCAAGGCGCACCGCGACAAGGTCGCCTCCTACGTCGACGCGGGCGAGGAGTCCGGCGCCACCATCGTCGTCGACGGCCGCACCGTGAAGGCCGACGGCGGAGACGAGGGCTTCTGGCTCGGACCCACCCTCATCGACCACGTCACCCCCGAGATGAGCATCTACACCGACGAGATCTTCGGACCGGTGCTCTCCGTCGTCCGCGTCGACACGTACGACGAGGCGCTGCAGCTGATCAACGACAACCCCTACGGCAACGGCACCGCCATCTTCACCAACGACGGTGGCGCCGCTCGACGCTTTCAGAACGAGGTCGAGGTCGGCATGATCGGCATCAACGTGCCGATCCCGGTTCCCATGGCCTACTACAGCTTCGGTGGCTGGAAGAACAGCCTCTTCGGCGACACCCACGCCCACGGCACCGAGGGCGTGCACTTCTTCACCCGCGCCAAGGCCGTCACCTCCCGCTGGCTCGACCCGAGCCACGGCGGCATCAACCTCGGATTCCCCGAGAACGACTAGTCAGGTCCACGCCGCGCCGCATCGTCTCTCCGCAGTTCGGGAGGCGGTGCGGCATCGGCATTTCCGCATCACGCACCGCCCGACCACGAGAAGGAGCACGACGACGATGTCGACATCCATTTCCTTTCCCCGCTTCCTGCGTATGGGACCCGGCGCCGTCGAGGACCTCGGCCAGGTACTCGACGACCTCGGAGTCGAGCGCCCCCTCCTCGTGACCGACAAGTTCATGGTCAGCACGGGTGCAGCGGACCGCGTCATGGGCATCATCGCGGCCGCCGGCAAGACCGGCGCGCTGTTCGCCGAGACGGTTCCCGACCCCACCACCGACTCCCTCACCGCCGGGGTCGCCGCCGTCGCAGCGCACGACGCGGACGCCGTCATCGGCTTCGGCGGCGGGAGCCCCATGGACACCGCGAAGGCACTGTCGGTGCTGAGCAAGGGCGGCGGCGTCATGCGCGACTACAAGGCACCCGGCCCGTACACCGGACCGGCGCTGCCCATCATCGCCATCCCGACCACGGCCGGAAGCGGTTCGGAAGCAACGCAGTTCACCGTCATCACCGACAGCGAGTCGGACGAGAAGATGCTGTGCCCCGGCCTGTCCTTCCTCCCCATCGCCTCCGTCGTCGACCCCGAACTCACGATGTCCATGCCGCCACGCCTCACCGCGGACACCGGTGTCGACGCGTTGACCCACGCCATCGAGGCGTACGTCAGCAAGAAGGCGAACCCGATCTCCGATGCGTTGGCCCTCAACGCCATGCGCACCATCGGACGGTTCCTCGTACGCGCGTACACCGACGGGGACGACGCCGAGGCGCGCGCCGCGATGATGGCCGCGTCCACCCAGGCCGGGATGGCGTTCTCCAACGCCAGCGTGTGTCTGGTGCACGGCATGAGCCGACCCATCGGTGGCCACTTCCATGTCGCACACGGCTTGTCGAACGCGATGCTGCTGCCCGCCGTCACCGCGTTCTCCATCCCCGGCGCCCCGGAGCGGTACGCGGAGTGCGCGCGGCAACTCGGCGCCGCACATGAGGGTGACGGCGACGACGTGGCCTCGGCAGCACTGGTCACCTACATCGAGAACCTCTGCGCGACGGTCGAAGTGCCATCCCCGAGCGCGCACGGTCTCGATGCGGACAAGTGGGAGAAGCTCGTCCCGTTGATGGCGGAGCAGGCACTTGCCTCGGGCTCGCCGAACAACAACCCGGTCGTCCCCACCGCGCAGCAGATCGAGGAGTTGTACCGGCAGGTGTTCTGACGCCACCCGGTTGCTTGTTCCGCCGGGTTGCTTGGTCCGCCGCGCGCTGCGCCCGGCGGTCAGCCCCGTTCACCGCTCAGCCGGCGGCACACCCTTCACCCGGTCCACGAACTCGTCCAACTCGGCCTCGCTGTACGGCGTGTGCACTCGCACCGTAGAACCGGGACGCAGGGCTACCGACAAGCCGGGGCGCCATTCGCGGGCAGGGCGTATGGGGCGAGGGGTGAAGCCGCCACCGCAGTTGGGGCAGACGTTCGACAGTCGGTCGACGCAGGCGGTGCAGAAAGTGCACTCGTAGGTGCAGACATGGGCGTCGACGGACGACCGGGGCAGATCCACGTCGCACCGTTCGCAGTTGGGCCGCATGTCCATGATGTGGGCGCAGAGGGGTTCGAACCCCCGACCGCTGGTGTGTAAAACCAGAGCTCTACCGCTGAGCTATACGCCCCGTCGTTCCCCGACCGAGCCGGGGAACGCGCTCAAGAATCTAGCGTGGCGAGGGCTTTCTCCCAAGCCCCCTGGTCACGGGCCTCGCCCGGACCCATCATCTCGGCGAACCGCACCACTCCGGACGTGTCGATGAGGAAGGTGCCGCGGTTGGCGAACCCGAGGTCCTCGTTGAACACGCCGTACTGCTGCGCCACGGCGCCGTGCGGCCAGAAGTCCGACAGGAGCGGGAACGTGTATCCCTGCTCGGCGGACCAGATCTTGTGCGTGGGAGGCGGACCGACCGAGACGGCGAGCACTGCGGTGTCGTCGTTCTCGAACTTCGGCAGCTCGTCGCGCACCCGGCAGAGTTCACCCTGGCACGTGCCGGTGAACGCGAGCGGGAAGAAGATCAGCAGCACGTTCTTGGTGCCGCGATAGTCCGACAGCGTGACGGGCTGGTTGTTCTGGTCCTTCAACGTGAAGTCGGGAGCCTCGACTCCCACCTCGAGCGTCATCAGCGCTTCGTGGGCTGAGCCTTGGGCTGCACCAGCCGACTGCCGATCCACGCACCGAGGTTCGTGGTGGAGGTCTGGGTGAGGCCCGCGGTGGGTGCGGACTCGGCGATCTCGCTGGGCTCGACATGGCCGGACTGGCCTGTCTTGGGAGTGAGGACCCACACGAAACCGTCGTCGGAGAGGGGGGTGATGGCGTCCATGAGGGCGTCGACCAGGTCTCCGTCCCCGTCGCGCCACCACAGCAGCACGACGTCGACCACCTCGTCGGAATCCTCGTCGACGGTCTCGCCGCCGATCATCTCCTCGACGTCGGCCCGCAAGTCGTCGTCGGTGTCCTCGTCCCAACCCAACTCTTGCACGACCATGTCGCGGGTGACTCCGAGCTTCTGGGCATAGTTCTGGGCGTCCGCCGCGGCGACCACGGTCGTGTCCTCCTTCGAGTCGTGAACCCGATCGAGACCGACCGGGCGATACAGCAAAGTGTGCAGTAGTCAAAGCGAACAGGGTCGGGCGCCCCGGCGCAAGCCGACGCGGCGATCTGCGCGTTTTTCCGTTGCATTGATTTCACGCTTACCCAATCGGGAACCACCTGCACCAAGCGGGGTCCGATGGGGCAGGATTGACCTCGATCACCCGAGATTGACCCAGATCACCGTGAAGCTGCACAGCGGGCCGGCGTCACAGGACCGGCTCGCACTGGACCGGGAGCACACCATGCTCCCGCCACATCGAGGAGAACACACGTTGTCGGAATCGACGAAGGAAGAGCGCACCGACGCGGCAGACGCCGCGATGGGCGCTGTCGCCAGGAAGGCGAGCACGGACGGCCGTGTTCGCGTCATCCGAGAGGGGGTGGCGTCGTACCTTCCGGACATCGACAGTGACGAGACCGACGAGTGGATGGAATCCTTCGACCAGCTCCTCGAGCGCTCCGGGCCGCAGCGCGCCCGCTACCTGATGCTGCGCATGCTCGAGCGTGCCGGCGAGAAGCGTGTGTCCATTCCCGCGCTGACGTCGACCGACTACGTCAACACCATCCCCACCGAGAACGAGCCGTGGTTCCCCGGCGACGAGTCCATGGAACGCCGCTACCGCGCCTGGATCCGCTGGAACGCCGCGATCATGGTGCACCGAGCGCAGCGCCCCGGCGTCGGCGTCGGTGGCCACATCTCCACGTACGCCTCGTCCGCTGCTCTGTACGAGGTGGGCTTCAATCACTTCTTCCGCGGCAAGGACCACCCGGGCGGCGGTGACCACATCTTCATCCAGGGCCACGCTTCCCCCGGCATCTACGCCCGCGCGTTCCTCGAGGGTCGCATTCCGGCCGAGCGTATGGACGGCTTCCGCCAGGAGTACAGCCACGCGGATCAGGGCGGCGGCCTGCCGTCGTACCCGCACCCGCGTCTGATGCAGGACTTCTGGGAGTTCCCGACGGTGTCGATGGGCCTCGGCCCGATGAACGCCATCTACCAGGCGCGCTTCAACCACTACCTCGCCGACCGCGGCATCAAGGACACCACCGATCAGCACGTGTGGGCGTTCCTCGGCGACGGCGAGATGGACGAGCCGGAGTCGCGAGGCCTCGCTCACGTGGCTGCCACCGAGGGTCTGGACAACCTGACCTTCGTCGTCAACTGCAACCTGCAGCGCCTCGACGGCCCGGTGCGCGGCAACGGCAAGATCATCCAGGAACTGGAGTCGTTCTTCCGCGGCGCCGGCTGGAACGTCATCAAGGTCGTGTGGGGCCGCGAGTGGGACACGCTCCTGCACAAGGACCGCGACGGCGCGCTGGTGAACCTGATGAACACCACGCCCGACGGCGACTTCCAGACGTACAAGGCCAACGACGGCAGTTACGTCCGCGACAACTTCTTCGGTCGCGATCCGCGGACCAAGGAACTGGTCAAGGATCTGAGCGACGCCGAGATCTGGAACCTCAAGCGCGGTGGCCACGACTACCGCAAGGTCCACGCCGCGTACGCCGCCGCGATGGAGCACAAGGGCCAGCCGACGGTGATCCTGGCGCACACCATCAAGGGCTACACGCTGGGCAAGCACTTCGAGGGCCGCAACGCGACCCACCAGATGAAGAAGCTGACGCTGGACGACCTCAAGGCGTTCCGCGACATCCAGCACATCCCGATCTCCGACGAGGAGCTCGAGAAGGATCCGTACCTGCCCCCGTACTACCACCCGGGCGAGGACTCCCCCGAGATCCAGTACATGCTCGATCGCCGCAAGGCCCTGGGCGGATACGTCCCGGAGCGTCGCACGTCGGCGAAGCCGCTGCCCATGCCGCCCGACTCGACCTACAAGTCGATCATGAAGGGTTCCGGCAAGCAGGAGGTCGCGACGACCATGGCGCTCGTCCGCGTCATGAAGGAACTTCTTCGCGACAAGGAGATCGGCCATCGCGTCGTGCCGATCATCCCCGACGAGGCCCGCACCTTCGGTATGGACTCGTGGTTCCCGTCGCTCAAGATCTACAACCGCAACGGCCAGCTCTACACCTCGGTCGACTCGGAACTGATGCTCGCCTACAAGGAGAACGTCACCGGCCAGATCCTGCACGAGGGCATCAACGAGGCCGGCTCGACGTCGTCCTTCACGGCCGTCGGCACGTCGTACGCCACTCACGGCGAACCGATGATCCCGCTGTACATCTTCTACTCGATGTTCGGTTTCCAGCGGACCGGCGACGGCCTCTGGGCCGCTGCCGACCAGATGGCCCGCGGCTTCGTGCTCGGCGCCACCGCCGGCCGCACCACCCTCACCGGTGAGGGCCTGCAGCATGCCGACGGACACTCGCTGTTGCTCGCGGCGACCAACCCGGCGGCCGTCGCGTACGACCCGGCGTTCTCGTTCGAGATCGCGCACATCATCAAGGACGGTCTGCGCCGGATGTACGGCGGCACCGAGGGTGTGGAGGGATTCGGTGGAGAGAACATCTTCTACTACATCACTCTGTACAACGAGCCGTACCGCCAGCCGGCGGAGCCGGAGAACCTCGACGTCGAGGGTCTGCTGAAGGGCATCTACCTGTTCCAGAAGGGCAAGGCCGACGGCCCGAAGGCGCAGATCCTGGTCTCCGGTGTGGGCATGCCGTCCGGGCTGCGTGCGCAGGAACTCCTCGCCGAGGACTACGGCGTGTCCGCGGACGTCTGGTCGGTGACCAGCTGGGGCGAACTCCGCCGCGACGGTGTCGACGCCGAGACCGAGGCCCTGCGCAACCCCGGCGACGAGCCGCGCGTCCCGTACGTCACCAGCAAGCTGCAGGAGGCGGAGGGACCCTTCGTCGCCGCGTCGGACTGGATGCGTGCTGTTCCGGATCAGATCCGTCAGTGGGTTCCCGGCCACTACACGACGCTGGGCACCGACGGGTTCGGCTTCTCCGACACCCGCACCGCGGCACGGCGGCACTTCAACGTCGACGCCGAGTCGATCGTCGTCGCCGTGCTGTCCGCGCTCGCCCGCTCCGGTGAGGTGGACAAGGACAAGGCCGTCGAGGCAGCCGAGCGCTACCAGATCGACGACGTCCTGGCCGCTCCGATCTCCACGGCCGATCCGGGCGTCGCCTGACAGTTGCACCAGGCACGCCGCGTAAGTTCGTGGCCATGGCCGACATCGCTCCCGATTCCCCCGACGGTTCGCCGGAGGGGGAATCGGAGCGTGTCCGGGAACGCCGCGAGCTCCGCCGCGCCGCCGCGGAGGCCCACCGACCCGGTGGCGCGATCCGCGCGAGACAACAACGAGTCCCGCTTCCCGATGCACTGCTGCGACGGGTGAAACAGTTCTCCAGCAGGCTCTCCACCGAGGCGCTGACCCAGATGCAGGATCAGCTGCCGTTCGTGAGCGACCTCGATGCGTCGCAGCGCGCGAGTGTGCAGATGCTCGTGCAGACGGCCGTCGTCAACTTCCTCGAGTGGTTGCAGAACCCCGACAGCGACATCCGCTTCAGCCTCGACGCGTTCCAGGTCATCCCGCAGGATCTGGCGCGGCGCCTGACTCTGCGGCAGACCGTCGACATGGTGCGGGTCGCCATGGAGTTCTTCGAGCAGTGGCTCCCGGCCCTGGCGCGCAACGATCAGCAACTCGTCGCGCTCACGGAAGCAGTGCTGCGCTACGGGCGCGAGCTCGGATTCGCCGCCGCGTCGGTGTACGCGAGCGCGGCCGAGTCGCGTGGCGCGTGGGACACCCGGCTCGAGGCCCTCGTGGTGGACGCCGTCGTCCGCGGCGACACCGGCTCGGACATGCTCTCGCGTGCCGCGACCCTCAACTGGGACGCGACCGCGCCGGCCACCGTGCTCGTCGGATCGCCTCCACCGGATCAGGGCGTCTCCGTCGTCGGGACCGTGCACACGGTGGCGCAGCGCCACCATCGCGCCGCGCTCGCCGTCGTGCAGGGCACGCGTCTGGTCATGGTGGTCTCCGGTCATCTTTCCGGCGACCCGACCAGTGCCGCCTTCCTCGACGACCTCATGCGCAACTTCTCCGACACCCCGGTGGTCATCGGCCCGACGACCCGCACCCTCGGCGCCGCGCACTCGAGTGCCGTGGAGGCGTTCGCGGGGATGCAGGCGGTGGTCGGATGGCGGGGAGCACCGCGGCCGGTGCACGCGGGTGAACTACTACCGGAACGAGCGTTGCTGGGCGATCAGGCGGCGGTCACGTCGCTCAACGAGCTCATCGTCCAGCCGCTCCAGGCTGCCGGATCGGCACTCTCGGACACGCTCGATGCGTATCTCGATTGCGGCGGAGCGGTCGAGACGTGTGCCAGGTCACTGTTTGTTCATCCAAATACTGTGCGATATCGGCTCAAGCGAATCGCGGAGGTGACTGGTCGGGATCCGACCAATGCCCGTGATGCGTACGTCCTGAGAATCGCGGCAACAGTGGGTCGCCTGTCGCAATCCCATAACGAAAGCCCATCACCGATAACAACAGTCACAGCCGGAACATTTGGGAATCTCATACAGTAACGGATCTTGCGCCAGGAACGATGCGACCCATCCTGCAGGGCGTTTGTAGGGTTCTGACAAATACGACCGACAAGGTTCATCGCGTAGAACATCTCCTGAAACGGCCTTCACAGTGTTTTCTTAGTTCCGTGATTGCAGTGCTTTCGCCCGGACAGGGCTCTCAGACACCCGGCATGCTCGTGCCGTGGCTCGGACTCCCCGGGGCCGCGGATCGTCTCGCCCTCTGGTCGCAGGCGTCGGGCCTCGACCTGACGCGGCTCGGAACCACCGCCACGGCGGAGGAGATCACCGACACCGCCGTGACCCAGCCGCTCGTCGTGGCCGCTGCGCTCCTCGCTTTCGAGGAGATCGAGCGGACGCACGGACTGCCGGAGAACATGGTCGTCGCCGGCCACTCCGTCGGTGAACTCGCCGCAGCCGCCGTCGCGGGCGTCATCTCCGCCGACGACGCCGTCGCTCTCGCCGCGATCCGCGGCGCCGAGATGGCCAAGGCCTGCGCACTGGCTCCGACCGGCATGTCCGCCGTACTCGGTGGCGACGAGGACGCGGTCCTCGAGCGTCTGACCGAGCTCGGCCTCGAGGCCGCCAACCGGAACGCCGCCGGCCAGATCGTGGCCGCCGGTCTCCTCACCGACCTCGCCGAGCTCGCCGCGAACCCGCCCGAGAAGGCACGCATTCGCCCGCTGCCCGTCGCCGGCGCGTTCCACACGCGCTTCATGGCACCCGCGCAGGACGCCGTGGTCGCCGCAGCTGCCTCCATCACGCCGTCCGATCCGACGCGTCGCCTGCTCTCCAACCTCGACGGCCGCGAGATCACCTCCGGCGCGGACGCACTGGCCAAGCTCGCCGGCCAGGTCACCCGGCCCGTCCGGTGGGATCTGTGCACAGCGACGCTGCGCGCGGCCGAGGTCGCCTCGATCGTCGAGCTCCCGCCGGCCGGCACCCTCGTCGGGATCGCCAAGCGCGAGATGCGCGGCACCCCGACGGTCGCCCTCAAGACTCCGGAGGACGTCTCCGGCCTCACCGCCCCGGTATCGGTCGGTTAGGTTACTGCGCGCAACCCCGCCGGTCCGTCACGGACCGGGCCGGGGATGCGCATCGCTCACCGCACGTCGTGAGGTGAGCGGGGCCGGTACGTAGCCGGCCCGACTCGAGAACGAGCGTTCGTCGAGACAGCATCCGCACCGGCGCACAGTCGCGCCGTGTGCACAGTTCCTTACACGAAGGGAGCCACTCCGTGGCCACGCAGGAAGAACTCATCGCCGGACTCGCCGAGATCATCGAAGAGGTCACCGGCATCGAGCCGTCCGAGGTGACCGTCGAGAAGTCGTTCGTCGACGACCTGGACATCGACTCCCTCTCCATGGTCGAGATCGCAGTGCAGACCGAGGACAAGTACGGCGTCAAGATCCCCGACGAGGATCTCGCCAGCCTCCGCACCGTCGGCGACGCCGTGAACTACATCCAGAAGCTCGAAGCCGAGAACCCCGAGGCCGCCGAGGCCATCAAGGCGAAGCTCGACAACCAGAGCGACTCCGCAGGCGAGTGAGCACGACCGTGACCACGCCCAGCACAGCCAACGGGGGCTTCCGCAACGTCGTCGTGACCAGCCTGGCGGTGACCACCTCCATCGCCGGTGACGTCGACGCGACGTGGAAGGGACTGCTGAACGGGGAGAGCGGCATCGACGTGCTCGAGGACGATTTCGTCACCGAGTTCGACCTTCCGGTTCGCATCGGCGGCCATCTGGCCGTCAATCCATCGACTCTTCTCTCTCGCGTCGAGCAACGACGCATGAGCTACGTCGAGCAGATGGCATACGTCCTGGGCAAGGAGGTGTGGAAGAACGCCGGCAGCCCCGAGGTCGACTCGGAGCGGTTCGGCGTCTCTATCGGCACCGGCCTGGGCGGCGGAGACGCACTGCTCGACGCCGACAAGAAGATGCGCGAGGGCGGGTACCGCAAGGTGTCCCCGCTCGCCGTGCAGATGATCATGCCGAACGGACCGTCGGCTGTCGTGGGGCTCGACCTGGGTGCACGCGCCGGTGTCATCACACCGGTGTCGGCATGCTCGTCGGGATCGGAAGCGATCGCTCACGCATGGCGGATGATCGTCATGGGCGACGCGGACATCATGGTCACGGGTGGGGTCGAGGGACACATCGACGCGGTACCGATCGCGGCCTTCTCGATGATGCGTGCCATGAGCACACGTAACGACGATCCGCAGGCGGCCTCGCGGCCGTTCGACAAGGATCGTGACGGCTTCGTCTTCGGCGAGTCCGGTGCGCTCATGGTGATCGAGAGCGAGGAGCACGCCAAGGCTCGCGGCGCGACGATCCATGCTCGCCTTCTCGGCGCCGGCATCACCTCGGACGGGTACCACCTGGTGGCTCCCGATCCGGCCGGAACCGGTGCGGCGCGTGCGATGCGCCGGGCCATCGAGACGGCGGGACTGACGGCGCAGGACATCTCGCACGTCAACGCCCACGCCACGGCCACTCCCATCGGGGACACGGCCGAGGCCACCGCGATCAACGCTGCGGTGGGCAACCACGCATCGGTGTACGCACCGAAGTCGGCCCTCGGGCACTCCATCGGCGCTGTCGGCGCCCTGGAGTCGATCCTGACAGTGCTCAGCATCCGGGACGGGATCGTTCCGCCCACGCTGAACCTGGACAACCAGGATCCGGAGATCGACCTCGACGTCGTGTCGGGCGAGGCCCGTCGCGGCGAGATCGAATACGCACTGAACAACTCGTTCGGATTCGGTGGGCACAATGTTGCGCTCGCCTTCGGACGCCACTGACGGCTCCGCAGCCGTCACGGCGTGACAGTCGTACGCGCACGAGGGCGGAGGTCCGGCGACCGCGGTCGCCGGATCTTCGCCCGCACCACCACTCCCCTGCCGGGAGCGGCAGTATGAAGGGGAGAACACGATGACCGTCCTCGCTCCGCACACCCGCCACTCCTCGTCGCGTGACCCGCGCGACCCCCTCGCTCGTCTCGAGAAGCTCTTCGACTCCGGTACGACCACCCCGCTGCACGACCGTGACAAGTCCGGTGTGCTGGCCGCCTCGGGTGAGATCGACGGAGTCCGCACCATCGCCTACTGCTCCGACGCCACCGTCATGGGCGGCGCCATGGGAGTCGACGGCTGCAAGCACATCGTCTCCGCCATCGACGAGGCCCTGGACTCCGGAGCGCCCATCGTCGGCATCTGGCACTCCGGTGGGGCCCGTCTCGCCGAGGGCGTCGAGGCTCTGCACGCCGTCGGGCTGGTCTTCGAGGCCATGGTGCGTGCGTCGGGCACCGTTCCGCAGATCTCGGTCGTGCTCGGATTCGCCGCCGGCGGCGCCGCGTACGGCCCCGCGCTCACCGACGTCGTGATCATGGCCCCCGAGGGCCGGGTCTTCGTGACCGGTCCCGACGTGGTGCGCAGCGTCACCGGCGAGCAGGTCGACATGGCCTCGCTCGGTGGGCCCGACACCCACTTCCGCAAGTCCGGCGTCTGCCACATCGTCGCCGACGACGAACTCGACGCCCTCGCACGGGGACGTCGGCTCGTGTCGATGTTCAGTGAGCAGGGCGAGTTCGACCTGGCCGCCGCCCAGCACGGCGACACCGATCTCAAGGCACTCCTGCCCGCGTCGAACCGCCGCGCGTACGACGTGCACCCGGTCGTCCACGAGCTCCTCGACAACGTCGAGGGCGAGTCGTCCTTCGAGGAGTTCCAGGGTGGTTGGGCGCGCAGCATCGTCACCGGGCTCGGCCGCCTCGGCGGTCGCTCGGTCGGTGTCATCGCCAACAACCCGATCCGCCTCGGTGGGTGCCTCAACTCCGAGTCCGCCGAGAAGGCCGCCCGCTTCGTCCGCCTGTGCGATGCCTTCGGCATCCCGCTCGTCGTCGTCGTGGACGTCCCCGGATACCTGCCAGGCGTCAGCATGGAGTGGGAGGGCGTGGTCCGCCGCGGTGCCAAGCTGCTGCACGCGTTCGCCGAGGCCACCGTGCCCCGCGTGACACTGGTGACCCGCAAGATCTACGGCGGCGCGTACATCGCGATGAACTCACGGGCTCTCGGAGCAACGGCCGTCTACGCCTGGCCGGAGTCCGAGGTCGCGGTCATGGGCGCCAAGGCGGCCGTGGGCATCCTGCACAAGAAGGCACTGGCAGCGGCGCCCGATCACGAGCGCGAGGCGCTGCACGACCGTCTGACGGCCGAGCACGAGGCCATCGCCGGTGGTGTCGAGCGGGCCGTGGGCATCGGCGTCGTGGACGCGATCATCGATCCGGCCGCCACCCGCAGCACTCTCACCCGCGCGCTGGCGGACGCCCCGGCGCGCCGTGGTCGCCACAAGAACATCCCGCTCTGAGTGGCGTCGCCCCGTGAGCCTTTTGCGCATCCCTGGATGCGCAAAAGGCTCACGGGGCCGGAGGCCCACTAACTCGCGAGCCAGGTGACCTCTCCACCGACTCCACCGAGACGGAACTGTTCGAGCTCCGCGTCCCAGGCGGTACCGAGAACGTGATCCAGCTGCGCGTACACGTCGCCGCGTCCCTGTTCGAGGATCGACCGCAGTCGCTGCTCGCCCACCATGACGTCGCCGTTGGCACTGGTGGCGCCGTGCCACAGGCCGAGGCCGGGCACGTGCGCGAAGCGTTCGCCGTCGACACCCTCACTGGGGTCCTCGGTGACCTCGAAACGCAGCATCTGCCATGAGCGCAGCACGCTGGCCAACCGGGCGCCGGTGCCCACGGGGCCGGTCCAGTTGGTGGTGGCCCGCAGTTGACCGTCGAATGCGGGCTGCGCGGTCCACTTGAGATTTGCTCGGCAGTCGAGCGCATCGGACAGCGCCCATTCGACATGCGGGCACAGCGCGGCCGGCGACGAGTGAATGTAGACGACACCCGTGGTCGAGTCCGCGAATTGGTTCAGTGCGTTCACCGTTGCCTCCAGCTTCGACGAGGGACGTCTTCCCCAACGGCCTGACGCGTCTGCTGATGTACGGCTTCTACCAGTGTGCCTCGAGTTACCCCTGTTACACCAGTCGTTCGGTGTGTCGGGTGGGTTCCGGCGGCGTGTCGCGGCGGGTCACACGCCCGCGAGCACCGTGTCACCCAACGCGGTCCACAACGGCTTGGCCCAGTCCCCGAAGGCGCGGTCGGCGAGCACGACGCACGAGACGCGGGCTTCGGGGTCCACCCAGAGGAACGTTCCCGACTGCCCGAAGTGCCCGAACGTGCGCGCCGAGTTCGTCTCCCCCGTCCAGTGCGGCGACTTGTGATCACGGAGCTCGAAGCCCAGACCCCAGTCGTTGGGTCGCTGCGACCCGTACCCGGGGAGGATGCCTCCGAGTCCCTCGAACTGCACGCTCGTCGCCTCGTCGACGGTCTGGCCGGAGACGAGCGTCGGTGCGAGCAGTTCTGCCGCGAACGCCTCCATGTCGCGGAGATTGGACCGGGCTCCGTGGCCGGCCGACCCGTGCAGCTCGGTCGAGGTCATACCCAACGGTTCGAGCACGGCGGCGGACAGGTACTCCCCGAACTCGATGCCGGAGCGCTCGGTCACGTGCTCCGCCAGGATCTCGAAGCCGGCGCTCGAGTAGATGCGCTTCGTCCCCGGCGCCGTGGTGGGCCGTCGATCGTCGAACGCGACTCCCGAGGTGTGGGCGAGAAGGTGTCGGACAGTGGATCCTTCGGGTCCCGCCGCCTCGTCGAGCTCGACGGCACCCTCCTCCACCGCGACGAGCGCCGCGTAGGCGACGAGGAGCTTGGTGACCGAGGCCAGTTCCTGCACGCGATCCCGATCACCGTGCCGCGCGGCCACGTCGGGACAGTCGGTGATCACCGCGGCCGACACCGCCGGGACCGGCCAGTCGGTGAGTGAGGACAGAATCTCGGATGCGTTGCCGGTGACCACGAGCCCGACTGTAATTCACACTCGTCACAGAATCTCGATGCGTCCGGGTACACGCGACTAGCGTGCGTGGAATGACCTCGGCTGGAACCACCCGCACCGCCCACGGCACCTGCACCCTCTGCGAGGCCATGTGCGGACTCGAGTACACGGTGACCGACGAGGGTGTGCAGTCCGTCCGCGGGGACAAGAAGGATCCGTTGTCCCGCGGACACATCTGCCCCAAGGCGACTGCGCTCGTCGACATCCTGAACGACCCCGACCGTGTCCGCCGACCGCTGCAGCGCACCGAGTCGGGGTGGCGCGAGATCGGGTGGGACGAGGCGGTGGACCTCGTGGCCCGACGCCTGTCCGCCATCCGTGACGAGCACGGCGCCGACGCCGTGGGTGTCTACGCGGGCAACCCCAACGTGCACAGTCTCGGCGCCATGACCCACGGCATCCCGTTCCTGTCGATGCTGCGCACCCGCAACCGGTACTCCGCCACGTCGCTGGACCAGTTGCCGCACCAGCTGACCAACATGTTGTTCTACGGGCATCAGCTCCGTCAGCCGATCGCCGACATCGACAACACCGACTTCTTCCTCGTCCTGGGCGCCAACCCGATGGCGTCGAACGGATCCATGATGACGGTGCCCGATTTCGGGAAGCGGGTGAAGGAACTGCGCGCACGTGGCGGGCGCATGGTGGTGATCGACCCGAGGCGCACCGAGACGGCGGACGTCGCCGACACCCACCACTTCATCCGTCCCGGCACGGATGCTCATCTGCTGCTGGCGCTCGTTCACGTCGTCCTGGCCGACGGCGCCGCTACCCCCGCCCCGTACGTCGACGGCGTCGAGGGTGTGACCGAGGCGGTGGCGGCGTTCACGCCCGAGGCCGTGGCACCTCTCACCGGTATCGACGCCGACGTGATCCGCACGCTGGCACGCGATCTCGCGAGCGCCGGATCGGCCGCGGTCTACGGCCGGATGGGTGTCTCCACCCAGGAGTTCGGCACCGTGTGCCAGTGGGCAGTGCACGTCCTGAACATCCTGACCGGCAATCTCGACCGGGTCGGCGGCGTGCTGTTCACCGATCCGGCCGTCGACCTGATCGCGAACAAGATCACCGGCCGCGGTCATTTCGACAAGTGGCGCAGCCGGGTGCGGGATCTGCCCGAGTTCAGTGGCGAGCTCCCGGCGTCGACCCTCGTGGACGAGATGACCACCGACGGGCCCGGGCGCGTCCGCGCCATGGTGGTGGCGTCGGGCAACCCGGTGCTGTCGATGCCGGGCGGCCCCCGGCTCGACGACGCGTTCGCCGGGCTCGATTTCATGGTGTCCTTCGACATCTACGTCAACGAGACCTCACGCCACGCCGACATCATCCTGCCGTCCACGGTGGCCCTCGAGCGGGACCACTACGACCTGATCTTCTCGACGTTCGCGGTGCGGAACACCGCCAAGTTCAATCCGGCCGTCCTGCCGAAAGAGGCCGACGCGCGCCACGACTGGGAGATCTTCCGCGATCTGAGTCTGCGCTACGCCGCCGTCCGCCGCCGCGGAACGCGTGCGCGGACCCTGGGTCGGGTGAACGCCGCGGCCGTGGTCCGTGAGGTGCGCACTCGGCTGTCCCCCGCCCGAACGGTCGAACTCCTGCTGCTGCGCGCTCGCGGGGTCACTCTGCGGACACTTCGTAAGAACCCGCACGGCACCGACCTCGGTCCGCTGCGTCCCGGTCTGCCGGGCAAGCTGCTCACCCGCGATCGGCGTATCGGTCTGATGCACGACGTGATCACCCCGGACATCGACAGACTGCGGAGCGCTCTACTCGCCGCGACGCCGTCCGCGGACGGCGAACTGCTCCTGATCGGGCGCCGCCACGTTCGCAGCAACAACTCGTGGATGCACAACGCGCCGCGTCTCGTGAAGGGCAAGCCGCGCCACGGTCTGCTGGCACATCCCGCCGATCTCGACCGTCTCGGCATCGCCGACGGGGACACCGTCGAGGTCGTGTCCGCCGCCGGCTCCGTGCGCATCGAGGTGACGGCGAGCGACTCGGTGATGCCCGGCGTCGTGAGCATCCCGCACGGTTTCGGGCATGACCGCGACGGTGTGCGACTGACGGTGGCCCGCGACGTCCGCGGACCGAGCGTCAACGACCTCACCGATCCGGACCGCGTCGAGGGCGTCGCGGGAAATGCCGTCCTCAACGGTGTCCCGGTGACGCTCCGGCTCGTCAGGACCGACGATCAGGACACGTCGAGCAGCCGGGTCCCGTCGACGAGCAGCGAGCGGAGGGTGGGTTCGTCGACGGGCGGACAGATGGCGTGACCCTGCGCGCGGTGGCAGCCCAGCTCGACCAGAGTGCGCGCCGCCGCGGACGTCTCGACTCCGTTGGCGACGACGTCGAGCCGGAGTGACCGAGCAAGTCCGATCATGACCGAGACGAGCGCACGATCGTCGCCGTCCACGCCGAGCCCGTCGGTGAAGTGCCTGTCGATCTTGAGCACGTCGAGCGGCAACCTCTTGAGATGCAGCAGTGACGAGTAGCCGACACCGAAGTGGTCGATGGCCGTCCTGATTCCCCTGTCGCGCAGGGAGGTGAGGGCTGCGCCCGATCGCGCCACCGAATCCACCACCGCGACCTCGGACAGCTCCAGGCAGAAGCAGGCCGGGTCGATCCCGTGGGTCCGCAGGACGTCCGCCACCTCCTGCGCGAAGTCGCGCACGGCGAGGTGGACCGGTGAGATGTTCACGCGCAGAACCAGGTCGGTGCGACCCGTGGCGTCCCGCCAGCTCACATACGCCCGGCACGCCGCATCGATGACCCAGCGCCCGAGTTCCGGGGCGAGGTTCGCCGCGTCGGCGATGGGCACGAACACGTCGGGCCCGAGCATGCCGCGGGTCGGATGCGGCCAGCGGACGAGAGCTTCCACTGCGGTGATCTCACCGGAACGCAGGTCCACCTCGGGTTGGAAGTGCAGCACCAACCGGTCGTGGGAGATGGCATGGCCCAGCGTCAGCTCGACGTCGGTCCGGAGGTCGTTGGTCGCCGCGATCTCGTCCGAGTAGAGGACGACGCCGTTGCCACCCGACGACTTCACGTGCAGCGCCGCCTGATCCGCCCGGCGCAGCATCTCCGACGGATCCGCGGTTCCCACGGCCACGCCGATACTCGCGGTGCGGGTCACCCTGTCGTCCCCCACCACCATCGGCTCGGCGACCACCGACCGGACCATCTCCGCACGCTCCGCACCGTCCTCGGCCGTGGGCGCACCACCGAGGACGACGACGAACTCGTCCCCGCCGAGCCTCGCCACCACGTCCCCGTCCGGCAGTCGGCGGCGGATGCGGTCCGCGACGGTGCGCAGGAACTCGTCACCCATGCGATGGCCGAGGAAGTCGTTGAGAGCGGCCAGCCGGTCGATGTCCACGAACAGCACGCCCACCGCGGTGCCGTCGCCGGCGCGCCCGTCGAGCAGCTCGGTCAGCCCGTGACGGTTCATCAGCCCGGTCAGTTCGTCGATCATCGCGGTGTGGCGCAGTTCGTTCTCCGCGGCCACGCGCCTCTGCACCTGGGCGAGCATCGCTCCGACCGCAGTGACGGCCTCGAGCTCCTCCGCGGTCCACTCGCGGTCGGCGAATCGAACGAAACCCAGGACGCCCAGGGTGCGGCCGTCGCCGACCAGGGGTACCGCGACCATCGTGGTCGCCGGAACCCCTGATGCGTCCTTCACCCGGTCGCGGTAGTTCTCGGGCTGATCGCTCGGCCTGTAGATCTCGACCTCGGTCTGGCTGCGCGACCGGGCGAACACGGGATCCGCTCTGTCGAAGTACACGACGCCCAACGGATCCGGGTCGGGAACGACGGGCCGCGGGGGCCACTCCGCGACGAGAATCGACGCGTCGATGCGCTCGTCGTTGTGCCGGAGAAAGCACGTGTCCATCCCGAAATCGGTGGACAGGTCTCGGAGCAGCGCCCGGTACGCCTCGACGACGTTCGCGGAGTCGGCACCGAGCAACCGCGTCGCCAACTCGGACACGAGCGTGTTGAGGGGCCGCCGGACACTCGTCCGACCTTCCATCCGATCCATGACTTCTCCTGAAATCCCCTGATCGGCCCGATGCCCCCGCACGGCCGTCACCACCCCGCCCGGTCGATGCAGCGTGTCGTACTCGCAGCTCGAGGCATCTTCCGCGCATTCTGATCAACATCTGATCCGAAAATGCAGTGACCTGCAACTCATGACATCACACATAAAAACCGACTCTTTACCGGTTTTGCCTCAGTTGCACCGTGGCAGAACCGTAAGTCACTGTGCCACTATCGGTCCCATGTCGGACCTGGTATCGATGAATACGTCAGCGAGCTCGGTCACGGCTGCCCCTGACCTCTCGTCCCTGTACTACCGAGTCGTGCGGTCCGACCGGGCGACGACGGTGCACGACGGCTCCGGCGCTCTCGCGTTCTACAACTCCGCGTGCAGCAACCTGCTCGGCTACGACTCGGGTGAGCTCGCGCTGCTCGGATCGTCCGCAGTGCTCCATCCTGCCGACACCGAGGCCCTCGCCGATGCGACCGCGCGGGCGTTTGCCGCCCTCGACGGCTCGGCCGACGCTCGGCTCCGGCTGGTCCGCAAGGACGGTGGGGCCGTCGAGGTGGATCTCGAACTCTCCCGGGTACAGGTCGGGGACCGTCGATACCTGCTCGTCGAGTCGACGCCGGTCGCCCCCGCGGCCTGACTCGCCGGGCCGGAGGCACGACCGCTGAACCCCGGTGGACGACCATCCCGAGTACAGGAGCGCCAGACCATGACGGCCCCGCCACTCTCGACCACGCACACACGCCCCACACACGCCTTCGGGTACTACGACGATCCGGTGTTCGAGTGCACCGTGGTCGCCACCTCTCCCACCTCCCGCCCGGATCTGTGGCGTCGCTACCTCGAAGGTGCTCGCATCAGTTACGAGCGGCACGACGTGTCCGTCGCCCTCGAGTACGACACCATCCGCGACGGGCGGAACACGACCATCTTCCTGTGCGCCCTGGATGCGTCCGGGCGCATGCTCGCCGGCATCCGCGTCCAGGGTCCGTACGAGCACGCCCGTCAGACGCACGCCGACCTGGAGTGGCAACGGAACCCGTTGGCGCGGAACGTCTTGCGAGACGCTGTCAACGACCGTCTGCGAGAGGGAGTCATCGAGCTCAAATCGGGCTGGGTGGATCGTGCAGCGCCACGGGACAAGCGTCTCGTCGACATGATCGCGCACGCAGGGCCGCTGGCGTGCTCGTTGCTCGGGGTGCGTTTCGCACTCTCCACCGCTGCGGACCATGCCGTGTCGATGTGGCAGAAGTCGGGGGCCGTGGTGGCCGATACGATCGACCCCACGCCGTATCCGGACGACCGCTACAGCACGAGGGCCCTCTGGTGGGATCTGAACACGTTCCGAGAGACCGCTCACGCGCATCACGCTCGACGGATCGACGACGCGGCAGCGCAACTGGTCCACACCTGGTCCACGGGAACGACATAGGCCCGACACGAAGGAGCGACTCGTGACCGATGCGCTGACAGGCTCTGCTGCACTCGTTCTCGATCCACACTCGGAGAACGATCGAGCGGTCGTCGAGTCTCTGCTCGGCGACGGTGTGACCGTCGTTCTCGACACACTCGACGCCCAGGCACGGGGACTGTCCGCGCTGGTCCCCCGGCCCGATGACGACGTTCTGGACGAATCCCCTCGCTGGGTGCACTATCCGTGGCGCCGCACGCTCGTCCGCGTTCTCGGGCCTCGCGGGTTCCGGCGGCTCCGGCTCGACCGCAACCGCAACAAGATCACTGCCGAGGAGCAGGACCGGTTCGGCGCGGCGAAGATCGGCGTCGTGGGTCTCAGCGTGGGGCACGCGGTCGCGCACACCCTGGCCCTCGAGGGACTGTGCGGGGAATTGCGGGTCGCCGACTTCGACGAGTTGGAGCTCTCCAACCTCAACCGGATCCCGTCGACCGTTCTCGACCTGGGCGAGAGCAAGACCGACATCGTCTCCCGGCGCATCGCCGAGCTGGACCCTTACCTGTCCGTGCGCGTCGAAGCACGCGGCATCACCGCCGACACGGTCGACGACTTCCTGGACGGCCTCGACATCGTCGTCGAGGAATGCGATTCCCTCGACGTGAAGGTCCTGCTGCGTGAAGCCGCCAAGCGGCATCGCATCCCGGTGATCATGGAGACCAGCGACCGCGGACTTCTCGACGTGGAACGGTTCGATCTCGAGCCCGATCGTCCGATCTTCCACGGCGCCGTCGGCACTCTCTCGTCGGGCGCCCTCAGCGGTCTCAGCACGCGCGACAAGGCACCCCACGTCATGTCGATCCTCGGTGCATCCGACGTGTCCGCGCGGTTCGCCGCGTCCATGGTCGAAGTCGACCGCACGATCTCGACGTGGCCGCAGCTAGGGAGCGACGTCGCTCTGGGAGGGGCGACGGTCGCAGCGGTGGTGCGGCGCATCGTGTTGGGCCTTTCCATACCGTCCGGTCGCACCCGTGTCGACGTCGACGGCGCTCTCGACACCCTCGGAACGACCGAGAGCGCCCGGGACCCCATCGACGAGCCGGCACCGACGACGGCGCCCACGACACCGACCTCGGTCGTGGACTCGATGGTGGAGGCCGCTCGGCGCGCACCGTCCGGCGGCAACGTTCAGCCGTGGATCGTGACCACGTCCGACGACGTCGTCACGATCACGCTCGATCCTCTGCGCACCACCGGTCTCGATGTCGCGCACCGCGGGAGCCGAATCGCCCTGGGCGCCGCGGTGTTCAACGCTCGGGTCGCCGCGGCCCGAGCCGGACTCACGGCGGTGCCGACCGTCGTCGACGAGGGGGACGGTCGCGTACGCGTCGACCTGACACTGGCGCGAAGGCCGGACACTGCCCTCGCTCCCCTCCACGAGGCCATGATGCGGCGTTCGACGAACCGTCATCCGGGCACACCGACCGCACTGGCCGACGAGGTCGTGCGCGACCTGCGCGCGGCGGCTGCAGCGGAGGACGGCTCAGCGATCGTGATCACGGGTCGGGCGGCGCTGTCCGAGATCGGCGAGATCCTGGCGGAATCGGACCGACTCCGCTACCTCACCACCACGCTGCACGCCGAGATGATGTCCGAACTGCGGTGGCCCGGAGACGACGACCCGGACACCGGTATCGATGTCGCCACTCTGGCCCTCGACGCCACCGACCTGGTCAAGCTCGACGTCGCCCGACGACCCGACGTGATGCGTCTTCTCGCGGACTGGGACACCGGCACGGCGTTGGGCGACGACACGCGCGCTCGGATGGCGACCACGTCCGCGGTACTCGTCGTGTTCGCGCCGGGAACCACCGGCCGCGATCACGTCGTCGCCGGCGGTGCAGTGGAACGTGCGTGGATCACGGCCGAGTTGCACGGTCTGGCAGTTCATCCCGTGTCTCCCGTGTTCCTCTACGCCTCGGAGGAGCACGAATTCGACGCTCTGTCCCCGCGTTACGCCGAGCGACTACGCGCACTGCGTCACCGCTTCCTCGATACCGCTGGTCAGCCGCGAGACAAAACGGTCGGCCTCGTATTGCGACTGTCTCACTGCGCAATTCCCGCCGTTCGAAGTCGGCGTCGACCTCGCTGACGGCACTCTTCGCGGTACAGTCGGCTGAACGAGTGCAGTCCAGCGCTCCGCAGCCACGGGAGGAGACCCGACGTTGGAGCGCCGTCCGAGCTTCGACGTGCTGGTGACCCGGGTGGCGACCCATCTGATCGGCGTCAACGCCGCCACGGTCGGTGCGGGCTACGAGAAGGTCCTCTCGAATCTCGTCGACTACTTCGACGTGGACGCCGCCTATCTCCGGCATCACGACGCGCAACGCCGTGCCACCGTGATGGTGGCGGAGTGGCCCGCGCGTACCGACGTCCCTGATCCCGACCCACTGGGGACCGTCACCTTTCGTGACGCCGACCCCGTGTTCGCCGCGACGGAGCACCTCAAGGAGCCGCTGCTCTTCCGCCCCGATCCCGCCATGGAGGACTACCGCCGACGCGTCGAGAGTGCCTCGGGTTACCAGAGCATCTCGATGGCATCGGTCCCGCTCGTCACCCGCGACACGACGACCGGAACCCTGGGGTTGGTCGCGTCGGGCGACCGCGAGTGGTCCGACGAGGAGGTCGAGGCGCTGAAAGCGATCGCCACCCTCTTCTCCCAACTGCAGGCTCGGATCGACGCCGAGGAGCACCTGCGGTGGGCCGCCACGCACGACGCGTTGACGGGGTTGCTCAACCGGCGGGGTGTCTCGGAGCTGCTGTCCGCTCGACTCGCCGGGGGCGGTGACGCATTCGCGGTGCTCTACTTCGACCTCGATCGCCTCAAGGCCCTGAACGATTTCCTGGGGCACTCGGCCGGTGACACGTTCCTCCGCACGGTCGGTGCACGGCTGCAGCGGCATTCGGACGCGGACACTCTTCTCGCACGGTGGGGCGGCGACGAGTTCGTGGTCGTTCTTCCCGGTCCGATGACGGAGGACGACGCGTACGCCGAGGCCTGCCGCATTCTCACCGTGGTGACCGCACGGGTCGACATGGCGGGCGAGTACGTCTCACGTACCGCCAGTATCGGTGTCGCACTGGGCATCCCCGGCAGCGGTACGGTCGATTCGGTGATCGCGGACGCCGACCAGGCTGCGCTGGCCGCCAAAACGGCCGGGGGCAATCAGGTCTCGCTGTTCAGTTCCGAGATCCGCGAACGCAACGAGTTGCAGAACGACATCGAGCTGCATCTGCGCGCAGCGATCGAGGGCGAGTCACTGCTCCTGTACTTCCAACCCGAGATCGACCTCACGACCGACCGCATCACCGCGGTCGAGGCCCTGGTGCGGTGGCAGCATCCCACCCGGGGCATGCTGCCGCCCGTCGAGTTCATCGCCATCGCCGAGGCCGTCAACCTGGCCACCGACCTCGGACGGTGGGTGCTCCACACCGCGTGCAGAACGTACGCGTCGTGGCGCTCGACGTTGGGAACACTGGACATCGCACTGCGGGTCAATGTGTCACCCGCACAGTTGGTCTCGCTCGACTTCGTGCACACCGTACGAGAGGCGTTGTCCCGGTACTCCCTCGAGCCGCAGTACCTGTGCATCGAGATCACCGAGGTGGCGGTGGTCCACGACATCGTCCTGGCCGCACGGGCTCTGCGCGACATCCGTGCACTCGGGGTACGCGTGGCCATCGACGACTTCGGCACCGGGTACAGCTCGCTCTCGCATCTCAAGACGCTGCCGGTCGACGCCGTCAAGATCGATCGCGAGTTCGTCACCCACCTCGCGACCAGTAGGGACGACCGCGCGATCGTCGAGGCCGTCACCGCCCTCGCTCGGGCCTACGACCTCGACCTCATCGCGGAGGGGCTCGAGGACGTCGACGCCCGTGCCGTGTTGCTGGAACTGGGGTGCTCGCGCGCGCAGGGGTACCTCTACGCCCGCCCCCAGCCCGCCGACGTCGTCCTCGAGATGCTGCGAGTCGGAACGCTCACACCGAGCTGAACGTCAGCCCTCCGCCTGATCGGGCTGCGTTCCGGCCGCGTCGTCCAGTTCCGACGGGTCCGCGTCGGGGTCGCGCGAGGAGTCGTAGGGCCTCTCCGAGGAGGTCGAGGGTTCGTCGGACACGGGCGAGTCGCCGTTCGGTTCGGTCATGCGGCACGCGTACCCGCGGCCGCCGTCGACAATCCCGCCCAGGTATCGTGAGCGCGCGTCAGCGCCGGGGGCGGTAGCTCAGTCGGTTAGAGCCGTGGACTCATAATCCATTGGTCGCGGGTTCGAGCCCCGCCCGCCCCACTCGGACCCTTCGCCTTCCCGCACCTCGGTCGTCAGGCCAGGACGTCCCCCTCGCCGGGACACCGTTGTCCCGACACGCACACACCGTCGTTTCGGCTGTTCGTCTGCTATATTTTGAACTCTAGGTTTGTTTCGAAGCGATCGACCCGGCTACCCGTCTGTTCGTCGACTCCGAACGGTGACGAGAGAGGCAGGACCGACGGCAGAGCCGTGAGGAACGACGATGATGCCCGACGAGGATGGATCAGACCCGCGCCCGACGCTGTCGGAGGCCTTCATGTCCTCGCGACTCGGTCTCGCGACGGTGTTCGACCATTCCCCCGACGTGGTGCTCGTGTCCACGTCCGACGGCCGGATCGTCCACGCGAATCCCGAGGCGTCGAGGACTCTCGGACTCGACGGCGGTGAGCACGGGCCGCCGGACGATCCGACCGTGGACGCCGTCGTCGTCCCCACTCCCCCCACGACGCTCACGGACATCCTCTCGGCTGTCCAGCTCCACGGAACTTGGCTCGGCCGAACAGAACTGGTGCATCACCTCACAGGAGAAAGGCTCGCGGTGTCCACCTCAGCATTCGCCGTACGCGGCCACGACGACGACTCGTCCCTGGTCGTCTCGATCCATCGCGACGCCTCTGCACAGAATGCCGACGACCATCTCCTGCAGAAGGCTCTGGACGCGTCGACCTTCCGGGCGTCCGAGCAGCGGGTCGTCGCCGAGCTGAGCAGGCTCGCTCTGCGCGGCCGGCTCGACGACCTTCTGTCGGCGGCCACCGACGCCGTCGTGACGCTGTACGGGGCGCGGTGCGCCGTCATCACCCGCGCGCACGACCTGCCTGCCACTCTCGAGATCGTCGCCGCCACGGGGGACGACGCACCGCACGATCTGTGCGCCACCGGGCCCTCCTCGATCACCGCGTTCGCCAGCCGATCGGCCACCCGGATCGTGTGGTCCGGGGACGCGCACGAGTCCAGGTTCGACGTCGCCGCCCTCGTCGCGGGTGGTGTCGAGAACGCGGTCGCCGTGCCGATCGACGGCACCGGCCAGCCGTGGGGTGTGTTGACCGTCCTCGGGGTCGACTCGCGCTATCTCTCGTCCGCCACCGGGTCGTCCGTGCCGATCATCGACATCACGACGGCGGGGCCGCCGATTCTGGTCCCGGACAATCCGATGCTCGACACCGGCGCCCTCGACACGGTGTCCGACGTCGTGTCCGCAGCCGTGCATCGTGTCGGCGTCGAGAGCGAATTGCGCTACCGCAGCCTCCGGGACCCGCTGACGGGGCTCCCCAATCGCGCACTGGCGTACGACCGCATCGAGTCCGCCGTCGAGCGGGGCGTCGCGAGGGCCACCACGACGGCCGTCATGCTCATCGACCTCGACGACTTCAAGTCCATCAACGACGGGCTGGGGCACGAGGCGGGCGACTCGGCTCTGGTGTCCATCGGCAACCGCCTCACCCGGGCATCGCGCCCCGGCGACACCGTGGCTCGCCTGGGCGGCGACGAGTTCGTGGCGGTCTGCGAGAACCTCTCCGGTCCGGAGGAGTCGATCGCCGTGGCGCAGGCCTACGCGGACGCCGTGCGGGCGGCCATCGTCGTCGACGGCAACGAACTGCGCATCACCGCGAGCATCGGCGTCGCGTTGGCGGACGACACCGTGCCCGGCAACGAGCTCATCCGCCGCGCCGACGTGGCGATGTATCGCGCGAAGGACACCGGTCGCGGGAACGTCGCGGTGTTCGACACCGACGATCGAGAGCACCGCCGCAACCAGTTGGCTCTGTCGGCCGATCTCCGGTCGGCTCTCGACAGCCAGATCCTGACGCTCGCGTACCAGCCCATCTTCGACATCGCGACCGGCCGCATCACCGCCGTGGAGGCACTCGCGCGGTGGCAGCACCCCACCCTCGGCTCGGTGAGCCCGGAGACCTTCGTCCGGATCGCCGAGCGCACGGGCCAGATCAACACCCTCGGCCTGTGGGCTCTGCACACCGCGTGCGTGCAGGCGGCGGAGTGGCAGGCCATCTCGGACGTCGGCGTGCGGGTCAACGTCAGTGCCCTGCAGCTTCGCCAGCCCGAGTTCGTGGCCAGCGTCGCCCGCATCCTCGCCAGTTCCGGTCTGCCGGTGGGCCGACTCGGCCTGGAGATCACCGAGACGGTGTGGCTCGCGGACACGGCGCAGGTGCGGGACGCCCTCACCGAACTGCACGAGATGGGCGTGTCCATCCTCCTGGACGATCTGGGCAGCGGCCACAGCTCCGTCACCTACCTCAGCCGGTATCCCGTCATCGAGGCGTTCAAGATCGATCAGACGTACATCCAGGCCATGCCGGGCAAGCAGCCCGAGGCCATCGTGTCCGCCATCGTGTCCCTGGCACACGCGTTCGACGTCGCCGTCGTCGGCGAGGGTGTCGAGTCACAGGCCCAGTTCGACCGTCTGCGGGACAGTGGTTGCGATCTGGCCCAGGGCTTCTGGCTCGCCCACCCGGCCAGCGCGAACGAGGTCACCTCGATGCTGCTGGAGCGACGCGCCGGCTGACCGTCAGCCGGCCGGATCGGTCCTGGTGGCATCGCGCACGAAGTCGGCGGCCACCTCGCGAACTCGCACGTTCCGGCGCTGCGCCTCACGCGAGAGCACGTCGAACGCCGCGTCCGCGTCGAGACCGCGCATAGCCATCAGAATGCCCTTGGCCTGCTCGATGGGGGCGCGTCGCGCCATGGCATCGCGCAGTCCGCTCACCGTGGTGGTGGCGTCGGTGTAGCGAGCATGCTCTCCGATGGCCCGTCCCACCGTGGTGGTGAGGCTGTCCAGGATGTCGGCGTCCATGTCGTCGAAGGCGTCGGCGGACGAGCCGTACAGGTTGAACGAGCCGATCACGCCGTCGAGAGTCCTGATGGGCGAGGCGAGGAACGAGTGCACACCCTCGGTGCGCGCCGCGGCCGCGAACTCCGGCCACCGCTGCTCGGTGCTGTCGCAGTCGACGACGATCGTGGTGTCGGTACGGGACGCCTCGAGGCATGGACCCTCGCCGGTCTCGTACTGCATCTCGTCCACCGCGAGGGTGGTTCTGTCGGTGTAGACCGCCGTGTACGTGGTGCCGTCGTAATCGATTGTCACGCCGCAACTGTCGGCGCCTCTGATGACGTCGTGCGCGAGATCCACCGACCGCTGCAGCAACTCGCCGAGCTCGTCCGTGTCCTCGATGCGTCGACCCAGCGAGCCGACGATCTCACCGAGTCGTTCGGGTGTCAGGCCACCTTCGGCCCGCCCTTCCGTGTCCATTGCACCATTCGATCACACGCCCGCCGATCCACCGAGGCGTGTTCGGCACACTCCGTCGGTCCGTGCGTAGTCTGAGGTGCGGTCGGCGTTTCGGTTCGTCGACCCTCGGGTAGTTCCCCGGACGGCATGCAGACCAGGCACGCCTGTGGGAGCTTCCCATCGAAGATGTCCGCGCGTCCCGTCACATCGGAGGAACAGTGGATCCGGAAGTTCAGCACGAACCCAGCGAGATCACGTACGACGAGAGCTTCTACCCGGCCAGGCCTCGCCCGTTGAAGCCGTCGGTGCGTCGTGCGTACCGCACTGCGGGCGCGCTGCCCCAGGGTGACGCCGACGCCTCCAATCCCGAGTACGTGTCGTGGCTCGTCGACCGGTCGATGCTGCACGATGCCAAGCTGATCGCGGAACAGTTGTCCGGCAAGGGCAGCATGTGGCAGAACCCCTACGCGTCGCCGGATCCGCGCGGAGCCGTCGAGCGCGCACCCGTGTGGTTCACCGCGTACCCCATCTCGCTCATCGCGGCTCCAGGACAGAGCTTTCTCGGCACGCTCGGCGACGAGGCCCTGTGGCAGGTGTTCTCGGACATCGGCATCACGGCAGTGCACACCGGCCCCGTCAAGGAGGCCGGCGGACTGCACGGGTGGCATGCCACACCGTCGGTCGACGGCCACTTCGACCGCGTCAGCATGCAGATCGACCCGGCGTTCGGCTCCGAGGAGGAGTTCCGGCGGCTGTGCGTCGTCGCGTCCGCCTACGAGGGCATCGTCATCGACGACATCGTCCCCGGACACACCGGCAAGGGTGCCGATTTCCGATTGGCGGAGATGAACGTCTCCGACTACCCCGGCATCTACCACATGGTGGAGATCGAGCCGCAGGACTGGCACCTGCTCCCCCGCGTGAAGGCGGGCCAGGACTCGGTGAACATCGACGCCGAGTCCGAGGCCAATCTCGCTCGTGCCGGGTACATCGTCGGCCAGCTCCAGCGCGTCATCTTCTACGAGATGGGCGTCAAGGAGACCAACTGGAGTGCCACGCCGGTCATCCGCGGAGTCGACGGGGTCGAGCGCCGCTGGGTGTACCTGCACTACTTCAAGGCGGGTCAGCCCTCCATCAACTGGCTCGATCCCTCGTTCGCCGGTATGCGCCTCGTCATCGGCGACGCCTGCCACTCCATCGCAGACCTCGGCGCCGGCGCACTGCGTCTCGACGCCAACGGATTCCTCGGAGTCGAGCGCCGGACCGAGGGTCCGGGATGGTCCGAGGGCCACCCGCTCTCGGAGGCCGCCAATCACCTCATCTCCAGTGTGGTGCGCAAGATGGGTGGCTTCACCTTCCAGGAGCTGAACCTCACCATCGACGACATCAAGGCGATGGGAAGCAGCGGCGCCGATCTGTCCTACGACTTCATCAACCGCCCCGCCTATCACCACGCGCTCGTCATGGGGAACACCGAGTTCCTCAGGCTCACCATGAATCTGGCGCGGGACCACGGTGTGGACACCGCCTCGCTGGTGCACGCGCTGCAGAATCACGACGAGATGACCTTCGAGCTGGTGCACTTCGCGACCCTGCACCGTGAGGACGAGTTCTCGTACGGCGGCGACGTGATCAAGGGCGGCGATCTGGGTGACCAGATCCGCGCCGAACTGTGCGAACGACTCACCGGCCGGTGGGCGCCGTACAACCGCACGTTCACCAACAACGGGATCGCCTGCACCACCGCGTCGGTCATCACGGCGTCGTTGGGCATCCGCGACCTCGACCGGATGGACGACACCGACATCGAGACGGTCAAGCGCGCCCATCTCATGCTGGCCATGTACAACGCGCTGCAACCGGGCGTGTTCGCGCTGTCCGGCTGGGACCTCACCGGCATCCTCCCGGTGCCGGCGGAGGAGGTCGCCGATCTCATCCGTGAGGGCGACACCCGCTGGATCAACCGTGGGGCTCACGACCTCATGAACACCTCGCCCGACGCCACCCGGTCGGAGTCCGGGATCCCCCGTGGCCGCAGTCTCTACGGCTCGTTGCCGAAGCAGATGAAGGACTCGACGTCGTTCGCGCGTCAGCTGTCCCGCATCCTCGATGTGCGGACGAGGTACGGCATCGCGACGGCCACCCAGCTCGACGTCCCGTCCGTGTCGCACAAGGGGCTGCTCGTCCTGGTGCACCAGCTGGGCAACGGATCCATCTCGGCGACGGTGCTGAACTTCACGGGCGACGAGATCCACGCGACGGTGCAGTCGAAGCACCTCACCGGCGGGGCCACGGTGGTGGACCTGTTCACCGACCAGGACATCGCCGTCGTCGACGAGCTGGGCAGTTTCCCGATGACCCTGCAGCCCTACCAGGGCGTCCCGGTGATGCTCAGGGGCTGATGCCGAGAGGTGGCCGGGGAAGGTTAGGCTAACCAGCATGCGAGTGGCGATGTTCGGCTATCAGACCTGGGGACACACGACGCTTCGGACGGTCATCGAGTCCGATCACGAGGTGGTCCTGGCCGTCACCCATCCTCCCAGTGAGCACTCGTACGAGTCGATCTGGTCGGATTCCGTGGAAGATCTGGCACGCGCCCACGACGTGCCGGTCCACCTCGCCCTCACTCCGGACGATGCGCTGCGCGTCGCGTTGGAGGAGGCGAAGCCGGACATCATCGTCGCGAACAACTGGCGCACCAAGCTGCCCCGGTCCATCTACGACATGCCGCCGCACGGCACCCTCAACCTGCACGACTCACTGCTGCCCCGGTTCACGGGTTTCTCCCCCGTGATCTGGTCGCTGATCAGCGGCGCGGCCGAGACCGGCCTGACCGCGCACCGTATGGACGACGAACTCGACACCGGCGACGTCGTCATCCAGCGGTCCGTTCCGATCGGCCCGCGCGACACCGCGACCCAGTTGGTGCAGGCGACCATCGACCTCATTCCCGAGGTACTGCTCGAGGCACTCGGCGCGATCGAGAGCGGCACCGCGGTGTGGACCCCGCAGGACCTCTCGCAGCGGACGTTCTTCCACAAGCGTGCGGACATCGACAGCCGTATCGACTGGACGTGGCCGGCAGAGGACATCGACCGTCTGGTCCGCGCTCAGTCCGACCCCTACCCCAACGCGTGGACCCATCACCGTGGCCGTCGGATCCGTATCGTCGAAGCGCATGTGTCGCAGGGCATCTACGGCGGTACACCCGGTCGCGTCTTCATCCACGAGGGTGACGGCATGGCGATCGTCTCCGGCCCGAACGCCCACCTCGGCCGTAACCGAGCGCTCGTGATCGACGCGGTGCGCACCGAGGACGACGACCGCACGATCCCTGCTGCGGAGTACTTCCCCCGCGGCGGCGGGTACCTCACCGACGCTCCCTGACGTTCGGTTCCGGCAGGTCGGGCGAACGGGATCACGAACGGGTCGGGTCGGGTACATTTCACCTGGAAGCGGGTGACGGGGGCTGGTCACGAGGACGGTCTACATGGCGAGAATCACCGGTCCCGGTTCGTGGACGGACCGTGCGCAGCACTCACGGACGGTGTGGCGATCCACGGCACGCGCGGGTGATCCGGTGCGCTCCGACCTCGTCATCGTCGAAGGACTCGCCACCATCACGGCACTCTGCACGCTCCTGTTCGGCGCTGTCGTGGTCTGGATGACGACGGCCGACGACTACGCGTTCTCCTGGTGGTCGAAGACCTACACCTTCGGGGTCACGGTGACCGCCGCAATCACCTGGTGTGCGTTGCACACCCCGCGTGCCGCCATCTTCTACCGGCACACGGACGCGGTCACCCTGGTGGCCGCGATTCTCGTCGTCGGCAGTCCGGTCCTCGCCTATGCCAGCGCGGGGTCTGCTTACCCGGCCTTCGGACTCGTTCTGGCCATCGTGGCCTTCGCCGGAATACTCCAACGTCGCGCCCACATCGTCACGTTCACCACGCTGGCGGTGTGCGCGTGGACGGCGTTGGCGGTGGCTCACGGCACGGACGTGAGCGTGCAGACCTTCGCGGTGTCGGTGCTGCGAACCGTTCTCGTCGTCGCGGTCATCCACTACTTCCGCATGAAGACCATCGACCTGCTGTGGGAGAAGTATCGGATGGTCGACGAGCAACGTGCCGCGGCCGACTCCCTGTCGCACGTCGACGATCTCACCGGCCTGGCGAACCGTCGCGGCCTCCAGCGACGTGCGGCGACCGAACTCGATCGGTGCCGACGAGAGTCTCGGCCCGTGAGCGTTCTCTACCTCGACGTGGACGGTCTCAAAGATGTCAACGACACCCTCGGGCACGATGCCGGAGATGCCGTACTGGTACGACTCGCCGAGATGCTGGGGACCGCGTTCCGCGGCAGTGACATCGTCGCCCGCGTCGGCGGTGACGAATTCGTCGTGGTCCTCCCCGACACGGACCGGACCGTGGCGCTGGATCTGGGCGCGTCCATCCGCGATCTCTCGATGACCACCGAGGTGTCCGTCAGTGTCGGACTGGCAGTGTGGAGTCCGGGACCACACGCGCCGGATCTCGACGACCTGACGAGGCGCGCCGACAACGCGATGTATCGGGTCAAGTCACGGCGCTGAACGGCGACGCGGGAGCCGGATACCCGTTTGGCTCCCCGACGCACGGGTATCGCCACGACATGCCGGAACAACGCAGTGGGCTCGTCGTGGCCGTGACCGGAGCGACGGGAAACCTCGGGACCTCGGTCGTCGACGCGCTGGTCGTCGACCCGGCGGTCTCCGCAGTCCGTGCGATCGCGCGGCGCTCGCCCGTGCCGACGAACGGTCGTCCGGCGTGGGCTCCCGCACGGACGACGTTCGTCGAGGCGGACATCGCACGGGACGACCTGGTTCCGCTGTTCGACGGAGTCGACGTCGTCGTACACCTGGCGTGGCAGTTCCAGCCGTCGCGCGATCCGGTGCAGACCTGGGACGTCAACGTCGTCGGCGCGATGCGGGTCTTCGACGCCGCGGCGGCGGCCGGAGTGAGCGCGTTGGTGCACGCGTCGTCGGTCGGTGCCTACTCCCCGGGATCGAAAGACGTTCGGGTGACCGAGGACTGGCCGACGCACGGCTGGCAGGGCGCGGCCTACACGCGCGAGAAGTCGTATCTCGAGCGTGTGCTCGACCGGGTGGAGACGCGGAATCCCGACCTCCGGGTCGTCCGGATGCGCCCGGCCTTCGTCTTCGAGGCGTCGGCGTCCACGGAACAGCGTCGACTGTTCGGCGGACCCTTCATCCCGGCCCGGCTGGTGCGACCCGCGTTCGTCCCGGTCTTCCCTGACATCGCGGATCTGGTGTTCCAGGGAGTGCACTCCCGCGATGTCGGACGAGCATTCGCCGCGGCGGCGGTGCGCGAGGTGTCGGGCGCGTTCAACCTCGCGGCGGACCCCGTCATCACCCCGGCCACCTTCGCGGAAATTCTCCGCGCGCGGTTGATCCCTCTGCCCGCGTCCGCGGTGCGACTCGCCCTCGATGCTCTGTTCACCGCACGCCTCGTTCCCACCGACCCCGGCCTGTTCGACGCGGTGCTGCGGCTTCCCATCATGGACTCCGGTCGCGCCCGCGACCTGCTGGAGTGGGCGCCTCGACACACCGCGCAGGACGCTCTCGCCGAGTTCGTCCGCGGCGTGCACGAGGTGGAGGACGCCCCGACCCCGCCGCTGTCCGCGTGACCCGGCGGCGGTTTGCGTCGGGTGAGTGCGGGTAGTCCGCAGTCCATGACCCGAGAGCAGACGACGGGTGACGACCCGGCCCACGCGGACCCGGACGATCCTCGGAAGCCCGATTCACCCACCGATCTCACCAAGCCGTCGTTCTTCTACGTCCTGCGCAAGACCGCGCGCGAGTTCTCCAAGGACCAGTGCACCGATCTGGCCGCTGCTCTCACGTATTACGCGGTGCTGTCGCTGTTCCCGGCTCTTCTCGCCGTCGTGTCCCTTCTCGGCGTGTTCGGGCAGGGCGAGCGCACCGTCACCGCGGTGCTCGACATCGTGTCCGACCTGGGGCCCTCGTCCGCCGTCGACACACTGCGCGGACCGGTCGAGCAGCTCGTGCAGGCGCCCACCGCCGGACTCGCCCTGATCATCGGTCTGGCCGGCGCCCTCTGGTCGGCGTCCGGCTACGTGGGCGCGTTCGGCCGCGCCATGAATCGGATGTACGAGGTGGACGAGGGCCGACCGATCTGGAAGCTGCGACCGGTCATGCTGGTCGTCACTCTGGTCGGCCTGATCTGCATCGCCGCAGCGGGACTCATGCTGGCCGTCAGCGGTCCCGTCGCCACGGCCGTGGGTGACGCGATCGGTGCCGGCGACACCGCACTGACGGTGTGGAACATCGCGCGGTGGCCCGTCGTCCTCGCGCTGATCGTCCTGGCCGTCGCGATCCTCTACTACGCCACACCCAACGTGCAGCAGCCGAAGTTCCGATGGATCAGCACAGGGGCCGGCATGGCCATCGTCGTGTGGATCCTCGCGTCCGTGCTCTTCGGTTTCTACGTCGCGAACTTCAGCAGCTACAACAAGACCTACGGCTCGTTGGCCGGCGTGATCATCTTCCTGCTGTGGCTCTGGATCACGAACCTCGCTCTGCTGTTCGGGGCGGAACTCGATTCCGAGCTGGAACGCGGCCGCCAACTCCAGGCCGGCATCGAGGCCGAGGACCATCTGCAGCTTCCACCGCGCGACACGCGCGTCTCGGAGAAGAACGAGGAGACCGATCGCGAACACGTCGAACGTGGTCGCGCCCTGCGCCTCTCCCACGGCGAGGACTCGTCCGCCCGGTAGCGTGGTGGTAACACGGGCCATGGGAGCCCGGAGCGAGGGCGGTCTGCGCGAGTGAGTGACACGGGGGCGGGCGCGCTGGTGGCGTCCGCACGCCGAGCGCGTCGGCAGTGGCGCGACAGCGCCCACGACGGCGATCCGGTGCGATCGGACGTGGTGGTCGTCCAGGGCCTCGCCGCGATCTGCGTGCTGAGCACCGTTCTGTACGGAGCGGTGTTCCTGTGGGTGGTGACGGACCCCCACTACGCGGTCCACTGGTGGGTTCAGTCCTACAACCTGCTGGTCGCCGCGCTCGCGGCCACGACGTTCTGGGCACTGCACACGCCGCGGGCCGTGTGGTTCTACCGTCACACGGACGTCGTGACGTTCGTCGCCGCAGCCCTGATCATCGCCAGTCCCGTTCTGGGCAACGCCGATGCGGACTCCGGTTTCCCCGCCTTCGGACTCGCGCTCTCCATCGTCGCCGCCGCCGCGCTGCTGCAACGACGATGGCACGTTGTCGTCGTCGTCACCGGGGGCGTACTGGCCTGGATCGCCCTTGCCTCGGTCAACGGGATCGGAGACGTCGGGGTGCGCACCTTCGCGGCCGCGATCGTGCGCACCGTTCTGGTGGCGGGGTTGATCCACTACGTGCGGATCCGCACCATCGGTCTGCTGTGGGAGCGCTACAGGTCGGTGGATCGAGCACGCGCTCGAGCCGATTCGCTGTCTCACCGAGACGACCTGACGGGGCTGCTGAACCGGCGCGGTCTCGCGCGGGGCGCCTCGCCCGCGCTCGCCGACTGCGAACGTGATGCCGTGCCCGTCGGTGTCCTCTATCTCGATCTCGACGGTCTCAAGGAGATCAACGACCGAGCCGGCCACGACGCGGGCGACACGGCGCTGGTACGACTGTCCGGCATTCTCCACAGAAGTTTTCGCTCCGACGATCTGATCGCCCGCGTCGGCGGCGACGAGTTCGTGGTCGTCCTCCCAGGGGTCGGCGAACAGGAGGTCCTCGATCTCGGGGCGACCGCCCTCGACGGGCTCGGCGCCGCGCAGCTCTCCGTCAGTGCGGGGGTCGCGGTGTGGAACCCCGCCCCCGGCGGCGTCGGCCCGGACCTCGACGAACTGATGAGGCGGGCGGACAACGCGATGTATCGCGAGAAATATCGGCGTTGATCGGTCTCGTCCTGCTCGTGACTCCGAATTCGGGGTACTGCTCTGGGACGCCGCCGGTCACATCCGCGGCGTCGACGGCGTCGAGAACTGGCGTCACCATCGACGGTCTCGGCCGTCGACTCTCCGGACGCGCGCCGACGTCGGCAGCGCGTCGATACTCGAGGTGATCCATGACCCAGTCCATCTCTCCCACCGATCGTCGATCCGCCGGGACGATCCTGATCACCGGCGCGTCCAGCGGTATCGGTCGCGCCACCGCCCACCTCTACGCCGAGCGCGGCTGGTCCATCGTCGTGTGTGCCCGTGGCCGTGACGGTCTGGCCGCCGTGGCCGACGAATGCCTGCAACGCGGCGCCGCCGCGGTGGCCGTCAAGCCGGTCGACGTGGTGCGCGGCGACGACGTGACCAAGGTCGTCACCGAGGTCGTCGAGCAGTTCGGCCGCCTCGACGTCTGCGTGCACTCCGCCGCGGTGATGTCCTACGGGACGTTCCTCGACACCCCGGCAGAGGTGTTCGATCACGCCGTGTCGGTCGACCTGCTCGGGTCCGCGAACGTCGCACGGTCGACGCTCACGGTGTTCCGCGACCAGGAGCACGGCCACCTCGTGGTCATCGGCTCGTTGCTGGGCCGTATCGCGGTGCCGTGGATGGGCACCTACGTCACGTCCAAATGGGGGCTGCGCGGCCTCACCCGTGTTCTCCAGCAGGAGGTTCGGCAGTATCCCGGCGTCCACGTCAGCGCCGTCGCACCCGGTGCCGTGAACACGCCGATCTACGAGCAGGCCGCCACCGTCGTCGGCAGAGCGGGGTCGCCGCCTCCCCCCGTCGCGGAGCCCGAGGTCATCGCCCGTGCCGTCGCGGCGGTCGTCCGGCGCCCACAGCGTGAGCGGGACGCCGATGCGGTGTTCGGCCTCGTCAACAAGTTCGCGTCGGCGGGCTACTCGCTGGTCCCGGCGGTCTTCGATCGACTCGTCGGGCCGTTGATGTGGCGTTTCGGCATCGCACGCGAGCCCAAAGACGATTCGGAGGGCAATGTATTCCACTCCAGGACCGCACCTCCCCCGCGGAAAGTGACCGCGCGGACCGGAGACCGTCCACACTGAGTCCATGACCACCCGACGCCGGTTGCCCCCACAGAAGCTCGGATCCCTCATCGGCGCCGTGTTCGGACTCGTGTTCGTGGTGGTCAACTCGGCGTCGTCGCCGACACTCCTGCGTATTGTGTTTTGTGTGGCCGCTGCGGCGGCCGCGATCACCGTTCTTGTGGGAATCGCGCGCAATCCCGTGGCCACGGTGCCCGCGGGTGTCACACCGTTCGGACGCGGTTACGCCGTGATCGTGCTCGCCGAGGTGGTGCTGCTCTTCGTCGGCATCCGCGTCGTGGCGGGGCCTCTCGGACTGCCCGAGGCCGGGGTCGCCTGGGTGGCCGTCGTGGTCGGCGTGCACTTCGTCGTCCTGGCGCGCCTGTGGCACCTGCGACTGTTCGACGTCCTGGGCGCGCTGCTGACCGTTCTCGGGGTGCTCGGCTTCGTCCTGGCCGTCGCCGGGTCGGACCGGATGTGGATCGACATCGTGGCAGGGGTCGCTTCGGGTGCGGTGCTCCTGGAGTTCGCGCGCCGAGGAGTGCGTCAGAGACCCACCTTCTCCAGCGCTTCGTCGTAGATCAAGGCCGCCTCGGACTCCGAACGGCCCTCCTGAAGCGCGCCCACGTAGACGGCGGACACCTCCTTCTCCACCGCCGTGTACTTCGCGAGCCACTGCTCGGCTCGCACGCGCCAGTAGCCGATGATGTCGAAACGGTCGACGCCCATACCCTGCTCGCGGCGCACGTACTTGCGGACGGCACGCGAGTCCGCGGCCTCCCCCGCGAAGAAAACGTAACCCTCGCCCGGCGGGAACTCCCACGCCTGCACCGCGTCCGGCAGCACTCCGGGACCGTGCCCGTTACCGGACCCGACGCACCACTGCACTGTCACCTCGGCCGCCGACTCGAACGTCTGCACGTCGGCCTCGTCGAGAACCTCGACGATCGCATGGGCCCGAGTGTTCGCGGGCAACTCCTCGAGCACTCGGCCCAGCGCCGGAAGCCCGGCGAGATCCGCCGCGAGGAGGAACCACGCGGTGTCCGCCGGCGGCGCGAACCAGTGCCGCGGTGGAGTGACGACCACGACGTCGCCCGGTCGCGCCGACAGCGCCCAGGAGGCGGCCACCCCGCCGTCGTGGGCGACGAAGTCGATCACCAGCTCACCGGCGTCCGTCACCCGGCGCACCGTGTAGTTGCGGCCCTCGGGACGGGCGGCGTCGTCGTGGTACCACCACACCCCGTCGACGCACTGCATGGCCGGCGGCCGAGCGTCGCCGGGAGCCGGGAAGTAGAGCGCGACGCACTCGTCCGCCACACCGGCCGGGCGGTACCGGCGCAGGTCCTCCCCGCCGAAGGTGAGGCGAACGAGGTTGGGGCTCAGTGTCGTCCGGTCCACCACCTCGGCCCAGTAGAAGGTCGGCTCCGTGTCGTCGGTCATCGTCGGTGCTCCCGCAGTCGAGGTCGTCGTTCCGAGTTAGGTTACCCTGACAAGGCCGGGTGTGGTGGTGCCAGGACGAGGCGATTTGGTGGTCGACGGGTGCCATGGGTTAGAGTCTCTTCTCGGCGAGGATGCATCCGAGAGGGTGCTGTCGGAGCCACGAACATTCCCCCATAGCTCAATTGGCAGAGCATTCGACTGTTAATCGAAGGGTTTCTGGTTCAAGTCCAGATGGGGGAGCATGCAGAGCCCGTGACCGTCGTCGGTCACGGGCTCTTCTCGTTTCGCCGCACCCGCCCCGGGGAGTTCGCCGTGCCCGGTCACGTCGGGCAGGATGGAATCAGACGTCTCGAAAGGACTCACGCTCACATGATGGGAATGTTGGCCGGCATCGCTGCCGGATACGTGCTCGGCACCAAGGCGGGGCGTGCGCGCTACGAACAGATCAGCCGCGCGACGAAGGCGGTGGCGTCGAGCCCCGCGACGAAGAAGGTCGTGTCGGCCGGACGCCAGAAGTTGGCCGACACCCTCAGCACGCAGCCGAAGCTCGAGCCGATGAAGCAGGTCGACGACACTCAGCTCTACATCCCGCACGACAAGCTCTAGACGGCGGGGAACTCCGCGTCCGTGGTGCTGCCGACGGCCTGCTCCAACAGGCTGCGGCGGTACTGCTCGAGCGCGATGAGGTCGCCGAACAGCGCGTTGTAGTCGTCCGGCTTCTCGATGGGTGACATGCGCTGCAGCTTCGACTTCAGTTCCGCGACCTGCCGGCCGACCCACACCTCCTGCAGACGCGCGAGCACCCCCGAGATGTAGCGCGGGGTCGCCTCGTCGGAGATGGGCATGGCCTCGACGGCCAGTTCCGTGACCAGGGAGCGCAATCCCTTCGGCTCCGCCTTCTTGCCGACGGCGTCGAGCCACTCCCCGCCCCCGAGCCCCGCGGCCGTTCCACCGGCCTCGCGGACCGCCTCGGACACCGCGGCGTACGCCGGGTGCCCGAACGTCTCGGGGGGCAGCGAATCGAACACGGACCCGGCGATACCGGGGTGCTGCATGACTGCCTTGAGGGCTTCGCGCTGCGGCCACAGCGTGGGGTCGTTGCGCGCCGGATGGGCCGGTCCGACCGGCGCAGCCTTCTCGGTCTCAGTACTGCGCACCGGCCGCCGGAGCGGCGCCGGAGCGCCACCCTTCGCGATCTTGGCCGCTTCCTCGCGCACCCGGTTGACCACCATGCGCTCGTCTATCCAGCCCACCCAGCCGCTGAGCCGAGCCGCGTAGTTGTCGCGGAGCGCACGGTCCTTCATCTGCGCGACCATCGGCACGGTGCGGCGCAGGGCTTCGACCTGCCCCTCGGCGGTGTCGAGATCGCACTCGGACAGAGCGCCGCGAATGGCGAACTCGAAGAGCGGGGTACGACGCGCGACGAGATCACGTACTGCCGCGTCCCCCTTCTCGAGGCGCAGGTCGCACGGATCCATCCCGTCCGGAGCCACCGCGATGAACGTCTGGCCGGCGAGCTTCTGGTCTCCCGAGAAGGCCTTCATCGCGGCGGCCTGACCGGCGGAGTCCCCGTCGAAGGTGTAGATGATCTCGCCGCGCCAGAACTTGTCGTCCATCAGCAGGCGACGCAGGAGCGCGAGGTGCTCGTCACCGAAAGCGGTACCGCACGAGGCGACCGCCGTCTTGACTCCCGCCAGGTGCATGGCCATGACGTCGGTGTAGCCCTCGACGACGACGGCCTGATGCCCCTTGGCGATGTCCTTCTTCGCCAGATCGAGGCCGAACAGCACCTGAGACTTCTTGTACAGCAACGTCTCCGGGGTGTTGACATACTTTCCCGGCATCGTGTCGTCGTCGAAGATCTTGCGTGCGCCGAAGCCGATGACGTCACCGGACAGGTTGCGGATGGGCCACAGCAATCGACGGTGGAACCGGTCCATCGGACCCCGCTTGCCCTCGCGGGACAGCCCGGCCGCCTCGAGTTCCTTGAACTCGAAGCCCTTGTTCAGCAGATGCTTGGTGAGCGTGTCCCACCCACTCGGGGCGAACCCGCACCCGAACTCCTGTGCCGCGGCGGCATCGAAGTTGCGCTGCGTCAGGTAGTCCCGCGCCGCCTGCGCCTCGGGTGATCCGAGTTGCTCGGCGTAGAACTGCTGCGCTGCCGCATTGGCCGCGACGAGGCGGGACCGGGTCCCACGATCACGCTGGACCGAGGTGCCGCCACCCTCGTACGAGATGGAGTAGCTCAGCCGATCCGCGAGTTGCTCGACGCTCTCGACGAACGTGATGTGCTCGATCTTCTGCAGGAACGTGTACACGTCGCCGCCCTCACCACAGCCGAAGCAGTGGAAGGTACCGTGATTCGGCCGGACGTGGAACGACGGGTTCTTCTCGTCGTGGAACGGGCAGAGCCCGCTCATGGAATCGCCTCGCGGAGCCTTCAGTGCGACGTACTCGCCGACGATGTCCTCGATGCGAGTGCGTTCGCGAATGGCGGCTACATCGCGTTCAGGTATCCGGCCGGCCACGAGCCCAGTCTAGTGCCGGGTCCGACACGGCTCCCCCGCCGTACCGACCCGGACCCGCTAACCCCAGGACGCCTGCGCTCCGAGGCTGCTCTTGTCCACCCGTTCGAGCCGCGACTCCGTGTAGGACGCGATCTGATCCACCACGACGCGGACGCGTTGGGCGTCGTCCGCGGCGGCGTTCCACACGGGAACGAACATCGGATCGAGCGAGGCCGGCGCCGAGTACAGCAGCCAGGCCGCGACGCGGTGGATGCGATCGCGCTGACGGTCCTGCCGGAGCCGGTGCCCGGCGTCGGACATCACGTAACGCAGCGCCATCGTCTTGAGCAACGCCACCTCCGCTCGGACCAGCGACGGCACGGAGAGATCCGCCTCGTAGCGCCGCACAGGCCTGCCGTCGGCCGCCTCCCGGGTGCTGGAGATGGCGGCGGTGGTGAATCGGCCCACCAGTTCGCTCGTCATCCGCTTGAGCGCCACCGAGCGGACGAGAGTGCCGTCGTAGCCGGACGCATCGGTGACCACCGGCATCTCCGACAACCGCTGAGCGGCCTCGCGCATGTGGTCACGGTCGAAGCCGCGGAACTCGCTCACCGACATCTCGGCGAGGGCCGACTGCTCGCTGGGGTCCGCCAGCGACCGGAGGTCGATGCGCCCGGCGATGATGCCGTCCTCCACGTCGTGCACCGAGTACGCGACGTCGTCGGCCCAGTCCATCGCCTGCGCCTCCAGGCTCTGACGACCCTCGGGTGCGCCCTCGCGGATCCAGGTGAGGGTGTCGGCGTCGTCGTCGTAGGCGCCGAACTTCGCGCCCGGCCGCGGCCGCAGCCACGGGTACTTGATCGCGGCATCGAGCGAGGCACGAGTGAGGTTCAGCCCGGCGCTGGCGCCGTCCTCGGTGAGGACCTTCGGTTCCAGCACCGTGAGGATCCGAAGGTTCTGAGCGTTGCCCTCGAACCCGCCGCAGGACTCGGCCACCTCGTCGAGAGCTCGCTCGCCGTTGTGGCCGTAGGGCGGGTGGCCGATGTCGTGGGCCAGCCCGGCCAGTTCCACCAGATCGGGGTCGCACCCGATGCCGTCGGCGATGCTGCGCCCGATCTGGGCGACCTCCAGAGAGTGCGTCAATCGGGTGCGGGGCGTGTCGCCCTCACGGGGACCGGTGACCTGAGTCTTGTCGGCGAGGCGTCGCAACGCGGCCGAGTGCAGCACCCGGGCGCGATCACGGGCGAAGTGTCCTCGCGAATCGCCGGGTGTCTCGGTGAGCACCAGCGCGGCCGTCTTCGGCCCCTCCGCCACCAGTCGTTCGAGGTCCGCCGCGTCGTACTGCGTCACTGGCTGGCCGTGTACTGGAAGTCCGCGGAGTAGTGCGTCAGCTGGTACCACAGCAGAGCCGCTGTCTCCCTGGCGATCCCGTGGATCTGCGACTCGCGGGTGAACACGGCGGGGCCCTGGCGGGTGGGCGACGTCCACGCGTCCAGACCGGCGTCGCGCGCCATGGTGCGGGTGCGCAGCGAGTGCCACGGATCGCTCACCAGGGTGATGTCGGTCAGTCCTCGCGACTGCAACTCCGCCGCGACGGCCTCGATGCTGAGCAGGGTGTCCGACCCCTCCTCGACGGCGACGATGTCCTCGCCCGGAACACCCTGGTCCATCAGGTAGTTCCGACCCGACGCCGCCTCGGTGTAGTTGTCGCCCACCTGCTTGCCACCGACCGTCACGATCAGCGGAGCGACCCCGCTGGAGAACAGCGCCGACGCCTGTTCGAGTCGCGCCTCGAAGACCGACGAGGGGACGCCGTCGTACTGGGCCGCGCCGAGCACGACGATGGCGTCCGACGGCGTGTGATCGTCGATCCGAGCCACCTGCCACACCCGCACAGCGGTCCCACCGACGAGGAGCACTCCCACGAGGACCACGCCCGCCACGAGCCGACGGAGCCAGCGCGCGACGGTGCCGCCGAAGCCGAGACGATCGGGCTGCGGCACGTACGGGTCGTCGTAGCGGTAGTCGGTACTCACACGTCGATTCTGCCAGCCGCACCCGCGGAGATCGGTCCGGCGCGCCTCACAACCACCCGTTGTCCTCCGCGATGCGCACGGCCTCGGCGCGCGTGGTGGCACCGGTCTTCCCGATGGCGGCGGAGAGATGGTTCCGCACCGTGCCCTCGGAGAGGTGCAGTGCGGCGGCGATGGACCCGGCGGTGGTCCCGGAGCGCGCCGCGGACAGGACGTCCCGCTCCCGCGGTGTCAGGGGCGAGTTCCCGGCCGTCAGTGTCTCCGTCGCCAGTGCCGGGTCGATGACGCGCATCCCGGCGTGGACCCGCCGGACCGCCTCGGCGAGCTGGCGAGCGGGCGTGTCCTTGACCACGAATCCGCCGGCACCGGCGTCGATGGCCCGCCGCACGTACCCGGGCCGTCCGAAGGTGGTGACCACGAGCACGCGACACGTGGGGACTGCCGCCCGCAGCAGGGCGGTGGTCGCGATGCCGTCTCCCCCGGGCATCTCGACGTCGAGAAGCGCCACGTCGGGACGGTGCTCGAGCGCTGCGGGCACCACCTCGTCGCCGCGCCCCACCTCCGCGACGACGTCGAGATCGTGCTCGAGTCCCAACAGGGCGGCCAGAGCGCCGCGGACCAGGGCCTGGTCGTCGGCCAGCAGGAGTCGGATCGTCACGGCGCCGTCACCGTGAGAGTGAACCCGCCGTCACTTCCCCGTGCGACCCGGACGGCGGCGCCGAGGGCGTCCGCGCGGTCGGTGAGTCCCCGCAGGCCGGTGCCCGTGGACTCGCCCTGCGGCCCGATGCCGTTGTCCGCGACGGTGATCCGGCGGGCGTCGAGTCGCACCCGGCATTCGGTTCCGCCGCTGTGACGCACTACGTTCGTCACCGCTTCCCGGAGCGCCCAGGCGAACAGCTCACGGAACTCCTCCGCCACGTCACGCACCGACCCCTCGATGTGCAGTGTCATCCCTGCCGCTTCGACGGCGCTGCGCACTCCCCGTATCTCGGTGTCGAGTCGCAGGTGACGCAGCCCGCCCACCGTCGATCGCACGTCGGCGAGCGCTGCGCGCGAGAGGCTCTCGACGTCGGCGATCTCGACGGCGGCACGCGCCGGATCCACCTCGACGAGTCGCCCGGCCAGCTCGGCCTTCATGGTGATGACGGTCAGCGAGTGGCCGAGGATGTCGTGGACGTCGCGAGCGACTCTCTCGCGCTCCTCGACCACGGCCAGGTCGGACAGGCGGCGGCGCGCCTCGGTCAGCTGGATGTTGCGAGCGACGAGTTGGCTGATTCCCCAGGCGGCGAACGCGGCCACCGCCACGGTGAACCCGGCGGAATCGTCCGGGGTCCAACTCGGGACGACACGGGGAAGCACCTCGACCGCGGCGACGTTCGCAGCGAGCACGAGGAGACCCGACCGGCGAGGAAGGGTCATGACGGCGAGAACCGCCACGAACACGCATCCCGTCAACACGGAGTCACCGGCTGCGGGAGCGACCGGAACCAGCAGCAGCATCAGCGCCACCACCACAGCCCACTGTCGGGGCACCCGCACCTGCGCCTCGGCATGCAGCCGTCCCCGGAAGTCGCGGAAACCACCCAGGAACACCGCGGCGAAGGCGAGCAGACACAGCGCTGCGGCCACCTGCCAGTGGACGGGCCCGTCGTAACTCCACACCGCCCGTACCGGATAGATCAGGTAGGCCAGCCACACCGCACTGAAGACCCAGCCTCGGCGCACGGCGGCGCGCAGTCGCGTCCCCTCGCTGTCGTCGACGTTCACCTCGCGCGGCTCGATGACGAAATGCGACCGAAGTGACTGCACGAGGCCCTGACGACGGCCGAGCGCGGCGGCGGTGGTCCTGCTCACCGCCGCCACGCTAGACCCCCTGGTGTCCGGACGTGTCATACGCGGGCGGTGTCCTTGCGGAACATCGTCATCGCGCCGATCACGAAGATCGTCGTCCACACCGCGACGTTGACGAGCGCCTCCACCAGCGACGTCCACGAGGTGTCCCCGAGCGGCGACCGCGCCAACGTGGCCACCCCGTAGGTGGGGACGAACTTCGCCACGGTCGCGAACCATCCACTCGCCGGGACGAAGAGACCACCGGCGAACGCGAGCACAGCGAGACCGGGTCCGAGAATCTGCATCACGTTCTCCGACGGCAGCAGGTACCCCATGAAGAGGCCGAACGCCGCGAACACGATCGAGGTGATCCAGGCGAGCACGAAGCACTCCACCCATGCCGCGGCGGGAAGAGTCGCGCCTGTCGCCGCACCGACGGCGAAGACGACGGCCACGGACACGAGCCCGAGCGCCATGGCGACGACGACCTTCACCGCGATGTACGCGGTGGGGGTCAGCGGGGTGAGCCGCAGCTGACGGCTCCATCCGAGTCCGCGTTCGATCGAGACCATGGCGCCGCCACTCGTGGTGGCCAGCATCGCGCCGTAGAGGGCCATGCTCACCATGACGTAGCCGGTGACGTTCGCCGATCCTGCCGACTCGGTCTTCAGATCACCCTGCAGCCCGAAGATGAGGAAGAAGATCGGCGGCACGACGAGTGCGAAGACGACGGTGCGGCGGTTCCGCAACATCCGGCGCATCTCGAGTGCGAGGAAGCCGGCGTTGAATCCGCCCCGAGCCGGCAGCGTCCGGACAGTGGTGGTGGTGGTCGAATCGGTGGCGGTCATGCGAGGCTCCCGGTGGTGTCGGTGGTGAGGGTCAGGAACGCGTCCTCGAGAGTGTGGGGAACGATCTCCACCTCGCGAGCTGCGGTGTGTGCGAACAGGTATCGAGCGACTGCATCCGAGTCCGTCGCGTGGACGGTGAGCCGGTCACCGTGGATCTCGACGTCGTCGACGCCGGGAACGGCCAGCAGATCGGCTGCCCGCGCGCCCGGCAGGATCGCCGAGACCCGCCGGCCGGACGCCACGTTCTTGATCTCGGCCGCGGTGCCGTCCGCCACGATGCGCCCGTCGCGCAGCAGCACGATGCGGTCGGCGTAGGCGTCCGCCTCGTCGAGGTAGTGCGTGGCGAACAGGACCGTGCGTCCGTGCGAGGTGTCCTCGCGCATGGCGGCCCAGAACTCACGTCGGCCCTCCACGTCCATGCCCGTGGTCGGCTCGTCGAGCACGATGAGATCGGGATCCGGGAGCAGGGCGAGCGCGAACCGCAACCGCTGCTGCTGACCGCCGGAGCACTTCCCCACCATCCGGCCCCCGATGTCCGCGATGCCTGCGCGTGCCAGGACCTCCGAGACGGGCCGGGTGGACGAGTACAGGGTGCCGATGAGGCGAACGGTCTCCTCGACGGTGATGTCCTTGAGCAGTCCCCCGCTCTGCATCACCGCCGACACGCGGCCCGTCGCGACGGCGTCCTCGGGCGATCCGCCGAAGAGGGCGACGGAGCCCTCGTCGGGTCGACCGAGGCCCAGCATCATGTCGATCGTGGTGGTCTTGCCGGCGCCGTTGGGCCCGAGGAACGCGACGATCTCGCCCGGGTGGACGACGAGTGACAGGTCGTCGACGGCCTGGACACGGGTGTGGCCCGGCCCGGCGAACGACTTCCGCAAATGGTCGAGGTGAATCGCTGGTGTGGTCATGAGAAGAACACTGCTCCGATGCGAGGGACGAACCCTCGTTCGTGCGTCACGACCGCGGCATGACAGTTGTCACGGGTCTCTCGTCCTCGTTCGCACCGTTCGGCCACGCTCCCGGTAGGTTCCCACCATGACCCGGGTCCGAGTGCTCCTGCGTGCCGCCACCACCGCGATCCTGTTCGTCCTCGCCGTGGTCGGTGTGGGCGTGCCCGCCTCCGCCGAGGAACCGTTCCGAGTGCCCGAGCAGGTCACCGATCAGGCCGGCGCACTCGATGCCGGTGAGGTGTCCGAGGTGCAGTCCGCCGTCGACACCCTCTACGACGAGCAGGGCTTCCGGCTCTGGGTGGTCTTCGTCGACGACTTCTCGGGCCAGGCTGCCACCTCGTGGGGTGAGCGCACGGCGTCCACCAGCGACTTCGGGGACCGTGATGTGCTCATGGCGGTCGCGACGCAGGCCCGCTCGTACGTCCTGAACGTTCCCCAGGCACTGTCGAGCATCTCGGACTCGGAGATCTCCGAACTCGAGCAGGCCTCGATCGAACCGGCGCTGCGCGAGGAGAACTGGGCGGGCGCGGCGACGGCGGCAGCCACCGGCCTGGGCAAGGCGGCGTCGACCACCGGCTCGGGATCGGCAGGTCTCTGGGTCGCCGTCGGCGTGATCCTCGTCCTCGTACTGGGCGCCTTCGCCTTCACTCGGCTGCGCGCACGGCGGCGGCGAGCCGATGCACTGGAGGCCGCCGAGCAGTTGGACGGCAGTGACCCCGCGGCCTTCGCCGCTCTCCCGCTCGACGTCCTGGACGAGCGTTCCCGCGCTCTGCTGGTGGAGACCGACGAGGCGATCCGGGCCAGTGCCGACGAGTTGTCCACTGCCGTCGGCGAACTGGGACAGGCCGCGGCTCGCCCGTTCGTCGAGGCTCTCGACCGCGCCCGCCGCGCGCTCGCGGCCGCGTTCGAGACGAGGCAGCGTCTGGACGACGCGATCCCCGAGTCGCCCGACGAGCGGCGCCAGATGCTCCTGTCGATCATCACCTCGTGCAGTGACGCGGACCGGCACCTCGACGAGAAGGTCGCCGAGTTCGACGAGATCCGGAACCTGTTGATCGACGCGGACTCCCGTCTCGACGCGCTCACGCGCGGGCAGGTGGAGCAGACGGCGCGGCTGGACGCGGCGGCGGCGACCATGACGAGCCTCGCGGGGCGGTACGACAGCTCCGTCCTCGCGCCGGTGGCGAACAACGTCGACCTGGCGAAGGAACAGCTCGAGCTCGCCGACGCGAGCATCGACGAGGGGCGTGATGCCGCCGCGCAACCGGTGGGTCACCAGGGACCGGTGGTGGCCGCGGTGCGCACCGCGGAGAGTGCGCTGTCGCGCGCCCGATCGCTGCTCGACGCCGTCGAGCACGCCGACGCCGACATCGAGGCCGCGCGCTCCGGGCTCGACGCGGCGATGGCCGACGCGGAAGCCGACATCGCGTCGGCGGACCGCCTCGCCTCGCACGGCGGAGACCCACTCACCGCGGCACGGGCCGCCGTCGCCGAGGCGTTGGATCAGGCACGGACCCGCGGCACTCAGGATCCGCTGGGCAGTATGAACGCCCTCGTCGCGGCCGACGCGCAACTCGACTCCGCACTCGCCGTCGCCACACAGAGCAAGGAACAGGACGACCATGCCCGCGCTCGACTGGACCGGGACCTCGCGTCGGCGCAGGCACAGGTGCGGGCCGCGAGCGAGTACATCGGCGCCCGCAGCGGCGCGGTGAAGGTCCAGGCACGCACGCGGCTCGCCGAGGCCGAACGGCACGTCCAAGCCGCCCAGCAGCTGGGTGCCACGGACGCGCCACGCGCTCTGCAGCACGCCGGGGCCGCCCTGTCCCTCGCCGCGCAGGCGTCGCACCTCGCTCAGGCGGACGTCGCCGACTGGGAGGCGACACAGCGCCCTCGGCACAGCGGTGGGTACGGCGGCTCGTCCTCGGCGGGCGGCGTCCTCACCGGCGTGCTCATCGACAGCGTGCTGCGCGGCGGCTTCTCCGGGGGCCGCTCGTACGGGAACCGTCGCGGCGGTGGCTACGGCGGATTCGGCGGCGGCCCGCGCTCGTTCGGTGGCTCCGGCAGCTCGGGACGCATCGGACGCTCGTCCGGCGGACGTTTCTGAGCCGGTGACCGCCCGGGTCGCGGCGAGCGCCCTTGCCCTGACTCTCCTCGTCGGCTGCGCACCGCCGCCGCCGGAGGTCCGTGCCCCCGTGAGCGCATCCGCCTACCGGAGCCGCGACGACGACGCGGTGGGCGGACAGCTTCAGGTGACGCTCACAGGCGCGTCGGAGCAGCCGGTCACCGTCCGGTCGGTCGCACTGCGTTCTCCCGGCTTCGAGACGGTCGACGCGACACCTCGCGAGATCACGCTCGACCGCGGCTCCCGCATCGACGTCACCGTGCCGTACGGAACAGCGCTGTGCGATGTCGGAGCGGAACCGGCGGCAGCGGTCGTCGAGACGAGTGACGACATCGCGGTCGAGGTGCCGCTCGCGTCGCAGAACGACACCCTGAACCGAATCCACGCCGAAGAATGTGCCGCCGCCGAACTCGCCGACATCGTCGCGGTCACCCTGGTTCCCGGCCCTCCACCGGCGGACCCCGCGGCGCCTCTGTCGGCGGTGCTCACCCTGGATCGCCGAGGCGGTGACGACCCGTTGCGCCTCGACGAGATTCGCGGCAGCCTCCTCTACGCGCTGAGCAGCGAGGAGGTGCCGGTCACGCTGGCGTCGGGAACAGCGAGCATCGACGTCCCGGTCACGCTGTCGACGGCGTCCTGCGAACCGCATGTCATCGCGGACGCCAGGAAGCCCTTCGTGTTCCCCGCGTGGATCGCAGTGGGTGACGGTGTGCCGGTCTACACCCGCATCCCGGTACCCGTGTCGGTGCAGCGCCAGTTGGTGGAGTACCAGCAGCGCGCATGCGCCAGGTAGCTCCAGATTGGACCGAGTCCGACGAGGGCATCCCTGCCCGGTACGCATCCTCGAGCTCAGGAGTCCGACACGCCATGGTCGATGTCACCCGCACCTTCACCGTCACCCGATCACGGGCGGACGTGGCCGCGTACCTGCGCGACTTCGCGAACGCCACCGAATGGGATCCGGGCACCGTGGAGTGCACGCAGTCCACGCCCGGACCGGTCGCAGTCGGCACGGAATGGAACAACACGTCGAAGCTGTACGGCATCTCGACCGAGCTGACCTACCGTCTCGAGGTCGACGAGCCCGGCCACATCGTCCTGAAGGGCACGAACAAGACGGCTACGAGCACCGACGACATCACGCTGAACGAAGCCGGCCCGACCTCCACCGAGATCACCTATCACGCGAACATCGAGTTCAACGGCCTCGCGAAACTGGCCGACCCGCTCGCCGGCATCGCCTTCGAGCGGGTCGGGAAAGAGACCGAGGAGCAGATGACCGCTGCTCTGCAGAAGTAGCGGTCAGCAGCCCAGCAGGCGGGTGGCGAGGTAGCCCTCGACCTGATCGAGGGCGATCCGTTCCTGTGCCATGCTGTCGCGCTCGCGGATGGTGACCGCATGGTCGTCCAGCGTGTCGAAGTCGACCGTGATGCAGAACGGGGTGCCGATCTCGTCCTGGCGACGGTAGCGGCGACCGATGGCGCCGGCGTCGTCGAACTCGACGTTCCAGTTCTGTCGCAGAGTCGCCGCGAGGTCCTTGGCCTTGGGCGTCAGGTCGGCGTTGCGGCTCAGCGGGAGCACGGCGGCCTTGACCGGCGCCAGACGACGATCGAGTCGCAGCACCGTCCGCTTGTCCACGCCGCCCTTCGCATTGGGCGCCTCGTCCTCGTGGTACGCGTCGACGAGGAAGGCCATGAGCGAACGAGTCAGTCCCGCAGCAGGTTCGATGACGTACGGCGTGTAACGCTCGTCGTTGGCCTGGTCGTAGAAGCTCAGGTCGGTGCCCGAGTGCTTCGAGTGCGTCGACAGGTCGAAGTCGGTGCGGTTGGCGACGCCCTCGAGCTCGCCCCACGCGCTGCCCTGGAACTCGAAGCGGTACTCGATGTCCACGGTGCGCTTGGAGTAGTGCGACAGCTTCTCCTGCGCGTGCTCGTACAGGCGCAGGTTCTCCGGGTCGATGCCCAGATCGGTGTACCACTTCATGCGGTAGTCGATCCAGTACTGGTGCCACTGCTCGTCCTCGCCGGGCTTGACGAAGAACTCCATCTCCATCTGCTCGAACTCGCGGGTGCGGAAGATGAAGTTGCCGGGCGTGATCTCGTTGCGGAAGCTCTTGCCGATCTGGCCGATGCCGAACGGCGGCTTCTTGCGCGACGTGGTGAGCACGTTGGCGAAGTTGACGAAGATGCCCTGCGCCGTCTCGGGGCGGAGGTAGTGCAGTCCGGCCTCGTCGTCGACAGGTCCGAGGAACGTCTTGAGCAGTCCGGAGAATGCGCGCGGCTCCGTCCAGGAACCGGGCTCCCCGGTCTCGGGATCACGGATGTCGGCTAGTCCGTTCTCCGGCGGGTGGCCGTGCTTCTCCTCGTACGCTTCGAGCAGGTGATCGGCGCGGTAGCGCTTGTGGGTGTGGAGCGACTCGACCAGCGGGTCGGAGAACGTCTCGACGTGGCCGGACGCCTCCCACACCTCGCGCGGCAGGATCACGGACGAGTCGAGACCCACCGTGTCCTCGCGGCTGGTGATCATGTTGCGCCACCACTGCTTCTTGATGTTGTCCTTCAGCTCCACGCCGAGGGGGCCGTAATCCCAGGCCGACTTGGTTCCGCCGTAGATCTCGCCACACTGGTAGACGAGTCCCCGGCGTTTGGCCAGGTTGGCGACGGTATCGATCTTGGACTTCGGTGCCACGGGGCCAGCTCTCCATCTCGGGTGGTCGGTAGTACTGCCGAGCGAGGGGGTGTCCCTCTGCTCGCGACACATCAGACTATCCGGCGACGTCCCGGCCTTCGAGCACCGGTGAGTTGACATGCACGTCCGCGCATATCAGAGTAGATGTCGAAAGTGGTTACTGTTTCCATTAAGCACCACCCCACAGTGCAGGAGGACCTTCATGAGCATCGACGACACGGTGGTCCCTCCCGCGGCTCCGAGCCCCGTTCCGCTGCCGTCCAAGGACGTGCTGGGCGGCGCGGGCGACCTGCTGCGTGCACTCGCCGCTCCGGTGCGCATCGCGATCGTGCTGCAACTGCGCGAGTCGGAGCGGTGTGTGCACGAGCTGGTCGGTGCACTGGGCGTCACGCAGCCCCTCATCAGCCAGCACCTGCGTGTCCTCAAGGCCGCGGGCGTCGTCCGCGGTGAGCGTGCCGGACGCGAGGTCCTGTACCGCCTGGTGGACGACCACCTCGCCCACATCGTCGTCGACGCCGTCGCCCACGCTCAGGAGGAGAACCACTCGTGACCGCTCCCCGCACCATCGGTGTGCGCTCGACCAAGCAGCGCAGCGCCATCTCCGAACTGCTGGAGACCGTCGACGAGTTCCGGTCGGCGCAGGAGCTGCACGACGAACTGCGCAAGCGTGGCGACGGTATCGGCCTCACCACCGTCTACCGCACCCTGCAGGCCCTCGCGGACGCCGGCACCATAGACGTCCTGCGGACCGATTCCGGTGAGTCCGTCTACCGCCGGTGCTCCGACGGTCACCACCACCATCTGGTGTGCCGCGACTGCGGCTTCACCGTCGAGGTGGAAGGTGCCGCCGTGGAGCGCTGGACCAAGTCGGTGGCGTCGAAGCACGGTTTCAGCGACGTCAGCCACACCGCCGAGATCTTCGGCACCTGCAGCGAGTGCGCCGCGCGATGAGTCACGGCACCAGGCCGACGCGCGCCTTCTCAACACCCGAGAGCACCAGGACGAGCATCGTCATGAGTGGTTCGTCGTCGAGACCCGACGCCGGGAACGTGTAGCGCATCACGACGTCGGCCTGCGACCCGTGCGTCGTGAGCGAGATCGAGCCGAACTGGGACTCGCTGTTGCGCACCGCCACTCGCGCCCGCAGCGTTCCCGACGACGGACGGTCCCAGGCCAGCACGGCCGTCAGAGCGAGCACCTCGAGTCCCGGACTCAGAGCGACCGCACGCAGCGAGCAGAGTGCGCCCGCGTAGCTGAACCCGAGCGATCCGTCGTCGCCCACGGACACGTCCGCGAACTGTCCGAGTGCCAGCCGGGCCCGGTCCTGCAGGGCCGCCACGATGTCCTGCTCCGTCATTTCACACCACCGAATCTGCGGTCACGCGAGGCGTACTCGACGCACGCGGCCCACAGGTCGCGGCGATCGAAATCGGGAAAGAGCTTCTCCTGGAACACCATCTCCGCGTACGCGGACTGCCAGATCAGGAAATTGGACGTGCGCTGCTCGCCGGACGGCCGCAGGAAGAGATCGACGTCGGGCATGTCCGGTTCGTCGAGGTACTTCGCGAAGGACGCCTCGGAGATCTTGTCGGGATCGAGCTGTCCGGCTGCTGCGCGACGGGCGATCTCGCGGGCTGCGTCCACGATCTCGGCGCGGCCGCCGTAGTTGACGCACATCGTCAGCGTCATGACGGTGTTGTCCTTCGTGAGCTCCTCGGCCGTCTCGAGTTCGTTGATGACGCTGCGCCACAGACGAGGTCGGCGCCCCGCCCAGCGGACGCGCACCCCCATCTCGTGCATCTCGTCGCGGCGGCGGCGGATGACGTCGCGGTTGAAGCCCATGAGGAACTTCACCTCGTCCGGGCTGCGACGCCAGTTCTCCGTCGAGAACGCGTAGGCGGACAGCCACCGCACACCGATGTCGATGCATCCGCAGACCGTGTCCATGAGGACGGCCTCGCCGCGCTCGTGACCGGCGGTGCGGGGCAGTCCGCGATCCTGCGCCCAGCGCCCGTTGCCGTCCATGACGAGCGCAACGTGGCGGGGAATCAGCTCCGGCTGCAGGATCGGCGCGCGGGCACCGGACGGGTGCGGATCGGGCGCGCGGACCTCACGCCGGGTGGGCTGCTCGCGTGGACTTCGACGGATCACGGGTCTCATCCTGCCCGACCGGAGTTTCTCCGGCAGGTGCGGACCCGGCGGTCCCGGACCCGCCACTGCGTTCGACGAACGGGAGCGTCCGCAGTTGCCGTTCGAGATGCCATTGCAGGTGCGCGGCCACCAGACCGCTCGCCTGCACGCGCATCGAGTCGGTCGACGCCTCGGTACCCGCCCAGTCGCCGCTCTGCAGGGCCGACATCAGGTCGAGCACACCCACCGAGGGTGTGCTGGACCCGGCGGGGCGACAGTGGGTGCACACCGCTCCCCCGGCGGAGACGTGGAACGCGCGATGCGGACCGGGCGCAGCGCACGTCGCGCACTCGTCCAGCGACGGAGCCCACCCGGCGAAGTTCATCGCCCGCAGCAGGAACGCGTCCAGCACCAGTTCCGAGTCGCGAGCCCCGGAGGCCAGGGTGCGCAGCGCGCCGACGGTCAGGTGATGCAGACGAGGCGCCGGAGCATGCTCCTCACCCGCCAGTCGCTCGGAGGTCTCGAGGACGGCGCACCCGGTGGTGTAGCGGCCGTAGTCGGCGACGATGTCGGACGCGAACGACTCGACGGTCTGTACCTGGGTCACGATGTCGAGGTTGCGACCGGGATACAGCTGCACGTCGATGTAGGCGAACGGCTCGAGCCGGGCGCCGAACTTCGACGTCGTGCGGCGCACGCCCTTCGCTACTGCGCGCACCAGTCCGTGGCGGCGGGTGAGGAGCGTGACGATGCGGTCGGCCTCACCGAGCTTGTGCTGGCGCAGGACGACGGCATGATCGCGATACGACCTCACACTCCACCTCTGCTCGCCGGCACCATGTCATTGTCCCACGCAGGACGACCGGGCGAGGTCAGGGAGCGCCGAGCTCGGCCTGCAGATTCGCCAGCGTCCGCGCGATGTTGCGGCGCTGGAAGGACGCGAAGGAACTGCCCCCGGTGGCCACCTTGTCGAACAGCGCGGCCACCGCGTCGGGCCACGGCCGATCGTCCGTCCACGTCTCGGTGACGCGGGTGCCGCCGTCCACGGGTGCGAAGCTGTACTCCCAGCTCGCGTTCCGTGCGCGGACGATCGGCTTGCCGGGTCCGATGACCTCGACCCGGAACGCGAACCGCCGTGCGGGATCGGCGGCCGTCACCACGCACCGCGTGCTCCACGTCGCCCGGCCGCGCTTGTTGCGGCCGACGAACGTCATACCCTCGTAGGTACCTCCACGGCGCGGCTCGTCCACCACCGCTCCCGTGTTCTCGGGGCTCCACCGATGCGTCTGCGTCGGATCGCTGACCAGTGCGTAGACCTCGTCGGGCGATGCCGCGACGTCGACGTGATCGGACACGGTGCGAGTTCTCGTCATGGCCTCACGCTAGGCGACGGGTACGGAATCGTCGGCGCGGGTAGACAGGAGTGGAAGCGCGTCGTCCGACCGGTCGTGTCGGCGCCGCGCACTACCCTCGACCAGAGGGGCACGCGCGACATGAAGGAGTGACGGATCGATGACACGCACACACGACTCTCGGGACTACGACGAGGCCGACCTGTCGATCGAGAAGCCGAAGACGCATGCCGCCGGTCCGACCGCCGTCGCCGTCTCGATGAAGCGCTCGCTCGAGCGCATGGGCCCGGTGCGGACAGCACGGACCCTGCTCGACCTGAACCAGGCCGAGGGCTTCGACTGCATGAGCTGCGCGTGGCCCGATCCGGATCCGGGTCACCGTCACGCCGCGGAGTTCTGCGAGAACGGCGCGAAGGCCGTCGCCGAGGAAGCCGACAAGCGCCGCGCCACCCCGGAGTTCTTCGCGCGCCACAGCATCGCCGACCTCGACTCGCACAGTGAGCACTGGCTCGGTCAGCAGGGACGCATCACGCACCCGATGGTCAAGCGGTCGGGCGGCACCCACTACGAGGCGATCGGGTGGGACGAGGCATTCGACCTCATCGGCGAGGAGCTGCGCTCGCTGCACCCGGACGAGGCCACGTTCTACACGTCGGGCCGCGCGTCGAACGAGTCCGCGTTCGTGTACCAGCTCTTCGTTCGCGCGTACGGCACCAACAACCTGCCGGACTGTTCCAACATGTGTCACGAGTCCACGTCGTTCGCTCTGCAGGAGTCGATGGGCATCGGCAAGGCCAGCGTCGTGCTCGACGACGTGTACGGCGCGGACCTCATCATCCTGGCCGGACAGAACCCGGGCACCAACCACCCGCGCATGCTGTCCGCGCTGGAGAAGGCCAAGCAGAACGGCGCCAAGATCCTGGCGATCAACCCGTTGCGCGAGGCCGGCCTCATCAACTTCAAGAATCCGCAGACCCCGCGCGGCATGGTGGGACCCGGCACCGATCTCGAGGACATGCACCTGCCGATCCGCATCAACGGCGACCTGGCGCTCTTCCAGGCCATCGGCAAGCTGCTGGTCGAGTGGGACGCCCTCGATCACGAGTTCATCGAGAAGTACACCAACAACTTCGATCTGTGGAAGCAGCACGTCTCGGCGGTCGACTGGGACGAGGTGGAGACGGTCACCGGTCTCTCCCGAGCCCAGATCACAGACGCAGCGAAGCTCCTGCGCGACTCGAAGGCCACCGTCTTCTGCTGGGCCATGGGCATCACGCAGCACCGCAACGCCGTGAACACCGTCAAGGAGATCACCAACCTCGCGTTCGCTCAGGGCAACATCGGTAAGCCGAACGCGGGTGTGCTGCCCGTGCGCGGTCACTCGAACGTGCAGGGCGACCGCACGATGGGCATCTGGGAGCGGGTACCGAAGCACTTCCTCGACGCACTCGAGAGCGAGTTCGGCTTCGATCCGCCCCGCGAGAACGGTCTCGACACGATCGACTCGATCCGCGGGATGCGCGACGGCAAGGTGAAGTTCTTCCTCGGTCTCGGCGGCAACTTCGCCCAGGCCACGCCGGACAGCACCGTCACCTTCGATGCCATGCGCAAGACGAACATGACGGTGCACATCTCGACGAAGATCAACCGCTCGCACCTCGTCACCGGGGACGTGGCGCTGATCCTGCCGACCAAGGGCCGCACCGAGAAGGACATCCAGGCCAGCGGGCCGCAGTGGATCAGCGTCGAGGACTCGACGTGCTCGGTGCACTCCTCCCGCGGTCCGCTCGATCCGCCGAGCCCGCACGTCAAGTCCGAGGTCGAGATCATCACGCAGATCGCGGAAGCCACGATCGGCGACCGCTACGGTCTCGACTGGAAGGGCATGCGCGACGACTACCGCACCATCCGTCAGCACATCTCGCGGGTGGTTCCGGGATGCCAGGGCTACGAGGTCAACGCTCGGCGCCCCGGAGGCTTCGTCCTCCCCCACCCGCCGCGGGACTCGCGGACCTTCCAGACGGAGTCCGGCCTCGCCGAGTTCTTCGTCTCGCCCATCGAGGCTCTGCAGGTGCCGCCGAAACATCTTCTGCTGCAGACGTTCCGGAGCCATGATCAGTTCAACACCACGATCTACGGACTCAGCGACCGGTACCGGGGAATCGAGGGCGGCCGCCGCGTCGTGTTCGTCAACCGCGGCGACATCGCGGAACTCGGCATGAAGGACGGCGACTTCGTCGACATCACCACCAAGTGGGACGACGACGACGTGGTGCGCGTCGCCGAGAACTTCCGGATCGTCGAGTACCAGACGCCCAAGGGGTCCGCAGCCGCCTACTACCCGGAGACCAACCCGCTGGTTCCGCTGGACTCGTCGGCGACCGACAGCAACTGCCCCACGTCGAAGTCGATCGTCGTCTCGTTGAGTCCGGCCAGGGCCGGCAGCCCGGGAGTGGGGCACGGCGGCCAGGACGCCATGCGCTCCGACGAGCACCACAAGACCCAGACGGAGCCTGAGCACCTGTCCTGAACCTGCACCCGGCTACCGTGTCGCGACGATCGATCGCGGCACGGTAGCGCGGGGTCAGAAGCCCAGCTTGCCCATCTGCTTGGGATCGCGCTGCCAGTCCTTGGCCACCTTGACGCGGAGGTCGAGGTAGATGCGGGTGCCGAGCAGCTTCTCGATCTGACCGCGAGCCGCGGTGCCCACGTCGCGCAGTCGGGCCCCACCCTTGCCGATGACGATCGCCTTCTGCGACTGACGTTCGACGTAGAGAATGGCGTGCACGTCCAGCATCGTGTCCGACCCCTCGCGGGGCCCGACCTCCTCGATGACCACGGCGAGGGAGTGCGGGAGCTCGTCGCGCACTCCCTCGAGCGCTGCCTCCCGGATCAACTCGGCCATGAGGGTCTCCTCCGGCTCGTCCGTCAGCTCACCGTCGGGGTAGAACGCAGGCCCGGGCGGCAGCACCTTCGCGAAGACGTCGACGACGACCTCCACCTGCTCGCCGGACGCGGCGGACACGGGGACCACCTCGCAGTCGGGACCGAGCAGGTTGGAGACGGCGATCAGCTGCTCCATGACGCGCTGCTTGGAGACCTTGTCGATCTTGGTCACCAGACCGACCAGCGCTGTCCTGCCCGCGTTGTGGCGGACCTGCTCCAGGATCCAGCGATCGCCGGGGCCGATCTTCTCGTCCGCCGGGATGCAGAGACCGATGGCGTCGACCTCCGAGTAGGTGTCGCGCACAAGGTCGTTCAGACGCTGCCCGAGCAAGGTCCTCGGCCGGTGCAGGCCCGGGGTGTCCACGAGGATCAGCTGCGCGTGGTCCCGGTGCACGATGCCCCGAATGGTGTGGCGTGTGGTCTGGGGCCGAGAGGACGTGATGGCGATCTTGGCCCCCACCAGGGCATTCGTCAGAGTGGACTTGCCGGTGTTGGGCCGTCCGACGAAGCACACGAACCCGGAGTGGAAATCGTCAGTCTCGGTCATGGTCGATCTCGTCTCTCTCGTCCGGCGACTCGGCGTCCTCGTCGTCGGAGTCCGGTTCGGGAAGCTTCTCGGCGGTCACGGTGCTCACGCGCACTCGTCCGCGCGCATCGGAGCCGCCCTCGGCCACCAGGATCAACCCGTGTGCCTCGACACGGGCACCCGGCAGCGGGACGCGCCCGATCTCGTAGGACAGCAGGCCGCCGACGGTGTCCACCTCGTCGTTGTCGATCTCGATGTCGAACAGTTCGCCGAGATCCTCGAGAGGAAGCCGGGACGACACCCGGAAGCGGCCGTCCTCGAGTTCCTCGATCGGGGCCACCTCGTCGGTGTCGTACTCGTCCGCGATCTCGCCGACGATCTCCTCGAGCACGTCCTCGATGGTGACGAGGCCGGCGACACCGCCGTACTCGTCCACCAGGACGGCCATGTGCTTGCGGTCCCTCTGCATCTCGGCCAGCAGGCTGTCCAGCGGCTTGGAGTCCGGGACGAACACCGCGGGACGCATGACCTCGTCGACACGCACGCTGCGGCCACCGTCGGACGACGTGTACGTCTGTTGCACGAGGTCCTTGAGATAGACGACGCCGAGGATGTCGTCGACGTTCTCGCCGATCACCGGGATCCGCGAATGCCCGCTCCGCACGGCGAGGGTGGTCGCCTGTCCGGCGGACTTGTCACGCTCGATCCACACCATCTCGGTGCGCGGCACCATCACCTCGCGTGCGGAGGTGTCGCCGAGCTCGAACACGGACTGGATCATGCGGCGCTCGTCGTCGGCGACCACGCCGCGCTCCTGCGCCATGTCGACCAGTTCCCGCAGTTCGATCTCGGAGGCGAAGGGACCGTTGCGGAAGCCGCGGCCGGGCGTGATCGCATTGCCGACGAGAATGAGCAACCGGCTCACCGGGCCGAGCAGGATGCCGATGGCGCGCAGCGGGTAGGACGACCCCAGCGAGATGGAGTACGCGTGCTGGCGGCCGAGTGTGCGGGGCCCCACGCCGATGACGACGTAGTCGACCACCACCATGACGCCGGCGGCGATGGCCAGCGCCTGCGCCGGCGCGAGCAGGTCCAGCAACGCTCCGGCGAGCAGAACCGTGGACCCGATCTCGCACAGGATGCGCAGCAGCACCATCAGATTGACGTACCGCGGACGGTCCTCGAGGATGCGGAGCAGTTCGCTCGCCCCGCCCCGAGATTCCTTCACCATCTCCTCGACGCGTGCGGAGGAGACGGTGTTGACGGCGGAGTCGATGGCGGCGAAGAGGCCACCGAGAGGGACGAGGACAACCGCGAGCACGATCAGTGCCGGAGCGCTGGTCACCGGGTCGACTCACCACCGGCATCGGTCCGGGGATTCGCGAAGCCGGTGCTGCCCAACAGTTTCGCGTCCCGCGCAGCCGACAGAGCGTCGCGCTCGGCCTGGCGCAGACTCTCGTACCAGTCCTCGAGGATGCTGTTCTGCAGGCCGAACATCTCCTTCTCCTCGTCCGGCTCCGCGTGGTCGTAGCCGAGGAGGTGCAGCACACCGTGCACGGTGAGGAGTGCGAGTTCGTGCTCGAGCGGGTGCCCGGCCTTCTCGGCCTGGTCCGCCGCGAACGACGGGCACAGCACGATGTCTCCGAGCATCGACGGACCGGGGTCCGGTGAGTCCGGGCGACCGCCCGGCTCGAGCTCGTCCATCGGGAACGACATCACGTCGGTGGGACCCGGCAGGTCCATCCAGCGCATGTGGAGATCGGCCATGGTGGCGGAGTCGACGAGGACCATGGACAGCTCGGCTGCCGGGTGCACGTCCATCTGCGCGATGGCGTAGCGCGCGACCGCGATCAGATCCTCTTCTCCGACGTCCATCCCGGATTCGTTGGAGACCTCGATGCTCATGCGAACACCGTACTAGTGCGCGGCGACGCCCCCGTGCCCGTGCACGCCCACATCAGTGGTGCGCGGCGCGGGGACCGCCACTGCGACGCGCAGCGCGGTTGGCGGACTTGGCGTCCGCGGCGTCGAAACGGTCGTAGGCGTCGACGATGTCGGAGACCAGTCGGTGCCGGACCACGTCGCTGCTGTCGAGCTTGGCGAAGTGGATGTCGTCGATGTCCACCAGGATCTCGGTGGCGGCACGCAGTCCCGAGCGCGATCCGCCGGGGAGATCCACCTGCGTGATGTCACCGGTGACGACGATCTTCGAGTTGAAGCCGAGGCGGGTCAGGAACATCTTCATCTGCTCGGCCGTGGTGTTCTGCGCCTCGTCGAGGATGATGAACGCGTCGTTCAGCGTGCGGCCACGCATGTAGGCCAGCGGTGCGACCTCGATGATGCCCGCCTGCATGAGCTTCGGGATGGCTTCGACGTCCATCATGTCGTGCAGCGCGTCGTGGAGCGGACGCAGGTACGGATCGATCTTGTCGTGCAGTGTGCCGGGGAGGAACCCGAGTCGCTCCCCCGCCTCGACGGCCGGGCGCGTGAGGATGATGCGGCTGACCTGCTTCGCCTGCAGAGCCTGCACCGCCTTGGCCATGGCCAGATAGGTCTTGCCCGTTCCGGCGGGACCCACGCCGAACACGATGGTGTTGGAGTCGATCGCGTCGACGTAGCGCTTCTGGTTCAGTGTCTTGGGCCGGATGGTCTTGCCGCGTCGGGACAGGATGTCCAGGCTCAGCACCTCGGCGGGAGACTCGCTCACGCCGCGGCTGAGCATCGCGACGGTGCGCCGCACCGCGTCCGGAGTGACCGGTCCGCCGGCGACCACGACGGCGGCGAGCTCGGTGAGCACCCGCTTGCCGACGGCGATGTCGGACGGTGCCCCCTCGAACGTGACGACGTTGCCGCGTACGTGGATCTCGGCGGAGAGCACCTGCTCGAGCGCCCGGAGGTTACCGTCGGCGGACCCGAGCAGAGGGAACATCACGGCGGGGTCGAGTTCGATGGACTCGGTCACACGCGCCTCGGTCAGAACCGGGCGTGAGGACTGCCGCTTCTGCGCGCGGGACGCACGAGTGGTGTCCTGCGCATCGTCACCTCTGGTGCCGACGAAAGGGATGTTGTCACTCACGTGGTGGCTATGGCCTTCTCTCGGGTTTCGATACTCGGTTCGCCGCGAACCTCTCACCACTTTAACGTCTCCCCCGAGAAGCGCATTCCAGTATGTCGCGCGCAACCCTCGTAGCTGCCCCTTCCCGCACACGGGCCGGGCGGCGCCAGGTGCTCCGGTTGCAACAACCTGCTCCGGTCGCGACAGGAGCGGGTTGCGGAAACCGGAGCACGTGCACCAGCGGCCCGCGCCGCAGATCAAGCAGGGGGCGCGCCGTCCCAGCGATCGGTCAGGACGCCGAGCGCGCCCAACGCCACGGCCGCCGCGGTCGATGTCCGCAGGACGGTCGGCCCCAGGAGCGCGGGCGTCGCGCCGGCACCGACGAGCATGTCGATCTCCGTGTCGTCGAGACCGCCCTCGGGTCCGACGACGAGCACCACCTCGGGTGCGCCGCGGAACGGGAGGTCCGCGAAGGCCCCGGGCGCAGCCTCGTGCAGCGCGACCACGATGCCCCCACGTGCGACGACGCCCTCGACCAGGCTGCGCACCATCCGAGTGTCGTGCAGGTCGGCGACGTCGGGAACGAAGGCACGCCGCGCCTGCTTGGCGGCCGCGGAGGCAGCGTTCCGCCACTTCGCGACACCTTTGACGGCTTTCGGGCCGTCCCATCGCGACACGCAGCGCAGCGACTGCCACGGCACGATCGCGTCCGCACCCGCCTCGGTCGCCGTCTCGACGGCCAGTTCCGAGCGCTCCGACTTCGGGAGCGCCTGGATCACGGTCACCGTGGGCCGGGGCGGCTCCGCGGTGGTGACGGAGAGCACCGTGAACGAGAGCCGGGCCTTCTCGACGCCGGTGACCTCGACGGCCGCGAGCGAGCCGCGGCCGTCCGACAGCACCAGCCGCTCACCGACGGTCGTCCGGCGCACCGTGGCCGCGTGCCGACCTTCGGCCCCGTCCAACGCGCCCGACTCCCCCGGAGACGGCAGCGGATCGAGGAAGTAGACGGTCGCCGCCACCAGTGGTCCCCCGCCCGATCAGCGACTGAAGGCGTCGCGCAGACGGGAGAACAGTCCCCCGGTGTGCTGCGATGCGGTGGTGACCACCTCGGCGTTGTCGCGTTCGCGGTGAGTGCGCAGTTGCTGCAGCAACTTGGTCTCCGTGGAGTCCAGGCGGGCCGGGACGACCACCTCGAGGTGCGCGTGCAGATCGCCGCGGACACCGCTGCGCAGCTTGGGCATGCCGTGACCGCGCAGGACCTGCACCGAGCCGGGCTGCGTGCCGGGGTCGACGGTGATCGTCGTGGGACCGTCGAGAATCGCGTCGACGCTGACGGACGTGCCCAGGGCGGCGTCCGCCATCGGCACGCGGATGGTGCAGTGCAGATCGTCGCCGTCGCGGACGAACACGTCGTGCGACTTCTCGACCACCTCGGCGTACACGTCACCGGCGGGACCGCCGCCGGGGCCGACCTCGCCCTGCGCCGCGAGGCGGATGCGCATCCCGCTGCCGACACCGGCCGGCACCTTCACGGCCAGTTCGCGGCGGGCACGCACGCGCCCGTCGCCGCCACACTTGCGGCAGGGATCGGGGATCGTCTCGCCCGCGCCGCGGCAGGTGGGGCACGGACGCGCCGTCATGACCTGTCCGAGGAACGACCGCTGGACCGACTGGACCTCGCCGGCACCGTTGCACGTCTCACAGCGGACCGGCGTCGAGTCGCCGTTGGTCCCGGAACCGGTGCACACGTCGCACAGCACGGCCGTCTCGACGGCGATGTGCTTGGTGACGCCGGTGGCGCACTCCTCCAGCGTCAGCGTGGTGCGCAGCAGCGAGTCCGAGCCGGGCTGGACGCGACCGCGGGGTCCGCGGGTGCCGCCGCCGTTGCCGCCGAAGAACGCCTCGAACACGTCGCCCAGTCCGCCGCCGAAGCCGGCACCGCCGAAGCCGCCTGCTCCGCCTCCGCCGCCACTCTCGAGCGGATCGCCACCGAGATCGACGATGCGTCGCTTCTCGGGATCGGACAGCACCTCGTACGCGGAGCTGATGTCCTTGAAGCGGGCCTGGGCCGACTCGTCGGGGTTGACGTCGGGGTGGAACTCACGCGCGAGTTTGCGATACGCGCGCTTGATCTCCTGGTCCGACGCCTTGTTGTCGACGCCCAGAGTTCCGTAATAGTCGCGTGCCACGTGTGTACTCATATCCTCTTGGTGGAAGGTGGGTCGGGAAAAGTTCGGGTGGGGCAGGTGAGTGCACCGGCCGTCATCGTTCGGCCAGCACCTCTCCGATGTATCGAGCAACAGCCGCGACCGACGCGATCGTTCCCGGGTAGTCCATGCGAGTGGGGCCGAGCACACCCATACCGCCCAGCACGTTGCCCGCCGAGCCGTAGCCGGTGGAGACCACCGAGGTGCCCCGCATCTCCGGGGCCATGGTCTCCTCGCCGATCCGGACGGTCACTCGGCCGGTGTCCTGGGTCGCCGCGATGAGCTTGAGCACCACGACCTGTTCCTCCAGCGCCTCGAGCACGGAGCGCAACGACCCCGGGAACCCACTGAGCGCGGCGAAGTCGGCGGCGTTGCGCGTCAGGTTGGCGGTCCCCCCGAGCACGAGCCGCTCCTCCGGGTGTTCGACGAGCGTCTCGACCAGCACGGTCGACGAGCGCACCACGGCGTCGCGCAGATCCTCGGGCGCCGTCTCGGCGAGTTCGGCCACCGCGGCCGACGCCAGGGCGAGACGCTTGCCCTCCAGCGCGCCGCCGAGCAGCGACCGCAGACGCGAGAGGTCCTCGTCGTCGATGACGTCGCCGAGTTCGACGATGCGCTGATCGACGCGGCCGGAGTCGGTGATGAGCACCAGCAACAGTCGCGCCGGCGTCAGGGCCACCACCTCGAGATGGCGGACCGACGACGCGGACAGGGTCGGGTACTGCACGACGGCGACCTGACGGGTCAGCTGGGCGAGCAGGCGAACACCGCGCCGCAGCACGTCGTCCAGGTCGACGCCGGTGTCGAGGAACTGCAGGATCGCCCGTCGCTCCGCCGCGGAGAGCGGCTTGACGTCGGCGATGCGGTCGACGAACTGCCGGTAGCCCTTGTCTGTGGGGATACGACCCGAGCTGGTGTGCGGCTGCGTGATGTAGCCCTCGGCCTCCAGCACGGCCATGTCGTTGCGCACGGTAGCGCTGGACACTCCCAGATTGTGTCGATCGACCAGTGCTTTCGATCCGATGGGCTCCTGCGTCGCGACATAGTCGGCGACCAGGGCACGCAGGACCTCGAAACGTCGATCCTCCGTACTCGACATCGCAACCCTCCTACGCTCGGGACCGGTGGCTGTGCGGGACCAGCCGATTCTAGTCGGCGACGCGCGGGTGCCCCATTCCGCTCGCCCGAGTCACTACTGTGACCGGTGTGATCTTCAAGGGAGTGCGCGACGGCAAGCCGTATCCGGAGCACGGTCTGTCGCTCCGCGACTGGTCCAAGATTCCGCCACGTCAGTTGCGCCTCGACGAGATCGTGACCACCACGAAGGTGCTCGAACTCGACCGTCTGCTGTCCGAGGACAGCACGTTCTACGGGGACCTGTTTCCCCATGCCGTGCATTACCACGGCGTCGTGTACCTCGAGGACGGCCTGCACCGGGCGGTGCGGGCTGCGCTGCGAAACCGTGTCGTCCTGCACGCGCGGGTGTTCGATTACGACGCGATCGGGGCCTGAGCGGCACTCACTCGAGAATGTCGCGCACGACCCCGTCGGCGAGCAACCGCCCACGGTCGGTGAGGACGTACCGATCGCCCAGACGGACGAGCAGTCCGTCGGACGCGATCGAGTCCGCACGGGCCACCTCGTCCGTCGACAGATCACCAGCGGCCATTCCCGCCCGCAGCCGCGCGGTCAACATGACACGTTCCATGTGTTGCTCGTCGCTCGTGAGAGATTCGCTGTCCGCGATCGGCAGCGCCCCGTTCGCCAGCGTCTCCGCGTATCGCGCCGGATGCTTGACGTTCCAGAACCGCGTCCCGTTCACATGGCTGTGTGCGCCGGGACCGATGCCCCACCAGTCACCGCCGTCCCAGTACCCCAGGTTGTGCCGGCACTCCGCACCGTCGCCCCGCGCCCAGTTGGACACCTCGTACCACCCGAAGCCGGCCGCGCCGAGACGCGCGTCGATCCGCTCGTAGCGCGACGCCAGCACGTCGTCGTCCGGAGCCGGGAGCTCGCCCCGGCGCACCCGTCTCGCCAGGGCCGTCCCGTCCTCGACGATGAGCGCGTACGCGGACACGTGGTCGACACCGGCGTCGAGCACCGCCGTCAACGACGCGTCGAGGTCGTCGTCACTCTCTCCCGGCGTTCCGTAGATGAGGTCGAGGTTCACGTGGTCGAACCCGGCCGCCGCCGCTTCCCGTGCCGCGTCCCCGGCGCGTCCCGGGGTGTGGGTGCGGTCGAGGATCGCGAGCACGTGCGGTGCCGCCGACTGCATGCCCAACGACACACGTGTGTAGCCGGCCGCGCGGATTCCGTCGAAGAAGGCCGGCGACGTCGACTCGGGATTCGACTCCGTCGTCACCTCGGCATCGGCCGAGAACGTGAAGGACGAGCGCGCGGCACCGAGGAGATCGGCGAGGCCGTCGGCACCGAGCAGCGACGGCGTTCCGCCGCCCACGAACACGGTGTCGACGCTGGGCACGCTGCCCGACTCCCGCGCGAACGTCGCCGCGGCGAGGTCGAGCTCGCGGCGCACCCCGTCGAGCCAGGACTGCGGTGACGCCGACGTTCCGAGCTCCCCGGCGGTGTAGGTGTTGAAGTCGCAGTAACCGCAGCGCGTCGCGCAGAACGGCACATGGAGGTAGAGGCCGAACGGCGCGGCCGGACGATCGACGAACGACTCGGGTGCGAGCACACCGACAGCGGGAGGAGCGAGTGGAACGGGGATCACCGGACCAGTGTCCTCCTCCCTCCTCGTCGACGCCCTGGTCGGGGGAGGCACCCGCGTCGTGGCAGAATGGGGCTCATGACAGTCGTGGAGATCATGCTCGTGGCTCGGCGCCACGTCGATCTCGCACGCGTCTGCAGCTGTCTGAGGCCGCTCGTCTGACCCTCCCGCCAGCCCGCACACCCCCCGGCCGGTCAGGGACGAGGTGTGCGGACCAGCCCTCCGAGACACCCCTTCCTGTTCGGCGCCCGACCTTGGAGCGCCCATGACGAACACCCCCGACACCGCTGCGCCGCGCGCACGGTCGACCCGTCCCGCCAAGCGGAGGTCCGAGGGCCAGTGGGCACTCGGCTACCGGGAACCGCTCAACGCGAACGAACAGAGCAAGAAGGACGACAACCCGCTCAACGTCCGCGCGCGGATCGAGAACATCTACTCCAAGCAGGGTTTCGACAGCATCGACAAGGCCGATCTGCGCGGGCGCTTCCGCTGGTGGGGGCTCTACACCCAGCGCGAGCAGGGCTACGACGGCACCTTCACGGGCGACGAGAACATCGACCTGCTCGAAGCGAAGTACTTCATGATGCGCATCCGCTGCGATGCCGGCGCACTCAGCGCGTTGCAGTTGCGCACTCTGGGTGAGATCTCGCAGGAGTTCGGCCGCGACACCGCCGATCTGTCCGACCGGGAGAACGTGCAGTACCACTGGATCGAGGTGGAGAACGTCCCCGAGATCTGGCGCCGCATCGAGTCGGTCGGTCTGAAGACCACCGAGGCGTGCGGCGACTGCCCGCGCGTCGTGCTGGGCTCCCCGCTCGCCGGCGAGTCGCTCGACGAGGTCCTCGATCCCACGCCCGCCATCGACGAGATCGTCGAGCGCTACATCGGCCGGCCGGAGTACTCGAACCTCCCCCGCAAGTTCAAGACCGCGATCTCCGGCCAGCAGGACGTGGTCCACGAGGTCAACGACATCGCCTTCATCGGGGTGAACCATCCCGAGCACGGTCCCGGCCTCGACGTCTGGGTCGGCGGCGGTCTGTCCACCAATCCCATGCTCGCGCAGCGGCTCGGGGTCTGGGTGCCGCTGCACGAGGTCGCCGACGTGTGGGAAGGCGTCGTCTCGATCTTCCGTGACTACGGGTACCGGCGTCTGCGCAACAAGGCGCGGCTGAAGTTCCTGGTCAAGGACTGGGGCGTGGAGAAGTTCCGGGAAGTGCTCGAGACCGAGTACCTGAAGCGGCCGCTTCTCGACGGCCCCGCCCCGGAGAAGCCGACCCGGCCCGTCGACCACGTCGGGGTCCAGAAGCTGAAGAACGGCCTCAACGCCGTCGGACTCGCCCCCATCGCGGGCCGCGTGTCCGGCACGATCCTGACGAAGGTCGCCGACGCGGCCGCGCGGGCAGGGTCGGATCGCATCCGGTTCACCCCGTACCAGAAGCTCATCGTCCTGGACATCTCCGACGAGAAGCTCGAGGACTTCATCGCCGAGATGGACGCGCTGGGTCTGCCGGCGCGGCCGTCCATCTGGCGCAAGAACCTGATGGCGTGCAGCGGCATCGAGTTCTGCAAGCTGTCCTTCGCCGAGACCCGCAAGCGTTCGCAGGTGCTCGTCCCCGAACTCGAGCAGCGGCTGGCCGACGTCAACGCGCAACTCGACGTCCCCATCACCGTGAACATCAACGGCTGCCCCAACTCGTGCGCTCGTTCACAGGTCGCCGACATCGGGTTCAAGGGCCAACTGGTGGACGACGGTGACGGCGGACAGGTGGAGGGCTTCCAGGTCCATCTCGGTGGAAGCCTCGGCTTCGACAGTGCCTTCGGCCGGAAGTTGCGCCAGCACAAGGTCACCAGCGCCGAGCTGGGCGACTACATCGACCGGGTCGTCCGCAACTTCGTCAAGCAGCGCGACGAGGGCGAGCGGTTCGCGCAGTGGGCCGTACGCGCCGACGACGCGGATCTGCAGTGAGCGAGCACGGGAATCGCGTGTCCCGCCCTCGCGTTGTCTCCTGGACCGTCCGCCCGCGAAAGGTTGTCTCATGAGCGTCGCCACCCATCGCCACCTGACCGAGTCCGAGCTCCGCGCCATCGCCGAGCGGGGTGCGCGGGAGATGGACGGCGCCTCGGCGGACGAGCTCATGCGCTGGACCGAGGACACCTTCGGCGACGACTACATCGTCGCGTCGAACATGCAGGACGGCGCGCTGGTCCATCTGGCCGCGCAGGTGCATCCGGGTGTCGACGTGCTCTTCCTGGAGACCGGCTACCACTTCGCCGAGACCATCGGTACTCGTGACGCCGTCGAGTCGGTCTACGGGGTCAACGTCATCGACGCGAAGACGACCGTGTCGGTGGCCGAGCAGGACAGGCTCGAGGGCAAGGATCTCTTCGCCCGCGATCCCGCACGCTGCTGCGCACTGCGCAAGGTCGTGCCGCTGAAGCGTGAGCTGGCGAACTACAGCGCCTGGGTCACCGGCATCCGCCGCGTCGAGGCACCCACGCGCGCCAACTCGCCGCTGATCTCCTTCGACGAGGCGTTCGGCCTGGTGAAGATCAACCCGATCGCGGCGTGGTCCGACGACGAGATGCAGTCCTACATCGACGAGCACGGCATCCTCGTGAACCCGCTCGTCGACGAGGGCTACCCGTCGATCGGGTGCGCACCGTGCACGGCCAAGCCCGCTCCCGGAGCGGACCCGCGCAGCGGTCGCTGGGCCGGCAGCACCAAGACCGAGTGCGGACTGCACTCGACCGAGGAAGGAACCCGATGACAGCCGCCACGAGCGTGGACGTCACCCACGTCGACGAGCTCCGGGCACTCGAGGCCGAGTCCGTGCACATCATCCGCGAGGTGGTGGCCGAGCTCGAACGACCCGTACTGCTGTTCTCGGCGGGCAAGGACTCCATCGTCCTGCTCCGCCTGGCGGAGAAGGCGTTCCGCCCCTCCCCCGTTCCCTTCCCGGTGATGCACGTCGACACCGGACACAACTTCCCCGAGGTCATCGAGTTCCGCGACCGACGACTCGAGGAGGGCGGCCATCGCCTCGTCGTCGCGTCCGTCCAGGAGTCGATCGACTCCGGTCGCGTCCGCGAGGTCGGCGGGTCCTCCGGCTCACGCAACCGTCTCCAGACCCGGACGTTGCTGGACGCGTTGGAGGAGAACAAGTTCGACGCCGCCTTCGGTGGTGCGCGGCGCGACGAGGAGCGTGCGCGCGCCAAGGAGCGTGTGCTGAGCTTCCGCGACGAGTTCGGCCAGTGGGATCCGCGGGCCCAACGCCCCGAGCCGTGGTCGCTGTACAACGGCCGCATCAAGCGCGGTGAGCAGGTCCGCGTGTTCCCGCTGAGCAACTGGACCGAGCTGGACATCTGGCGGTACATCGAGCTCGAGCAGCTCGAACTGCCGTCCATCTACTTCGCCCACGAGCGCGAGGTGTTCGAGCGCGACGGCATCCTGCTCGCCACCTCGGAGTTCACCTCCCCGACCGAGCACGAGACCGCTGCCGTCGAGATGGTGCGCTACCGCACGGTGGGCGACCTCACCATCACCGGCGCCGTGCGCTCGCACGCCACCGACATCGCCGGGGTGATCACGGAGATCTCCGCGGCCACCGTGTCCGAGCGCGGCGAGACCCGCGCCGACGACCGCACGTCCACAGCCGCGATGGAAGATCGCAAGCGCGAGGGGTACTTCTGATGACCATCACCAATCCGCTTCCGGTGTCGGACGTTCCGGTGTCCCCGGCTCCCACCGCCCCGCGTCAGCTGCTGCGCATCGCCACGGCCGGCTCCGTCGACGACGGCAAGTCCACCCTCATCGGGCGGCTGCTGCACGACACGGACAGTCTTCCGCTCGATCACCTCGACGCCGTGACCGACGAGGAGGGCGTGGCCGACCTCGCCGCCCTGTCGGACGGTCTGCGTGCCGAGCGCGAGCAGGGCATCACCATCGATGTCGCCTACCGCTTCTTCTCCACGCCGAGTCGCAGCTACGTCCTCGCAGACACCCCGGGACACGAGCGCTACACGCGCAACATGTTCACGGGAGCCTCCAACGCGAACGTCGCCATCCTGCTCGTGGACGCCCGCGCCGGCGTGTTGCGGCAGACGCGTCGTCACGCCCGGATCGCGACGCTCGTGGGTGTCGACCGCCTGGTGGCGACCGTCAACAAGATGGATCTCATCGACTTCGACGAGTCCCGCTTCCGTGACGTCGAGCGCGAGCTCGCCGACCTCGGTGCCCGCCTCGGCACGGAGATTCTGGTCATCCCGATCGCGGCGAAGCTGGGCGACAACGTCGTTCGGCCGTCCTCGACCATGCCCTGGTACACGGGCCCCACTCTGCTCGATCACCTCGAGAGCATCGACCTGGTCGCTCCCGCACCGGTCGCCACGGAGCTGCGGTTGCCCGTGCAGTGGGTCTCTCGCCCCACCGACGGCGAACGCCGTCGGTACACCGGCCGGCTGTCCGCCGGCACCGTGCAGATCGGCGACTCGATCGTCGCGCTGCCGTCCGGATCGCGCAGTGTGGTCACGGCGCTCGACACGCTGGACGACGCCCGCGACGTCGCCGTGGCTCCGCTCAGCGTCTCCGTCGAACTGGCCGACGACATCGACGTGGCCCGCGGCGACGTCCTGGTCAGTGGCGAGCCCGACGCCCACCTGCCCACGCTCGCACGGGAATTCGATGCCACCGTGTGCTGGCTGGCGGAGGCACCTCTCGGTGTCGGCGACCGACTGGCGATCAAGCACACCACCACCACGGTGCGCGCGACGGTGCAGCGCATCCACTCGCGACTCGATCCGGAGACGCTCGACGAGCATCCCGGCTCGGAGAACCTGTCGCTCAACGACATCGCACGGGTGACGCTGCGGACCAGTGCGGTGATCGTGACCGACGACTACGCGGACAACCGCGACTCCGGTGCGTTCATCCTGCTGGACGAGCACACGAACGACACCGTGGCCGCGGGCATCATCGAGGGGTCCCGCGCGGTGCTCGACCGCTCGGACACCCCGTCCTGGGTTCCGTCGTCGATCACCCGCGACGAGCGTGTCCGCCGTACCGGTCAGCACGGTGCGACGATCTGGCTCACCGGCCACCCGTCCTCGCACAAGGCCGCGGTCGCCGTCGCGCTCGAGGACGCACTGACCGCCTCCGGTCGCACCGCCTACATCGTCGGCGGTGACAACGTCCGCGGAGTCCTCGACATCGACGCCGCAGCCGGAACCCGCGCCGCGACGGTGCAACTCGCCCGGTTGGCCCGGTTGTTCGCGGATGCCGGAGTGGTCGCGATCGTGCCCATCTCGTCGGCGGACGGCGAGGATCTCGCTGCCGCGCGAGTCGAGATCGCTGCGGCCGGGATCCCGGTCACCGATCACCACGTCGATGCCGACGACACCGCGACGCCGGCCGAGGTCGCGGCAGCCGTGCTGCGCGCATCGAACGCGTAAGGAAGAGACGCCCCCGCGTCGAGACGACGTCAGGAACCGCCGACGACGGCAGTGGAGCATGCAGGGTCGAGTCATGACCTTGCGTGAACTACTGCCGTCGCTGTCGTCTCCGGACGATGCTCGTGCGCTGTGGCCCGGGGAGATTCACACCCACGGGGGCAGGCTGTGTGTCCGAAGCGACGGGCGCGCCGAGACGTTCCTCGACGATCTGTGCGACGAGTACGGCGACGCCGTGGCCGTCCGAGCGGGCACCGCGGTGGTCACGGTGACCCGAGTCCGGTCGGTGGACGTGTACCGAGGGCTCCTCCGCGTCGTCACGACCGGTGCCGACTCGGGTGTCGCCCCGGTGTCCGTCCGCCTCGCCTCGCGCCATCCGGTGTGCCGACCGGTTCCGTGTTGCCTCTGCACCCGGTCGGGGCGCTGCGTGTGCCCCGCGCTCGACCTGCCGTCGGACATCCACGCCGGCGACGTGCTGGCGATGGTCACGCGATGCGGTGATCCGGCGTTCCGTGGCCCGACCGTGTGTGTCCGGTCGGGGTGCGTCGAACGCGCGTGAGTCAGCCGGGGATCACCGGCACGCGCGTGGCACGCACGTACACGGTCTCCCCGCTCTGCAGCCCCAGCGCCTCGTTGTCGCCGCGCGTGATCTGCGCGAAGAACAGCTCGTTGGTGGCGCCGTTGCGCAGCTCCACCCGCACCTCGAAGCCCAGGTGCACGACACGCTCGACGGTCGCCCGCAACACCCCCGCGTTCTCGGCCGTGCCGGTCTGCTGCGCGTTCGCGAGATCCGGTGTGCGGCCGACCCGGATGTCGTGCGGACGGACCAGCTGGCCGTTGAGCCGCGACACCTCGCCGAGGAAGGACATGACGAAATCGTTCGCCGGGGTGTCGTAGAGATCGCGAGGGGCGCCCACCTGTTCGATCCGGCCCTTGTTCATGACCGCGATCCGGTCGGCGACGTCCAGCGCCTCCTGCTGATCGTGCGTGACGAGCACCGTGGTGACGTGCACCTCGTCGTGCAGTCGACGGAGCCACGTGCGGAGATCGGCCCGCACCTTGGCGTCCAGGGCACCGAACGGCTCGTCGAGCAGCAGCACCCGCGGATCCACGGCGAGCGCGCGGGCCAGGGCCATGCGCTGACGCTGTCCACCGGACAGTTGCGCCGGGAAGCGCGTCTGGAAACCCGAGAGGCCGACGATGTCGAGCAGCTGATCGACGCGCTCGTCGATCTCGGCCTTGGGCCGCTTGCGGATCTCGAGCCCGAAGGCGACGTTCTTGCGCACGGTGAGGTGCTTGAACGCGGCGTAGTGCTGGAAGACGAATCCGATGTCGCGCTTCTGCGGACTGACGGTGGTGACGTCGTCGCCGGCGATGACCACCACGCCGGAGTCCAGCTCCTCGAGTCCGGCGATCGACCGCAACAGTGTCGACTTGCCCGACCCGCTGGGCCCCAGCAGCGCCGTCAACGATCCGGACGGGATGTCGAGGGACACGTCGTCGAGGGCCGCGAAGTCGCCGTAGTTCTTCCGCGCTCCCCGGACGGAGATCTCGATGCCGCCCGTGCGCTTCTCTGTCGTCGTGGTCGTCGTCGTCACGGTGCTCATTCCTTGGTTCGCTTGCGGTCCAGAACCGTCATCAGCAACAACACGATGACGGCGACGACCATGAGAAGTGTCGACGCGGCGTACGCGCCCGGTTGGTTGAAGTCCTCGTACCTGGCGTTCACCAGCAGGGTCAGCGTCTGCGAGATGCCCGGCAGGTTGGTGGAGACGATGATGACGGCACCGAACTCGCCGAGCGCGCGGGCGACCGTCAGGACGACGCCGTACGTCAGCCCCCAGCGGATGGCGGGAAGTGTGATGCGCCAGAAGGTCTGCCACGACGTCGCGCCCAGCGTGGCCGCGGCCTCCTCCTGCTCCTGCCCGATCTCGTGCAGCACCGGTTCCACCTCGCGCACCACGAACGGCAGCGTGACGAAGATGGTGGCCAGCACCATGCCGGGCAGCGCGAAGATGATCGTGATGCCCCACTCGGCGAGGAAGCCGAACCAGCCGCCGGCACCCCACAGCAGGATGAGCGCGACACCCACGATGACCGGGGACACCGCGAACGGGAGATCGACGACCGCCTGCACGAGACCCTTGCCACGGAAGTTGCCGCGCGCGAGAGCCAGGGCCGTGACGACGCCGAACACCACGTTCAGCGGCACGACGATCGCGACGATGATCAGCGACAACTGCAACGCCGACTGTGCGGCCGGTGTGGTGATGAGCTGGAAGAACGAGACGATGCCGTTCTCGAACGTGCGGTACAGGATCGCACCCAGCGGGAACACCACCAGCACGGCCAGATAGAGCAGCGCGACCGTACGGAGGCTCAGTCGAGTTCCGGTGGACAGCTTCACTTCTGCTCCTCCCGCCGGGCGAGGCGGCTACCGGAGATGCGCAGCACGAACAGCACCACGAAGGCGATGAGCAACAGCACCACCGAGATCGCGGCCGCGTCGACGGGCTGATCGGTCTCGATCTGCTCGCGGATGAGCTGCGACGCGATCTGCGTCTCGCCGGGAATGTTGCCACCGATGAGGACGACCGATCCGAACTCGCCGAGTGCCCGCGAGAAGGCCAGTCCGGCACCCGAGAGGATCGACGGCAGCAGCACCGGCAGCACGACCCGCCGGAAGATCACCAGATTGCTCGCACCGAGCGAGGCGGCCGCTTCCTCCACTTCCCGGTCGAGCTCGATGAGGACCGGCTGCACCGCGCGGACGACGAACGGCAGCGTGACGAAGGCGAGGGCGAGCACGACACCGGCCTTGGTGGCGTTCAACGTGATGCCCACCGGACTCATCGGTCCGTACAGCGACAGGAGCACCAGGCTCGCGACGATGGTGGGCAGGGCGAACGGCAGGTCGATCAGGGCGTTGACGACGGACTTGCCCGGGAAGTCGTCTCGCACCAACACCCAGGCGATGACGGTGCCCATCACCACGTTGATCAGCGCCGCCACCACCGAGACCTGCACCGTCACGCGCAGAGTGGCCAGCGCCCGCGGATCGGTGACCGCGTCCCAGAACTCGGCGGGTCCGTCGGACAGGGAGCGACTCAGCACGGCCGCCAGGGGCAGCAGGACGATGACTGAGAGCCACAGGACGACGGTTCCGAGCGTGAGCGATCCCCCGGGAAGATGGGAGGCCGGCCGGCGAGAGGCGGGAAGGCCGGAGGCCGGCCGGCGACGGGCGGGAAGGCCGGAGGCCGGCCGGCGAGGGAGGAACTTTCGCCGACCGGCGACCTCTGTCGTCATGGTCAGCTCGATGCCTTGTAGATCGCGTTGATGGCACCGTTCTCGCCGAACAGGTCACTGTCCACCGCAGCCCAGCCACCGAGATCGTCGATGGTGTACAGCTTCTGCGGCGTCGGGAACTTGTCGGTGTAGTCGGCGGCGACTGCGGGGTCGACGGGACGGAAACCGCTGTCGGCCCAGATCTTCTGGCCCTCCGCGGTGTAGAGGTAGTCGTTCAACGCGTTGGCCTGCTCGAGATTCGCACTGGAGTTGACGACCGCGACGGGGTTGTCGATGCGGAAGGTCTGGTCCGGAACGATGTGCTCCACCGGCTGACCCTGCCCCTCGAGCAACAGCGCCTCGTTCTCGTAGCTGAGCAGGACGTCGCCCTGGCCCTGGAGGAACGCCTCGGACGCGGAGCGGCCGGAGTCGGGCTGCACCGGGAAGTGCTTCACCAGTTCGGTGACGTAGTCCAGGCCGGCCTGTCGATCCTGGCCGCCGTTGCTCACGGAGGCGTACGGCGCCAACAAGTTCCACTTCGCCGAGCCGGAGCTGAGCGGGCTGGGGCTGATGACCTGCACGTCGGGGCGGATCAGGTCCTCCCACGTGCGAATGTTCTTCGGGTTGCCCGGTCGCGTCACGATGGACACCACGGAGCCGAACGGCACGCCACCGTAGGCGTTCTGGTTCCAGGCCTCGTCGACCTTGCCGGCCTTCACCAGTCGGGTGACGTCGGGCTCGACCGAGAAGTTGACGATGTCGGCAGGTGCGCCGTCGGCGACCTTGCGCGACTGGTTGCCCGAGGCGCCGTAGTCGGCGTTGATGGTGACGTTGTCACCGTTCTCGGTGGAGGCGAACGCGGCGCCGATGGCATCCCACCCGTTCTTGGGCACGGCGTACCCGACGAGGGTGAGCGACGGACCGGACGTGGACGCGGCGGTCTCACCGACGGTGTCGGAGGACCCGGTGGAGCACGCGGTCAGGGTGAGGGCGGCCGCGACGGCGGCGGCGGACAGCAGGCGGACACGACGTGATGGGAACACGGTGGACCTCTCGAGGAGTGCGGCACACGCAAGGGCGCGGCGGCACGGACATGAACAGCGGTGATGGACGGAACTGACGAGCGGAACGCGCCGGAATCGGTGAGGGCGCGCCGTGTGGGGTCAGCGACAGTCGACGTCAGCGACCGCGAGCATGCCGACAGCGATCAGCGCCAGTTCATGGCGGATCGGGTGCGGGGCTGCGTCGGACACAGCCGAGAATTTAGCAGAAAGTCGGAGAGAGCCTGCTACCGAGTCAACAGCCACGCGACGATCACCAGCACGATCAGCGCGATGAGGGCCAGGGTCACACGGGAGCGGGGCACGGTGTCACTTCTCTCGGGGGTCGGAGTTGCCGGTGGTCACGGCTGCGGGATCCCGGTCGGCGGGCGTCCGGCGGAAGTAGCGCCGCCTGGCATCGAAGAGCGCAGACAACACGATGTCGACGACGTACGCGGTGAGTGCCGCTGCCGGCACGACCACCAGCAGGACGACGGCGACCTGGGGCACGAACGGCAACCCGGCGATCCAGAGTTCGACTCCGTCCCACCACGTGGCCACTGCGTTCACACCTCACGACAGTAGTCCCTCGCTCTCCGCGGTGGACTGGGGCGCCGGACGGCTTCATGATGGGCGGATGAGCCCGTTCGACGAACAGTCCGTGGTCCCCCGCGTCGCCAGCGCGGGGGAAGCCGTCTTCGGCCCCGGCGCGGCCGAGCCGGCCGAGGAGGGCGGCGCGCTCGACACCGTTCCCGGCACGGCCCAGACCTGGCTGCCGCATCGCACGACGTTTCCGCCGATCGACGACTACGCCTTCCTGTCGGACTGCGAGACCACGTGTCTGATCGCTCGCAACGGTGCGGTGGAGTGGATGTGCATTCCGCGACCGGACTCCCCCAGCATCTTCGGAGCGGTGCTCGATCGCGGTGCCGGGCAGTTCCGCATCGGCCCCTACGGTCAGAACGTGCCCGCGGCGCGGCGCTATCTCCCGGGCGGTCTGATCGTCGAGACCACGTGGCAGACCGAGACCGGATGGTTGGTGGTCCGCGACGCTCTGGTGATGGGCAAGTGGCACAACACGGACGAGCGCTCCCGCACGCACCGCCGGGCCCCGTCCGACTGGGACGCCGAGCACTGCCTCATCCGCAGCGTGAAGTGCGTCAGTGGAACGGTCGAGCTCGAGATGAGTTGTGAGCCCGCGTTCGACTACCACCGCAAGCCTGCCGTGTGGGAGTACACCGGCAACGTCTACGAGGAGGCGACGGCCACCGCCACGGCGGGCGACGGCACCGAACCCACCCTCAAGTTGACCACCAATCTGCGCATCGGCCTCGAGGGGCGAGAGGCCCGCGCCCGGACTCGGATGACGGAGGGCGACAACGTCTTCGTCGCGCTGTCGTGGTCGACGCTCGATCCTCCCCGCACCTTCGAGGAGTCAGCCGAGAAGATGTGGCAGACGGCGGAGTGCTGGCGCCAGTGGATCACCATCGGCCGCTTTCCCGACCATCCGTGGCGCGGGTTCCTGCAGCGCAGCGCGCTCACCCTCAAGGGTCTCACGTACGCACCGACCGGCGCGCTGCTCGCCGCGAGCACCACGTCGTTGCCTGAGACGCCGGGCGGAGAGCGGAACTGGGACTACCGGTACGCCTGGGTACGCGACTCCACCTTCGCCCTGTGGGGTCTGTACACGCTCGGCCTCGATCGCGAGGCCAACGACTTCTTCGCCTTCATCTCCGACGTGACGTCGGGCCCGGACGGCGAACCCGTTCCGCTGCAGGTGATGTACGGCATCGGCGGCGAACGCACGCTCGAGGAGGAAGAGCTCGGACACCTGTCCGGGTACGACGGAGCCGTCCCTGTGCGCATCGGTAACGGTGCCTACAACCAGGTGCAGCACGACATCTGGGGCACGATGCTCGATTCCGTCTACCTGCACGTGCGCTCGCGGGAGAATGTTCCGGAGTCGCTGTGGCCCTTGCTGAAGCGTCAGGTGGAGGAAGCGATCGAGCACTGGCGCGAGCCCGACCGGGGCATCTGGGAGGTACGTGGGGAACCGCAGCACTTCACGTCCTCCAAGGTGATGTGCTGGGTGGCGCTCGACCGCGGAGCGAAACTTGCTGTGCTGCACGGCGAGAAGGCGTACGCCGAGGAATGGTCGAGCATCGCCGACGAGATCAAGGCCGACGTTCTCGAGCACGGCGTCGACTCGCGCGGAGTCTTCACCCAGCGATACGGCGACGACTCACTCGACGCCTCGTTACTGCTGGTGCCGCTCCTGCGGTTCCTGCCCTCGGACGACGAGCGCGTCCGGGCGACGGTGCTCGCCATCGCCGACGAGCTCACCGAGGACGGCCTGGTACTGCGCTACCGCGTCGACACCACGGACGACGGGCTCTCCGGCGAGGAGGGCACCTTCACCATCTGCTCGTTCTGGTTGGTGTCCGCACTGGTCGAGATCGGCGAACTGCACCGCGCGAAGCGACTGTGCGAACGGCTGCTCGGGTTCGCGAGCCCGCTGAAGCTCTATGCGGAGGAGATCGACGCGAAGACGGGCCGGCACCTGGGCAACTTCCCGCAGGCGTTCACCCACCTCGCGCTGATCAACGCCGTGGTGCACGTCATCCGGGCGGAGGAGGCAGCGCAGGCCGGGCAGTTCCAGCCCGCCCACGGCCACCCGCACTCCTGACGGTCAGTCGAGTCGGAGGGCGTTGACCCACAGGCGCGTCGCCGCGTGCACCAGCTGATCCGACGACCACGTCGGCGGCTCGCCGAGGGACGGCTCCACCACGAAATGGGTGAACGCCAGCCGGGAGATCATGCCCGACAACGCAAGTGATGCGACGACGGGATCCACGCCGCTGTCCGCCAGGCCTCGTCGCTGGAGTCCGGCGATGCTGCGCGCGTTGCGACGGACGAACGCGTCGGCACGGTTGCGTCGGAGCCGCCGGAACCGGATGTCGATGGCCGCCACCTGTTCGAGCAGTTCCATCAGCTTCGCGTTGCGTTCGTACGCCTCGAAGTACGCGCGCGTGCTCGCCTCGATGACGGCGACCGGATCACCGTCGTCCGGCACGTGTTCGGTACCGGGGTGCATCATGTCGTCCTGCGACACCTCGAGCACCGCCGCGAAGATCTCTTCCTTGCTCGCGAAGTAGGTGTAGAACGTGCCGGACGAGCAGCGAGCCTCGGCGGTGATGTCCACGAGACGGGCGTCGAGGTACCCGGCACGCTCGAACACCACCCGCGCCGCCGCGACGAGCGCAGCGCGCGTGCGCACTCCGCGCGGCGTCGCCGGCGGAGTACGGAGCAGGTCCGCGTCGGCCAGCGACGGCGGATCGTCGTCGGCGGCGGACCCGGTGCCGGCCGGCGGGGTCCTGGTCATGGGTGTCCCCGCGGGAGCGACCGCGGACCTACTTCTTCTTGTCCGCGGACGCGTCGGTGGACAGGGCAGCGACGAACGCCTCCTGTGGCACGTCGACACGACCGATGGTCTTCATCCGCTTCTTGCCGGCCTTCTGCTTCTCGAGCAGTTTGCGCTTACGGCTGATGTCACCGCCGTAGCACTTCGCCAGGACGTCCTTGCGGATCGCACGAATGTTCTCGCGCGCGATGATCTTCGACCCGATCGCCGCCTGGATCGGGATCTCGTACTGCTGGCGCGGGATCAGGTCCTTGAGTCGGGTGGTCATCTTGTTGCCGTAGGCACCGGCCGCGTCGGCGTGCACGATGGCCGAGAACGCGTCGACGGCCTCGCCCTGCAGCAGGATGTCCACCTTCACCAGGTTGGCCGACTCCTCGCCGATCTCCTCGTAGTCGAGGCTCGCGTATCCGCGGGTGCGCGACTTGAGGATGTCGAAGAAGTCGAAGATGATCTCGGCCATCGGGATGGTGTAGCGCAGCTCGACGCGGGTCTCCGACAGGTAGTCCATGCCGCCGAGCTCACCGCGGCGGCTCTGGCACAGCTCCATGATGGACCCGATGAACTCGCTCGGCGAGATGATGGTGCACTTGACCATCGGCTCGAACACCGCGCGCGCCTTGCCTTCCGGCCAGTACGACGGGTTGGTGACGATGTGCTCGGCGCCGTCGTTCATCTCCACCCGGTACACGACGTTGGGCGAGGTCGAGATCAGGTCGAGCCCGAACTCGCGCTCGAGGCGCTCGCGGGTGATCTCCATGTGCAGCAGACCGAGGAATCCGCAGCGGAACCCGAACCCGAGAGCGACGGACGTCTCCGGTTCGTAGGTGAGGGCGGCGTCGTTGAGCTGCAACTTCTCGAGGGCGTCGCGCAGATTGGGGTAATCGGACCCGTCCACCGGGTAGAGACCCGAGTAGACCATCGGCCGTGGCTCGCGGTATCCGGTGAGCGCTTCGGTCGCGCCGTTGCGGGCGCTGGTGACGGTGTCTCCCACCTTCGACTGACGCACGTCCTTGACGCCGGTGATGAGATAGCCCACCTCACCGACGCCGAGGCCCTTCGTCGCCTTGGGGTCCGGCGAGACGATGCCCACCTCGACGAGCTCGTGCGTCGAACCGGTCGACATCATGGTGACCTTCTCGCGCGGCAGGATCTTGCCGTCCACCACGCGCACGTACGTCACCACGCCGCGGTACGCGTCGTAGACGGAGTCGAAGATCATGGCGCGTGCGGGGCCGTCGGCGTCGCCGACCGGCGCGGGCACCAGACGGACCACCTCGTCGAGCAATGCCTCGACGCCCATGCCGGTCTTGCCCGAGACGCGCAGCACGTCGTCCGCCTCGCAGCCGACGATGTGGGCGATCTCCGCGGCGTAGCGGTCGGGGTCGGCCGCGGGCAGGTCGATCTTGTTCAGCACCGGAATGATCGTCAGATCCTTCTCGAGTGCCAGGTAGAGGTTGGCGAGCGTCTGCGCCTCGATGCCCTGTGCAGCGTCGACGAGGAGCACGGCACCCTCGCACGCCTCGAGTGCGCGCGACACCTCGTAGGTGAAGTCGACGTGCCCGGGGGTGTCGATCAGGTGCAGGACGTGCTCGGTGTCCCCCACCTTCCACGGCAGGCGGACGTTCTGCGCCTTGATGGTGATGCCGCGCTCACGCTCGATGTCCATGCGATCGAGGTACTGCGCGCGCATCGACCGGTCGTCGATGACACCGGTGAGCTGCAGCATGCGGTCGGCCAGCGTCGACTTGCCATGGTCGATGTGGGCGATGATGCAGAAGTTACGGATCCTGGTGGGATCCGTGAACGTCGTGTCCGCAAAATTGGTGATGGGGTACTCCTGACGAGACGGCCGTGGTGACGTACAGAATATCTGCACGTCACCACGGCCGGGGTCCCGGGCAGGCCGGAGGCCGGTCGTGCAGGTGGGGCGGGCAGGCCGGAGGGGTCAGGCGGGGGCCGTGGTGGTGGCCGCTCCGGCACCCGCGAGGGTGCTCTCGAATGCCGGTACGAGCGAGTCGAGCAGGTACGGCAGGCTCAGCGGCGAGGTGAAGTAGATGGCGCCGGCCGTGATCGCGTCGGTGAAGACGAGCCTGTTCTCCCGCACCTCCTGCAACGACGAGTACACCGGGTCGGCCTCGAGGGTCGCGCGGTCCTCCGGGGACTCGGTGGCCCAGAGCAGCACGTCGGCGGTGTCGAGCACGGAGAGGTTCTCCAACGGGATGTACGCCTGGGCGTCCTCCTCCTGGACGAAGGCGTCGAGCTCGGACGGGATCTCGAACCCGAGCGAGGTGAGGAAGTCCGTGCTCAGACCGTCCTGATAGGCGATGGCGTTGCCGTCGTAGATCGCGTTCTGCAGGAGGACGGCCTTCTTCCCCGCGAACTCGGGGTGGGCCTCGGCAGCCTCTCGGTACCGGGTGCGGACGTTCTCGACGAGCGCCTCCGCCTCGTCGGGCTTGCCGAGCGCGGCTCCGATGGTGCGGGTCTGCTGATCCCACGGCTCGAAGTAGGGGGAATCGACGTCGCTGTGGGCGATGGTCGGGGCGATGGCGCTCAACCGGGTGTAGTCGTCCTGCGTCATGCCGGCGTTGGTGCCGATGATGAGGTCGGGTTCGAGGGCGGTGACCTTCTCGAACTGGATGCCGTCGTCCTGGGTGAGCACCTCGGGCCGGGCGTCACCCAGCAGATCGTGAGCCCAGGGCCACGTCGCGTCCGGCTGCTCTCCGTACCACTCCGTGACACCGACGGGAACGACGCCGAGAGCCAGCAGGGTGTCCTGCTCGGTCAGTCCGACCGAGACCACACGCTGCGGATCGGCCGGCACGACGGTCTCGCCGTAGGCGTGAGTCACGGTCACCGACCCCTCGGTCGATCCGCTCTCGGTGTCGGACGAGCACGCCGACACCAGCGCCAGGACACTCAGTCCGACGGCCACCACCGTGCGGTAACCCACACGTCCGACACTTCCACGCCTCACGACAACCCTCTTCCACATCGGGAATCTCCCGAAATCGGACTTAGGGTAGCCGAACCTCACTCACGGTGGTGAGCTACGTCCTCGGGTCTCGGTAGCCTGGTCGGCATGGCAACTCTGGCGTCGATCGGCAAGAAACTGGGACGACTCGCAGTGGCGGAAGGCCCGCGCCTGTTCCGGCAGCTGCAGCGGTCCGGCGCCCTCGACAAGGTGACGCAGTCGTTGGGTTCACGCATCGGCGCGTCCGGTGCCGGTGGCACGTCACCCACCGGAGCACCGTCGGGACGGCCCGTGACGTCGACCTCGGTTCCCACCGCCATGCGCGCACGGCGCATCGAGTACTCCCCCGCGCTGGACGGCGCCGCGGACCCGGGCGAGGTCGTGTGGACGTGGGTGGCCTACGAGGAGGATCCGTCGCAGGGCAAGGATCGACCGGTGCTCGTGGTCGGCCGCGACGGTTCCACTCTGCTCGGCCTCATGCTCTCGAGTCAGAGCAAGCACGACGGCGACCGCGACTGGCTCGGCCTCGGCGGCGGGCCGTGGGACGCGCAGGGACGCCCGAGTTGGGTCCGTCTCGACCGCGTGCTCGACGTTCCCGAGGGCGGGATCCGACGAGAGGGAGCCGTCCTCCCCCGTGATCGTTTCGACCTTGTGGCACAGCGCCTGCGCTCCGACTTCTCCTGGCACTGAACTCGGATCACAGTCGATCGACGGCGTTCTTGGCCTCGAGCAGCGACAACCCGGTCCGCTCGCGGAGTAATTTGATCGCGGCGATCGCCTGTCCCTCGTTCTTCAGTGCCGTGAGGCGTGGAACGAGGTCGTCCCACCGCGCCGGGCCCGGCGTGAGGGACTCACCGCGTTCGAGGGACTCGACCGCCACCTTCGCGTCGCGCAGTCCGGCTCCAGTTCGTTCCCGATAGACCTTGATCGCCTGAATCTTCCTGTCGGCGGCCAGCAGTCGATGAATCTCGGCGCGAGCACCGTCGTCCAACCCGACCGTTCCGACGTCGCCGGAGGTAGTGGGCCTGCCGGATGCGGCGCGTCCGAGAAGTCGGAACGCGAGCACGGCGGCGACGAGAACGATCAGGGCGACGAGGAACCATCCGGAGGCCGACATAATCTCCAGTGAATCACCTCCGCCCGGACGCCGCGAGGGTCGTCAGCTCCGGCCGACTCTGGCGCACATCCATGCCGCGGTGCTACCGTCTCTGTGCGGATGTTATTTCCGCCCCCTTCTTCCCCATTCTCACGGGCGCCACATCCTGCGTCACATTCCTTCGAACCATCCGCACTGGTAGTGCGTTCACTGTGACCCTCACGCATTCCCCGGACTCCCTCGACATCGTCAGCGGAGCCCTGTCCCATCTCTCCCATCGCGCCCGGACACTCGACACCGGTCCGCTCGAAGAGCCTGCGCTGCACATCTTCTCGCACCTGGCGGCGCCTCCGGATGCGGTGATCTCGCATCGCCGCTCACTCCCCGCCTATCAGGCCGCGACCCTCGTCCTCGCCGTCGAGGCCTATGCCGATGACCGCCCGGAGGAGTCGACTTCATCTGCGGCACAACGGTGGTCGTCGGTTCGTGGCCACGAGCGGTACCACGACGATCTCGTCGCCATGCTGAGTTCCTGCCGTCGCGGTGGCAGTTGTCGCGGCGCACCGGTCGAGTACCGGTCGGTGGACGTCGGTCCCGCGTCGACGATGTCCGTCCCGGTGTTCGGGTTGCTCGACACCCACTCTCCCGGCGGTATTCCCGTGGCGGTCGCGCTCCACATTCCCGACCCGGCCCACCAGGCCCCACTCCAGATCGAGGTGCTGTCCGGCGATCGAGACGCCGGTGCGAGCACGCTGGACGCCCTCCTCTCGCTCATGACCGACCACGACGTCATGCGCGGGCAGGTCCTGACCCTGGGAGGGAACGGTGGACGCGGCAACGGCCTCGTGAGGTTCATGGCGAGGCCCACCGTCGCGGGCGAGGACTTGATCCTTCCCGACGGCACCCTCGAGGCGATGACTCGCCATCTCGTCACCGTCGGGTCCTCCGCGGCGCGGCTCCGCGAGGCCGGCCAGCATGTGGGCCGCGGACTACTGCTGTACGGACCGCCCGGAACCGGCAAGACCCACACCGTCCGTCACCTGCTGGGACTGGTGCCGATGAGCACGGTGATCGTACTGACCGGGTCCGCGATGCGGCACATCGCCGAGGCCACCACCCTTGCACGCCGCCTGAGCCCGTCGGTCGTGGTGGTCGAGGACGTCGATCTCATCGCCTGGGAGCGCGAGGAAACGGGTGTGAACTCGCTCCTGTTCGCCTTGCTCGACGCGATGGACGGCATGGACGGCGACGCGGACGTCACGTTCGTCCTGACCACCAACAGACCGGACTCCATCGAGCGAGCGGTCCGGGACAGGCCCGGCCGTATCGACCTCGCGGTCGAGATCCCGTTGCCCGACACCCGCGGTCGCGAACGGTTGGCACGGCTCTACCTGTCGGCCGTGAACGTGGCAGCCGATCTCACACCGCTGGTGGAGGCGACCGAGGGTGGAACCGCCTCGTACGTCCGAGAACTCGTGCGCCGCACCGTGGTGGCCGCGATCGAACGCGACGACCATGGCGCCGACGGGCACACGACGGTGATCACCGACGACGACGTCGCCGCGGTGCTCACCGCCTGCGTGGACGAGCGTCAGAGACTGACGCGCTCGCTGTTGGGCGGATCCGGCGTCAGGCCAGCCGGGTGATCTCCACGACGACGTCGAGTTCCGTGGAGCCGCCACCGGAGAAGATTCCCTTGAGGGGTGGCACGTCGGCGTAGTCGCGTCCGATACCCACCGAGACGTGCTGTTCGTTCACCGGCACACCGTTGGTCGGGTCGTAGCCCCACCACGATCCGGTCCACGCCTCGATCCACGCGTGTGACTGACCCTCGACCGAGTCACCCACCACCGCTTCGGCATTCGGGTGCAGGTAGCCCGAGACGTAGCGGGCAGGAATGCCGATACTGCGGAGCAACACCAGCGTGAGGTGTGCGTAGTCCTGGCAGACGCCCTTCTTCTCGGCCCACGCCTCCACCGCGGACGTGTGCACCCCGGTGGTGCCGGGAACGTAGGACATCTCCTGGTTCACCCAGTCGCAGACGGCCACCACGGCGTCGTACGGCCCCAGATCCTTCGCCAACTTCTTCGCGACGGACGTCAGCTGACGGTTCCGAGGGACGTAGGTGCTGTGGCCGAGCAGCTCGTTGAACCTGTCCACCACGGGGTCTGCGGCCAGGTCCTCCCAGTCGAGGGTCTCGTCCGGCGGGACGAACGCGTCCGTCTCGACGACGGAGGACCCGGCCACCTCGAGGGACGTGTGCGGAGCGTGCAGATCGAACGCCGTGACCGCGGTGCCCCAGTAGTCGGTGTACCGGTACGACCTCGTCGCCGGATCGGTCTCGACGCGGTTCAGAATGACGTTCTGCCGGGTGTCGCTCCGCGGCGTCAGTCGCGCCTCGTTGTACGAGGACGTGACCGGTGCGTCGTAGTTGTACCCCGTGGTGTGCACGACGCGCATCCGCCAGCTCACAGTTCACCCTCCAATTGTGCTTCGTCCGTTCGGCTTCCGGCGTCCGTCCAGGCGACCCAGGGCGCTGCGTGGAAGTACTGCTTGGAGATCGCCTCACCCACCTCGCGGCAGGTCTCCTGCAACGACATCAGACGGTCCTGCAGGTCCTCCAGCAGAACACCCGGCTGCAGGAACTCGAGTTCACTGCGAGCGCGGCCGAGAAGTCGCTGCGCCTCGGCACGGGATCCGACGCGCATGTCGGGGTGATGGTCGAGGCTGTCGAGCGAGTGTTCGGCCTCGCTCAGTGCGTAGAACACCGAGCGCGGGAACAGCCGGTCGAGGAGCATGAACTCCAGGACGCGTTGAGCGTCGAGAGCGCCACGGTAGGTACGCAGATACGTGTCGTGTGCACCGGCCGACCGCAGCACCGTGACCCACGCCGGCGACGACGGTCGGTCGCCGGCACGGGCGAGCAGCAGGCGGACGGTCATGTCGATGCGTTCCACGGAGCGACCGAGCAGCAGGAACCGGTAGCCGTCGTCGCGGCTGAGCGTCGAGTCGGCGAGCCCGGCGAACATCGCGGCGCGCTCCTCGATGAACCCCAGGAACTCGTGGGGGCCCAGACGCTTCGACGCTCGAATGCGTTCACCCAGTGCGTTGTACGTCGTGTTGAGACATTCCCACATCTCGCTCGAGGTGACCTCGCGTGCGCCGCGAGCGTTCTCGCGGGCGCTCGACAACGAGTCGACGATGGAGCCGTTGCCCTCGCGGGAGAACGCGACGAGTTCCGTCAACGACCACACGTCCAGGCGCTCGTCGGGGAGCTCGAACCCCAACACTCGCAGCAACACTCGGGAGGTGTGGTCGGGATCGACGGTCGCGTCCTCGAGCAGCTGGTGCACCGTGACGTCGAGGATGCGCGCGGTGTCGTCGGCGCGTTCGACGTAGCGGCCGATCCAGTACAGCGATTCGGCGTTACGAGCCAACATCAGCGGGCACCGTCCTTCGGGGAGTGGGTCAGCTGTTGCTGCTGCTGTTGAATCTGCTGGCTGTTGAGCTCGGGGCCCTGCTCCGCGGTGGGTGACGACGGGGGTTCGGACACGATCTCCGCCCCGCCGAGCTCACGCTCGTCCTCCTTGGTGGCGCGGCCGGCCAGCACCCACGTGTCCTTGCTGCCGCCGCCCTGGCTCGAGTTGACCACCAGGGAGCCTTCGGGCAGCGCCACTCGGGTCAGTCCGCCGGGCAGCACCCACACGTCGTCACCGTCGTTCACGGCGAACGGCCGCAGGTCGACGTGCCGCGGCGCGAGCTGGTCACCGATCTTGGTGGGCACCGTCGACAGCTGCACCACCGGCTGCGCGATCCATCCGCGCGGATCGGCCCGGATCTTCTTGCTGATCGTGGCCAGTTCCTTGGGCGACGCGTCCGGACCGAACACGATGCCGTATCCGCCGGAGCCCTCGACGGGCTTGATCACCAGTTCGTCGACACGGTCGAGCACCTCCTCGCACTCGTCCGGCAGCCAGCACCGGTACGTGTCGACATTGGCCAGGAGCGGCTTCTCGCCGAGGTAGTACTCGATGATGGTCGGCACGTACGTGTAGGTGAGCTTGTCGTCGCCGACACCGTTGCCGATGGCGCTGGAGATGACGACGTTGCCGGCACGTGCGGCGTTGACCAGTCCGGCCACACCGAGAACGGAGTCGGGTCGGAACTGCATGGGGTCGAGGTAGTCGTCGTCGATGCGGCGGTAGATCACGTCGACCTGGCGCTCGCCCTCGGTGGTGCGCATGTAGACGACGTTGTCGCGGCAGAAGAGGTCGCGGCCCTCGACCAGCTCGACGCCCATCAGCCGGGCGAGGAGGGAGTGCTCGAAGTACGCAGAGTTCGCGACGCCGGGTGTGAGGACGACGACGGTGGGGTCCGCCTCGTTGATCGCGGCAGCGGCACGCAGGGCGCGCAGCAGGTGCGTGGCGTAGTCACCGACCGCACGCACCCGGTGGCTGGCGAACAGGTCGGGGAACACGCGCGCCATGGTGCGGCGGTTCTCCATCACGTACGAGACCCCCGACGGCGAGCGCAGGTTGTCCTCGAGGACACGGAACGTGCCCTCGGCGTCCCGGATCAGGTCGATACCGGCGACGTGGATGCGCACACCATTGGGCGGCACGATGCCGAACGCCTCGCGGTGGAAGTGTTCGCACGACGTCACCAGAGATTTCGGGACCACGCCGTCACGCAGGATCTCCTGCTCCCCGTAGATGTCCGCCAGGAAGAACTCGAGTGCCTTGACCCGCTGCTTGATCCCGCGCTCGAGCTTGTTCCACTCGGACGCCGCGATGACCCGGGGCACCTGGTCGAGAGGGAACGGACGCTCCTGCCCCTCGAGCGCGAACGTGATGCCCTGATCGACGAAGGCGCGGCCGAGGGCGTCCGAGCGGGCGTCCAGTTCCGCGGCGTCCGATGGCGCGAGCGCCTTGTGGATTCCCTTGTACGGTCCACGCAGCCCGCCGTCGCCGTCGAACATCTCGTCGAACGCCAGTCCGTACTTCCCGATGTCCCGGTAACCGTCGAAGACGCTCGGCCCGGACGAGGACTGCGACTGCGAACGGCTCTTCTTCGCCTGTGGTGCAGCGCTTGATCGGGGACTCATGGTCGCCATGCTGCCTCACAGGCACCCCTGGAGCACGGTGGACACGTTAATTCCATGCAACCTCACGAGTCACGTGCACACCGACTCCCTGCAGCGAGATCACCGAATTGGGTTACCGGACCGACGCTGGTAGTCTCGTACGTCGGACGTGGGCACGCTCGTGCGCACCCACCGTCACCAGCTTTCACAAGCACTGCACGTACGGCTCGAGAGTGTTCCCCGGAGTCAGCCGTCCCGGACCGAGAAGAGACGAAGGATAACTACGCGTGGCCAACATCAAGTCCCAGGTGAAGCGAATCGCTACCAACGAGCGTCAGCGCCTGCGCAACCAGTCGGTGAAGTCGTCGCTCCGCACCGTGATTCGCTCCTTCCGTGAGGCGACCGAAGCCGGCGACAAGGCCAAGGCCGAGGAGATCCTGCTGACTGCGAGCCGCAAGCTCGACAAGGCAGCCAGCAAGGGCGTCATCCACAAGAACCAGGCTGCCAACAAGAAGTCGGCACTGTCGCTGGCCTTCAACAAGCTCTGATCTCTCCCGAGCCCTCGCGGCTCCTCTCGAGAGTCCCTGTGCAGTTCTTCTCGAGAGTTCCTGTGCAGTAGCTTGTCAGCACTACGCCCCGGGCGAGCACGATGCCCGGGGCGTAGTCGTGTGCCTGGGCGGCGCTGTCAGCGCGAACTCAGCCCCGCCACCACGTTCACGGCGCGTTCCACCGCGTAGTCCGCATCGGCGGCCTGGCCCTTGACGTCCGCGTTGAGCGCTGCCACCACCTGCAGTGCCTCGGCGATGCGCTGCGGATCCCACATGCGGGCCTGCGCCTGCGCCTTCTTGATCTTCCACGGCGGCATCCCCAGTTCGGACGCCATCCGGAACGGATCGCCGCGGCCCGCCGAACCGACCCGCGCCACCGTGTGGACGGCCTCGGCCAGTGCGTCCGCGAGCAGCACGTGCGGTGTGCCGCCCAACATCGCCCACCGCAGTGCCTCGAGGGCGCCGGCACGGTCACCCGACACGGCCTTGTCGGCGATGTCGAAGCCCGTGACCTCCGCACGGCCCGAGTAATAGCGGCGGACCGCCGCGACATCGACCTTCCCCGCCGTGTCCGACACCAGTTGCGAGCACGCGGCGGCCAGTTCGCGGAGATCGGACCCCACCGCGTCGACGAGCGCGGCGATGGCATCGGGAGCGACGCGTGTCTCCGAGTGGGAGCGGAACTCGGCCCGCACGAAGTCGACGCGCTCCGACGCCTTGGACAGCTTCGCGCACTCGTGGACCACGGCACCGGACTTCTGCAGCGCCCCCACCATGGCCTTGGCCCGGCCTCCACCGGAGTGCAGAACGACCAGGACCACACCGTCCACCGGCGTCGCCGCGGCGTCGAGAACCAGCGTCATCGCGTCCTTACCGGCCTCCGCGGCCGCCTCGAAGACGACCACGCGATCCTCGGCGAAGAGGGAGGGGCTGAGCAGTTCCGCGAGCTCGGCGACCGTCGTGTCCCCCGCCCGCAGACGGTCGACCGGCACCTCGGCCCCGGCCCCCACCGTTGCCGCGCGCATCGCGGCCACGATGGACGACACCGCACGCTCGACGAGGAGCTCCTCGTCGCCCAGGACGAGGTGCAGGGGCTCGGGACGGGTGCTGCTCGCTGTCGAACTCACCGGTCGATGGTGCCACGGTGCGCCGACAGCCACCGACGCCGGACCATCACCGCCGCGCCCGCCGCGACGAGGACACATCCCCCGACGACGGCGGCGCCCCGCGGCCCGGTCGGAGTGAGCACCGTCGCACCGGGAGCGTCCGCCGTGTACGCGGCCACGGCCAGCAACCACCGCAGCGGCACCCACGCCACCCCGGCGACGACGGCCCCGGCCTCCACGCTCACGACGGCCACCACGGCCGCCAGCGCGCCGATCACGGTGACCGGCCCGACGACGGGTGCGGCGAGCACGTTCGCCGCCACCGAGTAGACGGAGAACGTTCCAGCCATGGCGGCGACCAGCGGTGCGGTCACCAGGTGCGCCGCCAGCGCCACGGCCACGGCGTCGAGCACCGGACGTCGGCGACCGGGCGGTGCGTCGGCGCGGCTCACCATCGCCGTCAGCACCGGGGCGAGCAGCACGAGAGCGACCGTCGCGGTCACCGACAGCGCGAACCCCCACGACACCGCCAGTCCCGGATCGACGGCCAGCAGCACCAGCACCGCGGTGCACAGGGCCGGCATCACATGGCGACGGCGGCCGGTCATCACTGCCAGCAGACCCAGCACACCCATGACCGCCGCACGCAGGACGCTGGGTGACGGTCTCGCCACCACGACGAACGCGACGAGGACGATTCCCGCGAGCGCCGCGGTGGTTCGAGGCCCGGCCGAGAGCAGCCGAGAGCCGAGGACGACACACCCGATGATGAAAGAAAAATTGGCGCCCGAGACAGCCGTCAAGTGGGACATTCCGGCCGCCGTGAACGAGTCCTGGACGGAGACGTCGAGTCCCGACCTGTCACCCACCACCATCCCGGGGAGCAGCCCCGCCTCCTCACGTGGCAGAGCGATGGCAGCGGCCTCCGCGAGAGCACGTCGCACCACGCCCGACCACCGGAGCAGGGCCGGCGCGCTCCCCACCTCGGGTGGCCCGGTGGCACGTGCGACGGCATCCACCGCGCCCACACGATCGGGAGCCGCGAGCCGCGCCCGGAACGTCACCGACACACCCGGTTCCAGTGCCCGCCACGGATCCGGGGGCGCGAACACGGTGATCCGGGCCGACCCATCGACGACGGTGCCGCGCAGCGTCACTCGGCTCGCTCGTATCGGCACGAGCACCTGATCCGCGAACGAGCCCGTGATCGGACGTGGATCGTCCGTGACGACGCCCTCGACCGTCGCGTACGCACCGCGCAGCGCGCCCTCGCGGACCGGGCCCGTCGTCACCTCGTGCATCCGCAGGGACGACATCGCCGCGAACGCCGCGGTGACGCAGCAGGCCGCCACGACGACGAGCATCACCACCGATCCCCAGCCGTGCCGACGCCGGCACCACCAGCCGACGACCGCCACGAGAACGCACACCGCGGCCAGCACTGCCGCGGGCCGCCACCCCGCGCCGACGGCCACCACGGTCGCAGCCCACGCCCCCACCGCACTCGGGACGAGCCGCAGATCCACGGCCGGTACGTCGGTCACACCGTGACCAGGGGCGTCAGCTTCTCGAGCCGAGCGGGGCCGACGCCGCTCACCTCGGACAGTTGATCGACGGACGTGAAGCCGCCGTTCTCGGTGCGCCACTGCACGATCGCGCCCGCGGTCACCGGACCGACACCGGGCAGGGCATCGAGCTCCGCCTCCGTCGCCTCGTTCAGCGACACCAGACCCGGGGCCTTCCCGCCGGCATCGGACGACCCCTCACCGGCCACGGACACGGGCGCCGGAGCGAGCGGTACCGACCCCGTCGTCGACCCCACCACCACCTGGTCACCGTCCGACACCTTCGCCGCCCAATTGAGCCCGAAGAGGTCCGCGTCGTCCCGGCGCCCACCCGCGGCCGCGACGACATCGGCGATGCGGGACTCGGCGGGAACGGTGACGAGTCCCGGGCGCATCACAGCGCCGAGCACGCTGACCACGACTCCCGCGGATTCCGGTGCCGACGTCGTCGGCGTCTCGGACTCGGTGATCAGAGGGGGAAGCGGCGGCACCGCGGTGACCTGCGGAGAATCTCGCATCACCACTGCCCCCACGGCGCCCACGAGAAGGACGGCGGCCACGGCGAGGGCACGGACGCCGCGGGACCCCGGATCGATCCGGAAGCGCGAGCCGACGAGACCCGCGCGGCGATGCACCGCGTCGGACCGGCCGCCGTCGGGGTCGGCCGGCTCGGGAGCAGCGATCTCGGGTGCCATGCCCGCGACGGTAGGCCCGGGCCAGGACGAGACGAGCCGCCGCCGGGCTCACCTGTGGACGGCCACGACCCTGTGGATCAGATGCGGGCGGAGGCGCGCACGGCAGCGACGACGGACTCGGCCACGCGCTCGTGCGCGTCCCAACCCCAGTGAATACCATCGGGATTCGCGTTCCCGGACACGATGTTCTCCTCGACGGCCGCCTTGAGGTCGACGAGCGGGAGATCGTGTCCCACCGCCCATGCCGTGGTCGCGCGCACCGCTGGTTCGCGGCCGGTGTGCACTCGTCCGTAGGCGTCGCATCGATGCACCGACGGGAGCGTCGCGATGACGGGTATCTCCGGACGCACTGCCGCGAGGGCGGCGCGGATCTGCTCGAGGTAGTCGACACTCAGATGCGGTGGCAGGGCCACCGGACGGCCCAGGTGTGACAGCCGCGGCTGCAGCCACCCGTAGGCGGCGCGCACACCGCGCCGCAGGATGGGCGGTCGGACGTAGCGGATCTGCTCCCGCAGGGCCGTCGGCAGAGGTGACGGCAACGAGTCCATCCCGCCGGTCGCGAGGACCACCGCCCCGGCACGCGGTATCGACGCCCACACACGGGGATCCTGGGTGAGTGCCCACCAGGCGTCGCGGCAGGTCCAGCCGATGCGACCAACGAGCTCGACGTCCCACCCCAGTTCGCGCGCGACGAGGGTGGGCCAGATGCGGGGATGATCGGCCGGCAGACCGCCCTCGGGACCGTAGTACGCGAGCGAATCCGCGAGGACGAGCAGGACCGGGCGATCCGCGGCGGACATCAGAGAACGTCACCTGCCACGGCGGCCGTCGCGTTCCACACGTCCAGGCGCCAGGAGACGTCGTCCGTTCCGTGTCCGGCGACCTGCACCCAGCTGGCATTCCCCAGTCCCCCGAGCACCGGCCACCGGTCGACCGGCAGATCGAGCAGTGCGGCCGTGAGCGCGGCGATGGTTCCACCGTGGGCGACCACGACGACGGGCGCCGTGGTCCACTCCGGGTCCTTCAGCAGCTCCTGGATCAGCGGCATCGAGCGCTCGGCGACGTCCACGCGCGACTCGCCGCCGGGCGGACGGAACTCGGCGTCGGCGCGCCACGATTCGCGGACGCCGGGTGAGACGTCGTCGACGTCGAGGTGCGTCAGCCCCTGCCAGTCACCGAGGTGCGTCTCGCGGAGCCGCTCGTCGAGCTCGACGGGAACACCCGTGGCCGTCGAGAGCGCGGTCGCCGTGTCGTGTGCCCGTCGCAGATCGGACGAGACGATGCGGTGTGGCTGCAGCAATGCCAACGCTCGAGCGGCGACCTCGGCCTGCGTGCGACCCAGCTCGGTCAGGTCGGTGTCGAGATGACCCTGCATGCGCGAGGCCGCGTTGTACTCGGTCTGACCGTGCCGGAGCAGCACCAACCGTCGAACGGACGTCACTCGTCCGGTTCGGTGACGCGATCGACACCGTGGTCGAGGGCGTCGTCGACACCGTGATCGTCGGTGCCGTACTGCGTCGAGGTGTCCGTGGCTCCGAGACCCTCGATCTCGAGGACCGGGCAGTCCTTCCACAGACGCTCGAGGGCGTAGAAGTGACGCTCGTCGTTGTGGAGCACGTGGACGACCACGTCGACGTAGTCGAGCAGTGCCCATCGGCCCTCGCGGGTGCCCTCACGACGAACGGGCTGGCTGCCCGCCTCGCGGAGCTTCTCCTCGATGTTCTCGACGATGGCGTTGACCTGGCGCTCGTTGGGTGCCGACGCGATGACGAAGCAGTCGGTGATGACCAGCTGGTCGGAGACGTCGAGGGCCATGACGTCGGCGGCGAGCTTCTCGTCCGCCGCGAGTGCGGCGATGCTGGCGACCCTGATGGCCTCGGGTGTAGCGCTCACGTGGTGTTCTCTCCTGGTAGGGCTGATGCGGTGGTGGCGGAAGTGCCGGTGTGCTGGGGTGCGGGCTCGGAGACGGTCGCGATGCCGTCGTGACGCTCCTCCCCGGCGGGTCGGTACAGGTCCCGCTTCGAGATGTACTGGACGACGCCGTCCGGCACGAGGTACCAGACGGGACGGTTCTCGGCGGCACGCCGTCGACATTCCGTGGACGAGATGGCCAGGGCCGGGATCTCCACGAGGGTCAGGACGTCCTTCGGCAACCGATCGAGGTACTCGGCCAGATGGTCGGCACCCAGTTCGTACCCGGGGCGGGACACGCCGACGAAGCGGGCCAGCTCGAACAGTTCCTGCCAGTTCTGCCAGCCGATGATGCTGCTGAGAGCATCGGCCCCGGTGATGAAGAACAACTGGTCACCGGGATGCTGGTCGGCGAGATCGCGAAGCGTGTCGACGGTGTACGTCGGCTTGGCACGGTCGAGGTCGACGCGGCTGACCGAGAAGCGAGGGTTCGACGCGGTGGCGACGACCGTCATGAGGTAGCGATCCTCCGCCGGGCTCACCGTCCGGTCCTGCTTCTGCCAGGGCTGGCCGGTGGGAACGAAGACGACCTCGTCGAGCTGGAACCGGTCGGCGACCTCACTGGCGGCCACGAGGTGCCCGTGGTGAATGGGGTCGAACGTGCCACCCATGACGCCGAGACGTCGCGGGCGTCGGCCCTCGGGCGGCGTCGTCGGTTCCTGCACGAGTGACGACTCTACGTGGACCTGCCCCGAACAGAGGATTCGGCCGAACCGAGAGACGTCAGGATCCCGTGGGAAGGAGCCGCGACACGACCTCGGCCAGTTGCGCCGCCGACCGGCACTCGTGCATCGAGATCACCCGCCGATAGACGTCGGCGGCCGAGTCACCGGTCCCCCACTGCGCCTTCGGCTCGGGGTTGAGCCAGTGCGCGTGCCGGGCGACGGTGACCATGCGGGCGAGGGACTCGGTGCGCGGATCGCGGTAGTTGGTGCGGGCATCGCCCAGGATCAACAGCGACGCCCGAGGACCGATGGCATCGAGGTGATGCGCGGTGAAGGTCTCGAAGGAGTGGCCGTAGTCGGAATGGCCGTCGTAGGTGATCAGCTCCGACTCCGCGATCATGCGCGACATCGACTCGGCGAGAGACGCGCGTCCGGCCGAGGCGTCGAAGAACCGGGTCACCTCGTCGGCGGTGTCGATGAAAGCGAAGACACGCACTCGGGAGAACTGTTCGCGCAACGTGTGCACGAGCAGCAGGGTGAACTGGCTGAAGCCGGCGACCGATCCCGAGACGTCGCAGAAGATCACCAGTTCGGGCCGCGCGGTACGGGGCTTGCGGTTGACCAGGTCGATGGGGACGCCGCCCGTCGACAAGGACTTGCGCAGGGTGCGCCGCAGGTCGATCGACCCCGCTCGCGACCGCCGTCGACGGGCCGCCAGTCGGCTCGCCAGGAGCCGCGCCAACGGAGCGACGTTCTTGCGGAGGGCCGCCAGTTCCGACTCGGACGCGCGGAGGAAGTCGACGTCCTCGGCCAGGCGCGGGACGCCGTAGGACGCCACCCGTTCCTTGCCCAGCACCTCGGCGGTGCGGCGACGGGTCTCCTTCTCGATCATCGACCGGAACTCCGCGATGCGGACCGCGGCCGTCCGACGGGCCAGTTCGGACTCGAACTCGCCGGTCGTGGGTGCACCGGGACCGCTGGCGCGGCCGATCAGTCCGTCGAGAATCTTCGCCAGCAGCGTCGACGGCTCCACCGTGCGCAGCGTCTGGTATTCCGAGAACGACTCGCCGCGGCTGGAGCTGTACTTGCCGTAGGTCTCGACGATGTGACCCACCAGGCGCTCGACCTGCGCCATGGCCTCCGCGGAACCGTCCGCGAGCAGCTCCGCCAGCACGTGTTTCAGAGCGTCGAGATCGACGGTGCCGTCCTCGGCGAGAGGCGGGCCGACCGTGTTCTCCTCGTCGGCGGTCCGCGCACCGATCGCGGCCGGGAACCACAGATCGAAGAGCGCGTCGAACGCGGGTCGATGGCCGGGTCGGCGCACCAGCGCGCACGCGAGACCCTCCCGCACCACCTCCCGATCGAGGATGTCGAGAACGGCCAGCACCGCGCCCGCGTCGACCGTCTCCGACGGGCCGACGTCGATACCGCGGCGACGCAGCGCCTCCACGAACCCCACCAGGTGTGCGGGGATGCCGGAGATGTCCACCGTCCCGGTCACGGGTCAGCCGAGTCGGAGTTCGGCGACGGCGCGGTCCTGATCGGAGCGGTGCTTGAGAATGACGCCGAGCGTCGACCGCACGGCCGCGTCGCTCACCTCGTCCATGCCCAGAGCCAACAGGGTGCGGCCCCAGTCGATGGTCTCGGCGACCGACGGCAGCTTCTGCAACTGCATGTCCCGCAGCACCTGCACGATGCGCACCATCTGCTCGGCCATCGCCTCCGGCAGCTCCGGGACCCGGCTGGCCAGGATGCGCCGCTCCAGGTCGGCGTCCGGGAAGTCGAGATGCAGGAACAGGCAGCGACGCTTCAGCGCCTCCGACAACTCGCGTGTCGCGTTGGAGGTCAGCACCGTGAACGGCCGCCTGGTCGCCGAGATGGTGCCGAGCTCCGGCACGGTGATCGCGAAGTCGCTGAGCACCTCGAGGAGCAGGCCCTCGATCTCGATGTCCGCCTTGTCGGTCTCGTCGATCAGCAGCACGGTGGGATCCGATCGACGGATCGCCGTGAGCAGGGGCCGCGACAGCAGGAACTCCTCGGAGAACACGTCGTGGCGTGTCTCGTCCCACCCCGCGCCGGAACTCGACTGGATGCGCAGGATCTGCTTCGCGTGGTTCCACTCGTACAGTGCCCGCGCCTCGTCGACGCCCTCGTAGCACTGCAGGCGGACCAGTTCGGCTCCCGCGGCCTGCGAGACGGCGCGAGCCAGCTCCGTCTTGCCGACGCCTGCCGGGCCCTCGATGAGCAGCGGCTTGCCCAGACGATCGGCGAGGAACACCGCCGTGGCGGTCGCCTTGTCGGCGAGGTACCCCGTGGCGGCGAGGCGGGTCGCCACGTCGTCGACGTCGGAGAAGAACGGAACGATGTCGGAGTACGTCTGCGTCACGCCGGGCCCTTCGGATGGTTCGAGACGGTCGGTGATTCGAGTGTGGTGGAGCGGGTCAGGCCGGCCGAATGTGCCCGTCGCCCTGTACGATCCACTTGGTCGAGGTGAGTTCCCGCAGCCCCATGGGGCCGCGGGCGTGGAGCTTCTGGGTGGAGATGCCGATCTCGGCTCCGAAGCCGAACTGCTCACCGTCGGTGAACGCGGTGGAGGCGTTGACCATGACGGCCGCTGCGTCCACCCGAGCCGAGAACGCACGCGTGGCAGCGAGATCCGATGCCACGATCGCCTCGGTGTGTCCCGTGCCGTACCTGTCGATGTGCGCGACGGCGGCATCCAGGTCGTCGACGACGGCGAGGGCGATGTCGTCGGAGAGGTACTCGTCGGCCCAGTCGTTCTCGGTGGCCGGAACGAGACCGGGAAGATCGCCGTGGACACGTACGCCGTTGTCCGACAACGCCTGCACCAGACGCGGCACCGCCACGTCGGCCACGGCGGCGTCGATCAGCACCGTCTCTGCGGCGTTGCACACGCTCACTCGACGTGTCTTCGCGTTGAGCAGGATGCGCTCGGCCATGTCGAGGTCCGCGGACGCGTGCACGTAGACGTGGCAGTTGCCGACACCGGTCTCGATGGTGGGCACCGTCGCGTCGCGCACCACCGCCGAGATGAGGCCGGCCCCACCGCGCGGGATGACGACGTCGACGAGTCCGCGAGCCCGGATGAGGTGCGTGACCGTCGCGCGATCCTCGCTGGACAGGAGTTGGACGGCGTCGGCGGGAAGGTCCAGCGCCGACAGGGCCGCCCGCAGAACGCCCACCAACGCGGCGTTCGATCGCGCGGCGGAGGACGACCCCCGCAGGAGGACGGCGTTGCCCGACTTGAGAGTGAGCCCGAACGCGTCGACCGTGACGTTGGGCCGGGCTTCGTAGATCATGCCGACGACGCCGAGCGGCACCGCGAGCTGCCGGATCTCGAGTCCGTTGGGCAGGGTCCGACCCTCGAGGAGCTCCCCCACGGGATCCGGCAGAGACGCCACCTGGCGCAGTCCGGCGGCGATGCCGTCGATGCGGTCGGGGGTCAGCCGCAGTCGGTCGAGCTGCGAGGGCGGGGTGCCGGACGCCTCGGCGAGTGCGAGGTCCTCGCTGTTGGCGGCGAGGATCGCGTCGGCGGAGGCCAGGACGGCGTCCGCCGCGGCGTGCAGCGCGTCGTCCTTGCGCGCGGTCGTCAGCAGAGCGAGCGCGCGCGCGGCGACCCGGGCGCGGGCAGCAGCGGCGTGCACGTCCGCTTCGAGAGCATCGGGGGTGGACACCTCGGCGCTGGTGGTGGCAGTCACGCCGTCCAGGGTAGGTCACGCTCCCACCAGCCCGTACGCCCGAGCGCACCCGGGACGATCCGGCCGACGGGAATGATCGCCCGGCCCGATTGTTCGTTCATCCTGAGCGCTGTCGTCGTGGACGGCGCGCGTGTAGGACGAGACGAGGAGATGACTGTGAGCCTGCTGTTCGAGCCCCTGACCCTGCGTGAGGTCACCTTCCCCAACCGGGTGTGGATGTCGCCGATGTGCCAGTACTCGGCGGACGCGGAGGGACCCTCGACGGGCGCGGTCACACCGTGGCACCGGACTCACCTCGTCTCGCGTGCCGTCGGCGGCGTCGGCCTGGTGATGACCGAGGCGGCGTCGGTGAGCCCGGAGGGCCGCATCACGCCGTGGGACCTCGGCATCTGGAACGACCAGCAGGCGAACGCGTTGGCCGAGGTGGTCACCGAGATCCGGCAGCACGGCAGTGTGCCCGCGATCCAGTTGGCCCACGCCGGTCGCAAGGCGTCCACCGACGCACCGTGGCGTGGTGGAAAGCCGCTGGCGGCGGACGACTCCCTCGCCTGGGAGACGGTCGGACCCAGCGCTGTCGAGTTCGGCCACTACCCGGCTCCGCGCGAGATGACGACCGCGGACATCGACAAGGTCGTCGACGACTTCCGCTCCGCCGCGGTACGCGCGCTGGCCGCCGGCTTCGACGTGGCCGAGGTGCACGCGGCGCACGGTTACCTGCTGCACCAGTTCCTGTCCCCGGCCAGCAACCACCGGACCGACGAGTACGGCGGCAGCTTCGAGGGTCGTATCCGCCTGACCCTGCGCGTGGTCGACGCGATCCGCGAGGTGTGGCCGGCCGACAAGCCCGTCTTCGTGCGCGTGTCCGCGACCGACTGGACCGGCGAGGAGCGTGGCGTCGACTCCGAGGCCTGGACGCCCGACCAGACCGTCCTGCTCACCCAGCAGCTCGAGGATCATGGTGTCGACCTCGTCGACGTCTCCACGGGTGGCAACGTCGCGAAGGCGTCCATCCCCGTCGAACCCGGCTACCAGGTGCCGTTCGCCCGGCGCATCCAGAGCGAGACGCGCATCCCCGCGGCCGCTGTCGGACTGATCACCGAGCCCAAGCAGGCCGAGGACATCATCGGGTCCGGCGAGGCCGTGGCCGTGTTCCTGGCGCGCGAACTGCTGCGCGACCCCTACTGGGCCCGTCGTGCGGCACGCGAGCTCGGCTCGGACATCACCCCGGCCACACCTCCGCAGTACGAGCGGGCGTTCTGAGTCAGCGCTCGCGCGAGAACGACCATATGACCGCGGCCACGAGCTCGAGGGCGAGTCGCGCGGGTACCGGGTTGGCCGGCTCGATCATCGCCTGGGCCATCGCTCCTTCGTAGGCGGCGACGACACCCCGACCGAGGGTGTCGTCGTCCACCGCCACCTCGCGCCCGTGGGTCGCGAGACCGTGAACGATCATGGGACGCAGGGCGTCACGGAGCGCGGCCCGGTGCCCGGTCACCACGGCCGCCAGCCCCGGGTTCCGCGCCGCGTGGGCGCCGAACTCCGCCATGAGTACGTGCCACGACACGTCGCCGACCAGTCCGCTCAGCGCTGCCACGACGATCTCCTCGAAGGACCGCCCGTCGGACGCGTCGTACTCCAGGGCGTCGACCACTCCGCGTACCCGCGTGATCAGTCCCGACGCCTGTCGCGTCCACAGTTCGAGAAAGACCTCGTCCATCGACGAGAAGTTCGAGTAGAACGCTCCGCGAGTGAATCCCGCTCGCTCGCAGATCTGTTCCGGGGTCGATCGCCCGAAACCCCGTTCGACGAACACCTCGAGGGCGCCGTCCAGCACTCGCTCGCGAGTCTGTGCTCTGCTGCGAGTGGCGGTCCTGCCTGTTCTCGCGGTCACGTTGCCTGAAGTCGCCGCCATGATGCACTATCGTATCGAACGAGACGATACAGATGTGTATCGGTCACCGAGAACTTGCCGACGGAAGGCCCGCCATGTCCCCCGAAGCCGCTGCGCCCGCATTCCGGCGCCCCACCACCTGGGTGCTGCCGGTCGTCGCGGTCTCCGTCGTCATGTCGCTGCTCGCGGCGCTGTACCTCGGCGGCATCCTCGACCCCAAGGAGAACCTCCGCCACTTCCCGGTGGCACTGGTGGTCAGCGACGAGGGCGACGTGCTGCCGAACGGTGAGCAGGCGAACCTGGGGCAGCAGATCGGCCAGGGCATCGCGGACGGCATCGACGCGGAGAAGATCGATCTGAAGCAGGTCGGTATCGCGGAGGCGCAGAACCTCCTCGCGAACGGCGACGTCTACGGCGCGATCGTCGTGCCGAGCGACTTCACCAAACGAGTGTCGATCCTGACGCAGGCCTCCGCCGTGGCGGGCGACATCGAGCGACCCATCGTGACGATCATGACCAATCCGCGTGCCGGCACACTCGGTTCCTCCCTCATGACCACCATCGGCGACACGGCGCTCGACTCCGCGAACGGCACTCTGGGAGAACGACTCACGACGCAAGTGACCGAGGCACTGCCCGCGGGCGCCACCTTCTCCGGGGCCGCGGCCCTCACACTGGCTGCGCCGGTCGACATCGTCGTCACTCCCTACGACCCACTTCCGGACGGCACGGGGCTCGGGCTGTCCGCCTTCTACTACGCCCTGCTGCTCGTGCTCGCCGGCTTCACCGGCGCGATGATCGCCAGCGCTCTCGTCGACGGCGCACTCGGCTTCGTGCCGCTCGAGTTCGGCCCCACCTTCCTGCAGCGTCGCCGATCCACCGACAGTCGCCTGCGCGTGCTCGCCGCGAAATGGCTCACGATGGTGGTGATCGGGTTCGTGGTGTCCGGTCTCTACGTCGCGATCGCCACCGCACTGGGCATGCCGATCCCGAATGCGCTGGGCCTGTGGCTCTTCGGAGTGCTGGCGATCTCGGCCGTCGGGATCACCGCGGTGTCGGTGCTGTCGATCTTCGGCACTCCGGGGCTGATCCTCAACCTCGTCGTCTTCGTGATCCTGGGCCTGCCGTCCGCCGGCGCCACCATCCCGATCCAGGCGTCACCTGCGCTCTTCGGGTGGCTCGCGCAATTCGAACCGATGCATCAGGTGTATCTCGCCGTGCGCTCGATCCTCTACTTCGACTCACGCTGGAACTCGGGTCTCGCCCACGGACTCGGCATGACGCTGCTCGGGCTCGTCATCGGCCTGGTCCTCGGCGCTCTGGTGATCGCGATCTACGACCGCAAGGGATACGACCGGACGCCCGCGGTCACCGGGTCACCCGGCGACGAACCCGAGGGACTTGTCGACGACGTTGCGCAGCGGTCGGCCGGCCGCGAATAGTTCGGCATTCTCGGCGAAACCGGAGTAGAGCCGGTCGCGCCACCCCACGGTGTCACCGCTCATGTGTGCGGTCAGCAGCACGTGGTCGAGGGTCCACAGCACGTGCTCGGGTGGCAGCGGCTCGGTGTCGAACACGTCGAGGGCAGCTCCCCCGACGTGGCCGCTGCGCAGAGCGTCCACCAGCGCGTCGGTGTCGAGCAGTTCGCCACGACCCACGTTGATCACGCGCACCCCGGGATCGGCCGCCGCGAGAACGTCGCGGCCGACCATGCCCCGTGTCGACGGTGTCAGCGGTGCGATGAGAACGAGGTAGTCGGCGCCGGGTACCACCGACGCGAGATCCGTACTGGCGTGGACGGTTCCGAAATCCGCATCACCCGTGCGAGCCGTCCGTCCGACCCCGGCGACGTCCATACCGACGGCACGCAACATGCGCGCCGTGGCCCGGCCGATACTGCCCGTTCCGATCACCAGAGCTCGACGCCCCGCGATGTTCTCGGTCTCCCGGCGCAACCATCGCGCCTGTCGGCCGAGTTCGACGGTGCCGCGCACGTCCTTCGCCAGAGCGAGCACGGACACGAGCACGAACTCGGCGATCGGCACGTCGAACACCCCGCGCGCGTTGGTCACCACGACGTCGGACGCCGCGAGGTCGTCGAACAACAGCTTGTCCACCCCTGCTGCGGCGACGTGCACCCATTCGAGTGCGGAGCAGCGCGACCACTGGTCCCGGAGCGCCGACGAGAAGAAGTCCCACAGCAGGACCGCCTGCGCGCCGTCAACCGCATCGCCGAACGTGTCGGCGGTGGCATGCCGCACCTCGTACGAGGTGTCGAGTTCCTGCACCCGGTCGGGAAGGAGTCCGTCGTGCAGGACGGTGATGATCGGCCTCGCTCCGCCGTTCGTGCGGGAGGGGCTCACGGTCGCTGCTCCGTCATCAGTCGAGCGTAGGCCCGGGAGAGGCGAGCGACCTCGAGCAGGTCCACGGACTCGTCGGGCTGATGGGCCTGCGCCTCGAGATCACCGGGACCCAGCACGATGGTGGGCACTCCGAGGTCACGGGCGACGAACCCCCCGTCGCAGGACGCCGTCCACACCGCGGTCGACGGGTCCGGCGCACCCGTGGAGCGCAGCGCCGCCAGCGCCGACTCGACGAGCGGGCTCGACTCGTCGGTGAGGAATCCCGGCATCTCCATCTCGACGTACGCGTCGACGTCCAGATCCGTGACGAGGCGGGCCCGGCGGAGCAGGTCCGCGACGACGGCGTCCACGTCGTCGTCCGGCAGCAGGCGACGATCGATCTCCAGCCGGCAGCGGCCCGCGACGATCGACGGTCCGGTCCCACCGTCGATCCGGCCGACGTTCCACGACGCGGCGCCGAGCACCGGGTGCGGCACGGTGGCCAGTTCCGCGTGCAGCCCGTCGATCTCGCCCACGACGCGGGCCGCCGCGACCACGGCACTGCGACCGTTCTCGGGCCGGCCGGCATGCGCGCTCCGACCGGTGACGGTGAGCACGATGTTCGCCGCTCCGCGGCACCCGACGATCACGGTGCCGGCCGTGGGTTCCGCCACGACGCATCCCGTGAAGGCCGGAGGCCGGCCGCCATCGACCGTGAAGGCCGGAGGCCGGCCGGTCTGGTCGGTACGGTCGGACACCCATGCCCGGATGCCCAGGCCCGTGTCCTCCTCGTCCACCACGCAGGCGAGTGTCACGGTGCGCGCCGGGACCACACCGCGCCGGGCCAGTGACCCCATCGCGGCGAGTACCGCGGCGAGACCACCTTTCATGTCGCAGGCGCCGCGTCCCACGATCCGACCGTCGTGCACCCGCGAGCGGAACGGGTTCCCGCTCCAGCCCTCCCCGGCGGGCACCACGTCCGAGTGCCCGAGGAACAGCAGGCCCGGGCCGGGCTCGCCGGGAAGGACCACCTCGACGTTCGGCCGCCCCGGCGACGCGTCGGTGACGACGGTCTGCAGACCGAGACTCTCTGCGATGCGGCAGATCTCGGCCACCACGGCGGACTCGTCGGGACCGGCGTCGATCAGCGCTCTCGTGATCCGCTCGACCGTCGCGACGTCGGTCGACGCGCGATCCTGCTGGAGGTCTGCCGCCGTCACAGTTCGGCTCGGGCCGCGTCCAGCGCACCCGCCAACCGCTGCACCCCGACGTCGATGCGCTCGGGCGTCGAGGACGCGAAGCACAGTCGCATCGCATCGCCGAAGAGGCCGTTCGCGGACAGCGCCGGACCCGGGATGAAGGCGACACCGTGCGCGAGTGCGATCTCGAACAGCCGCCGCGTGTCCACAGCGGCGTCGTCACCCACCAGCGTGACCCACAGGAAGAAACCGCCCTCGGGATCGGTGGTGCGCACCCTCCCACCGAGGTGCCGCTCCAGGCTCGTCTGCATCGCGATCTTGCGGGGCAGGTAGATGTCCGCGAGGGACGCCAGGTGCTCGGTGAGCAGTCCCTGTCGCAGGAACTCGGCCACGATCCGCTGGTTCGGCACGTTGGTGCACGTGTCCATCGCCTGCTTCGCGTTGATGATCAACCGGCGAGCGGCGGGGTCCGCGTCCACCCACCCGACGCGCAGACCGGGGGCGATGAGCTTCGAGAACGTGCGTACGGAGAACACGAGCGGGTCGTCGGGAGCGAGCGCTCGCAGGCTCGGAACCGGATCTCCCTGGAAGCGGAGGTGGCCGTAGGGGTCGTCGTCGAGCACCACGGCGCCCCACTCGCGGGCGAGTTCCAGGAGCGCCAGTCGGCGCGGCAGCGACATGGTCGTCCCGGACGGATTCTGGAACGTCGGGATGGTGTAGATCATCGTGGGCAGTCGGCCCGCGCGGGCGACCGACTCGGGAAGCGCCTCGACGATCAGCCCGTCGGAATCCATCGGCGCCTCGAGGATGTCGCCACCGTAGCTGAGCACGGTCGCGGTGCCGTTCGTGTACGTCGGGCTCTCGACGATCACCAGATCGCCGGGGTCGACGAACAGCGTGCACGCGAGATCGAGCCCCTGCATGCCACCCGACGTGATGACCAACCGATCGGGAGACGTCGGTTCACCGAAGGCGTCGCAGAAGGCCACCAGCTGCTCGATCAGAGCCGGATCACCCTCTGTCGCACCGTAGTCGAAGGCATCTGCGGTCAGGACCCGGCCCGCGATCTCCGCCATCGCCGCGTGCGGAACCGCCTCGGCGGCGGGCGATCCCATGGCGAAGCGCACGATGTCGTGCTTCTGCGCGGCGAGCAGCGAGGTCGACGAGTCGATCATCGACCCGACGAGGTGATCGGTGCGCAGCGCCCACGGAAGCGTGGTCGTCTCGTACGTCTGTGCGTGCATGTCCGTCACTCCTTGACTGTCAGGCATCGCGGGTAGGCGGTGAAGGTGTCGATACCGGTGTCGGTGACCACCACTGACTCGGACACCTCGTATCCGTAACCGTCGAGCCACATACCGCCGATGACGTGGAACGTCATGTTGCGCTGCAGGATCGTGGCGTCGTCGCTGCGCAGGCTGATGGTGCGCTCGCCCCAGTCCGGCGCGTACGCGATGCCGATCGAGTACCCGATGCGGGAAGGCTTGTGAAATCCCGCCCGGCCCAGTTCACGGTTCCACGTCGCCGCGAGGTCACTGGTCTGCACTCCGGGCCTCATCTCCGCGAGCACGGCTCCGAGTGCGTCGTCGGTGGCGGCGGCGAGACCGGCCATGCGCGGGTCCGGTCGCCCGAGCGAGACCGTCCGCGCCATCGGGACGTGGTAGCGGCGGAACACCCCGGTCAGTTCCACCACGGTCGACTCCCCGTCCCGGAACGGCCGGTCGGTCCAGGTGAGATGCGGGGTGTCCGCACCCTCACCGGTGGGCAGCATCGGAACGATGGCCGGGTGGTCGCCGCCGAAGTCGTCCGTGCCGCGCACCTGCGCCGCGGAGATCGCCGCGGCGGCGTCGCACTGGCGCACACCGACGGCGATCGCGTCCATCGCGGTCGCCATGGCGCTCTCGCAGATCGCCGCCGCCCCGCGCATCAGCTCGATCTCGGTGTCCGACTTCACCGATCGCACCCAGTTCACCAGCTCACGCGAATCGACGAACCGGTACTCCGGCAGGCACTTCACGAGTGCTTCGAACGCCTTCGGGCTGAAGTAGTAGGAGTCCATCTCGAGCCCCACCTGGCCGTGCTCGAAGTTCGAGACCAGGCTCAGTCCGCGCAGCGTGTCGGCCACCCAGACGAAGGGATGGGTGTCCGGCCGTTGGACCAGGGTCTCCGGATAGCCGAACACCTGGTCGTCGGGAAGCCACGACGTGCGTGAGGCGCCGTGCGCGTCCATGGTGCGGGCGAAGAACAGCATGTCGCCCTCGGCCGGCACGAAGAGCACCTGCGGGGTGTAGAACGACAGGGCGTTGTAGGCCGTCAGATAGTAGATGTTCGACGGATCGGTGATCATGAGCGCCGCGAGACCCCGCTCGGCCATGACGGCACGCACGGCAGCGAGGCGGGAGCTGTGTTCGGCCGTACTGATCGTGTCGATCATGCTGTACCCCTGACAGTTTCGAGGTTATCCGGGTTTCTGGAGCGAGCGTAGGTGCTCGCACCCACGGGCGCAGCGCGAGTGACTACGCGGTCTCCGCCGACTCACGTAGCGACGCCGTCAGATCGTGCACGGCGGTGTCCATGTGTTCGCGCAGAGCAGGTTCGAGCCGGGCCCAGTCCTGCGCTCGCAGCAGATCGACGAGCAGCGTGTGCTCCTCGATCAACGCGTCGGGCCGGTGGTACGCGGTCTCGAGGTTGGCCATGCAGATGCGGGCCTCGGCGGCGAGCGTCGCGTACATCCGGCCCATCCGGCTGTTGCCCGTCGCCGCGACCAGTGCGGTGTGGAACGCGAGATCCCGCTCCGCCACCGACCGCCAGTCGCCCCGGTCGATGGCCGGCTGCATCTCGACCACGATGCGCGACAACGCGTCCGCGACGCGTCCGGAGTCACCACGCCGCAGAACGGTGAACGCGGCACCGATCTCGATGGCCGCGCGCGCCTGGTAGATCTCGGCGACGTCGGACTCACCCAGCTCGACGACGAAGACGCCGCGATTGCGGAAGGAGACGAGCAGCCCCTCCTGACTCAGCCGCTGCAGCGCCTCGCGAACGGGTCCGCGGGAGACGGCGAGTTCGGTCGCGACCGTCGCCTCGTGGACCTGCTCCCCCGGTGCGAACGATCCGTCGATGATGCGCTCGCGCAACTGGTCCGCGATGACGATCGACGTGGTGCGGGCGTCGAGAGGCGTCAGCCGTCGAGTGGCCGTCACAGCGTCCGCCCCGGCCGACGCGGCACGGCGAAGTACTTCACCTCGAGGAACTCGTCGATGCCGAGACGCCCGCCCTCACGTCCCAGTCCGGACTGCTTGACCCCGCCGAAGGGTGCCGCGGGGTTGGACACCAGCCCGGTGTTGAGACCGACCATGCCCACCTCGAGACGCTCGCCCAGATCGAAGGCCCGGTCGACGTCACGAGTGAACACGTAGCCCACGAGACCCCACTCGGTGTCGTTGGCGATGCGCACCACCTCGTCCTCGTCGTCGAAGGTGATGATCGCGGCGACCGGCCCGAAGATCTCGGTGTGCACGATCTCGGCGTCGGGTGGAACGTCCACCAGCACCGTCGGAGGGTAGAAGTATCCCGGCCCCTCCGGCGTGGCACCGCCGGTCAGGACTCGCGCCCCGCGTCTCACCGCGTCGTCGACGAGGCGCTGCACCTTCGCGCGGCCCTCCGCATCGATCAGCGGGCCGACCCGGACACCCTCGTGCGCACCGTCTCCCACGGTCAGCTCGGCCATCCGCGCGGTCAGCTGCTCCGCGAAGGTGTCGACGACGGACCGATGGACGAACAACCGGTTGGCGGCGGTGCAGGCCTCCCCCATGTTGCGCATCTTGGCGATCATGGCTCCGTCGAGCGCCGTCCCCAGATCGGCGTCCGCACAGACGACGAGGGGCGCGTTCCCGCCCAGTTCCATCGACGTCCGCATGACGGTGGACGCCGCCTGGCCGAGCAACAGCCTGCCGACGGCGGTGGAGCCCGTGAAACTCAGCTTCCGAGCCACACCGCTGCGCAACCACGGTTCGACGACGCCACCCGCGTCCGAGGTCGTGACGATGTTGAGGACGCCGTCCGGCAGTCCGGCCTCCTGAAAGATGCGGGCCAGAGCGAGCGAGGTGAGCGGTGTCTGTTCGGCCGGCTTGAACACCATGGTGCATCCGGCGGCCACAGCGGGCCCGATCTTGCGGGCACCCATGGCCAGCGGAAAGTTCCAGGGCGTCACCAGCACACACGGTCCCACCGGTACTCGTGTGACCACCATGCGCGTCGACCCGTCGCCGGTCAGGGTGTGATCGCCGGCGATGCGGACGGCCTCCTCGGAGAACCAGCGAAGGAACTCGGCTGCGTAGGCGACCTCGCCGCGCGCCTCGGCGAGCGGCTTGCCCATCTCGGCGGTCATCACGGCGGCGAGGTCCTCCGTCCGCTCGACCACGAGGTCGAACGCACGGCGCAGCACGACGCTCCGCTCCCGCGGCGACGTCGCCGCCCACGCAGACTGGGCGGCGCTCGCGGCATCGAGCGCCAGAGCGGCGTCGGCAGGCCCCCCGTCTGCGACGCGCGCGATGGTCTCGCCGGTGGCAGGGTTCTCGACGTCGAACGTGCGGCCGTCCACCGCGTCCCGCCATCGACCACCGATCAGAATGCTGCGATCGGCCACCGGCACGGGTCGGTCGACCGTCGTCGTCACGACCGAACTCCCAGCGCCGCGTCGCACGCCTCCGCGATGCGCTCGAGTCCCAGCTCGACCTCGTCCCGCGTCACCACGAGGGGCGGGATGATGCGCACCACGTTGCCCAGCGCACCGCACGTCAACAACAGGAGATCGCGGTCCAGAGCTGCCTTCTGCAGAGCGAGCGCGGCGCCCGGATCGGCGTCCCCGGCGTCGTCGACGAACTCGAATGCCGCCATCAGACCGAGCCCGCGGGCATCTCCGATCTCGTCGTGCCGAGCCGCGATCTCACGCAGTCCTCCGAGAAGCTGCTCCCCGCGCAGACGGGCGTTCTCCACCAGGCCCTCGTCCTCGACCACGTCGAGCGTGGCGACGGCGGCCGCCGCGGCCACCGCGTTCCCGCCGTAGGTGCCGCCCTGCGATCCCGGCAGGGCGGTACTCATGAGGGCGGTCGAGGCGGCGATCGCGGAGATCGGGAAGCCGCTGGCGAGACCCTTGGCCGTGATGAGAACGTCCGGGGTGGAATCGGAGAACTGGTGACCCCAGAACTTCCCCGTGCGGCCCACTCCCGCCTGGACCTCGTCCACGATGAGCACGATGCCGTGCCGATCGGCTCGCTCTCGGAGTCCGTCCAGGAACGCCGGCGGGGTGGGAAGGTAACCACCGTCGCCCAGGACCGGCTCGATGATGAACGCCGCGGTGTCGGCGACGGCGGACACGGTCTGCAGCAGGTAGTCGAGCTCGCGCAAGGCGAAGGTCACCGCGGTGTCGAGGTCCCAGCCGTACCGGAACGCGTACGGGAACGGCGCGATGTGGACGCCGCCCATCATCGGAGCGAAGCCGGACCGGAACTTGGTCCCGGCTGTGGTGAGTGTCGCCGCGGCGACGGTGCGACCGTGGAAGCCGCCGTGGAACGCGATGATGTTCGGGCGGCCGGTGGCCATGCGCGCCAGACGAATCGACGCCTCGACGGCCTCGGACCCCGAGTTGGCGTAGAACACGCTGTCCAGGCCGACCGGCAGGACGGTGCCGAGCTTCTCGGTCAACTCGAGCAGAGGCGTGTGCATGACGGTCGTGTACTGCGCGTGGATGATCTTGCCGACCTGCTCGCGCGCCGCCGCGACCACGCGCGGATGGCAGTGTCCGGTGCTGGTCACGCCGATACCCGTGGTGAAGTCGAGGTAGCGGCGCCCGTCGGTCCCGGTGATCCAACTTCCCGACGCGTGATCCACGACGATGGGTGTGGCCTGCTTCAGGGCGGGCGACAGCCGAGCGGTGTGAGCACTGGTGGAGGCGTCGGCTGTTCGAGGCACGAATGCTGCTGCAGTCATGCCCTCACTGTCGAGGACGATCGTCCGATTGTCAACAATCTGCAATCAGCCGCACGTCAGCAGCCTTCCCTGCGGTGGACCGTCGAAATCGATGCGTCGTCCGGCGAGCCAGGTCGAGCGCACACAGCCCGTCACCGTGCGGTCGTCGTACGCACTCACCGGATTCCTGTGCCTCAAATCCTCCGCGTGCACGACGAACTCTTGGTCCGGTGCGAACACCGCCAGGTCGGCGTCCTTGCCCACCGCGATCGCGCCCTTGCTCTCCAGTCCGACCTGAGCAGCCGTCGCCGCGGACATCCACCCGACGACGTCGGCGAGAGAGTGCCCACGCCGACGGGCCTCGGACCACACGGCGGCCAAGGACACCTGCAGCGAGGCGATGCCGCCCCACGCGACACCGAAGTCGCCGATGTCGAACCGCTTGAGCTCCGTGGTGCACGGCGAGTGATCGGTGACCACCGTGTCGATCACGCCGTCGGACAACGCCTGCCACAACGCGTCCCGGTTGTCGGCCTCCCTGATGGGCGGGCAGCACTTGAACTGGGTCGCCCCGTCCGCGATCTCCTCCGCCGCGAACGACAGGTAGTGCGGGCAGGTCTCGGCAGTGATCCGCACACCGTCCTTCTTCGCCGCCGCCACGAGCGGCACGGCGTCGGCACTCGACAGGTGCAGGATGTGGACGCGGCATCCCGTCCGCCGCGACGCGGCGATCACGTCGGCGATGGCCGTGTTCTCCGCGGCGCGCGGTCGCGACGCCAGGAAACCTGCGTAGTCCCGGCCGCCGGCGTTCTCGGAGTCGGCGATGATCTGCGCGTCCTCGGCGTGCACGATGAGCAGTCCGTCGAACGAGGCGATCTCCCGCATCGCCTCCTCGAGCTCGTCGGGCGAGAGAGGCGGGAACTCGTCGACACCCGAGTGCAGCAGGAAGCACTTGAAGCCGAAGACACCGGCCTCGTGCATCGCGCGCAGGTCCGGGACGTTGCCGGGTACGGCGCCACCCCAGAAGCCGACGTCGATGCGAGCCTCGGGCTCGGCCACCGCTCGTTTGACGTCGAGTGCGTCGGTGGAGACCGTCGACGGAATACTGTTGAGCGGCATGTCGATCAGGGTCGTGATGCCCCCGGCGGCCGCGGCGGCCGTCGCACTCGCGAAACCCTCCCACTCGGTGCGACCGGGCTCGTTCACGTGCACGTGGGTGTCCACCAGGCCCGGGAGCAGTACCTCGTCGTCGGCCAGGTCCACGACGACGTCCGCATCGACCGGATCGTCGTGACCCACGACGGCGACGATGCGGCCGTCCCGCACCCCCACCGTGCACGCCGTCTCGGTACGGGAACCGTCGGCCGCGGTCACGACCGCACGGCGCGCGCGGAACGCGAGATCCCACGCGCTCATGCCGGGGCCTGCTCGGCGAGGAGTGCGCGGTGTTCGGCGGGAAGCCCGTCCCACCAGGCGGCGCGCGCGTCGACGCGGCCACGCTCGTCCGGATCGCCGAACAACCGCAGCCGGGACAGACCCCCGTCCGGGTAGACGTCGAGGCGCAGATGTGTTGCGGCAGGGGCGCCGTCGAGAAGGAACAGGTGCCGCGTGTCGGGCTGGACCGCCGTGCGCGGCAGGACCTCGGCCCACGCGGACGGATCCGCGACGTCGGCGACCCGATCGTCGACGGTGCTCAGTCGCACCCAGCCCGGGGCGTTGCCGACGTAGTACGACGTGTCGACCTCCACGTGCCGCGGCACCCCGGCGACAGCGAGAGCGAACGTCGCGTGGTCGTTTCCGCCGCCTCGCCGACGCGAGTTCTCCCACCCTTCACCCATGTTCCGAGCACGGCCGGGCAGGATGATGTTGGCCGGAGACGCGTAGAACGCGTCCGAGCACTCCACGAGCCGCCCACCGTGTTCCGCCGCCAGCAGATCGACCGTTCCGGTCAGGAACCGCGGGTCGGGCACCACCTCGCCGTGCACCCGCAACCGCGCCACTCCCCCGTCCGGATAGATCGACAACCGGACGTGGGTCCAGCGACGGGTGTCGGTCACGGGATACAGATTCGCCGTGTCGCCGTCGGCCCGCGACTTCTCGACGATGGTGTGCCACTGCACCGTCGACAGTTCCTCGGCCGAGGGGTAGCCCTCGACGGACGCGGCCTCGACCGACACGAACGGCGGATAGTTGCCGCGGAAGAACGCGGTGTCCACGACGACGCCGTGCACGATGCCCGCCGCACCCAGCCGCACGAGAGCCCAGTCGTGCCCGTCGTCGCGTCGGCGGCGGGTCTCCCAGCCGTCGTACACCTTGCCCTTGTGGCCGAACTCCGACGGATCGAAGAACGGCGCCGTCGGCTTGATCAGGTTCTCGCGCTGCGCGAACAACTCGTCGTTGGCGGCGCTCACCGACCCGCCCAGAGCGCGCGAGGCGAGATCGGGAAAGAGGAGGAAGTCAGCAGCGGCGGACACGACTCATGCTCCCGCAGAGACGGTCTCGTCCGGATCGGGAAGCCCGCGGTAGGCACGCCACCCACCGAGATCCGTGATCTCGGTGAGCTCGGCGGACAGCGAGTCGACCAGGCCCGGTCGCAGCACCACGGCCATCACCGACCGTCCGTCGGCGAGCTCGATGACCGAGAGTTCGAGTTCGACGGGCTCCTCCGGCAGGAAGTCGGTGCGGATGTTCTCCATCGGGACGTCGTACAGCTCACCGGCGATGGAGGCGCCACCGGTCTCGGTCAGCAGCAGGCCGGGGAACTCGTCGCGCACCGCGAAGAACCGGTAGTTCGGCGCCGTCCGCACCGAGCCGAGGAAGGTGTGACTGGAGACGTTGTGGTGCAGGTTGCCGCCACGCATGGCGCCTCCGTTGCAGAACAGTTCGGCCATGGTGTGGGTCCGGTCCTCTCGTTCGGTTCACGCTCGTGCGCTGCCAACGTAACCGAGTTCGCGATATATCTTCCGGCCTGCGGAGCGGGTCTACTCTGAGCGACGCCGAACCCCGTTCCCGTCGAACTCCGGAGCTGCCGTGCGCATCCTCGTCGTCAACGTCAACACGACGCGATCCATGACCGAGGCCATCGGTGCGCGCGCCCGCGAGATCGCGTCGCCGGGCACCACCGTGGTCGCGCTGACGCCGGCGTTCGGGGCCGAGTCGGTGGAGGGCAACTACGAGTCGTACCTCGCCGCCGTCGCGGTCATGGAGACCGTCCGCGCGTACGCGGAACCGTTCGACGCCGTCGTGCAGGCCGGCTACGGCGAGCACGGCCGCGAGGGCCTGCAGGAGCTGCTCGACGTTCCCGTCGTCGACATCACCGAGGCCGCGGCGAGCACCGCGATGTTCCTGGGGCGTTCGTACTCGGTGGTGACCACCCTCGATCGCACGGTCCCGCTGATCGAGGACCGACTGCTCGTCGCGGGCCTGCACACCCGCTGCGCGTCGGTCCGCGCCAGCGGCCTCGGGGTGCTCGACCTCGACCGTGATCCCGACGCGGCGGTGCGCGCCGTCGTCGACGAGGCGGAGCGCGCGGTGCGCGACGACCGAGCCGAGGTGATCGTCCTGGGATGCGGCGGAATGTCCGGTCTCGACGCCGCCGTGCGGGCCAGGGTCGACGTTCCCGTCGTCGACGGGGTGACCGCGGCGATCACCGTCGCCGAGGGGCTGGTCCGGCAGGGTCTCCGCACGTCCAAGGTGCGCACGTTCGCGCCGCCGCGGAGCAAGTCGTTCGTGGACTGGCCGCCCGCTCGTCGAGACGGCTCGGGTGTCCGAACCACCCGTTAGTGTCGTGCACCATGGCCGATCCTGACACCGCACGTCCCCGCATCACCATCGTCGGCAGCATCAACATGGACCTCGTCGCCCGCACCCCCACGCTGCCCGCACCGGGTGAGACGGTCCTCGGCAGCGCGTTCCGCACCTCCCCCGGCGGCAAGGGCGCCAATCAGGCGGTCGCCGCCGCTCGGGCCGGCGCCGAGGTGGTCTTCGTCGGAGCAGTCGGCTCCGACACCTTCGCGCTCGAACTGCGCGAGACCCTCGTCGGGGCCGAGGTCGACGCGTCGCTGCTGCGCGAGGTCGAGGGCGCGAGTGGCGTCGCTGTCATCACGGTCGACGACGCCGCGGAGAACTCCATCGTCGTCGTGGGCGGTGCCAACGAGACCCTGACCGAGCTCACGGCGGAGGAACTGGCTGCCGTCGCCGAAGCCGACGTCCTGCTGTGCCAACTCGAGACGCCCGTCGCGACGGTCGTCGCGGCGGCGCGACACGCGCGGGCCAACGGCACGCTCGTGTTCCTCAATCCGTCACCGGTGCAACCGCTCTCCGACGATCTGCTGGGTCTCGTCGACGTCGCGATCGTCAACCGCGACGAGGAGAAAGCCCTGGGGGTCGACGCACTCGCCCGCATTCCGCACGTGGTCACCACGCTGGGGGCCGACGGTGCCCGCCATCACGGCGCCGACGGCGTCGTCACCGCCCATCCCTCGCCCGCCGTCGAGGCCGTCGACACCACGGGCGCCGGCGACGTCTTCGCCGGCACGCTCGCCGCCGCGTGGCGCGACGGCCCCGCCGCCGCGGTTCGGCGCGCGTGTGCGGCAGGGGCCGTGGCCACCACGCGCGACGGCGCGGGGTCCTCGGCTCCCACCGTCACCGAGGTCGACCGGGCCCTCGCCGGGACGCGTGACGCATGAGTACCCGTGAGCGCGCACAGGAGCTGCTGACCGACCTCGCCGGCCCCGATGCCGTTCTCCGTGAGGACCAGTGGACGGCGATCGAGGCGCTCGTCGTCCATCATCGACGCGCACTCGTCGTGCAGCGCACAGGATGGGGAAAGTCGGCCGTGTACTTCATCGCCGCACGCCTGCTGCGCGAGCAGGGGCTCGGACCGACCGTCATCGTGTCGCCTCTGCTCGCGCTCATGCGCAACCAGGTCGCGGCGGCCGAGCGCGCCGGGGTCACCGCCGCCACCATCAACTCGGGCAACGTCACCGAGTGGGACGACGTCCACGCACGCGTCGCGGCCGGTGAACTGGATGTGCTGCTGGTGAGCCCGGAGCGGCTGAACAATCCGGACTTCCGCGATCAGGTGCTGCCCTCGCTCTCCGCGGACGCGGGGCTCGTCGTGGTGGACGAGGCGCACTGCGTCTCCGACTGGGGTCACGACTTCCGGCCGGACTATCGCCGCATCAGGTCGCTCATCGCCGAGTTGCGCGAGGGGGTCCCCGTTCTCGCCACCACGGCCACCGCGAACGATCGGGTGGTCGAGGACGTCGCGGCACAGCTCGGTGTCGGCGGGGCCGACACCACCGTCCTGCGTGGCGGTCTCCAGCGCGAGTCGCTGCACCTGTCCGTGGTCACCATCCCCGATCCGACGGCGCGCATAGCCTGGCTCGCCGACCATCTCGAGACCCTGCCCGGCTCGGGCATCGTCTACTCGCTGACGGTCGCGGGAGCCAACGACCTCGCGGCGCTGCTGCGCGATCGAGGAATGGAGGTGGCCGCCTACACCGGCCAGACCGATCCGACGGAACGCGAAGCGGCGGAACAGGATCTGCTGCAGAACCGTGTGAAGGCGCTCGTCGCGACCTCGGCGTTGGGCATGGGTTTCGACAAACCCGATCTGGGGTTCGTCGTGCACGTGGGTGCACCGTCGTCGCCCATCTCCTACTACCAGCAGGTGGGCCGCGCGGGACGCGCCACGGAGCGCGCCGACGTCGTCCTCCTGCCCGGTCCGGAGGACCGGGAGATCTGGAGCTACTTCGCGTCCGTCGCCTTCCCTCGCGAGCACGTCGTACGTCGGGTGCTCGAGGTGCTGGACACCGAGCGCGCCCAGTCCACCCAGGCTCTCGAACCGCTCGTCGAGCTCGGACGCACTCGGCTCGAGATGGTGCTCAAGGTCCTCGACGTCGACGGTGCCGTCCGGCGGGTCAAGGGGGGTTGGCTCGGCACCGGGGAACACTGGCACTACGACCGGGAGCGCTACGAACGACTCGACGAGGCACGGCTGTCCGAGCAGCGCGCGATGATCGAGTACCAGAGCACCGACGAGTGCCGGATGGCGTTCCTGCGCCGGCAACTCGACGATCCGTCCCTCACCGGGGATGCGGAGGCGGACCGGTGCGGGCGCTGCGACAACTGCACCGGTCAGCACCTCTCCGCGGACGTGTCGGCCGATCACGTGGAGTCGACCCGGCGGCGTCTCGATCGACCCGGGCTGGACCTCGCCATCCGCAAGCAGTGGCCGACGGGGCTGAAGAAGGTCGGCGTCGAGCTGTCGGGGAAGATCACCGACGGCCCGGAGACCGGCCGCATCCTCGGCCGTCTCACCGACCCGGTGTGGGGACCACGCCTGCGCGCGCTGACGGACGGCGAGGACGGTCCGGCACCCGACGGGCTGGAGGCCGCGTGCATCAAGGTCCTCGCGGAGTGGACGTGGGACGAGCGGCCCACCGGGCTGATGGTCATGGAGAGCGACTCCCGACCGGCGCTGTTGAACGACCTCGGGGAGCGTCTGGCGAGGGTCGGCAGGCTGGAGCCACTGGGCGTTCTGCACCGTCGGCCCGATGCCCGGCCCGTCTCGGGCGCGAACTCCGCGTTCCGCGTCGCCTCATTGGTGGACGCCTTCGAGGCACCCGATCTGACGGCGCATCGCGGACCCGTCCTGCTGCTCGATCTCTCCACCGACACCGGGTGGACGCTCACCATGGCGGCGCGGGCGCTCCGGCAGGCGGGGGCCGATGCGGTGCTTCCGTTCGCGTTGATCGGTCGCGGGTAGGCCGGAGGCCGGCCGCGGGTGGTCGGGTAGGCCGGAGGCCGGCCGGGTAGGCCGGAGGATCGACAGAAGGGGTGTCTGTCGGCGCGCGACTAGTGTGACGAGGTGACGACAGCTACTCCCGATGCACCAGGTCGGCTCCCCAATCTCCGCCTCCTCTGGACCTTCATCCGCCCGCATCGCCGGTTGTTCCGGTTCGGTCTGCTCCTCGGTCTGCTGGTCACCGCGTCGTCCCTGGCCACTCCGCTGGTCACCAAGCGACTGCTGGACTCCTTCGACGTCCCGGGCGCCACGCGGTCGGCCATCGTCCTGTTGGTCGGGCTCCTCGTCGTGGGGATCATCGTGGGTCTGGCTCAACGCCTGCTCCTGGGAACCATGGCCGAACGCGTCGTGCTCGAGGCGCGATCATCGATGGTGCGGCGGTTCTTCGGCGCCACCATCCCGGCGGTCACCGCTCGTCCCGCGGGCGAGATGCTCACGCGGGTCACGTCCGACACGATGCTGCTCCGCGAGGCGTCGTCCTGGGCGCTGGTCGAGATCGTCAACGGCAGCATCGCGATCGTGGGTGTCATCGTGCTCATGGCGACCCTCGACCTCCCCCTCCTCGGGACGGCTCTGCTCGGCATCGGTCTCATCGGTGTCGCCGCCGGGTTCCTCATGCCGAAGGTGGCTCGCGCTCAACGCAATGCACAGGAGGCGATGGGTCGGCTCGGCGGCATCCTGGAGGGCGCGTTGCGCGCCGTTCGCACGGTCAAGGCCAGTCGGGCGGAGAGTCGTTCGAGCGAGCTGGTCATCGAGGAGGCCCGCGTCTCGGCGTCCTACGGTATCCGGGCAGTGCGTCTCGAGGCCTGGGCGTGGACCATCACCGGTTCCGGGATCCAGCTCACCATCATCGCAGTGCTCGGCGTGGGCGCGTATCGGGTGAGCTCGGGAGCGCTGGCCGTCTCCAGCCTGGTCGCGTTCCTGCTCTACGCGTTCCAGTTGGTGGGCCCGGTCGCCCAGCTCACGCTCTACGTCTCGCAGCTGCAGCGCGGCATCGCCGCCGCGGCCCGCATTCGTGAGGTGCAGGTGATGGACCTCGAGAAGGAGGCGCCCACCGCGGTCGCGGACCTGCCGGCGAGCGCGGAGGTCTCGGCGCTCACCCTCACTCGGGTCACGGCCGGGTACGGCGACGAGGGCGCCGCGGTGAACGCGATCGACATGAGCATTCCGTCGCGCGGCCACACCGCCGTCGTCGGGCCGTCGGGCGCCGGCAAGACGACGCTGTTCTCGTTGATCCTGCGCTTCCTCGAACCGCGGGACGGCGAACTCGCCCTGAACGGTGTCCCGTACTCGGCTTTGTCCCACAGTCAGATCCGCGCGCGCATCGGTTACGTCGAGCAGGCCACACCCACACTGCCGGGCACGATCGCCGACAATCTCCGGCTCACCCACCCGGACGCGACCGACGCCGAGCTGTGGGCGGCACTCGAACGCGTGCGGCTGGCCGAGAAGATCGAGCTGTTGCCGGCCGGTCTCGCCACCGAGTTGCGCGACTCGGCGGTCTCGGGCGGCGAGCGTCAGCGCATCGCGTTGGCGCGTGCCATCGTCCGCCCACCGGACATCCTGCTGTTGGACGAGGCCACCGCGCAGGTGGACGGCATCACCGAGGCCGCCATCCACGACGCCATCCGCGACCTGTCGGTGCACGGTGCCGTGGTGACCATCGCGCACCGCCTGTCGACGGTCATCGACGCGGACACCATCTTCGTGCTCGAGCGCGGACGTGTCCGGTCGAAGGGAACGCACCGCGAGCTGCTCGACACCGACACCCTGTACCGGGATCTCGTCGAGGCGCTACGTATCGCCGTCTGACGCCGCGGCCACCAGCCGTCGGGCCGTCTCGTCGGCCGACGTCGGATCGGTGTCGACGGCGGTGACGCGCACCCCGGTGCTGACCAGGTCGCCGGCAAGTTGCGCGGCGAGCCGATCGATGACGACGGAGGCCAGCGACGACGCGTCCAGCCCCGCGTCGCCTGCGGTCGGCAGGCAGCGCGGAACGAGGATGAGACCGGAGTGCTGGCACACCATGTGCCGTGCGGCCGCCCGCGCGGTGATGAAGTGGGCACGCAGCGCGTCCAGGACCGGACGTTCGAGATCCGCGACCTCGGTGCGATCGAGCCGACGCGCCGACGCTTCGGAGTGGGTCGAACGCGACGCCCGGCCAGGGATGATGACGTCGATCGACACGTCGATACTCCCGGAACAGGCGGCGACGACGTCCACGTACTCGTCGACGTCGACCTCGTCCAGCACGTCGATGACGGCCGCCTCGGCGTGGCCACCGTCCGCGCGGATGATGTCGACGACGTGCTGCATCTTCGTCCGGGAGCGGCCGGCGAGGTGCACGCGCGCTCCGTCGCGGGCCAGGGCGACGGCCAGCCGGCTCCCGACGACACCGCCGCCCCCGTAGATCAGTGCGTTGGCTCCGTCGAGCAGCACGTCACGCTCCTCCGCCCACCCGGCGCCGACAGGTATTCCTGCCGCGGGATCGTCCGGCCGGTGGTCCTAGCGTACGGAGGACGAGACGCTGTCGTCCTCGGTTCGGTCGGCCTCGTCGGCGTCGTTCTCGACAGCCGCATCGGCGCCGTGGTCGTCCGGTTCCGCGTCGTCGATCGTGCGATGCGCGGCCAGGACGGCCACCGATACAGCCACCGTGACCAGTGCGGCGATCACCGACACGAGCGAGGTGACGGCGCTTCCGCCCGCGGCGGCGTTCTCCAACGACCGGACCAGTTGGCCGAGGGGGGTGAAGAGTCCGACCGTGTCGGGCAGACCACCGACCCCGCGCAGGACCAGCCCGCCGAGCACCACCTGGACGAGCCCGAGGACCCCGAGCACCACTCCGGCACGGACGGCTCCGAGTGCGGTGCGCAGTGCACGGGCCGCGGTGGCCACCGCGGCGACCCAGACTCCGATCAGGACGGTCGAGACCATCGAGCCCGAGAGACTCGCGCCGGTGTCGGCGAACGTCAGGGCCAACACCATCGTCGACGCGGTGGCCACCGCCCCCAGGACCGCGGCGCGGGCGCGCGGGACGAAGAATCCGACGAGCGCTGCTGCGACCAGCGCGAACGCCGCCGCGAGGTACGGCCACGCGTCCGAGGCGGACTGCACCACGTACGAGGTACCGCCGCCGGCCGGGTCGGGTTCGATCCGCTCTGCTGCCGGCAGCGAGGTGGACGCTTTCTCCACGTTGGTGCGCAGGGTGGAGAACATGGTCTCCATCGGGCCGACTCCCCCGACCAGGCGCGTGGTGCCGTCGACGAGGCGTACCCCGCCGTCGTCGAGCAGGACGAGGCCGTCGCGCAGCTGCGCGGATCCGTCGGTGGCACGCACCATGCCGTCGACGAACTCCGAGGACGGGTCGTCGAGTTGGTACGCCACGGTGCGCGCACCGTCGCGCAGCGTCTGCAGGTCGGTCATCACCCCGGCGTTCAGTCCCTGGGTGCGCAGCAGGTCGAGGACCGGCCGCAGCTGATCCGCGGACGCGGCGGCGCCCGGATCGGTGGACGCGGCGAGCGAGTCGAGAGTCTGCTGCACGATCAGTTCGATCTGGCCCTGCGCGGCTCCGACGCCGGTGAGCGCACCCACCACGCGATCGACTCCTCCGCTCACCTGCGACGAGCCGTCACCGAGCTGCCAGAGGCCGGCTCGGAGCTGGGTCATGCCGTCGGCGAGTTCGGCCGAGCCGTCGCGGGCCTGGTGCAGGCCGTCGGACATCTGGTGAGCGCCGTCGTCCAGCTCCACGCTGCCGTCGGACAGCTCGGCCATACCGCCACTCAGGATCTGCAGCGGCAGGACCGTGTTGGTCAGGGCGGCCCGACTCGACGCGAGCGGGTCCGTCGTGGACCCGCCCGCAGTGGCGGCGACGGAAACGGTGCCGGTGGTGGCGGGGCGATCGGTCTGCGAGACCCAGAACACTCCGGCCGCCACGGTGGGGAGCAGAACGGCGAGCACCATCGCGACGGGGGTCGAGCTGGCTGCACCGACACGTGCAGCGGCGCCTCGCAGTCGGGCGGGCCGGGGAAGTCTGACCGTGGGAGTCATAGTGTGCCGGACATTAGCCATCACCGAACGGGAACGGTGGGTGCCTCGCCGGGCTCTGACCATTTATTTCACCGTCGTCGAGACCATTCAGTCTTGATCACCCTGTTCACACTGGTCACAGCAGCCCCACGCCGCGGTGCCGCTGCGAGGGTTCCCGCGCCTCCCGCGGGCCACGGCAGGCCCCCGAGTCGCCGACGAACGCATCGTCGTGTGACCACACTCACAAGGGGCGAACGTACTGGCGATAGGCGTGCCATTCTCGTGCCTGACGACGAGGGCGCCTGACATGTCCGGTCAGCCTTGTTACGTTCGTCTGCAATATGACGCCAGTGTTACAGAGAGCCGCCCCGACCGACGACATCGATTTCTCGTTCCGCCCACCACGCGTGGCCGACGGGACGCGATTGTGGGAGATCGCGAGGGACTCCCGAGTACTGGACGTCAATTCCAGTTACTCGTACGTGCTGTGGTGCCGCGATTTCTCCGACACCTCGATCGTGGCAGTGGACGCCGACGACCGTCCGGTCGGCTTCGTCACCGGATACATCCGTCCCGACGCCGACGACACCCTGTTCGTCTGGCAGGTGGCGGTCGACTCCGACCAGCGCGGGCACGGCCTGGCCGTGCGCATGCTGCAGGGCCTCATCGACCGCACCACCCCACGCGGAGCACGCCTCCTCGAGACCACCATCAGCCCCGACAACGACGCGTCGATCGCCCTCTTCACATCTCTGGCGCGACGACGCGACACCACCATCACCCGACGAGATCTGTTCGCAGCGAAGGACTTTCCCGACAGCCACGAGCCGGAGGACCTCTACACGGTCGGCCCGTTCGACGGCACGCTCGCCGACACTTCCGACGACCACACCCGAAGGACCTCGATGACCACCAGCATCACCCCGACCGACACCACCACCGACATCTTCGAGGCCCGCGAGTCGCAGGTCCGCAGCTACAGCCGACAGTGGCCCGCAGTGTTCGACACCGCGCAGGGTTCGTGGATCACCGACGAGAACGGCCGTCGCTACCTCGACTTCTTCGCCGGAGCCGGTGCGCTCAATTACGGCCACAACAATCCCGTGCTCAAGCAGGCACTGGTCGACTACATCATGCGGGACGGCATCACGCACGGTCTCGACATGTCCACCGTCGCGAAACGCGAATTCCTCGAGTCGTTCACCACGCGCATTCTCGAGCCCCGCGGGTTGGATTACAAGGTGCAATTCCCCGGACCCACCGGAACGAACACCGTGGAAGCCGCGCTCAAATTGGCGCGAAAGGTCACCGGCCGTTCCTCGGTCATCAACTTCACGAACGCGTTCCACGGCATGACGCTCGGCGCTCTGTCCGTCACCGGCAACTCCATGAAGCGCGCCGGCGCCGGCATCCCGCTGGTCCACGCGACCCCGATGCCGTTCGACAACTACTTCGGCGGTGCCACGGACGACTTCCAGTGGATGGAACGAGTGCTGGACGACTCGGGAAGCGGCATCAACCGCCCCGCGGCCGTCATCGTCGAGACGGTCCAGGGTGAGGGCGGCGTCAACGTCGCCCGTGCCGAGTGGCTGCGCGGGCTCGCAGATCTGCTGAAGCGCCGCGACATCCTGCTCATCGTGGATGACGTGCAGATGGGCGTCGGCCGCACCGGGCCGTTCTTCTCCTTCGAGGACGCCGGCATCGTGCCGGACATCGTCACGCTGTCGAAGTCGATCGGCGGCTACGGCATGCCGATGGCACTGACGCTCATGCGCCCGGAACTCGACGTCTGGGGTCCCGGCGAGCACAACGGCACGTTCCGCGGCAACAGCCCGGCCTTCGTCACCAGCAAGGCCGCGCTCGACCACTACTGGGCCGACGGCGCGTTCGAGGCGTCGATCCTGGCCAAGGGCGAGCGGATCCAGGACGCGTTCATCGATCTCTCGGCCCGCTTCGAGGGTCTGAGCACCCGCGGTCGCGGCATGGTCCAGGGTCTCGTGTTCGACGACGCGGAGAAGGCGTCGAAGGTCACCGCGCTCGCCTACGACAAGGGCCTGCTCGCCGAGACGTCCGGACCCTCCGACGAGGTGGTGAAGCTGCTTCCGCCGCTCACCATCACCGAGGAGGATCTCGATCACGGCCTCGGCATCCTGGCCGACGCCACCGCGACCGTCTGCTCCTGACCGAATCGCGTTCCGCACGTCTGCACAGCACGAGGAGGACCACATGATCGTTCGCACCACCGAGGCCATCACCGGAACCGAGCGCGACATCGCGAGCGAGGACGGCCAGTGGCGGTCCAAGCGGATCGTCCTGGGCGGTGACAAGGTCGGGTTCTCGTTCCACGAGACCACCATCGAGCCGAACACCGTCAACAACTTCCATTACGCCAACCACGTCGAGGCCGTCTGGCTCATCGAGGGCGAGGGCACGCTCACCGACCGCGAGACCGGTGAGACGTACGACCTGGGTCCGGGATCGATGTACCTGCTGAACGGGCACGAGCGTCACACGGTGGAGACGCGGACCCGCATGCGGATGCTGTGCGTGTTCAACCCGCCCGTCGTCGGCAACGAGCGTCACGACGAGAACGGCGTCTACCCGTTGATCGAGGTTCCTGCCTGACGCCACGGGCCGACCGGACATCCCACCCCGCCGCCCCACCCCAGCCCACGCGGCGACCTACTCTGGAGACGTGACCTCGGTTTCCCCACGCTCTCTCGATCGGTCGCCGCGCAGCGCCCTCTCTCTGCAGGACGCGATGGCCGACGGCCGCGTCGTCGCGCTGACCGGTGCCGGGATGTCCACGGACTCGGGAATTCCCGACTACCGGGGCCCGGACTCTCCGCCGCGCAACCCGATGACGTTCCAGCAGTTCATCGGCGACGACGATTTCCGACGTCACTACTGGGCTCGCAACCACGTCGGCTGGCGCCACATGGACGCCACCCGCCCCAACGCCGGGCACCGCGCCCTCGCCGAGCTCGAGCGCGTGGGTACCGTCTCCGGCGTCATCACGCAGAACGTCGACATGCTGCACACCAAGGCCGGCTCCCGCTCGGTGATCGACCTGCACGGTGTGTACGGCCGGGTCCGTTGCCTCGACTGTGATCGCCTCGTCTCCCGCGTGGCTCTCGACGAACGTCTGACCGCTGCCAATCCCGGCTTCATCGAGTCCGTCGTCGGTGCCGACGGCGTCGAGATCGCCCCGGACGCCGACGCGATCATCGAGAGCACCGCCCACTTTCGCATGGTCGGCTGCGAGGTGTGCGGCGGCATCCTCAAACCTGACATCGTCTACTTCGGTGAAAGCGTGCCCAAGCCGCGCGTCCGGAGCGCCTACGACATGGTCGACGCCGCGCGCTCGCTCGTGGTGCTGGGGTCCTCGCTCACCGTCATGTCCGGACTGCGCTTCGTCCGGCACGCGTGGAAGAACGACATCCCGGTGTTCATCGTCAACCGAGGACGCACCCGCGGGGACGAGTTCGCCGCCCAGAAGATCGAGGCCGGCTGCTCCGAGGTCCTGGCGTCCTTTCTGTGACGGACGGCAGGACCGTCGGCGGTGCCCCGTGGGCCGTCGCGGCGATCTTCTTCGTCAACGGTGCGGTGCTCGGTAACTGGGCCCCGCGCCTGCCTGCGATCCGCGATGCTCTCGAACTCGACGCGTCGGTGCTCGGTCTGGCGCTCGCGGGAGTCGGCACCGGCGGCCTTCTCGCCACTCCCCTCGCCGCCGTCGGTATCCGGCGGCTCGGCAGTCGCCGAGTCGTCCTGCTCTCCGCGACGGTGCTGTGCCTGGCGTTCGTACTCCCGGCACTCGCCGGGACGTGGTGGGCACTGGCACTCGCTCTCGCCGTCCTGGGCGGGGCCGACGCCGTCATGGACGTGGCGATGAACGCGCAGGGGGTGATCGTCGAGAAGAACCGGCGGCGTTCGCTTCTCAACCGATTCCACGCGGCGTGGAGCGCAGGGGCCGTCACCGGCGGCCTCACGGGCGCCGCCGCGGCCGGGATCGGACTCGCCGTGCTCGTCCACTTCGCTCTCGTCGGTGGGGTCCTGCTGGCGCTCGCGCTGGTGGCTCACCGCTCGCTGGTTCCCGACGGACGCGCCGTGCCCGACACCGTCCCTCGACAGTCCGGCCGAGGGTCACGGCGCGTGTTCTCCGGCGCCCTGGCGTTGCTCGGGGGGCTCGTGTTGGTGTGCGCCCTGGTCGAGGACGTGCCGCAGTCCTGGGGTGCGATCTACTCCACCGATCTCGGGGCCGGGCCGGGACTGGCGGGACTCACCGTCGTGGCCTTCTCGTCCGCGATGTTCGTCGGACGCCTCGTCGGTGACGCCGTGGTGGACCGCGTCGGACGCCATGCAGTGTTGATGGGCGGCGCACTGCTCATCGCGGCCGCGTTCCTGGCGGCACCCGTGGTGAGCTCGCCCGTGATCGCCCCGGTGATGTTCGCCGTCGCGGGATTCGGTGCGGCACCGATCTTTCCCGCTGCGTTCGGGTTGGCCGGACGACTCCCCGGCATCACCGCGGGCACGGCCCTCACAGTGGTGTCGCTGATCGCCCGGATCGGGGTGCTGCTGGCACCCGTCGCGTTCGGCTCTCTCGCGGAGCTGACCGGCTTCGGCTGGGCGTTGTGGTCGATGGTCGCGGCCGGTGTCGCGGTGGCGCTGCTGGCCCTCGCACTCCGGCGCGTGCTCGCCGCCTCGGCTCCGGCCTGACCGGTCGCTCAGCCCGGGACGAGGTCGTCCGCGTGCACCACGGGGCGTCGGGCCTCGGGGGCGAGATCGCCCGTCGAGCGACCTATCATGCCGGCGAGCTCCGCCGCGTCGTACGCGACGACTCCGTGCGCGACCACGGTGCCGTCGACGCCGTGCAGGGTCACCACGTCGCCGGAGTCGAACGAGCCACTGACCGAGACGATTCCTGCCGACAGCAACGAGCGTCGCCGGCCGATCACCGCGGTGACGGCGCCGTCGTCGAGCGTGAGGGCGCCGGCGGTGTCCGCGGCATGACGAACCCAGAATCGGCGGGCCGACAACCTGTTCGGGCGCGCGGTGAACGTGGTCCCCACCGGTCCACCACTGAGGGCGGAGGCCGCCTCGGACGCCGCCGCCAGCAGGACGGGAACACCCGCGTCCGCTGCCAGGCGGGCCGCGGACAACTTGGACGCCATGCCGCCGGTGCCGAGGGAGCCGCCCGATCCGGCGACGACGCCGTCGAGATCCTCGGGACTCGCGACCTCGCGGACGAAGGTCGCGTCGGGGTCCTTGCGGGGGTCGCCGTCGTAGAGGCCGTCGACGTCGGACAGCAGCAGCAACGCGTCCGCGCCGACGAGGTGCGCGACCAGGGCTGCGAGACGGTCGTTGTCACCGAAGCGGATCTCGGCCGTCGCGACGGTGTCGTTCTCGTTGACGACGGCCACGGCGCCGAGTGAGCGCAGTCGGTCGAAGGTGCGCTGAGCGTTGCGGTGATTCGACCGACGGGCGATGTCGTCCGCCGTCAACAGCACCTGACCGACGGTCCGACCGTAGCGGCCGAAGGAGGTGCCCCACGCGTGTGCCAGCGCCAACTGGCCGACACTGGCCGCGGCCTGCTTCGTCGCCAGGTCACGAGGCCGCTGCTTGAGACCCAACGGCGCCATACCGGCACCGATCGCTCCGGACGACACGACGACGACGTCGGACCCGGCACGCATCCGCGCCTCGATCGCATCCGCCAACGCGTCCAGCCGGGCGAGGTCGAGTCCGGCCTCCATGCTGGTGAGAGCCGACGACCCGATCTTCACGACGATGCTGCGCGCCGACGCGATGATCTCCCGCGTACTCCCGTGCGGCTGCGTCGCGGTCACTGCTCGTCGCTCTCCAGCCCTCGACGGACACGGCGGGCGTGCTTGCGCTCGGGCGCGCCGATGCGCTCGACCTGGTCGATGCGCGAGTCGGTACCGCGGCCGGTCATGGTGACGTCGACACCGGCGGGGGTCTGCGGCTCCCACTCGAAGCTGACGTCGCCGATGGTCACGGACGCCCCGGGCTGCGCGCCCTGCTTGACCAGTTCCGCCTCGACACCGAGACGAGCGAGTCGGTCGGCGAGGTAACCGACGGCCTCGTCGTTGTCGAAGGCCGTCTGCATGACCCACCGCTCCGGGCGCTCGCCGCGCACGATGAAGCCGCCCGGCTCGTCAGGATCGGAGATGACGCTGAAGCCCGCCTTGTCGGTGGCGACGGGCCGGATGACCTGCCGACGCGCGACGGCCTTGGGATGATCGATGCGGTACTGCGCGACCAGCTCCGCGAGGGCGAAGGTCAAGGGACGCAGACCTTCCCGACTCACCGCGGAGATGGCGAAGACGGGCCAGCCGCGGGCCTCGAAGTCCTCGCGCACCATGTCGGCCAGTTCCTGCGCCTCGGGAACGTCCACCTTGTTGAGCACGACGATGCGCGGGCGATCGGCCAACTCGCCCAGGCCGGCGTCGCTCGACAGGGCGGGCGTGTACGCGGCCAGTTCGGCCTCGAGAGCGTCGACGTCGGACACGGGATCGCGACCCGGATCGAGGGTCGCGCAGTCGACGACGTGGGCGAGCACGGCACAGCGCTCGAGGTGACGCAGGAAGTCCAGGCCCAGCCCCTTGCCCTGACTGGCGCCGGGGATGAGGCCGGGGACGTCGGCGACGGTGAACGTGGTGTCGCCGCTCGAGACGACGCCGAGGTTCGGGACCAGTGTCGTGAACGGGTAGTCGGCAATCTTCGGCTTGGCGGCCGAGAGCACGGAGACGAGAGACGACTTTCCGGCGCTCGGGAAGCCGACCAGACCGACGTCGGCCACGGACTTGAGCTCCAGGACCAGGTCGCGCTCGACCCCGTCCTCGCCGAGCAGCGCGAAGCCGGGCGCCTTGCGTGCTCGCGATGCGAGGGCGGCGTTGCCCAGGCCGCCGCGACCGCCGGCCGCCGCGTCGAAACGCGTGCCCTCGCCCACCAGGTCGGCAAGGATCCGGCCGTCGCTGTCGAGAACCATGGTGCCGTCCGGGACACCCAGGATCAGGTCCTCGCCGACGGCGCCGTCGCGATTGCTGCCGGCCCCCTGCGTGCCGTTTCCTGCCTTCGCATGGGAGTGGAAGTGGAAGTCGAGAAGGGTGTGCACGCTCGGATCCACCACGAGGACCACGTCGCCGCCGCGGCCGCCGTTGCCGCCGTCCGGACCACCGAGGGGCTTGAACTTCTCCCGGTGGACGGAGGAGCACCCGTTACCGCCCTTTCCCGCACTGACGTGCAGGGTGACACGGTCGACGAAACGCGACATGGGTGGAGGGTCCTTCCGAAAGGCAGATGATGCTGAACTGCTGAGAGATCGGCGGCCGACAGGGCGCCGAGGGGTGAAACGCCGTCAGGGGCGGACGGAGGACGAGCCCTCCGAACCGCCCCTGACGGGAACGTGCACTGACGTCGCGCGAACGGCCGAAGCCGGACCTCGCGGGCGCCGCAGGAGAATCAGGCCTCCGCGGCGGCCGGGACGATGTTGACGGTCTTGCGGCCACGCTTGGTGCCGAAGAGAACTGCACCCGCCGAGAGGGCGAAGAGCGTGTCGTCGCCGCCACGGCCGACGTTCACACCCGGGTGGAAGTGGGTGCCGCGCTGACGGACGAGGATCTCGCCCGCGCTGACCGACTGTCCGCCGAAGCGCTTGACGCCGAGACGCTGAGCATTGGAATCGCGACCGTTGCGTGAGCTGGACGCGCCCTTCTTGTGTGCCATGAGAAACCCTCCCGGGGTTGGTGGAGCCGGTGCCGTGATGGACGAGCCCTGGTGGAACGAGCCGTGGTGACGCAGAGACGCCGGATGGAGACCGGTATCAGGACTTACTTGATGCCGGTGACCTTCAGGACGGTCAGCTTCTGCCGGTGTCCCTGACGCTTGTGGTATCCGGTCTTGTTCTTGAACTTGTGGATGCGGATCTTCGGGCCCTTGGTGTGCTCGACGACCTCACCGGTGACGGTGATGCCGGCCAGCTTGTCGGCCCCGGTGGTCAGCTCGGACCCGTCGACGACGAGAACAGGAGCAAGCGAGACAGCCGTTCCGGGCGCTCCCTCGATCTTCTCGACCTTGACGAGGTCACCTACAGCGACCTTGTACTGCTTTCCGCCGGTCTTGACGATCGCGTACGTTGCCATCGGAGGGCTACCCCTTGCTTCTTTGATGCGTTCTCACGTCCCTGGTCGGGGACGTGACTGGTCTCGTGGCTGCGGTTCCGCAGCCCCTGCTGGTCACACTCTTGCGCCGGCGAACCGAAGTCCGGGTGGCTGCGCCCGCTCACCTCGCGGAGGACAGGGCGGAGCCACGTCGCCGGCAGCGACTGTCCAAGATTACGGTAGAGCCCGTGGCCCGGTCAAACCGCCGGGCCCGGTGCTCGGCCGCAGCTCAGGCCTCGTCGTCCACCGGCGGTCCGGCCGGCCGACCCGCTGCCCGACGGCGCGGACGCCGGACCGGTGCGACGGGCTCCACGGAGGCGCCGCCCCCGACGGTCACTGCAACGGGTTCGGCAGCGCCGCCCTCGTCGCCGCTGTCGGAAGTCGGTGCTGCCGTGGACGTCTCGGGTGCCGAGGGCACCACGATGACCGTGCCGGCGGAGTCCCCGGCCGGCGCGGACGCCGCTCGGGACACCCGACGACTGCGGCGCGGACGCGTCGCGGCGGTGGGTTCGGGAGCGACAGTCTCCGGCGCCGCGGGTTCGGGTGTGGCGGAATCGGGTGTCGACGGCGTGTCCGACGTCTCGGTCACCTCGGCGGCCGAGTCCGATCGGCCGTTGCGGCCGGCGGCGTCGCGCACCGCTGCCACGGCGGCCGTCGCGTCCTCGATCGGATCCGACACGGTGTCCGCCACCTCGGCGACATCGTCCGGATGCAGGTGCGCCGCCATGGCCAGAGCGACGGGATGAGCACGACGCACAGCCGTGTCGCTTCCCGACTCGGACTCGGTGGTCTCGGCCGTCGTCGTCTCGTCGACTCGATTCTCCGAACGGTCCCGGCCGCCGCGCTTGCGACGCGAGCCGCCCTCGGAGGCCTGGCTGTCGGAGCGGGAGGTGGTGTCCGAACGGGAGTTGTCGGACCGCGACCGATCGGAGCGGGAGTGGGAGCGCCCACCCTCGTCCTTGGCCGGCTCGACGGGGAACTGATGCATGATCAGCCCACGCCCGTGGCAGTGCTCGCACGTCGTGGAGAACGCCTCGATGAGACCGGTACCCATGCGCTTGCGCGTCATCTGGACCAGTCCGAGCGACGTCACCTCGGACACCTGGTGCCGTGTGCGATCGCGGCCCAGGGCCTCGGTCAGGCGACGGAGCACCAGGTCGCGGTTGGACTCGAGCACCATGTCGATGAAGTCGACGACGATCATGCCGCCGATGTCGCGCAAGCGCATCTGCCGCACGACCTCCTCGGCCGCCTCGAGGTTGTTCCGGGTGACGGTCTCCTCGAGGTTGCCGCCCTCACCGGTGAACTTGCCGGTGTTGACGTCGACCACGGTCATGGCCTCGGTGCGGTCGATCACCAGCGTGCCGCCGGACGGCAACCACACCTTGCGGTCGAGCGCCTTGGCCAGCTGCTCGTCGATGCGGAAGGCACCGAAGACATCGACGTCCTTGGACGCCGAGGTGTACCGCTCGACGCGGGGCAGCATGTCGGGGGCGACGGTCTCGATGTAGTTCTGCACCGTCGACCAGGCACGGTCGCCCTCGATGACCAGCTTGGAGAAATCCTCGTTGAAGAGATCGCGGACCACCTTGACCAGGAGGTCGGGCTCCTCGTACAGCGTGACCGGAGCCGACGACTTGGACGCCTCGGCACCCGTCGAGCGCTCCGAGACGGTGGCCCACTGCGCCTGCAGACGGGTGACGTCGCGCTCGAGCTCCTCGGCGCTGACGCCCTCCGACGCGGTCCGGATGATGACCCCGGCCTCGGACGGGACGATGTCGCGCAGGATGTCCTTGAGACGTTTGCGCTCGTTGTCGGGCAGCTTGCGGCTGATGCCGGTGGACGAGCCACCGGGCACGTAGACCAGGAAGCGGCCGGCGAGCGAGATCTGCGTGGTCAACCGGGCGCCCTTGTGCCCGACGGGATCCTTGCTGACCTGCACGAGCACCTGGTCACCGGGCTTGAGCGCCTGCTCGATCTTGCGGCTGTTGCCGCCCAGACCGGCGGCGTCCCAGTCGACCTCGCCGGCGTACAGCACACCGTTGCGGCCCTTGCCGATGTCGATGAACGCGGCTTCCATGCTGGGCAGCACGTTCTGCACGCGGCCGAGGTAGACGTTGCCCACGATGGAGCCCGAGGCCGTGCTGGTGACGAAGTGTTCGACGAGAACGCCGTCCTCGAGCACCGCGACCTGGGTCAGGTCCGGGTGCCCGGCCAGCGACTTCTCGCGCACGACCATCGTCCGGTCCACCGACTCGCGGCGCGCGAGGAACTCGGACTCGGTCAGGATCGGCGGACGGCGACGGCCGGCGTCACGACCGTCGCGGCGACGCTGACGCTTCGCCTCGAGCCGGGTCGACCCGGTGATGCCCTGGACCTCGTCCTTGGACTTGGCCGCGCGCTGACGTGGCTCGCGTTCGTGCACCACCGTGTTGGGCGGATCGTCGTCGGTCGTGGTCTCGGCGTCCGCGCTCTCGCCACCGCTCTTGCGGCGACGACGGCGGCGCCGGCGACGGCTCGCGCTGTCCCCGGTCGAGTCGTCGTCGTTGTCCCCGGAGGCGCCGTCGTTCTCCCCGGAGGCACCGTCGGTGTCCTCCGCGGACGGTTCCGTCTCGCCGGCAGTGGTGTCGCTCGTGCTCGACGCGTCGGTCGAATCGGTGGTCTCGGGCGCGTCCGAGTCGGCGGACGTGTCCGCCCGCGACCCACGACGGCTGCGCGAGCGGCGGCTCGAGGAGCGCTTCGGGGCGTCGTCGCCCTCCGCGGCGTCGTCCGTGTCCGTGGTCACCGGTTCCGCCGTCGCGTCCTCGGCGGCAGGCGCATCGGAGCGATCCGCGGCGGACTCGTCCGACTCGTCGTCGTCGCTCTGATCGTCGTTCTGGTTGTCGTCGTTCTGGTTGTCACCGCGTCCGCGACCACGGCCACGACGGCCGCGGCGGCGGCGGCGAGGACCGGACGATCCGTCCTGCTCGTTCGCGTCGTCGTCGGTGCCCTCGTCGGACGCGGAGGCATCGGACGAGGAGGTGTCGGACTCGGTCGCCGTCTCGACGGCGGGGGTGCTCTCAGCGGGGGCGGACACCTCGACAGGGGTGGACACGTCGGCAGTGCCCTCGGCCTCGGGTGCGTCCGCTGTCGTGGTCTCGTCGACCTCCGCCTTCTTCGGCGCGGATCGAGCGCGACGTGCCCGCGTCCGAGGAGCCTTGGGCGCCTCGGTGACCTCGGGCTGCAGGAACAGCGGCGCGGTGGCGGGGTCGGCGGACGACGGGGCCGTCGCCTCGGCCGTCTCGATGTTCGTGAAGAGGTCCGGCTCGGTGGGAGACGCCGGACTCTCGTCGGCCGTGGACGCCGAGCTGGTCTCCTCGGCGGCGGGAGGTGCGCTCTCCGCAGCGGGCAGATCTGCCACGTCGGCGGCGTCGAGCGCCGGAGCACCCAGTGCGGAGGCGACGGTCTGCGCGTCGTCACGAACGACGCTGGACTGGACGCTGCGGACGTCGACGCCCATCTCGGCCAGCTGGGCGACGACCTGCTTGCTGGTCACTCCCAGCAGCTTGGCGAGCGCGTGAACGCGGATGCGCTCGGGGAAGGTGGGGGCGCCCTGATCGAGCGGCTCCTGGGGCGGCACGGTGTCGGCCACGTGTTCTCCTCGGGCTCCCGGGCGCGAACATCCACGGTCGAGGTGCCCGATCGGGCGTCGTCCGTCGAATGGCACGCGGCCACGCGGGAGTCATGGTTCGTTCGCGGGATCGGACGATCCGACGAAAAAGCGGGTTCGCACTGCGTCAGGTCGTCGACCGGAACGGTCGGCGACTGTCACCGCACTGCCTGGGCGGATGGCCGATCCGAGCACCTGATCTTCAGCGGGACGCGTCGGCGGTGCGAGAAGGAGACTCGCATCGATGCCTGCGCGTGTTCGCGATGACGGGCTTCGGTCCGTGATTGTCATCCGGTCACGTTCGCGTGGTGCGCGCCGCGACCTAGGCCAGTATCCCACACTCCCCGACCGCCGCGTGCCACTGCGGGGTTCGCGGTGCGGCCCGGCGGTCGGGGGTGGGACTCGAGGTGGAGCGTCAGCCGAGCTCGGGGAACCAGAGCGCGATCTCACGAGCAGCGGACTCGGGCGAGTCGGAGCCGTGGACCAGGTTCTTCTGTCCGTCCAGCGCGAGGTCGGCGCGGATGGTGCCGGGCGTCGCCTTGGCCACGGGGTCGGTGCCACCGGCGATCTGACGGAAGGCCTCGATGGAACGAGGACCCTCGAGCACCGCCGCGACGAGCGGTCCCGAGGTGATGAACTCGATGAGGTCGGGGAAGAACGGCCGCTCGGCGTGCTCGGCGTAGTGCTTCTCCGCCACCTCGCGGTCCACCGTCAGGAGCTTCAGGGCGACGAGGTCGAGCCCCTTGCGCTCGATACGGCCGAGGATGTCGCCGACGTAGCGACGTTCGACGCCGTCCGGCTTGATCAGTACGAGAGTGCGTTCGGTCACGAGCGCTGAGCCTAGAGGACCCTCGATCGGCCCCGGAGCACCGGCGTCATTCTCGCTGGCTCGGCAACCGGCCCTCGGCGATGCGCTTGCGGAGATCGCGGCGCAGATACAGCAGGTACACCCACACGGCGAGGAACAGCACGCCCACGACGGCGATCGACGGGTGCGCGAAGAAGCCGAGGATCACCAGGACCTGCAGCGCGAGATCGAAGGACAGAGCCCACGACCGACCCTGCAGTCCTGCACCGAGCAGCATGACCACGCCCAGCGCGATGATGTACGTCCCACTGATCCACGTGAGTCCGCCGCCGACGGTCGCGACGACCGGGAGGGACAGGAAGACGACGATCGCCTCGAGGACGAGGGTGCCGGCGCAGACGCCGCGGAACCCCTTCCACGGATCGCGTGCGGGCGGCGGGACCTGGCCCGCCTCGGGGACTGTCATACCGGGTCCTTCCCGAAGAGAGTGCGTGCCGCACCGGCGGTCACCACGGATCCCGTGACGACGACGCCGGCACCGGAGACGGCCTCACCCTCGTCCGCGACGTCCTCCGCGATGCCGATCGCGATCTCGAGTGCGTCCGGGAGCGTCTCCGCGACGACGACACGCTCGTCGCCGAACTTGGCCACGGCGGCGTCGGCGAGTGCCTCGACGTCGAGCCCGCGCGGGGAGCCGTTGTGGGTCACGACGATCTCGTCGAGTACGGGTTCGAGTGCCTGCAGAATGCCGTCGACGTCCTTGTCCTTCATCACGGACACGACGCCGACGAGCTTGCGGAAGTCGAACTCGGCCGTCAGCGTCGCGGCGAGTGCGGCGGCGCCGTGCGGGTTGTGCGCGGCGTCGACGAAGACCGTCGGTGCGTTGCGCACCCGCTCGAGTCGGCCCGGGTTCACCACCGAGGCGAAACCCTCGCGCACCGTCTCGACGTCGAGTCCGTGGTCGGCACCCGCGCCGAAGAACGCCTCGACCGCCGCGAGCGCCAGCGAGGCGTTGCGCGCCTGGTGTTCACCGTGGAGCGGAAGGAAGATGTCGTCGTACACGCCGCCGAGGCCGCGGAGCTCGAGCTGCTGACCGCCGACCGCGACGCGACGGGCCAGGACCACGAACTCGGACCCGGCGCGGGCCACCGCCGCGTCCATCTCCACGGCACGCCGCAACAGCACGTCGGTGACCTCGGGTTGCTGCTCGTCGAGAACCGCCACCGTGTCGACCGGATCGAGCCGTTCGGGGGCCTTCTTGATGATGCCGGCCTTCTCCGCGGCGATACCGGCCAGATCGGTACCGAGGTACTCGATGTGGTCGATACCGATCGGGGTGATGACGGAGACCTGCGCGTCCACCACGTTGGTGGCGTCCCACCGCCCGCCGAGACCCACCTCGACGACGGCGACGTCGACCGGGGCCTCCGCGAACGCCGCGAACGCCATCGCGGTCACCACCTCGAACTTGCTCATTCTGGGCCCGCCCGCGGCCTCCGACTGCGCGTCGATCATCTCGACGTACGGCAGGATGTCGCGGTACGTGTCGACGTACTGGCGAGGGGTCAGCGGCACCCCGTCGACGGCGATCCGCTCGGTGGCCAACTGCAGGTGGGGGCTGGTGGTGCGACCGGTGCGCCGGTGGAACGCCCGCAGCAGCGACTCGATCATCCGGGTGACCGACGTCTTGCCGTTGGTGCCCGCGACGTGGATGGACGGGTAGCTCGCCTGCGGGGACCCGAGCAGGTCCATCAGCGCACTGATGCGCGTGAGCGACGGCTCGATGGTCGTCTCGCCCCAGCGCTGGTCCAGTTCGGACTCCACCAGCGTGAACTCGGCGAGATCGACCGGCGAGGGTCCCGTCACCCCCTCCGGCCCGGAGTTTCCCGGATAGCTCACGCCGGCCCCATCTCACGCAGACGTGCGGTGATGCGCTCGACGTCCTCGCGGGCGATCTGCTGCCGTGCGCGGATCTTGTCCACGACCGCCTCGGGGGCCTTGCCGATGAAGGCCTCGTTGCCCAGCTTGGCCGTGGTGGCGGCGAGTTCCTTCTCCGCGGCCGCGAGATCCTTCTCGGCGCGCTTGCGCTCGGCCGCCACGTCGACGGTGCCGGACGTGTCGACGGAGACGACGACGGTACCGAGCGAGAGTCGAACCTCGATGGACGCCGTCTCGGCGAAGTCCTCCTCCGGCTCCGTCAGGAAGGCGAGCGCACGGGTCGCGGGGATCTGTGCCGTGAGGTCCGCCTCCTCGACCCCGAGCAGCCGCGCCGGGACCTTCTGCTTCGGCTTCACGCCCTGGTCGCTGCGGAAGCGGCGCACCTCGGTGATGAGCTTCTGCATGTCGGACACGCGTTGCAACGCGACGGGATCGGCTCCGACCCCGGTCTCCTTCGGCCACGGTGCGACCACGATGCTCTCGCCGCCCGTGAGCGCCTTCCACAGCGTCTCGGTGACGAACGGGACGACCGGATGCAGCAGGCGGAGAATGGAGTCGAGCACGACACCGAGGACGATACGAGTGGGTTCCGCCGCGCTCTCCGACGAGAACTGCACCTTGGCCAGTTCGAGGTACCAGTCGCAGACCTCGTCCCAGGCGAAGTGGTACAGCGCCTCGCACGCCTTGCCGAACTCGTAGCGGTCCAGCGCGTCGTCCACCTCGGCGCGCACCGTCGCCAGCCGGTCGAGGATCCAGCGGTCGGCGTCCGTGAGCGTCTCGCGGGCCGGGAGATCCTGCACCACAGCGCCGTTCATCAACGCGAACTTGGTGGCGTTGAACAGCTTGGTGGCGAAGTTGCGCGAACTCTGCGCGTTGTCCTCGCCGACCGAGAGGTCACCGCCGGGATGGGCGCCGCGCGCCAGCGTGAAACGCAGTGCATCCGCACCGAATCGGTCGACCCAGTCGAGAGGGTCGATGCCGTTGCCCTTCGACTTCGACATCTTGCGGCCGAACTCGTCACGCACCAGCCCGTGCAGGAACACGTCGCGGAACGGCACCGGACCGGGCAGCTCGTCGCCGACGGTGGTGCCGAACATCATCATGCGGGCGACCCAGAAGAACAGGATGTCGTAACCCGTGACGAGAACGCTGGTGGGATAGAACTTCTCGAGGTCGGGAGTGCGGTCGGGCCAGCCCATCGTCGAGAAGGGCCACAGGCCGGACGAGAACCACGTGTCCAACACGTCCGGGTCCTGCACCCAGCCCTCGGGCGGCGTCTCGTCGGGGCCCGGGCAGACCGTCTCACCGTCGGGTCCGTACCAGATGGGAATGCGGTGCCCCCACCACAGCTGGCGCGAGATGCACCAGTCGTGCATGTCGTCGACCCACGCGAACCACCGCGGTTCCTGACTCTTCGGGTGCACCACGGTGCGCCCGTCGCGCACGGCGTCGCCGGCGGAGGCCGCCAACGTGGAGACGTTCACCCACCACTGGAGGGAGAGTCGCGGCTCGATGGGCTCGCCGCTGCGCTCGGAATGGCCGACGCTGTGGACGTACGGACGCTTCTCGGCGACGACGCGGCCCTGCTCCGCTAGTGCCTCGCGCACGGCGACACGAGCCTCGAAGCGGTCCATACCGTCGAACTGCGTTCCGGTGTCGGCGATCCGGCCCGACGTGTCCATGATCGACGGCATCGGCAAGCTGTGCCGGAGACCCATCTCGAAGTCGTTGGGGTCGTGTGCCGGCGTGATCTTCACGGCGCCGGTGCCGAACTCGGGGTCGACGTAGTCGTCGGCGACGACCGGGATCTCGCGGTCGAGGAACGGGTGCGGAAGCGTCGTTCCCACCAGGTCCCGGTAGCGCTCGTCGTCGGGGTGAACGGCGACGGCGGTGTCGCCGAGCATCGTCTCGACACGAGTGGTGGCGACCACCACGTGCGGTTCGTCGTCGTTCAACGATCCGTAGCGCAGCGAGACCAGTTCGCCCTCGACGTCCTCGTACTTGACCTCGATGTCGGAGATCGCCGTCTTCAGCACCGGCGACCAGTTGACGAGGCGCTCGGCGCGGTAGATCAGGCCACGATCGTGGAGCAGCTTGAACATGGTCTGGACGGCACGCGAGAGGCCCTCGTCCATCGTGAACCGCTCGCGGCTCCAGTCGACGCCGTCACCGATCCGGCGCATCTGCTCGCCGATGGTGCCGCCGGACTCACGCTTCCACTCCCACACCTTCTCGATGAAGGCGTCCCGACCCAGTTCGTCCTTGGACGTTCCCTCGGCGACGAGTTGCTTCTCCACGAGCGACTGCGTGGCGATGCCCGCGTGGTCCATGCCGGGAAGCCACAGCACCTCGTAGCCCTGCATCCTCTTGCGGCGGGACAGGACGTCCATCAGTGTGTGATCGAGGGCATGGCCCATGTGCAGGCTGCCGGTGACGTTGGGCGGCGGGAGCACGATCGAGTACCCCGGCTTCGCGCTGTCCGGATCGGCGACGAAGTACCCGGAGTCGACCCATCCCTGGTAGAGGCCTGCTTCCACGTCACCGGGATTCCAGGCCTTGGGCAGGCGGTCGGCAGGGTTCTCGTCGGGCGCTGTCGTCGATCTGGTCACCGGGTGATTCTAGTGCGCGTCGGGATCGACGGTCCGGCCCGGTCGCGCCGCGAGGATCTCGGGCATCGGAGTGGATTGTCCGAGTACGTGCTCGGCCAGGAAGGCGTGCACGGCGCCGTACCAGACAGCGGTGTGCTGCGGCGAGAGGATCCAGTGGTTCTCGTCGGGGAAGTACAGGAACCGGTGCACGGTCTCCCCGTTCTCGTCGGCGGGAGAACCGGACTCGGACAACAGCTCCCACCACAACCGCAGCGCTTCGCCCACGGGCACGCGATAGTCCTTGTCGCCGTGGATCACCAGCATCGGGGTGACGATGTCCGCGACGGCCAGGTGCGGTGAGTTCTCGAACGCCATCTCCGGTGTCATCTCGTGCGCCCAGTACGACGCCTCGTCGGTGGTGGGACCGAACTGGTCCAGCGCCCACAGACCGGCGTGCGAGACGATCGCCCGGAAGCGGTCGGTGTGACCTGCGACCCAGTTGGCCATGTAGCCGCCGAACGAGCCGCCCATCATCGCCGTGCGCGTGGAGTCGATGTCCTCGCGTTGCTCGACGGCGTCGGTGACGGCCATCAGGTCCGTGTAGGGCTCCGTCCCCCATCGGCCCCAGCCGCGCTGCACGAACGCCTGTCCGTACCCGGTGGACAGTGCCGGATCGGGGAGCAGGACGGCGAATCCCTGTGCCACCAGCATCCACGGATTCCAGCGCCACGACCAGGCGTTCCACGATCCGAGCGGTCCGCCGTGCGCCCACAGCACCAGCGGCGCGGGCCAGTCGGCGGACGTGCCCGTGGGCAGAGCCAACCAGGCGCGCACCCGCACGCCGTCCTCGGCGGTGGTCTCGACGTCCTCGAGGGTGCCCGGCAGTGTCGGCGTGGCGGCCGGTGATCGCAGCTCGGTCACCGCACCGTCGACGAGCGTGATCCGGACCGGATGCGGCGGAACGAGATACGACGAGCGCAGCGCGTGGACGACATCACCGTCCGGAGCCGGGCGCAGGTCGGTGTAGGCGTGGTCGTCGTGCGTCAGGCGGCGGGCCGCGTCGGGCGTCACGACGAAGATCGGTGCCCGGCCGTCGTCGTCCGCCGTCACCAGGATGCTGCGCCCGTCGGCGGACCACACCGGCGACGACGGCCACCGGTCCCACCCGGCCGCCCACTGCTCCGGGATTCCGGTCGTCAGGTCGAGGACGTGCAGCGTGGTCCGCGGCGCCGCATCCGGCTCCGGATGTGTCTCGCGCACATAGGCGACGCGCGTTCCGTCCGGCGAGACGGCAGGGGCACCGACGTCGGCCACCGGGTCGTCGACCAGCACGGCGTCGGCACCGTCCGAGGTGTCGATCCGGACGAGCACGTGCCGTGTGGTGGCATCGGCTCCCGCGACCCTGCGTGTGGCCACCAGCCACGAGCCGTCGGGAGCCACCGCGACGGAGGTGTCGCGGTACGCGCCGCCGCCCGCCGAACCGCCGGGTCGCGGCGTCACCGTCCGCAGTGCGACGTCGGTGTCCTCGGTGTCGCCGAGGTTCCCCACGAAGACGTGCGTGGACGCCGGACCGAGGTCGCTGTCCCAGTGCCGCATCGGATATCCGCTGTGCAGGATCGCGGAGACGGCCTTGTCCTTCCGCAGCGCGCGCAGCGTCTCGTCACGGTCGACGTCGCCCAGAACCTCACCGGAGACAGCGAACACCGGCGCGTCGGACGCGGCCACGACTCCCCCGACCCCTCCGCCGCGGTGCGCGACTCTGCGGGCCTCTCCGCCCCGCGCGGACAGCGCCCACACCCCGGACGGTGCGTCGTCGTCACCGGACTCCGCTCGCACGAAGAGCAGGTCGCCGTTCGCGGCGAAGGTCGGTGCGGAGTCACCGGTGGCGGACCGGGTGAGCCGGCGCGGCGCCGACGTGCCGTCTGTCGCGATGGACCACAGACTCGAGACGTACTTCGTCCGTGCGGCATTCAGCTCGGACATCGTGGTGACGAGCGACGCTCCGTCGACGGACAGTGCGAGGCCCGCGATGCGGGGAAGGTCGAGGTAGGCGTCGGGAGTCCGGAAAGCGCTCGCGTCGGTCATGCCCCCGAACCTAGGCGATCACCCGAGCACCGCGCGACGTCTGCTCCGCCACCAGCGGTCGATCGCCGGTCGCAGCGCGGTCAGCCCCTTGTAGTCGGCCATGTCACGCGGCAGCTCCGCGGTGACCGCGACGACGCGCTCCGCCCAGCCGGGCACCGCGGCGAGTTCGTCGAGCGAGGCCTGATGGGTGCGGATGAGGAAGAGGATCGCACCGGACGGAGCGAGGCGCGTCAGGTGCTGCACCTCGACCCGCAGGCAGAGGCGCCGGCCGACCTCGTCGACGGACGCGGTCTCGAGGTGCCGTCGCGCGCGTGCCCACTCCCCGCGCGTCTCCAGAGAGGCGTCGAGCCGATGATCGACCCCGAGCGACCAGTTGGTGCGCCGCACGGTCAATCCCGCACCCAGCCCGAGGAGGAACGCGCGCGCCCGCGCCACGACCCCTTCCTCCCGCACACGCGGGACGGGACCGTGGATGTCCTCGAAGCTCGCACCCAGAGCGAAGTTCACGGACCACCCCGACGCGAACGTCACCACGCCCGCGTCGGCGAACAGCTCGCCGCCGCGGGTGTCCAGCAGGACCAGATCGTCCGGGGTCTCCCCCGCCGCCAGCAGCAGTGGGTCGACGCTCGGGTCACCTCTGGCGACGTCGATGCTGGTGCCGGACAATCTGTTCGAGAAACGGACACGCCCGTCGTCGAGATCGAGCGTCGTCTCGTCGGGCATGCTGCGGTGCAGTTCGGTCAGCACCGTCTCGAGCGCGTCCCACCCGGCCGGCGCCATGTGCGGCAACGACACCGCTCGCCGGGGGTCCCGTGCGAGGATGCGGGCGCGTTCGGCCAGCGCGTCCCGATAGTCGGTGCCCGGTTCGACGACGTGCTCACCCCAGCCGCCCGCGGCGGTCCGATGAGCCGTGCGCGCCGGTTCGAGATTCGTGCTGTACCGGTACGTGTCACCGTCGAAGGGGAACGGGAAGGCCCGTAGGTCGGTCACAGGTCCACCACCAGACGGTCCCCCGCGGCGCGGGACACGCAGACCATCATCGAATCCGACCGTGTGCGTTCGTCGTCGGACAGGAACAGGTCGCGATGATCGACGGCGCCCGCGAGCACGGGCGTCCGACACCGACCGCAGACACCGTGACGACACTGCCGGTCGACGGACACGGCGGCAGTGTCGAGGACGTCCAGCACCGACTCGTCGGCCGACACCGGCAGGGTGCGACCGCTGCGCGCGAGTTCGAGCACGAACGACCGGCGAGGAGTATCGGGGCGGATGAACGCCTCGGTGTGCAGACGGCTCTCCGGCCAGCCCACCGCACGCGCGGCAGTCAGCGTCGCTTCGACGAGAGAGGGTGGCCCGCAGACGAACAGGTGAGTTCCCAGTGGCTGCCGGGTGAGCGCGTCCGCCAGTCCGCTCGTGAAGTCCTCGCGGGTGGTGCTGATCCGCGCATCGCACGACGTGGCCACGTCCTCGGCGAACGCGCCGCGTTCCGGCCGGTGGACGTAGTGCACCTCGGCGGTCGACCCGAGCCACCGCGCCAGGGACAGGATCGGCGTGATGCCGATCCCGCCGGCCACCAGCAGGTGCCTCCGCGCACGGAGAACCGGAGCGAAGGTGCTGCGCGGAGTGTCGACCTCGACGAGGTCACCCGGGCGCCGGCTCTGCAGCCATCGCGACCCGGCGCCGACGGCGAGTACCGCGCACGAGTAGAGGGACGGGGCGTGCGGCGGCCCGATCAGGGAATAGGCGTTGTACGGGGCGGACGCGTCGTCGCCGCAGCGCACCACCACGTGGCTTCCGGGCACGAACGACGGCAGCGCGTCCCCCGAGCGCAGCGGCGCGAGGTCGATGCGCCGCACCGCACCGTCCGGAGTGACCGCGGTCGAGTGGACCACCCGCAGTGTCACGACGCGGCGTCCGGAACGCCGAGGCGAGCAGCGAGACGGCTCGAGACATGGTCGGTCACCACGAGATTCGCACCGCAGGACCCACAGGGCGGTGCCGGTCCGACCGTTCCGCACACCGGGCAGTAGACGTCGACACTGCCGTCCTGCGTGACGACGACGGAGATCTCGTCGGGTTCTGCGCCCGCCCGCAGCGCCCGCTCGCGGTAGACCGCGACATCGGCTGCGGAACCGATCAGCACACAGCGCCAGCCGACCACCGCACGGTCCGTCTCGGCGTCGAACCACGCGTCCGACTCCGGACCTCGCACCGCGAATCGGCCCGGGCTCTCACCGGCCGAGTCCAGACGGTCGGCGTCGCCGATGATCAGCACGGTCACGCCGCCGACAGTACCGCCGGCCGATCCGCGACCGGGCGTGTCAGCGCACGAGGGGTGCCAGCCGACCGGGGATCTCCTGCAACGCGAACGGCAGGCTGAGCACGGTGCTCCACGCCATGGCCTCGGCCGCCTCGTCCTCGAGAATGATCACGCGATTCTCCTGGACGGCGGACAGCTGCTGGTAGACGGGAGTGGCCGCCAGCTCGGCACGAAGCTTGTCACCGAAGCCGCCACCGGCGTACCAGACGAGCACGTCGACGTCGGCGAGAGACAACTGCTCGGTGCTCACGGTGGCGAAGTTGCGCTCGCCCACCTGGTCGACGACCGGCGGATTCACGAAGCCCAGTTCGTTGAGGAAGCGCACCTTCGGGTCCTGCGCGCCGTAGACACCGAACTGTCCGGGCCCCTGCAGCGCTCCGAGCAGCACCGTCTTGCCGGCGAACGACGGGTTGGCGGCAGCCGTGTCGGCGAACTCGCGCTCGAGATCGGTGATCAGCGTGCTCGCCTGATCAGCCCGACCGAGCGCCTGGCCGAGCAGTGCGGTCTGGTCGCGCCACGGAATGCCGTAGTCGACGAAACCGGTCGGCTGGGTGACGGTCGGGGCGAGCTGGGACAGCGAGTCGAACTCCGACTGCGTGATACCGGCATAGGTACCGACGATGAGATCGGGGCCTGCCGACGCCACCTTCTCCACGTCGATGCCCTCGGACGCGGTCCCGACGATCGCCGGTGCGGCGCCCCCCAGCGCAGACTGCGCCCAGGGCCAGGTCGCGGACGGGTAGTCGCCGTACCAGTCGAACACTCCGACCGGAACGACACCCAGCGCGAGCAGGGTGTCCTGGTCGTTGTACCCGACGCTGACGACGCGCTGCGGATCCGACGGCACGCTGACCTCGCCGTACTTCGTGGACACGGTCGCGCCGGAGTCCTGCGATCCGCCGGAGTCCGAACTGCTGCACGCAGCGGCCACCGCGACGATCGCGCCGGTGGCACCGAGGAGGAAAGAACGACGTGAGACGCCGGCCGACATGGCCATGGTGAGGTGGTCCCTTCGATGGACGGCGGGGACCCAGCCCCCCTGGTGTAGGCAAGGCTAACTTATGCACCGCCGCCTCGGACACGGGTCCGTCCGCGCGCCGGGCCGACGCGGGTCCACTATGGAGTGATGAGCACGTTGCACGAGAGCCACCACTGATGGGCCGCGCCACCGTCCGCCGACCGGTCGTCCGCATCCGCGGACCACACCGCTCGTCACGGCCCGACACCGTGGTCGCCGAGGAACCGTTGGAGTTACGCGTCTGCGGCAAGGCGTTGGCCGTCACCATGCGTACGCCCGGACACGACGTCGAACTCGCGCACGGGTTCCTCGCCACCGAGGGCGTCATCGGCGGCCGCGACGACATTCTGGCCGCACGGTACTGCGACGGTGTCGACGACGAGGGGCTCAACACCTACAACGTGCTCGATCTCGCTCTGGCAGCGCACGTCCCACCACCCGACCCCGGGGTCGAACGGAACTTCTACACGACGTCGTCCTGCGGCGTCTGCGGCAAGGCGTCACTCGATGCGGTGCGGCTCAAGACCCGCCACTCCCCCGGAGCCGACGGCGCGACAGTCACGACGACCGTCCTGACCACGCTCCCGGACACCCTCCGCGAGCACCAGCGCATCTTCGCGTCCACGGGCGGGCTGCACGCGGCCGCGCTCTTCGACACGGACGGCACGCTTCTCGCGGTGCGGGAGGACGTCGGCCGACACAACGCCGTGGACAAGGTGATCGGGTGGGCGGTTCTCGAGGGACGGGTTCCCCTCACGGGAACGGTGCTCATGGTCAGCGGACGCGCATCCTTCGAGCTCGCGCAGAAGGCCGTCATGGCCGGGATCCCGATCCTCGCCGCGGTGTCCGCGCCGTCGTCGCTCGCCGTCGACCTCGCCGACGAGTCCGGCCTGACTGTCGTCGGCTTCCTCCGCGGAGACGGTATGAACGTCTACACCCACGCCCACCGTGTGATCAGCGAGCCGCCGCCCGACGACGCCCGGTGATCAGACCGACGACGGTCAACAGCACGAGCACCGCGAGGGTGGCGAGTACCTGACGACGGGACGACGCGTCCGTCAGCATGAGCACGGTCAGGCCCACGAGGAGCGCGAGCGCCACCCAGCTGAGGTACGGGAACGCCCACATGCGAACGGGCATTGGACCTGCCGCCTCCAGACGGCGTCGTAGTCGTAGCTGCGACGCCACCGTCACCGCCCAGATCGCCAACAGGGACGCGCCCACGGCGTTGAGCAGGAACGTCAGCAGACCGTCGAGGTCGAGATAGTTCAGCAGCACGGCCACGAAGCCGAAGAACACCGAGACGAGCAGCGCGGCACGCGGGACCCCCGACGCATCCACCCGCGCCAACGGCCCCCTCCGGCCTTCCCGCCCACCACCGGCCGGCCTCCGGCCTTCCCGCAGCGCCAGCGAGTACATCATCCGGCTGGTCGCGTAGATCTGCGCGTTGAAGGCACTGAGCAGAGACAGCACGATGACGGCCTCCATGAAGCCGACCACCCCGGAGAGGTTCGCCTGCTGCAGCACCAGCGTGAACGGGCTCTCCGCGGCCGACTGCGCCTCGTCGAGACGGTTCCACGGCAGCAACAACGTGATCACCAGGATCGACCCGAGGTAGAAGACGCTGATGCGCCACACGACGCTGCGCACCGCGCGCCCCACCGACAGGGCCGGGTCCTTCGACTCGGCCGCCGCGATGGTCACGATCTCGATGCCGCCGAAGGCGAACGCCACGACCAGCAGCCCCGCGGCGATGCCCGAGACGCCATTGGGCGCGAACCCACCGAGACCGGTGAAGTTGGCGGCGCCGACAGGGTCCGAACCGGGGAGCAGGCCGAACACCAGCAACGTCCCGACGACGAGGAACCCGATGATGACGGTGACCTTGATGGCGGCGAACCAGAACTCGAACTCGCCGAAGTTCGACACCTTCGCGAGGTTGATCGCGGCGAAGACGACCATGGCCACGAGGGCGGGGATCCACGGATCCACGCCGAACCATGCACCCATGAAGGCTGCGGCGCCGGTCATCTCGGCGCCCATGACCATGACGAGGGTGAACCAGTACAGCCAGCCGGTGACGAAGCCGGCGGTGCGGCCGAACGCCATCTCGGCGTAGGTCGAGAACGATCCCGACGACGGCGAGGCGGCGGCCATCTCGCCGAGCATGCGCATGACGAGGATCACGAGGAAGCCGGCGATGGCGTAGGACAGGAGGACGGCGGGTCCCGCGGCGGCGATGCCGGCGCCGGTGCCCAGGAACAGCCCGGCGCCGATCGCGGAGCCGAGGCCCATCATCGTCAGGTGGCGGACCTTCAGTCCGTCGGTGAGTGAGTCGACCATGAGAAGGAAACGGTAACGCTACGTCCGGACGCGGACCTCGGCGCCCGTCGCCGCGAGGACGTCGTCGACCCCTACACCGGGTGCGGTCTCGATCAGTTCGAGCCCGTCCGCCGTGACGTCGATGACCGCCAGATCGGTGATGATGCGGTGCACGCAGCCGCGACCGGTGAGCGGGAGCGTGCACCTCTCGACGATCTTGGGCTCCCCGCTGCGGGAGACGTGTTCCATCATCACGATGACGCGTCGCGCTCCGTGGACCAGGTCCATCGCGCCGCCCATCCCCTTGACCATGTGGCCGGGGATCATCCAGTTGGCGAGATCACCGCGGCTGTCCACCTGCATCGCGCCGAGGACGGCGACGTCCACGGCGCCGCCGCGGATCATGCCGAAGGACTGTGCCGAGTCGAAGAACGAGGCCCCCGGGAGCACGGTGACGGTCTCCTTGCCGGCATTGATCAGCTCGGGATCGAGTTCGTCCTCGGTGGGGTACGGGCCCACGCCCAGAACTCCGTTCTCCGAGTGCAGGATCACGGTCCTGTCGGGGGGAATGTGGGCCGGGATCAACGTGGGCATACCGATGCCCAGGTTCACGTACTGCCCGTCCTCGAGTTCGGCGGCCACCCGTGCCGCCATCTCGTCCCGTGTGCGCGGAGTCGGGGTCATGACCGCACCGTCCTGCGCTCGATCCCGACCGTCACGGGCCCGACGACGACGACGCGCTGAATGTGGATACCGGGCGTGTGCACGTCCTCGGGCGTCAGCTCCCCCGGCTCGACCAGATGCTCCACCTCGGCGATGGTGATGCGCCCCGACTCCGCTGCCGGTGGGTTGAAGTTGCGGGCGCTGGCCCGGTAGACGAGATTGCCGTACCGATCACCCTTCCAGGCGTGCACCAGTGCGAAGTCGGCGGCGATCCCGCGCTCGAGGACATGGGTGACACCGTCGAACTCGCGCGTCTCCTTCGGGGCCGAGGCGAGAGCGACCCCGCCGGCGCCGTCGTATCGCTGTGGCAGCCCGCCCTCGGCGACCTGTGTCCCCACCCCCGCGGGGGTGAAGAACGCCGGGACACCGGCGCCGCCCGCTCGCAGCCGCTCGGCGAGCGTGCCCTGCGGTGTCAGCTCCACTTCGAGTTCACCGCCGAGGTACTGGCGGGCGAACTCCTTGTTCGACCCGACGTACGAGCTGACGGTCCTGCGGATCCGGCCCTGCTCCAACAGGATTCCCAACCCGAAGCCGTCGGTCCCGCAGTTGTTGCTGATGGTCTCGAGATCGGTCGCACCCTGGTCGAGCAGCGCAGCGATCAACAGCTCCGGCACACCGACCAGACCGAATCCGCCCACCGCGATCGACGATCCGCTCGGGATGTCGGCCACCGCCTCGGCGGCCGAGACCACCACCTTGTTCATCATGACCCTGACCCTAACGCACCGTTCGACAAGTGAACAGAAGTCCGCGATGCGAACACTGTGCTTCAATGAGACACGCGCATCCGAGCCGACGAGGAGTGGACCCCATGACCGAGCCCGCACCGCCGCAGACCCGCGCTGCCGCCGCGGATCACGTGCAGTCCCTCGCCCGCGGACTCGCGGTGATCCGGGCCTTCGACGCGGACCATCCCCGTCGCACGCTGTCCGAGGTCGCCCGAGCCACCGATCTCACCCGCGCCACTGCCCGTCGCTTCCTGCTCACCCTGGTCGAACTCGGGTACGTCCGCACCGACGGCACCACCTTCGCGCCGACTCCGAGGGTCCTCGATCTCGGCTACTCGTACCTCTCGTCGCTCTCGCTCCCCGAGATCGCCGGACCGCATCTCGAGGCCTTGACCGCGCGCGTGCACGAGTCCTCGTCGGTGTCCGTCCTGGACGACCTCGACGTCGTCTACGTCGCCCGGGTCCCGGTGAGCCGCATCATGACCGTGTCCATCACCATCGGCACCCGTTTCCCCGCCTACGCCACCTCGATGGGCAGAGTCCTGTGGGCCGGTGTCGACGAGAACGCTCTCGCGAACCTTCTCGCGCGCACCGACCTCCGCGACCTCACGGGACGGACGGTGACGACGGAGTCGAGCCTGCGCGCCGAACTCGATCTCGTTCGGACACAGGGCTTCTGCATCGTCGACCAGGAACTCGAGATCGGACTCCGCTCGATCGCCGCGCCGCTGCACGGGCACGGCGGCGCCGTCACCGCCGCGGTCAACATCAGCACGCCCGCGCCGCGCTACTCGCTCGACGAGTTGAGAACCACCGTCGTGCCGGCGCTGCTGAGCACCGCGGCCGCCATCGACGCCGATCTCGCCCGCGTCGCGTCGCGGTCGGACGCAGCTCGCACCTCCTGACCTCTCCCCCCACCCGACCACCGACACACGAGACGAGACCACGCCATGCTCGACGCCGTCATCTGCGCTCCGCTGCGCACCCCCGTGGGCCGCTTCGGCGGGGCCCTGAAGACCGTTCCCGCAGCGGACCTCGCGTCTGCCGTGATCATCGAGATCCTCTCGCGCACCGGGCTGTCCGGCGTCGACATCGATGACGTGATCCTCGGGCAGGGCGCACCGAACGGCGAGGCACCGGCGATCGGACGCGTCGCCGCACTCGATGCGGGGCTCGGCATCGGCGTCCCCGGCCGCCAGGTCGACCGCCGCTGCGGGTCCGGGCTGCAGGCCGTTCTCGACGCCTGCATGCAGGTCTCCACGGGCGTGAGCGACGTCGTGCTCGCGGGCGGCGTGGAGTCGATGAGCTCCACCGAGTTCTACACCGACGGTGTGCGGTGGGGCGTCGGCGCCGACTCCGTGCCCCTCCAGGACAGGCTCGCACGGGCCCGGATCACGGCCGGCGGCACACACTTTCCCGTGCCCGGTGGGATGATCGAGACGGCAGAAAACCTCCGCGAGCAGTACGGTGTGCCACGCGCCGACCAGGACGCCTTCGCGGTGCAGTCCCACCAGCGCGCCGTCGCGGCGCAACGGAGCGGCGTCTTCGCCGAGGAGATCGTGCCCGTCACGGTGCCTCGGCGCAGGGGCGATCCCGTCGTCGTCACCGACGACGAGCACCCCCGAGCCGACACCACCCTCGAGTCGCTGTCCCGGCTCCGCCCGATCCGCGGGACGATCGATCCGGAATCGACGGTCACCGCCGGCAACGCCAGCGGTCAGAACGACGGCGCCGCGCTCTGCCTCGTCACCACGGCGGACAGGGCCGCAGCGCTGGGGCTGACACCTCTGGTCCGACTCGCCGGATGGGCGGTGGCCGGTGTCGCGCCGGCGACGATGGGCATCGGCCCGGTCCCGGCGACGGCCGCCGTTCTCGGCCGGCTCGGCCTCACCCTCGACGACATGGACGTCGTCGAACTGAACGAGGCGTTCGCCGCGCAGGTGTTGTCGGTGCTGACCGAATGGTCGATGGACCCCGCCGACCCTCGGCTCAACCCGCACGGCTCGGGCATCTCCCTCGGCCACCCGGTCGGCGCGACCGGCGCACGCATCCTGACCACCCTCGCTCACGAGATGGTGCGACGAGACGTGCGGTACGGCCTCGAGACGATGTGCATCGGCGGCGGCCAGGGACTCGCGGCGGTGTTCGAGCGCGTCTAGGGACGGTCCGCGTGCCCGAGGTCGCGCTCCGGGTCGACCTCGTCTCGAACGAGTTGCTTCAGGACGGTGATCTCGGGAAAACCGCCGCGCTCCTTGCGATCCCACACCACAGACTCCCCCACCACGACGCGGAAGACTCCGCCGGTGCCGGGAATCAGCGCCACCTCGGTGAGGTCGGATCCGAAAGTCTGCAGCAGTTCCTGCGCCATCCATCCGGCTCGCAGGAGCCACTGACACTGGGTGCAGTACGTGATCGCGACGCGCATGGCGGCGACCCTACCCCCGACGTTCCAGAGCCCCGACGCTCCAGAGCCCCGACGCACGAGAGCCCCGGCGACCATCGGTCGTCGGGGCTCTCGATCGAGCTGAGGGGGTCAGGCGCTCTTCTCGCGCCGTTCCGGCCGGTCCGGCTTGCGCGGCACGATGGTGGGGAGCACGTTGTCGTTCACGGTCTCCGCCGTCACGACCACCTTCGCCACGTCGTCACGACTGGGGATGTCGAACATGACCGGGTTGAGCACTTCCTCCATGATCGCGCGCAGTCCACGAGCGCCCGTGCCGCGATGGATGGCCTGCTCGGCCATCGCGTCCAGCGCGTCCGGGGTGAACTCCAATTCGACACCGTCCATGTCGAACAGGCGCGTGTACTGCTTCACCAGAGCGTTCTTCGGCTCCGACAGGATGGTCACGAGGGACTCCTTGTCGAGATGCGTGACCGACGCGACGACCGGCAGGCGACCGATGAACTCGGGAATCAGACCGAACTTGATCAGATCCTCGGGCATGACCTCGGCGAAGTGGTCCTGCGTGTCGATCTCGGCCTTGGAGTGGACCTCGGCGCCGAAGCCGAGGCCGCGCTTGCCGATGCGGTCCGACACGATCTTCTCGAGCCCGGCGAAGGCACCGGCGACGATGAAGAGCACGTTGGTCGTGTCGATCTGGATGAACTCCTGGTGCGGGTGCTTGCGTCCACCCTGCGGAGGGACACTGGCCTGTGTGCCCTCGAGGATCTTGAGCAGGGCCTGCTGCACACCCTCGCCGGAGACGTCGCGCGTGATGGACGGGTTCTCGCTCTTGCGAGCGATCTTGTCGACCTCGTCGATGTAGATGATGCCGGTCTCGGCGCGCTTGACGTCGTAGTCCGCGGCCTGGATCAGCTTGAGGAGGATGTTCTCGACGTCCTCACCGACGTACCCCGCCTCGGTCAACGCGGTGGCGTCGGCGATGGCGAACGGGACGTTCAGCATCTTCGCCAGCGTCTGCGCGAGGTAGGTCTTGCCGCAACCGGTGGGGCCGAGCATCAGGATGTTGGACTTGGCCAGTTCCACGGTCTCACCACGGGCGTCACGGGCCTTGTCGCCGGCCTGGATGCGCTTGTAGTGGTTGTAGACCGCAACGGCGAGACGACGCTTCGCCGTGTCCTGACCGATGACGTAGTTCTCCAGGAAGTCGCGGATCTCCGCGGGCTTGGGCAACTCGTCGAGCTTGACCTCGCTCGACTCGGCCAGTTCTTCCTCGATGATCTCGTTGCACAGATCGATGCACTCGTCACAGATGTAGACACCTGGTCCGGCAATGAGCTTCTTGACCTGCTTCTGGCTCTTTCCGCAGAAAGAGCACTTGAGCAGATCACCACCGTCACCGATGCGTGCCATGAGCGTTAGTCCTCACTAGTGAAAGAGAATCTCTGCGTGCGACCGTACCCGCCTTCGCGGTCGGAGGTCGACTTCTGACGCAACCCGAGCAGGCATGTCGGAGCGGCGTCGCACCCCCTCGGACGTGGGTGAATCGATGCAGTCCGGGGGCTCGGAACCGGCCGGAGCCACCCGTCCACGACCCGTCGTCCGGGCGTGTCGGGAGCGGCCTCCGGCCGGCCGGCGTCACTTGCGTGCGGAGAGCTTGCGGTATTCGAAGACGGTGTCGATGATCCCGTAGTCCTTGGCCTCCTCGGCCGTGAGGATCTTGTCGCGATCGGTGTCCTTGCGGATGACGTCGGCGTCCTTGCCGGTGTGGCGACCGAGGGTGGTCTCCATCAGACGACGCATGCGCTCGATCTCCCGAGCCTGGATCTCGAGGTCCGACACCTGGCCCTGCACACCGCCGGTGGACGGCTGGTGGATGAGGACGCGAGCGTTCGGCAGTGCCGCACGCTTGCCGGGGGCACCCGCTGCGAGCAGCACGGCGGCGGCCGACGCGGCCTGACCGAGGCAGACGGTCGCGACATCGGCGCGCACGTACTGCATCGTGTCGTAGATCGCCATCAGCGACGTGAACGAGCCACCGGGCGAGTTGATGTACATCGTGATGTCGCGGTCGGGATCGAGACCCTCGAGCACGAGCAACTGCGCCATGATGTCGTTCGCCGAGGCGTCGTCGACCTGCACGCCGAGGAAGATGATGCGCTCCTCGAAGAGCTTGTTGTACGGGTTCGACTCCTTGACGCCGTAGCTGGAGTGCTCGACGAAGGACGGGAGGATGTAGCGGGAATCGGGCCCGGCGGGCGAGCTGGAGCCGGGGAGAGAACGGGGATCGAAGAGCTGGGACATCAGTACTCCAAGGGTGTGGGTGAAGAGATCGGACGACCGACAGGAGCGAGCGCGTCGCGCGCTGCGCTGTCCGGTCCGATCAGTTGTCGGCTCCGCTGGTGCCGCCGGCCTGCTCGGCGCGTGTGATGACGTGATCGACCATGCCGTACTCGAGGGCCTGCTGCGCCGTGAACCACCGGTCGCGGTCGGAGTCCTCGGTGACCTGCTCGAACGACTGGCCGGTGTGCTGTGCGATCAGTTCGGCCATCTCGCGCTTGGTGAGGGCGAACTGCTCGGCCATGATGGCGATGTCCGCCGCGCTGCCGCCGATTCCGGCGGACGGCTGGTGCATCATGATGCGGGCGTGCGGCAGGGCGTAGCGCTTGCCCTTGGTCCCGGCGGTGAGCAGGAACTGGCCCATCGACGCCGCCAGGCCCATCGCGTAGGTCGCGACGTCGCACTCGGCGAAGTTCATCGTGTCGTAGATCGCCATGCCGGCCGAGACGGAACCGCCGGGCGAGTTGATGTAGAGCGCGATGTCGCGAGTGGGGTCCTCTGCCGAGAGCAGGAGGATCTGGGCGCACAGCTTGTTCGCGATGTCGTCGTCGACCTGCGTGCCGAGGAAGATGATGCGCTCACGGAGCAGACGCTCGTAGACGGAGTCGCTGAGGTTGAGTCCGGCGGTCGCGGACGTCATGGCCGGAGCGGTCACGATCGACCCTGCCTGACGGGACGGCCCTGCCTGGTCGGTGTTGGTCGCCGGGTTCGTGGTGGTCACGGTACCTGCCTTCTCGTGCTCGATGTGGTCTCGCCTGAACGAGTTTCTCGCCGTGAGCGCGAACGTTCCCTGTGGACGGAACGCTCACGTTCTCTGTCACCGACACTAACGAAGGACGGCGGCCCCGGAGTCCCGGAACCGCCGTCGTTCGCTGTGAGCGTTACTTCTGCTGTTCGCCCGCAGACGAATCGTCCGCAGCCGACTCGATCTCCGCCGACTCGGTCTCGTCGGTGGCCTCGTCCTCGGGATCTCCGAAGAGCTCCTTGGTGTCGACGCTCGCACCGGCGGTGTCGGTCACGGAGACGCGATCGACGATCGCGGCGAGTGCCTTGCTGCGTCGGATGTCGGCGAACAGTGCGGGCAGCTGGTTGGCCTGCTGCACCTGCTGGATGAACTCCTCCGGTGCGATGCCGTACCGCTGTGCCTGGAAGACGATGTTCTGGGTCAGCTCTTCCTGTCCGACCTGGACCGACTCGGCGTCGGCGATGGTGTCGAGCAACAGCTGGGTGCGCACGGACTTCTCGGCACTCTCACGCGCGTTCGTGTCGAACTCCTCGCGCGAGGAGCCTGCGGCCTCGAGCTGCTGCGCGAGCTTGTCCTCGTCGTGGTCGAGCGGATGGATCGCGTCGTGCAGCGCAGAATCGACCTCGGCCTTGACGAAGGCCTCGGGAACCGGGACCTCGACGGACTCGAGCAGAGCCTCGAGCACCTTGTCGCGGATCTGCCCGGCCTGCTCGACCTTCTTGACGCGGGCCACGCGCTCGCGCAGATCGGCCATCAGCTCGTCGAACGTGTCGAACTGGCTCGCCAGCTGGGCGAACTCGTCGTCGGGCTCGGGCAGCTCGCGCTCCTTCACCGACTTCACCGTCACGGTGACCTGCGCTTCCCGGCCGGCGTGCTCACCGGCGAGCAGCGTCGTCGGGAACTCCTTGGAGTCACCCACGGACAGGCCGACGATCGCGTCGTCGAGACCCTCGATGAGCTGGCCGGAGCCGACCTCGTGGGACAGGCCCTCGGTCGAGGCCTCCGCGACGTCCTCGCCGTCGACCGTGGCCGACAGGTCGATGGAGACGAAGTCGCCGGTCTGCGCAGCGCGCTCGACACCGGTGAGGGTGCCGAAACGCTGACGCAGCGAGAGCAGCTGCTCGTCGACGGCCTCGTCGGTGATCTCGACCGGGTCGACGGTGACGGTGACGCTCGAGAAGTCGGGCAGCGTGATCTCGGGACGCACGTCGACCTCGGCGGTGAAGACGATCTCCTCGCCGTCCTCGAGCTTGGTGATCTCGATGTCCGGCTGGCCGAGGGGCTTCAGCTCGGTCGAGCTGAGCGCGTCGTTGTACTTGGCGGGCAACGCGTCGTTGACCACCTGGTTCAGGACGTTCGCGCGGCCGACGCGTGCCTCGAGAAGCTTCGCGGGCGCCTTGCCGGGCCGGAACCCGGGCAGGCGGATCTGCTGCGCGAGCGTCTTGTAGGCGCGGTCGAAATCAGGCTTCAGCTCCTCGAAGGGCACCTCGACGTTGATACGGACTCGCGTCGGGCTCAGCTGCTCGACAGTGCTCTTCACGAACGTGCTCCTTCATCTGCTCGACTGCAGTGACTCGGTGTCGGACTGTGGTGGTGCGGGGTGGTTCCGGTGGGAAGGTGGATCTGGACCATTCGATCGCGGCGACCGACGTCTGTCGGGATGACAGGATTCGAACCTGCGACCCTCCGCTCCCAAAGCGGATGCGCTACCAAGCTGCGCCACATCCCGTTCCTCGTGCACGCCGTCACCCTCGATCGTGGCGATTCGCACCGGCAAGGCCACAGCGACGTGCGCCGACGATCCTACGGCGGTACCGCGGAGGCGCCGACGGCGGGCCGATTTCTCGATCGCGCGCGACGTTCGGTACAGTTCCTCAACGCAGGCGGCAGGAGCTGGCGATCCCAGCACCGCCGCAGGCATGCGGGCGTAGCTCAATGGTAGAGCCTCAGTCTTCCAAACTGATTACGCGGGTTCGATTCCCGTCGCCCGCTCCACGAATGCGAGAGCCCCCCGATTCACCGAATCGGGGGGCTCTCGTGTGTTCGGGGGTCAGCCGGCGTCGGACAGGAATCCGGCGCCGTCGCGCGCCGAGGTGACCAGCGACACTGCCTCGAAGATGCTTCCGCACACGGTGATCGGCGAGCAGACGCCGAGGAGCTCGAGCGGGCGCCGCACTGCGGGGTCGGTGGCCACCAGCACCATCGGACGGACCGACAGCGAGGACGCCGCGCCGAGGAGAAGGACGGCGCCGGCGCTGCCCAGGAAGGTGACGTCCGACAGGTCGAGAACCACGTCCTCGTGGCCGCGAGCGGCCACGCGTGCCAAGACCTCGCGGAGTTCGGGCGTGGTGCTCATGTCGATCTCGCCGCCGACCGACACCACGGCGACGTCGCCGCGTTCGTATTCGAGGACGGTGAGATCGGCAGCGTCGAAAGAGAAGTGGGTGTCGAGTCCGTGTGCGGTCATTGCTGTGTCTCCCGGTTCGTGTGCGTCGATCTCGTTCCTCGGCGTCTGCCTTAGATTCGCCCGCCAGAGTGACGAGGCTGCGTGCAGAGCATCACGATCCGATAACGTTCACAGCACATCGAGATAACGCCGTTGCAGACTCAACTGCCTGTTCCGGGCATGCCATCGCCTCGCGTCGGGAACACTGTGGTCATCTCGGCACCGTCCGTTCGAACCGCTGGAGGCCTGCATGCCCGTGTCCCACCCCGTCGTCGTCGGAGTCGACGGATCGTCCGCAGCGCTCGCGGCCGTGCGATGGGCCACGCGGCTCTGCACCGCTCGCGGCCTGCCCCTCGTGCTGGTCACGGCGGTGTCCGCGCCGGCCTTCGCGGACGTCGACGACACTGCAGCGAGTGCACTCGACCGCATTCTCGCCGACGGAGTGGACGCGGCGCGGGCCGTGGCGGCCGACGTGTCGGTCTCCACCGAGACCCACCATGGCACCCCCGCCGGAGTACTGGTCGAACGATCGACGGACGCCGCGATGATCGTCGTGGGGACGCGGGGGCTCGGCGAGTTCACCGGAGGACTCTCCGCGTCGGTGAGCACGGCGGTGGCGACACACGCCTCGTGCGCCGTCACCGTGGTGCCTCTGGACACGCCGCCGAACGAGGGCACGGGACACGCCGTCGTCGTCGGCGTCGACGGCACGGACAACAGCGTGCCCGCCGTCCGCTGGGCGTTCGAGATCGCCTCGTCACGTGGGGCATCGCTGATCGCCGTGCACGCGTGGAGCGACATCGACGTTCCCGGCGGCCGCGGTCGGTCTGCCGAGGACGAGGAGGCCGTCCTCGCGGAGACGATGGCCGGGTGGTCGCAGGACTACCCCGACGTCGAGGTGGAGCGCGTGGTGGTCCAGGACCGGCCGGTGCGGGAACTCGTGGCCAGATCGGCCGAGGCGGACCTCGTCGTCGTGGGTCGCCGCGGGCGGGGTGGATTCACCTCGCTCCTGCTGGGATCGACCAGCCGAGCCGTGATGCACTCGGTGGACGTCCCTGTCACCGTCGTGCCGTCGCCCGTCTGATCCGTCCTCGCCCTCGCGAGGGGTGATCGGCCTACTGTTTCAGATGCTGCAGGCACGCGGACTCGGTCCGCCGACGAGAGGACCGGGCGTGGAAGAGATCCCCGCAGGCCTGACGGTCCACTCCCTCTACCAACCCGTCGTCGACCTCTCGACGCGCGCGCTGGTCGGCTACGAGGCCCTCGCCCGCGGCCCCGTCGGCACACCCTGGGAGTCACCCGCCGCACTGTTCGAGTCGGCGCGTGCGCACGGGACCGTCGGTCAGCTGGACTGGATGTGCCGAGTCAGTGCGCTCCGAGGGGCGCTGGAGGCCAATCTGCCGACCGGGTTGCAGTTGTTCGTCAACATGGAACCCAGCGCGATGAACCTCGCGCCTCCCGCGGGGGTGGCCGCTCTGCTCGCCGAGGCGTCGCGACTGTCGGTGGTCGTGGAGATCACCGAACGTGACCTGCTCGCCGACCCCGCATCGCTGCTCGAGGCAGTGGAACGAGTGCGCGACCGACGGTGGCTCGTGGCGGTGGACGACGTGGGAGCCGAGACGGCGAGCCTGGCCCTGCTGCCGTTCCTGCGGCCCGACATCATCAAGCTGGACATGACGTTCACCCAGCAGCGGGCGACGGCGGACACCGCGCGGGTGCTCGCGGCGGTCTCGGCGGAGTCCGACCGCACGGGCGCGGTGGTCCTCGCCGAGGGCATCGAGACCGAGGAACACCTGCATCTCGCGCGTGAGATGGGCGCTGCTCTCGGCCAGGGCTGGCTCTTCGGCACGCCCGCTCCGTTGCCGCGCCGTGAGCCACACGCCGGCCCGACCGCCGCCGACCTGCCGTCGGACTCCCCCTTCGCCGTCGGGCTCACCCACCGCATGCCGTCCGCGCCGACGCCCTTCGCACTCGCCGCGGCCACCGGTGGCATCCGCCGCGGGCGTCTGTCCCTGCTCTCCACGATCATCGACCAGTTCGCGCTCCACGCGGCGGCCACCGGACCGTCGACCATCGTGCTGGCCACGGTTCCGCACTCGTTCGAGGTGTCCGCCGAGCAGATGCATCAGGCCGCGCACCTCGCCGCGTCCGGGACGCTCGTCGCCCTGTTCGGACGAGGCGGCGCCGCGACCACACCGCCGGTGCCCGGCCTGCACGCCATGAGGCTGCCGGCCGCGGACCCGCTGTTGCGGGAACTGTCGGTGATCGTCGTGAGCCCGCACTTCACCGCTGCCGTCATCGGAGCCGAAGCGGACGGCGGCGGATCGACCGACTCGGACCCGGTCTTCGACTACCGCCTGACGTACGACCGCGAACTGGTGCTCGACGCGGCCACCCTGTTGCTCCGCCGCACCACGCCCGTACCGACCGAACCCGGATCGGGTCCGCTGCCCGTCTTCGGACCCCAGCAACCGCCACGCATGTTCGGACACGGTCGAAACGGGTAGTCGGACGAGGTGACCGCGATGCTGAACGACACCCCGACCACCTCGACCCCGCCGACCGCAGCCGCGCTGCCGACGGCGCGTGGGCCGCTGTCCTCCGCCGTCCTGTCCGCACTCGTGCAGTCCCCGTCGGACGCGGGCAGCGTCGTCGCCCCCGTCACGGACGCCGATCCCTACGGCGACGACCTTCATCTCGCGTTGTACCTCTGCTACGAACTGCACTACCGCGGGCTCCCCGGTGTGGACGACGCCTGGGAGTGGAATCCCGACCTCCTGCGTCTGCGTGCCGAGATGGAGAGCGCCTTCCTCGCCGACGTCCGTGCGCACGTGACGGTGGGCGGCTCGGCGGCCGACGAGATGGACCTGTTGTCGACGGAGCACGTCGACGGGTCCGGCCCGTCCTTCCACCTCCGCGACACCGGCACCGCCGAGCAGATGCGGGAGTACCTCGCGCACCGATCGCTGTACCACCTCAAGGAGGCCGACCCCCACGCGTGGACGATCCCGCGGCTGCAGGGTCAGGCCAAGGCCTCCTACGTCGCCGTCGAGTTCGACGAGTTCGGCGGCGGGCGCGGAAGCCGGATGCACCAGAACCTCTTTCGCGACCTCCTGGCAGCGGCGGGACTCGACGCGACCTACCTCGGTTTCCTCGACCGGGTGGGTGCACCGACCCTCGCACCGGTCAACCTGATGTCGATGTTCGGTCTGCACCGATCGCTGCGAGGTGCCGCCGTCGGACACCTCGCCGCGACCGAGATCACCTCCTCACCCGGATCGCAGCGGCTGGTTAAAGCGTTGCAGCGGTTGGAGTTCCCGGCCGAGTGTGTCGCGTTCTACGCCGAGCACGTCGAGGCGGACGCGGTGCACGAGCAGGTCATGCGACACGACGTGGTGGGCGACCTCGTCGCGCGCGAACCGGAACTCGAGGCGGACGTCGTCTTCGGGATGCGCGCCATCGACCATGTCGAGAACGTCCTGGCGGACCATCTCATGGACGCGTGGAGCAACGGCCGGGAGTCGCTGCGCCCCGCGTCGTGATCCGCGACCGGAACCGGACTCTCCGTACACTGGGACCATGGAACCTCTGCTCCTGATCATCGTCGTCGTGGCTCTGGTCGTCGGCGTCGTCGTCGTGTCCCAGCGCAGGTCCGGCCGACGGAGTCTCGAGTCGCTCGACGACGCCAAGGCCGACGCGCGTCAGGCCATCGAGCGCCTCGGCGGCCAGGTGTACAACCTGGTGGGCTCGGACACTGCCTCCAAGCAGGCTCTGGCCGACGCGTCCGAGCGCTACACGGCCGCGGGCTCACAGATCGATCAGGCGCAGTCCCCCACCCAGGCGCGTCTGGCCAAACAGACTGCGCTGGAAGGGCTCTACTACATCCGCGCTGCCCGGCTGGCGATGGGCATGGACCCCGGCCCCGAGGTCCCCACCATCGTCGGACAGAAGTCCGCGGGCGAGGTCACCGAGGAACGCACCGTCGACTACGAGGGTCGGGCCGTGACCGCGAGCCCCGGACCGTCCGAGAAGACGCCGAACTACTACCCCGGCGGACGCGTGGCGGGTCGCCCCGTCCCTGCGGGCTGGTACTCCGAGCCGTGGTGGAAGCCCGCCCTCGTGGCCGGCGCGTGGGGCATGGGATCCATGTTCCTGTTCTCCGCGATGTTCTCCGGGATGGCCGGCGTGGGCTACGGGGCGGACAACTTCGCCAGTGGTGAGGGCGACGGGACCGACATGAACGACGGGGGCGACATGGGCGGCGACACGGGTGACGGTGGCGGCGACATGGGCGGCGATGCCGGGGGCGACTTCGGTGGTGGCGACTTCGGCGGTGGTGGTGACTTCGGCGGCGGCGGCGACTTCGGGGGCGGCGGCGACTTCGGAGGTTTCTGACCTCCACGGGCGCCGGTCCGCACACCCCCCGGTGCCGTGCACCCCGTCCAGTCAGCGGAACCGGGTGCGCGCCCCCCGGAACTCGTGCGGACGGATCAGTGCTCGACCGACCTCACGTCGCCTGACACGTCGGGCACCAGAAGAGGTTGCGCCCCTTCATGTCCGCGGTGAGAATCGTCGTGCCGCAGATCAGGCACGGCTGGCCGTTCCTCTTGTAGACGTAGGAACGCGGGCGTCCCGGTCCACGCGACCCTGTGCCCGAGTCGTGTTCCTTGTCCAGCGTGATGATGCGCCCGCGTCGCACGCCCACCTTCATCAACTCGACGAGATCCGTCCACATCTCGTCCCACTCCTCGTGGTCGAGGTGCTTGCCGGTGCGGAACGGGCTCACGCGGTGCCGGAACAGCAGCTCGGCCCGGTAGACGTTGCCGATGCCGGCGATGACGTCCTGCTCCATCAGCAACGCGCCGACCGCCATGGCCGACTTGTGGATCCGGTGGAACGCCTTCTCCGGGTCGGACTCCTTGCGCAGCGGATCGGGACCCAGGCGCGCCACCAGCGCGTCGACCTGAGTGTCGTCGAAGATCTCGCAGCGGGTGGGGCCGCGCAGGTCGGTGCCGTACTCCTCCCCCACCATGCGCATCCGCACCTGGCCGACGGGCTCCTTCATGGGAACGGACTGCTCGCCGAACTTTCCGTACAGCCCGAGGTGGACGTGGACGATCGCCCCGTTGTCATACCGGTGGAGCAGATGCTTGCCCCAGGCGTCGGCGCGCTTCAGGACATGCCCGGAGACCCACTCGGCGCCGTCGACGAAACGTCCCTGCGGACTGGACACCTCGATGACCTGGCCGCCGAAACGCTTCTGGTGCAGTCGCGCCAGACGATGGAGAGTGTGCCCCTCGGGCATGGGTGGTACCTGACTACTCGGGCTGTGGTGCGGACCCTCTTATTCGGAGCCGCCGTCGGCCGAGGGTGCACCGGGAACGGCCGGCGCGTCGCCGGTGCGCTCGTACTCGGACAGGATGTCGATGCGGCGCTGGTGGCGCTCCTCACCCGACCACGGGGTCTCGAGGAACGCGTCCACGATCGCGAGCGCCTCGGGCAGCGTGTGCATGCGGCCGCCGATGCCGATCAGCTGCGCCTTGTTGTGCTGACGCGCGAGCTGGGCCGTCTCGACGCTCCAGGCGAGAGCGCACCGCGCGCCTGGGACCTTGTTGGCCGCGATCTGCTCACCGTTGCCGGAGCCACCGAGCACCAGTCCGAGGCTCTCCGGGTCGGCGACCGTGCGGCGAGCCGCCTCGATGCAGAACGCCGGGTAGTCGTCCACCGCGTCGTACGTGAACGCACCGCAGTCGATCGGCTCGTGTCCCGATTCCCGCAGGTGGTCGATGATCTGATTCTTGAACTCGAAGCCGGCGTGATCGGCACCCAGGTATACGCGCATGGCTAGAGTTTGACAGGTGCCCCCCTCCGCCCCGACGCCACCGTGCGGGTGGGGCCCCGTCGCCGGGGTGGACGGCGCCGCGGGCCGGTGGGTGGTGGCTCGCCTCCACGACGGACGAGTGTCGTTGACCCTGGTCGACACCGTCGCGGCCGTCCTGGACACCACCCGGGACTGCGCGGCCGTCGGGGTCGACATGCCGCTGACCGTTCCCGACGCCGGAGTGCGAGCGAGCGAACTCCAGGTTCGGACGTTCCTGGGCCCGGCGCGATCGTCGCTCTTCCCCACGCCGGTACGCGACGCGGTGTGGGCGGCCTCCTGGGAGGACGCCTGCGTGATCGCCCGCGCCCGCACGGGCAAGGCCATCAGCAAGCAGTCCTGGTACCTCACCGACCACATCCGGGCCTGGGACGCGGCCGACCCAGACATCGCGCGGGTGATCGAGGTGCACCCGGAATCGTCGTTCCGGGCGCTCGCCCCCGCCACCCGCTTCACGTCGAAGAAACGAGCCCGCGGCATCGCGCAACGGCTGCAAGCACTCTCGGTGGTGGTGGACGTGCCGGCGCTGCTGGAGGCCACGAGTGCGATCGAGGACGGGCCCGCGATGGACGACGTGCTCGACGCGGTGGCGGCCGCCTGGTCCGCGCGCCGCTGGCTCGGCGGCGAGGCACTGGAGTTCGGGGACGGCACTCGCGATCGCCGCGGCCGTCCCGACCTCATCGTGGTCTGACGCACCCCGCCGGAATCACCGACGGGGTGCGCGGTCGACTCAGTCGAACTGCGGGTCCTCGTTGCGAGAACGCTTGAGCTCGAAGAAGTGCGGGTACGACGCGAAGATCACCGACGCGTCCCACAGCTTGCCGGCCTCCTCGCCGCGCGGGATCCTCGACAGCACGGGACCGAAGAAGGCGACACCGTTGACGTGGATGGTCGGCGTGCCGACGTCCTTGCCCACCTTGTCCATTCCCGCGTGGTGGCTCTTGCGCAGCGCGTCGTCGAACTCACTGCTCGCGGCCGCCTCGGCCAACGAGGCCGGGAGGTCCAGTGCAGCGAGCGACTTCTGGATCACGTCCGGGAAGTCCTTGTTGCCCTCGTTGTGGATTCGCGTCCCCATCTCGGTGTAGAGCGGCGCGAGGATCTCGTCGCCCTTCTCCTGCGCGGCCGCGATCGCGACGCGGACGGGACCCCACGCCTTCTTCATCATGTCCTGGTACTCGTCGGGAAGATCGCGTCCCTCGTTGAGGACCGCCAGGCTCATGACGTGGAAGTTCGTCTCGATGTCGCGAACCTTCGCCACCTCGAGAATCCAGCGCGAGGTGATCCAGCACCACGGGCAGAGCGGGTCGAACCAGAAATCTGCCACGTCCTTGCTATCGCTCACGTCGGTCCTTTCGTCGTCGGGTAGTGCTCGGTGTTCGGCTGGTCTGCGGAGCGTCCCGCACAGTGGGCCGGTGACACGAACTCTGCACACCTGTTCTACCCGCCCGCGGCGACCGGCGTCATGATGGGATGGACACAGCCGCGACCGCAGTTCGGCGGTGGCAGAAGAAATCGACAGAAAGGGTGCACGTGGTTGCCCCCAATTTGACCAGGGACCAGGCAGAGGAACGGTCCTCGCTGCTCACGGTCACGCACTACTCCATCACTCTCGACCTGACGGACGGAGCCGGTGGCCCGGGCGAGAAGACCTTCTCCTCGACCACCACCGTCACCTTCGACGCGACCGCCGGAGCCTCCAGTGTCGTCGACATCGTCGCCGCCTCGGTGAGCTCCGCGACGCTCAACGGAACCGACGTCGACGTCTCCTCCTACGACGAGTCGACGGGCATCGCGCTCACCGACCTCGCGGAGCACAACGAGCTCACCGTGGTCGCGGAGTGCGTCTACTCCCATACCGGTGAGGGCCTGCACCGCTTCGTCGATCCGTCGGACGGCTCCGTCTACCTGTACAGCCAGTTCGAGACCGCGGACGCCAAGCGCATGTTCGCGTGTTTCGATCAGCCGGATCTCAAAGCGACCTTCGACGTGACGGTGACGGCACCGAAGGACTGGGCCGTCATCTCCAACGCGGCTGCCGCGGAGACCTCCGAGGCGTCCGGTGCCACGACGCACGTGTTCGAGACGACTCCCGTGATGAGCACCTACCTCGTCGCGCTCATCGCCGGCCCGTACGCGCAGTGGACCGATTCCTACTCGGACGACCACGGCACCATTCCGCTCGGAATCTACTGCCGCGCATCGCTGTCGGAGTACATGGACGCCGATCGCCTCTTCACCGAGACCAAGCAGGGCTTCGAGTTCTACCACCGTAACTTCGGTGTCCCGTACGCCTTCGGCAAGTACGACCAGCTGTTCGTGCCCGAGTTCAACGCGGGCGCGATGGAGAACGCCGGCGCGGTGACCTTCCTGGAGGACTACGTCTTCCGGTCCAAGGTGACGCGCTACTCCTACGAGCGCCGCGCCGAGACCGTGCTGCACGAGATGGCCCACATGTGGTTCGGCGATCTCGTGACCATGCGGTGGTGGGACGACCTGTGGCTCAACGAGTCCTTCGCCACGTTCGCGTCGGTGCTCTGCCAGTCGGAGGCCACGGAGTACACCAGCGCGTGGACCACGTTCGCGAACGTCGAGAAGAGCTGGGCCTACCGCCAGGACCAGTTGCCGTCGACGCACCCCATCGCCGCGGACATTCCCGATCTCGCCGCAGTCGAGGTCAACTTCGACGGCATCACCTATGCCAAGGGCGCCAGCGTCCTCAAGCAGCTCGTCGCCTACGTCGGGCTCGAGGACTTCCTCGCGGGCCTGCGCAGCTACTTCCGCGACCACGCCTTCGGCAACGCGACCTTCTCGGATCTGCTGTCGGCTCTCGAGGCCTCGTCCGGTCGCGACCTGTCGGACTGGGGTGATCAGTGGCTGCGCACCACCGGCCTGAACACCCTGACACCGGAATTCGAGATCGACGACGACGGCAACTACTCGTCCTTCTCCGTCGTGCAGGGGGCCGCGGCACCCGGCAAGGGTGAGCGCCGCGTGCACCGCATCGCCGTCGGCATCTACGACGGTGACGACTCCGGCGCGCTCACTCGCGCCCAGCGGGTCGAGCTCGACGTCGAGCCGCAGGAGCGCACCGAGGTTCCCGCGCTGGTGGGCACGCCCGCCGGTCGGTTGGTGCTCGTCAACGACGACGACCTGACGTACTGCTCGCTGCAGCTGGATCCGACTTCGCTCGAGACGCTCATCGCGCGCATCGGCGACATCACCGAGTCGCTCCCCCGCACCCTGGCGTGGTCGGCGGCGTGGGAGATGACCCGGCAGGCCGATCTGAAGGCACGCGACTTCGTCGCACTGGTGCAGCGCGGCATCACCTCCGAGACCGAGGTCGGAGTCGTGCAGCGGCTCCTGCTGCAGGCGCAGACCGCGCTCGGCAGCTATGCCGAGCCGGGGTGGGCGCAGTCCACGGGATGGCCCGAGTTCGCCGACCGCCTCCTCGAGCTGGCGCGCGCGGCCGACGGTGGGTCGGATCATCAGCTGGCCTACGTCAACGCGCTGGCCTCGTCCGTGCTGGCCGAGCGCCACACGACAGTGCTGCAGGCGCTGCTCGACGGAGATGTGGACGGCCAGGATCTGGGCGGCCTCACCGTCGACACCGATCTGCGCTGGCGGTTCGTCACCGCTCTGGCTCGCAGCGGCGCGATCGACACGGGGTCCGACACACCCGTGATCGACGCCGAGGCCGAGAAGGACAACACCGCGGCCGGTGCCCGCAACGCGGCGGCGGCGCGAGCTGCCCGCCCGCAGGCCTCGGTCAAGGAGGAGGCGTGGACCACGGTCATCGACAACGACTCCCTACCCAACATCACCGCGCGTGCCATCATCGGCGCGTTCCCCGGTGCGGGCCAGGGAGAGTTGTTGGAGCCGTTCGTCTCCCGCTACTTCGACGCCATCTCCGATGTCTGGGCACGTCGTTCCAGCGAGGTCGCGCAGACCGTCGTCGTCGGTCTGTACCCGACCTGGTCCATCAGTGAGCAGTCGGTGGCGGCGGCGGACGAGTTCCTCGCGGGCGACCACCCGCCGGCCCTCGCGCGCCTCGTCGTCGAGGGTCGCGCGTCCGTGGTGCGGTCGCTCGCCGCTCGAGCGGCGGACGGTGCCTGACCGCACCTGACTCGCGCACGGACAAGGGCCCATCATCCTCGCGGATGATGGGCCCTTGTCTCTGTGCCGGGGTGGCGCCGTGTCAGGCGGACGGGCCGGTGATCGCCGCGCTCATGACGCGCACGGCGGCGACGAGGCCGTCGATCAGGTCGCCGTCACGGAAGGATCCCGTGGCCGCGGTGATACCGAGCTGCGCGATGCGGTCGTCGACGAGATGGGCGACGCCTCGACCGGAACGAACCTCGATGGCGCGCTGGTTCGGTGAGACGGCGATGAGCACCGAGTACTCGGCCTCGGGCGTTCCCGCGAGAGCGGCGTCCGCACCCGCGGCGGTGTCGGGGCCGAGGTCACCGACCAGCACGTTGAAGCGGATGCCCGTACGGCGGGTGGCCTCGATGAGCGACTCGTCGAGCTGGATCAGCTCGTCGGTCGCGAATGGGGACAGGTCGGGGTTGACGGTGCCCACCTGGTGCACACCGGAGACTCGACCGCTCGCGGTCACCACATGGCCGACGGGAAGGTTCTCCTCGTCGATCCGACGGGTCGAGAGTTCACCACTTGCCACTTGCCCGGCCTCCTACCAGCGAAGCCGAACCCGCGGTGAGTTCGGCGTGTGTCGAATGCGCAGCGTGCTGCGAGTACGGCGTCACCTCGTCCGTGGCCGACCACAGCACCGGGGCGTGGTCCCACTGCTGCCCGAGTCGGTAGGGGGCGGGACGCGGCGCGGGATCGGTCGACGTGATCTTCGCGAACACGAAGAGCGCGAGGAACAGTGCCAACGGAATCAGTCCGAAGATCAGCGCGGTTTCGAGGATGCTCACGCCCATCACCTTAGTGGACGGGTGTCAGGCCGCGCCCTCACCCAGGTACGGCAGCCAGGTGGGATCGAGTTCCTTGATGCTCGCGAGCAGTCGCCAGTGCGGACCCTTCGGCGGGACCAGCGCGGCGCGCAGGGTCCACCCCAGCTCGCTGAGCATCTTGTCCGCCTTGCGGTGATTGCAGGAAGCGCAGCACGCGACGCAGTTCTCCCAGGAGTGACCGCCGCCGCGACTGCGCGGCACCACGTGGTCGATGGTCTCGGCCTTGGAACCGCAGTACGCGCACCGGAAACGGTCCCGATGCATCAGAGCCGCCCGCGTCATCGGGATGCGCGCCCGGTAGGGCACCCGCACGTACGAGCGGAGGCGGATGACCGACGGCACCTGCAGAGCGATGTCCGCCGAGTGGACGACGGGACCGTCGTCGTCGTCGTGCACCACGACGGCCTTCTCGCAGACCAGCAGGACGACGGCACGCCGCATGGGCAGCGCGGTGAGTGGTTCGAACGTGGCGTTCAGGAGGAGTACGCGCCGCTTCACCCAGGCGGGGACGGCGTCCTCGTGATCGAGGTGCCCGTCGACGTCGGCCGGACTGGAGTGATCGGTGACGGCGTGCAACGACGCGCCGCCGAAGACGACAGGGTGTTCGGACTGGGGTCGCGCCCCCGACGCGCCGCCCTGCACGGCGTCGGTGGGCGACAGTTGTCGATGCCCGGCCCGAACCTTCGCGACAGTCCCGCTCTTCTTCATGCCACCTCCAGTGACCACTGCGCGCGGCGCGACTACCACTGGTTTGCGACAGCCACCGCCCGCACGTGAAGACCAACCACAGTGCATCACGAATCGGTGCCGTTCGCACGCTCATTCGAGGTCCGGCCGACGGCCACGCGGTGAACTCCGGGTGTCCCCCCGCACGGGTGGCGGGGTGGGTGCCGAGACGGGTGGTGACAGGTGGCGTGCGCCGAGGAGATCCGTAGACTTTTCGGGTGTATTCCTTCGACCCGAACGACGTCCTCGCCCTCTCGCTCTCCGACACCGGTCGCGACTGGCTGATCCAACGCCCGCTCCAGGTTCTGGGGTACGCCCTGCTCGCCGTGGTTCTGCGTTACATCCTGCACCGCATGATCGACCGGTTCACCAGCCGCTCACCCGGCGCGGGTCGCAGCGCTGCGGGTAAACCGCCCCTGCTGAGGCCGCTGCGCGAACGTGCCCCCGCCGGCGTCACCACCACCATCCTGAACGAGCGCCGCAACCAGCGCGCCCGCACCATCGGTTCGGTGCTCAAGTCGGCGGTCTCCGTCGGCATCCTGGTCTGGTTCGTGCTCTCCGCGCTCTCCATCGTCGGTGTGAACGTCGCCCCCTTCATCGCGTCCGCAGGCATCGTGGGTGTCGCGCTCGGTTTCGGCGCGCAGAACCTCGTCCGCGACTTCCTCTCCGGCATCTTCATGCTGCTCGAGGACCAGTACGGAGTCGGCGACATCGTCGATCTCGGCGAGGCATCGGGCACGGTCGAGACCGTGGGCCTGCGGGTCACCACGGTCCGCGACATCTCCGGGACGCTCTGGTACGTCCGCAACGGCGAGGTGCTGCGTGTCGGCAACATGAGCCAGGGTCACGCCGTCGCGGTGTTGGACCTCCCCGTCAGTCATTCCGCCGACATCGACGTCGCGTGCGAGGTGGCCGAGCGCACGGCGCGCGAGTCCATCGAGCGTGGCGAGTTCCAGGAGGACATTCTCGAGGCCCCGCAGATGCTCGGCGTCGACGCCGTCACGTCGGACACGGTGACGCTGCGCCTGACCATCAAGGTCCGACCCGGCCGGCAGTGGGCCGTGCAGCGCCAGTTGCATCGTCAGATCCTGGACGCCTTCGACGAGTCCGGCATCGCGGCGCCCTACCCCAACGGGCGGCCCTTCGGACCCGCCCCGAGTATGAGCACGTGATCGTGGAGAACAATGGAGCCATGACCGAGCCGGCACAGACCTTCTACGACGCGGTCGGCGGTGCGGAGACGTTTCGCACCCTGACCGCGCGCTTCTACGCCGAGGTCGAGCGGGACGAGATTCTGCGGCGGCTGTACCCGGAGGAGGACCTGGGCCCGGCGGAGCGCCGGATGCGCATGTTCCTCGAGCAGTACTGGGGTGGTCCGCGTACCTACTCGGACGAGCGCGGCCACCCGCGTCTGCGGATGCGGCACTCGCCGTTCGTCATCGGGCCGTTCGAGCGCGACGCCTGGCTGCGCGCGATGCACACGGCCCTGGCGTCGATCGACTCGGACACGATGGACGATGTGCATCGACGGCAGTTCGTCGACTACATCGAGATGGCGGCGAACTCGATGGTGAACTCGCCGCTGTAGTGCTGCGCGCTCAGCCGAGGGCGCCGGAGCGGCCCTTGCCCCGCAGCTTGCGGGCGACACGCATCGCGAACCACAGGGGACGCGGGATGTGCGGGCGCAGGATGGCGTGCTTGCGCACGTAGTGCGGCACGTGCCACTCGGCCCAGGTGCCGGCGTAGAAGAGAGCGGCATCCCCGGCGCGGAGCACGCGGGGCTCGTTGCCCGCGGACTGGACGACGACTTCGCCCTCGATGACGTGGATGGTCTCGTCCTGCTCGAAGTACCAGTTGAAGGTGCCGGCGGTGCAGTCCCAGACCCACGACGACGTGGTGGTGTCCGGGCTGCAGGACCACTGACCGCTGCGCGCGACGGGAGCACCCTCGAGGATCCACGAAGGATCGATCGGAGCCGGCAGGAGCTCGACGGAGTCGAGACTCACGGCTTCGAATACAGGAGTCGTCATGGAGGTTCCTTTACCGTCGCTTGAAGTTCCGCCTGAAAATACCCCACCAAACAAACTTTGGGTAGTTTTCACGCCGATAGTTCCGATTTTCTTGACCTCCCCATGGCATGAACAGCGGACGCGTGGTGATTCTCGTGGGAGCCGGGCAGGCCGGAGGCCGGTCGCCACGAGAGGCCGGGCAGGCCGGAGGGGTCGTGGTGACGGGCGCACCGCCCCTCGCAGCTCGGCCTTTGGCACTATTGCGCCTGTGAGCACTCCGATCGACGCGTCCGCCGGCCCGTCCCCCGCCGACGGCCCGTCCGCCCCGGCCCCCTGGTGGTCCGACGCCGTCTTCTACCAGATCTACCCCCGCTCGTTCGCGGACTCCGACGGCGACGGGATCGGTGATCTGGGTGGCATCCGGGACAAGCTCGGATACCTGGAACTGCTCGGCGTCGATGCACTCTGGCTCAGTCCGGTGATGCGGTCGCCGATGGTCGACCACGGATACGACGTGTCCGATCCCCGCGACATCGATCCGCTGTTCGGATCTCTCGAGACGATGGACGCCGTGGTGACGGAGGCGCACGCGCGAGGTATGAAGGTCACGATGGACCTGGTCCCGAACCACACGAGCGATCAGCACGAATGGTTCCGGGCCGCTCTGGCCGCGGCGCCCGGGAGCCCGGAGCGGGCCCGCTACGTGTTCCGGGACGGCAAGGGCGACGGCTCCGAGCCGCCGAACAACTGGCCCAGCATCTTCGGCGGTCCCGCGTGGCACCGCGTCACCGAGGCGGACGGCACACCCGGTCAGTGGTACCTCCACATCTTCGCGCCCGAGCAGCCGGATCTGAACTGGACCGAACCCGAGGTGCTCGCCGACCTGGAGGCGACGATCCGGTTCTGGCTCGACCGCGGTGTCGACGGGTTCCGCATCGACGTGGCCCACGGCATGGCCAAGCCGGCGGATCTCCCGGACATGGATCTGTCCGTGAACGAGCTGATGCGCAACGAGGACGGGGACCCCCGTTTCGACGACGACGGGGTGCACGAGATCCACCGCGCCATCCGACGGGTCGTGGACGAGTACGACGGCGCGATGACGGTCGGCGAGGTGTGGGTCCAGGACAACGAACGCTTCAGTCGCTACATCCGTCCCGACGAGCTCACCCTGGGCTTCAACTTCCGGCTGGCCGAGTCCGCGTTCGACGCCTCGGCCATCAGGGATGCCGTCGACAACTCGCTCGACGCGGTCGACCGTGTCGGCGGCACGCCGACGTGGGCCCTGTCCAACCACGATGTCGACCGCGAGGTCACCCGGTACGGCGGAGGTGAGCAGGGTCTGCAGCGCGCACGCGCGATGGCCCTGGTCCTGCTGGCGCTCCCCGGTGTCGTGTTCGTCTACAACGGCTCCGAGCTCGGGCTGCCCAACGCGGACCTCCCCGACTCCGCTCTGCAGGATCCCGCCTGGTTCCGATCCGGCGGCCAGGAACGCGGACGAGACGCGTGCCGCGTCCCGCTGCCGTGGGAGGGCACCGAGCCGCCGTTCGGGTTCTCGACGGCGCGGGAGACCTGGTTACCGATTCCCGCCGAGTGGGCCCCGCTGACCGTGGAGAGCCAACTCGAGGACGTGGACTCCATGCTGAGCCTCTATCGGACGGCGTTGAGCCTGCGGGCCGCGCGTCCGGAGTTCAGCGAGCCCGGAGTCGAGTGGTACGGGAGCCCTCCCGGGTGTCTGGCGTTCCGGCGCCGCGGCGGCGTCATCTGCGCGCTGAACACCACGTCCGAGCCCATCACCCTGCCGCCGGGAGCGCTGCTGCTCGCCAGCACACCGCTGCAGGACGGGCTGCTTCCGGCCGACGCGGCGGCCTGGCTCGTCTGAACGAGTCGCGGTGCGGGTCGGTCAGGACACCATGAGCGGGATCGTGGCGCCCCGGCTGCGGAACACCGATCCGTAGCGGGCGTCGAGCCGGATCCACGACCGAGCGATTCGCACCCGGACGCGCGCGTCGTCCGCACTCCGCGTCGAGTCGGACACCGTGGGTACGAACTTCATGGCGTTGAGCGCGAAGATCATGCGCATCGACACGGGCACTGCCTCGCCGTCGGCCTCGACGGTCACCACGTCCTGATCGAGCAGCGACACGGGCGGGCCGTGATCGGTTCCGTGTTCGCGGGCCAGGGCGACACCACGCTCGGCCAGCTCCACGAACACCGGACCGGGGACGTCGTCCACATGGGTCCACCCGGCGTCCGGCGGCACCGGACCGCGCCAGGCGGAGTCCATGCCGAAGCCGGGATCGAACGGTGCAGGTCCGGCGGATCGCATCGCCGAGAGGAGCCCGTCCGCGGCCACGGTGACGTCCGACGGCAGCACCCGGGCGCGGATCACGCGGGCGGCGAGGACGTCGAATCCGGTCTCGATCCACGCGACCACGTGACTGTCACCGCGGCGCCGGAGGCGCACCACCGCGCCCGGGTCGAGCCGCGCGGCGTGGGTCAGGAAGGTCGACAGATCGTCCCGGTCCCGCGAGTCCGGGACGGTCACCGACCGCTCGGCCAGCGCACCCGTCACGGCCGCTGCCAGCGCTGCAGGTACTCACGCTCGTCGCCGGACAGCCGGCGCAGGCGCTGGGTGTCGATGTCGAAGGCTGCGATCTGCGTGGACGCCACGATGGCCGGCGGAGTACTCATCGGTGCGCCGTGCGGGCGCACCTCGTATCCCGCCGTGAAGTCGACGGCCCGCAACTGCTCCACCCACATGAACACGTCGAGAGGCGTGTCCTCGTGGCGCAACTGGCCGCGGTAGCGCACGTGCAGGTCGGCTATCACCGCACTGTTCCGCAGGGTCGCGGTGGGGACACCGTCGGCCATGAGCCACGGGATGCGGGCCTCCTCCAGCAGCGTCACCATGCGTGCGTGGTTGATGTGCTGGTACACGTCCATGTCCGACCAGCGCACCTCGACGGGGCAGTGGAAGCCGATGAGCTCGTCGTCTGTCACTCCCCCAACCTATCCGGCCCGGCGCGGCGCCGGGCCGGGCACGCCCGTCCCCCCGGGCGTGGTCAACGCGAGACGTCGGTCCGCGCACCCGCCCCTCGCACCATGCTGCGGATCTGCCGCGCCGCCACCGAGAGCGTCGCCAGATCCAGCGTTCCGGACTCGCCGATCTCCGTGAGGGCCGCTCGGGCACGAGCGAGCCGGGAGGCATTGGTGGACTCCCAGTCGGCGATCATCTCGTCCGCCGTCTCCCCCGGTTCGCCGCCGCCCGTCACGTCGAGCGTGAGGGCACGCAGCGACGAGTACAGGTCGTCCCGCAACGCCAACCGCGCCAGGGAGTGCCAGCGGTCGCCGCGTTCGAGCGTGGACACCGCAGACAGCAGCCAGTCGATGCCGAGGTGCTCGCTGAGGGCGTAGTAGAGGCTCGCCATCACCTCGTCGTCCTCGTTCGCGATGTCCGCCGTCTCGATGACGTCGAGCAGGCAGAACACGTCGAGGAGCCGGAACACTCTGTGCGCGAGCTCTTCCGGCGCGCCCTTCTCGATGGCGGACGTGGCACGGTCGAGTCCGCTGCGTGCCTGCCGACCCTTCAGCCAGGTCGGGAGCTGCGATTCCAGGATCCGCACCTTGCGCGCGAACCTCGTGATCTCGGCACCGACAGCGATGGGCTGCGGCCGGTTCGACAACAGCCAGCGGGATCCTCGGTCGAGGAGGCGACGAGACTCGAGCACCAGTTCGTCGGACGCGTCCGTGGGCATGTCGGCCGCGGCGATCGCGGCCCAGATGTCGTGCAGACCGAAGATCTCGCTCGTCGCCGCGAACGCTCGCGCCGCGTCCGTGCTCCCGACTCCCGAGTCCTCCGCGAGGCGGAAGGCGTAGGTGATGCCGCCGTGGTCGACCGTCTCGTTCGCCACCCGCGTGGCCACGATCTCCCGGCGCAGCGGATGCGCCTTGATGGCACCGGCGAAACGTTCGCGCAACGGCGTCGGGAAGTAGTCCGTCATGAGCGGGGCGAACACGTCGTTGTCTGGCAGATCCGATGCCAGCAGGTCTTCCTGCAGCGCCAACTTCACGTGAGCCATGAGAGTCGACAGCTCGGGCGAGGTGAGACCCAGCCCGTTCTGCAGGCGTCGCGAGATCTCCGACTTCGTCGGCAGCGCGTCGAGCGACCTGTCCACCCGCCCCGACGCCACCAGGTCGGCGATCAGTCGAGCGTGGACGCCCAGCAGTTCGGGGGCGTGTGCCCGTGAGACACCCAGCAGCTCGTTCTGCGCGACGTTGTCCTCGAGAACGAGGGCGCCCACCTCGTCCGTCATGGAGGCCAGCAGGGACTCCCGGTCCTCCGCGGCCAGGTCACCCGACGTCACGGTGGAATCGAGCAGGATCTTGATGTTGACCTCGTGATCGGAGCAGTCGACGCCGGCGGAGTTGTCCACGGCGTCGGTGTTGATCTTGCCGCCCGCGGCGCTGTACTCGATGCGGCCGAGCGCGGTCACCCCGAGGTTGCCGCCCTCTCCGACCACGCGCGCCCGCAGGTCCGCGCCGTTCACGCGCACCGGGTCGTTGGCCTTGTCTCCCACGTCGGCATCGCTCTCGGTGCGCGACTTCACGTAGGTGCCGATGCCGCCGTTCCACAGCAGGTCCACCGGCGCCGTGAGGATGGCGCGCATCAGTTCGGGCGGTGACAGGGCGGTGACGTCGTCCGCCAGTCCGAGAGCCGCGCGCACCTCGGCGCTGACCGGTACCGACTTCACGGTGCGTTCGTGTACTCCGCCACCCCTGCTGATCAGGGAGGTGTCGTAATCCGCCCACGACGAGCGCGGCAGTTCGAACAGTCGCCGTCGCTCCGCGAAGGAGGCGGCCGCGTCGGGTGCGGGATCCAGGAAGATGTGCCGGTGGTCGAACGCGGCGACGATGCGGAGATGTTCACTGAGCAGCATCCCGTTGCCGAACACGTCGCCACTCATGTCACCGATACCGACCACGGTGATCTCGTCGGACTGCGTGTCGATGCCGTACTCGCGGAAGTGACGCTTCACGCTCTCCCAGGCACCCTTGGCGGTGATGCCCATCGCCTTGTGGTCGTACCCCACCGACCCGCCCGAGGCGAAGGCGTCACCGAGCCAGAAGCCGTACTCGGCGGACACCTCGTTCGCGAGATCGGAGAACGTGGCAGTGCCCTTGTCCGCCGCCACCACGAGGTACGAGTCGTCGTCGTCACGTCGCACCACGCGCTGCGGTGGGATCGCGGCGCGGGTGGCGCGGTCGAGGTTGTCGGTGACGTCCAGCAGCCCCGCGATGAACATGCGGTAGCAGGCTCGCCCCTCGGCGGTGGTCGCGGAGCGGTCGGTCGCAGCATCGCCGGTCGGAGACGGCGGCTGCTTGACGACGAAGCCGCCCTTCGCCCCCACCGGCACGATGACCGCGTTCTTGACGGCTTGCGCCTTGGCCAGTCCGAGCACCTCGGTGCGGAAGTCCTCGCGCCGGTCGGACCAGCGGAGACCACCGCGCGCGACCGTGCCGAAGCGCAGGTGCACGCCCTCGACGCGTGGCGAGTACACGAAGATCTCGAAACGCGGGCGCGGCTTGGGCAGCACGTCGATGCCGCGAGGGTCGAACTTCAGGGACAGGAAATCGCGCTCGCGACCCTGCTCGTCGACGACGAAGTGGTTGGTGCGCAGCGTCGCTCGCACGAGGGTGAACAGGGCACGCAGCACCCTGTCGGCGTCGAGGCTGACCACCTGATCGATCAGTTCGGCGAGCTCCGACGCGATCTCGTCGGCACGCTCCTCGGACGCCGAGGCGGGATCGAACTGCGCGTCGAACAGGTCGACGATCAGTCGAGCCGTCACCGGGTTGGCGAGGAGAACACCCTCGATGCCGGTCTGGCTGAAAGGGAATGCGGCCTGGCGCAGGTACTTCGCGTACGCCCGCAGCACCACCGCGCGGCGCCACTCGAGACCGGCCCGCAGAACCAGTTCGTTGAAGCGGTCGGCCTCCGCGTGGCCGTTCCACACGGCAGCGAACGCGTCGGTGAATCGTCGGCTGACCACACTCGTCTGGTTCTCGGCGCCCTCGATGACCTCGGGCTCCGCGGACAGGCCGAAATCGTAGATCCAGCAGCGCGTTCCGTCCTTGCGCACCACGGCGTACGGCCGCTCGTCGACCACCTCCACACCGAGGCTCTGCAGGACGGGCAGCACCTGGCTCAGCGAGACCTCGCTGCCGGTCACGTAGAGGGAGAAACGCCAGTGACCCGCCTCGGCGTCGCGCGGGCGGTACAGGCACATGTCGATGTCGTCGCCGACGAGCGCGTCGAGTCGAGCGATGTCGACGAGCGCCCGGTCCGCGTCGAAGTCCTGCTTGTAGGCCTCGGGGAAGGCGACGGCATAGCGCGCCGCGTTGTCGGGCGACACCGACGGGTCGGCCGCGGCCGCCTCACGCAGAGCGTCATCCCACGTGCGGGTGGCGTCGGCGATCAGCGCCCGGATGCGGTCGCGGTTGGCGTCCGAGACGTCGACGGCGTCCGCGCTCTGTCCGTCGAAGCGAACAGTGAAGTGCACCAACGCGAGTGGGCTGTCCGAGACGCGTGCCTCGTACTCGACGTCGGTACCGCCGAGCTCGTGCAGCAGGATCCTGCGGGTCTCGAGACGCAGGCGGGTGGTGTAGGAGTCGCGCGGAAGGTAGACCAGCGCCGACACGAACCGGCCGTACCCGTCACGGCGCAGGAAGAGCAGCACCTCGCGGCGCAGGGCACTGCGCTCCACGGCCGAGATGGTGTCGAAGAGCGACCTGCTGTCCGCCGAGAAGAGTTCGGTGCGCGGGAAGGACTGGATCGACTCGAGCATGGCCTGGCCGGAGTACGACGACAGGGTGTGCCCGGCGCGCTCGATGACGGTGCGCACGCGGTCACCCACGACCGGGATGTCGAGGACGTTGCCGTGCAGTGCGGAGATGGTGAACAGCCCCGTGAACCGGTGCTCTCCCACCGTGTTTCCCTCGTCGTCCAGATCGTGGACACCGACGAAGTAGGGGTGCACGGCGCGGTGCACGGACGTGGAGCTCGATGCGCGGGTGAGCACGAGAAGGTCCTCGCGAGCGACCACTCGGTCGATCGGCAGGTCGAAGCCCGCGACGGCGCCCGGATCGTCGGATCGCAGGATGCCCAGCGCGGACTCGGCGACGGGTTCGAGACCCGCCTCCGTCGCGGTGTACCGGCGGCTGCCGAGCACGCGGAAGTTGCCCTCGGACAACCACCGCAGCAGGCGGGCGGCGTCGTGCCGCGCCTCGGGGGTGACGGACTCGGTTCCGTCCGCGTCTCCGCGGCGTGGTCGTTCCAGACGATCGGCCAGTTCCAGCTGGCGACGCTGCATGGCCTCGGTGTCGTCGACGACGCGACGGACGTCGGCGAGCACGTCGGCCAGCGAGCTCTCGAGCGAGGCGAAGGCCTCCTCGCTCGCCGCGGGGTGCAGAGCCACGTGGATCCACGATTCGAGGATGCTGCCGTCCGCGAGATCGCCGGTCTCGACGTCGGACGGGGTGGCTCCGCCTCGGATGGAGAGGAGCGTGCCGGACTCGTCGCGCACGACGCGCAGGATCGGGTGCACCACCTCGACGACCGCGATGCCGGCTCCGGTGAGCCAGGCGGTGACCGACTCGACCAGCATCGGCATGTCGTCGGTGACGATCTGCAGGGCCACGCCGACGGTGCTGTCGGGTCCGCGGTGCAGGGCGAGAGAGGCGACGCCGGGATCACGACGCTCGGCGAGCTCCAGATGTCGGTACACCACCGCGGTCGGGTCGGCTCCCGTGGTGGTCCGCAACACGTCCAGATCGACGTGCCCGAAGTACACCGCGCGGAGGTCGTCCGCCCGATCGAGCACCGAGTTCGGCGCCGTTGCCGCCTCGGAGTGCTCTCCCGCTGAAGTCATCGCTGTCGCCTTTCGATCACCACGAGCGGCGGATCCACCGGTCGGGGCGACGTTGTCCGTGGGGTTCGGCTCCCGACCCTAGCCTCGCGAGGCCGGGAGCCGAACACCGCGGTGACGTGGCGTGCGATGAAAATAGGTTACTTACCAGTACATTTCAGTCGCGCGTGAGCTTCCGGTGCGTCACGCGGTGCGGGCGAGCGGCGTCGGGACCGAGTCGCTCGACCTTGTTGGCCTCGTAGCCCTCGAAGTTGCCCTCGTACCAGTACCAAGCGGCCTCGTTGTCGCCGAAGCCACCTTCCCACGCCAGAATGTGCGTGCACGTCCGGTCGAGGAACCACCGGTCGTGCGAGATCACGACGGCGCAGCCGGGGAACTCCTCGAGGGCGTTCTCGAGCGAACCGAGCGTCTCGACGTCCAGGTCGTTGGTGGGCTCGTCGAGCAGGATCAGGTTGCCGCCCTGCTTGAGCGTCATCGCCAGGTTGAGGCGGTTGCGCTCGCCACCGGACAGGACTCCGGCCGCCTTCTGCTGGTCGTGACCCTTGAACCCGAAGGAGCTGATGTACGCCCGCGACGGGAACTCCTGCGTACCGATGGTGATGAAGTCCAGGCCGTCGGACACGGTCTCCCACACGGTCTTGGCGGGATCGATGCCGGATCGGTTCTGGTCGACGTAGCTCAGCTTGACCGTCTGACCGATCTTGACCTCGCCGCCGTCCGGCTCCTCGAGACCGACGATGGTCTTGAAGAGCGTGGTCTTTCCGACGCCGTTGGGGCCGATGACACCGACGATGCCGTTCCGCGGAAGCGTGAACGACAGGTCCTTGATCAGCACGCGGCCGTCGAAGCCCTTGTCGAGGCTCTTGACCTCGACCACGACGTCGCCGAGGCGCGGCGGGTTGGGGATCTGGATCTCGTCGAAGTCGAGCTTGCGCATCTTGTCGGCCTCGGCCGCCATCTCGTCGTAGCGATCGAGACGTGCCTTGTTCTTGGCCTGGCGAGCCTTGGCGCCGGAGCGGACCCAGGCGAGTTCGTCCTTGAGGCGCTTCTGCAGCTTCTGGTCCTTCTTGCCCTGGACCTCGAGACGCTCGGCCTTCTTCTCCAGGTAGGTGGAGTAGTTGCCCTCGTAGGGATAGAGGCGACCACGGTCGACCTCGCAGATCCACTGCGCGACGTGATCGAGGAAGTACCGGTCGTGGGTCACGGCCAGGATGGCACCCTGGTACGCGGCCAGATGCTGCTCGAGCCAGAGAACCGACTCGGCGTCGAGGTGGTTGGTGGGCTCGTCGAGCAGCAGCAGGTCCGGCTTGCTCAGCAGCAGCTTGCACAACGCCACACGACGCTTCTCACCACCGGACAGGTGGGTCACACCCTCGTCCGGCGGCGGGCAGCGCAGTGCGTCCATGGCCTGCTCGAGCTGCGAGTCGATCTCCCACGCGTCGGCGTGGTCGAGCTTCTCCTGCAGCTCGCCCATCTCCTCCATCAGCTCGTCGGAGTAGTCGGTGGCCATCAGCTCGGCGATCTCGTTGTACCGCTTGAGTTGGACCATCGTCTCGCCGAGACCGTCCTCGACGTTCTCGCGAACCGTCTTGTTCTCGTCGAGCTCGGGCTCCTGCATGAGGATGCCGACGGTGGCGCCCTGCGCGAGGAACGCCTCACCGTTTCCGGGCTGGTCGATCCCGGCCATGATCTTGAGGATCGAAGACTTGCCGGCGCCGTTGGGGCCGACGACGCCGATCTTCGCTCCCGGCAGGAAGCTCATCGTCACGTCGTCCAGAATGACCTTGTCGCCGTGCGCCTTGCGCACCTTCTTCATGGTGTAGATGAATTCCGCCACGAGTTCCTCTCGATGTGCTCACCAGCGTGTGTGCCGGGCGGATCGCGCCGGCTGAGATGCCGACGACGGGGCCGACAACTGGGAGATGTGCTCGACGCGGAAGTCTACCGGGACCGACCGGTGCCCGTGAAACCGTTCGCGGTCAGCCCACCGGCACCGGCTCGGGCTCGGCCGTGTCCACCGCGGCCTCGGCGACGGTCTCGCCGGACTCCTGCCGCTCGGCCGCCTGACGCGGCCGGTCCACCTTGACGTGGCACCGAGCGAGATCGGGTCCCACCGCGGTGGCTCGGATCTCGAGATCGGCTCGGCCCACGCCCTCCTTGGTCGTGTACTCGTTGGTGTGCGCCTGCCCGAAGACGATGACCGAATCGCCCTTCATCAGCGACGCTCCGACCCCCGACACCAGACGTCGCCAGCAGCTGACCGAGGCGTAGAGCGTGTCCCCGTCCTGCCACTCCCCACTCTCGCGGTCCATGCGGCGCGAATTGCTGGCCACGCGGAAGCTGAGCACCTCGTCGCCGGACGGCGTGGTGCGCTTGATCGGATCGGTGATGACGGTGCCCACCACGGTCAGATACGACTCGTACATCGTTCCCCCCTCTCGCGGTCGATCCGGTACCGACCGCGCCCCCGACTCTGCGCCGCTCGCACCGCGGACAGAAGGGCCCGCGAGCACCTGTGGACGGCCGTCCACAGGAGCGCCGCGGGGGTTGACAGGAGGAGTGGTCAGGCAGTGACCAGCGAGTCGCCGGACGCCGCCAGCAGTGCGGCGTAGGCACCGCCGCGGGCGACGAGTTCGTCGTGGGATCCCGATTCGACGACGTGCCCGTGATCGAGCACCACGATGCGATCGGCCGACCGCACGGTGGAGAGTCGGTGGGCCACCACGATGGTGGTGCGGTCCTGCTCGAGCTGGTCGATCGCGTCGGCCAGAGCACGTTCGGTGGTGGTGTCCAGAGCGCTGGTGGCCTCGTCCAGAACGAGGACGGGCGGGTTGCGCAGTACGGTGCGCGCGATGGCGAGGCGCTGCTTCTCGCCGCCGGAGAACCGGTAGCCACGCTCCCCCACCATCGTGTCGTAGCCGTCGTCGAGCGAGGCGATGAAATCGTGGATCTGCGCTGTGCGAGCGGCATTCTCGATGTCCGCGTCGGTGGCGTCGGGCCGCGCGAAGCGGAGGTTCTCGCGGATCGTGTCGTGGAAGAGATAGGTCTCCTGCGACACCACCCCGACCGTCGCGGACACGTCGGCGAGCGAGAGATCGCGGAGATCGACACCGTCGACCTCGACCGACCCGGACGTCGGATCGTAGAGCCGCGCCGTCAGATACCCGAGTGTCGTCTTGCCGGCGCCGGTCGCTCCCACGATCGCCAGGGTGCTCCCGGCGGGGACCGTGAGGTCGATGTCCGTGAGCGTCGGATGTGCCGCACCCGGATAGTCGAAGCCCACGTGGCGGAAGCGCACCTCACCGCGTCGGGCCGTCGGATCGATCGGCGTCGGTACGGCGGGTTCGTCGATGTCCACCGGGAGATCGAGGTACTCGAAGACTCGGCCGAACAGAGCCAGGGAGCTCTGCACCTCGACGCCGGTGTTGAGCAGCATCATCGTGGGGCGGAACAGCTGAGTCTGGAGGGTGGTGAACGCGACCAGCGTTCCCACCGTCAACGCGCTGCCGTTGCCGATGGTGATGCCGGCGAACCAGTAGACCAGGGCCGGCATCGCGGCGAAGCTGATCGACATGGTCGCCATGCGCCACTTGCCCGCCATCATCGAGCGGAGTTCGACGTCGGCGACCTCGGACGAGCGTTCGGTGAACCGATTCGTGAGGACCGACGACGCGCCGGTCGTCTTGCCCAACAGGATGCCGCTCACCGAGAGCGACTCCTCCACCTGGACGGACAGATCGCTGAGCAGGCGTTGCCGCACGGTGGAGATACGGCGACGCTCGTCGCCGACCCGCCGAGCGATGCGGACGAACACCGGCAGGATGGCGAGCGAGAAGAGGGCCAGTTTCCAGTCGAGCAGGAAGAGCGCGACGACGGTGGCCATGACGGTGGTCGCGTTCTGAGCGATCGACGTGGCCGTGTTGGTGACGACGGACTGCATGCCGCCGATGTCGTTGGCGATGCGCGACTGCACCTCGCCGGTGCGGGTGCGCGCGAAGAAGCCGAGCGACTGACGCTGCAGGTGCGAGTAGACCTGCACGCGGAGCTGATGCATCAGGGCCTGCCCGATGCTGTTGGACATCCAGGTCTGGGCGACGCCGAGACAGCTGGTGACGACGGCGATCGCGATCATGCCGGCCGCGAGGATCGTCACCAGCGTGACGTCGGCGTTCGGGATGGCGTGATCGAGCATGTCGCGCAGGAGCAGCGGCGATCCCAGTGCCACGACGGCGCTGAGGGTGATGACCGCGCTCACCGCGGCGACCCGGCCGCGATAGGGCCGGAAGAGGGCGACGACGCGCCCGAGCGGTGCGGGTTGGTGGTCCGCAGATGTCACGGGGGACTGCACCGGCCTTGGCGGTGTGGTGGAGGAACGCATATGACCTCCCTGATCGGGTAGAACTGAGGTTACCTCATTATGAGGTCGACCGCTGCAACGCTAGTATCGTCCCGTGCATTCCCACGAGAAGGACCCGGCCGATCTGGTCATGATGGTGGCCAGGTCGATGCGGCGCCGCCACATGGCCGCACTCGAACCTTTCGGACTCTCGCCCTCACACGGACGGGCACTGCGCGTGCTGTCCGGCGCGGCGGGACCACTTCGGCCCGGAGATCTGGCGGAACGGTTGCGCATCGCACCCCGATCGGCAACCGATGTCGTCGACGCGCTGGAGTCGGCCGGCTACGTCGCACGGCACGCCGATGCCACCGATCGTCGCGCGGTTCTCCTCGACCTCACCGACGAGGGGCGGGCACTCGCGGACACCATCGCACAGGCGCAGCGCAGCGCGTCCGAGGCGATGTTCGCCGGCCTGAGCGCGGACGACCGAGCGACCCTCACCGACCTGCTCACCCGCATCCACGACGAATCCGGTGCAGAGAACCGCGTCTGACACGGTTCTCTGCACCGGATCCGGTGACTGTGTACGTCAGTGAGCGACGACGGTGGCACCCTCGGGTCCGTCGGGCAGCTTGCCCGAGCGGACGAGCAGCGCTGCCATCACCGAGCCGGCGAGGAAGATGCCCGACGCCCACCAGAACGTCGTGGTGTAGCTGGCGATCTCCGCGTTCATCCGGAGCAGCGTCGCGGCGGCCTGCGGATCCGCGGCCTGAGCCACGGCCGCCTGGTTGTCGGTCGCGTAGTTCGTCGCTGCCGTCGCCGCGATGGTGCTGAGCAGCGCCGTACCGATGGATCCGCCGATCTGCTGCATCGTGTTGACGGTCGCGGAGGCGACGCCGGCGTCGTCCGGCGAGACTCCGGACACGGCGCCCTGCATGGCCGGGGCCATCGTGGCGCCCATTCCCACGCCCATGACGAGCAGGCTCGGCAGGATGTGCGCGGCGTAGGAACTGTCGATCGAGATCTGGGTCAGCAGGGCCATGCCGGCCGACGCGATCAGCATGCCGGCGGACATGAGAACGCGAGGCCCGAAGCGCGGCAGGATGACCGACGTCGCGACGGTGGCCGTGACCACGAGGGTCGCGATCATCGGCAGGAACGCGAACCCGGTGGTGATGGGCGTGTAGCCGAGCGTGCTCTGCAGGTAGTACGTGAGGAACAGGAACACGGCGAACATGCCGGCACCGATGACGAACACCGCGAGGTACGCGCCGCCGCGGGTGCGGTCGAGCACGATGCGCAGCGGGAGAAGCGGATGCGTCGCCCGCGTCTGCAGGTAGACGAAGACACCGAGCAGGACCACACCGACCGCGAGGAAACCGATGGTCACCGCGTTGCTCCACCCGTCGGACTCGGCGTGCGCGAATCCGTAGACGATGGAGAACAGCGCCGCGGACACGGTGAGGGTGCCGGGGATGTCGAGTACCGGACGCTCGGTGGCGCGGTGCTTGGCCAGCAGGAGGAAGCCGCCGACGAACGCGATTCCCGCGAAGATCAAGTTGACGTACAGGCTCCAGCGCCAGTTCGCCCACTCCGTGAGCACACCGCCGAGAAGCAGGCCGATGGCGCCGCCGGCACCGGCGACCGCGCCGAAGATGCCGAACGCCTTCGCACGTTCCTTCGGATCCGTGAACGTCGTGGTCAGCAGGGACAGCGCTGCGGGAGCGAGCAGGGCGCCGAAGACACCCTGTCCCGCACGGGCCGCGACCAGCATGCCGAAGTTGACGGCTGCGCCGCCGACGGCGGACATCACCGCGAAGCCGACGAGTCCCACGAGGAACGTGGTGCGGCGACCGAAGAGGTCACTGAGTCGACCACCGAGCAGCAGGAGGCTGCCGAATGCCAGAGCGTAGGAGGTGACCACCCACGAGCGGTCCGCGTTGTCGAAGCCGAGATCGAGCTGTGCGGCGGGAAGCGCGATGTTCACGACGGTCGCGTCGAGCACGACCATCAGCTGGGCCAGGCCGAGTACGCCCAGGATGAGCCAGCGAGTGCGGTCGGGCGCGTCGTGCGCGCTCGACCGAATCGTCGGTTGGACGTTTCCGACGTCGGATGTGGTGGAAGACATTGATCCTCGCTTCGGTACGGCGTGAAATGGAGCTATACGGAGGCGTACGCTCCGGATAGCAAGACGATAGCAGCGATGCGGAGGTATGCCCTCCGGTTAACCGACGAACCAGGACGAAACGGACTGTGAAACCCACCACAGCGGCGAAGCCGCTTCGAGCGGACGCCGAGCGGAACAAGCTCAAGATCATCGACTGTGCGCGAGAGTTGTTGGCACGCAAGGGTCTCGAGATCACGCTCGACGATGTCGCTGCGCGCGCCGGGGTGGGTGTGGGCACCGTGTACCGGCGGTTCGCCAACAAGCAGGAACTCATCGACGGCATCCTCGAGCAGCGTCTGGTCGACGTGCTCAGCCGCGCAGAGGTGGCCGCGGAGGCCGACGATCCCTGGGCTGCGATGGTCGATTTCTTCGAATTCATGTGTCGACACATGGCCGCGGACCGTGGTCTCGGTCACGTCGTCCTCGGGTGCGACGACGGCCTCGACCGCATCGCGGCAGTCCGGTCCAAGCTCGAACCGACCATCAACACTCTCATCCAGCGCGCCCAGAAGGCCGGGAAGCTCCGCCCGGACGTGCAGCCCGGCGACCTCTTCACCCTGGTGCGGATGATCGTGGCCGGCGCCGAGGTTGCAGACGAGGTGGACGAGGACAACTGGCGACGCTATTTCGCCCTGGTGATCGATTCCCTCGCGGCGGTGCCGGATCGGTCGGTGCCCCTGCCGGGTCGAGCGCTGACACCGGACGAGATCGTCAGCGTCAAGAGCAGATTGCACGGGAGGGCGTCGTGATCGACAACGTGGTCTCCCCCGTGCTTCCCTCGCACCCCGGGCATCCGATGCTGGTGGCGCTGCGAAGTGACGGAGCGTTCCCCCAGTTGGTCCGCTTCGCACTGGTCGGCGGGCTCAGCAACGTCCTCTACGTCGCCGTGTTCGTCGCGATGCACAGCGAGGGTTCCATCGTGGCCAATGCCGTCGGAGCAGTGGCGTCGACCGTTCTCGCCAACGAACTGCACCGCCGTCTCACGTTCCACGCCGCCGATCGGGTGGGCTGGTTCACCGCGCAGTGGGAGGGCGGCGGACTGGCACTCATCGGTCTGGGCGCCAGCACCGCAGCGCTGACCGCGCTCGACGTCGCACTGCCGACCGCCGGCGCCGCGTTGTCGGCCCTGATCCTGGTCGGGGTCACCGCCCTCGTCGGCGGGCTCCGCTTCCTCGCACTGCGCGGTCTGGTCTTCTAACTGCGCTCACGCTCGCGGCGCGCCAGCTCCGCGAACATCGCGTTGTGCGCCGCGAGGTCCGCACCGTCGTCGCGATCGGCCGCCCGGTCCGTGCGGACCGCTTCCTTCCGGTCCGTGTTGGACCACTGCACCAGCAACGCCAGCATGACGAGGATCAGCGGGATCTCGCCCGTCGCCCACGCGATGCCGCCGCCGAGTCGCTGATCCGCCAGGAGGTCGGAGTTCCACGGCAGCGACAGGCCGCGGAAGAAGGTCTGGCCCATCACCGTCTCGGTGCTCATCAGCGCGATACCGAAGAAGGCATGGAACGGCAGCGATCCGAACACCATCGCCAGCTTGGTCACGGGCGACAGTCGACGCGGTGCCGGATCGACGCCGATGACGACCCAGTAGAACAGGTAGCCGCTCAGCAGGAAGTGCGCGTTCATCAGCAGGTGGGCGCCGTGCGAGTCGACGGTCGCGCCGTAGATGCCGCCGAGGTAGAGCGCGTAGAAGCCACCCACGAAGATGACGGCCGCGACCAGTGGCTGGGTGAGGAACCGGGACACCGGGCTGTGCAGGGCCTCGAGGATCCACTCGCGCGGTCCCGGCACACCGTCCCGGCCGGCCGCAGGCAGCACCCGTAGGGCCAGGGTCACGCCGCCGCCGAGCGCGAGCAGCACCGGGGTGAGCATCGACAGCACCATGTGCGAGCCCATGTGCACGCTGAACATCGCCATCGAGTAGCGGTAGACACCCGACGACGTCGCGAACAGCAGCGTCGCGCAGCCCAGGACCCAGGCGATCGTGCGACCCACCGGCCATGCGTCGCCACGGGCCCGCAGTCGACGAACGCCGAGGAGGTAGACGACGGCCATGACGACGGCGGCGGTGCCGAAGATCAGGTCGAACCGCCAGTCGAAGAGGAAACGCTCGAGGCTCGGGGGCGCGGTGAGGTCGTACCCCAACTCCGCCTCGGTGAGCGTCAGCTCCCGAGCGCTCCCCAGCGGGGGCGGTGTCCGGGAGAGTCCGACCGCGAGCCCGATCGTGGCCGCGAAGACCAGTACCTCGGCACCGGCGAAACGCACGAGATTCGCGCGCGACGTCGGGTCCGCGGCGAGCGCGGGCAGGGCCCGTCGACGCTGGGTGTAGCCGAACACGCCGAGGACGACCAGGGCGACGACCTTGGCGAGTACGAGTCGGCCGTAGGTGGTGTCGAACAGATCTGCGGGCTCGACGCGGACGAAGGCGTTGACCACTCCACTGACACCCATGACCACGAACGCCACCGTGGCGACCGCGGAGAAGCGGCGCGCCGCGACATCGGTGTACGCGCCGGCGCGACGGGCGTGCGCCAGGACGGCGAACAGTCCGCCCGCCCAGAGCGACGCGGCGAGAAGATGCAGGATGAGGCTGTTGGTGGCGACGTCGTGCGATCCACCGGACGACGAGTGCCCCGACAGTGCGAGAGGCATGAGCGAGCCGAGCGCGACCACCAGCAGGATCGGCGTCCACGACCACCGCAGCACGGCACGTGTCCCGAGTGCGAGCACGATCGCGATGATCGCGGTCCACTGCCACGCGCGGGCCAACTCGATCTGCGACAGGCCCGACCATAGGTTCTCGGGACGCAGCGCCTCGGACACCGGCTGACCGGACGTGTCCGAGAGGGTCAGCGGCACCAGCACGATCGCGCAGGCCGCCCACACGATTGCCGCCGACGACGCGGTGCGCAGCGCGCGATAGCCGTCGATGTCGAGGACGCCCGATCTCTGCGGCGGCACGAGGAAGGCTGCGAGCAGCAGAGAGCCCACGGCGATGACGGCCGCGACCTCCCCGAGCGCGCGCACAGCGGGCAGACCGTACGTCGTCACCGGACCCGGATCCGGGATGCCGAGCAGGACCAACGCCTGCGATGCGGACAGCGCGACGATCAGGCCGGCCACCACCGCGGCGATCAGTCCGGCACTCGCGAACACGCCTGCCGATCCGGCTCGTCGCGCCCCACCGTCCGGTTCCGCGGTCGCGGAACGCGGTGCCTCAGTCGTTGCCATACCTCCAGGGTAGGAGGTGACCGGCATCGCAGCACCTACGGGACGTAGTAGACGCGCAACTCACACGTCACCCCTCCGGCGAGTACGCCGGAAACGTCGTGATTCTCCGTGCTGCAGCAGCAGTTCGGACGTACTCGCGAGGGGCGTCAGTGGTGAATGCGTCCCTCGCGCTCCCCCAGCGGCCGTCCGTTCCCGCCCCACCGCCTCGCGACGATCTCCGCCGCGATCGACACCGCCGTCTCCTCCGGTGTCCGGGCGCCGAGGTCGAGCCCGATCGGGGACGACAGTCGCGCGAGCTCGTCGTCGCCGATTCCCACCTCGCGCAGTCTCGCGACCCGATCGTCGTGGGTTCGCCGCGACCCCATCGCACCCACGTAGCCGACGCGGGGCAGCCGCAACGCCACCTCGAGCAGCGGCACGTCGAACTTGGGGTCGTGGGTCAGTACGCAGATCACGGTGCGCTCGTCGATCTCACCCTCGGCCTGCAGTCGCTCGAGGTAGCGGTGCGGCCACTCGACGACCACCTCGTCGGCCGTCGGGAATCGCTCGGTTGTCGTGAACACCGGCCGCGCATCGCAGACGGTCACGCGATAGCCGAGCAGCGCACCCTGACGCGCCACCGCCGACGCGAAGTCGATCGCACCGAACACGATCATGCGAGCACGGGGCGCGAAGGAGTTCACGAACACCGTCATTCCCTCGCCGCGCCGCTGACCGTCGGGGCCGTAGTGCAGGACGTCGGTGCGGCCCGCTTCGAGAAGACCACGGGCGTCGTCGATCACCGCGGCATTCGCGCGGGGCGACCCGAGCGTGCCGGACGCCGCCACCGGGTCGACGACCAGGCGAGAACCGACCCGCGCAGCATCGGGGTGCTCGATGACAGTGGCCACCGCGACCGGCCGGTGCTCCGCGATCGCCGACGCCACCGCGCCGAACTCCGGAAAGGTCGATCGGGACACGGTCTCGACGAAGACGTCGAGGATGCCCCCGCAGGTCAGACCCACCGCGAACGCATCGTCGTCGCTGACTCCGTAGCGATGCAGACCCGCCTCACCGTTCTGCGCGGCCTCGTACACCGCGCCCTCGACGCAGCCACCGGACACCGACCCGACGACTCTGCCGTCCGCGAGCACAGCCATCGACGCACCCGGCGGACGCGGTGCCGATCGGAACGTGCGCACCACGGTGCCCACGCCCACCGACTCCCCCGCGCGCCATGCCGCGAGCACCTGGTCCATCACGTCCTGCACGCCTGCTGCCTTCCCTCGGAGCGAGAAGTCTAAGCCGCACCTCCGGCCCGGGCAGGGCGCAGCGCCTCGCTACACTCGACGGCGCATCGGACACCGTTGCACGCCTCCGTAGCTCAGGGGATAGAGCAAGGGCCTTCTAATCCCTTGGTCGCAGGTTCGAATCCTGCCGGGGGCACCACGGCGCTCATTCGCCCATCGAGAAGACGACGACGGCAGCCACGAGCACCGCGATCAGCGCCACCACGGGTGCGCCGAGTCCGACGATCGCGAAGGCCGCGGCGCCGAGAATCGCTCCGCCCGCGAGCGCCGCCCACATCAACAGCGGGCGGACCCAGGATTCCGAGCTGCGCCCCTGGATCCGAGCGGCGATCGTGCGTGCCATTGTCACGAGCGTCCCGGTCATGTACGTGAGGCTGATGCCGCCGTCCCGCTCGAACACCGCGTTCTCGGCGCCCATCGCTGCCGCCACGATCAGAGCGGACACCAGGGTCGCGCCGCCGCCGAGGTGCACGACGCCGGCCGCCGCCAGCAGTACCGCGACGAGCAGGAGGACGACGGTCTTACGACGCCGGCCGGCGAGGTCGCCGACGAGCGACCCGGTGACGACCCCGCCCACGAACGACACGATCACCACGAGCCCGACGGACGCCGCACCGAGATGTCCCGCAGTGAGTTCGACGGCCGCCCGAGTGGTGTTGCCCGTCATGAAGGAGACGAAGAAGCCGCCGAGAGCGAGGAAGCCGACGGCGTCGACGAAGCCCGCCACAGCGGCGAGACCCAGCGCCACGTGGGCATCGCGGCGGCGGTCGTGGGTGCGCTTCACGCGGTCATTGGATCACCACGAGAGCGGTAACGTCGCACCGGTGACCCGCCGCGCCGCTACCCTTCTCCTCCTCGCGACTCTGAGCGTGGCGGGGTGCGGCGGTGACCCGGCGACACCCCCGGCCGACGACCCGGCTCCGGCGACCTCGACGTCCGAGGCGCCCAGCACGCCGTCGGTGGCCGGTCCCTCCGTGCCGACGGGGCCCGACACCGTCGCCGCGGACGACCTCTTCATCGCAGGGTTGGACAGTGGCGCCATCGAGTACACCGACCCGGAGACGATGAAGATTCTCGGACGCGGCATCTGCGCCGAACTGCAGCAGGGGCAGCCGGTGATCGCCGAGGTGGACGCCGTCACGACGGGCAGCCGCGGCAAATGGGACGAGAGCGCCGCGGGCGCCATCGTCGGTACCGCGATCGGCGCCTACTGCCCCGAGTTCCGAGCGCTGCTGCCCGGCTGACGGCTCCGGCGCAGCAGGAAGCGCTGCACCTTGCCGCTGGGCGTCTTGGGCAGTGCGTCGACGAAGTGCACCGTGCGCGGGTAGGCGTGCGCGGCGAAGTTGGACTTCACCAGCTGCTGCAGCTCGGACTCCAACTCGGCGGTACCCGAGACGCCCTCCGCCAGAACGACGTACGCCTCGATCACCTCTCCGCGGATGTCGTCGGGTTGGCCCACCACCGCCACATCCATGACCGACGGGTGTTCCACGAGAACGCTTTCGACGTCGAAGGGCCCGATCCGGTAGCCGGCCATGATGATGACGTCGTCGTTACGCGCGGAGAAGAAGTAGGAGCCGTTCTCGATTCGTCCGGCATCGCCCGTCAGGTACCAGGACCCGTCCTCCGTGAACCGTTCGGCTGTCTTGTCGGGAGCGTCGACGTATCCGGTGAACCACATCAGCGGGCTGCCCGCCACCTCGAAGCCGATCTGATCCTCGACGACTCCGGCGGTGAAGCCCGGCAACGGCTTTCCCATCGAACCAGGGATCAGCGGCTCACGCACCGCGTCGTGCCAGGCGTTGACGATGACCATCCCGTGCTCGGTCTGGCCATAGTGATCACGCACCGGCACGCCGAGCGCCGACTCCGACCACACCAGAACGTCCGGCGTCAGCGGCTCCCCCGCCGACGACGCCCGTCGCAACGTGATGCCACCGACCGACGGGTCCTTGCTCAGGCTCCGGTACACCGTCGGCGCCGCCGCGAAGTTGGTGACCTCGAACTTCTGCATCACCGCGACCGTGAGCGCGGGGGTGAAGCCGGCATGCAGCATCAGACTGCGACGGCCCATCGCCATCGGGCCGAGAATGGCGTAGTAGAGCCCGTAGGCCCAGCCGGGGTCGGCGGCGTTCCAGAAGACGTCGTCCTCGGACACGTCGAGGCCGTAGGTCATGTAGGCGACGAACGACGCCAGCGCCGACACAGGCACCGGCACGCCCTTCGGCTTTCCCGTCGTGCCGCTGGTGAAGAGCTGGATCATCACACCGTCGCCGCCCACGGCCACCGAGGCCGCCATCGGCTCGTGCTCACGAACCAGAGCGTCGAAGCCCTCCCCCGTCTCGATCACCGTGATGCCCTCGATCGAGTCGAGCTTCTCGCGCTGGTCGGTCTCGGTGATGACGACGCGCGCCTGCGCGGCCTCGACGCGCATCGCGATCGCCGGAGTAGCGAAGGCGGTGAACAGCGGGACGTGCACCGCGCCGAGTCGCCAGAGCCCGAGCAGGGCGACGACCAGTTCGAGCCGCTTGCTCATCAACACTCCCACGCGGTCACCCCGGCCGACGCCCATCTCGGCGAGGCCCGTCGCGAATCGCGCCGACAGCTCGTGCAGCTCGCCGTAGGTGAGGTCGCGCGCCGTGAGATCGCCTTCGATGAAGGTGAACGCGATCGCCGCCGGGTCGTGGTCGTCGCACAGCAGGGCGGCGAGGTCGGCGTCGGCGGATCCGTAGGTCGCCAGCAGGCGTGCGACATCGTCGGTCAAGGTCGTCATGGTGAGAGTGTGGCGCGGAACACTCGCGGCCCGATACCCTCCGAAGAGGGTAGGAAGACGGAGACCATGATCGACACACATTTCGACGCCGCCGTGGACCGGTTGCGCGCCGGTTCGGGCGTCACGCTCGCTTTCGGCGGAGTCATGACCGCGGGACGGCGATTGACGCTGCGCCATTTCGCCGGGCAGTCCGTCGGGGCGCTCGACGGTGTCGAACTCGAGGCAGGTCACGGTCTCGGCGGCAAGGTGTTGCAGGTCAATCGCACCGTCGCGCTCGACGACTACATGCGGACTCCGAAGATCAGCCACCGATACGACGCCATCATCTCCGCCGAGGGCCTGCGCGCCATGATCGCCGCCCCAGTCGTCGTCGGGCGGACAGCCGTCGGCGTGCTCTACGGCGCGATGCACACGGCCGGCCACATCGGGGATCGCGTGCTCGACGTGCTGACCCTCGAAGCGGGGGTTCTGGGCCAGGACCTCGCCGTCGACGAGGCGCGGCGCGATGCCGACCGGCTGCGCGAGGACGTCCGTCAGACGTACACGCGGCTGCGGGCGGTCGCGGCACGGTCGGACGCACCCGAGCTCACGTCCGTGCTCGACTCGATGCGCGCCTTCCTGGAACCCGCCGCACCGATACCGTCCGCTCCGCACGTGACGGCCCGCGAACGGGACGTGTTGTCGCTGGTGGCGCTGGGCCGGTCGAACATCGCCATCGCCGAGGAGCTCGGCCTCACCGTGTCCACAGTCAAGAGCTACATGAAGTCGATCATGGCCAAGCTCGACGCGTCGACCAGACACGAAGCCGCGCACGCCGCCCGGCGTGCAGGCCTAGTTCCCTGATCCTGTCCGCAGCGCCTTCTCGAGCGGAGTCGGAAAGGTCGGGGTGATGGACGCGCCGTCGAGATGGGCCTCGAGACGTACAGCTTCCGCCGCGACCTGCTCCTCGTCGGCCTTCTCGAACAACCGGAACACCACCTCACCGGCGCCGCGTACGGCCCAACCGCCGACCACCCGGCCGTTCGACCACACCGTGGGGCCGACGTTGCCGAACGTGTCGAACAGATCCGGTCGGTACTCGTCCGGCAGGAACCATCGCCGATCCTTCCACCCCATCGGCGTCGGATCCAGCGCGGGCAGCAGCGCCACACCCCCGTCGGCACCGCTGATGTCGCTGCTGCGCAGCATGATTCCCCCACCCGACGACAGCTCGACCTCCTCGACGTCGAGAGCGGCGAGGGCTTTGACGGTGTGACCCTTGTTCCATCCGGTCCACCACTGGAGGTCCTCGGGAGTCGCCGGACCGAACGCCTCCAGCCAGGTACGCGCCAGGCGAACTCGCGCATCCGCCTCCTCGATCGGCGGCACACCGTCTGGCCACCACGCGCTCACCGGTGCCCACGTGTGGTGGCGCGAGGTCCAGTTTCCCCGCGGTTCCACGCGCACGATGCGCCCCTCCGCCGACAGCAACGTCAGCAGCGACGACGTCACGTAGCGACGGACGTCGTACTTCTTGTCCGTGGTCGGGAGGAACGCGGTGCGCAGTTCCGGTACGGCGGTGGACAACTCGGCTCCCGTCGCGGTGCCCGACGCAGCCAGTGCCGCATCGACACCCGACTCGAGATGGTCGAGGAACGCCGGCACGTCATCGATCACCGGGTCGGTGGGCAGGGTCGAGAGTTGCTTCGCCAGACGCGTTCTCAGGGTTCTGGCCACCCCGGCGCTCGAACCGGACTGCACGACGGGCATGAACTGCTTGTCGATGACGAAGAGGGTGCGGCGCATCGCCATGACCCGCACCAGCGAGCGGCAGGTGTACAGAGCGTCGCGCACGTCGTCCAGGGTCGCGGTGGTCGATCGCGCCAGAACCTGCAACGACACGCTCGCCGCATCCGTGGCGTGGAGCGCGACGATGCGCTGGACCACGTCCTCGGGCGTCAGCGACGACCCCAGACCCACGGCATGCCGGTGCACCAGGATCTTGCGCCGCTCCTTGTCCGTCACCTTCATCGGGACAGTGTGACCGACCCCGCCGCCGTGCGCACCCATGCCGGGCGCACATACCCCGCGGCGCAGTTCGCGTGGTGCTCCCCCGATGGGGAGTGCACGGGACGAACCGCGGTGCACGAAGCCCAGCCCAACGGCAACGACCGAGCCGGCACCCCCACACGACAACGGCGCCGCACCCGTCATGGGTGCGGCGCCGTCGTGAGGCTCCGGGTCAGCGACCGTTCGACCGCCTGGACGACTCCTCGAAGTCCCCCTCGATCACCTCGAAGGTGCGCGTGTCGGACTGTGCCCGGCGCGACGCTTCCCTCATCTCGATGCCGTCGGTGACGAGGTCACCGATCTCGCGGGTGACGTCGCGGACTGCCGTGGCGATGATGACCGCGATGCGTCCGACGTGGGTCGCCGCGGACTCGGTCAGTTCCTGCACGGTGTCCTTGTTGCGTTCGAACTTGCCGACCATGGCACTACCTCTCAGGCTGCAGCTTTTTCGCGCTCGATGATCACACCGGTCACCTTGTCCACACCGGTGAACCGGTCGGGAAGGGCGAGTCGGAAGATCTTGCCCCACACAGTACCGATCTGATGGAAGAAGCCACCAGTGTTGTACGGAAGGCCGTACTCCTCACAGAGCGCCTTGACCTCGGGCGCGATCTGCGGGTAGCGGTGCGCGGGCAGGTCGGGGAAGAGGTGGTGCTCGATCTGGTGCGAGAGGTTGCCGGACATGATGTGGAACAGGTCGCCACCCTCGATGTTCGCGGAGCCGAGCATCTGACGCACGTACCACTGGCCGCGGGTCTCCTGCGCGGTCTCCTCGACGGTGAACGTCTGCACGCCCGTCGGGAAGTGGCCGCAGAAGATGATCGAGTAGGCCCACACGTTGCGGACGATGTTGGCGGTGAAGTTGCCCACCAGCGTCGGGACGAACATCGGCCCGGTCAGCGCGGGGAAGACGATGTAGTCCTTGAGGACCTGTCGTCCGGCCTTCTTCCACCAGCCCTCGAGCAGGGGCTTGACGTCGTGCCACTTGCGCTTGCCCTGGATGACGTTCTCGGCCTCCAGGTCGTGCATCATGACGCCCCACTCGAAGAAGGTCATGAGCAGGAACGCGTAGATCGGGTTGCCCAGGTAGTACGGGTTCCACTTCTGCGCGCTGTCCATCCGCAGGATGCCGTAACCGATGTCGCGGTCCATGTCGAGGATGTTGGTGTACGTGTGGTGCATGTAGTTGTGCGAGTGGCGCCACTGGTCACCGGGGCAGGTGTTGTCCCACTCGAAGACCTTGGAGTTCAGGCCCGGCTCACGCATCCAGTCGTACTGGCCGTGCATGACGTTGTGACCGATCTCCATGTTGTCGAGGATCTTCGACAGGCTCAGGGCGCTGACGGCGGCGATCCAGGCCGGCGGGAAGAAGCCGAAGTACATCAGTCCGCGACCGGCGACCTCGAGTCCGCGCTGCGCCTTGATGATCTTGAAGATGTAGTCGCGGTCCTCCTGACCCAGATCCGCGACGGTGCGGGCGCGCAGGTCGTCGAGCTTGCGTCCGAGTTCCTCCACGGCTTCGTAGCTCAGGACGACAGGTCCGTCGGTTCCCGGCTCGTCCATCACGTCGACGCCGGACGTCGCGGTGTCGGGCGCCGAGCTGGAACCGATGAACGGGAGAAAGGACAGTGAGAGTCCGAACATGGTGACCTCCTCTTCGAGTATGTGGATGGGTCAGACGTCGATGTCGACGTCGCCCACGGGGACGGAGATGCAGAGCTGGATTTCGTTGTCCGGATCGGAGTCGAGCTCACCGGTCTTGACGTTGCGGGTGCATCCCGACTTCTTGACTGCCGTGCAGGTGAAGCAGATTCCCATCCTGCAGCCGAATTCCGGTGTCAGCCCGGCATTCTCGGCCTGCTCCAGGAGGGTGGCGCCGTCGTTCTCCGCCTCGACGGACGAACCCGAGAACGACACGGTTCCCGAGGCATCCCCGTCGACGACCGGAACTGCGGTGACGAACTCCTCCGAGAACAACGACTCGGAGAGTCCGAGTTCGTCGAACACCGACCTGACACCCTTCATCAACCCGGGCGGCCCGCACAGGAACGTCTGCGCCGAGGCGTGCCAGCGTGCTGCGACGTTCAGATGCTCGGTGTCGAAGAATCCGTGCAGATGACCACCGTTCTGCTGATCGGTGTACGCGTACAGAACGTCCACGTTGTCGTTCTCGGCCGCGATGCGGTCGAGTTCGGCGCGGTAGCAGACGTCGTTCTCCGTGTAGGCGTAGTGCAGGAACGCCACGCGTCCGGCGTACCCCTCGTGCACCAGCGTGCGCAGCATCGACATCACCGGGGTGATGCCGCTTCCACCACTGATCAGCAGAACGTGGTCCGGCCGCGGGCTCGGGAGCTCGAAGGTGCCCGTGGCCGGCGCGAGATTGACCACGAGACCGGGCTTCGCCGAGGCGACCAGGTAATTGGACACGATGCCGTCGGGCTGAGCCTTGACGGTGAGCTCGATCGTGTCGTCGTCGGTTCCGGCGGTACCTGCCGGGGAGTAGCAACGCGTGTGCCGGACGCCGTCGACCACGACACCGATCTGCACGAAGTGGCCGGCGGAGAACCCCTTCCACTGCCACGTGGGGCGCAGCGTCAGCGTGACGGTGTCGGGAGTCTGGTGACGGACGGCCACCACCTCGGCGCGCATGTCGTCGACAGTCATCATGGGGTCGACGAGTTCGAGGTACCGATCGACCGCGTGCGGCGTCGTCAGCGTCTCGAGCAACCGGGGCCGCAACCTGGACAGCAGCGAACTGCGACGGCCGCGCGATGTGGGGGTGGTGGCGATGCTCAAGTCGTCCTCCTCGAATGACGGGCCGGTGACCGGATCACTTCTCCAGTGCACACTCGTTCACTGGAACCGAGTGTGACAGCCCGTACCGGCAACTTTCAAGGCCAATGTGACGACGGACACGTACCGTGAGCAGCAGTGACCCGCCAGGCTCTCGCGCGGCGGAAGTGCACACCCATACACCGATGTCGGTTAATGTCGAGGAATGTCCGAGAATTCCGTAGGTTCCACGACGGCCAGCAGGGCCGAACGCAAGGAACGCACCCGGCGGGCACTCGTGGACGGAACGCTGGACGCCATCGCGGACCGCAGTTTCTCCAGCGTGAGCCTGCGGGAGGTCACGCGCGCGGCAGGAATCGTGCCGACAGCCTTCTACCGCCACTTCGCGTCGATGGAGGACCTCGGAGTCGCGGTCGTCGAGGACAGCATGCGCGTCCTTCGCAAGATCCTGCGCGACGTCCGTCGTCACCCGTCCGCGGACAACGCGCGCGAGTCGCTCGAACTGCTGGTGGGCGAGATCCGCGAACACGACGTCCAGTTCCGCTTCCTGATCCGCGAGCGGTCCGGCGGGGTGGTGGAGGTCCGGCGCGCGATCGAGACCGAGCTGCGAATGATCGTGCACGAGCTCACTCAGGACCTGTCCCGGATCCCCGCCCTGTCGTCGTGGCCCGGCGATGATCTCGAGATGGTCGCCGACCTCATCGTCAACACGATGCTGGCGACGGTGGTGGACCTGGTCGAGGTGACGCCCGCCGGCGCGGCCGAACGCGACATCGTCGAACGCGCGCTGTCCCAGCTGCGCGTGATCATGCTGGGAATGGGCCAGTGGCAGCCTCGGAACGTCCGCGGCGCACGGACGTCGGCAGCCGCCCTCGGAGCGTGAGGACCCGATAGCCTTTCCCCATGCAGATCTCAGTCGGTGACCTGACCTTCGACGCGGACCGCTACGGAACCCCCGGCGACCGCCCGGCCCTTCTCCTGCACGGTTTTCCCGAGACGTCCGCGAGTTGGCGCGACGTGGCGATCCGCATGGCGGACGCGGGCCGCGACGTCGTCGTGCCGAACCAGCGCGGGTACTCCCCCGGTGCCCGTCCGATCGGTACCGACGCTTACCGCATCGATCTGCTGGTCGCCGACGTCATCGGAATGCTCGACGAACTGGGCTTCGCGGCAGTCGATCTCGTGGGGCACGACTGGGGGTCGATCGTCGCCTGGTACGTCGCGGCGCTGCATCCGGATCGCGTGCGCACCCTCACCGCAGTGTCCGTCCCGCACCCGGCCGCCTTCGGGTGGGCGATCCGCGAAGACGAGGACCAGAAGGAGCGCAGCGAGTACATGACTCTCTTCCGCCGGCCCGGCAAGGCGGAGGACCTGCTGCTCGAGGACGACGCCCGCCGGTTGATCGCCATGTTCTCCGGTGCCGCCGATCCGACGATCGTCTCGCAGCATCTTCCGGTGGTCGGCCGACGTGACACGCTCACCGCCGCGCTGGAGTGGTACCGCGCCATGACGCGCGACTTCGCGGATCTCCCGTCCGTCGAGGTGCCGACCACCTACGTGTGGGGTAACCAGGACACGGCGGTCGGCCGCGCCGCCGCCGAGCGGTGTGCCCAGCACGTCACCGGCCCGTACGAGTTCGTCGAGTTGAGTGTCAGCCACTGGGTGCCCGAGGACGATCCGGACCGACTGGCGGACGAGATCCTCGCGCGTTAGCGCGTGACCGGTTGTCGCAGAATCGTTCTCAGTTTGTCGGCCACCACACGCCGTGGGTCGCCGAGATAGATCTCGTGATGACGTCCCGTCATCCGGAGCGAGTGCGCCGGGACGACGACGTCGTGCATGTGCGCGAGCACCGGCGCCTCGTCCTCGTAGGACCCGACGTGCAGCGTCTGCACGCACAGCCCCTCGTCGAGACGTCTCAGGCGCACGTCGCCTGTCCGCGGGCCCGCCTTCTGTTCGCGGACGGTCTCCAGATGCTCGGCCGTGATCCAGTCGGGGGTCATGATCATCGCGGTCCATCGCCATCGCGACGGGTCCCGCTCGCGGGTGAACGACGCCCAGTCGTCCGCCCACCACAGCGCTTCGAGCGGCATCACCACGTGGTCTCTGCCGAGTTCACGCTTGCCGAGGAACTTCAGGCCGTACGCGAGCGGATACAGAGACGACACCGCGTCGGTCCAGGCGGTCGTGTTCGGATCACCGTCCCCGTCGATCGTGAGGTACTGCAGGGGCGGCACCTCGACCACGTCGAACACCCCGAGTCGAGCACTGTACGTCGCGATCTCCTTCTTGTGGTCGACCTTCACGCCGCCGCGTCCCTCCCCCGATCACCCTCGGGTGCCGCGACGCGGAGCAGGGCCAGTAGCCCGGCCGCCAGCACCAGCACGATGCCGATGATGCCGGCCCGATCCGCGTCGAAGAGGAAGACGAAGAGTCCGAAGAGGCTCGGAGCGAGGAACGAGACCGCGCGTCCCGTCGTGGCGTAGAGGCCGAACATCTGGCCTTCCCGGCCGGGCGGGACTATGCGGGTCAGGAAGGTGCGCGACGCCGACTGCGCGGGTCCGACGAACAGGCACAGGATCAGTCCGAAGATCCAGAACATCAGGGGACCCGAGACGGCGAGCAGGACCAGCCCGGCGACGATCATCGACACGAGCGAGACGACGATGACGAGCTTGGGCCCCAGCACGTCGTCGACACGCCCCGCGACGACGGCGCCGAGTGCGGCGACGACGTTGGCGGCGACCCCGAAGAGCAGCACGTCGGCACTGGAGATGCCGTACACGGTGACGGCCAACACCGCTCCGAAGGTGAAGACCCCGGCCAGACCGTCACGGAACAGAGCGCTCGCGACGAGGAACCACACGGTGCGGCGGTCGGTGCGCCACAGCTCGGACACGTCGCGCCACAGCACGCGGTACGACTCGAGGTAGCCGGCTCGCGCGGCCGCCGCCTCGGGGTCGGTGACGGGGAGTTCGGGAACCGCGAAGAGCACGGGAAGCGAGAACACGAGGAACCACACCGCCGCGAGCAGCGCCACGAGCCGGATGTTGAGGCCGTCCTCGGTGGTGATGCCCAGCAGGCCGCGCTCGTCACCGTCGCCGGCGATGAACCCGAAATAGCACATCAACAGCAGGACGATGCCACCGAAATAGCCCATCGCCCAGCCGAATCCGGACACCCGACCCAGATTGTCGGGCGTCGAGACCTGACGCAGCATCGCGGTGTAGGGCACCTGCGCCACCTCGAAGAGCACCGAGGCGACGGACAGCAGGATCAGGCCCAGCCACAGGTAGTGGTAGTCGTCCTTCACGAAGAACAGTGCCGCCATGCACACGACGGTCGCGGTCGACAGTACGAAGAGGAGCCGTTTGCGGCGACCTCTGGCATCGCTGCGCTGACCGGAGACGGGAGCCAGGACCGCGACCAGAACTCCGGCGATGCCGAGCGACCACCCCAACCACGACGTGGCGGACACTCCGCCGGGCAGATCGGCACCCACCGAGTCGGTCAGGTACACCGAGAACACGAACGTGAGGATCACGGCCTGGAAGGCGGCGCCGCCCCAGTCCCAGAAACCCCACGCCAGCACCTGCTTCTTCGTCACGACACCGGGCGCGCCCACGACCACCATGTCTCGCAGCATAGGGTGCCGAGATGACCGACTTCCCTGTTCTGCTGTCGCCGATCACGGTCGGTCGTACGACGTTGCCCAACCGGGTGATGATGGGCTCGATCCACACTGGACTCGAGGATCGGGCGAAGGACGTCGAGAAGCTCGCCGCGTACTTCGCCGAGCGCGCCCGAGGTGGTGTGGGACTCGTCGTCACCGGGGGCTACTCCCCCAATCGCACCGGCTGGCTGCTGCCGTTCGCGGCCAAATTGACCAACCGTCTCGAGGCCCGTCGCCACCGACACGTGACCGATGCCGTGCACCGCGAGGGTGGTCGGATCGTGCTGCAGATCCTGCACGCGGGCCGCTACTCCTACCATCCGCTCTCGGTGAGTGCGTCGGGTGGGAAGTCGCCGATCACCCCGTTCCGCGCCCGCGGCCTCACCGATCGGGGCGTGGAACGGCAGATCAGCCACTACGTCCGGTGCGCGCGCCTGGCGCAGCGCGCAGGCTACGACGGCGTCGAGATCATGGGCGGCGAGGGCTACTTCCTCAACCAGTTCCTCGCACCGAGGACGAACCGTCGCACCGATCGATGGGGCGGGTCCGCCGAGAACCGGCGCCGCCTTCCGGTGGAGATCGTGCGTCGCATCAGAGCAGCGGTCGGACCGGACTTCCTGCTCTCGTTCCGGATCTCGCTGGCCGATCTGGTCGAGAACGGTCAGACGTGGGACGAGATCGTGGCACTCGCCACCGAACTCGAAGGAGCCGGGATCGATCTGTTCGACTCCGACTTCGGCTGGCACGAGTCGCGCGTGCCCACCATCGTGACGTCCGTACCGAGGGCCGCGTTCATCGACTTCACCCGCCGCCTCACCGAGGTGGTGACGGTGCCGGTGGCGGCGGCGAACCGGATCAACATGCCGGAGGTCGCCGAACGCCTGCTCGCCGACGGCAGCGCGCACCTGGTGTCGCTGGCTCGCCCGATGCTGGCGGATCCCGACTGGCTGCTCAAGGCGAGGAACGGCCGACGGGACGAGATCAACACGTGCATCGCCTGCAACCAGGCCTGTCTCGACCACGTCTTCGTCCACCGCAAGGCGTCCTGCCTGCTCAATCCGCGGGCCGGGCGGGAGACCGAACTCGTGCTGTCCCCGACACGCTCCGCGAGAACGGTCGCCGTCGTCGGCGCCGGCCCGGCGGGACTCGCCACCGCGGTCGCACTGGGGCAGCGTGGTCATCGCGTCACCCTCTTCGAGGCGCGCGACGAGATCGGCGGCCAGTTCGCGATCGCGCAGCGCATCCCCGGCAAGGAGGAGTTCGCCGAGACGGTCCGCTACTTCACCCACGCACTCGCCGCAGCGACGGTCGACGTTCGGCTCGGCACGACGGCCGGCGCCGCGGACCTCGTGCACTTCGATCGCGTCGTCCTGGCCACGGGTGTGGCGCCGCGCATCCCGTCCATTCCCGGCATCGATCACCCCAGCGTCGTCACGTACGCCGAGGCGGTGCTCGGCCACCGCGACGTCGGCAGGCGCGTGGCCGTCATCGGGGCCGGCGGCATCGGTGTCGACGTCTGCGAGTTCCTCACCACGGAACACTCCTCGACTCTGGACACCGCGGAGTGGCGTCGGGAATGGGGAGTCACCGACGATCCGGCGGCCGCGGGTGCCGTGGCCACCGCTGTCGCTCCCCCCGCGGCTCGCGAGGTGTACCTGCTGCAGCGGACGGCGGGACGGATCGGGACGCGACTCGGCAAGACCAGCGGCTGGGTGCATCGCGCTGCCCTGCGAAGCAGGAACGTGACGCAGTTGTCGGGGGTGCGGTACGACCGGATCGACGACGACGGACTTCACATCACCGTCGACGGACGGACACGCGCACTGGAGGTCGACACCATCGTCGTGTGCGCCGGCCAGGAGTCGGTGCGCGATCTTCTGGACGATCTCACAGCTGCGGGAACAGTAGTCGACGTCATCGGCGGCGCCGACGTGGCGGCGGAGGTGGACGCGAAGCGGGCGATCGAACAAGGGACCCGCCTCGCGGCCGCCCTCTGACGTCGCGTGCTCCGAAGGGTCACGCTAGCCTCGGTGACCGTGAGCCTCCCCGCACCCACCGCAGAGTCCCGTGCCGTCGTCACCGGAGCGTCGTCCGGCATCGGAGAAGCACTCGCCACCGAACTCGCCGCCCGTGGTCATTCGCTGATCGTCGTCGCCCGTCGAGCCGAGTTGCTCGAGGCGTTGGCGGCGAAGCTGACCGCCGCGCACGGCGTCACCGTCGAGGTCCGCGTGAACGATCTGTCTGATCCCGTTCAACGCCAGACCCTGGCGGACGAACTGGCCGGCCGCGACATCTCGGTGCTCTGCAACAACGCCGGCATTGCCACCTTCGGTCCGGTGTCGGGGCTGGATCCCGCCTACGAGCGCGCCCAGGTGCAGCTCAATGCTGTTGCGGTGCACGATCTCACGCTGGCGGTCCTGCCCGGCATGATCGAGCGTGGCGCCGGCGGCATCCTCGTCACCGGCTCGGCCGCGGGCAACATGGCCATCCCCAACAATGCGACCTACGCCGCCACCAAGGCGTTCGTGAACACGTTCTCCGAGTCGTTGCGATCGGAGCTCGCCGGCACCGGCGTGCACTGCACGCTCCTCGCACCCGGCCCGGTCCGCACCGAGACGCCCGATCCCGCGGACGCCTCCATCGTCGACAAGCTGGTGCCGGACTTCCTGTGGATCGACAGCGCGTACACGGCACGGCTGTCTCTCGACGGGCTCGAGAAGAACAAGATGCGCATCGTTCCCGGAATCCTCAGCAAGGGCATGTCCGTTGCGGGCCAGTACAGTCCGCGCTCGATCAGCGCTCCGATCATCGGCAGCTTCTACAAGAAGCTCGGCGGTTCCTGACCTTCTACCTCCGACGGCGGCGTCCGGTTCCGAAGATGCTCCGTGAGATCTCGCGACCGGCCGCACTGGCTGCCGACCGCAGGAAGCTCTTCACGGCGGGGTTGGCCATGATGCGTTCTGCGGCCGACGGTCCTTCCGGCTCCGGCGCGGGCAGCGGCGGCAGGTCGTAGGTCTGCGGCAGCGGCGGGAACTCCGGCTGCTGCGGCGTCGGTTCGGGGGCCATCCGTGCGTTCAGCAACTCGTACGCGGACTCGCCGTCGACGGTGGTGCCGTACGTCGCGTACAACGGACTGGCGGTCGCGGCGGCCGTGATCGCGTCCGTTCCGATGGTGTCCATCAGCGACTGCGGCGGACGAATCCTGGTCCAGGCCACGGGAGTCGGCGCGCCCCGCTCGGACAGCACCGTGACGATCGCCTCGCCGGTCCCGAGGGTGGTGAGTGCCTCCTCCAGGTCGTAGTCCGCACTCTTGGGATAGGTCCGTACCGTCTTGGTCAGCGCCTTCTGGTCGTCCGGGGTGAAGGCGCGCAGCGCGTGCTGCACCCGCGCGCCGAGCTGGGAGAGCACCGGCCCGGGAACGTCCGACGGCAGCTGCGTGCAGAAGAAGATGCCGACGCCCTTGGAGCGGATCAGTTTCACGGTCTGCTCGACCTGCTGGAGGAACGCCTTCGACGCGTCGGCGAAGAGCAGATGTGCCTCGTCGAACACGAACACCAGCTTCGGTGCGTCGAGGTCCCCCTCCTCCGGCAGGGTCTGGAAGAGATCGGCCAGCACCCACATCAGGAACGTGGAGAACATGACGGGACGCGCTGCGAGAGCGCCGAGTTCGAAGAGGGTGACGATGCCGCGTCCGTCCGGTGCGGTGCGGATCAGGTCCTCCGTCCGCATCTCCGGCTCACCGAAGAACGTGTCGCCGCCGTCGGCCTCCAGGTTCACCAGTGCCCGCAGGATGACACCGGCGGTGGACGACGAGACGCCGCCGATGCCCTTCAGGTCGGCCTTGCCCTCGTCGCTCGTGAGGTGCGTGATGACGGCACGCAGATCCTTCAGGTCGAGCAGCGCGAGCCCCTGCGTGTCCGCCCAGTGGAAGATCAGTCCGAGGGTCGACTCCTGAGTCGCGTTGAGCTGCAATACCTTGCTGAGCAGGATCGGGCCGAACGCCGTGATGGTCGCGCGTACCGGCACCGCGCCACCCTCGGTACCGAGGGAGAGGAACTCGACCGGGAATCCCGTGGGCGCCCACCCGTCCGCGCCGGTCTCGCCGGCCCGGCCGCGCAGGCCGTCCGAGTCGGCGCCCGGAGCGGACAGTCCCGAGAGGTCGCCCTTGACGTCGGCCAGCACCACCGGAACACCGGCCGCGGAGAGCTGTTCGGCGATCACCTGCACGGTCTTCGTCTTGCCGGTTCCCGTGGCGCCGGCCACGAGGCCGTGACGGTTCACCATCTTCAGCGGTAACCGGACCCGTGCGGTCGGATCCGCGACGCCGTCCAGCACCACACTGCCGAGTTCGATGGCGGGACCTTCCGTGGCGTACCCCGCTGCGATCGCGGCCGCGCGGCCACCCTCCGTCGGTTCCGTCATCGTCACTCGTGCTCCCGTTCTCGTGTCGCCGGCGGTACGGGCTGAACTCTATCGCCGGTACCGACACGTGCGGGTCTACTGTGGCAGCGGTACCGATGGACACGACGGATACCGAGGATGTGCGTGAACGACAAACTGGTCTGGATCGACTGCGAGATGACGGGCCTCGAGCTGGGCTCGGACAAGCTCATCGAGATCGCGGCCCTGGTCACCGACAGCGACCTCAACGTTCTCGGCGACGGCGTGGACATCGTGATCCACTGCGACGACGACGCACTGGCCTCGATGCCGGACGTGGTCACCGAGATGCACGCCAAGTCGGGGCTCACCGAGGAGGTCCGTGCGTCGACGGTCACGATGGAGCAGGCGCAGGAGAAGGTGCTCGAGTACATCCGGCAGCACGTTCCCGCCGGCACCGCGCCGCTCGCCGGCAACTCGATCGGCACCGACCGCGGCTTCATCGCGCGGGACATGCCGGAACTGAACGACTACCTGCACTACCGGATGATCGACGTCAGCTCCATCAAGGAGTTGTGCCGCCGGTGGTACCCACGCATCTACTTCGGTCAGCCTCCCAAGGGCCTCGCGCACCGGGCACTCGCGGACATCGAGGAGTCGATCCGGGAGCTCAAGTACTACCGGCAGACGGCCTTCGTGGCGGCTCCGGGACCGACCACCGAGGAGATCGGCGCTGTCGTGACGACGCTGACCGGTGGCGACGCGTGACACAGGGAACCGATTGGCTTCCCGCGTATCGGTCACGCTAGTATCGAACGCGCTGCATCGCCGCAGGGTGTGCAGCAATGGTGGGCGTAGTTCAGTTGGTAGAGCACCAGGTTGTGATCCTGGCTGTCGCGGGTTCGAGTCCCGTCGTCCACCCCGAACACGAAGGCCCCCGACTCGCGAGTCGGGGGCCTTCGTCGTGCGTGGGGCTCAGCGGGGCAGCGCGTCGAGGTCCGTCCGCATGAGGATGACGTTGTAGGACGAGTACTGCGACGCCGTGAAGTACAGCGAGTCACCGGCCGACCTCGGGTGGATGTAGGGCGCGTAGAGGCCACCGCCCGGGTAGTTGCCGATGTCGTTGTTCACCACCAGCGCGGTGGGAGCGCTCCACGGCCCCTCGGGTGCCGACGCGGTCCGCGCCATGATGCGGCCCTCGACGTCGTTGCCGTACAGCATGATGTAGCGACCGAGATACGCATTCCACGCGACGGACATCTCCCCGACCGGCTGGCCGACCACAGGAGCGGCGGCGGCCAGGTCGGAGGTCCAGGACCCACCGTTCCAGTACTCGTACCGGGTGAGGTCCAGCATCGCGTCGGGTGCGACGCGGGCCAGGTAGGCCGCACCGAGACGGCCGTTCGGTGTCCCGTACTGGTACACGAACCCGTCCTGGCCGCGGACGAACGCCGCCTGCTGGAAGCGGGCGTCCAACTGCTCCGTACCGGGGACGGCCACGCCGCTGTTGAACCGGATCGTGCCGGGCTCGGGGAACCACGTCTGCCCGTTGTCGCGCGACGTCGCGATTCCCGCGTAGTTCGTCGACCACACCGAGCCGCTCCACTCGCGGACCGACATGAAGTGCAGATACTGCACGCCGTTCACGGCGATCGCCGACGTGGGAACGATCGTGTACTCGACAGGTGAGAGCCCGAGAGCCGAGAGCAGTTGGGTCGCGAATCGCGGATCGTTCCCGGCCACCACCGCACCGGAGTTCACGTCACCGGGCACACCGTCGGCGAACGTGATGCCGTCCGACAGGTCGGTGTCGTTGCTGCGCAACAGAACATTGTGCCGCCACTGCCCGCCCGGGACCGCGCAGTTCCCGAAGGTGTCGCCGAACGCCATGAGGGTCTGACCGGCTCCGTTGTCCCAACTGATGCCGAGATCGGTCCCCGAGATTCCGAAACGATCGAACGTCCGGTTCACACTCTCCTGACCGGTCACCCACCCCACGGTGGACGTCGACGGCCCGTTGTAGGCGGGCACCGGACCCTGCCGTCCCGCAGGTGGCTGACCGGGAAAACCTGTTCCGTCGATCCCGGTACCGGGCAGTCCTCCACACGGTTCGGCCGCCGCCACGGGCGCGAGCACCAGGCTCACTCCCCCCACCAGTGCCAGTGCCAGCGCAGCCGCCATCGCCCGTTGTCGTCGCATACAGAACATCCCCCACAGTCGCGCCACACGCGGCAGTAACCCGCCCCCGAACGCAAGGTACCAGTCCGGACACGGTCCGATCTCCGCACCGGGACGGCCCCACCGCCGAATTACACGTATGTGTTTTCGCAGGTAGGCCGGCACAACCGAATTACGTTGGTGTAATTGAGCATTCGTGTTACCGAGCGATACTGCTGTCCCGTAGAGTGACCCGTGGCGCTCTTGGGGAAGGTGCGCCGTGTGTTACTCGTGTTGTTCGCTCGACGGACGTGAATGCCAAGGGAAGGGCATTCGACTTCGCCGAGCGGTGCGCCGTGGGCGACTGCTCGTCCGGTACCGGTCGGTGAGACCGGTACGGGACAGAGGGACGTCGACGGCCGTACCGCCGTGGACAGCGCAGCAGCGACGGGACTCCTCCCCCGGGTCGGCGCCAACCGAATGGCGACGCCCGTGGGCGCATACGGAGGTAGCTCGTGCACCGAACATCACACTCGAACACCGCATCACAGGACACCGTGGACGCATCGCCGTCACCGGTGCGCCGCCGTGGTCGCTGGGGATCCGCCGCCATGGTGGGCGTCGCGGCCACCGGAGCTCTGCTCTTCGCCGGGACACCCACGGCCGCAGCAGCACCCGCGCTTCCGCCGCTCCCCGCTCTGCCCGCGTTCCAGATTCCCGGTGTTCCGCTGAGCGCCAAGCAGCAGGCGGCGATCCTCGCCGCCGTCTTCGACGCGACGGGCGTGCTGGTGCAGGAGGTCGCGGGGCTCGTTCTCGGCGACATCACCCTCACCCCGGTGACTCCCGACGCCGCGCCGGACGCCACGTCGCCCTTCCAGGCGGCCCCGCTGGGCGTCGGCGGATCACGACTCCCCTTGACGCCCGGCACCTTCGAGGTCACGTCCGGTTACGGCGGGCGCAACAACCCGACCGGCGGCGGACGGCAGAACCACGAGGGCATCGACCTCGGAGCCGCGCAGGGCACCACGATCTACGCGGTCACCGGCGGCACCGTCACGCAGGCCGGTGACGCGGGCGACGGGTACGGCAACCTGGTGAAGATCCAGAAGGGCGACACGGAGGTCCTCTACGGACACCAGAGTCGCATCGATGTCGCCGTGGGTGACACCATCGCTCCCGGTCAGGCCATCGGCGCGGTCGGCAGTACCGGCGACTCCAACGGCCCGCACCTGCACTTCGAGGTGCGACGCGGCGGCGAGGCCGTGGACCCGGTCGGTTACCTCACCGCTCTGGGCCTGAAGGTCTAGCGGCTCAGACGGACTGGGCGTTGCCGGCTTTCCACTCGTCCCACGGGATGTTCCAGTCGCCCAGTCCGTCGGTACCCGACAGCGTTCCACCCACGGTGTTCTTCACGACGGTGATGTCACCACGCTTGGTGTTGTCGTAGACCCACTTCGCGTTCGACGGGCTCAGGTTCAGGCAACCATGGCTGACGTTCGAATAGCCCTGTGATCCGACGGACCACGGCGCCGAGTGGAAGAAGATGCCGCTGTACGACATTCGCGTCGCCCAGTCGACCGGAGTGCGGTAGCCCTGCGCGGAGTCCACGGCGACGCCGTAGGTCGACGAGTCCATGACCATGGACGCGAACTTGTCACCGATGATGTAGACCCCGTTGTCGGTGGGCGAGCTGTCCTTGCCCATCGACGTCGGCATGGTCTTGACGTCGACTCCGTTGACGGAGAACGTCACCTGCTTGGTGGCGTCGTCCGCGGTGGCGATGACGGCGTCACCGATCGAGAAGGACGACGACGCGTTCTCCTGGCCGAAGAGTCCCTCGCCGAGGTCGCGACCGAAGACGTCCACCGTCACGGTGACGCGGGTGCCGGGAGCCCAGTAGTTCTGCGGGCGCCACCGCACCTCTTTCTGGTTGACCCAGTAGAAGGCACCCTCGACCGGCGGGTCCGTCACGACGGTGATCGCGTTCTGCGCGGCGATCTTGTCGGGGATCGGCTCGTCGAACTGCACGGCGACCGGTTGGCCGATGCCCACGATCTCGTTCTCGGACGGCAGCAGGTACGGCTTGGTGACGTTGTCCGGCGAACTGGTGGTGAAGGACGAGACGGACGACGCCTCACCGCCCAGACCGTAGGCCCGCGTACGCAACGTGTAGGTGCCGTTGTAGTCGAGCACCTCGCTGTTCGTCCAGGACGACCGATCCTCGGACAGGGCTCCGGGGACAGGGGTGCCGGCGTCGTCGGTGAGCGTCACCTCGGACAGGGTGCCGTCCGCCACGGTCACCGCGACCGGAGCACTCGGGGAGAATCCGACGGACGCGTCGGGCGCCGGCAACGACACCTTCGGCTTCATGAGCTCCGACAGCGGGTTGGAGTCGATCGGCGCGGGAGCCGCCGTCGGTGTCTGACCCGACCCCGCCGTGCACCCGGCCGCGGAGAGTGCGAGCACCGTCATCGCGGCCACCAGAGTCGAGCGCCCGCGACGGGTCCTACCCCACGACATCGTCATTCTCTCGACTCCACTCACCTGCGCCCGAACCATCAGCTATCACGCACATGATGCCATCCACCTGGGATTTCTCACCACTCCGGAGCTGGGGAACACGGTCACGGTCGAGTACCGATCGAGCATCGACCCGGCTCCCCACCAGCGGTCCGGAGCCTCTGCCAGCGGGAATGCGGACCGGGCGTCCCGTTTCGATGATCGCGGGTGCTGTTGGTGTGCGTCACAAGCGACCCCGCACAGCACGATGCCGCCGAGCGTGAACTCGGCGGCATCGAGGACGGGGTCGGCCGTGCGCCTCTCGGCAGAAGGCCGCTCGTAGCGGCGAAAGGGGTGGTACCCGGGGCATGGATCCGACTCCGTCGAGCTGTGCAACGCCGACACCCCCGAGTCTGTTCCCGGCCGCTAGCATCACGTGGATGCGCGCCCTCGGTCCCACGTCGTCCGCATCTGCGCCGCGCCCCGTCTCGTTCCGGCGTGCGACCCGATGAGTGATCTGCGTGTCCGAGACGCCGCCGCCCTGGTCGGTGTCAGCGACGACACCGTCCGCCGGTGGATCGAGAGTGGTGTCGTCGAGACGTCGAAGGACTCGGCCGGACGCACCGTCGTGAACGGCGCCTCGCTCGCGGCGCACGCTCGGGCCCGCGCCGCCGCACCGCCGGATCCGAGCGGCACGGTCAGCTCCGCGCGCAACCGTCTGGCCGGACTCGTCACCTCGGTGGTCGTCGACACGGTGATGGCCGAGGTACAGATGCAGTGCGGGGCGTTCACCGTGACGTCGCTGATGAGCGCAGAATCGGTGCGGACACTCGGACTGGAACCCGGCAGCGTCGCCGTCGCGGTGGTCAAGGCGACCACCGTCATCGTCGAGACACCGTGATCTCCGGCCTCGCGGGCGGGACGCGCGGCCACCGCGACGCGGTGCGTCCGCCCGCCTGGATCCTCGTGCCGGCCGGACTCGGCACGGCGCTCGTCGTGCTCCCTCTCGTGGCGATGCTGCTCTCGGTCGACGTGGCTCGCTTCGTTCCGCTCGTCACCTCGGAGTCGTCCCGGGCCGCGCTGCTGCTCAGCCTGCGCACGGCGGCCGCCAGCACTGTCCTCTGCATCCTGCTGGGGGTGCCGATGGCCCTGGTCCTCGCGCGGTCGACCGGGCGGATCGTCGCCGTCGTGCGCGCACTCGTCCTGCTTCCCCTCGTCCTGCCCCCGGTGGTGGGTGGGCTCGCCCTGCTCTACGCGTTCGGCAGGCAGGGACTGCTGGGTGAACACCTGCGGGCATGGGGCATCGACATCGCCTTCACCACCACCGCGGTGGTCCTCGCGCAGACGTTCGTCGCCCTCCCCTTCCTCGTGATCAGTCTCGAGGGCGCACTGCGCACGGCGGGCACGCGGTACGAGGTCGTCGCCGCGACCCTCGGAGCCTCACCCGGCACCGTCCTGCTGCGGGTCACCCTTCCCCTGGTCCTGCCCGGGCTGGCGTCGGGTGCGGTGCTCTCCTTCGCCCGCGCGCTCGGCGAGTTCGGCGCCACCCTCACGTTCGCCGGGTCGCTCCAGGGCGTCACCCGCACCCTCCCGCTCGAGATATACCTCCAGCGCGAGACGGATCCCGATGCGGCGGTGGCCCTCTCGCTGGTCCTCATCGTCGTCGCGATCGTCATCGTGATCCTCACTCGCAGTCGGCGTCCGGCAGGCGTGCTGTGACACCCACCGACACTTCGGTCGTACTCGACGTCCGTCACCGAGCACGCGGCGCCGACCTCACGCTCACGGTGCCGTCGGGCGGTGTGGTGGCGATCCTCGGGCCCAACGGTGCCGGGAAGTCGACGCTGCTGTCGATGGTGGCCGGACTCGTCCGGCCCGACGACGGCGTGGTCCGCATCGGAGCGCGCACCCTCACCGACAGCGCGCAGCGCATCGACGTCCCGCCGCATCGCCGACGGGTGGCTCTCCTCGCCCAGGACGCGCTGCTGTTCCCACACCTGTCCGCGCTGGCGAACGTCGCCTTCGCGCCCCGCGCACGAGGTGCCGGACGAGCCGAGTCCGAGCGACTCGCGCGCCGATGGCTCGAGGCCGTCGACGCGGCAGACCTCGCCGATCGGCGGCCGCGCGCACTGTCCGGCGGACAGGCCCAACGCGTCGCCCTCGCCCGCGCACTCGCGGCGGACCCCGACGTGCTCCTGCTCGACGAGCCGTTCGCGGCGCTCGACGCCGAGTCCGCACCGGCCATGCGCCGCGTGCTCCGCGAGGTACTCGCCGAGACCTCGCGCACCACCCTGCTGGTGACCCACGACCGGGTCGACGCCCTGACGCTCGCCGGTGAGGTGGCCGTCGTCGACGCCGGCCGAGTGGTCGAACACGGCACCGTCCGCGACGTTCTGACGGCTCCGCGTACCCGGTTCGCGGCCGCCCTCGTCGGAGTGAACTCGATCGAGGGCACCATCACCGCTCCGGACACGCTCACGACCGCGTCGGGTGTCGCCGTGCAGGGCCGCGCCCCGGATCCTCTCGACGCGGGCTCATCGGCGGTGGCCCTGCTGCATCCCACCGCCGTCTCCGTCTTCGTCGACCCACCGCGGGGCAGCCCCCGCAACGTGCTGCCCGTGCAGATCGGCCACGTGGAGTCCACCGGCTCGTCGGTCCGCATCACGTCCACCGCGGCCGCGGGTCTGCCCGCGCTGCACGCCGACGTCACCGTCGCGGCGGCCACCGAACTCGACCTCGTGCCCGGCCGTCGCGTCCACTTCGTCGTCAAGGCCGGCGAGGTGGCACTGCACGCCGCGGCTCCCGGCGCGCCCACACCGCGGTGACCGGTGGGTCGCCACGGCCGCGGCGACTGCTCGACGCGGCAGCGGATCTGTTCGGCGCCCGCGGCTACGCGGCCGTCGGCATCGACGACGTCGCGGCGGCCGCGGGCGTCTCGGGGCCGTCGGTGTATCGGTGGTTCGACTCGAAGTACGACCTGCTCCGCACGCTGCATCTGACCGCGGTCGAACGCCTCGAACGGCGCATCGCTCGGGAGGGCGCTCCCGCCGATCACCACGCGCTCGCTCTCGGCGCCCTCACCGTGCGCCGCTCGCTCGGCACGCTGCGCCGCGACCGCCCGCATCTGCACGACCCCGACATCGGTTCGGTGACCACGGTTCTCGATGCCGTCACCGCGGCAGCACGTCGTGCCGATCCGATCCTTCGGCCCTCTCGCGACTCCGACGTCACGACTCGGGCGGTGCTGTCCACCCTCTCCAGCATCGGGACGCACCGCCTCGCCGTCCCCGCCGCCGCGGTGCTCGAGGTTCTCGACTCCGCGTGCGCCGCGGTCCTCTCGGCGGACCTGCCGGACGCCGTCGACGATCCGGATCTCCCGCGCGGCGTCCCGCCCGTCGGGCGACGGGACGCACTCCTGCGCTCGGCCGCGGCGCTGTTCGACGAGAACGAGCCCGCCGACGTGACGATGGCGGCCATCGCCTCCTCGGTGGGCATCGCGGCATCGAGCACGTACCGCTGGTTCGGCGGCAAGACCGTGGTGCTGGACGAGGTGTGCCTCGGCGCCGCGCGCCGGGCGGCAGACGAGACGGCGCGTGTGCTCGCCCGGTCGGACACGCCGCACCAGGCGCTGGCCGGACTGGCGCGGCGGCGCGTGGCCCTCGCGACGCGGGCGCCGGCACTGCGGGTACTCCGGCGCCACGGCCTCTCGACCGGTCCGGCGACGGCACGCGAGCTCACCGTGATGGCTCGCCAGGAGCGCGGAGAGTGGGTGCACCTCCTCGCGTCGACGATGCCGGGACGCTCGCGGGCACAGTCGTCGGTTCTCGTCGAAGCAGCGTTCACCGTGGTGAACGACCTGTCACGGCACGTCGACGAGCGTCGGCTCGCCGCGGTGATCACCGCGATGCTGGGTGTGGACGACGGCGGGCCCCGATCACCACATCGGTGATCGGGGCCCGCGTCGGATCTGCCGTGCCGCGACCGGCTACTGAGCCTGCAGCAGCGTGAACGACCTGTCTCGTACCAGCAATGACGTCGGGTCCTCGCCCACCTGCTGCTCGGGGTCGCTCGAGATCGTGAGCGACCACGTCTCGTCGCGCAGGGTGAACTCGACCGGGGTGTCGGAGGCGTTCATCAGCCACAGGAACACGGTGTCCTCGGCCGACGACTTGAACAGCACGGCGATCGACTTGTTCGATCCGGTGGTCCAGTCGTCGTCACCCATCGCGACGCCGTCCGCGCGCTGGAAGTCGATCGTGTCGGGTCGACCGCCGCTCGTGTCGGTGGTGGTGTCGTCCTCGCCGTGGCGGAACCACACCGGACGCAGCGCCGGATGCTCGCGGCGGAGTGTGATCAGCGCCGTGGTGAACTCGACGAGTGCGTCGTCGGCGACCGCCCAGTCGAACCACGAGATCTCGTTGTCCTGGCAGTAGGCGTTGTTGTTGCCGCCCTGCGAGCGCGCGAGTTCGTCGCCTCCCAGGAGCATCGGAACGCCGGCCGAGAGAAGCAGCGTGCCGAGGAAGTTGCGGCGCTGGCGATCGCGCAGCGCGTTGACGTCCGCATCGTCCGTCGGACCCTCCGCGCCGCATCCCCACGACCGGTTGTCGGACTCCCCGTCCTGGCTGTCCTCGCCGTTCTCCTCGTTGTGCTTCTCGTCGTACATCGTGAGGTCGGCGAGAGTGAAGCCGTCGTGCGCGGTGATGAAGTTGACACTCGCGAGGGTGGGCCGGCGATCGTTCTCGTAGACGTCGGGGCTACCCGAGATACGTTGCGCCAGAGCGGGAAGGCTACCCTCCTCGCCGCGCCAGAAGTCGCGGACGTCGTCGCGGAACTTACCGTTCCACTCCGACCAGCGCGCCGGGAAGCCGCCGACCTGATAGCCGGCGGTGTCCCACGGCTCGGCGATCAGCTTCACCGGGGCGAGCACCGGATCCTGATGCACCATGTCGAGGAACGCGCTGTGTCGGTCGAGGTCCTCGTCCTGACGGGTCAGGGTGCTCGCGAGGTCGAAGCGGAAGCCGTCGACGTGCATCTCGGTGACCCAGTAGCGCAACGAGTCCATGATGAGGGCGAGTGCGGCGGGATGGCCGACGTTCAGGCTGTTGCCCGTTCCCGTCGTGTCGTAGTACGAGCTGTGGTCCTCGGGGACCAGCCGGTAGTAGGACGCGTTGTCGATTCCCTTGAGGGACAGGGTGGGTCCGAGGTGGTTGCCCTCGGCGGTGTGGTTGTAGACCACGTCGAGGATCACCTCGAGGCCGGCCGCGTGCAGCGCCTTGACCATCGACTTGAACTCGGTGACCTGCCCACCCGTGTCGCCCGCACTGCTGTACTCGTTGTGCGGCGCGAGAAAGCCGATCGAGTTGTATCCCCAGTAGTTCCGGCGACCCTCCTCGAGCAGGTGCGAGTCCTGGACGAACTGATGCGTGGGCAGCAGTTCGACGGCGGTGATGCCCAGCCGTGTCAGGTGCTCGATGGCGGACGGATGCGCGAGACCCGCGTAGGTCCCGCGGACGGCCTCGTCCACGTTCTCGTCGAGCTGGGTGAAGCCCTTCACGTGCACCTCGTAGACGACGGACTCGGACAACGGGATTCGCGGCGCGGCGTCGTCTCCCCAGTCGAACGAGTCGTCGACGACCACGGACCGCGGCATGAAGGGCGCGGAATCTGCGTCGTTGCGGGTCTCGGGCTCGTCGTGATGGTGGGAGAACACCGCTTCGTCCCATTCCACGGACCCCGCAACGGCTTTCGCGTAGGGGTCGAGGAGGAGCTTGGCGGCGTTGTGGCGCAACCCGGCGGCCGGATCCCACGGGCCGTCGACCCGGAATCCGTAACGCGTTCCGACGGACATGTTCTCGACGATGCCGTGGAACACGTGGCCGGTGTACTCCGGCAGTGTCGTCGACGACAGTTCGGTACCGTTCTCGTCGTACGTGACGACGGTCACCGACTCGGCCGTCTCGGTGTAGACCGCGACGTTCGCGCTCCCGTCGGGTCGAAGACTGACACCCGGGGGGTAGGGGGTGGAAGGCTGTCGTGTCACTGATGGCACCAGTTCTCTGTCGTAGGTCCAGCTCGTGGAGGGACCGGAAGTCACCCACGGAAGTCGTGCGGGTCCCAGCGTTCTTACCCGCGCACCGCCCGGACGAAACGGTGCAGGTTGAGCGCACGGGCCACCGGGTAGACATGCCCCATGACGGGCGTCCGCACGACTCGACGCATCGTGCGTGAACGAACGGCCGTCGCGGCGGGAATGCGACGTCGGCTGGCGGCGCGCGACACGGCCCTGGTGGCGGCGGGCATCACGTTCTACGGCGGCATCGCCGTCGTGCCGATGTTGCTGTTGGGTCTGCGCCTCACCACGCTGCTGCTGGGCGAGGAGACCGTCGTCGGGTACGGAGACGCCATCGCCGGACAGCTGCCGGGCGCAGCGGGCGCCCCGGGTGCGGTGCGGACCCTGTTCGACGCCGGGACCCACCTCGGGTGGCTGGGCGGCCTGGTCGCGATCCTGCCCGCCACCTTCTACGGCGAGGGCATGCGACGGGCCCTGCTCGTCTACGAGCCCGTGCGCGAATCGTTCGTCGGCTGGCGCGGTCGCGCGTCGGCGCTCCCGGTCCTGATCGTCACGCCACTGCTCACCATCCCCGTTCTCGTGGTGGGCAACGCACTCGCCTCGGTGAACGGCGGCATCGGCGCGGGAGCGTTCCGCGTCTGGCTCGGATTCGTCACCGTCTGGCTGGTGCTCGCCGTACCCATCGGATGGACGTACCGGGTGGTCGCGCCGACCACCCTCTCGCGTACGGCCGTCGCGATCGGTGCCTTGACCACCGCGTCCTTCGTCTCGGGATTCCTGCAGGGCTACGTGCTGTTCCTCGCGATACCCATCGACTGGTCGGGCCCGTTCGGCGGCCTCGAACCCGTCGGAGCGGCCGTCGCCACGGTGCTGTGGCTGTTCCTGCTGCACATCATCGTGCTGATCGGCTGGGTGTTCACTCTCGAGTGCGACCGGGTCGCGGAGCGGGAAGCGCACTCAGAGCGTGATGGATCGACACGCTGATCTGACTGAAGCCGACGACGGCGAGGATCAGGGACACGGCGGCACCGATGGTGCCGAACAGCGGACCGGTGTCCACCACCGAGGCTCCCAGGAGAGTCACCACGACGGCGATCACGCGGGACGGGCGCTCCCACACCGTCACGACTCCGATCGACGCCATCCCCGCGGACACCGCGCGTGCCCGCGCCGTCTCGTGCAACAGGGTGAGCAGCGCGACCGCGACCACCAGGGGTGCGGGCGCTCCCAGCACGAGGAGAACCGCGAAGACGAGCATGTCCGAGAGTCGATCGGCCACCGAGTCGGCAACGTAGCCGAATGCCGTCGATCGACCGCGGAGCAGTGCGACGGCGCCGTCGAGGCTGTCCACCAGCGCCGACAGGACGAGAAGCAGTGCCGCCGCGCCGGCGCCCCACGGACCGGAACCCGCGACGGCGAGAGCGAGGACAGCGAACAGAACCCCCACAGCGGTGACCGCGGTGGGGGCGACGCGCGCCCGAGCGAGCGGACGGGCCAGAACGTACGTGATGGTCAGCCAGCCGTGCACCAGTGCCGACGAGTGCACGTCGTACCCTCCGTGCAGCTCGGACCACGCACGGAAGTACTGCGTGCGAGTTCTCGGCACGGTGACGACGGGTTCCGACGCATCGGAACCCGTCACGTGATCGTGGTCAGTGACCACCGGGATCGGTGAGGGACTTGCCCTCGGCCGCCTTGACGCGCTTGCGCTCGAGCAGGACCACGGCGAGGCCGGCGAGCAGGAGAACCGGGCAGGCGATGCCGGCGACCAGCACCCATCCCTCGAAGCCGCCGCCCGCTGCGGTCAGGCCCAGTCCGAGCGCGACGAAGCCCAGCGCCATCAGGAAGTAGCCCGGCCATGCGCGGCTGTCGGTGATGGCCTCACCGGCGTGCGCACGCGTGGTGCGTGCGAAATCCTGCGGCTGCTCGTTCTCGTTCTGCGCGACCACGACTTGTCCTTTCGTCGATACATCCGTGCATGCCCGTCGGACCGCCGGGGGAAACCCGGTCGGTGGGCGCTCACAGAGGGCATTCGGAACCACCTACCCCCGCGACGGCTCGTACGGAGTGACGAGGGCGACGTCGGGCGCTAGGGTGAGCGCGTCAACAGACCATGCGGTTCGTGAATCGGGACGTGAACCGCTCTACGTGAGGACGCGCCCGTGCCCTATCTCGGCCTGATCGTCGCCGTGCTCTGGATCTTCTGCCTCATCGACGTCATCACGGCCGACGAAGGTGGCATCCGTCACCTCCCGAAGACGGTCTGGCTCCTGCTCGTCGTGTTCCTTCCTCTCGCCGGGTCCGTGGCCTGGCTCGTGGCGGGCCGGCCCGTCGGCGGCGGCATCTGGGGCGGTCCCGACGCGGGACGCCGACCGAGGGCGACCCGTTTCCCCGAGTACGACGTCCGTCCCGGCCGCGCTGTCGCGACGAACTCCGAGTCCGACGAGGAGTTCCTGCGTCGGTGCCGGGAACGCGCTCAGCAGCAGCGCGACGCCGCCCGTCGCACCAGGAATCCCGAGCACGACTGACGCGTACGCGTCGTCCCGACCGGTCGGCCACGTGGGTTAGGGTCGGCTAATGCATGACGCACCTCCGTCGACCGGCGGGGCCATCCTGCGCCGCACCACCCGGCGCCACCGTGTGCGACTCGTCGGTTCGTCGGCCCTGTTCTGTGTGCACCAGTTCTGCGAGACGATGGTGCCGGTCGCCATCGGTCTCATCATCGGCCGCGCGGTCGAGACCGGCGACGTCACCGCGATGATCGTCTCGTTGCTGGGGCTGGCGGGCCTGTTCGTCGTCCTCTCCTACGCGTACCGCATCGGCGCCCGCATCATCGTCGTCGCGATCGAGCGGGAAGCACACCTGCTACGCGTGGAGGTCGCGGGACGCGTGCTCGACCCGCGCGGCGTCCAGGTCGATCTCGGCCCCGGCGAGCTGTTGACGGTCAGCACCTCGGACGCCGAGAAGACCTCGTGGGCGCTCGACGCCATCGCCCGGGTCGCCGCCGCTGTCACCGCCCTCGTCGTCACGGCGGTGGCACTTCTCGTCATCGATGTGCCGCTCGGGCTGGCCGTCGTCATCGGCACGCCTGTCCTTCTCCTTCTCCTCCAGTTGTGTGCGCCGTTCCTCACCCGCGCCGCGACCGATCAGCAGGCGGAGGTGGCCCGCGTCTCAGGTCTCGCCACCGATCTCGTCAGCGGCGTACGGCCCCTTCGCGGTATCGGCGCCGAGGACGTCGCGTCCCGGCGGTTCGTGCAGTCGAGCCGACGTGCACTGGCCGCGACGATGCGTCTGGCCCGTGGCAACAGCGTGTATCTCGGTGTCTCGGCGACGGTGGGCGCGCTGCTGTCCGCCGCCGTGGCCGGCACGGCCGGGTTCCTCGCTCTCGAGGGCCGGATCTCCGTCGCCGAGCTGATCACTGTCGTCGGACTGGCGCAGTTCCTCATCGAGCCGCTGAGTTCGCTCTCCCGACTTCCCGGCTTCCTCGCGGTCATCCGCGGATCAGCGGACCGGTTGGCATTGGTTCTCGGCGCCGACCCGGTGGTCACCTCCACCGGTACGCGGTCCCCCGACACCTCGTCCGTCGGACTCGACGACCTGTCCTACGGGACCTTGACGCATCTCGACCTCCATCTCGAGCGCGGTGAGATCGTCGGCGTCGTCGCCTACCGGCCGCAGGACGCCGATGCATTGGCCGCCGTCCTCTCCGGGCAGGTGTCGCCCGACGACGTCACCGGACGGCTGACGGTCGGCGGCGTCGACGTGACCGAGCTCGCGCTCCCCGAGGTCCGCCGCACCGTGCTGGTGGAACCGCACACGTCGGATCTGTTCGCCGGCACGGTGCGGTCCAACATCGCCCTGGACCGCGGGAGCGACCTCGACGCCGCGGTGACCGCCTCCGCCGTCACCGACATCGTCGCCATGCACGACGGCGGTCTCGACCATCCGGTGACCGACCGCGGTGCCAGCCTGTCCGGTGGGCAACGCCAACGAGTCGCCCTCGCCCGCGCACTCGCGGCGCAGCCACCGGTACTCGTCCTCCACGATCCGACCACCGCCGTCGACGCGGTGACCGAACACGCCATCGCCACCGGCATCGCGGGACTGCGTCACGACGGCGACGCCCGCACCCAGACGACGGTGCTCATCACCACCAGCCCCGCGCTCCTCGCGGTCACCGACCGCGTCGTCGTGCTCGACGAGGGGCGCGTCGCGACCGTCGGCACCCACCACGGGTTGGCGGAGACGGACGAGCGCTACCGAGAGGCGGTTCTGCGATGACCGAACCGACCGCACTGCTGCCCATCGCGAGTGGACGGCGATGCTGGACGTTCCTTCGCGGCGAACTCCGTGCGCGGCGGGGATCGGTCGCGCTCACCGTCGCCATCGGCGTGGTCGCGGCGGCGATGGCGCTGATTCCCGTGTACGTCTTCGGCATGCTCGTCGATCGGGTGACCGAGGGCGCACCGACGTCCACGATCGTCGGTGTCGTGACGGTCATCGGCGCCGCGGCGGTCGCGGGCGGTGTCTTCACCGGGATCGGCGCCTACACCGTCAGTCTGCTCGGCGAGAAGATGTTGGCCTCGCTGCGCGAGCGCGTCCTCGGTCGCGCACTCCACCTCCCGGTGAGCACACTGGAGCGAGTCGGCAAGGGAGACCTGCTCTCCCGCGTCGGGGACGACATCGCGGTGATGGCGAAATCGCTCGGCGAAGTGGTGCCGAACATCCTCGCCGCCGTGCTGCTGGTCCTGCTCAGTCTGATCACGATGCTCGGGCTCGACTGGCGTCTGGGACTCGCGGGCATGGTCGCGATCCCGATGTACGTGATGGCCCTGCACTGGTATCTGCCGCGGTCCGCCCCGATGTACGCCGCCGAGCGCGTCGCGATGGGCGAGCGCGCCCAGTCTCTGGTCAGCAGCATGCAGGGGGCCCGCACCGTGCGGGCGTACGGCATGGAGGGTGAGCACCTCGCGCGCATCGACGCATCGTCCGGCAAGGCTCGCGACATCGCCGTCACCGTCTTCCGTCTCTTCACCCGGTTCGGCTCGCGCAGCAACCGGGCCGAGTGCGTCGGCCTCTCGGCCATCCTCACCGTCGGCTTCCTCCTGGTGCGCGAGGACGCCGTCACCGTCGGTCAGACCACCGCGGCGGCACTGCTGTTCCACCGACTCTTCAACCCGATCGGCATGCTGCTGTACTCGTTCGACGACATACAGTCGGCCGGGGCCTCCCTCGCACGACTGGTGGGCGTCATCGATCTGCCCGACGACCGCTCCCCCGGGACCGAGGCGGAGCCCGCGGACGGCACCGTCGTCGTGACGAACCTCCGCCACTCCTACGACGGGGTCGACGACGTCCTGCACGGGATCGATCTGCGGATCGACGACGGCACGACGGTGGCGCTGGTCGGCTCGACCGGCGCCGGCAAGTCCACCATCGCCGCGCTCGTGGCGGGCTCGATGCGAGCGGACTCCGGATCGGTTCGGGTGGGCGGGGTGTCGCTCGACGACATCGGCTCCGATCGACTGCGCCGGCACGTCGCGATCGTCAGCCAGGAGGTGCACGTGTTCGCCGGACCGCTCATCGACGATCTGCGGCTCGCGGCACCGGACGCGGATCGGGAGACGGTCGAACACGCGCTGCGGACGGTCGGCGCGCACTCGTGGGTGAGCACCCTCGAGGACGGTCTCGACACGGTGGTCGGCGAGGGCGGCGTCGAGCTGACTCCGTCTCGCGCGCAACAGATCGCACTGGCCCGCATCGTCCTGGCCGATCCGGCGGTCGCCGTCCTCGACGAAGCCACCGCCGAGGCCGGCAGCGCCGGCGCGCGCGACCTCGAGGAGGCCGCCCGGGCCGCCACTCGCGGACGGACGACTATCGTCGTCGCCCACCGCCTCACCCAGGCGGCGAGCGCCGACAGCGTCGTGGTGCTCGAGCACGGCCGCATCGTCGAGCAGGGGCCGCACCGGGACCTGGTGGAGGCCGGCGGCCGGTACTCCGAACTCTGGTCCGCGTGGCGAGGGCGCTAGTCCTCACGTCGTCAGACGGAGCGACGGAACAGCCGCGAGCTCGCCCGGCACCGCGGCACCGGACGTGACCACCAGCGCGTACTCCCCGGCATCGCGCACGGTCGCGCCACGGCGGAACACGCGCAGACGCCCGGGATCGCGGCCCTCTGCCCGCATCGCCTCGACGTCCTCGGGGGTCGGCTCGCGCGCGACGGACGCCGACACCGTGCCGCCCGGCTCGGCGGACGGTTCGGGCAGCGGGAGGTCGGGAGCGAGCGGGTCGGTGTCCAGCAGGAGAGCCGTGCGGCCCGGCCGCACCAGCGCTGCAGCGACCGTCAGCAGACGGGGGCTCGTCGTCCGCACCTGCGCGGATCGGCCACGGTGCAGGGCCCGCAGGGCGGACCACTCCTCCGTACCCGGGTCGAACAGCTCTGCGGGCGCGCCCATCTCGATCATCGAGGACACCACGGCACTGGGCGTGGTGTCGCCGACCGTCAGGGGCCAGCGCGGGAAGAGGGATCCGGGCCAGACGTACCCGATCGCCCCCGCCCAGTCGGCCGGGTACGCCTGCGGCGCCTTCGCGGCCAGGGCGCGACGATGGCTCGCGTGCACCGAGTCGTCACCGAGCCAGGGCGGCAGTCGGCCGTCGTCGCGCAACTCGTCGTACGTCCACGCACGCCCGTCGCTGTAGTCGAGGAGCCGTGCCTCCAGGGCCTCCGCCCGCCCGCGGGCCGCCCACTCCCGGCAGGTCGCGATCCCGTAGGCCACGAGCGCCGGGGTGAATCCCCGCCACATCACCACCGCCGGGTGGTTCTTCCACCCGTAGGAGGGCCACACCAGGGCGCGCAGGATCTGGAAGGTCTCGACGCGTTGCTTCCCGAGCCGCTTGTCGTCGAGCAGCTGTGCGCTGCGGGCGAAGCCGGGATCGGGGAGGAACGTCTGCATCCCGAGAGGGTGACCGACGAGGGCCGCGTCGAAACGAGGGTGCCTCTGCGGAGTTGCGACCTGCTCGAGTCGAACCCTGTGCCGACCCCTCTCACTGCGACAGCATCGTGTGTCATGACGATCTCCGTCGAGACGAGCTCCACCGACTCCGGGCAGTGGCGTCTCGCCGCGGTGTGCCGCGGCGAGCGCAGCGACCTGTTCTTCTCCCCCGCCGGAGAGGGACGACGAGCTGCCCGCGAACGCGAGGAGATCGCGAAGAGGCTGTGCGCACACTGCCCGGTGATCGCTCGGTGCCGCGAAGTGGCTCTCGAGTCCGCCGAACCGTACGGAGTGTGGGGCGGGTTGACCGCCCGCGAACGGCGTCAGGTGCGCCGGGCCGTCTGACGCGCGACCGTGCGCACGGGCCCGGTACTCCCGCGCACGACGAGTGACGGCTCGACCACCAGCTCGGCGGGCGCGAGGCTCTCGTCCTCGAGGCGGGCGATGGCGAACCGCACCGCCGTCGCGGCCAGACCCTCGGCGTCCTGCCGGACGGTCGTGAGATCGATGCGCGAGAGGTGCGCCAGCTCGCTGTCGTCGTATCCCACTACCGAGACATCATCGGGCACAGCGATTCCGGCACGGTGGAACGCGTCCATCAGTCCGACCGCGCACAGATCGTTGCCGGCCATCACCGCGGTGGGCACCCGCCGCTCGGCGACCATGCGCGTTCCGGCGGCACTGCCCGCCTCCTCGGTGTGCGCACCCGGCCACACCACGGCGGGAAGACCGCGCTCGTCCATCGCGGCACGGAAGGCGGCGCGACGCTCGGTCGCACCGGAGTCGGTACCACCGTCGACGTGGTGGATGTCCACGTGCCCGAGACCGACGAGGTGGTCGACCGCCTGACGCACTCCGTGGTCGTCGGCGCTGCGCACGATGTCGAAGTCGGTGGCGGGCAGGGCCCGTCCGATCATGACCACCACCGCCCGCTCCTCGAGATGCGCGACGTACTCGGGTGAGGACGACGGACCGAGCAGGATCACGCCTTCGCAGCGATGGCTGAGCAGCGCCTCGATCGCCTTCGTCTCGTCCCGGCCGGGCGCGCTCGCGGACAGCAACACCTCGTACCCGGCCGCCTCGGCCACGGGATAGATGTGGGTCACGAGATCGGCCTGGAACGGCTGTCGCACGTCGATCACGACCCCCAACGTCCTGCTCCGCCCGCGCGCGAGGAGTCGCGCGGCGTTGTCGGGTCGATAGTCGAGTTCGCGCGCAGCGGCCAGGACACGGTCGCGAGTGTCGTCACTCGCACCCGGTTTGCCACTGAGGACGAACGACACCAGGGTCCGGGACACTCCCGCCAGAGCGGCGACGTCACTCATCGTCGTCTTGCGGCTGCGGGGCGGCGTGGACACCGGCACTCCTCTGGGACGGGGCTTGACACGGAAGCGTGATCCACCTCATAGTAGCTTAAGCGCGTTACTTAAGCGCGTTAGTGCCACAGCACGAGCGCCGGACATTCTTCGAGAGGAACCCCCGAGACATGAGCACGATTCGCGTCGGATCCGCCCCCGACTCCTGGGGAGTGTGGTTCCCCGAGGATCCTCAGCAGACCCCGTACGGCCGCTTCCTCGACGAGGTGTCGGCGTCGGGCTACGAGTGGATCGAACTGGGCCCGTACGGCTACCTGCCCACTGATCCGCAGAAGCTGCTGTCGGAGTTGGGCTCTCGGGGTCTCAAGCTGTCGGCGGGCACGGTGTTCGAACACCTCCACCAGGACGACGCGTGGGACGCGGTGTGGACTCAGATCGAGGACGTCGCCAAGCTGACCGCCGCCGCCGGCGGCAAGCACGTCGTCGTCATCCCCGAGATGTGGCGTGACCCCTCCACCGGCGCGGTGCTCGAGGACCGCGACCTCACGGCGGACCAGTGGCGCAAGAAGACCGAGGGCATGAACGAGCTCGGTAAGCGCATGTTCGAGCAGTACGGCGTCATGGCGCAGTACCACCCGCACGCCGACAGCCACGTCGACACCGAGGAGAACGTGTACCGCTTCCTCGACGGCACCTCGAGCGAGTTCGTGAACCTGTGCCTCGACACCGGCCACATCAGCTACTGCGGCGGTGACAACATCGCGATCATCGAGCGGGCACCCGAGCGCATCGGGTACCTCCACCTCAAGCAGGTGAACGAGGAGGTCCGCGCCAGGGTCGCAGCGGAGGATCTGCCGTTCGGCGAGGCCGTCAAGCTCGGCGCCATGACGGAACCGCCGCTCGGCATCCCGGACATGCCCCCGCTCCTGAAGACCATCGAGCGCCTCGCGGACGACGGCAAGCTCACCGCGGACATCTTCGCGATCGTCGAGCAGGACATGTACCCGTGCGCCGTCGACGCTCCCCTGCCCATCGCGCAGCGCACCCGGAAGTACCTGGGCTCCTGCGGCATTCCCGCCGTCACGTTCGCCTGACCACACTTCGCACCTACAGAAACGGATTGACACGATGACCACCGAACTCCGCATCGCGGTCCTGGGTGTCGGCATGATGGGTGCCGATCACGTCGCCCGCATCACCTCGAAGATCACCGGCGCCCGCGTCGCCGTGATCAACGACTACGTCAGCGCGAAGGCCCACGAGCTCGCCGCGACCATCCCCGGCTGCCGCGTCGTCGAGGATCCCCTCGACGCGATCGCCGACCCCGAGGTCGACGCCGTCGTCCTGGCCACTCCCGGCCCGACCCACGAGAAGCAGCTTCTCGCGTGTCTCGAGCACGGCAAGCCCGTCATGTGCGAGAAGCCGCTGACCACCGATGTGGCCACGTCCCTCGCCGTCGTGGAAGCCGAGGCCGCGCTGGGCAAGAAGCTCATCCAGGTCGGATTCATGCGCCGCTTCGACACCGAGTACGACCAGCTCAAGGCACTCATCGATTCCGGCGAGCTCGGCCGTCCGCTGGTGGTGCACTGCGCACACCGTAACCCCGCCGTGCCGCCGCACTTCGACAGCGCGATGATCGTGCGCGACTCGCTGGTGCACGAGGTGGACGTCACGCGCTTCCTCCTCGACGAGGAGATCACGTCGGTGCAGATCATCAGCCCGTCGGCCAATCCGTCGGCACCGCAGGGCCTGCGGGATCCGCAGATCGCCATCTTCACCACGGAGTCCGGTCGACACGTCGACGCCGAGGTGTTCGTCACCACCGGCGTCGCCTACGAGGTGCGCACCGAGGTCGTGGCCGAGCACGGCAGCGCGATGATCGGTCTCGACGTCGGCCTCGTCCGCAAGTCCGCTCCCGGAACCTGGGGCGGCACCATCACTCCCGGCTTCGTGCAGCGCTTCGGCCAGGCCTACGACACCGAGATCCAGCGCTGGGTCGACGCGGTGAAGGCCGGCGCCGAGACGGGCAACTACGTCGACGGCCCCGGAGCGTGGGACGGATACGCTGCAGCCGCGGTGTGCGAGGCCGGCGTGAAGTCGCTCGAGTCCGGTGCCCCGGTCGCCGTCGAGATGGTGCAGCGCTCGTCCATCGTCGGAGCCTGAGATGAAGATCGCGCTCGATCCGACGCCGTTTCATCACTCGCATTCGCTGCTCGAGCTGCCCGCCGTGGTCGCCGATCTGGGGTACGAGTGGTTGCAGCTGACGCCGCACGTGGACATGATCCCGTTCTTCAACCATCCCAAGGCCGACGACGGATTGGTCGCGAAGTTCCGCAAGGCCTGCTCGGACGCCGGCGTCGGCATCGCCTCGGTGTTGCCGGTGCTGCGCTGGTCCGGTCCCGACGAGGACGCCCGCGAGGCGGCCGTCCGCTACTGGAAACGCGCCATCCAGATCACCGTCGACCTCGGGGTGTCGACGATGAACACCGAGTTCTCCGGTCGACCGGAGAAGCCGGAGGAGTCCGAGCGGGCGTTCTACCGGTCGATGGAGGAACTGGTCCCCATCATCGAGCGCGAGGGTCTCGACGTCCTGATCGATCCGCATCCGGACGATTTCGTCGAGGACGGGCTCGCCGCGATCCGCACCATCCGCGGGATCAACTCCCCGAACATCGGGATGGTGATCGTGGCGTGCCACCAGTTCCACATGGGTGGTGACCTGCCGGCGATCATGGCCGCCGCCGGGGACATGGTGCGTCTGGTGCACGTGGCGGACACGATGGATCATCACCGTTCGCACGGGTTGCGGTACATCACCAACCCACCCGGCAACGCGGTGCGGGTGCACCAGCACCTGAAGATCGGCGACGGAGACGTCGACTGGGACCAGTTCTTCGGCGGCCTGGGCTCACTCGGGTTCTACGACAACGACACCGTCATGGTGTCGAGTGTGTTCGCCGAGAACGAGAACGCCCACGACGTCTCCCGCTACCAGCTCGAGACGATGACCCGGTACGTCGAGAAGTACCGGGCCTGATCGCCTCTCACGAGAAGTGTCAGGACGGCTGGACCCCGGGGGTGCGCACGATCATGGGCACCCCCGGGAACACCGCCGCCATCTCGGCGCGCGACTTCCGCAGCGCCGCAGTGCCGTAGCCCTTCTTCCGGTGTCCGGGGTGGATCCACACCCGGAGATCGATGTCGCCACCGGCGAGCTCGCCGAAGACGATGCCCACCTTCTCCGCGCCCTCGCGTGCGACGAACCACGCGGCCTGCTCGGAGTCGAGGCGGTCCCGTGCCGCCGCCAGCTCGGTGTCCAGATCACCGGCTGCTCCGCCGGATCCGTCACCCGCGGAACCGACGTCCGCGAGGCGGGCGGCGAACAGGTCGCGGTCGTCGTCCGAGAACGCTTCCAGCACCAGGGTCTCTCCCGCGCTGGCGGGACGCTCGGCCAACGTGAAGTTCAGGCGACTGTCCAGGTCCTCGAGCTCGGCGGCGTTGCTCCGGCGGGCGTCTTTGGTGAGGCTGGCGAACGACATGCCCATGACGGCCTCGCCGCCCAACCGTGACGTGCCGAGCAGGGTGGCGATCGCCTCCACGGCGTCGGGCCGGGTCTCGGCCTCGACGATGACGTCGAGCACCTCGTGACGACGTTCGAAGGCCGCCAGTAGGGCGGACGTGATCTCTCGGCGAGCGGCAACATGATCGTGATCGGTCATCGCGTGATCATAGGGCTTCGCCCCCGTGCGCGGTTTGCGTACTCGGGGATGCGCGAAAGGCTCACGGGGGGATCATGGACCCATGCACCCGAGACCGCTGCGCAGGATGGGTTTTCTCACGATCGGACTGTTCGACGGGGACGACCCCGCGGCCGGGCACGAGTCGACGCTCGCGATCATCGAGCTGGGCGAACGTCTCGGCTTCGACAGCGCCTGGTTGCGGCATCGCCACCTGCAGTACGGCATCTCCTCCCCCGTCGCCGTGCTGGCCGCCGCATCGCAGCGGACCTCGCGGATCGAGTTCGGCACCGCCGTGACTCCGCTGGGGTGGGAGAACCCGGTGCGGCTGGCCGAGGACCTCGCCACCGTCGACATCCTGTCCGGCGGGCGCCTGAATCCCGGGGTCAGCGTGGGCCCGCCGATGAACTTCGACCGGCTCAGGGATGCGCTGTACCCCGACACCGCCGATCGGGAGGACTTCAGCTACGCCCGGGTCGAGCGGCTCCTCGCCGCGATCCGAGGCGATCGTCTGACGGACTTCGAGGGGATGGACGGCATCGAGGTGCATTCCTCACGCGCACAGCCTCATTCGCCCGGTCTCGCGTCCCGGATGTGGTACGGCGGCGCGTCGCTCGGGTCGGCTCGCTGGGCCGGCGCGAACGGTATGAACTTCCTGACGAGCAGCGTCGTGAAGGCCGAGGAGGACGACGACTTCGACCGCATCCAGCTCTCCCACATCGAGGCTTTCCGCTCGGCACACTCGGCGGGGAACGGTGGTCGGGTCTCGCAGGGCTTGGTGGTGATTCCGACCGACTCGGCCACACCGAGCCAGCGTGCCCGCTACCAGGAGTACGCCGATGCCCGTCTGGGCCGCACCCGGTCACCGGTCGGCCCGGCCCGCCTGCTGTTCGCTCCCGATCTGGTGGGCACCACCGAGCAGCTCGTGGAGCAGTTGCAGGCGCGCGCAGCCTTCCGGGAGATCGACGAGGTGGCGTTCGCTCTACCTTTCAGCTTCGACCACGACGACTACGTGCAGATTCTCACCGACATGGCGACGACGCTCGGGCCGGCGCTCGGGTGGTCACCGGCCGGTGGGCTCGAGGAGTAGACGCGCGGCAGCACGCGCACGGTCGAAGGGCCGCTCGACCACTCCCATTCCCGCGCACACCAGCGCGCCCTCGTGCACGAGCATCAGCAGGTCGGCCGTGCCCACCGGGTCAGGCACGCCTGCGGCCGTGAGGATGTCGACGAACAGATCGGCCATCCAGCGCTTCTGCCCGATGATCACCGGATAGGCCGGGTGGGCGGGGTCGCTGATCTCCGCGTGCGCGTTGACCATGCTGCATCCCTTACCACTTCGCTGCGCCGTCCACTCGGCCGAGGCGACGAGCACCGCATCGATCCGATCGCCGGCCGCGTCTGCGGAGACGGCACCCAGCCGGACGGCGAGGAACTCGCGCCACTGACGGTCACGTTCCCGCAGGTACTCCACGACGAGCCGTTCCTTGGACTCGAAGCGGTCGTACAACGTCTTCTTCGTGACGCCGGCTCGCGCCGCGATCGTGTCGACGCCGACCGCGTGAATGCCCTGCTCGTAGAACAGCTCGTCGGCCGCGGCCAGCACGGCACGCGCCTTCGGCGTCCAGGCGACCTCGGATGTCATGTTTCGAACTATACCGATCTGTGTAGTCTGCTGTCATGAGTAGACAGATCGGTATACCTGTGGATCGACGCACTGCCGTCGGGTCGGTACTGGCGGGCGCGGCGTTCGTACTCTGCTGGTCGTCCGGTTTCATCGGCGCGAAGATCAGCGGTGAGGACGCTGCCGTCACCACCGTCCTGATGTGGCGGTTCCTCCCACTCGCCCTGCTGCTCGCACCGACGTGGCTCCTCGGGTCTCGCCGAGTTCGAGGCCCGGACCTGCGGCGGCAGGTGATCGTGGGCTTTCTGTCGCAGTCCGGCTACCTCCTCACCGTGTACTGGGCCATCGGCCTCGGGGTCTCCACCGGCACCACGGCCCTCGTCGACGGAGTGCAGCCACTCGTCGCGGCAGCGCTGGCGGGCCCCCTGCTGGGCGCGGCGGCCTCGGGCCGACAATGGATCGGGCTCCTGATCGGTGCTCTCGGCGTCGCGCTCGCCACCGTTGCGGACGCCACGGCGACCACCGCGACCACCCCGGCGTGGGCCTACCTCGTTCCGCTGGTGGGCATGATGTCTCTGGTCGCCGCGACCTTCGTCGACCGTCGCGCCCAGCGACCGGCACCCGTCAGCGCTCTCGGAATCCACTGCGCCACATCGGCCGTCGTCTTCACCGCCGGCGCGGTCGCGACGGGCACCGCGGTACCGCCGACGACACTCGACTTCTGGGCGGCGACGGCGGGACTGGTGGTGTTCGCGACGTTCGGCGGGTACGGGCTGTACTGGTATCTGCTCGACCGGGTGGGGGTGACGAGGGTGAACGCTCTGATGTTCCTCGTACCGCCCGTCACCACCGTGTGGGGCGCCCTGCTCTTCGGCGAGCCGTTCACCGCCCTCACCGCGATCGGTCTGGCGCTGACCTTCGTGGCCATCACTGCCGTCACGATGCGTCTTCGGGCCGGAACCCGACGGGACATCCCGAAGTCGTCGCTAGCATCGGTGTCATGACGGACGGCCGGGAGTACACCGAGGACGGCCACCACATCGTGATCGACGGGCGGAAGTGGCGCGCCACCGATCCCGACATTCCCGAGGAGCGCGGCGCCGAACTGCGGTCGATCCTCATGGCGTGGCGACGCGACGTCCGCCGGACCGGCGGCGCCGCGGAGTCCCGCGCCGGTGTACAGGCCGCCAAGGTCGCTCTCGGCGAACGCGGCACGCCGTGGTGGGAACAGTCCGACGACGAACGCCGCGCGCGTTGGGAGACCGACGTCCCGAGGCCCGGTACCGACGACGCGTAGTCGGCCGCCGTCCGGGTAACCCTCGCCCATGGCCGACGACCACGCCCCCTCCCCGCGACCGCGCAGCGTGCTCCCACCCGTGCTCCACGATCAGCCGATCCGGGCACGCGGGCGCGACCTCGTGCGTGTCGCCGATCTGGACGAGAGGGGCGTGGCCGAGGTGCGCACCGACGACCACGGGGTGCTCGCGGTCGGTATCCGGCCCGACGGGACACCGTTCGCCGTCGGGAACACGTGCCGACACCAACTCGCCAAGCTCGGGCGCGAGCGGGTGACCGAGAACGGCTGCCTCCAGTGCCCCTGGCACAGGGCGGAATTCGACGTGACCGACGGGTCCATGGTGTCCGGTCCCAAGGGAGTGATCTTCGGTTTCCCGCCCTACTCCGCAGTGGTGGCCGCCGTCGGACGCGCCGTACCGCTCACCACCGCGCAGGTGGAGATCGTCGACGGCGTCATCCGACTCGCTCACTGACCACGTCCGCGGGGATCCTGTCGAACCACGGCCGCGCCACCTCGAGCTCCGCGGCGAGCACCAGCAGCCGAGTCTCCCCACCCGGTGGCGCCAGGAAGTGCACGCCGACGGGCAGACCGTCGACTGTCGCCGAGAGCGGAACACTCATCGCCGGCCGCCCGGTCAGATTGGCCGATTGCGTGTACGGGACAGCGGACAGGCTGCGCATCACCGCGTCCTGCACCGCGCCGAGCCGTCCGAGAATCGGTCCGAGTCGCAGCGCGAGCGCGAGCCGGGCGCCCACCCTCTCGACGAACGGGGTGTCGAAGGCGCCGATCAGCGGCGCGGGACCCGCCGTCGTGGGTGTCATGAGCAGATCGAAGCGGCGGTGGAATGCAGCGATGGCGCGGACGTGGTCCTGCCAGCGTGCCAGTGCCGCATCGTGATCCACCGCTCTCGTGGCGCGCCCGATCTCGGCGAGGACCAGCGTGTCGAGTTCGAACTCCGTCGTGGTGGGCCGCGCCGTGGCCGGCGCGGACGACACCTCGGCGGCGAGGTGGACGAACCACGGCACGAGGAAGTCTCGGGCCAGCTGCTCCTCGTCGAACGGCGAGGCGACCTCCTCGACGGTGTGGCCCAGTTCGACGAGCAGGTCGCGGGCGCGGTCGAGCGCGGCGAGGACGTCCGGGTGCGGTGCGTCGTTCAGCGCCGATTGCGCCGCGACCCCGATCCGGAGCCGAGGACCCGGCCGGCCGAGTGCCTCCACATGGGACGTCGACGGGGCCGCGAACTCGAAGGGCGCGTCGTCGTCCGAGCCGCGCACGATGTCGAGGAACGCGGCCGAGTCGCGCACGGAGCGGGTGAGCACACCGGTGACGGCGCTCCCGAAGAGCATCTCCCCGGCGCGGGGCCCGGCAGGGACGACTGCCCGGCCAGGCTTGAGTCCGAACAGGCCGCAGTACGCCGCGGGGATGCGGATGGAGCCGCCGCCGTCACTGGCGCCGGCGACGGGCACGATGCCCGACGCCACCGCGGCGGCCGAACCACCGGAGGAGCCACCGGGTGTGCGGGCGGGATCCCACGGGTTGCGGGTCGCACCGTGCGCCTGCGGCTCGGTGACTCCCTTGGCGCCGAATTCGGGTACGGCCGTGCGGCCCAGGACGACGACCCCGGCGTCGAGCCACCGTTGCACCACGGTGTCCGTGACCCGGGGCCTGGACGACGCCCCCGAGCGTGACCCCGACGTCTCGACGATCCCGGCCTGAGCCTGGAAGAGATCCTTGAGCAGGAACGGCACTCCCGCCATCGGACCGGACAAGGCGCCCGCGGCCCGCACTCGCGCGGCATCCTCCTGCCACTGCACGAGGGCGTTCAGGGTGGGATCCACCTCGCGCGCTCGCATGATCGCGACCTCGACCAACTCCGCGGCCGTCACGTCGCCGGACGCGACCAGCTGGGCGAGCCCGGTCGCGTCGTGGGCCCGATACTCGTCGAATCTCATGGCGCTCAGACTAGGTGCGAGTGCCGCCCGCGAGCGCCGGTGTCGTCGAAGTCTGGACACCGCACGGCCCGTGACCCCGGGAACCGATCACGTTCCAGCAGAGACGATCGCTCGGTCCACGATGCGCTGCTGCTGCTCTGCCTCGTTCCGAGGTGCGTAGAGGTAGAGATAGCTGTCCGGCAGTCCCACGAGGGAACGCCCGGCCAGCGGATGCCGCTCTCCCCAGCCACGCGAGACGATCTCGGCGACGTCCCGCGGATCGGCGACCACGTGCATCGACCCCTGCGCGTCGTGCACGTGGGCGATCTCTCCGCGAGCACGCCGAGCGGCGGCGCTGCGCGGGTGATCGACGTGGAGCGCGTCGCCTCGACGTTCCAGATGGCTACGCGCGCTGTGCCATCCGTCGGTGGAGCTCAGGATCGTCAGGTGATCCTGCAACGACCGGACACTGACGGGATCGCCGTCGGACACCACCTGCCGGTGCGGGATCGGGAACGGTGCCATGACGGGTCGACTGCCGCGGTCCGGCAACTCGAGCGCACCGACGGCGGCCCGGATATCGTTGTCGCGCAGTCGAATGGTCTCTCGACAGAGGGGGCGTAGAGCGGTCATGACCACCCAGCCGACCGGATTGTCGGGGAGCCCGCCCGGCCCGATCGCGCGCCAGCGTCGATAGTCGTCCAGGATCGCGCGCAGACCTGGCGTACGACGTACCGTGTTCATGACCCACCCCCATGTGCGACGGCCCCCACGACCGACCGTCGCATCATGCCCCGGGTGCACCCGGCGAGCAACGGGCTCGTCGCACACGAGAGTCAGTGCGCGGCGACCGCCTCGGCGGGCCGCACCGCCTTGTAGGCGAGTGCACCGACCAGACCACCGATCAACGGGAAGACCAGGAACACCCACAGTTGCGAGAGTGCGCTTCCGCCGGCGATCAGCGCAGGCCCGATGGAGCGCGCCGGGTTGACCGACGTCGAGTCGACCCCGATGGCGAGCAGATGCACGAACGCGAGCGTCAGTCCGATCGGAACCCCGGCTGCCGCAACGGAATGCGGCCCTGTCACGCCGAGTACGACCAGCACGAGAACTGCCGTTGCCACGATCTCCACGATCGCGACGGCGAGAAGCGAGTAGTTTCCTGCCGAGGCGTCGCCGTATCCGTTGGCGCCGAGACCGTCGACCGTCCGGTCGTATCCGGGTCGACCCGTCGCCATGGCGTAGACCACCAGGGCGCCGACGAGTCCGCCGATCACCTGTGCGGCGGCGTATCCGGCGGCGCGGGCGGCCGTCATGCGGCCCGTGACGAGGAACGCGAGCGTGACCGCCGGGTTGATGTGGCAACCTGACACGGGTCCGAGCACGAACACCATCGCGAGCAGTGTCAGGCCGAAGGCGAGCGCGATTCCGGTGGTGCCGACGTCGTCGCCCGCCAGGACGGCGGTGCCCACACCTCCGATCACGAGAACGGCGGTGCCGATGGCCTCGGCGATGTAGACGGTGAACTTGGTCATCGTCGTCCTCCTCGTCGGGTGCGGCGCTCGTCGATCTTGCGCTTGGCGTAGCCCCACGTCACGCGGCCCAGGCCCTCGAAGAGTCGGCTGGACAGGCTCCGACGGGCGCTCATGCGCGCACCTCGTCGGTGCGTTTCTCGATCGTGGTCATCATGGTTCCTCTCTTCGACCGGCCCGCGGAGTGCGAGTCGGTGTGTGTGGTCGGACGAGACTGTGGTCAGGCGGCCGTGCGGTGGCCACCGACCTGCACGTCGTGCACGACGACGTCGACGCGGCTGCAGGTGAGTCCGGTCAGTGCCGTCACCGCACTGGAGACGTTGCGGCGGACGTCCGCTGCGACGTCGGCGATGGATATTCCGTAGTCCGCCACCAGATCGAGCGAGACGACTGCGGTGCGGTCGTCCACCTCGACCGACACCCCCTGTGTGTGCCTCGCCCCGTCGACGCCCACTGCGGACCGGAGTACGTCGAGCGCACGAGAACCGGCCGGTTCCAGGGCGTGGAGGCCCGGTACCTCTCGTGCGGCGATGCCGGCGACGGTGGCGACCACGGCGTCCGCGACGACTGTGCGGCCGCGATTTCTGCGGTCGGTTCGGTCGTCACTGTGGTCGACGGTCGATGCGACGGACGTCCTCACGGCGTTTCCTGTCGCAGTCTGCGGGGCGTTCACTTCAGGTCCTCTCTCTGGACTGTGACGGCTCGTCACAGTCATTGAGTCGGGTCCTCACCACGAAAACGCACGTCGGAAATCAAGTGATGCGCATCACATCGGTTTGCGCGTGATCCTGCGCGGGAACAGTCGCGTCGGGGAAAGTAGTTGCTTCATCAATCTTCGGGGTGGGTCACTCCGACGGCGGTTCGGGGGGAACAGTGCTCAGTCGTCCGTCGATCGCGCCCGATCCCGGCAGTCCCGACGTGGCCGGTGATGTCAGCCTCCCGTCCATCGCAGCACCGTCGGCGGACCGCGACACGTCCACTCGTCCGACGTTCGCCGCCGACCACCGCGAGCTCGGCGATCGCGCCCTCGCCGCCGCCGCGGGCATGGGCGACCGACGCGCGTTCGAGGAGATCGTGCGCCGACTCGGACCGGACATGTTGCGCTACGCGACGCACCTCCTGTCCGACCGAGGCGCTGCCGAGGACATCGTCCAGGACGCGTTGGTCGACGCCTGGCGCGGACTGCGCCACTTCCGTTCCGACTCGTCGCTGCGCACCTGGTTGTTCAGCGTCGTCTCCCACAAGGTGACGGATCATCGGCGGCGCCGCAGCATCGCGCCCGTCGAGGACTGGGTGTTCGAGAGGCCGAGCCAGGACCCGAGGGACGACCCGTCGCGCACCGTGTCCGACGCCGACTTCCTGTCCGCGTTGGACGATGCCCTCGCTGAGCTACCGTATCGCCAGCGGGCCTGCTGGTTGCTCCGTGAGGTCGAGGGCATGAAGCACACCGAGATCGGCACGGTCATGGCCCTCTCCCCCGGTGCCGTCCGCGGCCACCTCACGCGTGCACGCGCCACACTCGAGACACGATTGGAGACGTGGAGATGACGTCGGGTCAGCCTGATTCGACACCGCCGCAGACGGATTCGACGCTCCGTCGAGCCGCGAGCGTGCTGCGCGACGCGCCTGTGCACGGGTGGGTGGACATCAGCGCCGCCGCCCTCTCACGAGTGCGAGCCGTCGGGGTCCGGACGTGGCCCCTCGACGCCCGCTACCCCGACGAGGGCGTCGTCGAGGGAGTGGACGTCGACGCCGACACCCTTCGGGTCAGTGACGTCGTCGTCCGCATCGCCGTCCGCAGCGCCGTCGCCGAGGTGGCGGGCACGGAGCCCGCCGACATCTCGCTCTACACCGAGGGTCACCGGTGCACGGGCGGTCTGGTGACGGTGATCGCCGCCTACGGCACGGATCTCCAGGAGGCCGGCGATCTCGTCGCGAGCCGGGCAGCTGCCGCTCTGACGGATGTCCTCGGACTTCCCTACAGCGCCGACGACATCGGCGTCGTGATCGCGGAGATCGACGCCCCCGACCAGGCGACGGCGTTTACTTCACCATCGTGAACTGGCGGACGTCGATCAGTTCACGCCGGAAGAAGTCGGCGAAGCCGGGCAGGTACCGCATGTAGGTCTGGTACATCGCCTCGCCGGCGATGGCGACGGCTTCGTCCTTCCTCGCCTCCAGCGCGGCCGACCACAGATCGAGCGTTCGAGCGTAGTGCTGTTGCAGCGACTGGACCTTCTCCACGCGGAAGCCGGCTCGCTCGCCCTTCTCGATCACCACCTGCGGGATCGGGAGCTCGCCGCCGGGAAAGATCTCGCGGCCGATGAAGTCGGCGAAGTCCATGTCCGCCCGCGTCACGCGCGACTTCTGCCGGAACATGTCGCGGCCGAGTTGCACGATGGTGTGCAGCATCATCCGGCCGTCCCCGGGCAGGATCGAGTAAGCGCGGGCGAAGAAGTCGTCGTAGCGGGGGGAGGTGAAGTGCTCGAAGGCGCCGATGCTGACGATGCGATCGACCGGCTCGTCGAACTCCTCCCACCCCTGCAGCCGCACCTCGGTGGTGCGTCCCGTGTCGAGCCCGTTCAGCATCGCCGACACGTGCTCGTACTGGTTCCTGCTCAGGGTCAGACCTACGACGTTCACGTCGTACTTCTCCACCGCTCGCCGAAGCGTCGCGCCCCACCCGCAGCCGACGTCGAGCAGACGCATGCCCGGACGGAGGTCGCACTTGGACAGCGACAGGTCGATCTTCGCGAGCTGCGCTTCCTCGAGTGTCATGTCCTCGCGCTCGAAGTACGCACAGCTGTAGGTCTGCGTCGGATCGAGGAAGAGCCTGAAGAACTCGTCCGAGAGGTCGTAGTGAGCTTGGACGTCGTCGTAGAACGGCTGAAGATCGGACACTGAATTCCTCCACGGGTCACCGGACAACCGAGCCCCACCCGACGGTGGTGCTGCGGCGCACGTGTTCCCGCGATCGTCGCGTCGAAACACGCCGTCAGATCCTCGATCAGGGAGTTTCGGTCGGTCCGACCGCGGTACCCGTGCCCGACCGCGTCACCGAATACCGGAGGTGACGGAAACCCGATGTGCTTGTTCCTCGCCGGCTCCTCACATCGGTGTGCCCGGCGCGGCCAGCAGGTCGCGGCACGCCCGCGCGCATCGCCGACATGCGTCCGCACACGCGGCGCAGTGCTCGTGCATCCCCGCATGCCGGGCGCACTCGTCGGCACAGTCGTCGCACGCGGACGCACAGGCGATCAGCGCGGCGCGTGCCGTCTCGGACCGGGCACCGCTCCGCGTGATGATCCGGGCGGTCGCGGCACACAGGTCGGCGCAGTCCTGATCGAGTCGAATGCACGACCTGAGTCGCGCGACGGAATCCTCGGCGAGGCAGGCGTCGGCACAGACGGTGCACGCCGTCGAACAGTCGAGACACGCCTCCACACAGGCCGCCACCAGTGCACGATCACCATCGAGGGGATGGGTGGCCAGTAGGTCCGTCACGGTCGTCATCGCTGCTCCTTCGTCGCACGGATCGCGTCGGTGTCGGCTACCCGCGGACCGTCGGCGGAAACGGCGCGTATGACGTCGCGTCAGCCCAGGGTGACCGGCAGCAGACCGCGGGACGTGTGGCGAGCGATCTGCTCCAACGCCGGACCGAGGCGCGGATACTCGAACTCGAAATCACTGCGCCGCAACACCTCGGGATCCACCCACCGACTCTTCAGGACCAGTTCCGGTTCGGTGCGGATGACAGCGGCGCCGGCGTGCAGCAACCATGCGGGGGTCGCGACACCTCGTGACCGTCCCAGGTGACGTCGGACCTCGCGCATCATGGTGGCGTTGTCCACGGCGAACGGTGTCGCGAGGTTCACCGGTCCCGCGATGTCCTCGCGCGCGTACAGATGGTCGATGGACCGGAGCACGTCCGCGACGTGGATCCAGCTGAACATCTGTGTGCCGTCACCCATCCGGCCGCCGAGTCCGAGCCGCGCCAGATCGATGAGGGGGTTGACGGCGCCGCCACCGGCACCCAGGACGATCGCCATGCGCAGAGCGATCTTGCGGACGCCGGTGGGCGCGTCGAACAGTTCGCGCTCCCACGCGCGGGCCACCTCGACGGAGAAACCCGTCCCCACGTCCCCGTCCCGCTCCGTCATCGGCCGGTCACGAGCATCGCGGTAGATGGTTCCGGTGCTGGCGTTGAACCACACGTCCGGAGCGCGGTCCACGCGCGAGAGGGCCTGGCCCAGTGCGGCCGTCGTCTCCACCCGCGAGGAGAAGATGACGTCGGCGGTACTCTTGGTGTAGCGGCAGCTCACCGAACGGCCCGCCAGATTGATCACCATGTCGGCTCCGTCGAGGACACGGGTCAACCGGTCACGGTCCGACCACGACGCGTCGTTGACGGCGCCGCGGCCCACGGATCTCACGTCGATTCCCCGGTCCCGATACGCCCTCGCGAGGTACTGCCCGATGTATCCCGTCGCTCCACAGATCACGACGGTCCGTACGTCTCTCGTCATCGCCCGCTTCCCTTCTCGGATGTCATGGTGTCCACCAGCCCGACGATGTCGCCGAGCAGTCCTCGCGCGACCGGCAGTCGGGACAGGCTGATCGTCTTCGTGACGACGGGAACGAGACCGTCGACGAGCGCGCGGGTGCGGCGTTGGTCGTCGGATCCGTCCGTGACCCAGTGCAGGGTCACACCCAGGTACGCGACCCACAGCAACGTGGGGAGACGACTCTCCAGCGATGCCGGTCCGCGCTGCTTGGACTTCTGCAGTGTCAGTCGCATGAGGTCCACGGCCATGTCTCGCGCGGCGGACGATTCGGGCGAGAAGGGACTGGAGGTCGACTGCAGGGGAAGCGCCGACTGGAGGAACGAGCCGCCGAAGCTTCGGTAAGGGTGCATCACGTCGAGACCGGCGTGCAGCACCGCCGAGAGGTTGTCCGCCAGCGAGGCGCCGTCACGGAGCAGGGGTATCGCGCGGGTCCGATGCTCGCGTTGGACGACGAGATACAGCTCGTGGACCAACTCGTCCTTGCCGGCGAAGTAGTAGTAGGCATTGCCCAGCGAGACGCCCGCCTCGGTCGCGATGCGCCGCATCGTGGTCGCCTGGAACCCGTCCTCTCGGAAGAGTCGAAGCGCCACCTCCACCAACCGCTCCCGCGTCGCCGTGTCTCGCACCATTGTCGGACTCCCGTCTTGAACGTGTTCAACAACGACCGTAGCGAAGTTGAACACGTTCAACAAGTGCCACCATGAACTCGCGACGAGAATCGAGGGGAGGGTGCGATCAGGAGATACGGCGACGGCGAACCGCCGTCACGACCGCGCTGACGACGAGGATCAGCCCGAGAAACTGGAGTCCCGGTGAATCGTCGGCGCCGCCGAGAACGATCGCCGCCAGACCGAGCACCCCGAGCAGCGCGACGACGAACCATCCGTTCATGGTCGACACGCTACTCGGCCGTCCGGTTCATGACGTTTGTCATCGCTCGACCGTGACGGTGTCACCTCGACCGATGCATCCTGGCACTGCCGGTCCTGCCGCATGATCCGAAGAATTGTTCTCATGAAGCAACCAGACGAAGGAAACCTCTTCACCGACCTCATGGAGATCGGACCCGCGCCGACCCCAGCCCGCGAACTGGTGGTGGCCGTCATTTCGGTGGCCCTCATCGCGGTGCTGATCGCGATCGTCGGAGTCTCGGTGCCGACCGTGGCAGCGGCTGCCGTCGTCGCCGCGTTCCTCGCCGTCCGCGTCGCCGTCGGGCGTCGGCACTGGGGGCGAGCGTCATGACCGTCATCGAGGTGTCGGGAATGACCCGCCGCTACGGCTCCGGCAAGACAGCGTACGACGCGGTCCGCAACCTCGACCTCGACATCGCGGAGGGCGAACTGTTCGGACTGCTCGGCACCAACGGCGCCGGCAAGACGTCGACTCTGGAAGTCATCCAGGGTCTGTCGCGTCCCAGCGAGGGCACGGTCCGCATCCTGGGACTCGACCCCGTCGCGGATCGGAGAAAGGTCCGGCCCGCCCTGGGCATCATGCTGCAGAAGGGTGGACTACCGCAGGACCTGACCGCGGCCGAGAGCCTGCGGATGTGGGCCGGCACGTGCAGCGATCCACTGCCTGTCGACGACGTCCTGGCGCGCGTCGATCTCGAAGCCCGTGCGGACACCCGAGTGAAGTTTCTGTCGGGCGGCGAGCAGCGTCGTCTCGATCTCGCCTGCGCGATCATCAGCCGACCGCGAGTCCTGTTCCTGGACGAACCGACCACCGGACTCGATCCCGAGAGTCGGCGCAACACGTGGCAGCTCATTCAGGAGCTCAAGAACTCCGGGGTGACCATCATGCTCACCACGCACTATCTCGACGAGGCGGAATCGCTGTGCGATCGGTTGGCGATCATGCACCGCGGCAGCGTCGTTCGCAGCGGAACGGTCGACGACGTGGTCGCCGGTCACCCGGCGCGCATCGAGCTGAAGGACCCGCGGACCGCACTGCCGCAACTCCCGGGAGCCGACGTCGACCGGAAGGGCGACACGGTGTCGATCACGACGAACTCGGTACAGGAGACGCTGACCGAGCTGCTCGTGTGGGCCCGCGACAGCGGCGTCACCCTGCACGGTCTCGACGCGCGAGCCGCGTCCCTCGAGACCGTGTTCCTCTCCATCGCAGACACATTCGACGACCCCGAGGTGATCACGGCATGAGTACGATGACCGCACTGTCCCGAGCGGAATTCACGCTCCTCGGACGCAACCGCGTCCTTCTCTTCAACGCTCTGGTCATGCCCCTCGTCCTGCCGATCGTCCTTCTGGTCGTCGCGGGTCGAGACGGTGGGCTCACCGACGCCGGCGTGTCGGCCGCGCTGGAGATCTTCGCCCTGTTCCTGCTGGTGTTCCTGGTCTACTACAACCTCCTGTCGGTCTACGCGACGCGTCGAGACGAGTTGGTGCTCAAACGTCTCCGCACCGGGGAGAGCACGGACGCACAGATCCTTCTCGGACCCGCGGTACCGTCGTTCCTCCTGACCCTCCTCCTCGGAGTGATCGTCGCCGTGGTCGTGGTGGTCCTCGGCGGCGGCACTCCCGTCAACGTCCTGCTCATCGCGGCGGCACTGGTCGGTGGTGCGGCGCTCTTCGCCGCACTGGCCCTCATCACGTCCGCCTTCACCCGCAACGCGGAAGCAGCACAGATCACCAGCCTGCCCGTCATCCTGCTGGCGATGCTCGGATCGTCACTCCTGCGCGACGTGGTACCCGAGTCCCTCGCCGACGTGGTGGCTCTGACACCGATGGCCGCGGTCAGCGATCTCCTGAACCTCGGGTGGTTCGGCACCACCTCGGTGGGTGATGCCGCCGTTGGCGCCGACTCGGTGGGCTTCGCGTCGACGTTCGCGGAGGCTGGTCAGCCGGCTCTCGTCATGCTCGCCTGGATCGCGGGCAGCGTCCTGATCGCCCGGACCCACTTCCGCTGGGAACCGCGCTCCTGACGTCCCGCCACCGACCGTCCGATCTGCAAGGCTGGAGACCATGAGACTGCGCGATCATCTCGACCCGACACTCGGATGGCGGGGCAGCAGCGACGTCGAGAAGGTCCGCACCTACACCCGGCAGTCCTTCCAGTTCATCGTCGTCGCGGTCGCGGTGGCCTCGATGGCGGCCTCGGCGCAGGCGGGTGACGCGATCTCCACCGCCGCCGCGCTGGTGTGCGTGGTGTCTGCACTCGTTGTCCTGCACCGTATTCCCGCACTCGGTGGCGCTTCGAGTGCGGACGTCCGGGCACCGTTGTGCGTACAGATCGCAGCGGCCGCCGTGCTCGTCGTGGTGGGCGCCGCACCGAACCTCCTGTGGGTGGCCATCCTGGTGACGACACCGATCGCGGCACTGGTGGACCTGCGCTGGTCTCTCGGCGCCGCGGTGGTCGCCCCGGTGGTCGCCGCCGCATCGGGCTCGACCGCACTCGAGATCACACTCCTGGCCTTCTGCATCGTCGCCATGGCCACCACGGTGCGCCTGTCGATGTGGTTGCTGCGCATCGTCACCGAGCTGGCCACCACCCGCGACGCCGCCGCCGCCCTGTCGGTCGCCGAGGAACGACTGCGCTTCTCCCGGGACCTGCACGACGTCGTCGGTCGAGCGCTGTCCGCCATCGCGGTCAAGAGCGAGCTCGCCGCCGCGCTGGCTCGGCGAGGAGACGACCGAGCTGCCGCGCAGATGGACGAGGTACGTGTGCTCGCCCGGGAGTCGATGACCGACGCTCGGGAGCTGGTGCGCGGCTACCGTTCCGTCGACGTCGCGGCGGAACTCCGCGGCGCCCAGTCCCTGTTGTCCGCCGCCGGCATCCGGACCGAGCTGACGGGGACGGTCGCCGACATCCCCGGCGCAGTAGCCGAACAGGCTGCGTGGGTGGTGCGGGAAGGCGTCACGAACATCCTGCGCCACTCGCGTGCCACCTACTGCCGTATCGAGTTCGGTGACGACCGGCTCCGCATCGTCAACGACCGGCCGACGTCGCCGGAACGTGCGGGCGACGGCACCGGTCTCGCCGGTCTCCGTGAGCGTCTGGCTGCGGTCGGAGGTTCCCTCACCGTCGAGGCCGGAGCCGACACCTTCACCCTCGCTGTCGAATTCGCACCGACGACGACATCCCCCACGAAGGGCACATCATGATCCGGGTACTGCTGGCAGACGACGAGAACCTCATCCGGGTGGCCCTGGGCACGATGCTCGATCTGGAGGACGACATCGAGGTCGTGGGACATGCGGACTCGGGCGAGGCGGCGGTGACCGAGGCCGCGCGGACCACCCCCGACGTCGCGGTGCTCGACCTGCAGCTCGGCGGGATCGACGGTATCGAGACGGCCCAACGCATCGCCGCGCTGCTTCCCGACTGCCGGTCGATCATCGTCACCAGCCACGGTCGGCCCGGATACCTCAAGAAGGCGCTCTCTGCCGGCGTCGGCGGATTCCTCCCGAAGACCACGTCCGCGGCGACCCTCGCCGAGGTGGTGCGAACGGTGGTGAGCGGCGGACGCTACGTCGATCCGAGTCTGGCGGCCGAGGCCATCGGCGCGGGCGATTCGCCGCTGACACCGCGCGAGTCGGACGTGCTCGAATTCGCCGCGGACGGAGCCACGATCGCCGAGATCGCCCAGCGCGCACATCTCTCACCGGGAACGGCACGCAACTATCTCTCGGCCGCCGCGGCCAAACTCGGCGCCGCCAATCGCCACGAGGCATGCGCGATCGCCCGGCGCCACGGGTGGATCTAGACCCGATCAGTGATGCGGAGGCTCGCCGGTCACGGTGTGATCGGCGAAGTTGAGACCCTCTCGCACCAGCCGGGCCAGGTGGCCGTCGGCGAGTCGGTAGATGACGTTGCGGCCGCTGCGTTCGGTCTCGACCATGCCGACGAAGCGCAGCTTCGCCAGATGCTGACTCACCGCGGTGCGGGACGCGCCGGTCTCCTCCGTGAGTGCCGTGACGTCGGCTGGGCCGTGGCTCAGCGTCCAGAGCAGGTGCAGCCGAGTGGGATCGGACAGCATGCGGAACGTGTCGCCGGCGGCCTCGAGACGCGCGCGGTCCGGGCGGTCGGCGTGGTCGAGACTCGCGTGAGCCCGCTTCTCGTCCGATGCCGTCATATCGCCGCTTCCGTCTACTCGGTCGGTGGCGCGCCCACCGTCGATGCCGGAGTCCAGAGCCGACCGGCACCCAGCGCGGCAAGTGTAGCGAGGACGGCGATGATCGACGCGGCGACGACCTGGCTCACCTCGGCGCCCACCCAGCCCGCCACCGGATAGGTGAGCAGGAAGCACGCATGAGACAGCGAGAACTGCGCCGTGAAGAGCTCGTCCCGGTCACCGTCGTCGGATTCTCGGGTGATCACGCGAGCAGACGGGGTGGAAATCATCGACGTTCCAGCGCCCACCACGGCCCAGACGACGGCGAGTGACGCCCAGCCCGCGGCACCACTCGGACGGAGGGCGGCGAGCGCGACAGCACCCGTCGTCCCGAGAGAGACGACCACACCACCGGCGAGCATCAGCCGACGGTCGTCGACGACTGTGAGAATGCGGGGAACTGCGAACGCCACCATCATCGACCCGCCGCCGAAGACGCCGAGAGCCACGGCCAGGGCGCTGGCCGGCCCACCCACGATGTCGCGCACGTAGACGACGCTGTTGACGATCACCAACGCCGTTCCGGCCGCGACGACGAGGTTCAGTGCGAGCAGCCCCCGAAGCGACGGACGGCCACCGAAGCGGCGCACTCCGGCCACGAGTCGGTCACCGAACGACCGAGCCCCGTCCAGGGCGGACCGGGGCTCTCTGTCCGGAATTCGGGTGTTCACCACGAGGACGGCCGACAGCGCGAAACCTACTGCTGTGCCGACGAACAGCGAGTGATACGACACGACGGTGAGCAGCGCCGCGGCGAGCATCGGACTCACCAGCGACTCGAGGTCGTAGGCGAGCCGGGACAGCGAGAGCGCGCGGGTGTACTGATCGTCGCGGGAGATCACCGCGGGAACGACGGCCTGGAAGGTCGGCGTGAAGGTGGCCGAGGCCGCCTGCAGGACGAACACGAGGACGTACACCTGCCACACCTGCGTCACGAACGGCAGCAGTAACGCGATCAGGAGCCGTACGACGTCTGCGGACACCAGCACGGTCAGGCGTGGCAGACGGCCGGTGAGCACGGACATGACCGGAGCCACCCCGACGTAGGCGACCATCTTGACGGCCAGCGCCGTGCCGAGGACAGCGCCGGCGGAACTACCGGCGATGTCGTAGGCCAGAAGTCCCAGCGCCACGGTGAGCAGACCGGTGCCGACCAGTGCCACCACCTGTGCGGTGAAGAGCCTGCGAAACGCCGGGACCGCGAGAACGGACTCGGATCGAATCTGCAGAACGGCCATGCCGACGACCATACCCATGTGTGCGCACGTGCGCACACATGGGTGTTCGGTGGCCTCTAGGCTGGTCCGATGTTCTTCCTCTTCGGATACGGCACGAAACGGTCCTCGCTCGGCGCCGGCAGCACCCGGACGTGCCCCCGCTGCCACAACACCACCCAGTGGGAGCGGATGCGGCAGTACACGCAGCTCAGCGTCTTCTTCATCCCCGTCGCACGCTGGAAGCGGCGCGTGCTCGAGGTGTGCGGAATCTGCGGGACCGCGACCGAGGTGTGAGTCACGCCCGGTGGCGGGCGAACAGATCCGCGGCGGCGGCGTCGAACTCGGCGGCGTCGAGCCCGCTCGCCAGCGCGCGCCGCACCAGTTCGGCGTGCGTCTCCCCCGCCAGACCGCTGATCGGCTGGTCGAGGTCGAGGTTCGACGGGAACGCGTAACCCTCGGCCGACGCCGCGATCACGTTGGCGACGTCCCGCTCACGACCCTGCGCCGCCCAGTCCACCAGCGTCGGATACAGGGCGGACACGATCGTCTGCCGGTCGACGCTGTCGAGCGCGCGGCCGAACGGCGAGGAGATCTGCAGCAGGTTCGCCATCCTGAAGATGTCGGTCGAGGTGTTGTGCCCTGCCGCGTGGAACAGCGCCGGATTGAAGAACACGGCGTCGCCCTCCCGAAGCGGAAGCTGAACGTGGTTGTCGGCGAAGTACTCCCGGAACTCGGGGAGGTTGAAGGCGATGTAGCCGGCCTCGAACTTCTGTGAGTGCGGCAGATACATCGTCGGGCCGCTCTCGATCGGCATGTCGCAGTGCGCCACCGCTCCCTGCAGTGTCAGCGCCGGTGACAGGCGGTGGATGTGCGCCCGGAACGCCGCGGCCGTGTCGGTCGACATGAACCCGAGGTGGTAGTCACGATGCGGATTCTGGGCGGCGCCACCGGGATTGACGACGTTGATGGCGGACGTGACCTGATACATCGGCCCGAGCCACGCCTCCGCCACCAGCGCCAGGAGATCGTTGGCGTAGTACAGAGCGAACTGCTCGGGCTCGGCGACCGCCAACTTCTGCAGGGCCGACCAGATGCGATCGTTCGCTCCCGGCTTCGCGAAGTGGTCACCGTTGCTCACACCGCTCTCGCGCTGGCCACGAATGACGTCCCGGTACGTGCGGGTGGTCTCCGCGACCGCGTGGTCGGCCGTGAAGGCACCGCGGAACACCACGATGCCGGGGCCGTTCAGGAGTGCATTCGCCAGTTCGTCCTGGATGTCGGCGCGCACCTGGTCGTCGGTCGCCCGCCGCGCGAGCTCCGGTCCGTCGTACACGAGCACGTTCTGCACCACGTCGGACGCGTGGGGGTGGTCGGCGAGCTGGGTGCTCTCGGACACCAGTGCCCGGAACTCCTCGATGTCGCAGTCGGCCGCGCGGAGGCGATCCGCGCGGTGCGAGTGGCTGCTGATGTTGCTGGTCATACCTGCTCCTCGGTCCCGATGGCCGTTGTCGTCATGGTCGAGCCTGCCGGGCGCGGACACCTCGAGACAAGGCTTCGAACCCTCAGTTTCCCCTCGAGGCGGGACCCGCTCGCGCGATCAGGGCATGTTGAACGGGGTGACGATGCGGATGGGTGACGAGGATCCGCGGACCGCGGTCGAGGCATCGCGCGCGTGCAGCACCATCCGACACGCACGCTGAGCGTCCGCGCGCATGTCGTGCTCGAGAACCGCGCTGATCTGTCGGCGATACAGCAGGTCCCGGTTGTCCGCATCGAGGTCGTGCGCGACGAACACCCGGCAGGGTCGATCCAGCGTCCGGAAGGCCCGCACGATGGCCGAGTTCCCGCCGCCACACGAGTAGACGGCGGAGATGGTCGGGTGACGATCGAGGGCGTCGAGAACCAGCGACTCCACGCGATCGTCGAGCCCGTCGTTCTCCGCAATCTCGACGACCGTCCGCACAGGTCCGGGTAGTCGTCGCAGCGCGGTGCGAAAGCCCATCTCCCGCTCCTCCTCGCCGTGGAACGCGTTGCTGCTCAGCGTGATCAGGACGTCACCCGGGTGATCGGCCATCATCGTGGTGATCAGGTACGCGGCCGTCTCCCCCGCTGCACGATTGTCCATACCCACGTACCCGGACCGTCGGCTCCCCGGAATGTCGGTCACGTAGGTCACCACGGGAATCCCGGCGGCCACGAGGCGATCGACCGCGGCGGCGACGTCCGGTACGGCAGGCGCCTTCAGAATGACGCCCTGAGATCCGCTGCCCGACAGCCTGTTCAGCCGCGCGACCACCGCCTCGGCGGTGGCGCTCTCCTGCAGATGAAACCGTGCGCGCACCGTGGCGGGTTCGAGACTCGGCAGTTCGGCCTCGACCGCACGCTTGAAGGTCTTCGAGAAACGATCGGGCGCAGACATGACGACATCGAGCATGTATTTGCGTCCACTGAACCGCAGTTGTTCTCGTTGGCCGTCGAGATCGGCGATCGCCCGCGCCACCATCTCCCGTGTCGACGGGCGGACACCGGGGCGATCGTTGAGCACACGGTCGACCGTGGCCTCGCTCAACTCCGCTTGTTGCGCGATCTCTCTGACCCGGTAACGATGCGCCACTGCTGCTCCTGAGGTGACGACGGCACTGCGCCGCGCGACTGCCCGATCAGCGACACGCTATCAAGTCCGACGTGGTCCTCTGGGCTGTCGGGGCCGTCGGTCGGGAGTGCCCGGGCCGAGCGGAATCTCCTCGAAACGGTCGAGCAACGCCGCCGCCTCGCACTCTCGCGCCGTCGACCAGGCCGCACGAACGTCGACCGCGTCGACGGGCTCGCCGCGGGACACCGCGATGCGAGCGGCGAGGAGCACACTCTCGGCCTCCCACATCCGATAGCCGCGAGCGGCGTGCGCGGCGCGGGCACGCCGGACGTGAGCGTGCGCGTCGTCCCACCGTCCGAGTGCCGCGCAGAGGTCGGCGAGATGGTGGTGAACGACTCCGAGGACACCGGGAGTCAGCAGGACGGTGTGATCGGCGTAGGGAGCCAGCAGTGCGAGCGCGTCCTCGCACACCGCGGTGGATGCCGTCGCCGCAGCCGCGCGCGCCGCCAGGACGACGGTGATGAGCCACAAGGTGTCGACGGAGAGCGCCGCCAGTCTGCCGTTCTCGAACCACTGCACGAGGGATCGGGCGCCGTCCGTGTCGCCGCTGTCCACGGCGGACAACGCGAAGGCTGCTCGATAGGCGGGGAGAGCCTCGAAGAGTGGCTCCATGTCCCGCTTCATCGCCGCGAACTCGCCGAGCCCGTCTCGGAACATTCCGAGCAGGAAGACGGCATTCATCTCCCGGCCCCACGTGTGCCGCCCCATCGGCGCCGGCGGCGGGCGGCGAACGTCGTCCTCGAGAACCTCTGCGGCACGGCGCAACTCACCCGTCGCGACGAGAAGTCCGACCCGCATGCACTGCACCGTCCAGAGGGCCTCCTCGTCCAGTGCGAGCCGCGTGGCCGACACGGCGTCGAGAGCCGCGGCGGCCTCGCGCGGCTCGCCGGACTCGATGTGCGCCCGCGCCATGGTGACGGCGAGCGACGGATCGAGGTGCCCCGGTCCGAGGTCCACCAGTCGCACCAGCTCGGCGAGCGCCTCGGCCCGCTGCTGCCGGAAGCGAGGCAGCCGCAGGCCGGTGAGAACGGCGCGCAGAGCGTGGGCGAGGGCGTCGTCGTCTCCTGCACCGCGCGCCATGTCGGCCGCGCGCGCGAGGTCTGCAGCACGACCCGACCATCCGGTCGAGGTCCATGCCAGTTCCTCCACCATCTGGGTCAGGAGCTCGGAGGCAGCGCCGGAAGCACCGCGACCCGCCCTCTCGAGAGCATCGAGCCCTGTCCGCAGGTGCTCCGTCCGCCTCGGGTCGGGTTCGTAGAGCTGGAACAGGGCGATGCCGTCGATGACGTCCGCGGTGAGCGCGTCCAGCAGCAGATCGAGATCACCCAGTCGGCGCGCCATCTCGGCGGCGTCCAGCAGGGTCGCGCCGTAGCCGCGGTCCAGTGCACGCCGCTGCGAACGCCCCTGCCGGATGAACAGTTCGCATCGCGCGCGGGTGTCGCCCCCGGGAACGCTGCGCTCAGACGCCCTCTGAAAGAACTCGGCGGCGTCCTCGTACGCCGCGACGGCGTAGGACCTCTCGCCCGCACGACGTAGATACTCCGCTGCCGCCGACCGGTCGGCGTCGAGCGCGCGTTCGAGGTGACCTGCGGTCCTGGCGAGCTCGTCGACGGTGGACGTGGCCCCCGAGCCGATGAGTGCGGCCGCGACGGCAGAATGCGCCGCTGCGCGATCGGCCCCGGACAGCGTGGCGTCGACGACGTCGACGATCAGCGCGTGGCGTAGGTGCAGGACGTCCTGCGCTCGTTCCTCGATCACCAGACCGGCGGCGGCCAGTTCGTCGAGCGCCCGAGCGAAGGAACGGTCGTCGAGGGTGGCGAGCGCGGTGCGCACGACGACGCGCGTGGCGCTGACTCCCGCGACGGCACACAGCGTCACGATCTCCCGCGCGGTCGGAGTCAGGCGGTGCAGGACCCACAGCACGGCGTCCGCCAGGGACGCCGGTGACGGTCCGTCCGGCTCGCGCCGATGCGCGTCGAACACGGCCTCGAGGAAGATCGGTGATCCTGATGTCCAGCCGTGCAACCAGATCGGGTCCAAGGTGCTGCCGCACCGGCGCGTCCAGTCCTGCACGTCCTCGACGGTGAGGGCCGGGATCGACACCGTGTGCACCGAGGACGGCGGCAGGGCCGACCGCAGGTCCGCCGCAGGACCGTCGAGCTGCGCTCCGCGCATCGTCACGACCACACAGAGGCGATGGCGCCCCGCCGCGTGTACCAGGAATCGCAGCACGGAGAGCGTGGCCTGCGACGCCCACTGCAGATCGTCGATCGCGAACACCGTCACCCGACGACGGGTGGGACCGGTCAACCACCGTTCCATCGCCGACGAGAGCATCGCGCGATGATCCGCGTCGGGTCCCTCGGCCGACCACCGATCCGTGTCGACCCACCCGGTCGTCAGCATCTCGCGGACGGCGGAGGCGGCGGGAGCATCGTCGTTCCGGTCGTTCTCGCGCCCGAGTGCGTCGATGAACGGTTCGAACGGGACGACCGTGTCCATGCTGCACCGCCCGTAGAGCACGTCGGCGCCGGCGGAGTCGGCACGGTTCAGCGCCGCGGTCACCACCGTCGACTTGCCGACGCCGGCGTCGCCGGAGACGACGACGAGCTGACCGGCCCCACCCGCGGCCGCCTCGACGGCCGACGCGATGACGTCGAGTTCCCTGGTACGTCCCACGAGCAAGGGCGAATCGCTCGGAGGAGTGGCCCCGACGCGGTCCACCTCCGCTCGTCGAGCCGGGACGACGACCATCTGCGACGACGACGGTGTCGTCACCTCGATCGCGTCGGGATCTCGGAGCAACTCGACGAACACTCGCTGGGTCTCCGCGGACATCTCCACGCCCAGTTCGGTGGCCAGCACGGTGCGGCACCGCTCGGCGACACCGAGGGCGCGAGCGCGGTTTCCCAGGGCGTCGTGCGCACGCATGGCGACCCGGTAGGCGACCTCGCAGAAAGGGTCCGAGTCGAGCAGCTCCTGCGCCCGGGCCAGCGCGTGCTCGTGGCGACCGAGTTCGAGCGAGGCGGCGGCGTCCACCTCCAGTGCACGAAGACGGATGCGGCCGAACACGGTGCGAACCTCGTCGGCCCAGGTTCCGTGCAGGCCGTCCAGAGGTGGAGCGTCGAGCAGGCCGAGCAACTCACCGGCGCGATCGGCACGCGCATCCGCCGAGTGGTGATCGGGATCCAGGTGCCGACGCGCCAGGTCCAGATCCACGATCACCGCGGGGCCGAGCGTCAGTGTCACCGCTCCTGATCGACTGGACACGGTGGTGCCCGCCAGCGCTGCACTCGTCGCCAGCAGCTCGCGGACCTTGGACAGGACGCTCCGAACGGCCGACGACCAGGTGGTGGGTCGATCGGTCGACCAGATCACCGAGGCGAGCTCGCCGTACACCACACCGCGTCCGTGATTCATCGCCAGATACGAGAACACCGTCGCACACCGAGGTCCGCCGAAGGCCCGGACGTCGACGACGCCCGCGTCGCTCTCCACCCGCGGCGATCCGATGAGCCGGATCACGGCACGAGAAGGAAGCGACACAGTTGTAAGTTATCCCGGGTCGGCGGGAACCCTACGTCTGATGGCGCCTCCAGAATAGATGGTGCACGACACCGCTCGCGCTGGGAACGACCTCGTGCTCGAAGCGATCGTTCAGATCGTCCGGGGACTCCCACAGCGCCAGGCCCGGTCCGAGATCGACGGGTGCGACCGCGACGTGCAGCGTGTCGACGAGGTCGGCGTCGAGGAACTCCCGGACCGTGGTGACACCGCCACCGATCCGGACGTCTCGACCGTTCGCCGCAGCCTTCGCCTGCGTCAGGACATCCGACGGGCCGGCATCGACGAAATGGAACGTGGTGTCGGACAGGGTGAGGGACGGCCGCACATGATGCGTCATCACGAAGACCGGCGTGTGGAACGGCGGCTCGTCACCCCACCATCCCTGCCATTCGTGATCGGTCCACGGTCCGCGTTGTGGGCCGAACTTGTTGCGCCCCATGATCTCGGCACCGATGTTGTTGGGGAAGTCCCGAGCGAAGTAGTCGTCGAGGCCGCGCGTACCGCCGGATCCGGGGCGTCCCGGCATGCTCGCGGTGCCGAGATACCACGACATGAGCTCACGATGGTCCAGGCCGAACGGGTTCTCGAGGCTCTGCTCGACGCCGGCGGCCACCCCGTCGCGGGACACGGTGAAGTTCTGCACTCTCGACAACTGCGTCATGTCTGCTCCCGACTCGAGGAAGGTGGTCGGTGAGCAGACTCGCACAGCCGGGAGGACTCATCGCACGACCAGCGCGTCACCTAGTGTCGTCGCATGACCGACTGGGCGAACAGCCCCGCCGCACAGTGGTGGGACAGGCACCAGATCGGCTTGTATCTCGCGGCACTGGCCGTCGGAGCCGTTGTCGGGCTGACCTTCCCGCAGACCGCCCCAGCCTTCGAACACGCCATCGATCCGGTACTCGTCGCCCTGCTCTACGCGACGTTCCTGGCAGTCCCGTTCGCGGAGATGGGTCGCTCCCTCCGTGATGTCGGCTTCCTCGCAGCCGTCGCGGTCCTCAACTTCGTGGTGGTCCCGGTGGTCGTCCTCGCCCTCACGCGGGTCGTCGCGGACGAGAGGGCGGTACTCGTGGGCATCGTGCTCGTCCTGCTGGCTCCGTGTATCGACTATGTCATCGTGTTCAGTGGGCTCGCGGGTGCCGCGTCGACGCGGCTTCTCGCTGCCGCTCCCTTGCTGATGCTGCTGCAGGTCGCCTTGCTTCCCCTCTGGCTGTGGGTATTCGCCGGATCCGAAACGGTGGCCGTCATCGACGTGGCACCGTTCGTGGAGGCCTTCGTCCTGCTCATCGTCGTCCCTCTGACGGTGGCCGCACTGACGCAAGCACTCGCCAGACGGCATCGGGTCGGCCTGCAGCTGATGGACGTGATGGCCGCCGCGATGGTGCCCCTCATGATGGCGACGCTCGCGGTGGTCGTCGCGTCGCAGATCGATTCGGTCCGAGGCGAGTTCGACCGACTCATCGTCGCGGCCCTCGTCTTCGTCGCGTTTCTCGTGGTCATGGCGCCGGCCGGCATCGGCGTGGGTCGGGTGTTCGGTCAGGACGTGCCGTCGACACGGGCACTCGTCTTCTCGGGTGCGACTCGTAACTCTCTCGTCGTTCTCCCCCTTGCCCTCGCCCTTCCGCCGGCACTCGACCTCGCTGCCGTCGTGGTGGTGACACAGACACTGGTCGAGCTGCTCGGCATGGTGGTCTACGTGCGACTGGTTCCGAGGCTCGTACCCGCCGCGCGAACCTGATGCCGTGTGTGACGGTGGACGTATGACAGATCGCCCGTGGTTCGAACGACCTGCTGTGGAGAAAGCGGGCACCACGTTCTTCCTGGTGTTCTTCGCCGCGCTCGTCCTCCCCGACGCGGTCTCCGAGCTCGTCTCGGCGCCGTCGTGGTGGCATGTCGCGAAAGCAGCAGCGTGCGTCGTCCTCGTCGCCTACGCCGGTACGGCTTTCGTCAGGGCGTGGTTCCTCGGTGGCAGCGCCCGGTCGACGAGGCGAACGCCTGCCCTCGATCCAGCCGAGGTTCCGCGTGCCGACGTCGATACTGCCGTGGCGTCGGCGCCGTCCAGAGTGATGGCAGTGAAAGCACTGAGGGAGACGCACCCCGGGCTGGGGCTACGCGAGGCATCGCTCTTGGTGGACGCCGCGCGGCGTCCGCCCACAGACGGGCCATGAGGAGCCGCCGTGTACGAACCGATCGGTACGCTGAGGAGATCCGCTACGTGAGGAGAAGCAGATGACCGTGATCCCGGCCGTCGCGCTCGTCGTCATCGGCAGCGCTCTTGCTGCAGTGGGTGCCAAGGTCACGGCTCGGGAGAACCCGCGAGTCGTTCTGTCGCTCACACATGAGAACACCGCGACTCGGATCACGACGAGAATTCGCCTGCTTCGCGCGTTCGGCGTCTTCGCGCTGATGCTCGGCAGCTTCTACCTCGGACCGGCGTTGTGGCAACATTCCTTCGCGGGACCCATCGCGCTGAGCGCGGCAGTGCTGACGATCGGCTACTTTCTTCCCCACGTCGTCATCACACGCCGCCACAATTCGGCCGTCGAGGGTCGGGTGACCTCGTGATCGCGGCAGCACTCGTCTTCGTCGTCGCTGCGGCGCTGCGCATCTGGACCGATTTCCAGGTGTCCGCCGTGAATGTCGGCCACACGTCCTCGCCCTCTACGTTCCGAGCGTGGTCATCACCACCACTCACAATCGTCATCACGCAACGCGCGCAACCCGACCCTGACGGTCGCGGTCACAGCGCGGTGGGGTCCCGGACCGGCCAGCCGATCTCCGTCACCAGTTCACCCTCGAAGACGACGCCTCGCGGATAGCGCTCACGCACGGGTCCTTCTCGTCCGATGCCGTGCTCTGCGACATGGGTGCCGAGCGCAGAGTACGTCTCGTCGATCCGGGCGTCCGGACCGTCGTGCAGCGCCACGGCGAAGTGGCCTCCGGCAACCGTCACCACGTCGAGAGCGCACCGAGCGGCACGCGCCGCGTCGACGGGGTACCACAATGACGCGGAGCCCGTCTCGTCCGCGAACAGTTCCTTGTCGAAGTCGGCCCCGAGCGGCCCGACAGCCTCGATTCCAGCACTACGCAGGCGCTCGATCAGGCTGTCGTGCGCGGTATTCCACCAGCCCGCGACGCCGGACAGCGTCACGGTGCCGCTGACGGCCACGGCGACGATCGGGGGGTCGGTCCGCATCTCGATCGACGGCGACGTCATCGACTCGTTCACCAGTGCACGGAGCGACGACACCGCGTCGTGCGTCCGCCGCAATTCCGACTCCAGGCGATCGAGGTGCTGCGTGAGCACACTGCGCCGAACACTGTCGTTCTCGGCGGCGACGTAGGACCGCACATCAGGAAGCGGCATGTCGAGGTCGCGCAGTCGCTTGATCACTTGTGCACTCGCGACCTGGGAAACGTCGTAATAGCGGTACCCGCTCGACGGATCGACGTCGACCGGTTCCAGGAGGCCAGCATCGTGATAGAGCCGCAACGCTTTTCGCGTCAGTCTCGTCATCGTCGAGAACTCGCCGATGGTCACCCGCGCCGCCACGGACCCAGTCTCTCATCCACCGATGGTCAACCGTGCGATCACGCCGTCGGCGAGCTCGAATCGGTAGACGAGGTCGGCCACCCCACCGGGGAAGTTCCCGGCGATACGAACCGAGACTCGATGATTCCTCGCATCGACGAGCTCGGACCCCGTCACAGTCGTGGTGTAGGTGTAGCGGCCGGCCACGGTCTCACGCCACGCGCGGATCTCGTCGCAGCCCCGATAGGTGTGGCCTTCGTCCGTCACAGTTCCGTCCGGAGCAAAGCATGTCGTGAGTGAGTCGCTGTCGTCGCGGTCGGCGGCGTCGAGGTAGCGGAGAACGACGTCGGGAGCATCTGTGGTGGTCATGCGTCGAGAATCAGCCCTGCCCCGAGGTGAAGGTCAAGTGGTGGCCGGACCACACACGCTCCCGGGTGCCTCACAGCTGGCGTGCAGGCCGCTCCCCGGAACCTCACGAAGTATCGACTCCACACCGAAACGCACACCGCGACAACCGAGGAGCTACAGCAATGAGCGCCGTTCCCGAACCCACGCCCACACCCGACGGGCCCACCTACGCCGGGCGCCCACTCCCCCGGCCCGACGAGGACGTCGTCGATCAGGGAGTCGGTTTCGACATCGCCACTCTCGTCACCCGCCGCCGAGTCCTCAGCGTCGTCGGCGCCGGAGCCGGAGCACTGGCCCTGGCCGCGTGCTCGGGGTCGTCCGACACCGCGAGCACCACGACCACCACCGCTGTCGCCGCCGCAGTCGCCACGAACGAGATCCCCGACGAGACCAACGGCCCCTACCCGGCCGACGGAAGCAACGGCGTCAACGTCCTCGAGGAATCGGGAATCGTCCGCGCCGACGTCACCTCGAGCCTGGACGGCGGCACCGTCGCCGCCGGAGTTCCGTTGTCGATGACCTTCACCGTCACCGACCTCGCGAACGACAACAACCCCTTCACCGGCGCCGCCGTCTACCTGTGGCACTGCGACGCAGCCGGCAAGTACTCGATGTACTCCGACGGCATCGAGGACGAAACCTATCTGCGCGGCGTCCAGGTCGCCGATGCCGCCGGCGTCGTGACCTTCACGACCATCGTCCCGGCCTGCTATTCCGGCCGCTGGACGCACATCCACTTCGAGGTCTACCCGGACATCGCCTCCGCCACCACCGCCGACAACGCGATAGCCACCTCCCAGGTCGCCTTCCCCCAGGACATGCTCGACGCCGTCTACCAGCTGGACACCTACGCCGGGTCGACCGAGAACCTCACCCAGATCGGCAGTCTCGACAACGACAACGTGTTCGGCGACGGCCACGACCTCGAGATGGGCACCTTCACCGGCGACCCCACCTCCGGCTACGTCGGATCACTGGCCGTCGCCGTCGACACCACCACCGAACCCGCCGCCGGCGCAGCACCCGCCGGGGGCGGGCCCGGCGGCGGACAACCTCCCATGGGCGGCGGGACCCCTCCCGCCGCACCGTCCAACTGACCCCTCACACAGAAGGAATCATCATGTTGCACAACCTGACCGGCTGGCACGCACTCATCGTCCTCGCCATCCTGCTTCTCGTCTTCGGCTCGACCAAGCTCCCCTCCCTCGCCAAAGGCGTCGGGCAGTCCATGCGCATCCTCAAGGACGAGGTCCGCGACGACACCCCCACGCCGTCGACGGGACGCGTCGACGCCGTCGACTCGACCACGACCGCCGCGGACGGCGTCCCGGTGCCGTACCGACACGCCTCATGACCACGACCACCGCCGCGCGAGGCACTATGCCCCTCGCCGGGCATGTCAGCGAGGCACGCCGCCGCGCGACCCGCGCGGCGGTGTCGCTGGTCGTCGGAGTGATTCTCGGCTTCGTACTCTCCGACCAGATCCTCGACGTCCTGCGCACACCGGTGGAGGAACTCGCGCAGTCTCGTCAGGCCAGCCTGAACTACGACACCGTCACCGGGGCCTTCGACCTGCAGATGAGGATCGGCCTCTTCTCGGGAATCATCCTGTCGAGCCCGGTCTGGCTGCGAGAACTGTTCGCCTACCTCACCCCCGGCCTCACGGCTCGGGAGAAGAAGTACGTTCTCGGCTTCACCGCGGCGGCGGTGCCACTGTTCGCCGCCGGGTGCGCCTTCGGCTTCCTCATCTTCCCCCGCATGGTCACCCTCCTCGCGAGCTTCTCCTCCGAGGAGGACAGCACCATCCTCGACGCCTCCTACTACGTGGACTTCGTCATGCGGATCGTCCTCGCCACCGGAGTCGCGTTCGTCCTGCCCGTACTGCTGGTGATGCTCAACTGCCTCGGAGTCCTGTCCGCCCACCGGCTACGCAGCAGTTGGCGCATCATCGTCGTCGTCATCGCCCTCTTCAGCGCGCTCGTCACGCCGGCGGCCGACGTGCTGTCGATGTTTCTCGTCGCACTGCCGATGTCGGCGCTCTTCGGAGCCGCCGTGGCCATCACCACCGTGCACGACCGGCGGGCACTCACCTCGAACCCCACCACGATCGGGAGAACCCCATGTTCGGCCTGACCCTCGAGAAGCTCTTCTTCGTCGCCGTCATCGCCGGCCTCGTACTCGGACCGAGCCGACTGCCCGGCTACGCACACCACCTCACTCGCGCGATTCGAACGCTGAAGCAGTTCATCGAGACGACGCGCGCCACGGCGGAGCGGGAGATGGGCGTGCCGCTCCACCGTTCGGAGTGGGAGTCGCTCGACCTACGGCAGTACGACCCACGACGCATCGTGCGCGACGCACTCCACGACACCACCCCGAAGACCGTCGTGACCGACGAGATGATCGAGCAGGCGGAGCGGATACGGCCGGGCCAGAAGTACCTGGTGACAGGACCGTCCTCGCACCCCGTCCGCACCCTCATCGCCTCGTTGCCCGCCGACGACCCCCGACGAATCGCTGCGAGACTCGTGACTGAGGCAGACGCGCCTGTCGCTGATGCGAGCCCTTCCCAGCGAGAGACGCTGTAGGGCTTCAGGTCGGCAGTGTCGCTCGACACCAGGTAAGCCGCACGGGTTCCACGTCGCCCACACCCCCTTCAGCCGGCTGGAGGGGGTGTGGTGCGCTGCGACCCGTGCAGCTGGTCGACGACGCCTGCGCCGAGCACGTCCGCGCCGAAGACCGCTCAGCCGGCCGACCCGTACATCTGCTCGACGAGGTCGAGTGACCACTGCGCTGTGATAGGCCCACCGTCGTTGGTGAACTTGTCCGTTCGCACCACCCGCCCGTCCCGCACAGCCGGCAGATCGGCCCAGAGTCGATTCGACTCCAGTGCTCGTAGATCTTCACTCGACGTGATGGCCGCGAGAAGAACGTCCGAATCCGCTGCGACAGGGATGTTCTCCGCTGCGAAGTCGGCCTCGGGACGAGCCGATTGCCAGGCCTGTCCGAATCGAGCTCCGACGTCCTCCAGCACCAGCGAGGTGATTCGCTCCCTGTTGATCGAGATGCCACCGCCGTCTCCGGTGGCGATCGACAGCACCGTCGTGTCACCGAGAGGTCCTGCGAGTTGCTGTCGGAGCGCGTCGACGCGGTCCGAGTACTCGTCGAGCAGTGTGGCGGCCGTGTCCTCGCGACCCAGTGCCGCACCGACCCTGGTCACGTCGTCCTGCCAGGACACCCCGGAATCGGTCGATCCCACGGGGAGCACAGGCGCGACGGCGCTCAACTGGTCGTAGATCTCCTCGACCACCTCGTCACGCGCGATGATGAGGTCGGGATCCGCTGCGGCCACGGCTTCGATGTCGATGCTGTTGCGCGGGAAAAGCTCCGCGACTCCCCGCGACAGCAGGTCTCGGGTCGGTGCCGTCAACGGCCCCGGGATCTCCGGCGGAGCCTCGGACTCGACGGGCATGCCGACGACAGGGAGGCCGAAGGACAGGGCGATGTCCAGATCCCGACGCCCGTCGATGACCACGACCGACCGGATCTCGTCGGGGACGACGATGGCCCCCAGGCTGGTGTCGACCGTGCGGCCGGTGGCGTCGTCGGCCGAGACGTCCGCACTGCAGGCGGTCAGCACCGCGACGGCACCGGCAACTGCGAAGACTTTGGTAAAGGATTGGTAATGCACGCCTCACCGTAGCGAGGTGGCCGACAGCATTGTGGCGCCAGCTCGGGCCCGAGCATGTGTGAACGGTCACGATGCGTCAACGACACCGCAACGCCGACCGGACTCGCGCTCACCCACCACCCTGGTCCCGTATCGTGCCACTCGTGTCTTCCTCGTGGTTCAGACGTCTGGCCGCCACAGGTTCCGCAGTCGTCGGCGTACTCGCGACATCACCCGGCCTCGCATCGGCCCACCACCAGGAGTTCACACCCTTCCCGTACAACATCTCACTGGGCCGGGGAATGTCGTTGCCGTGCGCCGGCGAGGTGGGTGGCGACGTGTACACACCCCACGACAGGCCCGGCATCGCCGTAGTCACTCTGACCTGGAGGACGTTCGTCACCGACGCGTGCCCACTGGCCGTCTACGTGAACATGAACAACACCGACGCACCTCGCGTGGATCCCTACAGCGGCGCGAAGCCGACAGGCGGGACCTGGATGGTCCATCTCGAGTCGGCCGCCATCGGCACGGTCCCACCCGCGGGCAGGAAGTGGACCGAGCAGATTGCGATCGACATCGGTTCCGGCAGAGCGGGACTGACCCTCACCACGGACGCTCCACTCAACACCACCCTGCTCGACCCCGCGGGCAACACGGTTCGCTTCACGGTGGCCTAGCCACCGAGTTCACGCCCGCGCACCGGAAGCCTCCGCCGCCGAGGAACGGACCCGGGCCGCCACGCCGTCCACGATCGCCCGCGCATCCCGGGCGAGGGAGTCACGTGAGCGCGTCTCCGCGTCGTGGACGATTCCCGTGTGCCCGGTTCGCGCGCCGGTGTATCCGAGAATGCCGGTGATGATCTGGGTGGACAGGGCGGTGTCGTAGCCGCGCTTAGCGAATCCCTCGGCGTCCTCCCCCGCGACCATGGCCAGATGCACGGTCAGGTTGTCGAGCCTGCGTCCGGTCGGCGTGACTCCGGTGTCGAATGCCCACCCGTCGGTGAAGACGCGATCGACCCACCCCTTGAGGAGCGCGGGCATCGACCACCAGTAGACCGGAAAGACCAGAACCAGGTCGTCGACACCGTCCAGGCGACGCTGCTCGGCGAGCACATCCGCAGGAGGAGTCCCACCCGCCGGATATCCGGCGCGGTCCTCGAGCGAGAACCGTGGATCGAAGCCCTCGGCATGAAGGTCGGCGACAGCGGTGGACACGGCGTCCTCGGTGAGTCGGTCGGCGACGGAGCGAGCGAGACGCTGGGTGAAGGACGTGGTGTCGGGGTGGGCGACGACGACGAGCGCGGTCATGATGATCCTCTCGGTCGGGATGTACCATCAGTAGGTTACCGGTGGTAGGTTACCAACGGTACATAAGAGACGAGGCGGTGTCGATGACACGGGTGCGAATGACGAGAGAGGATCGCCACGGGCAACTGGTGACCCTCGCCTGGACGATCGTGCGCGAGGAAGGCGCCGACGCGCTGACGCTGGGTCGACTCGCGCACGCGGCCGGTATCACCAAACCTGTTGTGTACAGTCACTTTCCCTCACGCGCAGCCTTGCTGGTGGCCTTGTTCGAGGCGTACGACGCGACGCAGACATTCGCACTGGAGCAGGCGCTCGACGCGGTCGAGCACTCACTTGCCGAGCGAGCGCGCGCCATCGCCACGGCGCACGTCGACTGCGTGGTCACCCACGGGCGCGAACTGGCGGGCGTCGCCGCGGCCCTGGAAGGCGCACCCGAGTTGGCCGACTACAAGCGCCGGTCGGACGCCGCCTACTCGGATCGGTGTCGATCATTCCTCGAACCGTTCGTCGAGGGAACGCTTCCGGCGTCGACCATGACCGCCGTTCTCGGTGCAGCGGAGGCACTCTCGGCAGAAGCAGCTGCGGGAAACTTGGACACCCGGGAGGTTTACGACGAACTGACGGCGACCATCGTCGACGGAGTGGAACGCAGTCGTCGACGCATCGCCGACTGACCGGGGCGAGGCCGTCCACAAAATCTCAGAGACCGCAGATCGGTGACGCACGTACTGCCGGGAGCGTCGGACTCCCGACCATGAGAACGTCGACCGCCGTGGCTCGCCGTACTGATGACACGATCACCTCTGCGGATACACTCAGGTGTTCACGGAAGCCGGTCGGAAGCAGGTCTCACCATGGTCGAGGACGAGGCGGTCACCCGCCACGACAGACGACGGATGCAGACACGGGCGCTGCTGGTGGAGTCGGCGTGCGCATTCCTCGCCAGCGACATCGGCTCGCGGGTGAGTGTCCAACAACTCGCCGACCGTGCCGATGTCGGCGTCGGAAGCTTCTACAACCACTTCGCGAACAAGGAAGCCCTGTTCGACGCCGCGACCGCCGAGATTCTCACCGAGTTCGGCAGGTTCTTCGACGAGGCGTGCGACGGTATCGACGACCCCGTCGTGCTGTTCGCCCACGGCGTGCGCATGACCGCGCACCTTCTCGAGTCCCACCGCGAGATGAGCGAGATCGTGATGCGACTCGGCTTCGAGTACCTGGCGAAGGACACGGCTCTCGCGCCCCGAGCAGCTGCCGGACTTCGAGCAGCGGCAGAGTCCGGCAGGTTGAGAATCGATCATCTCGACACCGCTCTCGCATGCACTGCCGGCTCGCTGCTGGGCTGCCTCCACCTACTCGCGGCAGACCCCTCGCTCGACGTGACGCGGACCGTGAGTGCTCTCGCTGCGGGGCTGCTTCGAATGTTCGGGCTCGACGACTCCACCGCGACCGCTGCCGCATCCCACCCACTCGAGTTTCCGCCTCGGCGATTCGGCGCCGCACCGCGCTGCGCACCCGCGACGCTTCCCTGATCGACGCGCACGATCACGGTTCCGCACCCTATCCCGACTGATGATGTCATCAATAGTGAACACAGTTGCTCGGCTCGGTACTCGAACGTGACGATCGGACCACGACCCGCGACGGCTGGAGCGCCCCGTCGCTCACCGGTCCGGGACATGGGGTCACACGCGAGGAGAGCAGGACATGACGAGCACCAGAGTCGATTCACCCGTACCGATGGACGATGTGGACGTCGTGATCGTGGGCCTGGGTCCCACCGGGGCCACCGCTGCCAACCTGTTGGGTCAGCGAGGAATACGGACGGCGGTCGTCGAGCGCGACGTGGAGATCTACCCGCGCCAGCGCGCCATCGCCTCGGACGAGGACGCGCACCGAGTCTGGCAGGGTCTCGGTCTGTTCGACGAGATGCTGACGACCATGTCCACGGACGTACGGGTGCATCTCAAACACGGTGAGCGCACGTTCCTCACCACCCACTCGGCGGACAGCTACCAGCAGGGCGTTCCCGGAATGGCGTTCTACCACCAACCCGAGCTCGAGCGAATACTGCGTGACGGCATCGACCGTTACCCCCTGGTCACCGTGACCGCGGGCCTGGACGCCGTGGGGCTCACACAGGACCCCGACGGGGTCACGCTGACTCTGCGGCCCACAGCCGGCGGACCCGATCGGACACTGAGGGCTCGCTACGTGATCGCTGCCGACGGCGGCTCCAGCTCGATCCGCAAGATGCTCGGCATCGCGCTGCCGGGCAAACACATTCAGGAGCAGTGGTTCGACATCCAACTCCGCGCCTGGTACCACCTGCCGTCCGATGCGCCGCTCGACTTCACCTTCATCTCGGACCCCCGCAGGCCGGGCGTGGACTGCCCCTGCCCGATGGGCTACCACCGAGTGGAATTCCGCGTCAACGAGGGCGAGACCATCGACCATCTGCAGTCCGAGGCGGGACTGCGATCTCTGCTCGCCGAACGCGGAATCGACTACGACGAGGTCGAGGTCTTCCGAAGTTGGGCCTACACCTTCCACATCCGTCAGGCCGAGAGATGGAGCGAGGGGCGGGTCTTTCTCGCGGGGGACGCGGCGCACATCATGCCGCCCTTCGCCGGGCAGGGTGTGTCGTCCGGGGTCCGAGACGTGGCCAACCTGTGCTGGAAGATCGACGCTGTCCTGAGTGACGGCGCTGACCCGGCACTGCTCGAGACGTACGAACCGGAACGACGACCGAACGTCGTCAGCCTGACCCGCTTCTCGCTGATGATCGGCCGCACGGTCATGCTGCGTCACACCACCACCGCCCGCCTTCGCGACACGGCCTTTCTCGCGGCGGCGAAGACCCCCGTCGTCAGATCGTGGCTCGCGAGGCTCGGCGTGAAGCCTCGGTACACATTGGGAACACGGCGAGGATTCTTCGCCCGGAACGCACGCAGGGCGAGCCTGCGCGGATCCTTCGTCGCCCAGCCGTGGGTGGTGGGGTCGGACCTCACTCCCGTGCGCCTGGACACCCTCCTGGCGGACAGGTGGACGTGGTTGGGGTTCCCGTCCGCTCCCATTCCCCGGCAACTGGCCGAGGCAGGGGTGTCCGAGATTCGACTGCAGCGATCCTCGGCACTGGCGACTCACCGCGTGCCCGACGGCCACGTCGTCGACAGCGAGCAGGTACTCGAACGTCAGTTCCGCCGATCCGGTGCCGCAGGCATCCTCGTGCGACCCGATCACTTCGTCTACGGCACAGACCGTGACCTGACCCCCGCGGACCACGCGCGGATAGCAGGCGTGGTTCGGCCGCCGTCGATGTCGGACTGCGAGGAGCGGTGACTACACATGACGTCCGTGGCCGACGAGTCGTGCTGCGTGGCCTGGTCACCGGAGCATCACCGATGCGTCGGCAGCACGCGCCTCATCAGCGACCGTGCCGCCGACACGACCAGACGACGGTCGTGCGTGAGGATGAACTCGAATCGCCGATCGGCGTCGGGAACGTCGACATCGCCGAGGTCGCGAGCGATCAGCGCCGCGAAGTAGTGCCGGCCCACCGCCGTCACCGTCCACTCGCCCGAGAATCGTTCTGTTGCATCCAGTGCGGCACCGCGTACTCCGGGGGCCGGCTCGTCCGGCAGGCCCACCCCCAGCGCGGCGATGAACGGGTGCAGGGCCGCGAGATCGGCGTACCGGTCGACCACGTTCGGCGCGAACCACCGGGCACGTTGGAATGCCGAGAGCACGATGAGTGGGTCCACAGCGCCGCGGGCGTGGTCCTCGATCTCACGAGCCATGCTCAGCACGAACGCTTTTCGCCCCACCAGGGGTGGGATCTCCCCGAACAGGTCGGACGGCACCTCCGGCACTGCGGAACCGGCCGACGACCGTCTGCGTGACACCACCGACGGCGTCCGGTCGAGAACGTCGCGGCGTCGCGACGTGTCGGACGGCAACGCCGCGGGTCGGCCGAACAGCCAGCCCTGCCCCAGGGTGGCACCGAGCGCTCTGGCACGGGCCAGATGCTCCTCGTTCTCCACACCCTCGGCGAGAATCGTCGCGCCGGTGAACTCGGCGTGCGCACGCACCGCAGCGATGACACGCGCTTGTGCCGGACTCGGATCGGACTGCACCAGCGTGCAGTCCAACTTGATGATGTCCGGTGCCACGAACTCCAGCATGGTGACCGTGGCCTCGTTGGCCCCGACGTCGTCGAGGGCCACCGAGCACCCGAGTCGTCGAGCAGCGTCGACCACCGCCAGCAACGTGGCGGGATCGGACAGCAGCGACCTCTCGGTCAGTTCGATCACGACGTTGATCGGCCGGTCGAAGCTGTCGAGCATTCTCCGTGCGAAGTCGGGTATGACGGGCCCGTTGTGCGGTTCGACGTTGATGAAGACGCTGTACTCGGTACTCAGACCGGCCTCCGCGGCACCGGAGAGTGCGGCCAGTCGGCATGCCCAGTCGAGCTCACGCACCACACCTCGATCCGCCGCCTCGTCGAATACCCGTCCGACATCCACACCGGGTACCGCGGGCCACCGAGCCAACGCCTCGTAACCGACCACCACCCCGGAGTCCAGGTCGACGATCGGCTGATACACCGATCGCGCTCCCCACACGTCCGCCAGGACGGCCTCGACCGCGCGGGATTCGGGATCGACGATGCGCTGCACGCCACCCTCTCCGACGGACTTCCGGGGTTGGTCCGCCGCCGCTCGACTACGGAGCGACTGTGATCACCCGCCAGCCTACGGGTCCCGCGCGTGTCGGGACGCTGATCGGGGTTCGAGTAACCGAGCATCCGCTCTGCTACGGTCCGAGGAGTCCGCGGTACTCACCGTTCACCGCGACATCGACGAAGGACGGATGCCTCATGACTTTCTCGGGTAAGACCGTGTTCATCTCCGGGGCCAGCCGCGGCATCGGGCTGGCCATCGCGAAGCGCCTCGCAGCGGACGGCGCCACCATCGCGCTGCTGGCCAAGACTGCCGAACCCCACCCCAAGCTCGACGGGACCGTGTACACCGCGGCCGCGGAGATCGAGGAGGCGGGCGGGCAGGCGCTGCCCATCGTCGGAGACGTTCGTGACGGCGAGGCGGTGCAGGCCGCCGTCGGCGCCGCCGTGGAGCAGTTCGGTGGCATCGACATCTGCATCAACAACGCCTCGGCGATCAACCTCGGATCCATCGACGAGGTTGCTCTCAAACAGTTCGATCTGATGAACGGCATCCAGGTGCGCGGGACGTACGCCGTGTCGCAGGCGTGCCTGCCCCACATGAAGGGCCGCGACAACCCGCACGTCCTCACGCTCTCACCGCCCTTGCGCCTCGAACAACGGTGGCTCGTGCCGACCCCCTACATGATGGCCAAGTTCGGGATGACGTTGTGCGCCCTGGGAATCGCGGAGGAGATGCGGGAGATCGGCATCGCATCGAACACGCTGTGGCCTCGCACGTTCATCGCGACCGCCGCGGTGCAGAACCTGCTCGGCGGCGACAAGGCGATGAGCGAGGCACGGAAGCCCGAGATCTACGCGGACGCGGCGTACGCGGTGCTGAGCAGACCGGCCCGCGACTACACGGGACAGACTCTGCTGTGCGAGGACGTCCTGCTGGAGTCGGGCGTGACCGACCTGTCGGCATACGACTGCACGCCGGGAGGCGACCTCGCAGTGGACATCTGGGTCGACGAGCCCAATCCCCCGGGCTACCGACCACCCGCCTGAGGCAGCCCGCCGGCGACCACCGTGCCGTAACAGAGCACATGCTCTGGTATGGTTCGGTGGTGCCTCGCCCCCGCCTCCACGACCTCGACGCGCTGATGGACGCCGCCGAGTCGCTGGCGGTCGACTCCGGCGCCTCCGCCGTCACGATCCGCGCGATGTCGGAGCGCACCTCGATCTCCAACGGCGCCATCTATCACGCGTTCGGGTCACGAGCGGGCCTCCTCGGACGAGTGTGGGTCCGTGACGCACGTCGGATGCTCACTCTGCAGAACGATGCGGTGACCACGGCACTCGAGCACCGACCCGGACGTGACTCCGCCGTCCGGGCCGTCGTGGCAGCCGCAGACGCACCGGCTGCCTTCCTCGCCGAATCACCCGTCGCAGCACGGTTTCTCATGACGGTCTCGCGGCGAGAGCTGTTGGGCACCCACGACCTGCCCGACGAGGTCGCCGCAGACCTGCGCACCCTCGACGAGACACTGGCCGCACTGCTCGTCCAACTCTCCCGAGCCCTGTGGAACCGCGCCGATCGTGAGAGCGTCGCCGTCGTCAAGGACTGCGTCGTCGGGCTCCCGACAGCACTGTTGCTGCGCGGCACCACATCACCCGACATCGCCGCCCGGGAACGACTTGCCGCCGCCGTCCGCGGCATTCTCGCCCTGCCCCCACCGACCACGGATCACGCCCCGCCCAGACGAAAGGCCTCCTCATGACCGCCACCCTCGACCTCCGCGACGGCATCGCCGTCCTCACCCTCGGGGACGACGAGAATCGCTTCTCCCCGGACTGGCTCGACACCGTCGGCGCCCAGCTCGACACGGTCGAAGCCGACGCCCGCGGACTCGTCACCGTCGGCACCGGAAAGTTCTACTCCAACGGACTCGACCTCGACTGGCTCATGGCCAACGGCGAGCGCGCCGACTGGTACGTCGGCCGCGTGCACGCTCTGTTCGCCCGCATCCTGACGTTCCCGCTCCCCACCGTCGCCGCCGTCAACGGCCATGCCTTCGGCGCCGGCGCGATGTTCGCTCTGGCGCACGACTTCCGCACCATGCGAGCCGATCGCGGTTACTACTGCTTCCCCGAGGTCGACATCAACATTCCTTTCACCCCGGGCATGGCGGCGCTGATCCAGGCGAAGCTGTCACCGCAGGACGCCGTCGTCGCGATGACCACGGGGCACCGTTACGGCGGCGACGACGCACTGGCCGCGAGACTCGTCGACGCCATCGCCCCCGACGACGAGGTCGTCGGTGCCGCGATCGAGCGGATCACGTCCATTGCCGGCAAGGACCGCGGCACCCTCGGCGCGATCAAGACCACCATGTTCGCGCCGGTCGTCGCGGCTCTGCGCGCGAGCTGAGTTCGACCTCGGCGGCGATCAGCCCGCCCGTCCACCGAAGGCGTAGTCGGCCAGGGGGAATCGGCGGCTGCGCCATGCCGCCTCGGGAGTGGTCGACGCCCGGAACGGCACGTCCCCGTTCGCGGTGAAGTAGTAGCTGTTGGCGCCGGCACACGTCGGATCGGTGAAGACCTGCCACGACCGACGTGCCAGTATCGCGCTCATGTACTGCTCCTGCGCCGCCGAGGTCACCTCGGCGAAGGTGGCCCGGCGTCGACGAGCCTCGGTCAGGACACGCACGATATGCGCGGCACTGTTCTCGACCAGGGTGAAGAACGAGGCGCCGTTGTATCCGTAGGGGCCGAAGACGGTGAAGAAGTTCGGAAAGCCCGCAGTCGCGACGCCCTGATAGGTGTGGAACCTCTCGGCGTCCCAGTGCTCCGCCAGATCGGTGCCGTCGGCGGAGGTGAGCGGATACGTCGGCAGTGCGTCCCTGTCGGTGACCTTGAATCCGGTGGCGAGGACCAACACGTCGAGCTCGTGCTGCACGCCGTCGCTCGTGCGGATGCCGCCGGGCGTGATCGCCTCGATGGACGTCGTCTGCAGAGAGACGTTGTCCCGGTTGAACGTCGAGAGATACGAGTTGTGGAAACTCGGCCGTTTGCACCCGAGCGCGTAGGTCGGAGTCAGGGCGTCCCGTGTGGCCGGATCGTGTACCTGTGCGGCGATGTACCGACGCGCGGCGACCTGGAGAGCCGCGGTGGCGGGAACCCACTTGTGAAAGTGCGCCAGCACCGGGAACGTCGCCTCGACGAACGCCTGGCTCGCCAGGCGGGCGATCTGCCGGACTCCGGGGACTGTCTCGAGACTCGCCCGTCCCATCCGGCCGAGCGGGAAGTCCGGCTTCGGCAGGCACCAGATGGGCGTGCGTTGAAACACCGTCAGATGGTCCACCTCCGGTGCGATCTCCGGGACCACCTGCACCGCCGTCGCGCCGGTACCGATGATGCCGACCCGCTTACCGGCCAGCGAGACCTCGTGGTTCCACCGGCTGGTGTGCATTGTCGCGCCCTCGAAGGTGTCGATGCCCTCGATGTCGGGGAGCTTGGGCTGGCTCAGCGGCCCGCCCGCGTGGATCAACCAGCGTGCCGTCACGTCGCCGGCGCTGGTCGAGATCGACCACGTCGCGGACGGCGCATCGAACGAGGCCCCGTGTACGCGCGTGCCGAACTGCAGATGAGGCGCCAGGCCGTACTCGTCGACGATCTGCTCGGCGTAGGCACGCAACTCGCGGCCGGGGGCGTAGCTGCGCGACCAGGTGGATCGCTGAGCGAACGAGAACTGGTAGCTGAAGGACGGAATGTCGACCGCCACGCCCGGATAGGTGTTCCATTGCCACGTGCCGCCGGGACCGTCACCGTCGTCGACGATGAGAAGATCGTCGAAACCGGCCTTGCGGAGCGCGATAGCGGTACCCAGGCCGGAGAAGCCTCCGCCGACGATGACGATCTCGTGGTGCCTGCGCGGTGACGTGTCGGGCATGAGGCCCCTTCTTCGACGGTGTGTGGCCGTCGAGGTGCGTCCCTCGTGGCCTCGTGACTCTGCGACGGTACAACTCCGCCTCGCTCGTGGGCGGCGTGCAGTCAGCAGCGGCCCATCTCGGCGAGGATCGCCGCCAGTGCTGCAGGCTGATCGATCATCGGCCAATGTGAGCCCGGCAGCTCCCGGAACTCCCCGGTCATGTGTCGATAGGCGGGTACCGTCGTCGACGATTCGCGGACATCCGCCTCCGTGACGCTGCTCATCACGAACACACGCGGAACCGATTCCCACGCACCGGTGTAGTGGACGACGCTCGTGGCCGTTGCTCCTGGCTGCGCGACGGACAGCCTGGTCGTGCGCTGGGCACCGGAGGCCAGGAGATCGTCCCAGCGCGGCGGCGGTATGTGCTCGCCCAGCGGTTCCGACGACCCACCGAAGTCGGATTGCGACATACCGTCGGGCAGCGGCCCGGTGTCGACGAAGACGAGACGCGCGATCTTCTCGGGTACCCGGTCGGCCACGCTCGGCGTCACCACGGCCCCGGCGTAACTGTGGCCGACGAGCACGACATCGTCGAGTTCGCGGTAGTGCACCACGTTGACCACGTCGGTCACGTGAGTGTTCAGATCGACGCCGGGGCCTGCCAGGTGCGCGCGCTCGCCCATGCCGGTGAGGCTGACCGTGTGGACATCGTGGCCCTGCTCGCGCAGCTCGGCCGCGACGTCCCGCCAAGCCCAGCCGCCGAGCCAGAATCCGGGAATCAGTACGTAACTCGTCATACGGCCCAGACTAGGCATGATCGAGGTCGAGTTCGGTCCGCAATCACCGGTGTCGCACTCGTCGGCATGCCGACCTCCTAGTGTCTGCACCATGACCGTCGAACGAGTACCGGTGTCGGGCGGACACATCACCGTCGAGACACTCACGGGCAGCTCCGATCCGATCCTCGTGATCCACGGGGTGTCCAGCCAGCGCATGCTGTGGAACTGGCTGCACGCGGAGGCGCCACACCTGACGCTCGTCGCGCCGGACCTCCGCGGCCGCGGTGACAGCGTCGACGTCACGGGCGCGTCGTCGCTCGCCCGTCACGCGGACGATCTGGACGCCGTTCTCGAGGCCCTGGGACTCGACTCCGTGCACGTGTGCGGCATGTCGATGGGTGCATTCGCGGCTGTCGAATTCGCAGCGCGGTTCCCATCCAGAGCGAAGAGTCTCGTTCTCGTCGACGGAGGCGTGCCGGTGGAACCGCCGGCCGGTCTCACCCGAGACACCGTCGCGGCCGTGTTCGAGGACAGGATCGCGCGAACGCGGCAGCGATGGGACGACCTCGACGACTACCTCGACTTCCTGGTGTCGACGTCGTTACCGCTGCTGGACCGTGACGATCCGCTCCTCCGGGAGTACGCCGCTCATGATCTGGCCGACGGTGCGATCCGGCTGTCGACCGATGCGGTCGTCGCGGACGCCACGGACGTCTTCTTCGGTGACTCGCGGTTCCGCGACCTGACGGTGCCGATCCGATTCCTGCACGCGCAGTGGAGCGTCGGGGCAGGGTCTCCGCCGATGTACTCGCCGCAGGACATCGACGCTCTCGAGCTGACGTCCGTCAGAGCACTGGACGGCCTCGATCATGCCGGCACGATCATGACCGCCGTGGGCGCGGCTGCCGTGGGCGAGACGATCGACGACGCACTGCGGGACGGGGTCAGTGACGGGACGCGGTGAACACGTCCACCGGATGCGGCACTCGAAGGCCTCCGTCCGCGCCGGGGACCGACACCGCGTCGAGGTAGGCCCGCACCGGGCCCTGTAGATCGGGGGTCAGCCTGGCCTGCACCGCGAAGTCGAGCACCTCGTCGCTCGCGGACGCCAGATCGACCAGCGCGTGCAGAGTGGCCACGTCGTCGACGACGATCCCGGCGTCGACGAAGGCGTCTCCGACGTCACCGCTGAACCACTGTCGATGACCCTCGAGCGGCGGTGCGAGAACTCCCACCAGCGCGTTCAGCTCGGCCGACGGTGCGACGGCCACCCACAGTTCGCCCCCGGGACGTAGCAGCGCGAGAGCAGCGCGCAGGGTCGCCCCGACGTCGGCGACGTAGTACATCGAGTGCACGAACATCACGACGTCGAAGGTCTCGTCGTCCACCGGGGAGTCACCGAACGACGCCACGTGGCCGTCGGCACTCAGCTCGTCGGCACCCAGCGCGGCCATCGTGGCGGTGAAGCGCTCGACACTGCCGATCCACGGATCGATTCCGACGTACCGCACGGGGCGCCCTGGCACCGCCAACACCAGACCGGCGGCGAGACGGACGTCCAGCACGCCGTCACCGCATCCCACGGACAGCACCGAGATCGGTCCGTCCCCCCTGGTACCCAGCCTGCCGGCAAGGTGCTCGGCGATCAGATCGCGCTGATCGGAGAGCAGTTCGAAAGCGGAATGCAGGCGGGCGTAAGAGTCGGGTTCGAGGCCTGCCAGGGCCGGAGCTCCCCGCCGCACGGCGCGCACACCGTCGAGAAGCACTGCGGCGAGCTCGGTGGGCGGTGGCGCAGCTATGTTGGACATCAGATACGAGTCAATCACGACGCCTCATCCGGTGTGTTGCGGTCGGCTCCTTTCAGGAGGAGTGACATGAGCAGCGGAGACACAGCAGAGCGCAGCCTCGAGCACTGGAGCGAAGCCGGTCGCACGGGCATGGAGGCGTTCTACGCTCTCGCGACCGAGGACTACCGGCAGCTGGCGTTGGCCGCCGACTGGCCGACGCTCCTCGGCGACCGCGCGCACGAGGGCTGGTCGCTGCTCGACGTGGCGTGCGGCAGCGGAAAGTTCCCCACCGCGCTGCGCCGCTACACCGACCTGTCGGCGGTTCCCGAGCTGGCCTACGACCTTCTCGACCCGTCCGCGTTCTCCGTCGCCGAGGCACGCGGCGCGCTCGGCGCGCCGTTCGCGGCCCGGCATGACCTGGTGATGACCCTGCAGGACCTCCCCGCGGATCACGCCGGCTACGACGTCGTCTGGGCCACCCACGCTCTCTACGCACTGCCGCCGGACGAATTGGACGCTGCGGCAGAACGATTCGTGGCCGCACTGGCTCCCGGAGGCCTGGGCCTGATCGCACAGGCCACGGCTGCCTCGCACTACCTCGCGTTCTACGACGCCTTCCGCGCCGGGGTGCGCGAGGCGACGCCGTACACGACCGCCGAACAGGTGCGCGACGCACTGACACGAGCCGGCGCGGACGTACGCGATCAGCGCGTCACCTACACGACCGGTACCTCCGACCGTGGCATCGCCGAAGGTTTTCTCCAGCGCTGCGCGTTCGACGACTCGGTGTCGCTGGAGGAGATGGAAGCCGCTCCGGTGCTGGGCGAGTACCTGGCCTCCTGCCGCGACGCGTCCGGTTCCTACACCTTCTCGCACGAGGCGGCGCTGCTGTGGCTCTGAACGACTCGACCACCAATGATCGCCTGCCCGAACAGAACCGGGACGGCGGTATCGATCAGGACTGGGCAGGCGACGATCAGGACTGGTGGGACTGGTACGTCACCCTGGCCGCGAACGATGCGGCGCCCGCCGAACTGGTGGACGGTCCCGGCCTGCCCGATGTCGAAGCCGCCACGGACGAGCAGATCGAGCGCGAGCTGGCCGAGCCCTACGTCCTCGATCCCGCTTCCGTCGAGGCCTTCGCACGGCAGGCTTTCGTGCGACTGCCCGCAGTGCTGTCGCCGGCGGTGGTGCGCCGCCTCGCCGAGCGACTCGAGGAGTTGCTGCGCGCGGAGCACGGTGACGACGTCGCCGGGCGATTCACCGCGCTCGAGCAGATGTGGCTCCACGACGATCTGATGCGCACCGTGGCGCTCTCGCCCCGCATCGGCGGTCTGGCTGCGGCACTGCTCGACGTGCCCGGAGTTCGCCTTTACCACGACAATGCGCTGTCCAAAGAGCCCGGCTGCGGGCGCACGCCGTGGCATCACGACGCCGAACACTTCCCCCTGCAGACCACCGACGCCGTCACCGCGTGGATGCCGATGTCGGCCATCCCGGGCCGGATGGGTCCGCTGTCCTTCGCCCGCGGCCGGGACGTGTTGGACGAGGTCGCCGATCTGGAGTTCGACAAGGTCGGCACGTCGTACGACGAGGCCGTCACCCAACGCTTCCTCCAGCGCGACGTCGCGGTGGAAGCGGAGCCGTTCGCAGTGGGAGACGTGTCGTTCCATTCCGCGCTGTGCTTCCACACCGCGGGCCCGAACCGGACGACGCAGCCGCGTCGAGCACTCGCCACCACCTACTTCGCCGACGGCACCCGTGTTGTGGAATCGCCGACCCTGATCAGCGGTACGTGGCGCGAGTTCCTCCCCGGCATCGAGCCGGGCGGACTCGCGGACTCCGAGCTCAACCCGGTGGTGGGTCGCCGGGACTGAGTCGGCCGGCGGCAGCGGCCGTCGTCAGCGGTACGTACGCACCATTCCCCGAATCGGATCGAACGACGGCGGCACATCGAGATCGACCTGCGTCGTCTGCGTCTGCACTCCGTCGTCTGTCGGTGACACCGTCTGCGGCAGAACGCGCCAGTGGGCGCGTGGGTCGTCCGGCTGCTCGTGGTCGGTACTCATCGCTGCCTCCGTGTGTCACCGCGGTAGTTTGGTCGCCGTGCAGTGGCGACAGTACGACCCTCGGGCGAGCGCCGCCGCCGGAACGGGCGCCTTCACAGCGTGTCTCGCGGTGATGTCCACCCCGCCCACCGATCTGATGGTGGCAGAGCGCGACTCTCCTGTCAGCTCTGTGTTCCTCAGTCCCGCGTGGGCCGGCGTCGTCGCAGTCGTGGTGGTAGCGACGGCTGTCCGTGTGGCGTTCACTCACTCGCGGCGGGGCTTGATCACCGGTGTCGGCGCGGCGGGCACCGCCGTCCTGGCGACGCCGGCGGCGGTCGACATCTCCACGGCGTGGTCCGTGACTGTGGCCGGTGTCGGATCCGGACTGATCCTCGTCACGGCGGTGACACTGGCCCACACCAGTCGCACCGCATTCGTCGCTCTGGCTCTCGGAGCCGCATCGGCCTACCGCTTCTCCCCACTCGTTGCGCAGCAGTATCCGGACCACTTCCGATGGTCGGTGAGTCTGCCGGGCGACGCATTCTTCCCCGAGCCGGTCGTGCCGATCCCGGTGCTCGTGGTGACCGCAGTGCTACTCGCGAGCACGATCTCGATGCCGCACGTCGTGACCCGTGGTCCCCGAACTGTGCACTGGCGCATGGCCGCTGCGGTCGGTCTGCTGTGGGTCGTGTACGCGCTCCTCGGTGACTACAGTGCGTCCGTCGGTCAGTGGACAGTGGCCGCGGCAGCGACGGTCGTCGTGATCGTCGGGGCAGCCATCGGTTCCGCGGACAGCGGTGCATTCTTGTGCGCAGGGCTTGCCGTGGCCTGCACCTTCGTCGGAGGAATGGTGTGGAACGCGTGGTGGCTCGTTCTCCTCGCGATCGCCGGCTTCACCGTCGGCGCCCTCGCAGCGCGGTGGGCACCCTCCACTCCGGTGGGCTGCTGCATCCTCGCGCTCGTCTGCGCGTCGGCTCTGTTCCCGTACGGCCTCGTGTCCATCGTCGGGTATGCCGTGGTCCTGCCTGCTGCCATCGTCTATTCGCTACTGTCGTCCCGACCGTCCGATCCGACGATCACTTCCGTGGGCCTGCTGATCCCGACCATGCTCGCCGTCGTCACACTGTCCGCTCCTCCGGACCGTCCGTACGAGTTCGGATGGACGGGTAGTGCCGACCGGATTCTCGTTCTCGACCCCGGGACCGTGGGTTCCCGCTCGGTACTCGCGGTCGTGGTGGCGATGTGCGCGGCCGTCGTCGCAGCGGGGGTTGCAGCACGTGTCGACCGTCGGAACCACAAGGAGCAGAGCCCCTCCTGAGTCGTAGCGGTCGTGGCCGTCACCGACTGATCCTGTCGTCGCCAAGGGGCGTGGTGTCAGCCGCGCCCCTGCCTGGTCGCTCGGCACGCAGCGCGCCTCCACGATTCACTCACGGGTCGGCATCCTTCGTGCGTCAGTCCGCGACCAACCGAGCCGATCGAAAGTGCCGACCCACTCCACGCTCGCGTTGCCTGCTGATGACGTAGGAGCCGGGCGCAATTCCTGTCGCACCGTGTTCGGGATGAATCAGGTACGCCGTGACCTCGGTGTCGAGGATGCCCAACGCAAGGCCGTTCGGATCGAACACCGGAGTGGACCACATGCAATGGCCTTCCTCGCAGACGAGGCTGTGAGGGTTGCCGCCGGCGGCGCTGCGAAGCAGTTCGACGCCGGTGAGGGGCACGTCGTCGGCCCGCGTGCCCCGAACTGCCTGCACGTGGACGATCATCGGGCGCGGCACGACGATCAGATCGCCCTGAGCTTGAAGCCCGTCGACGACGGGTATCGACACGTCTCGATCGAGATAGTCGAAGACGTCGAGGCCGGTCAGGGCCGTGAGTGTGGACAAAGTCATGGTCGTGGTCATCGAAGTCACCTCGGGTCGTCGGAATGTGGTCACGTGCGGCGCACGAGACAGGAGTAGTCGTCGCCGGTGATGCCGTAGGTCCATCCGGCGGCGTCGAGCGCGGACGTCATGCCGTTCGGAACCGGCAACCCGTAGCGTCGCCGCCGACCGTCCCGCTCGACAGAACCGTTGACCACGAGCAGGATTCGGCCGTCGTCCACCCAGCTGGTCGGCGTGGCGTAGAGCGACAGCGGGGCGCCGGCATTCCCCGGATCGCCCGTCCGGTCGACGAGCTCGAGTCCGGCCTCGTCGATGTAGACGTCCCACCCGATGCGCTCGATGGCGCACCGGCGTACCTCGATGTTCCGTTCGCGTGCGATGCGCTCGACGGTGGGTTCGGCGATCACCCACTCGGGAACGATGGTCCCGTGATCGACATGAACGGATCGTCCGTCGGCGAACTGGACGGCGGGCTCGTTCTGTCCGTGCAGTCGCCGTTCGTTGTGCACCGCTCCCGGAAGAGGTTCGGTCTGAAGAAATCCAGGTCGCTCGGACATGACGCAGACATTGTCGAATGCCCACCACCAGCCGGTCGCCCCCGCGAGGGCTGTCTGAGTATCGAGGATGGCGTGATCCGTACCGCGGAAGGCAGAGATGCCCAGTGTGCGATGGATGTCGTAGTACGCGAGCCGGTGCGCTTCCTGCTGCCCGTACCACGCCACGCTTCCCGTCGGTCGCTGAACGAGTGACCGCACAGCGGCCGCCACTCCATCGAACAGGCTGGTGCGCAATGAATCCCACACCGCGATTCGCAGCAACTCGTCGGGCGCGATCCCCTGCCGCGCGGACTCCGCCAGTGGCTGCGTGCGTGCAGCCCAGAGGGAGCGACTGTCGGAAGGCCATCGTCGCGACACCCCGCCCGTGCGGTTGTCCATGCGTTCGCGTGACCGTGAGACGGTCGACGCGATTCGAGCGGCAGCACCGGACGTCAGGGAGTTCGTACCCGACAACTGTTCGGAGACAACCAGTTCGGCGCCAGCCGGTGGGGACGGTACCCAGAGGAACTCGGGACAACGGAACCCTGCATGCCTGTACAGATCCGCTACGGCGGCCTCGGCGGTCGGCCTGTCGGACGGCAGAGTGGACACACCCAGCGCGAGCCACGTGTCCCGCAACGTGGGTACGGATGCCATCTGATGAATCGATGACGATGCGGTTCTTGCCCTGACCGCGAAGGGTGTTGCTGCGGCGCTCACGCGAGGGTGGCGGTGTCCGCCTTTCCGGTTGTCATGCGTCCGAGAATGACACGTCCCGCGACGCAGCGCAAGAGTCGGTGCCGATACCCGCAGCAGGATCGGCACATTCGGCTGAAAGTTCTCCAGAGGGGCAGCGCACCGGACCTGTCATTGTCGAGCGATAGACCATTCGTGCGCTGCCACTTGTTCGTCTTCGGCGTTGATGCGGCGTCGATACAGGCATACGGTGCCGTCATGGGAAATCCACGCACCGCCGCGATCGGCCTCTACCTGCTCGCGGTGATCGTGCGCGTGGCGACGTGGGGAGGCACGTCGGCGGCCGATCGCAGCGACGACGTGGTGCTCCTCCTGCTGGTCGGAGCCCTGTTCGCAGCGATTCTCTCGGTCAGGTCTCGCACGGACACGCCGTGACCCGCCCGTGCGCGGCAGCGGCGAGCACGATCTAGACCGATCAGTTGGTTACAGTGGTGCGATGTCGTGGACGTCGTCGCCCAAGGATTCGGTGCTGGGCCTCGCCGTCCTCCTGTACATCGGAACGGCATTGGTGGTGCCCATCTCGGTCGCCGCAATGTCCGCCCTCGGCGACGCTCCCTACGACGTTGTCCCCGGGTGGTTCGCGATGGGTGTGTTCGCGTTCTGCATCGGTGCGTACACCACGGTCTATGCCGCCTACGGGTTGTACCTGAAGGCGGTGTCGGCGCACAGACGGAGAACAGGGCCAGTCCTGGCGGCGCGCCTGGAGACCGGCGCAGTGGTCCTCGCATGGGTGTCACTCGTTGCGGGATTGACCTCCCTCGCACCGGGCGTCGCCGTCGCGAGCGGCCTTGTCTGCGCTGCGGTGTGTAGTGTCGCCGGCGCCGTCGTTCGTCGACGTGTGTTCGGACAGAGCGAACGCCGTACGTGACGCATCGGTGCGTCCGGGCAGTCCGGCTCTACTGTCCTTCCGACACGGTGGAATTGTCCAGGGCCGCGGCGAAAGCGTTGATCGCTCTCGTGTAGCGCTGAAAGCTCCTGTTGGTGCCGTAGTCAGTAAGAAAACGATCCGGCGAGCATTCGCCGCCGATACGGGACTGACCTACGGATGCTGGCGGACACGCGCTCGAATGATCGTTGCGGCCTACCTTCTCCACCGGGGTACAGAAGCATTGCGGGCGAGAAGATCTCGGTCGAGGAAGCGTGCGTGATCATCCACACGGCGCCGAACGCAGTCACTGCGAGCCCGATGACGGTCGCGGCAATCTTCGTCCCCAAGCTCTGCTGGGCCAACCTGCTGGAGAACAACGCAGCCAGTCCAGCGAAGGCGCACAGGAAGATCGACCCGATGAACAGGCCGTCCAGATCGAGCACGCGGGCCACCGCGAACAGCGCCGCACCGATCGCGAGTAAGACCAGTTCCGCAACCGGGTCGCGGCGGGTACGCAGCGCGCCCATCACCGGCGGTCTCGTCGCGGCAAGACAGCTGGATGCACTGATGCGGTACGCCTGCCGTGGGCCGGGCTGCGGTGCGTGATGGTCTGCATCTGTTCCACGCTTGCACGGACTCACCGCGAGCGACAGCGTACAAACCCCTACAGATCCAGGCACTCGACACGTGCGACAAGCGCCGACCGACACTGTGCGCCAACCAGCGGCCTTCGCCACGATCCGGCGATGAAGAGTCAGGTCGTGGGAGACTTGGGCGATGGCCCACGATGACCTCGACGCCGCAGAGATTGCCACCATTCTGACCTCTGCCGATGCCAGCGATGTCGCCAGATTGCTGAGAACGCCCGCTCCGAGCTCAGTCGACATTCAGTGGGCCCGGGTGTCGGCCATTCTCGAAGCGAATATCGGCGTCAGTTTTCGCGGTGCGACAGACGCGGATATCGCGGCGGCAGAGAAGGCGACGTGCCCGTGGACCGACGAGGTGCGGGATCTCTACCACCGCGCCGAGCTGACTCCAGAGCAACGCGGTATCGCTTTGATACCACCCGGCTTCGAGCTCCTGAGCCTGGACAGGTTACTGAGCGATCATCGACTGTGGATCGACTTCAACGCGAACCCGGCATTCGGGGAGCCCATCGACATGGACGAAGAGATGGCAAAGCCGGCGGGATCTCCAGCGCCGATGATGCTGCCCGGGTTCGTGGCTTTCGCCAAGTCGAACGCCGACACGCTGTTCGTCGACACTCGGACAGGCCCCCTGCACGGGTGCGTCAACATCCACCCCGACGCGGACGCACCCTGGAAGCCTCCGCTGTGGAGATCACTCAGCGCCATGCTCGAGCAACTGGCGTTCTCCCTCGAACGCAACACCACCTTCGACATGCGCGTCACACTGTGGTCGAAATACCAACCCTTCATCGAGGGCACTCGCCTGGTTTGGGAATACCGTTGACGGTTGGCTCCCCGCGCGGTGCACGACGCCAACCCGTCAGCTGCCCTACGCAGCGTCCTCCTCAATCCAGCAGAGATCGTCAGAATGGTGCGTGACGGCCGACCTGCAGGCGTAAGTCCCGCGGTTTCAGCGTGATGGTCTCCTCCACCCGCAGAACGTAGCCGGGCTCAGGAACCAGGGTCCGCTGCTGAACGATCATCGCCAGTGCGACCACAATTTCGTGATAAGCGAACTGACGACCGATGCACGCCCGCATTCCGGTGCCGAACGGCTTGTACAGGTCGGTGAGATTCGCCGGTACCCGCGACCGTTCGAACCGGTCGGGGTCGAACGCCTCGGGATCGTTGCCCCACCCGGCGTCACGATGAAGTTGCAGCAGGACGACGAAGACCCACTCCCCCTTCTCGAATGGATGCTGTCCCACCCGCGTGTCCTGCCGCGCCTTGCGGAAGTAGCCGGGCGCCACAGGCCACAACCGCAGAGTCTCGTCGACGACGCGGCGCAGATACCGCAGCTTGCCCACATCCTCGAAACGAAGCTCGCCCTCGGGTCGAATCAGCTCCACCTCCGCCCGCACTCGTTCCGCGACCTGAGGATGCAACGACAGGAAGTGGAGCGCGAAGGCCAACACACCGGCCGACGTCTCCTGCCCCGCCACGAGGAACGTCAGGATCTGGTTTCGAATGTTCTCGTCCGAGAGTCTCTGTCCTGTAACAGGATCGACCGTGTCGAGCATGAGACCGAGCAGGTGGCCCCCACCGTCTCGACTGCCGCGCCGTGCTGCGACGATGTCGTCGACGATCCGGCGAACAGCCACCACGTCGGCCTTGTGCTGGTCTCGCTGACGGCGGAACACGGTGGCCTCCACCAACGGATGTGAGTAGGCCGCGCGGTTGATGTAACGCAGGGCGCGCGAGATGCGCGCAATCAGCTCGTGGGGCTCGGAGGTGTCGAACGACGCGAAGTCGTACCCGAAGGCGACGTCACCGATGATCTCGAGAGCGAGTGTGTTGGTGTCCGCAGGAACATCGACCCAGGCGTCTGCACCGAGTCCGTCCCAATACGCCAGTAGCCGAGTGGTCTTCGCGACCATCGCGTCGTGGTAGCCGCGCATCGACGACTGCGTGAACGCCGGCGCCAGGATGGCGTGCGCCGCAGCCCACGACGGCTCCGAGTTGTGGGCGGTGAACAGACCGTCCCCCGCGACGGAACGCAGGTTCCGCAGCGGCACACCGAGGAACTTGGCCCACGTCTTCTCGTCGTTGACCGCAGCCACCTCCACGGGCCCGGACACGTAGGTGACACGAGTGCCGACGACGTTGCGTTCGAAGATCGAGCCGTATTTCTGCGCGTCGCGCATTCCCCACTGGCTGGACTCCGTCACGTGAAGATCGAGTACGTCTCCCAGCACAGGCAGGCGCCTCGGCGGATGCGGCAACTTTCGGTCGCTCGCTCGTATCGCACGCGTCGTCTCGAACGTGGTCATGCAGGCCCCCCAGCCGTGGATGGATCGACGAGTCCGGCAGCCGGCCCTCATAGGACGAATGGGGCCGCCGTGCTCGAGTGCTCTGCAGAAGGCTACGTCGATCGTCGCGCGGGAAACATCGGCGGACCGAATGCCGTTGGCTCCGAATCGAGACGACTGCGGGCGCGGTGGCGTGGGCGGGATCGGGCGGAACAAACCCTTGCCGCGGCCTGAATAGACGTTTAGCATCTTGAACATGCGTTCAACCGCCGCCGATCGCGACCTCACAGCACGAGCACGTATTCGCGACGCCGCGATCGACGTGTTCGTGAGCGACGGCTTCGGTGCACCCATTCGCACGATTGCGGTCCGAGCGGGAGTGAGTCCGGGGCTGGTCATCCACCACTTCACGAACAAGGCGGGATTGCGTGCCGAGTGCGACGCGCACGTGCTCGACTCCACCCGGAATCGCACCGGCCGAATCCTGGGAGCAGATGGGAGCGACTCGTCCGGTGGCGCAGTGGGGGATGCGGTGAACGAGACGCTGCAGTCCATGGCCGAACACGGCCCGCTACTGGTGTACGTCACTCGTCTGATGGCCGAAGGTGGGGATTCTGCCCGGACGTTCGTCGATCGACTGGTGGATGACGTGGAGAGTTCGATGCGGGCTGCGGTGGCGGCCGGAACCGTCCGCGCCTCTGTCGACGAGGCAGCGCGCGCCCGCTATCTCGTCACGATGGCGCTGGGGACGCTGACGATCGACATGGCGATGAATCCTCCACCAGACCCGAGCGACGGTGCCGCCATCCTCCGCGCCTACAGCGACCGCACGATGGTGCCCGCCGCCGAGTACGCCACCCACGGACTACTCACCGACAATTCGGCCCTCGACGCCGTCCTCGCTGCCCGCGCTGCGGGTTCTCCGCTCGACGGAACAGGAGACAGCCGATCATGAACGATGCCGGCAATGCGATCGAGATAGCCGGACTGGTCAAACGATTCGGCCGACACCGGGCGCTCGACGGGCTGGACTTGACGGTGTCCGAAGGTGCGATCGCGGGGTTCCTCGGCCCGAACGGCGCGGGCAAGTCCACGACGATCCGGATTCTTCTCGGACTGGTGCACCGCGACGCCGGCACGGTACGACTACTCGGCGCAGACCCGGTGCGTGATGCCGTGAGTGTCCATCGGCGTCTTGCCTACGTGCCCGGCGACGTCGCGTTGTGGCCACGACTGACCGGAGGAGAGACGATCGACCTGCTGCTCGGAATGCGCGGCGCTCGCGTGGACGCCCACGCACGCGAGTCCCTGATCGAGCGCTTCGACCTCGACCCCACCAGACGTGTCTCGACCTACTCGAAGGGGAACCGTCAGAAAGTCGTGTTGATCGCTGTGTTCGCGGGGCACGCCGACCTGGTCGTCCTCGACGAACCCACGTCCGGCCTGGATCCCGTCATGGAGAACGTGTTCGCCGAGTGCGTTCGGGAGATCGCCGACCAGGGAACATCGGTGCTGTTGTCCAGCCACATCCTGTCCGAAGTCGAGAAACTCTGCGACACAGTCACGATCATCCGCGCCGGGCGGACGGTAGAGAGCGGCACGCTGGCCGACCTCCGCCATGTCACCACCGTGCACGTGACAGCGGAGGTGACGGGAGACCCGGGGTCGTTGGCGAGAACCCCCGGCGTGAGCGACCTCGACGTCGTCGGGTCCGCCGAGACCGGTCGATGGCGCGTCACCTTCTCCGTGACCCGTGCGGACATGCCCATTGCGGTCGCCGCACTCGGCGCTCTCGGCGTCGTGGATCTGACGGTGGCGCCACCGTCTCTGGAGGAGTTGTTCCTGCGGTACTACGACTCCGACGGTGATCGTTCATGACCACGCTCTCCGACCGGCGTGACACTGCTGATCGCCCCGGCGACCGCCCACCGGGCCGGCTCGCCGGAACCACGTACCTGCTTCGTCTCGCCCTGCGCACCGAACGATTCACGACCCCGGTCGGCGTCCTGGTGGTGCCGGTCCTGTACCTGCTGACCGCGGCGTCGCTCGCGCCTCTGTACCCGGATGCGACATCGCGCGCCGCACTGGCCGACGGCTCGGCAGCGAACGCGGTCTTCCGGATCCTTCTCGGCCCGCTTCGCGACACATCGGGCATCGCCCAGATCGCCGTCTGGCGGGTAGGCGCCTTCGCGCTTCTCGTCGTCGCGATCATCGTCGCCGCGACGGTGACGCGACACCTTCGCGGCCCGGAAGCCACGGGGCGGATGGAGCTCGTGCGGGCGGGCGCCATCGGCGCAGCGGCACCTCTGGCGGCTGCGGCGATCACCGCCATGGGGGCTGCGGTCGCGACCGGCGTGTCGACCGGTGCGGCGGCCGCCCTGGCCGGAGTGCCCGCGCCGGCCGCGACTTTCCTCGCTCTCCAGTTCGTCGGCGCCGGACTCGCCGCGACAGGTGTCGCCGCGGTCGTCGACCAGGTCGTGACGACGTCGCGAACGGCCATCGCCACGTCGGCGGTCGTACTGCTCACCGCGTACCTCGTCCGAGGGATCGGTGACGCCGTGGGCGGACTCGCCTGGATGACGTGGCTGTCACCACTGGGGTGGGCCGAACGCGTGGACCCACTCGGCGACCGCGCCGTATCGCCGTTCCTCGCGTGCGTGGCCCTGTGTGCGGTCGGCCTCGGAGTTGCGGCAGCGGTCGTGCGGAGGCGTGATCTGGGTGCAGGCCTGGTGCAGCCGCGACCGGGCCCGCCGGTCGCACGATGGCCGATCTCGACTCTCGGAGTCACCGTCCGGACCATGGGAGCCTCGCTGGTGCCGTGGATGTCCGGTGCCTTCGCCTACTGTCTCCTGGTCGGGCTGCTCACCGACTCCATCGACGATCTCGTGGGTGCGTCCGGGGCGACAGGTGACGTACTCCGAGACATCGGGGGCGGTTCGGGGGCGGCGTCATCGGGCCTCGTCGGCGCCTTGATCGACACCGTCCTCGGCATCGTGGCGATCGCCGCGTCGGCTGCCGCGGTGTCCGTGGTCGGGCACCTGCGCGAGGACGACCGGACGGGTCGCGCGGAAATACTCCTCGCTACCGCCGTCTCCCCTGTGTCCCGTCTGCTCGCCGCTGCCGCCACGGCGACAGTCACGGCAACCCTCGTGTTGCTTCTGGCAGGTGTCGGGCTCGTCACCGGGGCTGCTGCCGTCGGCGGAGACGGCCCCGGTGTCGTCGACGTGCTCGTCGGAGCGGTGTCGCAGCTGCCGGCAACCCTTGCTGTCGCCGCGATCGCCTGGGCCGCATACGGATTCGGAAGCCGGTGGATCGCAGTCGGGTGGGCCGCAGTCGTCCTCGACCTGCTGCTGGGGCCGCTCGGTACCCTCATCGGCGCTCCCCAGTGGTTGCGCGACACAGCACCGCACACGCATCTTCCCGCCGACGTCGGCGCGCCGGTTCCACTCACCGCCGCGTTCATCCTCATCGTCGTGGCCACAGCACTTCTGACCACCGGATCGTGGGCTCTGCGCCGCCGCGACCTCGTGTGAAAGCCGGACAGAGCGTCGGCGAGTGCACACCAGCAACACTCCCGATGCCTGACCTCACTGCGCCCCACGGACACGTCGGCACGCCACGACCTGCCCGAGCACGTCGACCACGGCGGCCGCAGCGATCGCCACGAGCAATACCCACACCAGCAGAGCCACGTCCGGCGCCCACCTGCCTGCCACCGACAACCCCGCGCCGGTCGTCGCAGACAGTCCGAACAGGACGGCGACAGCGGCCGCTGTCCCTACCCCGACCGCCACGACCCCGCGCACGACGGCGACTCCTCTGGTCCGCTGGGGCGTCCTGCCCGAGACGATGCGGACCGCGTGAACGCCGATGCCGACCACCAGCGTCGCGATGATCGCAGCGAGCGTTCCGAGCACGGTGGACGCCGAGGACTCGGGAAGCTCGCTCGTCCGTCCACCCGTCACCGACGTCGTCAGGTTCCAGCCGACGGCCGCGAGTCGATCGGCCTCGATCTCACCGTATCGGTTCGCCGCCACCACGATTGCTGTGTCCAGGGACGGAATCAGAGAGACGTAGGTGTAGTAGCCGGGCACCGCACCCGCATGCCACCAGACATCGTGGCCATCGATCCTCTCGTGGAACAGGCCGTCACCGTAGGTCGAACCCTGAGCCGTCGGCACCTCGCGATACCGGGCTTCGCCGCCGTGACGTTCCCGCAGTCGCCACGACGCATAGCGTCCCAGGTCATCGATGGAACCGGCGAGATAGCCGTATCCCAACCCCGCCGAATCGACACCGACGTCGACCGGGCGGGTGGAACCGAAGAACGGAACGTGTCCCCGCGGAACACTGTCGACGAACAGCTGCGGGTCGGTGATGGCGTCACTACCGGCGGGATCGAGTACGACGCGGCGCACGGCGTCCGCGTAGGAGGACCCTGCCGCCTGCTCGATCACAGCCTGCAGGAGCAGGTAGTTCAGACTCGAGTACCGGAACTCACCACGAGGACCAGCCCCCTTCGGCGCGTCGAGGGCGGTGACGGCGTCTGTCGCGGAACCCCTTCGGGTCCACTCGTCCGTGACGGTGATGTCGTGCGGCAGCCCGCTGGTGTGATGAACGAGGTCGTCGACGGTCACTGCGGGGTCGGAGAGCACTCGGCGAGCCTGCGGGACCACCTCGACGACAGGGCTGGTCGCATCGAGAACGCCCTCGCGCTCGAGGCCCCTCGCTGTCACTGCCGCGAACTGCTTCGACACCGACCCCCAGACGAAAGGGGTCGACCCGTCGATGTCGTGACCGTCCCCGTCGACTCCCACGAATGCCGCAGACCGTGCACCGTCGCTGTCGACGATCCGTGCGGCCATGCCCGGTGCACCGATCTCCGAGGCCCACCGAGTGACGAGACCCTGCAACGACTCCTCGTCGTGCCCTCGACCGGCCGCTGGGCAGATCGACAGTGCGAGCAGTGTCAGGGCGCCCAGAAACACAGCAACGACTCGTCGTGCCGCGGTCATCGTCGTACTCCCGTCAGCGCTGTGGCCCGGTGCGTGGTGAACCACAACCCGGTCAGCAGCGCTGCGCCCCAGACCGTGAACAGCGGATCCCAGACCACGGCATGCCCGATCATCGCGGTCCGGTCGTACCCGCCGTCGGGCACGATGACGCCGGCGAGCACCGCAGCCGCGGACACCGTCGACACTGCGCCCCACACGAACAGCACACCGCCCGCGCACCACCCGCACACGCGGACCTGCCGATAACGGTGGCCTCGGACCCGCTCGTTCACCCACGGGAGGACAGCAGCGCCGGCCTTCACCACAGCGACGACACCGAGCGCGAGACCGCTCGCCACCGGTCGGTCGTCGGCCAGGGTCACCGCCCAGTCCCCCACCGAGGCGAGCTGCCATCGACCTCCCGCCGCCCAGTACGCGCTCGCGGCCGCATGCAGCAGCCCGGCTGCCGCAGCGAGGAGAAAGGCCACCGCCGCAGGCATTCTCAAGCGTGTCGTTCCCGAGGGTGTCTGCACACGATCGACACTAGGAACGTTCCGCTCGCCCGAACATCCGGGAACACCCCGACCCCACCCTGAGACAGACGAGGTCTCGACCGACGAGGGACACCAGGAATGCCGTCTCGGAACCATCCCACCCGCACCAGTCGATCAGCTCAGCACCACGAGTTGCCGGGTCGCCCGCGTCATCGCCACGTAGCGGTCGACGGCGCTGTCCACACCCGGCCCCTCGACGAGGACGACGAGATCGAACTCGAGCCCCTTGACCGACCGTGCGCTCAGAGAACGGATCCGCTCGGTGTCCGGCCGAGCCGGCACACCGATGACGCATGCCACGCCCTCACCGGCCGCGGCCCACTCGTCGAGAATCGCGTCCAGGTCGTCCACTCCGGCCTGGCGAACGCCCACCCCGGTGCTGCGGACCGAACGAGGCACGTTCGCGTCGGGGAGGACCGCTCTGATGACCGGTTCGGCCGCGGCCATGATCTCGGCCGGTGTGCGGTAGTTGACGTCGAGCGTGGACACCGCCACGTCGGTGAATCCGACACGCGCCAGCCGCGCCTCCCAGGATTCCGGGAAACCGCTGTGGGCCTGCGCCCGGTCACCCACCACCGTGAGACTGCCCGACGGGCAGCGGGCACGGACCATCTGCCACTGCGCATCCGTCAGTTCCTGGGCCTCGTCGACGACGATGTGGGAGAACGGACCAGCAAGCCGATCCGGTTCGCCCGTCGAGAACTCGGTCTCGTCCAGCACGTTCTGCAGGTCGTCGCCGCGGAGCATCGACATGACGCGAAGCTCCGAATCGTCGGACTCGACGAGATCGTCGACCACTGCGCGTCGGCGCGCACGCTCGGAGGCGATCGTCCGGGCACGGCGCACGCGCATCGTCGTCGCCCGTGGGTCTCCGAGGCGGCGACGAGCGACGTCCAGAAGAGGGAGATCCGCAGTCGTCCAGGGAGCACCGAGCTCTCTGCGGACCGCGGCCCTGTCGTCCTCGTCCAACCAGGGCGCGCACTGGCGTAGGTATGCCGGCACGGCCCAGAGGTCGGCGACGAGATCGGGAGCATCGATCACCGTCCACGACGACTCGACGCTGTCGCGAAGCTCGTCGACCTCCCGCAGCGACGACGTCAGCTCGGCGGCCGACACGTCGCCGGCGAGGCGGTCGACGACGATGTCGCCCAGCGCCGCCCAGATCTCCTCTCTCGCATCGTTGTGCGGAGTCTCCGCGTCGGGTGCCGCGAAGGCTTCCGCCCAGTCGGTTGCCCGGAGCAGCACTGCACCCCACTCGGTCTCGACGACCATGTCGTTCGCGGGCGGTGTCTCGTAGAAGCGGATCGCGCGATCGATCATCTCTGTCATCGACGCGGAGCCTTTCACCGCGGCGGCGCGTGGTGAGGCCTCCGCCACTGCATTCCGGCCCTCGGGAACCATCTCGTCGAGCAGGCACACCTGGACGCCGTCCTCTCCGAGATCAGGAAGCACGTCGGCGACGTACGACAGGTAGGGCTCGTGCGGTCCGATCACCAGAACCCCGCCGCGGTGGTGCCCGACCTGAGGATCCGCGTACAGAAGGTAGGCCGCACGGTGCAGTGCGACCACGCTCTTTCCCGTTCCGGGGCCGCCGTCCACCACACGCACTCCTCGGGACGGAGCGCGGACGATCGCATCCTGGTCCGCTGCGATGGTGCCCAGCACGTCGCGCATGCGGGACGACCGCGCCCCCCCGAGATCGGCGACGAAGGCCGACCGATCGTCCAATGCCACAGCGCCGTGCGGGATCTCGGCGGTGAACGCCTCGTCCCAGTAATCGCTCACTCGTCCTCCGGTCCACCGGTAGCGACGACGCCAGGCAACACCCATCGGACGTGCCGGGGTCGCGGCGAAGAACGGTGCTGCTGCTGGTGAGCGCCAGTCGACGAGCAGAGTATGACCGGCCTCGTCGAGGAGTCCGCGCCGCCCGACGTACACCGGCTCCGTTCCGTCCGCCGGCACTAGTCGCCCGAGACACATGTCCCGCCCGACACGACGCACTGCGCGAATCTCGGCGGTGAGTCGATGTGTCTCCAGGTCACGTTCCATCGCGTCCTGGCCGGATCGGCCGGGGGCGGCGCGAGTCCGGGCGAGGCGTCGTTCGAGATCCGCGAGGGACCGACGCAGGGCCGCGTCGATTCTGGCGAGATGTCGATCATCCGCCGCGATCGAGGCGGGGTCGGCCTTGGCTCGGCGGTGCGGGGGCAGGGCGAACACGGTGTCCACAGGTCGGCTCCGATCGGGAAAACGTGCAGGTCATGGCATCGAGCGAGCCATTCTGCGCCGACCGCGGGGGCTTGCCGCAAGCCCCACCGTGCGCTATATCTTGGAGGTGGAAGGGATCGTTCCCGTCAACGCCGATCGTAGCGCGCCTCGGCCAACCGCCTGATCGCCGACGGCCCCACTCCGTGCAGCGCGAACAACACCGCGAGGTCCGCCGGAAGGTCGAGCACCGTGCGATACCCGGCGTCGATCAACGCGCCCGTCGCAGGCCTACCGATGCGGACACCGTCGAACACGGGCCCACGATCGGTCGGCGCGTCGTTCGTCATGCTGCTCACCGCCTTCCGCTCGTCGTCTTTCTCTGCATGGATCCATTCTGACGCTCCCCGGGACGACATAGGCCCGGCTGTCCCCAGAGCTCGCCCGGGCACCTGCTGCAGTATTCGCCCACAGCGCTTTCGCCGGTCCTCACCGATCTCCACGAGTGTCCGAGCCAGGACGATCGGTCACTCGTTCCACGACGCTTCCGGTGCGGATCCGGCGCATACTGTTCGCCATGGCGACCGTGGCAGACCATTTCGTGCAGACCCTGACCGAGAGCGGCGTGACCCACGTCTACGGTCTTCCGGGCGATTCGTTGAACGGCTTCACCGACGCGATCCGCCGGAACGACGGCATGACGTGGCAGCACGTCCGCAATGAGGAGACTGCCGCCTTCGCCGCAGCCGGTGACGCGGCGATCACCGGCGAACTCGCGGTGTGCGCCGGCAGTTGTGGTCCCGGCAATCTCCACCTGATCAACGGGCTGTTCGACGCGCACCGCAGCCGTGTCCCCGTGCTCGCGATCGCGGCGCACATCCCGCGCAGCGAGATCGGATCGCAGTACTTCCAGGAAACTCACCCCCAGAACCTCTTTCAGGAATGCAGTGTCTACTGCGAGCTGGTCAGTGACCCGGAGATGGCGGAACACGTGTTCGCGATGGCGATGCGGGCGGCGATCGAAGAACGCGGTGTCGCAGTGGTCGTCGTCCCGGGCGAAGTGCTGCTGGCGCATGCCGAACAGAGAAAGGCCACCCCGGCCATCCGCGCGACCACGTCCCACGTGCGTCCCGACGATGCCTCGCTCGACGAGGCGGCGTCGATCCTGAACTCGTCCGACAACATCACCATTCTGGCCGGCGCCGGTGTGGCGGGTGCGCATCGACAACTGCTCGAGATCGCCGGCGCGCTGCAGGCTCCTGTCGTGCACGCACTGCGCGGCAAGGAGCACGTCGAATACGACAATCCCTACGACGTGGGGATGACGGGGCTGCTCGGCTTCGCCTCGGGGTACCGCGCGATCTCGCATGCCGACGTTCTTCTCATGCTGGGCACCGACTTTCCGTACCGCAACTTCTATCCCGACGACGCGAAGATCATCCAGGTGGACATCCGCGGCCAGAACCTGGGCCGCAGAGCGACCCTGGACGTCGGCTTGGTGGGTACCGTCGCCGACACCGTGGACGCTCTGCTCCCCCGTGTCCACGCCAAGACGGACAGCAAGCATCTGGACACATCGGTCAAGCACTATCGCAAGACACGCAAGAATCTCGATTCGTTCGCTGTGGACGACCGGCACCGCACACCCATCCGGCCGGAGTATCTGGCGCGCATGGCGAACGAGCTGGCAGACGACGACGCCGTCTTCACCGTCGACGTGGGGTCGCCTGTCGTGTGGGCCGCCCGGTACCTGACGATGAACGGCAAGCGCCGATTGCTCGGGTCGTTCAATCACGGATCGATGGCCTGCGCGCTCCCTTTGGCGATCGGTGCGCAGACCGCTCAGCCCGGAAGGCAGGTGGTGGCCTTCGCCGGCGACGGCGGGTTGACGATGGGCTTCGGTGAGCTGATCACGTTGATGCAGAGCGGTCTGCCGGTCAAGGTCATCATCTTCGACAATTCGTCGTTGAACTTCGTCGAACTCGAGATGAAGGCTGCCGGCATCGTCAACTACGGCACCGACCTGAAGAACCCCGACTTCGCAGCTGTGGCACAGGCTCTGGGGATGTTCGGCCGACGAGTGGAGAAGCCGCAGGATCTGGAGGCGGCTCTGATCGACGCGTTCGCGTACGACGGTCCCGCCGTCATCGACGTCGTCACCGCGGCACAGGAGCTCTCCATTCCTCCCAAGATCACCCTTGAGCAGGCAAAGGGGTTCACGCTGTACGGCATTCGGACGATCCTGTCCGGCCGGGCCGACGAACTCGTGGACCTCGCGGACACCAATGTCCGTCGGCGGATCTTCGACTGAGAGACGTGCTGGTCACCGGTTGGACATGGGCGTTCGGTGCGGCCATCGCGGCCGGACTGGCGTGATCCGGTGCCACGGTCGTGGTCGACGCGCAACCATACAGGCGTCGAGTGGTGAAACGTGCGCCCCAACCACGTTCTGCTCCGTGAACGGCGATCAACGGAAACCACGGCCGTCACGGCTCGACCCGACGTGGCCGACAGACGTCAGGTCACGACGCTGCGCTGACGATCGAGTCGACGACAGAGGCGGGCGCCGACAACGGAGTGAAGCCGTCGGCCAGGATGCGCCGGCACCCGTCGAGTTCGATGTGGACGTCGATCATGACCAACTCGTCCCCGATCGTGGACTGCGTCGAGGTGGTCGCCAGCGACGTCGCGCGTTCACCGCAGGGCCCGGCGGGCTCGACGTCGATGAAGGCGGCGTTCCAGTCGAGGTACGGCTCGGATTCGTACCGATCCGCCCCGGTGAACATCAGATCGGGCCCGGCGGTGTCGAAGCGGCAGAACCCGGACGGTGTCGACGTCAGGTCGAGTAGCGACCGAGACCCCGGCACCGGTGTCGAGACGATCGGCGAGCACGAGTAGAAGTAGGTGATCCCGGCAGCATCGAGGCGGACGCGGTGTTCGGTGGCCTCTACCTCCGGGAGCTCGAGAATCTTGGCGAGTCCCAGGGTGTTGTCCAGGCCGCAGTCACCACGCGGGTACGACGGTTGTACGGCGCGGCCGTCCACGTCGACGAGCCACATGTCGACCGGCGCCGCAGCGAGCACGGACGCCAGACATTCGGCGTCGAAGATCGAGCGACGTGTGGGCGGCCCGTTCAGCTCCCGCACAGCGCTGCCGAAGTCCCCGGCGTAGCGGCGTTCGACGTAGGTCACGGTCCCGTCGGCCTCGACGTGGTCTCCGATACCGATGTCGCACACCACGGCTGCCACCGGCTCGAACCCCTCGGGCACCGTGCCCCGCGCCGAACGGGGAGCGACGCTCTACTGCGGCGGCGGGGCCGCGAGATAGCCGCCGACGTCCTGTGGCAACGCGCAGACGAAGCGATCGGCCGAACCGATCTCGGCGACCGACCTCGGGTCAGGAGTGGTCAGGACGCCGTAGGACGCGAGAGCAACCGTCACCACCAGAAACAACGCGAGTCCCACGTGTCGACCGGTCATGGCTGGAAGCATCCCACCTCGCGCAGTCGCGGTGAGTCTCGTCGAGGACGACTCAGCGGCAGCTGACGAGGCGTTTCGAGGACCAGTGGGTCACTGCCAGGCGGGGACGTTGTGACGATGCAGCGAGCGGGTACGGCACTGCAGGCGCAGCGCCGCGATCTCGGGCGCCGACAACGCCTGCGCCACCGTCGGGTCGCCGCTGTCGAGGATACGAGCGAGCCGCTCGTGGAACTGATACCCGGGGACACCGAACGTCACGAGGATCTCCTCGTCAGGACCGCCGCCGTAGGGCAACCACCGACGCGCGAACTCGATCATCCCGCGAAGGCCCTCGGCCTGACTCGTGCTCATCGCACCATCATCGCGGCCGACGAGCCGTCCCACCCGGCGGTGAGCCGAGTCGACACCCGCTGTTCACCGCACCGCCACTCCGACCACCTGCGGAGCGGGCACCCCTCACTCGGCGCAGCCCCACCATGACCCGACCCGAGGAGCCCCCCCCGATGTCCTACATCCTCTTCGACCCCCTGCTCCCCTACCTCGGTGAGCACACCGCCGCGTACTGGGCTCAGCTGCTGGTGATCACCCCGGTCTGATCGGAACCGTTCACGGCGGCAACCCCATTGGGACAACCGATGATCCACCGTTCGTTCACCAATGCTCGGTACCAATGAACAGGCATTCCTGCCACCACCACTCGACCACGGGAGCTCCCATGATCACCGACCTCGCAAGCTTCGTCGACTTCCTTGGCGCCCTGTCCGACATCTTCGGCGGCAGCGGCGACTTCCTCGACGGACTCAGCTTCTTCAGCTGACACACCCCGGGCCGATCTGATCCGCGCCGCAGCAAGCCTGATCCGATCGGTGAATGGCCGCACCGTGCACGGTCGCCCGCGTTCTGGGCGGCCGTGTATTGCTGTGCGACAGGTGGTGTCAGTGCGGTGCGACGGAGCGCAGTGCCTCTCGTGCGTTGCGCTCGACGAACAGCGGCACGAAGTCGCGCACCGAGCGTCCCTCGAAGCGGGCGTACTCGGCCGCCACGGTCTGTTCGATGTCGTGTCGGCTCACCCCGGGCAGGGCGGCGGTGAGCCGGTCCTGCACCGCCGCGAGATGCTCCGATTCGTTGGTGGTTGTCATTTACTCAGAATCGACCTCGTGTCAGGACCGAGTCAAGGTTTCGACGATATTGTTCGCAGCAGTAACGATCACTCTGCTCATTCATTCTCGCGTCCGAGCCTGTCCACGCGGACGGTGCGATCGGCGACGTTCCTCATCGACGACGGGGAACCGATCGTGCGGTGATCGCCCGAAGTATCGCCGCATCCGAACGATGCGGCGACGCCGAGATCTATGGCGTGCGACCTCGCCTGCACCGCCGCACCGAGCTGCATTCTGAGGCGGGTCACGTGAGCCGTGCTACCTGGCAGCGCTGACGTCACCAGCGGCCGACTGCGGGTCGCCACTCGACGCGCCGGCGTCAGTGCCGGTGGCGATACGGCGGGCCAGCAGTACGGCGCCGACCAGAATCAGCAGGCCGTGAGCGATGCGAATCCACGGCGGAGCAAAGAACTGCGGTAGGAACAGGACGAAACCCGCCGCGAACACTGTGGCGCCGACGCCCCCGGTGCGCACTGCCAGCATCACGACTCCGGCCGCGATCAGCATCAGACCGACGCCGAACATACTCACCTGGACCACGCCGTAGCGGATGGGGTCGGCGAGTTCGAGGAGATCCGTGTGGCCTGTGTCGAGGGCGTCTTGTCCCACCGCGTACAGCGCGAACGTCTCGGCGCCGTAATAGGGCAGCACCAAGGCGAAACCGAGGATGACGGTCGTGTCGACGAGTGCACCCGCGTGCGCCTGGCGCGCGACGAACACCAGACACGTGAAACCGAGCATCGCAGCGACGTGAGCCGCTACCCACAGTGGCGATGCGAAGGCTCGGGCGCCTTCGCTGCCGACCTCGGTGGAGTACGGGCGCAGGGTCGCGTAGAGAGCGAACAGGAGTCCTGTGGTCACGAGCAGCAGGAGTGTCGGGCGTGAACGCATCGGGCTCCTCGGTCATGGAGAGCGGTGCTCTCGGTAGCCGCCAGTATGAACAGAGGCGATGATGACCGCAAGAGCGACTGTCTCCCTTCGGCGTCCTCACGATGCTGCGATCGACCTCGCGCGAGCGTCCGACGTGCACACACGGCAATCAGGGCGCACCTCGACATCGAGATCGGCTGACCAGTGATCATTCACCGTTCATCTCGGCGACGCTCGTGCCGTCGATCGCTGCCGCGTCACCCGTTCACCGGTAGCTCGGCCGATCCAGTCACCGTCGTCACGTCTCCGCTTCACCGAGTGTGTCGAATCGCATCGCCATCCACGTCGTCCAGCTGCTGCCGTCGGACCGTTCCCAACGAGCCGTCATGTGGTCGGGGCCGGCTCTGATGTGGAACCAGCTACGAATGCCGTCCCCCTCCAGAAGGAGCAGTTCGGAGTCGTGCATCGACAGCCGCGTGAGCCCGGGTTCGGCGGAATCGTCGAAGGCGTACATGAGCCATCCCCCGTCGGGGTGCGATCCTCCGATGACTTCGTGAACGAGTGCGTGCTGCGCGCCCACGACGACATCGACGTCGTGGGTGATCCATTGCCCGCCCGGCAGTATGGAGTACGTGTCCGTACCCGCTATCTCGCCGTCAGGTTCTCCGTGTCGATCCAGCACGACGCCTGAGCTTCGCCACCGGCCGAGGAGCGGATCCAGGAGACTCAGCGGGGGCGTCACCGGCCGCTCCGGACTGCGGCGTCCAGCGACGCCAGCGATTCGTCGAGGAAGGTCGGCGGAACCGCCGGGAGGCCGCCGATCTGCTCTCGTATCGCCGCGGGGGTATCCGCCCAGTCGTACGTGAGGGTCACCCGCGTTCCGTCGTCGTGCGGTGCCAGGTCGTAACGCCACCACCATCCCCCTGCGTCGAGGCCGCCGGAGGTGTTCTGCGTACACGGAAGCCACGCGATGTGGCGGTCTCGCTCGAACGCGGTGACGACGTTGTGCATCACGTACTCGCCTCCCGCTTCGTCGAGATACATGTTGATCGCGAATGATTGTCCAGGACCCACGATTCGGGCAGAGTCGACGGCGCCGCGGACCCAGTCGGTCGGCTCGGTGTGTTGGTGTTTGTCGGGGTCGGTCAGAAACGCGAAGATGTCCGACGGTGACGCAGCCATCGTGCGGTGCGAGATGTACCGCTCGGTCCCGGACATCGTACCGACCAATGACCGGGACAGGATCACGGTGTTGCCGGCGGGGTCGGTGAGCATGGCGAGCTCGAACTGCCCTGAAGGGACCGTGAACTTTTCGGCGTCGATTCCGCGAGAGCGGAGCTCCGACAGCGTGCTGTCGAGGTCGGGCACGCCGAGGACGACATCATGACCGCCGGCCCGTGCCGGGTCGAGGTAGACCTGAACTCCGCGTCCGTCGCCGAGGTCCCATTCGGCGTCGGGGTCCATCGGCCGTCGATCGAACGTGCGGCCGAACAGTTTCGTGTACCAGTCGATGGCGGCGTCGTGATCGTCGACGAACAGGACGGCCAGGGTATCCGTGATCTGCATGCTCATTCCTTTGCATCGGTCAGCGTCCAGGTTGTGACCGATCAGCGCCCGGAAACTCATCACACCGCAGCGACGTGCTCCGGCGTGATCGGTGAACCGTGGAAGAACGAGGCCAGGACAGGCCACAGACAGTGGGCCTCTCACCCCTCATGCGTGGGTGTTCACTGCGACTATGGCTCCGTCGGCGTCGATACCATCTCTACCTCACTCGGAATACCGGGTGGTCAGGTAGAAGTCGATGGTGGCCTCGACCGCAGCCGCGACGTGGTCGGGGTCGCCGCCACCGGCGAGGTGGGCCTCACCCCAGGCGGCGGCGCTTCGGCGGGTGAAGTCGGCACCGGCGGGTGATGCCGCGAAATTCTGATGGTCGAGAACTGCGCCGTCGAGAATCGAGGCGAGGGCGAGGAGATGCAGGTCCCAACCGACGCCGCCGGCACCCGGGCCGTAGGTGGGAAACATCGGCTCCCCGACAGCGATGGAATGGACGAGTTCGAACTCGGTGCCCCCCAACGAATCAGGCGCCAGGCGCACCTCGACCTCACTCGTACCAGGCCACTCGTCGGCGCCGGGGCCGAACATCCAGGACACCCGCAGTATGCGCGGTGGCTCGCATCGGAGAATGTCGCCGTGCTCGCCGCCGTCCAGCTCGAACACGCCCCCCGGACGCAGGTCACCCGTGACCGGTTTCATCCAACGACTCAGGCGTTCCGGATTCGTGATGGCGTCCCACACGTCGTCTGGATCCGCGTCGTAGCGACGCGTCAACTCCACCGTGTAGGCCCCACCGGCAGGAAGTGTGGCCGTGCCCATCGTCCGGCGGGCGGCGGCGAGTTCATCGAATACATCTTTCATCGTCCTACTCCTCACGGTCGGTCATTCTTGTCGACCCAGAACCTTTCTGGGCCAGCGGTGAGTGGTGTCTGCCAGCGGCGCGGCGACCACGCGCGAGCTCGGTCTCCAGTGCGTCGAGTCGTTGATCCCAGAATCGACGGAACGGACTCAACCACGCGTCGACCTCCAGCAGCGGCGCGGACTCCACGGTGTAGTACCGACGAGTCCCCTCTGCCCGGGCCGACGAGAAGCCGTGCTCGCGAAGGACACGAAGGTGCTGGGAGACGGCCGGTTGCGACAGCGCGAACTCGGCTCTGATCACGTCCGTGATCGCGCCCGACGTGCGCTCACCATCGACGAGCAGTTCCAGGATGCGCCGACGAACCGGGTCGCCGAGGACGTCGAACGCGTGCACAGGCGAACTGTATCAGTGCTGACTTATATATGTGACGGTCGGGTTTTGCAGAGCGTCCGACTCGGAGGAGTTGCTCCTGACGCGGCGTGAGGTTCTAGCGTCATTGGTGTGAGCGAGAATGCAATCCGAGAGGGCTCGGGCGAGGTGTGGAAGGTGGGCGCCTTGGCGCAGCGGACCGGACTGTCGGTGCGTGCGTTGCACCACTACGACCAGATCGGGTTGCTGACCCCCTCCCAGCGTTCCACGTCAGGACACAGGCTCTACAGCGCTGCCGATGCTGAACGGCTGTATCGGATCCGCGTGTTGCGGCGCCTGGGTTTCCCGTTGGACCACATAGCCGACCTGCTCTCCCAGTCGCAATGGCAGCTCGAAGAAGCCGTCGCCAACCACCTCGTCGATGCTCGACATACCGCGTCGGTCGCCACTCGATTGGTCACACGGCTCAGCGACATCGCCACGGCCCTCCAGGAAGTGGAGGGTCTTTCCACCGAACAATTGTTCTCCACGATCGAGGAGATGACCATGCTCGAGACACCGATCCGCGAAACGACGTCGATGCTGGTCTACGACGACCTGGCCGCTGCCCACGATCATCTGGTGCACGTCTTGGGCCTGTCGGCCGGCCCACTGCACGTCGACGACGACGGCGCCGTGGTGCATGCGGAGGTGCGCGCCGGTCACCACGTCATCTGGCTGCACCCCTGTGGTGAGGGCTATCAGCCTCCGGCGCGACTGGGGGCCGCCACAGGCATGACAGTCATCGTGGTCGACGACGTCGACGAACATCACCGGCGCTGCACCGCCGCGGGTGCCGAGGTCATCGAGGAACCGATCGACCAGCCGTACGGGGTGCGGGAATGGGGCGCCCGCGATCCGGAAGGTCAGCAGTGGTTCTTCCACTCACCACCCCGATGAAGAACTCCGTCCGGTGTGTGTCACGAAATACCGCCTCCCAATTCCGTCCACCACAGCATCGCCTCCCTCCACACGACACGAGCTCGGCCACCGTTCGACAGGCGAGCGAATCGAGTCTTGTTCGCACACAGTGTCGTTCGATCAGGCGCACGGCGCCACCGTCACCCCACGGTGTCGAGACACTCTCGTAGCGCAGCAGCGAATTCGGTGGGCCGACCCGTCTGACCGTACTCACCACCGAGAAAACCCTGATGCCCGCCAGGGAAGACGACGGCGTCCTGACCCAACAGCCGGGCGACCGCATACGCTGCACGACCGGCCATCTCGCCGTCCTCAGGCCCACCGGACTCTTCGCCTACCGCGATGACGATGCGAGTCGACGCTGCCGTCAGACGCTCCACGTCGGGCACGTAATCGACGCCCAGTCCACGCATGTTCGACATCAGCGGATCGGTACGAGAACCGTCGTCCTCGGTCGGGAGTCCGAACTGCGCCGGGTCCGGCGCCGGCCCTGCGAGGTACGCGTCGTCGACAGGACCGCGGTGCATCACCAGGCGGATGAACTCGGCCATCGCCGGCCCCGTCCCCGCCGCGTCGTAGGACTCCACCATGTGCGTGCAGGCAGCCGAGATGTGGTTGTGGTCAGCGAGTGCACCACCGGCGGGTGGCTCGTGGGCGACGAGAGTTCGGATCGCGCCCGGCCGGCGTTCGACGCAGACGAGGGCGTTGACCGCGCCGCCGCTCGACGCGAACACGTCGACAGGTCCGGACCCCAGCGCTGTGATCAGCGAATCCAGATCGTCGGCGTGCTGCCACGGCGTGACCGCAGCCGTGGGTTCGCCACAGACGCTGCGGCCGGTGTTGCGTGGGTCGTAGGTCACGACCGGTCGATCGATGAAATGCGTACGGAGCGTGGTGAACCCACTCGCATCCATCGGTGAACCGATGAGCAACAGGGGTGTATCCGAGGTCAGTGGACCATGGACGTCGTAGGTGATGGTGGCGCCGGAAACGGCGAGCGTGTGTGTAGTCATGCCGTGTCGACTCGGGTGCGCTGCCGAACTCATCACCGGACAGGCACGCCGTGTCGACGTCACATCGGTACCTCGCCGTCAGACCTGTGGTCCACGGTCTCGAAGAAAGTAGTGAGTAGCATCTGAACCAGAAGGGACTCGAACCCCGGACCCAGTGACTGTCCCCGGCCGAACTCGGAAATCCAGTGGGACCATGAATCCCACCTCAGTAGCGTGGATCAAGAGTCACATGACCATGTGGGACCATCACGGTTCCGATGAGACCGCAATAGAAGTCGGGAATCATTGCTGTCAGGTACCCCGGTCGCACGGGCAACGGCTTTCATGACGAGACGGCGCACAACCTTGTAGGTGAACGACGAGGCGGACGAGGACGCAAGGGCAACCGCGCACACGGGCACCTCACCGAATTTGTGCCGCTGCACACCCTTGAGCTGCGCATTCATCGCTAATCCGAGCTCGTGTACCGTCCCCGCCATGCCGACGCACCATCGATCGGTCGACGGCAATGCCGACCAAGTGGGCCACGACTCGGGAACGGATCCGCACATGCCACTCTCCACCGGACGCGAACGCCAAAACCACATCTACACAGCGGGGGTGGCCGGACGAACACCGACTGTTCCCACGGATTTCCCGGGATTGGAACGGCGTGCACTCACGAAGATGTCCGACCGAGCGCGTGCCTACATTGCGGGTGGGGCCGGCTCCGGCACCACGATGGACAACAACCGCCGCGCTCTCGACCGGTGGAACATCGTGCCTCGGGTCCTTCGGGACGTGTCTGCGAGAACCACCGAAAGCGAACTCCTCGGCCTCACGCTTCCGGCACCCGTGTTGTTCGCTCCGGTCGGAGCCGGGGGCGCAGTGCATCGACAGGCAGATCTGTTGATCGGCCAAGCCGCCGCCACACTGGGACTTCCCTACATCTTCTCCAACCAGGGGTCCGTCGCGATGGAGGAGGTCGCTGCCGGCATGGACCGGATCGCGCCCGGGTCCCCGAGGTGGTTCCAACTCTACTGGTCGACCGACGACGACCTGGTCGATTCCCTGCTCACGCGGGCCGAGCGCTCCGGTGCCAGTGCGATCACGGTGACCCTCGACACGACACTGCTGGGATGGCGACCACAGGACCTCAACCTTGGGTCGCTACCGTTCTCACGTGGCATCGGCATCAGCCAGTACACCTCGGATGCTCGGTTCCGTTCGATCGTCGCGGAGCGCCTGGCGGCCGGCGCCGAAAAGCCGAATCTCCCCATCACGGGCCCGTCGAGTGCACTGTCCGCGCTGTGCACCCTGTTCTCGATCGCACGGAACGCACCGGGCAGCACCGTGGCCAATCTCCTGTCGCCCGAGCCGCGCACCGCGGTGACGACGTTCACCGACATCTACTCGCGAGAAAGCTTGAACTGGAACGACATCGCCGGACTGCAGGACCGCACGTCCCTGCCGATCGTCTTGAAAGGCGTTCTGCATCCGGACGACGCCCGACGCGCCGTCGATCTCGGCGTCGCCGCAATCGTGGTGTCCAACCACGGGGGACGACAGATCGACGGAGCGATCGGAGCCGCTGACGCTTTGCCGGGGGTCGTCGACGCAGTCGACGGACGCGTGAGGGTGTTGTTCGACTCCGGAATCCGATCAGGGTCGGATGTGTTCAAGGCACTCGCCCTGGGCGCCGACGCCGTGTGCATCGGCAGACCGCACATGTACGGACTCGCTCTGGCCGGTGCCGCCGGTGCCGCCGACGTCGTCGCCAATATCGTTGCCGAATTCGACCTCGTCATGGCACTCGCCGGCCACTGCTCACCCGACAGCATCGATCGAGACTCCCTGTGGCGAGCACCATGACACGATCGAGTGCAGCGCAGTGAGCCACGACGGAGCCGCGGCGCGAACCCTACTTTCCTCGCGAATACAACAGACCCTGGACGGCGAACCGCCGTCCGGCATCCCGGTGTGCCGATCACTCGCAGCTCAGCTCCGATCATCAAGGCGATCGCCCACAGACGAAACAGCAAGACCACCCAAACGCACTGCGAGCAAAGTCGTTCGGGCCGCGGCCGAGTGAATACAGGACGCCACCATGACCACGCCGACACCCTCGGGTACGACCGGACCCCAGCGACGTGCATGGAGACGACGTACCACATCTCGTCTATTGGTCCTCGCCGTCGTCGGCGTTCCTCTCACCGTCCGACAACGCACTGTCGCAGACAAGCGCGCCCAGGCCTGGCAACGCATCACATGGTGCCTCGAACGCACACCAGTGACAACGGCGACGAGGCCGAACTCGGCCGGGACATCTACGCCACGGTCACCGACTCGGCGCTGACCACCAGGACCGAGGAAGACGTTCTGGTCGCTGTCACCGACCGTGCAGCGGCACGGCGGGCGCTGGTGCCGCCGACCGAAACCGAGGACACTGACAGCCAGAGCGAGCAGCAGGAGGACCCCCGATGACCGCCACCGAGGAACGCAGTGACCGACCGGCCGAGCGGCCCAGGGTGGCTGCTGCCGCTGCCCGCGCCTCCATCGCCATCCGCGAGCGAAGCGGACGAGAGGTACCGCAGTGGCTTCGCGACACTGCTGCCGGCCGTCCCACCACGCCACCGCCTGATCTGACCTGACCTTCCAGCGGTGCAGCGGCTGCTTGGAAGGTGAACACCAACTGGCGCAGCGGGCGTAGAACACTTGTCTTTCGCTGTGGCGTTGCTCGGGGAACCGACCGATCAGTGCGCTCAGCCCGAGAAGGGCTGTACACGGTCCATCCGTCGCTGCGGCGTATCGCCGCCGTCTCGATACCACGACCTCGAAGCTGAGAGGCTCGGTCATGGAGTGTTTCTCCCGGCTCGGTCGAGGTAGCTGTGTCTGGCTGTACTGCGCGAGGCGGTGCTCGTCGAGCTGGGTTGTGTTCTTGTCCCAGTTGCCGCCCCGGGTGCCAGGTTGCGGGGCGGCATAGCCGTCGAGTGTCAGTAAAGGTCCGGGGTGCGAGTCCCTGTGGGCGCACCACAAAGGGCCCCTGATCAGCAGCCGTGCCGATCAGGGGCGCGGAGAGGTGGGTAGCCCTGGGAACAGTTTCTCGGTCGAGATGGTTGACTTGTAAACTAAACCAGGGTCGACGTCGTGGCCCCGACCGAGAGGTTCAGCAATGCATGTAGGTGTGGACAGCTTCGTGTCCTCCGTGACCGATCCGACCGACGGCCGCGTGATCGGCGCTGCCGAGCGAATGGAGCACCTGCTCGAGGAGATCACCCTCGCCGACCGGGTGGGTCTTTACTCGTTCGGGATCGGCGAGCACCACCGCAGCGAGTACTTCGATTCCGCTCCATCGATCATCCTCGCGGCCGCGGCAGCTCGCACGGAACGAATCCGGCTGGGCAGTGCGGTCAAGGTACTCAGCGCGGACGATCCGGTGCGAGTTTTCCAGGAATTCGCCACCCTGGATTTGATCTCGAAGGGGCGGACGGATCTGGTCGTGGGCCGCGGCTCGTTCACCGAGTCGTTCCCCCTGTTCGGTCTGGACCTGGCCGACTACGACTCGCTGTTCATCGAGAAGCTCGAGCTGCTGCTGCAGATCCGGGACAACGTCGAGGTGACGTGGTCGGGCAAGCACCGGCCGGCGCTGACGCGGCAGAGCATCTATCCGCGTCCGATGCAGGATCCTCTGCCGATCTGGGTGGGTGTCGGCGGCAGTCCCGAATCATTCGCTCGCGCAGGTCTGTTGGGGTTGCCGCTGATGATCGCGATCATCGGCGGTGAGCCGCGCCAGTTCGCGCCGCTCGTCGATCTGTACCGCCGCGCGGGTGCGCAGGCAGGTCATGCGCCGGAGAAATTGAAGGTGGGCCTGCACGTGTTCGGGTTCGTCGCGGAGAGCACGCAGGCGGCGGCGGACACCATCTACCCCGGGTGGAACGAGATGTTCACGAAGATCTCGCGGGAGCGAGGATTCGCGCGACCGACCCGAGCGCAGTTCGATGCCACGTCCGGACCTAACGGTGCCTTTTTCATGGGTGACCCGCAGACGGTGGCCGACAAGATCGCGCGAGTGGGCGAACAGCTCGGCGGTGTGGATCGGCTGTCCCTGCAGATGACCAATCCCCGCTTGGCTCACAGTGATCTGCTCCGCGGCATCGAGCTACTGGGAACGGAGGTCGCACCGCTGGTGGCCGATCTCTGACCGTGGGCTTGATCATGACAAGCTAGCGGACCTACGGCCGGTTCTGCGGAATTGCTCGGGCGCGTTCGATCTCGATTCCCAGCCCACGTAGATTCCGTGGATCTTCGCCCGCCGTCCAAGTTCGGACGGCGGGCTCTGGCGCGAGATTGCATTGTGCCCCGCCCGGGAAAGATTCGATTCACAGTCGCCGATCCAATCGACGGGTAGGGCCGGCCTTGTCTCAGGTGCCGGGTGAAGAATCGGTCCGCCTCGTCGCTGGCGTATTCGGGGACGCCGACGTGCCCACCCATATCGGCGTGCAGCGTTCGGTGGTGGTCCACAGTGCGGTGATGAGCTCGTCGCCCCCGGTCGAGATCGGAGAGCGGAGTTCGACGGTGTAGATGTACGGCAGGGGCGCTCCCACGATCCACAGCAACTCCCACTCCGCCCGGGGGACGATGTCGCCGTCCGAATTCTCGATGTAGCGGACAGTGGCACCCCAGGCGTCGCAGTGGGCGCGAGCAGCCTGCACCGCAGTTCATTGGACCCGGTACAGACAACTTTGCAGCCGCCTGAGCAGGCACAATGCGTCGTTCGATATTGCCGAGAAGACCCGAAACCTCGAGTTTCGAGTTGCAGTCATGAATAAGTAGTGAGTGGCACCGAAACCAGAAGAGCCCCTGACCAGCTAACTGCTGATCAGGGGCCCTTTGTGGTGCGCCCACAGGGACTCGAACCCCGGACCCAGTGACTATGCCCGGCGAAATCCAGGAAGCCGAGTGGGACCACGAAAGTCCACCTGAGCAGCGCGGATTAAAAGTCACATGACCACACGGGGCCACCACAGTTCGGGTGAGACCAGAACGAAAGTCATGAATATGTGATGAATCGCCTCTGGTGTATCGAGTCAGCGTTCGATTCAGTGGTGGGCCGGACCCGACCAGAACACTGGCCGCCGGGCTGAAGACAAATCGTCTGCGACCGTGCGCATCATTTCCTCCCACTTGTCGGCTTTTCGGAGCTCGAGTGGGTCTGCCGAATGGCACCGATACGGAGGACTTCAGCCAGCATCGCTCGGTGCGTACGCGGACCTAGCGTGGTTGTCGACGCTCGGCATCCGACGAGCGGTCGAGTTGGAGGAAATGTGATGTCGTCGCCCCAGTCGTCAGGCCCCGGGCCCCAAGCCAAGTCCGTGATGGAGGCGGTGCAGATGCCCCTCCTCAGTCCACTCGCCCGACATTTCTACTCGATCTTCTCGGCCGCCAGGGTGCTGATGGTGAACCAGAATGCGCAGTCGATCGCAGACCTCGTGTCGACGCGCCAGTTCGTGGCGCACGGCACGCACCACCGCCATCCCCGGCGCGTCGAGGCCGTCCGCGGCGTCGCGGCATCGTGATGAGCCCCGAAGACGCACGGACCGTTCCGGCTCGCGCAGAGGTCCGGGAGACGCACAGCGCATACGTGATCCTGATCGGTGACACGGCGTACAAGATGAAGAAGCCGGTACGGACCGCTTTCCTGGACTTCTCGTCGGTCATCTCCCGGAGGCACGCCCTGGAGCGTGAACACACTCTGAACGCTCGCTTCGCTCCCGACGTCTACCGCGGAGTCGGAGATCTCACCGACCCGTCCGGCGGGCCGGCAGAACCGGTGCTGTGGATGCGCCGGCTTCCCGATGCGGAACGGCTGTCCACACTTGCTCGCGACCGAACGCGCGAACTCGACGACGATCTCGACGCCATCGCCCGTCAGGTCGCCGGGGTGCACACCACGAGTCGACGGACCGCACGGATCGATCGCGGAGGCAGCTCGGATTCCCTGGCCGGGCGCTGGGCGGCCAATCTGCTGGAAGCGCGCGGAGATGGATCGTGCGTGCTGGACGACACCATGCTCGACGAAATCGAGTCCTGCGTGGAGACCTTTCTCGGTGGCCGCGCCGCGCTGATCGACCGCCGGATCGAGGAGGGTCGGATCGTCGACGGCCATGGCGATCTGCTCGCCGACGACATCTTCTGCGCCGCTGACGGGCCACGCATTCTGGACTGCCTCGACTTCGACGATGCACTCCGATTTCTCGACGGTATCGACGACGCCGCCTGTCTGGCAATGGATCTCGAATTCCAAGGCCGTGCGGACCTCGCGAGACAGTTCATCCGGTATTACCGCGATGCCGCGTTCGATCTCGCTCCCCCGGCGCTGGTGCACCACTACATCGCGCACCGCGCCTTTGTACGCGCCAAGGTCGCCTGCATCCGTGATCGCCAGGGAGACGACGAAGCACGGTCGGACGCCGTGGATCACGCCCGCCTGGCCCTCGACCACCTGCATGCGGGCACCGTCACCCTGACGATCGTCGGGGGCCTCCCGGGCACCGGAAAGACGACCCTCGCAACGTACATGGCCGAGAACACGGACTCGGTCGTCATCTCGAGTGATGTCGTCCGGAAGTCGCTCGCCGGGTTCGCGCCGACGACTTCTCACACGGCCGACGTGGGGAGGGACCTCTACGCCGAGGAGATGACTCATCGCACCTATGACGCCATGCTGAACCGAGCCCACGCTCACCTGGCGGGCGGCCACTCGGTGGTACTCGACGCCTCGTGGATGGATCCGACCCTGCGCGCCCGCGCCGAGGCGCTCGCTGCTGCCACCCGGTCGACGTTGGTGCAGATCGAATGCTCCGTTCCCGCTTCCGTTGCGCTGGAGAGGGTCAGCACCCGAACCGGCTCGGCATCTGATGCCACGACCGAGGTCTATCGCGACATGGCTCGCCGGAGGCGAGCGTGGCCGGCGAGTTCGACGGTCGTCACCACAACGGACCGAGAAACAGCCGGCGATGCAGCGCTCGCGCATTGGCGGCTGCGCACCAACGAGCCGGTGTCGGCGATGCGAGACGGAGCAGGGGTTGTCGGATGAAGGATCCCCTCGCTCGGTCCCCACGCCTCCTCAGTGCACTGTGCTGGCCCCTGGCGGTGCTGGCCTACGGCGGTGCCGTCGGACTGATTCTCGGTGTCGTCGAGCTCAGTGTCTCTGCCGTCGACCGTATTCCCGCTTCGAACACAGCGTTGGCCGGTATCGCGCTGGCGATCGTGGTCGGTGTTCCGATGACGATCGCGGCCGTACGCACACAACACTCAAGTGTGAACGGTGCCCCGTCCGCGTTCGCCGCCGGAGTCATTCTCGTCGCATGGATCCTCGTGCAGATGATCATCATTCGTGAGGTGGACTACCTGCAGATCGCCGCGCTGACCGCCGGCGTCGTCATCACCGTTCTGGCGCTGCGTGATTTTCCCCGGCCGGATCGCCCCAGTCGTCAGTCCGCGACGTGACCGACGACGATCAGCGGGCAGTCGATGCGGTGTGCGAGTGTCCGGCTCGTCGATCTCGGTAGCACGCCACTGAACCCGTGACATCGTGTCCCGACGACGACGGCCTGCGCGGTGATCGACACGCGAACGATCTCGTCGACGACATCGTCACGCACGAGTGCCCGCTCGACTGCCACGTCGGGAAACTGTTCCTGCCATCCGGCGAGACTCTCCGCCAGGACTGCACCGTCTCCCGCATGAACGGCTACGAGTCGCGCACCCCGTACCGACGCTTCATCGAACGCCACCCCGACGGCGCCGCGGTTCTGCCGCGATCCGTCGACACCCACCACCACCGGACCCGCTGCGCGCTCCGCGGTCACTTGCCCCTGAACGACCACCACCGGGCAGTGCGCCCGCGCGGTAACTCCGGCGCTGACCGAGCCGAGTAGCTCGGCGAAGTACTCGTTGTTCCCCCGAGAGCCCACCACCAGCATTCGTGCCGTGACTGCGTGGTCGAGCAGCACGGACACCGTCGAGCCGAGCGCGCCCTCGCAGCTCGTCGACAACGTCTCGGGGTTGCGGACTGCACCTCGTGCGATCTCCGAGGCGGCATCGAGAGTCGAACGCGCCGCCTGCTGCAGCTTGCCGAGCTGCTCGGCTGGGATGGCAGCGAGGGTGGTGTAGACGTTGCGGTCCTGGTAGGTCGACACCAGATGCAGCGATGTTCCGCGCAGTTCGGCTGCTCGCGCGGCCCACCGGACGGCGTCGAACGAGCCGCCGGATCCGTCGACTCCCACCACGATCGGGGCGTTGTCTGTCATGTTCTCTCCTCTGCGATCAACGGTGTCACCGGCTCGAGTCGGTGGGTGCGCATTCGCTTGTCGCGTGCTACGACGACGGTGATCGCCGCCGCGAACGCGACGATGCGGCCCCACGCGCCGAGGCCGATGGGCGCGGTGCCGAACATGGTGTTCATGAACGGCGTACAGGTGAGCGCCAGTTGACCGACGATCTGTACGGACACGCCCACGATGATCCATCGGTTGGTGATCAGGCTTCGCGTACGGTCTTTCGGTCGTCGAGGTGTGCCGCTCCGGTCACGACCATCTCCACTCGCGGATCTCGGGGAGGTCGACGAAGTGCTCACGGATGTAGGACTGGTGTGCGGCCAGTCGGTCGTGGCAGTGCTTGCGTAGCAATCGACCATCGATCAGTTCGATTCGATTCAGCGCCTCCAGGACCAGGTGGTAGCGACTGGTCTTGTTGAGCACGACCATGTCGAACGCTGTTGTCGTGGTTCCCTGTTCGATGAACCCGCGCACATGGAAGCGTGCGGCGTTCGGGCGTCCGTGCAGCAGCTCGTGCACCGCTCGCGGGTACCCGTGAAAGGCGAACACCACATCGACGTCGGCGGTGAACAGGTCGACGAAGTCGTCGTCGGGCATCCCGTGCGGGTGATCGCCTCTCGGCAGGAGCGCCATCAGGTCGATGACGTTCACCACCCGCACGCGAAACCCTGGCAGCCATTCGCGCAGCAACTGCGCGGATGCGAGCGTCTCCTCGGTGGGCACGTCGCCGGCGCACGCGAGGACGATGTCCGGGTCCGCCGACGTACCGTCCTGCGCTGCCGGTTTCTCGGTGCCGGCCCACGCCCACACGGACGCGCCCGCCGCGGCGTGTGCCCGCGCCTCGGTGAGGGTCAGGTACTGCGGGTGGGACTGCTTGTCCACCACCATCACGTTGACGTGGTTTCTGCTGCGGAAGCAGTGGTCGGTCACGGCGAGCAGGGTGTTGGAGTCCGGCGGGAGCCACACCCGGACGACGTCCGGGGCCAGGGGAATGACCGCGTCGATGAGTCCGGGACCTTGGTGGCTGAAGCCGTTGTGGTCGTTGCGCCAGCACGTACTGGTAAGGAGCACGTTGAGCGATGCGATCGGGGCGCGCCATTCCAGAGTCGCGGCGTGCTGCAACCATTTCGTGTGCTGGACGAGCATCGACACGCTCACCATCGCGAATGCTTCGTAGCTCGCGAACAGGCCGTGCCGTCCGGTGAGCAGGTACGCCTCGAGCCACCCCTCGCACAAGTGCTCACTGAGGACCTCCATGACGCGGCCGTCGGGTGAGAGGTCGTCGTCGTTCACCGTCGTCCGCAACTGCCAGCACCTGTCGGTGGCCTCGAACACCGCCTGGAGCCGGTTGCTCGCGGTCTCGTCCGGGCAGAACAGGCGGAACGTGCCGCCGCCGTCCGCTGTCGCGTTGTCGAGGTAGATGTCGCGCATCATCTCGCCGAGAACGGTCGTCGTCTCGTGCGAGGCGGCACCCGGTGACTCGACGGTCAGCGCGTAGTTCTCCAGATCGCGAATGATCAACGGCCGAAGCAGCACTCCGCCGTTGGCGTGCGGAGTGGCACCCATTCTCAGCTCACCGTCCGGGGCGAGCGCGCGGATCTCGGCCACGGGAGCACCGTCATCGCCGAAGAGTTCGGTCGGCCGGTAGGACAGCAGCCAGCGTTCGAGCTGGGCGAGGTGCGCGGGGTTGTCACGGACGCCGGCCAGCGGCACCTGGTGCGCCCAGTGTGTTCCCTCGATGAGCTTGCCGTCCACCTCGTGAGGGCCGGTCCACCCCTTGGGGGTGCGCAGGACGATGGCTGGCCATTCGACACCGAGCTCGGCGTTCCCGCGGCGTGCGGCGTGCTGGATCCGTTCGATGGCGTCGTGGGCGCGGGTGAGGGCGCGGTCGAAGGCGGCGAACACCTCTCGTGGATCGTCGCCTTCGACGAAGATCGGCGCCCACCCCTGGCCGCCGAGATACTCGGAGATGGACAGGTCCGTACTGCGGCCGAGCACGGTGGGGCCGGAGATCTTCGCGTCGTTGAGGTGCAGGATCGGTAGCACCGCGCCGTCGCGCACGGGATTGAGGAATGCCGGTACCTTCCAGGACCCCGACAGCGGGCCTGTCTCGGCCTCGCCGTCCCCGATCACGCAGGCGACCACCAGGTCGGGGTTGTCGAACGCCGCGCCGGCGGCATGTGTCAGCGCGTAGCCGAGTTCGCCGCCCTCGTGGATACTGCCCGGCGTCTGGACGCTGACGTGACTGGGAATGCCGCCGGGAGTGGAGAATTGGCGACACAGCGCCCGAACCCCCTGGTTGTCCAACGAGATCGACGGGTATATCTCGCTGTAGGTGCCTTCGAGGTAGGTGTTGGCGACGATGGCGGGGCCGCCGTGTCCGGGGCCGGTGACGTAGAGCCACTGGGATTCGGTACGCCTGATGAGCCGGTTGAGCAGGGTGTAGATCATGGACAGACCGGGGCTCGTACCCCAATGTCCGAGCAGTCGCGGCTTGATGTGCTCGGCGGCGAGGGGCTGCCGGAGCAGGACGTTGTCCTGCAGGTAGATCTGGGCGACGGTCAGGTAATTCGCCGCTGCCCAGTACCGCAGGTCCGCGTCCACGTCGGCGTCACGATAGATGGATGCGATCACCGGTGCGCTCATCGGCTCGTCGGAACGATGATCACGGGAGCGTCGACGGTATGCAGGACAGCTCGAGAGGTGGAGCCGAGAAGCATGGATGCGAAGCCGCCCCGACCGCGGCTTCCCATGACGACGAGCTGAGCGCCCTCTGCCTGTCGGACCAGCTCACGAACCGGTCTGTCCTGCACGAGTACCCGTCGAATGGTCACGTCCGGGTACTCGTCCGCCCATCCGGCGAGACTCTCGGCAAGGGAGACGTTCTCGGCGAGCTCGGACTCCCACCACCGTCCGTACTCGTCGACGGTGAACACGCTGGCGAGTTCGAGATCGCTCCAGGCGTGAACTGCGACCAGGTCGACTCCGCGCGCGGAGGCCTCCTCGAGGGCGAGGCCGATCGCCGGTCGACTGTTCGGCGTGTTGTCCACGCCGACGACGACGGGCCCGTCGCGCACCGCGCCGTCCTTGATGACGGCGACGGGGCACCGTGCATGGGTGACGACAGCGGAGCTGACCGACCCGATGAGGCCGCCGGTGAAGTCGCCGAGACCTCGCGACCCCACGACGATCATCGCCGGTCGATCCTTCAGGCCCAGCAGGACCTCTGCTGCGGACCCGCGCTCGAGACGAGTATCGACGGACACGCCGGCGACACCAGCCGTGTCGTGCACGACGTCGACCGCGTCCACGAGAACACGCTTGGCTTCGACGTCGGCGTCTCGGAACGCTCCCATCCGGAGACCGACTGCGTCGCCGTAGCTTCCGGTCCTGTCAAGGGTGGAGGTGACCACCTCGATCTGCACGTGGCGGCGGACGGCTTCACGCGTCGCCCACCGCACGGCGTCGAGCGAACCTGCGGACCCGTCCACTCCGACCACTATGCGAGTCGATGCAACCATCACACTTCTCTTCTCCGTCGACCTTCGGCACTGCAGGTTCATCTCGAGCATGGCGGCCGCAGGCCTGTCTACGACAGGGACCGAAGTCACTTCCGCCGGGTCGGAAGTCCTGGTGGGCGTTACCTCTCCGGCACAGGAAGTTGAGGGTCCAGGTCATGAATGCGGAACGACGAGCACCGGGCAGTGCGCGTGCCGAAGTACCGAGATGAGCGTCGTACCGCAGGGACGCCCGCGGGCGTGACCGAGCACCAGTAGCTCGGCACTTCTGGACAGCGCGATCAGCTCGACGGCAGCGCCCCCCTCCGCGTGGACGGAGCTGGTGCGCACCCCCGGGTAGGTCGCGCGGAACGAATCCAACGCCCGGTCGAACATCGACGTGGTCGCGCTGACGCCGTCGGCCCGACCGGCTGCATGCACCAGGTTGCCCGCCATGGTGTCCGCGCGCAGGCCCATCAATTCGGTGCCTCGCATCGCTGCCGCACGAAAGCCTTCGGCCACGACGCGGTCAGGCGTGGTGTTCCCTGACCTGTCGAGGCCGATCACGACCGCGCCTCGTCGCGCGGGGTCGTACCGCCGGACGACAGCGACCGGGCACCTTGCGGATTCCACGACCGAGAGCAGAGTCGACCCCACCGCCACGATCGTCGTCGCGGACTCACCGTTGTTCCCCAGAATCAGCATGCGGGCCGAACGAGACGCCGCGATCAAGTGCTCGTCCGGTCGGCCGTGCGCCACAAGGACGCCGATGGCCCGGGGATGCCGCCCGGTGTCGATGGCGGTCGCTCGGGCTTCCCGCAGGAGTTCGCGCGCATGGTCACCGCCGATGTCGGGGGCGTCGAAGACCCTGTCGCGGTGCACCGGTGGAGTGACGACATGCACCATCGTGAGCGAGGCATCGCGACGCAACGCTTCCTGCACTGCCCACCGCACCGCGTCGAACACCGCTGCCGACCCGTCCACTCCGCAGACGATGGAACCAGAGTGCTCGTACTCGTTCATCTGTGCGCCCTCTCACTGGATTCACATGATCCGACAGGTGCAGGTGACCGTCGAGCTCACCCTACGAACCGGCACCCGTCCGATCGAGTGGCCGGAGGTCACATTCTCGAGGTCCGAAGTCAGCACTCACCCACCGTGACACGTACACCCTGACCGCCCTCACTCGTACCGCTCGCGTCCCGCAGCCCGATGTGCTGGGGGTGGGGACACAAAGACCCCGACCGCTGAGATCGTCGGTGTCGCAGACTGGCGTGCGACAGCGTCCACGTGGCGCGCCGGCCACCCACACTCCTGCGAGGACTTCATGCGTCACTCCGCGAACCGTCGCTAGGACCAGTCCCTGATCGAGTATCGGCTGCTGCTGCTTGTTGTCGTTGCCGTCGCTGTCGCTGTCGTCGCTGCGCTCGCGCTGTCGCGAGTGCGAACCCACCACGGAGAGTCGGTGTCGCAGGGACCGGACATCTTCGAAGAATTGTGTGCAGCACGTGTGGCCCGAGGCGAGACAGATCAGGATCAGGACTTCATGAGCATCGAACATATGACTGGACGCCCGCGCCGGTGATGTCGACAGCTAAACCTCGAGGCAGAGCCGGCCCCGCAGGGCTGTAGCGCCGGTCACGGTAGTGGGACTCTCCACACGAGGCTGGTACCTGTTCCGGAAGTGGGCATGCGGACGGCGGTGGTGCCCCCGCACGCCGCGGCGCGGGCACGAACATTGGCGAGCCCGCTCTCGGACACGTTGTCGGGCAATCCGATTCCGTCGTCGGTCACCTCGACCCGTAGGTCGTTGCCGACGGACACGTGCACTGTGACGGTGTCCGCCTTCGCGTGGTGGACAACGTTGCTCACTGCTTCCCTGACGACGGCGACGGCGTGGTCGGCCATGATGTGGTCGACCACCGACAGCGGCCCGGACATCCGCACGACAGCACGTGTGTGACAGTGCGCCGTCAGTTCGACTACGGCGTCCTCGACGCGTTGACGTAACCGGGTGACCGCCTGGGAGGTGCTCTGCAGATCGAAGATCGCCGTCCGGATGTCCTGGACGGTGTCCTGGAGGTCGTCCACCGTGCGGGACAACCGACGGCGCATGTCCTCGGAATCGGTTCTCTTCATCGCGCTCTGCAGCGACAGTCCGGCAGCGAAGATCCGTTGGATCACATGGTCGTGAAGATCGCGAGCAATGCGGTCGCGATCGGACAGCACGTCGAGTTCGTGCACACGATGTGCGGTGTCCGCCATCTGCAGAGCCAGAGCGGCTTGATCGGCGAAACTTGACACGAGCTCGAGTTGTGCGTCGGTGAAGCTGTCGGCTCCGCGCGCACGTGAGACCACGAGTACTCCGCTGACTCCTGTGGCCACCCGCAGCGGGGCGATCATGGCGGGCCCGAGCTCGTCGGTGCGCAGTTCCGCGGACTCGTGATCGAGTTGTTCCTTGCGGAAAGCGGTCCTGCTGCGGAAGGCAGCCCCGGCGCTGGACCCGTCGATCGGGATGGTTTTCCCGAGAAGTCCGGTGGCACCGTCGCCTTCGGCGACAGTGATGACGAGATGGTCGACGAGGGCGGGTTCGTCGCCGGGGTCGTCGGGTACTGCGATGATCGCGAGGTCGGAACTGGTGAGCTGCAATGCTTTACGCGATACGAGGCGGAGCACGGTTGCTGCGTCGGACCCGGCGAGCAGCTCGGTGCCGATGTCCTTGATCGCCTCCATCCAGGCCTGTCCCGTACGCGACTGTTCGTACAACCGAGCATTCTCGATGGCAATTCCCGCTGCCGACGCGAGTGCCTGGATGACCACCTCGTCGTCGTCGGTGAATTGCAGTCCGTTGTTCTTCTCCGTGAGATACAGGTTCCCGAACACCTCGTTCCGGACTCTGATCGGCACACCCAGGAAGGACTCCATGGGCGGGTGGGCCTCGGGAAATCCCACGGCGGCGGGGTGGCGGGACAGGTCGTCGAGGCGGATGGTCTCGGGCCGGTCGATCAACAAACCCAGTACACCTCGTCCGGTGGGCAGTGGTCCGATCCGTTCGACTACGGCCTCGTCCATGCCGGAATGGATGAATGCGGCGAGTCGATGATCCGCTCCGCGCACGCCGAGGGCGCCGTACTTCGCATCGACCAACGTCCGAGCCGACTCCACGATCGACCGCAAGGTGACGTCGAGGTCCAAGCCCGCGGTGATCACCAGCATCGCCTCGAGGAGCCCGTCCGCCTGCATTCTCGCGTCGGCGATCCGACCGATGCGGCTCTGCACTTCGAGCAGCAGCTCGCCGAGTCTGAGTTGCGGCAGAGGCGAGGTCACGGATCCGTGGCGGTCATCCATGCCGAGAACTCCGATGGTCGTCCGTCGACGCCGGCGAGTCGCCGAGTTTGGACGCGTACACCGCGGCCTGCGTGCGGCGCTCCATGCCCAGCTTGGCCAGCAGCCGCGACACGTAGTTCTTGACAGTCTTCTCCGCGAGGAACATCCGGGCGGCGATCTGCCGGTTCGTCAGACCCTCGCCCAGCAGGTCCAACAGGGTGCGTTCCTGACCCGTCAGGTGGTCGATGGGTCCGGGAGTTCCGGTGCCCGCCCGCAACTTCTCCATCAGTACCGCAGCGGCCCTGTTGTCCAACAACGACTTACCGGCTCCGACATCGTGGATGGCCTGAGTGAGGTCCATGCCGGTGATGTCCTTGACGACGTAGCCCGAAGCGCCGGCCAGGATGGCATCGAGCATTGCTTGATCCTCGGTGAACGAGGTGAGCATCATGCATGTGAGGTCCGGCAGCCGATCACGGAGCTCTCGGCAGAGTTCGATCCCGTTTCCGTCCGGGAGCCTGACGTCGAGTACGGCCACCTGCGGTTGCAGAGCCGGGATCCGCGCCAGCGCCTGCGCGCAGGTGCCGGCTTCGCCGACGACCTCGAGACCGGGGTCGGAGTCGATGAGGTCGATCAGCCCGCGCCGCACGATCTCGTGATCGTCGACCAGAAAGACGGTGATCATGCCCATGCTCCTCACGAGCGTCCTCGCCGGGCGCGTCGTGTCGACTCTACGTCCGCGGCTGCGCCGCAGTCGCTCCCGAAGGTCATCTCTGTCGACGCCGAAAGTCCCACACGGTCGTGCGAGAGCACGTCGGGTGCCTCCCTTCGGCGGGTTCGACGTGCCATTGGACCCTGCCGCGAGGGGGCGGCGCGAGACCACACTCGAGGACAGTCGGCGCCGCAGGGGGCCTCGACTTCGACTCTGCTGGAGGAACCGACCATGCGTGTGCTTGTAGCGACCGCGAGCCGACACGGCTCCACCCGCAACATCGGCAGCTGGATCGCCACGGCCCTGACGTCCTGTGCGGGCAATGCGCAGAACATCGCGGAGGTGGATCTGCGCGACGTGGAGGATGTGGACAGCATCGCCGAGTACGACGCGGTCGTTCTCGGAAGTGCGGTGTACATGGGCAGGTGGCTCGCGTCGGCCCGATCACTCGTCGCCCGCGAGCAGGCCGAGCTCGACGCGGTACCCGTGTGGTTGTTCTCGAGCGGCCCCATCGGGGGCACGCCACCGTCCACGAGGCGCTCCTCGTGGGACGAGGTGCCCTGGGCGGTGGAACATCGGACGTTCGGCGGCAAGCTGGACCGCTCCACCCTGTCCCGGTTCGAGCGGCTCGTGGTGCGCCTGATCCGCGCCGAGGACGGAGACGACCGCTCTCGTGCCGACATCGAATCGTGGGCTCGGTCCATCGGCGACTCTCTGGAGACGCCGACTTCTGACCGATCCCGATGACACCCCTCGAGAACGGACACGACATGACCATCAGCGCACCCGACCCGGCAATCGACACGACAGTCACCACCTCGCTCGCACCCACCTCGATGCTGATGCGAGTCCTCGAACTCGAACGGTCCGTCGTGTTCTACGGCGACGTCTTCGGCTGCACCGTCGCACTGCGCCAGGAGGACGCCGCACTGCTGCTGGCACCTGACGGTTTCCAGATCTATCTGTACGCCGATCCGTCGTCGACCTCGCGGCCGATCGGCGCCCTCGGCGTGCGGGAGGTGATGTGGTCGGCCCCGGACGCCGACACCCTCGAGCACGTCGGGAGTCGCCTGCGTCGGTATTACGCCGCCACCTATTCACACACCGAGAGCGGTGTGAGTTTCATCGACGGCCGCGACCCGGACGGTAATCGAGTCCTGGTGGCATTTCCGAGCCCCCTGCAGCTGCCTCGCGTGCACATCGCTCGGCGCTTCAGGTAGCCACCACCGGATTCAGCTCGCGGGCGGGTGCCAGCGCACCGCGTCGCGCAGTATCCGGCGGGCGACATCGCCGACCGAAGCACCGGAGAGTGCGGCGAGGCGGTTCAACTCCGCGTGGCCTTCGGTCGGCGTACGTCCACCGTCGATCAGCACTCCCACAGCCCTGTTCGTCTCCGTGACGGAGGCGAGATCATGCCCGTCACGCACCGACGACTCGATGTCGAGATGGTCGTCGGTGTGCACGGCATCGGCACCGAACGTCGACGTTGCGGCCGCAGCAAGCGCGTTCAGGGAACCTGCAGTGCAGGAACGGAACAGGACATGCGCGGTCACCTCCGACTGCGGTACGTGCACGAGCATCACGCGCAAGGACGTGGCCGCGGACTCGACCTCATCGTGCACGGCGGCGGCCGCGAGCCGGATCCCCACACCGCTGATCTCCACCGTGACGCTCATCGTGGTGATGCATGCGACCGCGTCGTCGACATCGGAGACGAATTCGCGGGTCGATCGGGCCAAGTCGATGCTCGGGTCGTCCAACATCGCGGTGAGAACGTTCAAGTCGACTGTCAGACCGGCAGACAAGTGCATGAGAGAACCCCGAGGCGGTCCGATCGCCGGACGGGTGCTCCCGGATCGCATGTTCCGCGGTGGCGCGGTACACGGGTGAGCGTGCGGCTCGATTCGGAACGTCGGGCCTCGAGATCACTTACCGGGGCAGACATTACTCCCTGGTCACCGTCTGCGTCGACGCGCACGAGCCGACCTGGACGCTTCGGTGACCACACGGCGCGCGACGACGTCCATCTTGACGTGGTCGTTCTGGCTCAGGGTACGAAGCTGGGCGTACGCCTCGTCGGGTGTGCATCCGCTGCGACTGATGAGGATGCCCACTGCCTGTTCGATGGAGGAGCTGCTGCCGAGCGCCTTCTCGAGGTGCTCGGTCAACCGCTTCGCACTGGCCAGTGCGCGGGCGTTCTGCACCGATATCGCCGCCGGGATCGCGAAGAACTGACCGAGTTCCGCGGCCTGATCGTCGAATGCATCGGGGCGGCGGGCGTACACATTCATCGCACCGAGAACACCGCTGTCGGTGATCAAGGGCAGGGACAGGGCGCTGTGCACGTTCAACACGGCGACGCGTCGACCGAAGTCCGGCCATTGCGCGTCGGTCTCAAGTTCCCCCGACCGCACGGTTCGCCCCTCCGACGCTGCGGTGATGCACGGCCCCTGCCCGAGTGCGTACTGGATGTCGTCGACGTCGCGGACGAACGCTGCGCTGGCGACGATGGTCGCGGCCCGCTCCGGGTGCAGCAGGGTCAGTCCTGCGCCGTCGGCACCCGGGATGGCGCGCACTGCGTACTCGGCGACGTGAGAGAGCATGTCCGGAAGAGACAGTGTGGTGGTCGCCAGACGACTCAGGTCGGCGAGGGACGACCTGGAGTCGTCCTCGACCCGGCCGGCGCCGGCGTGTTCGAGGTCGATGCGTCTGTCGTCCTGCACGTCCATCGGGTCTCGATTCGTCGTGGGCGCACGCGCAAGACGACGCGTGCGAGCCCACGGGTGACCCTACCGGCGTGGCGCGGCAACCACGGCGCCGATCAGAACTCGATCACCTGACGAGCTGTCACCCGGCCGGCGAGGAGGTCGGCGAAGCACTCGTTGACGTCGTCGATCGTGCGAGACACGGCGGAGACCGTGGTGCGGCCGGCGGCGTGCAGGGCGAACACTTCCCGCAGGTCCTTGCGCGTCCCGACGATCGAGCCCAACACCGAGATTCCCCCGACCACAGTCTCGAAGATCGGAATCGGAAACACACCGTCAGCCGGCATGGACACGCACACCAGACGCCCACCGCGCCGCAGCGAGCGGAACGCCTGGTCGAACACGCTGGGGATCACCGCGAGGACGATCGCGACGTCGGCACCGCCGAGTGCTGCGATGGCCTCCACGGGATCGGTCGTCGAGGAATTGACGGTGTGATCCGCGCCGAGTTCGCGCGCCAGGTCCAGCTTGCCGTCGTCGATGTCGACGGCGGTGACGAAACCGCCCGCGATCTTCGCGTACTGCACGGCCATGTGCCCCAGGCCGCCGACGCCGAAGATGGCCACCCTCTGCGTCGGTGTCACTCCGCCGACCTTGACGGCCTTGTACGTCGTGACTCCCGCGCACGTCAGCGGGGCGGCGTCGAACGAGGAAATCTCGTCGGGAACTCGGACGACGTAGCGAGCATGCGCGACAGCATATTCGGCGTAGGCACCGTCGACAGAGTAGCCGCTGTTCTCCTGCTCCTCGCACAGTGTCTCCCACCCCGACACACAGTGGTCGCACTCCCCACACGCGGACCCGAGCCAGGCGATGGCGACGCGTTCACCCATCCGTGTGTCCGACACCTGCGTCCCCACCGCCTCGATGACACCGACCCCCTCGTGGCCGGGAACGAACGGCAATGTCGGTTTCGCCGGCCAGTCGCCGGTCGCCGCGTGAATGTCGGTGTGGCACACACCGCACGTCTCCATCTTGACCAGAACCTGCTCGGGCCCGGGTGCAGGTATCGGAAGATCCTGCACGGTCAGGGGTTTGCCGAACTCGGTCACTACAGCGGCTCTCATCGAACTGGTCCTCCATCGATACGTTCCGTGCCGTTCTCGATGATCGAGCGATGCACTGCGCTCATCGTCGCTTCGACGTCGCCTGGCGGGTAGTGCCGGAAGTCATCCGCGAATCCTCGTCCGCGACGGTCCTTGTGCTCTGGTCGGCGCGGAACGCTGCGGCCATGCTCGGTGTCATGACAGCGTCGACGCCCCGACCATCAACCTCTGGAGGAGACACCCGGGGGTTCGAACCGGCGATTCGCTCACGACAGGTGAGCGGGCGGCGGACTACGTACGCAACGGAATGGGCTCGTGGCCGTTCGTCTTCCTGTTCCTCGGGACGATGGCACTCTGGGCGGCCTACAACAAGGGCGGCGGTTTCGACCCGTATCCGTTCATACTGCTCAACCTCTTCCTGTCGATGATCGCCGGACTCCAGGGGGCGATCCTGTTGATCTCCGCGAAACGCGCGGACTCGATCAGCAGCGAGGTCGCCGTACACACCTTGGCCAACACCGCCCTCCTCCGCGACATGATCGAAGCCAATACCGTTCTCACGAAATCGATTGCGGGCCTGTCCACCGAGATCCACGAGCACGTGTGCGCGCCCGCCCCTCCGACCGGATGACGGTGCAGCAGTCATCGACCTCGATCGTCGAATTCCGCCGACGTTCCGAAAGGACCTCCCCCATGACCACTCCCGCACCCATCTCGATCGGTATCGACGGTTCCGACACCGCCCTGGCCGCCGCTCGATGGGCGGCCGCATTCGGGCGTGTGACGCACACACCGCTGCGGGTGGTGCATTCGATGCACGTTCCCGGCTGGTATCTCGGCAGCGCCGCGTACGTCTCGGAGATACCGCTGTCGGACGAGATGCACGCCCTCGGACGCCGACACCTGGACGCGGCCACCGACGCCATCGTTGCCATCGACCCTGCGGCGGATGTGGAACGAGTCGGCACAGAACTGTCCATCACCGACTACCTCGCGCGGGTGGATTCCTCACTGGTGGTGCTCGGCTCAGGACGTACCGGCCCCGTCCGCGACATCGTGCTGGGCGGCAACACCATCCGCATCATCGGTAGGGTGCAGTGCCCGGTGATGATCCGGCGTCAGGACGACATCGACACCACGACGCACCACCCCGTCGTGGTCGGTGTCGACGGATCCCCGGAGTCCGGCCGGGCAATGCTGGCCGCGTTCGAGTACGCAGACCTGCTGAACGCACCCGTGACGGCCGCCCATTTCTGGGGCGTGTCGATGAAACTCGGCCTCGCACTGGGCGCCGGCTACATCGATTGGGAGCGTGTGGGCCGGGAGGAGCGGAAGTGGCTGTGGGACCGAGTCGAGAATTTGCGACAGAAGTTTCCGGATGTGTCGGTCGGCATCTCGACCTCCAGTGCATCCCCGTCGATGGCACTGCGCGCCCTGTCGACGTCGGCGCGGCTCGTCGTGGTCGGCAGCCGTGGACGGGGCAGGGTCTCCGGCGCCGCTCTCGGATCGGTCAGCCAGAACATGGTGCACCATGCCCGGTGCAGTGTGCTCGTGGTGCGATGACTCCTGCCGTCTTCCGGGACCGGTCTCGGCCTTCGTGCCGCTGGGCCACACCGGTGCTCTCCGAGCGATACTCGGGACCGGCCCCGTCCGAGAGGGCAGTGTTCGTCAGTCGTGACCGTGGTTCCGCCGGTAGACGCGCCGCTCCTCGGCGGCACTTGCCCGTTCGTGCGCCGGGATCCGGTGGTCGAGTCCGTGTTGCCGCAACCTGAACTGGGTGTACACCTGCCGTAAACCCACTGCGAAGTACAGGACGGGAAGCAGGATGAGCGACATCATGCCCAGGACCACCCACCGTGGACCCGGGAGCAGCAGGAAAGCCGACAGCAACGGAACGAGGGGGATCGAGAAGCGGAGAATGTATCGGGCCCACGCTCCTCTACCCAGGAGGTCGTCCTTCACCCACGGCCCCAGGACCGGCGGCAACACGCCGCCCACGTTGTATCGTGCCCATTGCTGACGAGTCGGTTCGATCACGCCCATCATGCTCGGCCCGTCCGCGTCCGGAGCGCAGGGCCGTTCGGCACGCGTCGAGCGCCGAAGGTCCCCAACCTCGGATCATCGGCCCGGTCGCCGCAGGCTTCACCAGTCAGCGGCCTGCAGGAACGACGATCACCGGAATGTGAACACTGTGCAGCACCGCCTGCGACGTGGAACCGAGCAGCAGCGAGGCGAGGCCGCCCCGGCCCCGCCTACCCATCACCACCAACTGTGCGCGCGAACCCTCACGGACCATCTCTCGCACCGGGCCGTCTCTGGCCACCACTCGGCGAATGGTCACATCAGGGTAGTCGTCGTACCGCCCGGCAAGGCTTTTCGACAGAGCCACGTTCTGCACGGCTCCGTCCTGTCCGTGTGAGCCGACATCACCGGCAAGAACACAGCCTGTGTCGGTGTCGCTCCAGGCGTGGACAGCGACGAGATCGACGCCTCGTAGCGAGGCTTCCTCCACGGCAAGATCGACCGCTGCCTCGCTGGCCGAGGTGCCGTCCACCCCGACCACCACCGGGCCCTGCGCGCACTGCGCCGACGGGACCACCACAACGGGGCACGTGGCATGGGTCGTGACCGCCGCACTCACCGATCCGAACACGCCATCGGCGAACTTCCCGAGCCCCCTCGACCCCAGCACGATCATCGAGGACGGCTCGGCGAGCCCCGCCAAGATGTCGACGGGGGCACCGTGTTCGACTCGCGAGCCGATGTAGATCGTCGATGATCCGCCCACTGCGCGGGCCGCGCGAACCGCGATGCTCGAGATGCGGCCCGTGTCTGCTCGACGATCGGTGCGGTCATCGGCCCGCAATGCCAGGGACGAGCCCGAGATTCGTGGGACCCGCGGGGCCACGGTGACGAGTTCTACCGGCACTCGGCGGGTCACCGCGTCGCGCACCGCCCATCTGACGGCGTGCAATGATGCCGCCGATCCGTCGACACCGACGACTATTCGACGCACTTCACTCACATCAGGTCCGTCGCCGGACGCCGCGCGTCCTGCGGGCCTCCATCGGTGTCCCACCGTTGTTGCGCCACAGCCGGGTCCGTGAACGGCGCCATGTCCGTCAACGTCAGACCGAGAAGCTGCTGCACGGTCTCCGCGTTCCCCGCTCTTCCTGCGTTCGTCATGATCGCCCGCGCCGCGGGCCCGCTGACCGAGGTGGGCACGACCAGCATGACGATACGACTCCCGTCGGAACACAACAGTGACACCGTGTGGCGGGGTTGGCGGTGGTATCCGTCCAGATGAACCCGGTCGCCACCCACTCGTATCTGCTTCGGCGCGTGCGACCACTCGTCGAGACGATAGATCACCCGCTCGACCTGACTCCCGCGCTGCGCCACCTCCCAGAGCAGATGCGGCAGCACTGCTTCCAGGTCGCTGCTGCCGGGGCGCCATCCGCCGTCGACCGGGCGGAGCGCGCCGGCAACGACGGGGCGCACGATCACGGTTCGCCCCCGATCCACGTCGCCTACCGACTGGCTCGATGGACGCAACGGTGTGGTGGTGGGTGTCACTGGGCCCTCGTTTCTCGGATCGCACGGTCTGTGGCGGATCCACTCGATCGTGGACGAGTTGCCGACGGCGCGACAGAGCACAAAGGACTCAGTCGGTGGGACCACCGACCCGCGCGGAACACCTTTGCTGGTCGTGAACTGTCACGGCACGCGGTACGCGACGATCCGGGCCACCGCGCTCCGATGCCTGATCGAATATCGCTCAGGCGCAGGTTATTTCACGGAGTGTAGGGTTCGCAGTAGCTCCACGACGAGGTAGCGCACCGAGAATGCCCGTGCGGGACTGACGCCGGGAGCTGTGGACGTACCCGCCCGGCGTGGGCGGGTACGCCCGCGTTTGCGTGAGCACCCTGCCGCGATTGTTGCGGACACCGAAAAGATCAGTGTCGATCCTCCTGCGTGATCGAGTCCGGCGGCGCGGTCAGTGCCGAATGTCCGACAATGACCTCACCCCGGCACGTCGTCACAGGCACGCAGGGCCGCAGTCAACGCTTCCTGGACGGAGACGTCGTCGTCGATGGCTCTGCGCATCTCGGCGTTCTCTCGGGCGACGGTCAGCGGCCTGTCGATACTCCACTGTCCGCGCTCACCGGCGAGCCGACGTTCTCGTTCCTTGGCCCGGCAATACGACGAGAACGCCCGATCCTGCTTCCCACGTTCTGTGGCCACGCTGTCAGACCTGACGGTGTCGGTCCGGGGATCGACCATCGCCTCGAGCAGGAGACCCGATGGCGGGCGGCTCGACCCCCCGTCCTCGGATCGTGGATCGATGCCCAGGGTCTGCCGCAGATGATCGTGAATCGGGGTGTCAATCATGTGAACTCGACCTTCTCGACCCGGGCGTGCAGTCGATTCGGTGTACAGGGCGGCTGTCACGGCGCCGCACCGACTCTGCAGCGAGCTACCGGGTTACACGCCTACCGCAGCGGACCCGGCACCGACGGGATCAGTGGTAGTGGTGCAATCCGTCCTGAACGGTCATGGCTACACGACTCTTATACCGACCGTCTACTGGAACCAGTACAGACACGAACACAACGCCCTGACCAGCAGGTACGAATCGCCGATGTTCGCCCGATAGCCCCGACTCCGAGGATTTCGAGTTGAAAGTCATGAATATGTAGTGAGTGGCACCGAAACCACAAAAGCCCCTGATCAGCGTATCCGCTGATCAGGGGCTCTTTCTGGTGCGCCCACAGGGACTCGAACCCCGGACCCAGTGATTAAGAGTCACTTGCTCTACCAACTGAGCTATAGGCGCATGGTCGGAGCGGCTCGCGCTCCTCGGTGCGTGAAAGACATTAACACCTGGCGCGCATGGAGTGAAATCGAGTCACTGACCTGCGCAGATGCTCAGCTGACGATCTTGCGGATCACCAGGATGGCGACGACGGCGCCGACGCCGATGAGCGAGAACTTCACGGCGGGCTCGTTGAGGGTGCCCACGACGCTGCGCTTGGTGTTCTCGACCAGCCGCTTCGGGTTGGCGCGCACGCTGAGCTCGTCCAGGGTCGACGCGAGCTGGTCGCGTGCGGCCTCGATGTCGCGCTCGATGTTGTCGGTGTTGCGTGCCACGAAAGCCCTCCCGGCTGGACGAAGATGCAGAACTTCTGCGGTCGCCTCAAAGCCTAGAGCACGACGCCCGGCGCGCCTGCCCGGCTCGGACGAGTCGGCTAAGTTTGGCATCGTGACCACGACCTCGAGACTGTCCGCAGGCGACGCTGCTCCCGCCCTGTCCCTCCCCGACGCCGACGGCAACACCGTGTCGCTGGCGGACTACGCCGGCCGACGCGTGGTCGTCTACTTCTACCCCGCCGCGGCGACGCCGGGGTGCACGAAGCAGGCGTGCGACTTCCGCGACAGCCTGGCGCAGCTCAACGATGCGGGCCTCGAGGTGATCGGGGTGTCGCCGGACAAGCCCGCCAAGCTGGCGAAGTTCCGCGACGACGAGGGCCTCACGTTCCCGCTGCTCTCCGATCCGGAGAAGTCGACCTTGCAGGCGTGGGGCGCGTTCGGCGAGAAGTCGATGTACGGCAAGACCGTCACGGGCGTCATCCGCTCGACGTTCGTCATCGACGCCGACGGCAAGGTCGAGGTGGCTCAGTACAACGTGAAGGCCACCGGCCACGTCGCCAAGCTCATCCGCGATCTGAAGCTCTGAGCCGCCACTGCTCGGGCAGGCGGCTCAGGAACGCTGCTTCGGCCACCGCGATGGTCTCGATCTCGCTGGGGTCGACGCTCTCGTTCGGTGCGTGAATGGTCGACAGCGGCTCCTCGACGCCCATGAGGACGACCTCCGCGTCCGGAACCGCGCGCTGCAGCGCGGTGCACAGCGGAATGGAACCGCCCTGCCCGGCGAACTGCACGGGCTCGCCGTAGGCGTCGCTCAACGCGGTCATCAGCGTGCCGTACGCGGGGCCGTCCGTACGGGCGGCGAAGGGTGATCCGACGGCATCCGGCGTGACCGTCACCCGCGCGGACCACGGCGCCGCATTCGTCAGGTGAGTGACGAGCAGATCACGCGTCTTCTCGGCGTCCATGCCGGGCGGTACGCGCAGTCCGATGCGCGCGGACGCGCGAGGCACCACGGCGGCGGCGCTTCCCACCACGGGTGGGCAGTCGATGCCCATGACGGTGACGGACGGCCGGGCCCAGAGATGGTCCGCGATGGACCCGCTCCCGGTGAGCTCCACACCGTCCAGCACGCCCGCATCCGTCCGGAAACGCTCGACCGGATACTCGGCACCGTCCCACACGCCGGAACCGTCCACCCCGTCGATCGTGGTGTCTCCGTTGACGTCGTGCAGTGTGGCGAGCATTGCCACGAGGGCCACCAGTGCGTCGGGCGCAGGACCGCCGTACATGCCGGAATGCACTGCGCCGCGGAGTGTCTCGACGTCGACCCGCACGATCGCCATGCCGCGCAGCGACGTCGTCAGCGTCGGCGTTCCGACGGCGATGTTGCCCGTGTCGCCGATGACGATCACATCGGCCGCGAACAGTTCGGGACGATCGTGCACCAGGTCCTCGAGGCCACCGGTCCCGGTCTCCTCCGAGCCCTCGCACACCACCACAATGCCCACCTCCGAGTCGGAGCCGAGCGCACGGAGCGCCGCGAGGTGCATCAGCACGTTGCCCTTGCAATCGGCCGAACCGCGGCCGAACCAGCGACCGTCCCGATCGGTCAACTCGAAAGGCGCGCTGTTCCACAGCGACTCGTCGCCCGCAGGCTGGACGTCGTAGTGCGAGTACAGCAGGACCGTCGGAGCACCGTCCGCGGCGCGGCGCCGACCGATGACGGCCGCCGATCCGTCGGACGTCTCGTGCAACTCCGTGTCTTTCACGCCGGCGTCGCGGAACGCGTCCCGCACCCACTCCGCGGCGGAGCGGCACTCGGACGGCGGCGCCTGCTCGGGATCGGCGATGGAGCGAAAGGCAACGAGGTCTGCCAGTTCGGCGCGCACTCGCGGCATGCTCGCACGCACGCGGTCTCGGAGCTCGGACAACTGCGCATCGGTACCAGAGGTCATGGAAAACAGTCTGGCACCTCGACGCGTCGACCTACTGCGGGAACTCCTGGTTCAGCCACTGCCCGGTCTGCTGCCAGTGCTTCGCCCACGCCTCGTCCTGCAGCTGCTGCGGGGACTTGTTCGGATCCTGCTCGGGCACCGGGACGGTGAACTGCGGAGCGGGTACCGCACTGGGAGAGGACGACTGCTGCTGTGGCGGCGTGGTGGTCCACGGCGTGGGCGCCGGCGCAGCGGCGGTCGGCGACCAGGGTGCTGCCGACGGCGCGGTCCAGTCGGAGGCCGCGGCGTCTGCTGCGGCGTCCTCTGTCGGAACCGGCGCTGCCGGAGCAGCGGGGGCCGGCGACGCGGCCGGAGCAGCGGGAACCACCGGTGCCGCGGCTGCGGGAGCATCTGCCACCGGGGACGCGGAGCCACCGTTCGGGGCCTGCTGCTCCGCGGCGGTGTTCTGGGGCACGCTGTCCGATCCACCGGACATCACGGCAGCGGTACCGATGCCCGCCGCGACCAGCGCTGCTGCGGCGGCAGCGCCGGCGAACCCGACGAAACGGCGCGAGCGGCGACCGGTGGGAGCGACGGACGCGGCCGTCACCACCGGGATGGCCTCGGTCCGAGCATCGTCGATCGGATCGACGACAGCAGGCGCCACGACGGCGGGGAACACCTCGGTGCCGGTGTCGGACGACGTCGTGGGAGGAACGGCCTTGTCGACGGGCGTGACCTCGTCGGCGGACGCGACTCGGGGGCGAGCAGCCGCGGCGGCGGCACCTGCCACACCGGCACGTGCCGCTGCGGACTTCGAGATCGGCGACGCGGACGCGCCCGACTTCACGACGCCGGACTTCCCCGCACCGGTCGCAGACCGGCGTACCGGCTTGGCCGGGACGGGACGCGTCGGGCGCAGAGGTGGGCGGGCTGCCGCTGCGGCGGCGGCGACAGCGGAGGGTGTGGTCCGCTGCCAGGGCGCGACATCGTCGGCAGGAGGAGTGGCGTCGTCGTCGAGTGTCGCGCCGGCGGCGGGCGTGTCCGCGACGACCGGGGTGGGAGAGTCGAAGACGGGAACACCGAACGCGAGTTCGAGGATGGGCGGAGCCACGTCGATGTCAGCGGCAGCGCCCGAGGTCACGACGGACATGACACAGGCGTCGGCGACGTCCACCAGGTCCCACAGCATCGGCACCGTCAGCCCGATCTGCTCGGGCGAGAAGTCCTCGAGGTCGATCGACTCGGCGACGCCGAGGTCCGACCCGTCGATGGGAGACAGCAGGGACGCCGTCACCGTGGACCCGTCCAGGTGATACAGCAGAACGGCGGAGACCACGGTGGTGTCACCACGGGTCTCGGGTGCGCTGCTGTTGCGGGGGGTGTCGTTCATGATGTGCCTCCTCTTCTCGAAGACGAACCGGAAGCCGACACAGCCGTCGTGACTCCCCCGAGACCGGCCTGAACGATCGACTACTTGCTCCGTCAGTGAACGATGCGTCTTGTAACAGTCTCTAAACATACCGTAAGTTCATATTGAATGCGGCCGAACGGTAGCTCACTGTTCGAGAACGGTGGGTCGACCGATACTGTTGGTGACGTGGAGTCGACCGACGGAGCACCGGGGCGCAGCACCCCGATCACCGAGGAGACAGCGCACGAACAGGGCCTTCACGACGAGACCGATGTCCGCGACGGGGCCGACACCAGCGAGAACGCGGACGAGAACGAGCCCGTCGAGCTGCTCCCCCGCCGCCGCCCCACCCAGGAGCGCAGCAAACGGAAGTTCGACGCGTTGTTGACGGCGTCGCGCGAACTGTTGACCGACGTGGGGTTCGAGTCGTTCACGTGCGAGGAGGTCGCGGCCCGCGCCGGGCTGCCCATCGGCACGCTGTACCAGTTCTTCGCCAACAAGTACGTCATCGTGTGCGAACTGGGTCGCCAGGATCTCGCAGGCGTGCGCCAGGAGTTCGCCGATTTCGACGGGGAGGTTCCGTCACTCGACTGGCTACGCTTCCTCGACGACTTCCTGGACCATCTCTCCAGCCTGTGGACGTCGGATCCGTCCCGACGCGAGGTGTGGTTGGCGATGCAGTCCACCCCGGCCACACGCGCCACCGGCATGATCCACGAGAAGGCGTTCGCCGCCCAGGTGGAGCGGGTGCTCGCACCGCTCACACCCCGCACCCCACGTGCCCGCCGCAACCTCATGGCCGAGGTGCTCGTGCACGTCGTCTACTCCATGCTCAACTTCTCGGTGCAGGACGGTCAGAGTCACGCCGACGCCGTCGCCGAGCTGAAGCGCCTGATGGGCGCCTACCTGTTGGTGGCAGAAAAGGAGAGCCGACGCTGATCGCGTCGGCTCTCCTCTTCTCCGTCATTCGTCTGACGATCACTCCTCGAGGATCGCCACCGCTCCCGCCATGTCGCCGTCGTGGGTCAGCGACAGGTGGATCTTGACCGTCGGCAGGAACTCCGCGGCCATGCCGTGCAGCTTGATCGACGGACGTCCCCACGCGTCGTTGACGACCTCGATCAGCGGGTACGGGTTGTCGCCGATCTGGGGCGCACGAGCGAAACGTGATGCGGCCCAAGCCTTCAGCACCGCTTCCTTCGCGGCCCACCGCGCGGCGTAGTGCCGCGCGGGATCCGCACTGCGCGTGGCGGCGTGGCGGCGCTCGCCGGCAGTGAAGCTGTCGCGGACCATGGTGGTCCCGACCTTCTCCATCTGCTCGGCGAACTCCGAGACCGACACCAGATCCAGACCGACTCCCAGGATGCTCACTCGGCCACCGTACGGTAGACGTCGTCCGCGCCGAGGCGAGAATCTTCGCTCAGCAGCAGATCGATCTCGAGCTCGTGCTTCGCATCGCTCGACGTGCCGTCGTGGCCCAGTCGGCGATCCTCCGGACGCTCGTACAGCGAGGATCCGCCGCACATCGCCTCCATCAGCCGCCGCTTGCCGGCCACCACACGTGCCTGCGCCTTCGCCGTGTACTCCTCGCGCTGCGCGGCCGGAACCGCCTCGAGGAACGCCTGCGGGTGCACCACGGCGATGATGCCGGACACATGGCCGAAGCCGAGGCTGGTCAGCAGACCGGCCTTGAACGGCAGCCGCTCCCCGAAGCGCAGCGGTTCGCGTACCCAGACCAGGTTCTCGAACTCGGTCATCGTGTCGTCGACGCAGTCGAGACTGCGGTTCGGCGGCACGACGCCCTCGGCCAGCACCTGGCACAGACCGATCAGCTGGAAGGCAGCGGCGCCGCCCTTGCTGTGTCCGGTCAGCGACTTCTGCGAGACCACGAAGAGGGGGTTGCCCTCCGTGCGGCCCAGTGCTCGGGCCAGACGCGTGTGCATCTCCGCTTCGTTGGGATCGTTCGCGTTGGTCGACGTGTCGTGCTTGGAGACGATCGCGATGTCGTCCGCGGAGACGCCGAGTGCGCTGAGCGACAACGCCATCGCCGAGTCCTGACCGCCGCGGGCAGCGCCGAGGGCGCCGAGACCGGGAGCCGGGATCGACGTGTGCACGCCGTCACCGAAGGACTGCGCCCATCCGACGACACCGAGGACGGGCAGGCCCATCTCCAGAGCGAGGTCACCGCGAGCCAGCAGAATCGTTCCGCCGCCGTGCGACTCGACGAAGCCGCCGCGTCGACGGTCGTTGGCTCGGGAGAACCGGCGATCCGAGATGCCCTTGGCGTGCATCGCCGAGGCCTCCGCCGTCGCCGACATGTCGCCGAAGCCGATGATGCCCTCGGTGCTGAGGTCGTCGAACCCGCCGGCCACGACGAACGTCGCCTTGCCGAGCCGGATCTTGTCCACGCCCTCCTCGACCGAGACCGCCGCCGTGGCGCAGGCCGCGACCGGGTGGATCATCGCGCCGTAGGACCCGACGTACGACTGCACCACGTGCGCCGCAACGACGTTCGGCAGCGCTTCCTGCAGGATGTCGTTCGCACGAGCGTCACCCAGAAGGGTGTCGATGTACAGCGAGCGCATCGACTCCATGCCGCCCATACCGGTGCCCTGCGTGTTGGCGACCAGCGAGGGGTGCGTCCAGCGCATGAGCTCGGACGGGGTGAAGCCGCTGGTGATGAACGCGTCGACCGTGCAGACGATGTTCCACAGCGCGACCCGGTCGATGGAGCTCGCCATGTCCGGCGAGATGCCCCACTTGGTGGCGTCGAATCCCGTGGGGATCTGACCACCGACCGTGCGCGTCAGCTTCATCTGACGCGGTACGCGGATCTCGGTGCCCGCCTTGCGCGTGACCTGCCAGTCACCCTCCGCGTTCTGGTTCACGACCGTCCGCTCGGGATCGGCACCGACGAAGGCGCGTGCCTCCGCCTCGCTGCCGACGACGAACGTCAGATCGTTGTCCAGGAACACCGAGGTGAGCAGCGGCGCGGTGTTGTTCACCATCGCGCCGTCGTCCTCGTACTGCCGGATACCGCAGCGTTCGACGACCGTGTCGTGGTACCGGTCGGCGATCTCCGCCTCGGGCACCAGATCGCCCGACTCGGCGTCGTACCACCCCGGCTTGGGATCGTTCTCCCAGACCACCAGACCGGTGTTCCACGCGAGTTCGAGAACGCCTGCCGCCGAGAGCTTCTCGTCGACCTCCATCTCGAAGCGGGTGCGTGCGCTGCCGTACGGCCCGAGCTCGCCCGTTCCGACGATGACGACCATCTCGGACGGCTCGATGTCCAGAGCGGTCCACGCGGGTGCTGCGGGCTGCTCGTCGAGCCGCGGCGGCGCGGGAAGCGCGTCGACGGTGGCGAGTGCCTCGGCGACGGCGTCGTCCGCGACGGCCTCGTCGGCCGCCTGCTTGGCGAGTGCGGCCAGATCGAGGCCCGCCTCGGCGAGGCCGCCGGTGAGATCGACCTCGAGCGGTGCCTGCGCGGCGGCGGTCCGGGACTCCTCGTCGCAGGTGGCGAGCAGCTGCTCGGCCATCTCCGCCGTGGACCAGGTGCGCACACCGGCTGCCTCGGCAGCGTTGGCCACCGGGTCGTTGTGACCCATGAGGCCGGTGCCGCGGACCCAACCGATACGGGCGTGCACCAACGTGACTCGCTCGGCCCAGGTGCGCTCCGCCTTCCAGCGGTTCACCACGGCGTCGAGCGCTGCCTTGGACTCGCCGTAGGCACCGTCGCCACCGAACAGTCCACGGTTCGGTGAACCGGGAAGTGTCACGTGCAGACGGGTGTCGACGTCGCGGTCGTGACCGATCTTCGACAGACCACCGATGAGACGCTCGACCGACCAGAGCAGGACGCGCATCTCCATCTCGGCGCGGGCACCGGCGTCGGACAGCTCGCCGGCGACCCGCGGTGCCGCGAAGGGGAACAGCATCGTCGGGGTGACGGCGGCCTTGACCAGCTTCTTCGCGCCACCGGCCGAATCGATCTGGTCGCTGCCGATCCACTCGATCAGGGCATCGACGTCGGCGTACGAGGCCATGTTCGCCGGGACCACCCAGAGGGCTGCTCCCGCAGTGGCATTCGTGCGGTAGAGCTCACGGTAGAACCCGACTCGGCTCTCGTCGAGACGCGAGGTGGTGAGGAACACGGTCGCACCGCCGGCGAGCAGTTCCCCGGTCACCGCAGCGGCGATCGAGTTCTTGCTGGCGCCGGTGACGACCGCGACCTGTCCGGTCCAGCGGGTGGACGCCTCGGTCGACTGCGCCGCAGCCGACGCGATGGCGCCGTAGGTGGCCGCCAGGTCGCCGCGCCCCTGGGCGTCAGCCTTCTGCTGCCACCAGCTCGCCTGGGACGCGACCGCCGTACCGGTTCCGGCGAAAGTGTCGACAGCGAGTGCCTGAGCCTTCTCGTCCCCCAGCCACAGCCGGGCGAGATCCTCACGCGCACTGGCCCAGCGGTCGTCGATCAGCACCGCCTTGCGGGCGTCGAACGACGGAGCGACCAGACGCGGCCAGTCGGTGCCGAGCTCGGTGGACACCAGGTCGACCAGCTCGGCCTCGCTCGCGTCCGCCTCGGGCAGAGTGAGGTTCTCGGCGAATCCGAGCTGTTCGAGGACCAGTCGGGCCGCCGAGGCCAGCACTCCGCTGCGCCCGGTGATGTTCTCGGTGAACTCACCCAGGGCGGCCGCGTCGACGGTGCCACCGCCGCCGCTGCCCCCACTGGAGGGCATGGACACCTGGATGCCGCGTCGCTGACCGACCGCAGTCACGGCTGCGTCGATGACCGCGTCGACCGCGGCACCGTCGGCGACGGCACCGTCTGCGAGACCACCGAGGTCGCCGCCGCGGATCGATGCGCCGTCCCTGGTGCCGAGAGCGACCTCGGCGGTGACGTGGTGGGCCCACCCGTCACCGAGCTGCCACACCTTGGCGACGCGCTCCGCGATGGAGCCGGGACGACGTCCCGACGGTCCGAACACCTTGCGCAGGTGATCGTTCACCGAGTCGCTGAGCACCGGCCCGAACGGACGGTAGGTACGTGCCAGCTTGTTGACGGTGCCGGCGAGGGCACCCATGTCGGCGTCGGCCGCGCCGTCGATCGCACCGAGCGACAGCTCGGAACCGAGATCGACGAGCAGCTGGTTACGCCGGGACGAGACGCCGTCGCACAGTGCCTCGATGGTGTCGGCGGGGCCGATCTGATCGATGCGGAGCTTGGTCCACAGGGCGATCAGCACGGTCGTGGCGTCCGACGCCGTGAACGCGATATCGTCGGGACGCGGCCCACCGGCCGGTGCCGCGGGAGCAGCGACCGGGGCGGCGACGGCTGCCGGGGCAGCCGCCGGATCTGCAGCGGGAGTCTCGGACTCGGGCTCGTCCACCATCTCCGGATCGGTGTCCGTGGAGAAGACGACGGCCGCGTCGCGCTCGATGTTGAGCACCTCGACGGGGTGGCCGATGCGACCGGGCAGCTTCAGCGTGTTGGTCGCCAGGTTGGCCACCGTGGGAACGGATCCCAGACCCACCTCGACGAAACGCTCGATGCCCAGTCCGCCGTCCGACTCGTCGGCGAACAGCAGGTCCTGCGTCTCGATCCACCGGACCGGGCTGGCGAACTGCCATGCCAGCAGCTCGGTCAGGATCACGCGGCACAGATCGGCCGGGCGGGCGGCCCAGTCGTCCCACCGACCCAGTACGTCGGCCAGCGGCTCGGACGGCACCAGGTCGGCGATCTCCTGCACGAAGTCACGATCGAGCGTGAACAGACGCGGAACCAGGTTGGGGATGTAGCGGCCGACGAGGATCGACGGGTCGATCGTCTCCGGGAGCAGCTCGAGGAGACGGGCCCGGAAGTCGTCCACACCGCCGCGCAGAACGGTGGAGTGGAACGGGACGTCGATGCCGGGGACCAGGATGAAGGCCCGCTTGCCGCCGAACTCGGCACGGCGACGGTCGATCTCGCGCTCGAGCTCCTCGAGACCCGCGACGGTGCCGGCGATGGCGTACTGGGAGCCGCGCAGGTTGAGGTTGACCACCTGCAGGAACTCGCCGGTGCGCTCACCGATGGACTCGACGAATCCGATGACGTCGTCGTCGGCGAGGCCGACCTGGGACGGACGGATAGCGGCCATGCGGTACTGGCTGCGGCCCTTCGCATCACGCGGGACCAGCTGGTGCATGGCGGAGCCGCGCTGGAAGACCACTTCGAGGACGGCCTCGAGCGGCAGGACCCCGGCGACGGCGGCGAGAGCGTTGTACTCACCGACGGAGTGGCCGGCGAGGAACGAGTCCTCGACGAACGCGCCGGACTCGCGGAGCTCAGCCACCTGGGCGACACCGAGCACGGCCATCGCGACCTGGGTGAACTGGGTCAGGTGCAGGACGCCGTCGGGATGACGGTGGGTCACTCCCCTGGCGCGCAGCTCAGTCGGGTTGTCCCGCACGACAGCGAGAATGGAGAAGCCGAGGGCAGCGCGGGTGTGCTTGTCCGCACGCTCCCAGATCTCACGGGCGGCCTTCGAGCGAGCCCGTGCGTCGAGTCCCATGCCGGGCTGCTGGATGCCCTGACCCGGGAAGGCGTAGACCGTCTTCGGTGCGGCGATGCGGCCGGTGGCCATCATGACCATGTCGCCGTCGACCTTGCAGGAGACCTCGACGATCTCGGAACCGGCCTCGTAGCCGACGCGATCGACGCGGACGTCGATCGAGGCGCCGGGACGCACCATGCCGAGGAAGCGCGTGGTCCACGCCGTGAGGCGACGCGGCGGAGTCGTCGCGGCCGGATCGACGGCGGTGACCACCTGCTGCGCGGCAGCCGAGAGCCACATGCCGTGCACGATGGGATCGCCGAGACCGGCGAGACGTGCTGCGGCGTCCGAGGTGTGGATCGGGTTGTGGTCGCCGGAGACCTGAGCGAACGCACCCATGTGACGCGGAGCCGTGATGGTGGTGTCGCGGCGACGGCGGCGCGGGGTCTCGACCAGCGCGTCGGTGACCGACCCGCCGGCGCGCGGCGGATCCGACAGCGTGCCGGTGCCGGTGCGGCCACGGATGGCGAACCGCTCGACGAGGGTGGCGACGACGGGAGCGTCGAGGCCCTCGCCCAGCATGGCGCCGATCTCCACGGAGACCTCGACCACGCGGCCGAGATCGGTGTCGACGACCTCGCCCGACTGCGCCTTCACCACCAGGATGCTGTGGTGGTCCGGCAGCGTGCCCATGAGATCGATGCGGTGGTCGAGGTGCACCAGGTCGAGCATGCCCTCGATGACGGAGCCGGCGTCGGCGGTACGCGCCGAGCCGAGCACGGCGAACACGGCGGGCCAGCACGCTCCGACGAGGACGTCGGGCACGGCCGAGTGGCCGACGCCGTAGTCCGCGGGGAGGCCGGAGCCGGTGACGCCCGCATGGTCGGCGACGAGGTCGGGCGACCAGGCGATGTTGAGACGAGCAGCGCCGCCCTTGACGGTCGGGAGCTCCTGTCCCGCAGCGACTCCGAGCAGCGCGGACATCGACGACTCGGCGTCCGCGTCGGTGACGAGCGGCGCTCCGCCGTCGACCGCGGAGGCGGGGACGGTGATCCGGATGTCGACGCTCTTGCCGGGCGAGAGCGGGACCGAGAGGAGCACCTGGTCCGAGCCGGCGACGGTCAGCGTGGCGCCGGTACGGGCGTGGGTGGCGGCCTCGTCGGACACGACGTCCCACTCGGACAGTGCACCGAGTCGACGAACGGGGTTGGGTGCGAGGCGCGATGCCCAGGTGATGTCCGGAGCGGCGAGCACCATGCCCACGAGACCGCCCGCGATGTCGGGATGACGGCGGGTGGCGACGGCGACGGAGTCCGCGCCGGAGCCGAGCAGGCGGTCCGCGGTGGCCTTCTCGAAGCGGTTCAGCAGATCGCCGACCGGCTCGTTCAGCCGGTCGATGCCGGCGACTGCCACGGTGCCGGGGATGACGCAGACCTGGTCTGCCGAGTACCGCGCGTCGTGGGCCTGCCACAGCGAGTCACTGCGCCACCAGCGGCGGACGTCCTTGTCCACGACGGGAACGAAGTTGACCGGCTTGCCGGGGATGCGGCACAGCGAGATGAAGAACGGCACGTCGGCCGGGTGCAGCTCGACCGTCGAGGCGTCGGGGTAGGCCGCGACGAGTGCCCGCAGGGCATCGGCGGGGCGATCGAGGATGTCGTCCTCGGCGAAGAGGGTGGGAACGGGGCCACGGTCGACGGGGTGCAGGCGGGCCTCGGCGCGCTGGAGCATGTCGCGGAAGCGGACGCGCCACGTGACGTCGAGCCACGGAGTGTCGGTGTCGATGTCGTGCCCGACAGCGAGCTCGAGGTAACGCTCGAGCCAGCGCAGGTACGTCATGGACGCGACGTCGCCGAAGTACGGCTTCGCGGTGGCGTCGAGAGCGGCGATGATCTCGTCGCGGCGGGCGGCCACGGCCTCGTCGTCGCCGGCGACCTCGTCGAGCAGACGACCGGTCCGCGAGGCGGCGTTGTCGATCTCGTGGATGTCCGCGCCGAGCTGGCTGCGGCCGGAGGCCATGCCGCCGATCGCGGTGCCGGCACCGACCCAGTCGGGCGTTCCGGGGGTGTCGACGAGGAGCTGCTTGACCTCGGGGGACGTTGTCGCCTCGAGCGTGGCCATCGCGGCGGTGCCGACGAGGATGCCGTCGAGCGGCATGGCCGGGAAGCCGGCGGCCTCCGACCAGCGTCCGGTGAGGTAGTCGGCTGCGCGCTCGGGAGTTCCGATGCCGCCGCCGACGCAGATGACGATGTTGTCGTGCGACCGCAGCTCCGCGTAGGTGGCTACCAGCAGGTCGTCGAGGTCCTCCCACGAATGGTGGCCACCGGCGCGGCCACCTTCGATGTGGACGATGACCGGGTAGTCCGGAACCTCGTTGGCGATGCGGATCACCGCGCGGATCTGCGCCACCGTGCCCGGCTTGAAGCAGACGTGGCTGATGCCGACCTCGGTCAGCTCCTCGATGAGCGCGACGGCCTCGTCGAGCTCGGGGATGCCCGCGGTGACGACGACGCCGTCGAACGGCGCACCCGCCGTGCGGGCCTTCTGCACGAGGCGCTTGCCGCCGAGCTGCAGCTTCCACAGGTAGGGGTCGAGGAAGAGCGAGTTGAACTGCACGGACCGGCCCGGCTCGAGGAGCTCCTGCAGCTCGGCGACGTGGCCGGCGAAGATCTCCTCGGTGACCTGTCCGCCACCGGCGAGCTCGGCCCAGTGGCCGGCGTTGGTCGCGGCGGCGACGATCTTCGGGTCGACGGTGGTCGGGGTCATGCCCGCGAGCAGGATCGGCGACCGACCCGTCAGCTTGGTGAAGGACGTCTCGACGGCGGTGTATCCGTTCGGGAGGGTGACCACGGACGGGGCGAAGTCGCTCCACGGCCGGTCCACCTCGGGTGCGGCGCCGGGAGTGAGGAGGTTGCGGTGCCCGGTGCGGGTCGACGCGGCGACGACGCCCACGCCGTGGCCACTGATGTTCGATGCGGTCAGGCGGGTGAGGGCGTCACCGGGACCGAGGTCGAGGATCCACGAGGCGCCGGCGGTGACCACGGACTCGGTCGCGGCGACCCAGTCGACCGGATCGACCAGGATGGCCTGCGCGAGTGCGCGGGCACGAGAGACGTCGACGCCACAGCGCTCGGCCCACTGGCCGACGACGTCGACGGCCTCACCCATCTGCGGGTGGTGGAAGCCGACCTCGATGTCGAGGGGTTCAAAGACGGGAGCGAAGATCGCGCCGCCACGCTTCTTGGCGTCACGCTCGCTGGTCTCGGTGGCCGAGATCTCCTCGCAGCGCTGCTGCACGCGGACGAGCTTGGTGTACGGACCGCTGAGGACGACGCGGCGGCGACCGTTGCGGATGGCGACGACGGCGGACGTCGTGGCGTCGTCGCCCGCGACCTCGTCGACGATGGCCTGCAGACGGACGGGGTCGACGGCGGAGACGGCGATCATGGGAGCCCGCTCGCCCGAGCCGATGAGGGCACGGCGGCGGCCGACGAGACCGGCTGCGGCACCGATGAGCTGCGCAACGGCCAGCAGTTCGGCGTCACTGCGTCCGAGATCGGCGACAGCCGCCTCGGCGAGGACACCCTGCGAGTGGCCGATGACGGCGGAGGGCGGAGTGGCGGTCCAGTCCAGTCCCTGCACCGACAGCGCGCGCAGTGCGGCGATCTGGGTGAGGAGGACGCCGGGGACGGAGACGGCCGCGGAGGCGAGGGCTGCGGTGGACGGACCGGCCGACGGATCGTCGGCGAGCTCCTGCTCCAGCATCCAGGCGATGGGATCGAAGCCGAGGGGCCGCACGACCAGGAGCTCCTGCGCCACGGGCGCGAGGATGTCGGCCGCGGTGTTGACGAGATCGGTGATCTGCGGCTCGAGTGCACAGTCCCGGGTCAGCTCGTCGAGGGTGGGCAACCAGGGCGCACCCTGGCCACCGAAGGCGAACGCGTAGGGCTCGCCCGCGACGAACCGCTCCGCGAGCGACTCCGCCCGATCGGTGGAGCGCTGGCGGTTGGGGGGAGTGCTCTCGTTGATGGTCACGCGTGCGTGTCCTCTCCTACCTCGGATCGCGAGGTGCTGGGTACTTCTGACGCTGGGCTCGTTCGACGTGGCTGAGTTGTTCGACGTTGCTGGGCCACCGGCGACACGAGACTCCGGGAGCCCGAGACGGTGGGCAGTCATCATCGACGGACCACTCGCATCTCGTGGGCTCAAGGATGACACGGAATCATGAGGAATTCCTCACGTTCTGTTTGACGTCCTAGTGCTACCCGCGGGTACGTCGTGATCGTGGCCAGAAACGGCGGCTCAACTGACCCGAAAGTAGGGTCGATCGCTGCAGACCAGGGCGGTTTCCGCGGGCGAGGAACCTGAGGTATTCCTCGTGTTCATCGTTACCAATTCGTTATACGAGCGGACGGGCGGTTCCTGTCGGACCGTCCGTCTACCTTCCTGATCGCACACGTCGTGCACCGAGACCGGGGGGACTCACATGACCGACACCATCGCAGCGATCATCGACCGTTCGACGCAGACTGCCACCGCTACCGCCGTCGACGCGGTGATTCCACGGGAGACCTGGCCGTTCTGGTTTCCGGGGTGGGCCGGGGACGTCGAGGCCGCTCTCCTCGACGCCGTGTTCTCGTCGAGAGCGACGTACGGCGGTCCCACCACGGGAGTGCGCCGGGTGATCGCCGCGTGGCGGCGCTCGCGCATCGGCGCGGTGGACGATCTCCGCGCTCTCACCACGCTCGATGCCGACGTCGTGGACAACCGGCAGCGGGTTCCGGGGAATCACTCGACCAAGGCCGACGCCGCGCGGGCCGTCGCCGCCGCACTGCTCGCAGTCGGGGTGACCAGGGCGACGGACGTGGACGGGTCCGAGACGCAACACGACGCGTTCGTCTCCGTCGCAGGTGTCGGCGAGCTGTCATGGGAGTGCTTTCTCGGCGCCCTCGGCGTCGCGTCACCGCTGAGCGACGCCGGGGTCGACGACTTCCTGCGCGTGACACTCGCCGTGACCGTCGACGGAGTCGAGGACCGGACTGCCGTCCTGGACGCGGTCGCAGGTGACCTCGACACCGACCGCGCGACGCTGCGGCACGCGGTGTGGCGCTACCAGCGTTCGCTCGTCCGCAGGCCGCGGACCCGCGAGGTGCCAGCGCATCCTTCTTTGACGCAGATGCCTCTGGACGACTCGAACGACGAGTGAAGTATTCGGAAGCTCGGTTGCGCGACGCGGTCGCGCGCTCAGTCAGTGTCGCCGGGGTGCTTCGGCACCTCGGCATCACACCGGCGGGCGGTTCCCACGCTCACATCTCCCGACGTATCAGGAGACTCGGTATCGACACCGCGCACTTCACCGGACAAGCCCACCGTCGTGGGCAGTCGGCGGCGAACCGCCACTCTGCGGCCGACATTCTCGTCATCCGCCCGAGGGGCGCCGCGCGGGCGAAGCCTCATCACCTACGTCGGGCGTTGAGAGAGTCGGGGGTGCCCGAGTCGTGTGCGGGCTGTGGGCTCGGCGGAACGTGGAACGGCGCGCCCCTGCGACTCCACGTCGACCACATCGATGGAAACAACCTCGATTGTCGACTCGTCAATTTGCGGTTCCTGTGCCCCAACTGCCACAGCCAGACCTCGACGTGGGCCTCACGCACGCCCGTCTACGGCGACGACTTCTCGACTGTGGCCCGCACCGAGGTCGTCTAGACTCACCTGCACGCGCGAGTGGCGGAATGGCAGACGCGCCACACTTAGGATGTGGTGTCCGACGGACGTGGGGGTTCAAGTCCCCCCTCGCGCACCAGCAGGTGAGTCCCACCACGACCCCTACGACGCGGTGTCGTTGACCGTGCGCGGTCCGGTACCGTCGTGGTGTGGATCAGAGCCGGGACACCACCTCCAGGACGCGCCGACCAGCACTCATCGTGCTGGTCATCGTCGCTGCCTGCGGATGCCTGGCGCTCGGATACTGGCAGTGGGAACGATTCGAATCGTCGTCCGGCACGGGTCAGAATCTCGGCTATGCCTTCCAGTGGCCCCTCTTCGCCGCCTTCGTCGTGTTCGCCTACCGACGGTTCGTCCAACTCGAGGACACCGTGGACGAACCGGTGGAGTCCACGGTGATCACCGAGATCCCCACCGATCTCCTCCCGCAGCGCCCGACAGCACGGACGACCCGCATGCCCGACGACACTGCCGACGACGAGGAGACTCGTCAACTGCGGGAGTACAACAGCTATCTCGCGGAGTTGGACGCCGGCCGCGAGAACGACAGGAGCACTTCGTGAGCACCGCAGAACCTCGCCCCGCCGCTCGAAGCACCGGGGGTCGGCCGACCGACCGGCGGATCGAGCCCGCACTTCTGCGCTATCGCGTTCTCGCCTACGCCACCGGCGTCTGGCTGCTGGTGCTGACCGCGGAGATGGTGGCCAAGTACATCTTCGGCGTCGAGAACCTGCCCGGGTGGATCGCGATCGTGCACGGCTGGGTCTACTTCGCGTACCTGATCGTCACGCTCGACCTCGCCGTGAAGGTGCGCTGGCCCGTCGGCCGCACCATCGGCACGCTCCTCGCCGGCACCGTGCCGTTCCTGTCGTTCGTCATCGAGCACCGCCGCACCCAGCAGGTGAAGCGGGACTTCGCCGTCCGACCTACTGCGTGAGCGCGGTGATCTGAGGGAGCAACCGGCGCAGCGCGACGCCGCGATGGGACGACGCGTCCTTCTCCGCAGGCGTCATCTCGGCAGCGGACTGCCCGGCACCGTCCGGAACGAAGATCGGGTCGTAACCGAATCCACCGCTTCCGGCACGGGTTCTCGACACACTCCCCCGCCACTCGCCGCGGACGACGTGCTCACGTCCGTCCGGCAGCACCAGCGCGCAGGCGGAGACGAACGCCGCACCGCGCCGCTCGTCCGGCACGTCGGCCAGTTGCGCCAGCACCAGCGCGGTGTTCGCCTCGTCCTGGCCGTGCTGTCCCGACCATCGCGCCGACAGCACTCCGGGCATGCCGTTCAGCGCGTCGATCGCGATCCCCGAATCATCTGCCACACACGGCATTCCGGTCGCGGCAGCGCCGTCCCGAGCCTTGATCAGAGCGTTCTCCTCGAAAGTCGCCCCGGTCTCGGGAGTCTCCGGGTACTCGGCGACCTCGTCGAGCCCCACCAGTTCCACGCCGCCGACCTGCGCGGCATCGAGCACCCGCCGCAGTTCGGCGAGCTTCTTCGCGTTGCGGCTGGCGACGAGGAGCCGTACGTCAGGCACCGGGCAGCTCACCGGGGTAAGGGGCCGCGAGAGCCTCCTTCTGGATCGCGAAGATGCGCTCGCAGCCGGCGAGGGCATTGTCGAGCATGGCGTCGAGGGTGGACCGCGGGAAGGTCGCGCCCTCGCCGGTGCCCTGGATCTCGACGAGTGTTCCGGTGTCGGTGGCCACGACGTTCATGTCCACCTCGGCGCGGGAGTCCTCCTCGTACGGCAGGTCCAACCGGACGCGGCCGTCCACTACGCCGACCGACACGGCAGCGATGGCGCAGGAGATGGGCTGCGGATCGGCGAGCTTGCCGTGAGCCGCGAGATAGGTGACTGCATCGGACAGTGCCACGAAGGCACCCGTGATCGCCGCGGTGCGCGTCCCGCCGTCGGCCTGCAGCACGTCGCAGTCGAGGGCGATGGTGTTCTCACCGAGAGCGGCGAGATCGATGCAGGCCCGCAGCGAGCGCCCGATGAGTCGGCTGATCTCGGACGTGCGTCCGCTGACCTTGCCCTTCACCGATTCGCGGCTGTTGCGAGTGTGCGTCGCGCCGGGAAGCATGGCGTACTCGGCGGTGAGCCAGCCGAGCCCGGATCCCTTGCGCCACCGCGGCACCCCCTCCTCCACGCTGGCGGTGCACATCACCCGGGTGTTGCCGAACTCGACCAGCACCGATCCTGCCGGGTGCGAGGTGAAACCGCGGGTGATGGTGATGGTGCGGAGTTCGTCGTCTGCTCTGCCGTCTTCACGTGTGGACACGCCTGCCACCCTAGTCGGGTCGCCGACACGGCCCGGGGACGGACTGCCGCGCCCCGAGGGACGTGCGAGCGGTCAGACCTCGACGACGTAGCCGGGTGAGACGGCGTGCACCGGACCACTGAACTCGGCCTTCGCCTCCGCGACGACGTCCTCGCGGGACGTCCACGGCGGGATGTGGGTGAGCAGCAGTTCCGAGACCTCCGCCATGGCCGCCAGCCGGCCGGCCTCGGTACCCGAGAGGTGTACGCCCTGAGGGCGATCCGCGGCGTGTGTCCACGACGCCTCGGCCAGGAGCACGTCGGCCCCGGTCGACAGTTCGACCACCGCGTCGCACATTCCGGTGTCCCCGGTGTAGGCCAGGACGGTTCCACTCTCGGTGGTGATGCGCATGCCGTAGGACTCCGGCGGGTGGTACACGCGTCGCGGCTCGATGGTCAGCGCACCGAACGTCACCACGGAACCGTCTCGGAGGTACCGCAGATCGAGGGTGTCCGACATGTCGTCGATCCGGCCACCGCTCTCCGCGGACGCCACGCCCAGACGGAACGCCATGTCCGACGGCCCGAGAACCACGGCACGGCCATCCACCGCAGTGGGGCCGTACCGGCGCCAGACCAGCAGTCCGGGGACGTCGAGGCAGTGATCGGCGTGCAGGTGCGACAGCAGCACGTGCACGTCGGCGGGGTTCACGTACTTCTGCAGGGCACCGAGAACACCGGGGCCGAAGTCCATGACGAGCGGAGCGGTGTCGGGCGCCTCGATGAGATATCCCGATGCCGGCGAGTCCGGACCCGAGACACTGCCCGAACAACCCAGAACCGTGAGACGCATGGGTGTCATGCTGCCACGCGCGGTGAGAGGTCCGAGAGAGTTCGGCGACACACCGTGTCGTGAGATGTCCGAAGGGTGCGCACGGCTCCTGTCACCGGTGCAGTGTGGGCGACGGCGGGAGCGTGCGCGCGGCGCGTTCCCGGCGTGCGGCACCGGCGAACATCCAGGCCGCCAGCACTCCCGCGAGTGCGCCGAACAGGTGGCCCTGCCACGACACGTCCTCCTGCGTCGGGAGCACCCCCCACAACGCGCTGCCGTAGACGAGCAGCACCAGGACCCCGACGAGCAACTGCCCGAGATCGCGGGCGAAGACGCCGCGCACGATGAGGTAGGACAACCACCCGAACACGATGATCGAGGCGCCGACGTGCAGGGACGCGGTCTCGCCCGTCAGCCAGGTGCCCAGCCCACCCACGATCCACACCACCGCGGTGACGGCCAGACCGCGCGCGATGCCCGAGAGCATCAGCACGAATCCCAACACCAGCAGCGGAACGGTGTTGGCGAACAGGTGGTCCCACCCGTGGTGGAGCAGAGGGGCGAAGGCGACGCCTTGGAGACCGTCGACCGATCGGGGGCCGATGCCGTGCCGGTCGAGGGCGAGACCGGACGCCACGTCCACCGCCTCGATGACGTACAGAACGGCGACGAAGCCACCGATCACCATGGCGGCGCTCGCCCAGCGCGAGCGTCGCGGCTGCGTGGCCGGCTGCGCGCCGGAGGTTCCGAGGGTCATGGCGTCCCCGATCGTGAGGCGAGAGGTGATGTCCGGTTTCGACGATACTCGAGAGTGCGGGTCGGGCTCACGCGCCGGAACTCGGGAACACGTCCCGATAGGCAGGAACCCCGGCCACCGCCGTCGCGGCGAGGATCGCCCGCGCGATGGCGCGCTCGACCACCGGGGCGACCGCCGCGCACACTCCGTCGAGCACGGCCAGATGGGGCATCATCATCGGCATGTCCACCTCGGCGGGGCGGGCGGCCGCCCGTCCCGTCGCGACGGCGAAGATCGTGTCGCCGTCCAGCGGCGAGTGGGCCGGTCGGATCGCGCGTGCGAGCCCGTCGTGTGCGGCGACGGCCACCCGCCGGCACTCCGACTCGGTGAGCTGCGCGTCCGTGGCGACGACGCCGATGGTCGTGTTGAGGGAGGTGTCCTTCGGCGCGAGCTCGGCGGCCGCCCGCACGTCGTCCGCACTCGGGGTTCGCAGGCCCACCTCCGGGACGGACGCCGCACTCCACAGGACACCCGTCGCGGGGTCGAAGACCGATCCGACGGGATTGACGACCATCAACGCGCTGACCACCAGACCCGCCGCGGCGCCGGTCTCGATCCGTGTCGACGCGCTGCCGACGCCGCCTTTCAGGAGCCCGGCGCGCGCGCCCGTCCCCGCGCCGACGCATCCGAGCGCGAAGTCGGCGGACGCGGCTGCCGCAGCCGCTCGCCCGAACTCCGCGTCCGGTCGCACGGACCAGTCCCCCATCGGTAGATCGAAGATCACGGCGCCCGGCACGATCGGGACGACACGGTCGTCTCGGCCCATCCGCACGCCGCGCCGGTGCTCCTCGAGGTGGCGCATGACTCCGTCCGCCGCCGCGAGACCGTAGGCGGAACCACCTGTCAGCAGCACCGCGTCGATCTGCTGCACGGCGTGGGACGGATCCAGCAGGTCGGTCTCGCGGGTACCCGGCCCGCCGCCGCGGACATCGACGGCCGCGGTGACCGGCGCGTCCGTCATGACGACGGTGCAGCCGGTCGCGCGTCCGACGCCGTCGTGGTGCTCGTCGGACAGCGTGACCTCGGGATCCAACACGTGGTGGTGTCCGACGGTCAGTCCGGCGACGTCCGACAGCAGGTCGCGCATCACGGCATGAGTACCTGGACCAGCGAGTCCTGCATCCAGGTGAGCCAGTGGTAGACGTCCAGGTGCGGTGCTCGCGGATCGTCCTCCTCGAGTTGGTCGGGGGTGTCCGCATCGATGCCGAGGGTGGTGCCGAGGGCCAGCCGGACGTCGTTCAGCCCGGTCAGCCAGGAGTCGGCCTGCTCGCGGGTGAGAACGATCTTGCCGCCGCCGTTCGGCAGCGTCGACAGGATGGTCGCGCCGGCGGCGCGCTTGATGTCGATGATGTCCGGCTCGTACAGGCTGCGGAGGGCGCCGTTGAGGTCGGCCTGCTCGGCGAGCGCGTCGGACTCGGCCGTGTCGGCGCCCTCGGGCCGGTGGAAATCGGGAAGCAACCGCGCGAGCGTGGGGTCCTCGGGAGCGGAGGTGTTGCCGGATCGCATGCCGGTGAGCTCGGCCAGGTCGTCGGTCGGCGCCTCGGCGCCCCGTCGCTCCAGCAGCCCCACCACCGACTCGACGAGCGACCGCAGGACGGCCACCTCGCGGCCGTCCATCTCCGACTTGAACTTGACGCCGCCCAGCGCGTTCTTCCGGGTCCACATGCGCACGACGACGGTCCTTCCAGAGTGGGTGAGACGAGTGTTCGAGAGTCAGACGTCGTGCTGCATGGTGGCCCACAGGCCCGCCGCGTGCAGCTTCTGCACGTCGATCTCCATCTTGTCGCGGGGCCCGCTCGAGACGACCGCCTTGCCTTCCGAGTGCACCTGCATCATCAGCTCCGTCGCCTTGTCCTTGCTGTAGCCGAACAGCTTCTGGAAGACGTAGGTGACGTAGTGCATCAGGTTGACCGGGTCGTCCCAGACGATGGTGACCCAGGGTGTGTCCGTCGCGGTGTCCTCGGACACCTCCACAGCCTCGTCGGGCGTGGCCTGCGGAAGTGTCGCGGTGAGATCCGAAGCCATGGCGCCCAGGATACGGCGTACATCGGTCGCCCCGTGACACGGTGACCGCTCTAGGGTGCAGTGGTGACCTCCACTGCGCTGTTCACCGATCAGTACGAGCTGACCATGCTGTCGGCCGCCCTCCGCGACGGTTCGGCGCATCGCGCCTGCACCTTCGAGGTGTTCGCCCGGCGGCTTCCCGACGGGCGGCGGTACGGCGTCGTCGCGGGCACGGGCCGCTTCCTCGACGCTCTCCGCGACTTCCGCTTCGGCGAGGACGAACTCGCGTCGTTGTCGTTCCTCGAGGCGGACACCCTCGACTGGCTCCGGAACTACCGGTTCGGCGGCGACATCGACGGTTACCGCGAGGGCGAACTGTTCTTCCCCGGCTCCCCCGTCCTGTCCGTGCGCGGCACCTTCGCCGAGTGCGTGATCCTCGAGACGCTCGCACTGTCGATCTACAACCACGACAGCGCCATCGCCGCCGCGGCCACCCGCATGGTCTCCGCGTCCGACGGCCGGCCGCTCATCGAGATGGGCTCTCGACGCGCCCACGAGGAAGCGGCGGTGGCCTCGTCGCGCGTCGCGTACATCTGCGGTTTCGCGGCCACGTCCAACCTCGAAGCGGTCCGCCGCCACGGCATTCCGGGCGCCGGAACCAGTGCGCACGCCTTCACTCTGCTGCACACGGGCGTCGACGGGCCGGACGAGGCCGCGGCGTTCCGCTCGCAGATCGCCGCCCTCGGTGTGGGCACCACGCTGTTGGTGGACACGTACGACATCACCGCCGGCGTCGCGACGGCCATCGAGGTCGCCGGGCCCGAGCTCGGCGGCGTGCGCATCGACTCGGGCGATCTCGGTGTCCTGGCGCGGCAGGTCCGTCGGCAGCTCGACGACCTCGGCGCCACGCGCACCCGCATCGTCGTCTCGGGCGATCTGGACGAGTACGCCATCGCCTCGCTGCGGGCCGAGCCCGTGGACACCTACGGCGTCGGCACGTCCGTCGTCACGGGATCGGGCGCACCGACCGCCGGCATGGTCTACAAACTGGTCGAGGTCGACGGCATCCCCGTGGCCAAGCGCAGTTCGCACAAGGAGTCGCGCGGTGGACGCAAGCGCGCCGTCCGCCTGGCCCGCAGCACGGGCACCGTCGTCGAGGAGCTGGTGACGAAGGCCGGCGCGCCGTTGCCCGCGACCGATCCGTACACGGTGCGGGAGCTGTCCGTACCCATGGTGCGCGGCGGCGAGATCGTGCACACCGCCACGGTCGAGGACGCACGCACGCTGGTCGCGGAGGGCCTGCGATCACTGCCCTGGGAGGGACTCGGTCTGTCCCAGGGAGATCCGGCCGTGCCGACGGTATTCTCCTGACCGTGGCCACCGCACTCGTCGTCGTCGACGTCCAGAACGATTTCTGTGAGGGGGGCTCGCTGGCCGTCGAAGGCGGGGCGCGAGTCGCCGCCGCCGTCAGCACGCTCGTCGCCGGCGCGAGCTACGACGCCGTCGTCGCGACACGTGATCACCACATCGACCCCGGCGCCCACTTCTCCGAGACCCCGGACTACGTCGACAGCTGGCCGCGGCACTGCGTCGTCGGCACACCCGGCTGCGACTTCCACCCCGATCTCGACCTCACCCCGATCGAGGCAGTCTTCTCGAAGGGCGAGTACGACGCGGCCTACTCCGGTTTCGAGGGTGCCGACGAGTCCGGCACAGGCCTCGCGGAGTGGCTCCGCGCTCGGAACATCGACGCCGTCCACGTCGTCGGCCTGGCCACCGATCACTGCGTCCGCGCCACGGCCCGCGACGCCGCGCGCGCCGGCTTCGAGACGACGGTGCTGCTGGACTACTGCGCCGCGGTGAGCCCCACGACGGTGCCGGCAGTTCTCGCCGAACTCGCCGACGAGGGTGTACACGCCGACCGCTGACCGAGAGCCCGACGCGTCGGCACACCGGCGTAACCTCGCACGGTGCCGCCGAAGTCGAAGTCCGAGTTACCCACCGTTCCGAGTCTGCTCAGCACCGCGGTGACGGCGCTCGGCGGCACCGAGCGCACGGCCCAGCTCACCATGGCCTCGGCCGTCGCGCACAGCATCGACACCGGCGAGCACCTCGCGGTGCAGGCGGGCACCGGCACCGGCAAGTCGCTCGCCTACCTGGTTCCGTCGCTGCGGCACGCCGTGACGTCGGGGAAGACCGTCGTCGTGTCCACGGCGACCATCGCGCTGCAGCGTCAGCTGGTCGACCGCGACCTGCCGCGTCTGTCGAAGGCTCTCACCACGGCCCTCGCGCACGAACCGACATTCGCGATCCTCAAGGGCCGCGGCAACTACCTGTGCCTCAACAAACTGCACGGCGCACCGTCCGACGCCCCGGAGGAGGAGCTGTTCGACGCCTTCGCCGTGTCGCGGCTCGGCCGTGAGGTCAAGCGCATCACCGAGTGGTCCTCGGACACCGAGACCGGTGACCGCGACGAGCTGAACCCGGGCGTGTCCGATCAGGCCTGGCGGCAGATGAGCGTGACCTCCCGCGAGTGTCTGGGAAAGTCGCGCTGCCCCTACGGCGAGGACTGCTTCGCCGAGCTCGCTCGGGTGGACGCGGCGCGCGCCGACGTCGTCGTCACCAATCACGCGATGCTCGCCATCGACGCGATCACCGGCATCTCGGTGCTGCCCGAACACGACGTCGTCGTGGTGGACGAGGCGCACGAGCTCGTGGACCGGGTGACGTCCGCGGCGACGGCGGAGATGTCCGCGACCGCGGTCGGCGCCGCCGTGCGTCGCTGCGGGAAGCTCGTGGAGGACGAGATTCTCGACCGACTGGCCGGCGCCGCAGAGGGTTTCGCCGCGTTGCTCGACGAACTCGAGGGCGGACGCTGGGAGGAGTTGCCCCCCGGCGCGTCCCAGACGATCGCGAGCATCCGCGACGCCGCGTGGGCCGTGCGCACGGCCATCGGGCCGGCCAAGCAGGGCGGCGCCGCCGCGGACCCCGACGCGGCGGCCGCGCGGACCGCGGCTCTCGCCGCCATCGACGACGTGCACGACACCGCGGTGCGCATCCTCGAGACGTACGAGGAGAGCGATCCCGCGAAGCGGCGGGACGTGGTGTGGTTGGCCGTCGACGAGTTCCGCGGCGTCGTGAAGCGGGTGGTCCGGGTGGCACCGCTGTCCGTCGGCGGACTGCTCCGGACCCGGCTGTTCGCGGAGTCGACCGTGGTCCTCACCTCCGCGACGCTCACCGTGGGCGGCTCGTTCGACGGTCTCGCCGTCAACTGGGGTCTGCCGGCCGCCAACCCCACCCGCGTCGACGCGGCCCTCGCGACCGGCACCGAGGCACCGTCCGACGCGGACACGTTCCGGTGGAACTCGCTCGACGTCGGATCGCCGTTCGACCACGGCAGGGCCGGCATCCTCTACATCGCCAAGCACCTCACCGCACCGGGGCGCGATGGTACGTCGCCGAGTCAGCTCGACGAGATAGCGGGGCTCGTGCGCGCCGCGGGTGGCCGCACTCTGGGCCTGTTCTCGTCGATGCGGGCGGCGAAGGCCGCGGCGGCCGAGATGCGCGAACGGCTGGACACCCCCGTGCTGTGCCAGGGCGACGACGCCACCGGCGCCCTGGTCGAGCGCTTCGCGCAGGACGAGGCCACGTCACTGTTCGGCACGCTCTCCCTGTGGCAGGGCGTCGACGTCCCCGGTCGGTCACTGACCCTCGTGATCGTCGACCGCATCCCGTTCCCGCGACCCGACGATCCGCTGCTGGTGGCGCGGCAGCGCGCCGTCGAGTCGCGCGGAGGCAACGGGTTCCTCGCCGTCGCCGCGAACCACGCGGCGCTACTGCTGGCCCAGGGTGTCGGCCGACTGCTCCGCAGCGTCGACGACAAGGGCGTCGTCGCCGTGCTCGACTCCCGACTGGCCACGGCGCGATACGGCGGCTACCTCCGGGCGTCGCTCCCACCGTTCTGGGAGACGACGGACCCGGAGATCGTGCGCAAGGCGCTGACGCGCCTCACCGCCACCCAGACCTGAACCTGGACCCGCAGGGACCTACATCGGGGACGGACCCGCCACCCGACCGAGCTCGGCGTCTCCCGCGAGCAGCGGATGGTGCGGCAGGACCCGCACCGTGTATCCGACCGACCCGGAGAGCGGCAGCGTCGTGTCGGCGAGGAACCGCTCGCCGCCCGCGGCCGATCCCTGGTGCAGCATCGGGACCGTCACGACGTCGCCGAGCTGCTCGTCCTGATCGACGTGGCCGAACACGGCCTGCACGGACACGTCCGACGGGCCGAGTCCGCCGAGCCCCACCGTCGCGGACAGGGTGAGTGTCGAACCCAGCACCGGGGTGTCCGGCAGCCCGTCCGCCTCGACGTCGGTCACCGTGACCGCGGGCCACGCCGCATCGACGCGGCGCCGATAGTCGGCCATGGCCTTCGCACCGGCGTAGTCGTCGGAGATCGCCGCCGCACCCGCCCGGGTGGCGGGACCGTAGTACTGCTGCGTGTAGTCGCGAACCATCCTGGACGCCAACACCTTCGGGCCCGTGACCGTGAGGGTGTGCCGCACCATCTCGACCCAGCGCGCCGGCAACCCGTCGTCGCCCCGGTCGTAGAACTTGGGGAGCACCGACTTCTCGAGCAACTCGTACAGCGCCGCGGCCTCGAGATCGTCGCGGCGGTTCTCGTCGACGACGCCGTCGGCGGTGGGGATGGCCCAGCCGTTCTCCCCGTCGTACATCTCGTCCCACCATCCGTCCCGGATGGAGAGGTTCAGTCCGCCGTTGAGAGCGGACTTCATGCCCGAGGTGCCACACGCCTCGAGCGGCCGCAACGGGTTGTTGAGCCAGACGTCGCATCCCCAGTAGAGGTAGCGGGCCATCGACATGTCGTAGTCGGGCAGGAAGACGATGCGGTGCCGCACGTCGTGCTGATCGGCGAATCGCACGATCTGCTGGATCAGGGCCTTGCCACCGTCGTCCGCGGGGTGCGACTTGCCGGCCACCACCAGCTGTACCGGGCGGACCGGATCGAGCAGCATGGCGCGCAGGCGCTCCGGTTGCCGCAGCATCAACGTCAGTCGCTTGTAGGTGGGGACACGGCGCGCGAATCCGACCGTGAGCACCGACGGGTCGAACACGTCGTCCGTCCACGCGAGTTCGGCGTCGGTGGACCCGCGCTCGAGGGCCGAGTGGCGCACGCGGCGGCGCACTTCCGCGACCAGATCGGACCGCAGCGCCGAACGCGTCTCCCACAGGTCCGATGCGGAGACCTCGGCCAACTGCTCCCAGCCCTGCGCCTCCTCCATCGTGCGGGTTCCCACCGTGCGCGCCGCGAGGTCGAGCCACCGCTGCGACGCCCACGTCGGTGCGTGCACGCCGTTGGTGACCGAGCCGATGGGGACGTCGGACGCGTCGAATCCGGGCCAGAGTTCGTCGAACATGCCGCGACTGACGATGCCGTGGAGCTTGGAGACTCCGTTCGCGCGCTGCGCCGACCGCAGCCCCATGTGGGCCATGTTGAACACCGCGGGGTCGCTCTCGCGGCCGAGTTCGAGGATGCGTTCCATCTCGATGCCGGGCAGCAGCGACGACTCCGCCGTGCCGTCTCCGAAGTAGAGGCGCACCAGATCCGCGGGGAAGCGGTCGATACCGGCGGGCACGGGAGTGTGCGTCGTGAAGACGGTGGACGCTCGCACCGCGGCGAGCGCGGAATCGAAGTCCAGCCCGCCCGCGTGCAGTTCACGGATGCGCTCGAGACCGAGGAAGCCGGCGTGGCCCTCGTTCATGTGGAAGACGCTGGGCGCGGGAAGCGAGTGGTACTCGGTGTAGGCACGCACGGCGCGGACGCCGCCGACCCCGGCCAGGATCTCCTGCTTCACCCGGTGGTCCTGATCGCCGCCGTAGAGGCGATCGGTCACGCCGCGCAGCTCGGGATCGTTGTCGGCGATGTCGGAGTCCAGCAGCAGCAGCGGGATGCGTCCGACCTGGGCGATCCAGATACGCGCGCGCAGCACGCGGTCGCCCGGCATCGCGACGTGGACGAGCACCGGGGAATCGGACTCGTCGGTGAGCAGTCGCAGCGGCAGACCCTGCGGGTCGAGAGACGGATACCGCTCGGCCTGCCAGCCGTCGGCCGTCAGCGACTGGCGGAAGTACCCGGAGCGGTACAGCAGGCCCACGCCGATGAGGGGCAACCCCAGATCGGACGCGGCCTTGAGGTGATCGCCGGCGAGGATGCCGAGACCACCGGAGTAGTTGGGCAGCACCTCGGAGACGCCGAACTCCATCGAGAAGTACGCGATGCCCACCGGCAGATCCGCACCGGAGTCGACCTGCTGCTGGAACCATCGGGGTTGCGCCAGGTAGAGGTGCAGATCGGCGACGAGATCATCCACGCGCTGCACGAACGCGTCGTCGTTCGCCAGGTCCTCGAGGCGGGACGAGCGCACCTCGCCGAGGATGCGCACCGGATCGCGGTCACCACTGACCCACAGGTCCGGATCGATGCTCTCGAACAGCTCCAGGGTCGGCGGATGCCACGACCATCGCAGGTTGACGGACAGTTCGGCGAGTCCGGAGAGTCGGGCCGGGAGCTGCGCGCGGACGGTGAATCTGCGGAGTGCTTTCACGATTCCGAAGACTACTGCGGGCGACCGCCGCGCACCGTGGTTCCGCGTTTGCCGAGGAGCCGTTCGGGTACTTCTCCCGGTGGCGTCCGAGACTGCCGCGTGCCTCGTCCGCAGGTCGCGTCGGTGCTCTCGGTCGGTTTCGAGAAAGACCGGGGCATCTCGTCTACGGTTGACTTCGAGCTCAGCCCGACAACCCGACATCGACAGAACTGCGACAACCAGCAGAAAAGGGGCTTCGGTGACAGGCCGTATCGGCATCGACGACGTACTACCCAACACATCGTCCGGTAAGTATCCCGCCAAGGCCGTTGTGGGAGAGACATTCCCGATCACGGCCGCGGTGTGGCGCGAGGGGCACGACGCCGTCAACGCGACGTTGGCGGTTCGCGGGCCCGGCCAGGGCAAATCGGTCCACATCCCGATGGTCCCCGGCGAGCAGCCGGACATCTTCCACGGTGTGTTCACTCCCGACGCCGAAGGCTTCTGGATCGCCCGCATCGAGGGCTGGGGTGATCCGATCGCCACCTGGATGCATGCGGTCGAGGCGAAACTCGGCGTGGGCCAGGGGCCGGCCGAACTGGCCAACGATCTCGAGACCGGCGCACGCCTGTTCGAACGCGCCGCCAAGAACGTCGGTCGCTCGGAGAAGCCACTGCTCGAGAACGTCGTGACGGCGCTGCGGAGCGACGCACCGCTGCCGTCGCGCGTCGCACCGGCGTTCACGCCCGAGGTGCGCGAGATCCTGCACGAGACGCCGCTGCGCGAGCTGGTGACGCGCGGCGAGGCGATCAACGTCTGGGTCGACCGCCGCGAGGCACTCGTCGGATCGTGGTACGAGCTCTTCCCCCGCTCCACGGGCGGCTGGAACGAGGACGGCACTCCTCGCCACGGCACGTTCGAGACCACCATCGGCGCGCTCCCCCGCGTGGCGGCCATGGGCTTCGACGTCGTCTACTTCCCGCCGATCCATCCGATCGGCAAGGTGAATCGCAAGGGCCGCAACAACACTCTGACTCCGGGACCCACCGACGTGGGCTCGCCGTGGGCCATCGGCTCGTCCGAGGGCGGCCACGACGCGGTGCATCCCGAGCTGGGGACGGTCAAGGAGTTCCGCGCACTCGTCACGGCCGCGCGCAAGCTCGGCCTCGAGATCGCCCTGGACCTCGCCCTGCAGTGCGCCCCGGACCACCCCTGGGCCGCCGCACATCCCGACTGGTTCACCGTGCTCCCCGACGGCACCATCGCCTACGCGGAGAACCCGCCCAAGAAGTACCAGGACATCTACCCGGTCAACTTCGACAACGATCGCAAGGGCATCTACGCGGAGGTGCTGCGCGTCGTCAAGTTCTGGATCAGCCAGGGAGTCAAGATCTTCCGGGTCGACAATCCGCACACCAAGCCACCGGACTTCTGGGAGTGGCTCATCGCCGAGGTCAAGAAGACGCACCCCGACGTGCTCTTCCTCGCCGAGGCGTTCACGCGTCCCGCGCGGCTCTACGGTCTCGCGCGACGCGGTTTCACGCAGTCCTACACGTACTTCACGTGGCGCACGGCCAAGTGGGAGCTCACGGAGTTCGGACAGGAGATCGCCGCCAAGGCCGATCTGGGTCGACCCAACCTGTTCGTCAACACGCCGGACATCCTCCACGAGAGCCTGCAGAAGGGCGGCCCCGGCATGTTCGCGCTGCGTGCCGCTCTCGCCGCCACCCTGTCCCCCACGTGGGGCGTGTACTCGGGATACGAACTCTACGAACACGTTCCGGTGCGCGAGGGCAGCGAGGAGTACCTCGACACGGAGAAATTCGAGTTGCGCCCCCGCGACTTCGAAGGCGCACGGGCTCGCGGCGAATCGCTCGAGCCGTGGTTGACCATGCTCAACGCCGTCCGCAAGGCGCACCCGGCGTTGCAGCAGTTGCGCAACATCCACTTCCACCACGTCGACAACGACGCGATCATCGCCTACTCGAAGTTCGACGCGGTGACCGGTGACGCGGTGCTGGTCGTGATCAACCTGAACCCGTTCGGCGCCGAGGAAGGCACCGTCTGGCTCGACATGCCGCAGATCGGCCGCGACTGGCAGGAGCACCTGACGGTCACCGACGAGGTCAGCGGTCAGCAGTTCCAGTGGGGCCAGGCCAACTACGTCAAGCTCGAGCCGTGGCGGTCGGTCGCCCACATCCTGGCGCTGCCGCCCGTCCCGTTCCCCGCCCGCACCGAACTCGCCTTCCGGAAGGAGATCTCATGACGGAACGCACCACCCCCGGCGCGAGCACGGACACCCTCGCCGCTCCCGGTGATCACGACCTCTCGCTGCTCGCCCGCGGGCAGCACCACGACCCCCACTCCGTTCTCGGCGCGCACCCCATGCCGGGCGGCACCGCCATCCGGGCGTTGCGTCCCAACGCTCTCAGCGTCACCGCGGTCATCGGCGGGAAGGACCACGAGCTCACACACGTCGCGCACGGTGTGTTCTCGGCCCTGGTGCCGGTGGAGGACCTCGCGGACTACCGGCTCCGCGTCGAGTACCCGGGCGGTCACCAGGTGACCGTCGCCGACGGCTACCGCTTCCTGCCGACCCTCGGCGAGCTCGATCTCCATCTCTTCGGAGAGGGGCGCCACGAACGACTCTGGGACATCCTCGGAGCGCATCTGCAGAGCTACACCACGCCCGACGGACCCGTGAACGGCACCTCGTTCGCGGTGTGGGCCCCGGGCGCCGTCGGCGTCACCGTCGTCGGCGAGTTCGACGGCTGGGGCGGACAGACCTGGCCGATGCGCGTGCTCGGCACCACCGGTGTGTGGGAGCTGTTCGTCCCCGACATCGGCGCCGGCACGCTGTACAAGTTCCGGGTGCACGGCAAGGACGGCTCGGTGAAGGACAAGGCCGACCCGATGGCCTTCGCCACCGAGGTCCCGCCGTCGACGGCGTCGGTCGTGAACCAGTCGTCGTACGAGTGGTCGGACGGTGACTGGATCACCGCCCGCGCCGAGCTGGAACCGCACCGGGCGCCGATGAGCGTGTACGAGGTGCATCTCGCCTCCTGGCGCCCCGGACTGAACTATCGCGAACTGGCGGAACAGCTCTCGGCTCACGTACGCGAGACCGGCTTCACCCACGTCGAGCTGCTGCCCGTCGCCGAACACCCCTTCGGTGGATCGTGGGGATACCAGGTCACCTCGTACTACGCACCGACGTCGCGCTTCGGCTCCCCTGACGACTTCCGCGCCTTCGTCGACCTCCTGCACCGTGACGGCATCGGTGTCATCGTCGACTGGGTCCCGGCGCACTTCCCCAAGGACGACTGGGCCCTCGCGCGGTTCGACGGCTCCCCGCTCTACGAGCACGGCGACCCGCAGCGCGGCGAGCAGTTGGACTGGGGCACCTACGTCTTCGACTTCGGTCGTACCGAGGTGCGCAACTTCCTCGTCGCCAACGCGCTGTACTGGATCGAGGAGTTCCACATCGACGGGCTCCGCGTCGACGCGGTCGCGTCGATGCTCTACCTGGACTACTCGCGCCCCGAGGGTGGGTGGAGCCCCAACATCTACGGCGGTCGCGAGAATCTCGAGGCCGTGGCGTTCCTGCAGGAGATGAACGCGACCGTGCACAAGCTGCACCGCGGCGTCGTCACCGTGGCCGAGGAGTCGACCTCGTGGCCCGGCGTCACGCGTCCCACCAGCGTGGGCGGCCTCGGCTTCTCCATGAAGTGGAACATGGGCTGGATGCACGACACGCTCGGGTACATCGGGCGCGATCCGATCCACCGCGCGTACCACCACCACGAGGTCACGTTCTCCCTGGTCTACGCCTGGAGCGAGAACTTCGTGCTGCCCATCAGCCACGACGAGGTCGTGCACGGGAAGGGCACGCTCTGGTCCCGCATGCCGGGTGACGACTGGGCGAAGGCCGCGGGTCTGCGCGGCATGCTCGCCTACATGTGGGCGCATCCCGGCAAGCAACTGCTGTTCATGGGCCAGGAGTTCGGCCAGACCGCCGAGTGGTCCGACGAGCGCGGTCTCGACTGGTGGGAGATCGGCGAGGAGGGAAGCGGCTCGCTGCACCGCGGTGTGCAGCACCTGGTCGGCGACCTCAACCGCACCTACGTCGCAGGCCCGGAGTTCTGGACACAGGACGGCTCGCCCAGTGGCTTCTCGTGGATCGACGCCAACGACACCGCGAACAACGTGCTGAGCTTCCTGCGCTTCGGCGACGACGGCTCCGTCACGGCCTGCCTGTTCAACTTCTCCGGTTCCCCGCACGGCGACTATCGTGTTGGATTACCCGAGCCGGGCCGATGGGTCGAGATCCTCAACACCGACGCGGAGGTCTACGGCGGTTCGGGAGTGGGCAACCTCGGTGAGGTCACCGCGACCGAGCACTCGTGGCACGGTCGTCCGGCATCCGCTCGGGTCGCCCTTCCGCCCTACGGAGCGATCTGGCTCAGACTGGAGAGATGATGCGCGGGGCTCGCGTCCGGTTCGGCTGGTCCGCGAGCCTCCTCGCACTCGCCGTCACCACTGCGCTCACCTCGTGTGGCGCGGTGGTGACGGGCTCCCCCGTCTCCATCTACGACGACCCCTTCACCGTCGCCGGTCTCCCCGTCACGGACGGCCCGTCCGGCCCGAGACCCGGTGTCTCCCATGCCCAGCTCTACGTCGACGGCGCAGCCGGAACGGACGTCGACCTGCTCGCGACGGATGCCGTGGACGACATCCAGAAGTTCTGGCGCACCACGTACTCGACGCTGTTCCGCGGATCCTTCCAGCCCGTCCGGTCGCTGGTGTCCTGGGACGCCACCGCCGACGCCGGCGAGGGTCCGCTCTTCTGCAGCGAACCGACGGACGGACTCGCCAACGCCGGATACTGCTCACTCGACGACAGCATCGGCTGGGACCGTGGTCTGCTCATGCCGGCCATGATCGACGCCTTCGGACCCATGTCGGTGGTCATGGTGCTCGCCCACGAGTACGGCCACGCCGTGCAGACGCAGTCCGGCCTCGTCGGGGACGACGACCCGACCATCGTCGCCGAGCAACAGGCAGACTGCTTCGCGGGCGCCTTCATGCGCCATGTCGCCGAGGGCGACTCGACCCACTTCACGCTCGACACCTCGGACGGGTTGAACGACGTCCTCGCGGCCACCGTGGCCGTCCGCGACGTCGACCCCGGTGATCCCGACTCGGTGCACGGCTCCGCGTTCGAACGGGTCACCGCCGCCCAGATCGGCTTCACCGACGGCGCCGGGGCCTGCACGCGCATCGACGAGAAGGAGGTCGAGTCGCGGCGCTCGACCCTTCCCCAACAGTTCGACAGCCCTCTCGACACCGGCGAGCTCCCCGTCACGCAGGACTCGCTCGAGCAGTTCGCCGCGACGTTCGAACAGGTGATGCCCACCGCGGATCCCCCGACGGTCGACTACTCCGGCGCCGACACCGGGTGCGCGGACGCGCTCACCACCGAACCGGTCTCCTACTGCCCCTCCACCAACACGATCGGTATCTCGGTCGACGCGCTGGCCGATCGCGGACGTCCCACCGAGGTGAGCGAGGACGACATCGTGCCTCTCGACGTCACCGGCGACTACGGCGCCTATGTCCTCTTCGTCTCCCGGTACGTGCTGGCCGTGCAGAACGAGGCCGGCCAGGGCCTGACGGACGCCCGAGCCGCGCTCCGGTCGGCGTGCCTGTCGGGAGTGGTCACCGCAGCGCTGAGTCCTTCCGACACGGCCGCGGCGCAGAGGTCGACGGTGACACTGTCACCGGGCGACCTCGACGAGGCGGTGTCGGGTCTGTTGTCGGACGGGCTCGCCGCGAGTGACGTGGACGGTCGCACGGTCCCCAGCGGCTTCGCGCGCGTCGACGCGTTCCGCTGGGGCGTGCTGGGTGGCCGGGAGGCGTGCGACGGCCGCTACTCCTAGTAGAGGGCGGACGCCAGCTTGCGTCGAGCGGTGACCACCAGCGGATCCGCCGGGTCGAAGAGCTCGAACAACTCCAGCAACCGGGCGCGAGCACGGGCGCGATCGTCCTCACGCGTGCGCCGGACCAGCTCCACGACACGAGCGAACGAGTCCTCGGTCCGCTGCTGATACAGCAACGCGTCGGCCGCCTGGAGACCGAGATCGACGTCGTCCGGCGCCGCGTCGGCCTGCTCGACGATGTCGTCCGGCAGCCCCTGGACGCGTGCCAGGAATCGGACCTGACGCACGCCGTTCAATGCCTGCTTGTTGGCCGGCTCGGCGTCGACGATCTCCTGGAAGGCCGCCTCGGCACCCGCGAGGTCACCCTCGGCGAGCGCGGCCTCGGCTGCGTCGAAGCGCGGGTCCTCGGGCTCGGGGGCCGGTTCGTCGGCGTTCGGGACACCGGTCAGCTTCCCCTCGACGGCGCGGGCGATGGCCGCCAACCACTCACGCAGGCTCTCCTCGGGCTGCAGGCCCTGCAGATCCGCGAGGGGCTGGCCTGCTGCGACGGCGACCAGCGTGGGAACGGCCTGCACGCCGAAGGCCTGCGCGATGCGCGGATTGACGTCGACGTCGACGTTGGCGAGCACCCAGGCGCCGTCACCCTCGACCGCGAGGGCCTCGAGGGACTGCGTCAGCTGCAGCGATTGCGGGGAGCGCGGCGACAGCAGATTGACGATCACGGGGACCTGGCTCGAGCGCACCAACACCTCGGCCTCGAAGTCCACCTCCGTCACCGTGACGGAGACCGCGAGACCGTTGGCGGCGGTGGGAGACGGCGGCGCGGACGCGGCCTGTGCCTTGGCCTTGAGCGCCGAGAGGTCGACCGCGCCGGACATGGCGGCGGCTGCCGCGGCCGACGGACGTACTGGTGGGCGAGATCCGGGTCGAGTCACGAGGTTATTTTGTCACTCCGCCGCGGCCCGCGGCGATGCGGCTCCGGCCGATCGAACCAGACGTCCGGTCCTCGACGCCCACACCTCGAAGACGATGGTGCCGAAGGGCGGGATGCTCGCGAGGAGTGCGAGCGCCGTGACGCCCTTGCTCCACCGCAACGCGAGGGCGGTCAGCACGGTGATCACGAGGTACAGGACGAAGACCGCGCCGTGCAGCATGCCCGGGATCCGGACACCACTGTCGATGTTGGGGTCGGGGACGTACTTGACGGCCATGCCGATGAGCAGCGCGACCCAGGTGACGGCTTCCGCGACCGCCACGACGCGGAACCACCGCACGATCGGCGGCTGCGAGAGCGTGGAGGACGCGGCAGGTGCGGTGCTGGAGAGCTGGTTGTCGGCCATGTGTCCATTCTGCCGCAGTCGGTGAACGGTCCTCGACCATCGGCGGCGTCGCCTTGGCCACACAGAGTTGGCGGTCGTCCAGCGATGCCGACGATCGATTGTGACCCAGACCACGCCCGAACTGCCGGAAAAAAGGTCTAACGTCAAAGTATGACGACCACCGACGAGCACACGACGGCGACCGCGGACGCGGTGACGGCAGGCCTCGTGACGGCCATCGACCACGTGGGGATCGCAGTGGCCGACCTCGACGTCGCCCTCGAGTTCTACCGGGACCACTTCGGGATGACGGTGACCCACCGCGAGGTCAACGAGAGCCAGGGTGTCGTCGAGGCGATGATCTCCGTTCCCGGTGCCGCCGACGGCGCCGCGCAGATCCAGCTCCTCGCTCCCCTCGACGAGACGTCGACCATCGCCAAGTTCCTCGACCGGAACGGTCCCGGCCTGCAGCAGCTCGCCTTCCGCGTCCGCGACGTCGAGGAGACCGCGGCGTTCCTCCGCGAGCGTGGTGCCCGGTTGCTGTACGACGCTCCCCGCCGCGGTACCGCCGATTCCCGGATCAATTTCGTGCACCCCAAGGATGCCGGCGGCGTCCTCGTCGAACTGGTCGAGCCCGCCGCGAGCTGACCCCTCCCCGGAACCCGTCGTGATCAGCACCCGACGGCCGAAACGGGGCGCGTGACGGTAGGTTGTCCGCATGGCACCAGAGAACGTCAGCGGTAGCAGCTCCCTGCCCTTCAGCGTGGTCCGCAAGGGGTACGACAAGGACGAGGTCCAGCGGTACTTCGAGCGGTTCGATGCCGAGCTCCGCGTCATCGCGACCGATCGCGACGCGGCGGCCGCGCAGGCCCGCGATCTCGCGGTCCAGCTCGAGGACGCCCGCGACGAGATCGACGATCTCCGTAAGGACATCGATCGGCTCTCGGTCCCCCCGACCACCGCCGAGGGCATGAGCGATCGCATCTCTCGCATGCTGCGACTCGCCTCGGACGAGGCGTCCGAGGTGCGCGCCAAGGCCGAGGCCGACGCTGCCGAACTCGTGTCCGTGGCCGAGCAGGACGCCACCCGCATGCGCGGCGAGTACGAGGGCCTGGTCGCCGAGCTCAAGGACCGACGGTCCGCACTCGAGACCGAGCACGAGCAGACCATGGCCGAGGCGCGCACAGCCGCCGCCCGCATCGTCGAGGAGGCGCAGGCCGAGCGTGATCGCCTCGCCGCCGAGGCCGAGAAGAAGCGCGCCGCGGTGCAGGAGGACTTCGAGATCACGATGGCCGATCGCCGCACCAAGGTGATGAACGCCGTCGACGAGCTCGAAGCCGACTCCAAGGCCGAGGCGGATCGTCGGCTCGCCGATGCCACCGCCGAGGCCAAGCGTCGGCTCCAAGCCGCCACCGAGCAGTCGGAGCGCCGCATCGCTCACGCCAAGGAGCTCGCCGAGGAACTGCGAGTCCTGCGTGGCCGGGTGCTCGCTCAGCTGCTCGGCATCCGCGGCCAACTCGATTCCGTGCCGGCCATGCTCGCCTCGGTCAACCGGGAGAGCGAACTGCTCGACGCACCGTTGGCGCCGGACGATCTCGAGATCGACGAGTCACTCCTCGACGAGGCACCGGCCGAGACGTCGAGCGAGCGCTCCTCGAACGGCCAGTCGAGCTCGACCCAGTCCTGAGGGTCAGGACCACCTGCGGGTGAGCCCGCGGGTACCGCGGCCGGACCAGCAACCCGTGTGCCAGTGCCGCCTGTCGTCGGGTCCGCCGAGTTTCTCGGCGGGCCAGACGACCACGTGCGCCACACCGGGCATGATCTCGTGGTCGCAGCCGGGGCACCGATAGGTCTTGGTCGCACGAGCGCCGGGAATCGGGCGCACGACGTACTCCTCGTCGCCGTCGAAGGACGGGCCGCGCTCCACTCGCGCCGTGGCGTCACCGAACGTCGGCGCGGGTCGCCCCGGTCGGCCCGACCGGCCGGCTCGTTGGTTGTTGCGTCTCGGCACTCGACCGATGGTAGGCGACCGCGTCAGAAGAGCGTGAACGCGGACGATTCGATTCCGCGGAGCGAGTCGTAGTCCAGTGTGAGGCAACGAATCCCGCGATCCTCCGCGAGCGTCTTCGCCTGCGGCTTGATCTGCTGGGCCGCGAACACGCCCCGCACCGGAGCCAGCAGTGGATCACGGTTCAGGAGTTCGAGATAGCGAGTCAGCTGCTCGACACCGTCGATATCTCCTCGACGCTTGATCTCCACCGCGACCGTCGCACCGTCCTCGGCGCGGCACAGAAGGTCCACGGGTCCGATCGCCGTCGGGTACTCCCGGCGTACCAGGGTGTACCCGTCACCGAGCGTGTGCACGTGCTCGGCGAGCAGTTCCTGCAGATGGGACTCGACGCCGTCCTTGGTCAGACCCGGATCGACACCCAGCTCGTGGCTGCTGTCGAGTTCGATGTCCTCGATCGTGATGCGCAGTTCCTCGCCGGCCTTGTTGGTCACGACCCACAGCTGTCGGTCCGCGGGCACGACGTCGCCGTCGGCAGGGAGAGCCTCTGCAGGGTTCTCGACCAGCCAGCACGGCGGCGTCATCCAGTTGAGCGGCTTGTACGCCCGATCGTCCGCGTGGACGCTCACGGATCCGTCGGACTTGACGAGCAGTAGACGCTTCGCCCACGGCAGATGGGCCGTCAACCGGCCGACGTAGTCGACCTGACACCGAGCAATGACCAGACGCACCGGGCCACCCTATCGACCGTGTGGGCCGCCGTCAGGCAGGGGTCGCGAGCTGCGTCTCCTCCGACCGCCCCCGCAACGTCACGCTCTTGCCGAACGACCACTCGTCACTCGACTGATTGTGGGCGTGCTCCACCGTGCGTGCCGACGCCACCAGACGCCCGTCCGCAGACTTGGCGAGCTCGGACAACCGGGCCGCCTCGTTCACCGGATCTCCGATGACCGTGTACTCGAATCGTTGCTTCGCACCGATGTTGCCCGCGACGGCTCGCCCGGACGCGATACCGATGGCTGCCTGGCAGTCCGGGACCTCGTTCTCGAGTCGCCGCATGATTGCGCGAGCCGCGCTGAGGGCCTCCCCGCAGTGATCGTCGAGATCGCCGGGAGCACCGAAGATGGCGAGCGCCGCATCGCCCTCGAACTTGTTGACGAAACCGTGATGCTTGTCCACCTCGTCGACCACCACGTCGAAGAAGCGGTTCAACAGATCCACCACCTGCGCCGGGGGCTGGGAGGCAGCCAGCTCCGTGGATCCGATCAGGTCGATGAAGAAGACGGCGATGTCGCGCTCCTCGCCGCCGAGCTCGGGATTGCTCTTCAGCGCGGCCTCGGCGACCTCCATGCCGACGTGGCGACCGAACAGGTCCCGGATCTTGTCCCGCTCGGCGAGGCCCTCGGCCATGCGGTTGAAGCCGCTCTGCAGTTCGCCGAGCTCGGTGCCGTCGTAGACGGACACCCGTGCGTCGAGGTTGCCGCGTTCGATCTCGACCATCGCCGAGCGCACGTTGTCGATGGGCGCCGTCGTCGCCAGACCGCCGAGCAGCGTCAGCGCGAAGCCGAACAGGAACGTGATGCCGCCGAGCGCGAGGATGGCGACCGCGAACTGGTCGGCGGTGGTGTCATCGCGGATGAACGAGGCGATGGCGATGACCATGAGTCCCGCCACGGGGACGCCGGTACCGAGGAGCCACGAGAGGATGGAGCGCCCCATCACCCCGGCGATACGGATACGGCGGAGATCGCCGGCCTCGAGAGCACGCGCCGCCGCCGGGCGCAGAGCGAACTCCGTCAGCAGGTAGCTGAACGCGCAGACGGTCGCACCACCGAACGCGATGGTGAACGCGACCTTGGGGATGGAGTTGGGATCGATGATGCCGTCGGCCGTCGTGACGATGACGAGCCCGCCGATCCAGAGGCCGATCTGCAACCGGGTGAGCCGCCACGGCATCGCCAGCGTGCGCTTCTGTTCCTTGCGGGTGGGCACGCGGTCCTCGATGGCCCAGCGCAGTCCCTTGACGGTGCGCTTGGTTCCCCACCCCACTCCGATGAGGAACGCGACCACGAGGTAGCACGGGATGAGGATGAAGTTCACCCACCAGTACTCACGGGGCGTGACGACGTCCGGCCCCGGCACGACCACGCTGATGAGTGCACCCACGATCACGGCGCCGATCGCGTTGGCGCCCAGCAGGAAGACGGTGAGCAGAATCTGCACCCGGATACGCCGGCGACGCGGTGATTCCTCGGTGTGCCCGAGCAGCGGGGAGCCCAGAGGCGATATCGAGCGTCGTGGTTTCTGCGGCATGGTGGATACGAGACTATCCCGGCGCGCGTAGGACGGGACTCTGCTTGATCGGACTGTGTCCGGACACCGATACCCGTGAATGCAGAAAGCCCCCCGACCGGTGGTCGGGGGGCTTTCTGGGAAGGGTTGTTCGGCGGTGTCCTACTCTCCCACACCCTGTCGGGTGCAGTACCATCGGCGC